>NZ_BDCK01000105.1 GCF_001613465.1 Nocardia niwae NBRC 108934 = DSM 45340 | reverse complement strand
CTGGCGCGCGAGCACAATTGCACCTTGTTCATGGTCGTGCACGCCGCGCTGGCGGTGCTGCTGGCGCGGCTGTCCGGCGACCCGGACGTCGCCATCGGCACCCCCATCGCCGGACGCGGCGAACGCGTGCTCGACGACCTGGTCGGCATGTTCGTCAACACCCTCGCCCTGCGCACCCGCGTCGAGGCGGGCATGAGCTTCACCGAACTCATCGACCAAGCCCGCGAAACCGACCTGGCCGCCTTCGCCAACGCCGACATCCCCTTCGAACGCGTCGTCGAAGTCGTCGCCCCCGGCCGCGCGACCACCCACAACCCCCTGTTCGGGGTCGTGCTGTCGTTCCAGAACAACGAACAACCCACCCTCCGGCTACCCGGGTTGACCGTCGCCGCGCTCGACACCGGCAGCGTCGCAGCGAAATTCGACCTGCAAGTCAACGTCAACCCCCACCACGGCGACGACGGCGCCCCCGGAGAACTCGACACCATCTTCACCTACGCCACCGACCTGTTCGACGAAACGACCGTCCAAACCCTCGGCCGCAGACTCGAACGCATCCTCACCACCATCGCCACCGACCCGCACACCCTCATCGGCGACATCGACCTCCTCGACGACGCCGAACGGGA
>NZ_BDCK01000104.1 GCF_001613465.1 Nocardia niwae NBRC 108934 = DSM 45340 | reverse complement strand
CCTGCTGGTGGCGATCATGCCGTGGGAGGGTCACAACTACGAGGACGCGATCATCCTGTCGCAGCGGTTGGTGGAGGAGGACGTTCTCACCTCGATTCATATCGAGGAGCACGAGATCGATGCTCGTGACACCAAGCTGGGTGCCGAGGAGATCACGCGTGATATCCCGAATGTTTCCGATGAGGTGCTCGCCGATCTGGACGAGCGTGGCATCGTGCGGATCGGCGCCGAGGTGCGTGACGGTGACATCCTGGTGGGCAAGGTGACCCCGAAGGGTGAGACCGAGCTGACGCCGGAGGAGCGCCTGTTGCGGGCGATCTTCGGGGAGAAGGCGCGTGAGGTGCGTGATACCTCGTTGAAGGTGCCCCATGGTGAGTCGGGCAAGGTGATCGGGATCCGGGTGTTCTCCCGTGAGGACGACGATGATCTGCCGCCGGGTGTCAACGAGCTGGTGCGGGTGTATGTGGCGCAGAAGCGCAAGATCCAGGACGGTGACAAGCTCGCGGGCCGTCACGGTAACAAGGGTGTGATCGGCAAGATCCTGCCGACCGAGGACATGCCGTTCCTGCCGGACGGCACTCCGGTCGACATCATCCTCAACACCCATGGTGTGCCGCGTCGTATGAACATCGGCCAGATCCTGGAAACCCATCTGGGCTGGATCGGCAAA
>NZ_BDCK01000103.1 GCF_001613465.1 Nocardia niwae NBRC 108934 = DSM 45340 | reverse complement strand
GCGGCGGGGCAGATCGCGTTCTGGCGTGGTGAGCTGGCGGGCTTGCCCGACTTGCTGGAGTTGCCGACCGATCGTCCGCGTCCGGCGGTGGCGTCGCTGGCGGGTGCGCGTGTGGACATCGAGATCGATGCGGCGACTCATGCGGGTCTGGTGGATTTGGCGCGTGCGCATGGTGCGACGTTGTTCATGGTGGTGCACACTGCGTTCGCGGTGGTACTGGCCCGGTTGTCGGGTTCGGACGACATCGCCGTCGGAACGCCGGTCGCGGGTCGTGGTGAGCGTGAGCTCGATGATCTGATCGGTATGTTCGTCAACACTGTGGTGTTCCGGACGCGGTTGGAGCCGGATGAGTCGTTCGTCGGTCTGCTCGCGCGGCAGCGCGAGGTTGATCTGGCCGCGTTCGCGCATGCGGATGTGCCGTTCGAGCGGTTGGTGGAGGTGTTGAATCCGCCGCGGTCGACGGCGCGTCATCCGTTGTTCCAGGTGGGGTTGTCGTTTCAGAATGTGGCGCGTGCGGCGTTGGAGTTGCCGGGTTTGACGGTGGCTGGTGTGGATGCCGATTTGGATGTGTCGCAGTTCGATTTGCATTTGATCGTGGGTGACGCCTATGCGGAGTCGGGTGCGGCTGCGGGGCTCGGTGGGTTCTTGACGTATGCGACCGATCTTTTCGACCGGGCGACCGTAGAAGGGTTCGC
>NZ_BDCK01000102.1 GCF_001613465.1 Nocardia niwae NBRC 108934 = DSM 45340 | reverse complement strand
ACGACGTCGAGGATTGGGTGTGGCCGAATGCGTGTATCTGCTCCGATAACGGTCTCGGCTTTGGTTGTTGCTGGTGCGGTGGTGAGTGGTTCGGGGGTGCAGTCGCCGGTGGCGGAGCCCGCGCCGCGGGCGCCGGAGGTGTTGGCGGCGGCGAGTGCGGAGTCGGGGGTGGTGGGGTTGTTGCCGGTGGCGGCGGAGGGGCCGCGGCGGTTGCGGGCGGTGACGCCGGGGGCGCCGTTCGCGGGGGTGGTTCCGTTGCAGGAGGTGCGGTTGCCCGCGGCGGGGGGTGCGTTGGGGATTCCGGAGGTGGTGTTGGCGGCGTATCGGAATGCGGAGTTGGCGTTGGCGTCCTCGGCGCCGGGGTGTGGGTTGTCGTGGAGTTTGCTGGCGGGGATCGGGCGGATCGAGTCGGGGCATGCGCGGGGTGGGCGTACGGATGCGGCGGGCACGACGGTGGCGCCGATCTATGGTCCGGCGCTGGATGGGAGTCTGCCGGGTAACGAGGTGATCCGGGCGGCGGATGGGGGGTATGTGCGGGCGTTGGGTCCGATGCAGTTCTTGCCGGGGACGTGGGGTGTGTACGGGGCGGATGGGAATGGGGACGGGGTGGCCGATCCGCACAATGTGTTCGATGCGGCGTTGGCGGCGGGGAAGTATCTGTGTTCGGGGGGTCTGGATCTGCGGGATGGGTCCCAGGAGTTGCGGGCGGTGTTGCGGTACAACAACTCGATGGCGTATGCGGCGAA
>NZ_BDCK01000101.1 GCF_001613465.1 Nocardia niwae NBRC 108934 = DSM 45340 | reverse complement strand
AGCGGCTGGTCGGTCAGGCTATGCCCCGAATGTGATGAGGAAGCCCTGGTCGACGTCGATACACGCGCAAACCAGGATGCATCCTCTAGTGTCTGTTTCCAGTGCGGCTTCAACACTAGCGACAGGATGGGAAGCTGCGGTGATTGCGGCCGCGCCACCGTCGACGCCGACTTCGACATGTGCCCCGGCTGCTTCCAGTACCGGGTCGACAGGGATTGACGGCATCAGCACTCCTGTGCTCGCCGCGCAGTACACTCCATCGGCGGCCGCTTGCCGGGGGAGTCAACTGGCCGCGGTGGCGACTCAACTGCAATTGATGGACGTCCAACAAGGGTGGGTAGCGCCATAGTTCAGCTTCCTTCGGCTCACTACGAGTAGCGTATCGACGGGGCCGCGGCAACGCTTCGACAGATTCAAAGCCAAACGGATGCATGCGCCCAGCCGAGACATTCTCAAATGTCCGACAATCGGCAATACCGAGCGTTTGGCTGGCCCGCTGTGCAGATTGCGTATCGTTTGGCGGAGCTACGTGGGCGCAAACTCGAGCAAGCCCCGCGGTTACCCCGCGCTTTCGTCGTCGATCTGACGTCGGCGTCGGATGCCTACGGGGGAGAGAGATGCTCGCGGAGCCGGAGGCGCATCGTCGGTCGTGTAGCTTCTTCCCTGGTCAGCCGTCTGGTGGGGTGTCGTGCGCCCTCTTCGGCGTAGTCAGCCAGCAGGCTGCGTGGTCTACCGGTCGACTTGACGTTCTGACGACCGGTCCCCGAGGG
>NZ_BDCK01000100.1 GCF_001613465.1 Nocardia niwae NBRC 108934 = DSM 45340 | reverse complement strand
GCAGACCACGCAGTTTCACCTGGAAGTCGGTGCGGCCCAGATACTCGAGCTCACCGTGCTCGGTCCACGCCACCAAGTCACCCGTGCGGTACATCCGCGCGCCGGGCTCCCCGTAGGGGTTGGCGACGAACCGGTCGCTGGTCAGATCCGGGCGCGCGACGTAGCCACGCGCGAGCTGGGCGCCCGCGAGATACAACTCACCCGCGACACCGACGGGAACCGGCCGCAGGCGCGCATCCAGCACGAACACCTGCGTGTTGAACACCGGCGCACCGATCGGCACGGTCTCGGTGTCGGCGTCCACCACTTCGTGGAAAGTGACGTCGACCGCCGCTTCCGTGGGGCCGTACAAGTTGTGCAGGGACGCGCCGGTCAACTCCCGCAGGCGATGCGCGGGCTTCGGCGGCAACGCCTCACCCGAAGCGAACACCAACCGCAGCGAATCACACCGCGCGGCAGCGGTATCCGCCACGAACACCGCCAGCATCGACGGCACGAAGTGGGTGACGGTCACCTTCTCGGCGCTGATGACCTCGGCCAGGTAGGCCGGATCACGATGCCCATCCGGCTTCGCCACCACCAGCCGAGCACCGACCTGCAACGGCCAGAAGAACTCCCACACCGACACATCGAACGTCGCCGGGGTCTTCTGCAACACCACATCATCCGCGGTCAACTGGTAGGCAGTCTGCATCCACACCAGCCGGTTGACGATCGCCGAATGCGAAACCGCCACACCCTTCGGACGCCCCGTCGAACCGGACGTGAAGATCACATACGCCGTGTTCGACGGC
>NZ_BDCK01000099.1 GCF_001613465.1 Nocardia niwae NBRC 108934 = DSM 45340 | reverse complement strand
GGCGGGATCATTTCGAAGTCGATCTGGTCTCGGCAGCCGGTGTGAGTGATCGGGGCGGCCAGACCGTCCGTCACAATGTGAACGAGGATTTCTTCGCGGTCGAGACGGCGGATGTAGGTGGCGAGCGCTGGACTTTGGCCGCGGTCGCCGACGGTGTGTCCAGCCAGGGACACAGTGAAGAGGCATCACAGGCAGCCGCCGAAGCAGCCGTGGCTGTCCTTCACGAGGAGGCGGACCGCGTCGCGAACGGCGCCAGGCCGGACCCGGAAGGAACAGCGAAGAAGGCGCTCGAGGCTGCTCACCGGGCCGTTCGCGAGCTGATCTCGGAGAAATACGCCGATTCCGCTGTACCGCCCGCCACCACACTGGTGCTGACCCTCGCCACCCCGACACAGCTCATCACCCTTTCGCGCGGCGATTCACCCGCCTTCTGGATCCCTCACGACGGCGGCCCCGCGATCGAACTGACCGCGCCCGACCCCGCCATCGCCGAACTGGCGGAAAGCCTCGGGATGACCGTGCACGCGCTGAGGCACTCCTGGCTCGCCTCGAATTTGAACGACTACCTGGGCGACATCGAGCTGAGTGACCTGCACCCCAGGTCGTTCCAGCTTCCCGGAAGCGGATTCGTGGCACTGTTCTCGGACGGTGCCGTGAATATCTACCACGAAGACCAGTCGAACGCGGACACACCCGAACAACGAATCGCCGACACACTGCGACAGAAGCTGGCCGACTCGTCAGGAAACCTGCTCGGCGCATCCCGATCCTTCGTCCAACACGCCATCGACAACGGTGAACACGACAACGTCACCGCCCTGCTGG
>NZ_BDCK01000098.1 GCF_001613465.1 Nocardia niwae NBRC 108934 = DSM 45340 | reverse complement strand
ATCGCCGAGTTGCCGAAGCCGAAGCCGCAGTTCGAGATCTTCGTGTATTCGCCGCGGGTGGAGGGTGTGCATCTGCGCTTCGGTTCGGTGGCGCGGGGTGGGTTGCGGTGGTCGGATCGGTTGGAGGATTTCCGTACCGAGATCTTGGGTTTGGTGAAGGCGCAGGCGGTGAAGAACGCGGTGATCGTGCCGGTGGGCGCCAAGGGTGGTTTCGTGGTCAAGCAGCCGCCCGCGGCTACGGGTGACCCGGTGGCGGACCGGCAGGCCTTGGGCGCGGAGGGTGTGGCCTGCTATCGGACGTTCATCTCCGGTCTGCTGGATGTCACCGACAACGTGGACCGGGCGAGCGGGCAGGTGCTGCCCCCTGCTCGGGTCGTGCGCCGTGATGGTGACGACACGTATTTGGTGGTTGCTGCTGACAAGGGCACCGCGACGTTCTCCGATATCGCCAACGATGTGGCGCAGAGCTATGGTTTCTGGTTGGGTGACGCGTTCGCTTCCGGTGGTTCGGCGGGTTATGACCACAAGGCGATGGGCATTACCGCCAAGGGTGCGTGGGAGAGTGTGAAGCGGCACTTCCGGGAGATGGAGATCGATACTCAGGCGCAGGATTTCACTGTGGTGGGTGTGGGTGATATGAGTGGTGATGTGTTCGGCAACGGGATGTTGTTGTCGGAGCACATTCGTTTGGTGGCCGCGTTCGACCACCGGCATATCTTCTTGGATCCTGATCCGGATGCGGCGCGTTCGTATCGGGAGCGGCAGCGGATGTTCGCGTTGCCGAGGTCGTCGTGGGCGGATTACGACACTTCGTTGATCAGCCCCGGCGGCGGCGT
>NZ_BDCK01000097.1 GCF_001613465.1 Nocardia niwae NBRC 108934 = DSM 45340 | reverse complement strand
CTGCCGTTCGTGCCGGTGCTGCCGTTGGTGCCGGTGGATCCGGTGGGTGGGTTCTTGCCCGCGATGTTGTACAGGTACTGCTTGGTCAACCGGTTGATCGCGGCAGCGGTGTCACTGGAGGTGGCGTTGCCCCCCGAGACGATCGCGTGTGCTTTCTGCAACGCCGCGGTCAGGATCTGATGCACTTTCTGCTGCCCGGCTTTCGTGTACGCCTGCGGCCCCAACTCCGCCAACGCCACATTCACCTCCCGCACCAACCCGATGATCGCCTTCTTGTCGACCTTGTTCGACCCCTTCAAACCCCGCATATACGACACCAACTGGTTGTCCACATTGTTGAACGCCTTCGCCGCGTTGCGCTGGAACAACTGCTTGGCCCGAATCGCCCGCGTGGTCGACCCACTCCCCGGCGAACCCCCCGACTGCCGCGGCAGTTCCCGCACTTGCGGATCCGACGGATCCCCCTCCCCGTACACCCCCTCCAACTGCTTCAACACATCCATCGCCCGCGCCGCCTCCGGCGACATCCCCACCGCACCCGAACCATCGACCCCACCCGAGGCCACCGGCGCCGAACCCCCACCACCGCCACCACCACTGCCCAAACCCGCCAACGCCGAGGCGATCATCGGCAACATCCCCATCGCCATCATCCCCGCCATCGGCAGCACACCCGCCACCACCTCCGGATCCACCAACGGCTCCGGCTCCCGCTCCTCCTCCCGCCCCGCACCCCCACCCGGACCCGGCGCCGACTCCACCCGCGGAGCCACCACACCACCCGGACCACCCGGCACCGGCTCACCCGCCTGACCAGGAACCGGCTGACCCGGCACACCACCCGACT
>NZ_BDCK01000096.1 GCF_001613465.1 Nocardia niwae NBRC 108934 = DSM 45340 | reverse complement strand
TGCTGAGCCAGTTGCCGTCGGCTCCGCCGTCGATGCCGTTGAGCAGGTAGAGAGTGGGGGCAGGGGCTGACGGGTCGGCGGCCGGAAGGACGCGCACGGTCACGTCGTTCGCCATCGCGGCGGAGTGGACCGTCAGGTCCACCAGCCGCCCCGGCCCCGGAGTGGCCGCCGCGATCTGCGAACGCTCCGGCGTCGCGCCGATCGACGAGGGGAGTTCCGGCGCGGGCGGCTCGGCGCTCGTAGGCCCGGCCGCACCGGTCGCGAACCCCAAGGCGGCGACGGTCAGCGCCGCGACCAGCCGCGCGGTCCGCGCCGCGCCGCGGCGATACGGCAGCGGGGCAAGGGAATCCACACACGGCCTTCCTGCGCGGGCGGGACGGAACTCGGCCAACGTTAGGCCGCGACCGGCTCCGCGTGCAAGATGTCGTGCGCCCATTGGGGCCGATGGGCAGTCCACCGGGCTTCCCCCTGGGAACGGGCACAAGGTCGCGAGTTTCCGTGCGTACCAGCTCACGCCATGCGGTTGACTCGATGTCGGCTCTCGTAGTCGTCGCCTGTTCCCCGCCCGCGGAGCCGAGGGTATCGGCCGAGGTGCGGCCTCGAGATCGGAGGTGCGATGTCGCTCACCCGTTCGCGGACACGAATCCTGTTCATGGTCCTCGCGATTGCGACGATGACGGCCGCACCCGGCAGTGCCACGGCCGAGCCTGCGCCGGATTCCACCGCCGTAACGGCCCCGGACGGGTCCCGAATCCACGACATCCGTACCGAGTCCGAGCGGGTCCTCGACGTCGGTGTCTTCTCGACGGCCATGAACAGCGTCACCCGGGTGCTCGTCCTGCGCGCGGCCGACCCGGATCGGCCCGCACCGACCTTCTATCTGCTCAACGGCGCCAACGGCGGCATCAGCGACGGAAGCTGGGCCGACC
>NZ_BDCK01000095.1 GCF_001613465.1 Nocardia niwae NBRC 108934 = DSM 45340 | reverse complement strand
TGTTTCCGGCGGTTTCTCTCAGTAGGTTCGGGCGTCGGGCCAGCGGTCGGCGAAGGTGATCGCGAACGCGTTGACCGCAGGCTTCCACCGCATGGTCCATCGTGCCCGACCGGCGCCGGTCGGGTCGAGCGAACGAGTCACCAGATACAGGCATTTCAGCGCGGCTTGCTCGGTGGGGAAATGCCCTCGGGCCTTGATCGCGCGCCGGTAGCGGGCATTCAGCGACTCGATCGCGTTCGTCGAGCAGATCACCCGCCTGATCTCGATGTCGTAGTCGAGGAACGGAATGAACTCCTCCCAGGAGTTCTCCCAAAGCCGCACGATCGCACCGTATTTCGTTCCCCACTTCTCGGTCAGTTCATCCAACGCGGCGCGGGCAGCCTCGGCGTTTACCGCGGTGTAGATCGGTTTCACGTCCCGTTTCAGCGCGTCCCAGTGCTGGCGTCCGGCCAGCCGGAAGGTGTTGCGGATCAGATGGATGATGCAGGTCTGCACCGTGGCCAGTGGCCACACGTTGCCGACCACCTCCGGCAGGCCTTTCAACCCGTCGCAGACCAGGAAGAACACGTCCTTGACCCCGCGGTTACGGATCTCGGTGAGCACACTCATCCAGAACTTCGCGCCCTCACCACCGCTGCCGGCCCACAGGCCGAGGATGTCTTTCTCCCCGGTCACCGTCACCCCGATCGCGGCATAGATCGGCCGGTTGGCGACTTGACCGTCTCGCACTTTCACGACCAGCGCGTCGATGAAGATCGCGACATAGACCTCGTCCAGGGGTCGGCTCGACCATTCCTGCATCTCCGCGACGACTTTGTCGGTGATCCGGGAGACTGTCTCCTTGGACACCGACGCACCATAGATCTCGGCGAAATGCGCCGAAATCTCGCCGGTGGTCAACCCTTTCGCATACAGCGACAGCACGATCTCATCGACCCCGGTCAATCGGCGTTGGCGCTTGCGCACGATCTGCGGTTGAAAGCTGCCGTCGCGGTCGCGAGGCACCTCGATCGGCACCGA
>NZ_BDCK01000094.1 GCF_001613465.1 Nocardia niwae NBRC 108934 = DSM 45340 | reverse complement strand
CCTAGGCAGTGTCTCGAAGTAGGTGTCGAGGTCACAGCCATTGGTCGATGGCGGCGATCTGGATGACGGCGAGGTAGCGGGTGGCGAGTTTCTCGTAGCGGGTGGCGACCGCGCGGTGTTGTTTGAGTCGGTTGATGCCGCGCTCGATGGTGTTGCGGTGCCGGTAGATCTGGCGGTCGAACGCCGGTGGTCGCCCGCCCGCGCGGCCACGATTGCGGCGGTGTCCTGCTTGATCTGCCGGGACCGGGATCGTGGCGGGGATACCACGCTCGCGAAGGTAAGCGCGGTTGGCGGCCGAGGAATACGCCTTGTCCGCCAGTACTCGGTCCGGACGCACGCGTGCCCGGCCACGACCCAGGCGCGGGACCCGGATGCCCTCGAGGACTCCGGCGAACTGGGGGCTGTCACCGGCTTGACCGGCGGTGAGCAGCAGCGACAACGGACGCAGGCGGTGTTCGCAGGCCAGATGAAGTTTGGTTCCCCACCCGCCCCGGGACCGCCCGAGTGCGTGATCGGCCGGTTCGTTGCGGTGGCCGCCGGGTGGCTCGGCCTGGCGGTCGCCGTCGCGGCGGGCTCCGGCGGCGTGGGAGTGGGCGCGCATGATCGTGGAGTCCACGCTGACCAGCCATCCGATCTGTTCGGCGGCGTCGGCGATCGCCTGAAGTTGCCGCAGCACCGCTGCCCACACCCCGGCTCGACTCCAGCGGCGGAACAGTGCGTAGATCGCCTGCCAGGACCCGTACTGCGGTGGGATGTCCCGCCACGGGCAGCCGACCCGGATCCGCCAGCGGATACCGTCGAGCAGGCGGCGTCGGGTCCATCTCGAGGGACGGCCGGGTCGTTTCGGGGTGGGTAGCAGCGGTTCCAGCCGTGCCCATTGGGCATCGGACAGGTCCGCTCGCGCGGTCACCGCTAGGGTGGTCACGAGGTCTCCGGTGTTCAGTTGAATCTTGGTCGATCAACCAACTACCGGAGATCTCGCCATATCTCAAACCCCCAGCCTGCCAAAAAGTCTCACACCTGCGGCGCTACTTCGAGACACTGCCTAG
>NZ_BDCK01000093.1 GCF_001613465.1 Nocardia niwae NBRC 108934 = DSM 45340 | reverse complement strand
CTAGGGCCTGTGTCGAAGTGTTTGTCGGGGTGGCACCGCGCAGCGGTGCCACCCCGTTCACCGTTTCCGTGGAAGTTGTTGTCGGCGTTGGCGTGTCAGCGTGCACATTGAGGGAGGTCTCCGGTATTCGGGTCAGCGACCAAGCATGACCTTTGAACACGGAGACCTCGTTGACCAGCGTAGCGGTGGCGGGGCGAGCGGACCTGACCGATGCCCAATGGGCGCGGTTGGAGCCGTTGCTGCCCCGCAACAAGAAGGCGGGCCGCCCGCCGCAATGGACGAAACGGCAGCTCATCGACGGGATCCGGTGGCGGACCCGGGTGGGGTGCCCGTGGCGGGACGTACCACCGCAGTACGGGTCCTGGTCGGCGGTGTACGGGTTGTTCCGCCGCTGGCAGCGCGGTGGTGTGTGGCTGGTGATCGTGAAACTGCTGCAGGTGTTCGCTGATGCCGCCGGGCGGATCGGATGGCAGGTGAGTGTGGACTCGACGGTCGTGCGAGCACATCAACACGCTGGCGGCGCCCGTCGCGACAGCGACCGTCAGGCCGAACCGCCCGGTGGCTGTGGTGTGCCCGAGCCAGCTGATCATGGCCTGGGCCGATCGCGGGGTGGCTGGACCACCAAGCTGCATCTGGCGTGCGAGCAGGGCTGCCGAGCGTTGGCGATGCTGATCACCGCGGGTCAAGCTGGCGACAGTCCGCAGTTCACGGCCATTCTGGATGCGATCGAGGTCGCCAAGCCCGCGGGCGGGCGGGCGCGATCACGGCCGCAGCGAGTACTGGCCGACAAGGCGTATTCCAGTCGCGCCAACCGCGACTGGCTGCGTCGGCGCGGGATCAAAACCACGATCCCGGTCCCGGCCGACCAGGCCGCGCACCGCCGCAACCGCGGCAGCGCTGGTGGCCGCCCGCCAGCGTTCGACCCGGTCTGCTACCGGGACCGCAACACCGTCGAACGCGGCATCAACCAGCTCAAACAACACCGCGCTGTCGCCACCCGCTTCGACAAACTCGCCGTTCGCTACCTGGCCACCATCCACATCGCCGCCATAAACCAATGGCTACGACACCAGT
>NZ_BDCK01000092.1 GCF_001613465.1 Nocardia niwae NBRC 108934 = DSM 45340 | reverse complement strand
TGTACTGACCATGGACGTTGGTGACGGCGTGTCGGGCTGACATAGCGAAGACCTCCGGGTGAAGTGCGAGCTGCCAAGCAAACGCATTCACCAGTCGGAGGTCTTCGTGGTCCACCGTAACGCCCCGTTGTCGGAGCTGGGCCGGTTGCGGCTTGCTCGTTGTGTCGTCGATGACGGTTGGCCGCTGCGGCGGGCGGCCGAACGGTTCCAGGTCTCGGCCACGACCGCCAAACGGTGGGCTGAGCGATACCGGGCGGGCGGCGCCGCCGCGATGACCGACCGGTCCAGCCGCCCGCACCGCAGTCCGCGCCGGGTCCCGACACGCACCGAACGCCGCATCATCAAACTACGAGTCCTGCGCAGATGGGGCCCGGCCCGCATCGGCTACCTGCTCGGCCTGCACCCCTCGACGGTGCACCGGGTGCTGACCCGCTACCAGCTGGCGCGCCTGCGGTGGCTGGATCGGGCCACCGGGCGAGTGGTGCGCCGCTACGAACACCCCGCACCGGGAGATCTGGTGCACGTGGATGTGAAGAAACTCGGAAAGATCCCCGACGGTGGTGGCTGGCGCGCGGTCGGCCGTGCGACCGGCGCCCGCAACGCCCGCGCCCATACCCGCCGACGACGCAACCAGCATCCCGTGATCGGCTACCACTACCTGCACACCGCCCTGGACGATCACTCCCGGCTGGCTTACAGCGAACTGCTGGGTGACGAACGCAAAGACACCGCCGCGGCGTTCTGGACCCGCGCGAACGCCTGGTTCACCGCCAACGGCATCACCGTACGGAAAGTGTTGTCCGACAACGGTTCCTGCTACCGGTCACGCGCCTTCGCCGACGCGCTCGGTGAGGTGGCACACCAACGCACCCGCCCGTACCGGCCGCAAACCAACGGCAAGGTCGAACGCTTCCACCGCACCCTGGCCGACGAATGGGCCTACGCGCGCACCTACCGCAGCGACACCGAACGCTGCCAAGAATTCACCCACTGGCTCCACACCTACAACCACCACCGCAACCACACCGCACTCGGCGGACACCCACCAGCCAGCCGCGTCCCCAACCTCACAGGACAGAAC
>NZ_BDCK01000091.1 GCF_001613465.1 Nocardia niwae NBRC 108934 = DSM 45340 | reverse complement strand
GTTGACCTGACCCCTCTGGTTCGGTCCGGGGTTTGTGAGAGTCTGAATGCCCGAGATTTGGGCGGGAAGGCTCGACAACGATCATGGCGACGCGTAAACGACACACCCCTGAGCAGGTGGTGCGGAAGCTGACTGAGGCCGATCGGCTGCTGGCCGAGGGCAAGGACGTGGCCGAGGTGTGCCGGGTCCTGCAGGTCACCGAGGCCACCTATTACCGGTGGCGTAACCAGTTCGGCGGCCTGAAGGCCGATGATGCGAAGAAGCTCAAGGAACTCGAACGCGAGAACACTGTGCTCAAACGGTTGCTCGCCGAAGCAGAGCTGGAGAAAGCGGCCTTGAAGGAGATCGCGAAGGGAAACTTCTAGACCCGGAACGCCGGCGTGCGGCGGTCGCTCACCTGCAACGACTGTTCGGGATGAGTCAACGCGCCGCGTGCCGGGTGACCGGGCAGCATCGCAGTACCCAGCGCCGTCCACCAGCCGACCAGCGGGGCACCGACCCAGACTCCGGGTTGCGGGAATGGTTGCGGCAGTGGGCGAAAACCCATCCACGGCAAGGATTCCGCCGCGCCTACCACGATGCCCGCGCCGAGGGATGGGCGGTGAACCACAAGAAGATTCAGCGCCTGTGGCGGGCCGAAGAGCTACGAGTACCGGTCCGGCGGCGCCGCAAACGCCTCGGTGCCTGCACTGTCACCGAGGTGACCGCGGACGCGCCGAATCAGGTGTGGGCGACCGATTTCCAGTTCGACGCCACGACCGACGGCCGACCGGTGAAGATCGTGTCCATCGTCGACGAGCACACCCGTGAATGCCTGGGCGGGCTGGTGGAGCGCTCGATCACCGCCGATCGGCTGATCGACGAACTGGACCGCATTGCGGCCGAACGAGGCTATCCGGCGGTGCTGCGCTGTGACAACGGACCGGAGCTGGCGTGCTCGGCGATGGCCGATTGGGCTGGTGAACGTGTCGGGCTGGCGTTCATCCCACCTGGTCAGCCCTGGCGCAACGGCTATATCGAGTCGTTTAACGGACGTCTTCGCGACGAATGCCTCAACATCAACAGCTTTTGGTCGCTGACCCAGGCCCGGGTCGTGATCACCGATTGGAAAACCGACTACAACCTACGGCGGCGGCATTCGGCCCTGGGATATCGCACCCCGGCCGGATACGCTGCCATCTGCACACATCAATGACCGGCTCTCACAGCCCGTGGACCGATCACCGGGGTCCCGTCAA
>NZ_BDCK01000090.1 GCF_001613465.1 Nocardia niwae NBRC 108934 = DSM 45340 | reverse complement strand
GGGGACTGCCCCGAGTTTGGTTGACTCGCGGGTTTGGTCTTTCAGGCCGCGAGTGCGGGCCGGTTTATTGTCTCAAACTCGATCGGGGTGAGCCGGCCGAGTCGGCGTTGCCGGCGGGTGCGATGGTAGGTCTTCTCGATCCAGACCACGATCGCCAGGCGGAGCTCGTCGCGGGTCGCCCACCGTTTGCGGTCTAGGACGTTTTTCTGCAGCAACGCGAAGAACGACTCCATCGCCGCGTTGTCTCCACACGCCCCAACCCTGCCCATCGAGCCTCGTAAACCATTGACCGACAACGCATTAACGAACTTCCGTGAGCGAAATTGACTGCCCCTGTCCGAGTGGACAATCGTCGCGGCTGGTGATCGAAGAGAAACGGCATGGTTCAACGCCGATACCGCCAGCGACGCCTTCATCCGTGAATCGATCGAGTACCCTACGATCCGGTTGGAGAACACGTCCTTGACAGCGCACAGATACAGCTTCCCTTCACTGGTGGCGTGTTCGGTGATGTCTGTCAACCACGTCGCGTTCGGGCGGGTGGCGCTGAAGTTGCGCCCGATGAGGTCGTCGTGGACGGGCGGACCGGCCTTGCGGTTGAGCCCGCGTTTCTTGGCGAACACGCTCCAGATCCGCTGCGCTGAACACAGTCTGGCGACCCGGTTCTCGCCGGCGCGGATGCCGCGGGCCGGTAGTTCGTCGGCGATGAATCGGTAGCCGAAAGCCGGGTCGTCGGCGTGGATGTCGAGTGCGGCGTTGATCAAATGGGCGTCGTCCCAATCCCGTTGCGAGACAGGGCTTTGTTTCCATTGATAGAACGCTTGGGTGGAGAAGCCGAGTACCCGGCAGGTCACCGCGACGGGGATCCCGTCAGCGGCCAGGTCGAGGACCAGCGGGTAGCTCATTTTGGGTTGACGTCACGCGAGAAATAGGCGACCGCGCGGCGCATGACCTCGGCTTCTTGTTCCAACTGGCGGATCCGTTTACGCGCTTCGCGCAACTCAGCGGACTCATCACGGGTAGTGCCGGGCCGATGCCCGTCTTCGATGTCGGCTTGTTTGAGCCAGTTCTTCACGCAACTCTGCGAGATCCCGAAGTCCTTCGCGATCTGAGTCAACGAGATCTCGCCCTTCCGGGCGACCGCGACTACGTCGCGTCGGAACTCTTCGGGATACGGCTTCGGCATGGCGAACATCCTTCCAGCGAGGAGAAATCCTCACAGGTCAGGAATCAACCAAACCGGGGGCAGTCCC
>NZ_BDCK01000089.1 GCF_001613465.1 Nocardia niwae NBRC 108934 = DSM 45340 | reverse complement strand
CGTCGAGCACGTTCTGGTCGTCCGCCGCACCGGCATCGAAGTCCCCTGGACCGAAGGCCGCGACCGATGGTGGCACGACACCGTCACCACCGCATCACCCACCCACGAAGCCCAACCCTTCGACGCCGAACACCCCCTGTTCATCCTCTACACCTCCGGCACCACCGGAAAACCCAAAGGCATCCTGCACACCACCGGCGGCTACCTCACCCAAACCGCCTACACCCACCACAACGTCTTCGACCACAAACCCGCACAAGACGTCTACTGGTGCACCGCCGACATCGGCTGGGTCACCGGACACAGCTACATCGTCTACGGCCCCCTCGCCAACCGCACCACCCAAGTCGTCTACGAAGGCACCCCCAACTCGCCCACCGAGCACCGGCATTTCGAGATCATCGAGAAGTACGGCGTCACCATCTACTACACCGCCCCCACCCTGGTGCGCACCTTCATGAAGTGGGGCAGACAGATACCCGCCGCCCACGACCTGTCCAGCATCCGGGTACTCGGCTCGGTCGGCGAGCCCATCAACCCCGAAGCCTGGCGCTGGTACCGAGAGGTCATCGGCGGTAACCGCACCCCGATCGTGGACACCTGGTGGCAGACCGAGACCGGCGCCATCATGATCTCCCCGCTGCCCGGCGTCACCGCCACCAAACCCGGCGCCGCCATGACCCCGCTACCCGGCATCTCGGCCCAAGTCGTCGACGAAGAAGGCAAACCCGTTCAACGCGGCGAAACCGAAGCCAACGGCTACCTCGTGCTCGACCAGCCCTGGCCGTCCATGCTGCGCGGCATCTGGGGCGACCCCGAACGCTACAAAGCCACCTACTGGGAACGCTTCGCCGAACAAGGCTGGTACTTCGCCGGCGACGGCGCCAAACTCGACACCGACGGCGACCTGTGGGTCCTCGGCCGCGTCGACGACGTCATGAACGTCTCCGGCCACCGAATCTCCACCGCCGAAGTCGAATCCGCCCTCGTCGGACACCACACCGTCGCCGAAGCCGCCGTCGTCGGCGCCACCGACCCCACCACCGGCCAAGGCATCGTCGCCTTCGTCATCCTCACCGCCGAAGCCCACCCCACCGACACCCTCATCGACGACCTCAAAACCGAAGTCGCCCGCGAAATCAGCCCCATCGCCAAACCCCGCGAAATCCACATCGTCCCCGAACTCCCCAAAACCCGCAGCGGCAAAATCATGCGCCGCCTCCTGCGCGACATCGCCGAAGGACGCGAACTCGGCGACACCTCCACCCTCGTCGA
>NZ_BDCK01000088.1 GCF_001613465.1 Nocardia niwae NBRC 108934 = DSM 45340 | reverse complement strand
GGAGCAGCGGGAGTCGGTGCCGTCGGGCGCGCTGCCGGTGGTGTTGCTGGCCGAGGCGGACAGTTACGCGGATACGCCGGTCGGTGATGCCGATCGGGTGGGACGGTTGCGTGCGGACAACCTGGCGTATGTCATCTACACCTCCGGCTCCACCGGTGTCCCGAAGGGTGTGGGGGTCGTCCACCGCAATGTGCTGGAGTTGCTGACCAATACCCAGCCGTTGTTCGGGTTCGACGAGACCGATGTGTGGACGTTGTTCCACTCCTTCGCCTTCGACTTCTCGGTGTGGGAACTGTGGTGCGCGCTGGCCAACGGCGGCAGCGTGGTCGTGGTCGACTACCTGACCTCGCGTTCCCCGGAGCAATTGCGGGAGTTGCTGATCCGAGAACGAGTGAGCGTGCTGAATCAGACTCCCTCGGCGTTCTATCAGCTGGTGGAGGCCGACCGGGCGGCGAGCGCGGGCGAGCTGGCGTTGCGATATGTGATCTTCGGTGGGGAGGCCCTGGATCTGCGCAAGCTGGGCCGCTGGTATGACCGCCACGGTGATCGGACGCGGCTGGTGAACATGTACGGCATCACCGAGACCACGGTGCACGTGTCCTTCCTGCCGCTGACCTCGCAGGACGCGCAGCAGCCC
>NZ_BDCK01000087.1 GCF_001613465.1 Nocardia niwae NBRC 108934 = DSM 45340 | reverse complement strand
CGGTGGCGTGCGCGCGCCGGGCAGGACGGTGTGCTCGAGTACGCCGGGCGTGGCGACCAGCAGGTCCAGTTGCGGGGATTCCGCATCGAACTCGGCGAGATCGAGGCGGCGCTGCTGACCTGTGCGGGGGTCGGGCAGGCGGTCGCGCTGGTCCGCGACGACGAGCACACCGGTCAACGCCTGATCGGGTACGTGGTGGCGGACAACGCCGACCCCGTCGACCCGGCCGAGATCCGCGCGCAGGTCGCGCAGTTCCTCACCGGCTACATGGTCCCCGACGCCGTCGTCGTGCTGAACGCACTGCCGCTGACCCCCAACGGGAAACTCGACCGCCGCGCGCTCCCCGCACCAGAAGTCGTGAGCGCGGTCGTCTACCGTGCGCCGAGTTCGCCGGTGGAGCAGGCGGTGGCGGAAGTGTTCGCCGGGTTGCTGGGCGCCGCCGAAGTCGGCCTGGACGACGACTTCTTCGCGTTGGGTGGTAACTCGCTGCTGGCCACGCGGGC
>NZ_BDCK01000086.1 GCF_001613465.1 Nocardia niwae NBRC 108934 = DSM 45340 | reverse complement strand
ACCCGCGTGGCCAGCAGCGAATTACCACCCAACGCGAAGAAGTCGTCGTCCAGGCCGACCTCGGCGGCGCCCAGCAACCCGGCGAACACTTCCGCCACAGCCTGCTCCACCGGCGAACTCGGCGCACGGAACACCGTCGCGGACACGAACTCCGGCGCGGGCAGCGCGCGGCGGTCCAGCTTCCCGTTCGGGGTCAGCGGCAGCGCGTCCAGCACCACGATCGCGTCCGGGACCATGTAGCCGGTCAGGAACTCCGACACCTGCGCCCGCAGCACCGACGGATCCATGCTCGCCCCGGCGTCGGCCACCACATACCCGATCAGACGGTCACCGGCATGCTCGTCCTCGCGGACCAGCACCACCGCCTGACTCACGCCCGGGCAGCGCAGCAGCGCCGCTTCGATCTCGCCGAGTTCGATGCGGAATCCCCGCAACTGGACCTGCTGGTCGCCACGTCCGGCGTACTCGAGGGTGGCCTGACCACCGAACCCGACCCACCGG
>NZ_BDCK01000085.1 GCF_001613465.1 Nocardia niwae NBRC 108934 = DSM 45340 | reverse complement strand
GCGTTGTCGACCATCTGCTCGTCCAGCGACAGGAACGACACGTGCACCGTGGTCTCGGTGATGCCGTACATGTTCACCAGCCAGGGCGCGTCCACCGGGTGGCGCTCGTACCAGCGCTGCAGCTGACGCAGATCCAATGCCTCGCCACCGAAGACGATGTAGCGCAGGGCGAGCTCGCCCTGCTCGTGGTGTGCGGCGCGGTCGGCCTCGGCGAGCTGGTAGAACGCCGAAGGGGTCTGGTTGAGCACGGTGACTTGTTCGCGGACCAGCAGTTCGCGGAACTGCTCCGGGGAACGGGAAGTGAGGTAGTCGACCACGACGACGCTGCCGCCGTTGGCCAGCGCGCACCACAGTTCCCACACCGAGAAGTCGAAGGCGAAGGAGTGGAACAACGTCCACACATCGGTTTCGTCGAACTCGAACAGCAATTGGGTGTTGGCGAACAGCTCGACCACATTGCGGTGCGCGACGCCGACGCCCTTGGGCACACCGGTGGAGCCGGAGGTGTAGATGACATACGCCAGGTTGTCCGGGCGCAGCGGCGTGACACGTTCGCGATTGCGGACCCGCGCGTCGTCGTAGCCGGTGGTCTCCTCCAGCAACAGCGCCGGAATATTGCCCGCGGGCAGTGAGTCCAGCTCGGC
>NZ_BDCK01000084.1 GCF_001613465.1 Nocardia niwae NBRC 108934 = DSM 45340 | reverse complement strand
GGTCAGCGAATCAGGCCGGAAACACCCTTAGATCCAGTGTCACGATCACGGGGTCGGCCGGTTCGCTCGACCGTTAAATTCCCGCTTGCGTGGCTGTTGTGGATTCTGCGGCCGGCCGACATCCGGGACCGGCCGGGATGGCTTGAGAGGAGCGTGGCATCGCCCTGACTGGGGAGTGCCTTCCGACCGGTCCGTGCCACACCGCGATCGAGAAGAGGTTGAGACGCAGCAATGATGGTCATCGGGATCGACGCGCACAAGCGCACCCACACCGCAGTCTCCGCTGACGAGCTCGGCCGGAAACTGTCCACCAAAACCGTCGGAACAACCAGCACTGATCATCTGGCACTGCTGAAATGGGCGCGGGCACAGCCCGACCCGGAACGGTTATGGGCGCTGGAAGACTGCCGGAATATGACCCGGCGCCTGGAAAGCGACCTGATCGCAGCTGGAGAGCGCGTGGTCCGGGTTCCACCGAAACTGATGGCTCACGCCCGGGATTCTGCGCGCACCTACGGCAAGTCCGACCCGATCGACGCGTTAGCCATCGCCCGGGCTGCGTTGCGCGAACCCGACCTGCCGGTGGCCCGGCTCGATGGAGTCGAACGCGAGCTCCGACTGCTGGTCGACCACCGAGAAGACCTCGTTGCCGAGCGCACCCGGGTAATCGCACGGCTGCGCTGGCACCTGCACGAGCTGGATCCGGGCTGGCTGCCGCCGGGCAAGCTCGAACGCGCCAGCGCCTACGACCGCGTCGCAGCCCACTTGGCCCAGTTCGACGAGTTCGTCGCCCGCCTGGCGATGACCCTGATCCACCACTGCCGACGGCTGACCGTCGAGATCGATGAGCTGGCTGGCGAGATCGGCGAACGAGTCCAACAGATCGCGCCGTCACTGCTGGCCATCGTCGGATGCGCGGCCTTGACCGCGGCGAAGATCATCGGGGAGACCGCCGGCGTCGACAGGTTCCGATCCAAGGACGCCTTCGCCCGTCACAACGGCAGCGCACCGCTGCCGGTCTGGTCGTCCAACCGAGCGCGCCACCGTCTGTCCCGCACCGGGAACCGCCAACTCAACGCCGCGCTGCATCGCATCGCTCTCACGCAGGCACGCTGCCACCCGGGCGCACGAGCGCTGCTGGCCAAACGCAAGGCCAAAGGCGACGGCGGCATGGAAGCGCTGCGGATCCTCAAACGCAGGCTATCCGACGTCGTCTACCACGCCATGATCGCCGACCTGGACCACCGATCAGCCGAAACTCCTACCGCTGCTTGACAGAGGAGCAATCCACAGTCCCCCGATTTTCGAAGAGCGCTGACAGTTCCTGAGCTTGGCGGGTCACTGGCAGAGTTGAATGCCACTACGCAGCGCTTCCCTCTCCACGTGGAGGGGGAGATCGGGACTGTGGATTT
>NZ_BDCK01000083.1 GCF_001613465.1 Nocardia niwae NBRC 108934 = DSM 45340 | reverse complement strand
GGTCCGCCGCCGTGTGTGGTGGTCGTCTGGTGATCGCTTCGCCGGATGGTCACCGGGATCCGGCGTATCTGAACGAGTTGATGGCCCAGGAATGGGTTACCACGCTGCACGTGGTTCCCTCGATGCTGGATGCGCTGTTGACGGCTGGTATGCCGGACTCGCTGTGGCGGGTGTTGGCGATTGGTGAGGCGTTGCCGGGTTCGGTGGCGCAGCGGTTCTTGCGGGAGAATCCGCGTACGGAACTGTTCAATCTTTATGGTCCGACTGAGGCGGCGGTGTCGGTCACTTGTCATCGGGTCGGTGATGGTGATCGGCTTTCGGTGTCGATTGGTGCGCCGGAGTGGAATTGCCGGGTGTTTGTGCTGGATGGGCGTTTGCGTCCGGTTCCGGTGGGTGTTTCGGGTGAGTTGTATCTGGCGGGTGCGCAGCTGGCGCGCGGCTACTTTGGTCGTGCGGACCTGACCGCCGATCGGTTCGTGGCGAATCCGTTCGAGCCGGGTGCGCGGATGTATCGCACGGGTGACTTGGTCGCGTGGAGCAGCAGCGGTGAGTTGGAGTACCGGGGTCGTACGGATTTCCAGGTGAAGATTCGTGGTTTCCGTATCGAACTGGGTGAGATCGAGGCGGCGTTGTTGGCGTTGCCGGAGG
>NZ_BDCK01000082.1 GCF_001613465.1 Nocardia niwae NBRC 108934 = DSM 45340 | reverse complement strand
CCCCCGGCAACGCCAACAACGCCGCCTCGATCTCACCCAGTTCGATACGGAAACCACGAATCTTCACCTGGAAATCCGTACGACCGCGATATTCCAGTTCGCCGTTACCGTTCCACGCGACCAAGTCACCCGTGCGATACATCCGCTCACCCGGCTCGAACGGATTCGCCACGAACCGATCCGCCGTCAAATCCGCGCGACCGAAATACCCACGCGCCAACTGCGCACCCGCCAGATACAACTCACCCGAAACACCCACCGGAACCGGACGCAAACGCCCATCCAGCACAAACACCCGGCAATTCCACTCCGGCGCACCAATCGACACCGAAAGCCGATCACCATCACCGACCCGATGACAAGTGACCGACACCGCCGCCTCAGTCGGACCATAAAGATTGAACAGTTCCGTACGCGGATTCTCCCGCAAGAACCGCTGCGCCACCGAACCCGGCAACGCCTCACCAATCGCCAACACCCGCCGTGGCGACCAGTCCACCGTGTCCGGGTACGGCCGGTGCGCAGGCAACGCGTCCAGCATCGACGGCACCGCGTGCAGCGTGGTGACGGACTCGCGCGCCATGAGGTCGGTCAGATACGCCGGATCCCGATGACCATCCGGCGAAGCGATCACCAGACGACCACCACACACGGCGGCGGACCAGAACTCCCACACCGACAAGTCGAACGTCGCCGCCGTCTTCAGCAGCACCGAGTCATCTTGTGCCAGCTCGAATTCGGCCGCTTTCCACAGCAATTGGTTGACGATCGCCGCGTGCGAGACGGCCACGCCCTTCGGGCGGCCCGTCGAGCCCGATGTGAAGATCACATATGCCGTGTTCTCCGGCCGCAGGGTGGCGACCCGCTCGGAATCACTGAGCGGCACGCTCGCGACCGCGGTCAGTTCGAGGTCTTCGAGCCGCACCACCGGCGCGACATCGGTATCGAAGTCCGACTCCGCATTGCTCAATACGCACACGGGGGCGGCAACGGAGAGGATGTAGTCGGTCCGCTCGGCGGCTTGGTCGGGGTCGATCGGTACGTACGCCCCTCCGGCCTCGGCCACCGCGTACATCGCCACGACCAGATCCACCGATCGGCGGAACGCGAGCGCGACCCGGGTCTCGGGGCCGACACCCACCGAGATCAGGTACCGGGCGAGGCGGTTCACCCGAGCGGCCAGTTCCGCGTAGCTCAGCTCGGCGCGTTCGCCGCCGGGCAGGTCCGCGACCAGCGCGACCGCTCCCGGCGCAGCAGCGACGGTCCGCCGGAGCAGCGATCCCAGGGTGGCGGGCTCCACCGGGTGGGTGGTGTCGTTCCAGGCGGTGAGCACGTCGGTGCGCTCGGTGTCCGCGAGAATGTCGATGTCCCCGACCGGGATGGCGGGGTCGGCGACTATCGCGGCGAGAACGCGCGCGAACCGATC
>NZ_BDCK01000081.1 GCF_001613465.1 Nocardia niwae NBRC 108934 = DSM 45340 | reverse complement strand
TGTTGGATGAGATCCCGTTGACGCCGGTGGGGAAGTTGGATCGGGCGGCGTTGCCGGAGCCGGTGTTCGCTGCGCGGGCGTTTCGTGCGCCGTCGACTCCGGTGGAGGAGATCGTGGCGGGGGTGTTCGCGGCGTTGCTGGTGCCGGAGGAGGACGGCCGCGTCGGTGCGGATGACGATTTCTTCGAGTTGGGTGGGAATTCGTTGTTGGCGGCGCAGGCGGCGGCGCGGATCGGTGCGGCGTTGGATGTGCGGGTGCCGGTGCAGTTGTTGTTCGAGGCGACGACGGTGGCGGGGTTGGCGGCGCGGGTGGAGGCGCATGCGGGGTCGGCGGCGGGGCAGGCGTTGCGGGCGTGGCCGCGGCCGGAGCGGGTGCCGTTGTCGTATGCCCAGCAGCGGATGTGGTTTTTGAACCGGTTCGATCCGGGCAGCGCGGTGAACAATATTCCGGTCGCGGTGCGGTTGAGCGGTGCGTTGGATGTGGCGGCGTTGCGGGCCGCGGTAGCGGATGTGGTGGCGCGCCACGAGGTATTGCGCACGGTCTATCC
>NZ_BDCK01000080.1 GCF_001613465.1 Nocardia niwae NBRC 108934 = DSM 45340 | reverse complement strand
GGGGCGGGGCGCCGCAGTGGCCGGCGTTGGAGGTGCAGTACGCGGATTACACGTTGTGGCAGCGGGAGATTCTGGGGGATGAGTCCGATCCGGCGTCGGTGCTGGCGGCGCAGGTGGGGTATTGGCGTGAGGTGTTGGCGGGGCTGCCCGAGCAGGTGGATCTGCCCGCGGATCGGGCGCGGCCCGCGGTGTCGTCGTATCACGGGGCGACGCTGGGTTTCGAGATCGACGCCGGGGTGCATGCGGGGTTGAGCCGGCTGGCGCAGGAACACAACGCGACGGTGTTCATGGTGGTGCACGCGGCGTTGGCGGTGTTGCTGGCGCGGTTGTCGGGCTCCCGGGATGTCGCGGTGGGCACGCCGGTGGCCGGGCGTGGTGAGGCGGCGTTGGACGATCTGATCGGGATGTTCGTCAACACGCTGGTGTTGCGCACCGACATCGATCCCGGCGCGCGGTTCACGCAGTTGCTGGCGGGGGTGCGGTCGGTGGATGTGGCGGCGTTCGGGCATGCGGATGTGCCGTTCGAACGGTTGGTGGAGGTGCTGGATCCGCCGCGTTCCCCGGCGCGGCATCCGTTGTTCCAGGTGATGTTGACCTTCCAGAACCTGACGGTGCCGGAGTTGGCGTTGCCGGGGTTGTCGGTGTCGGGGCTGGATCTGGCGGTGGGGCTGGCGAAGTTCGATCTGCAGTTGGCGGTGGCGGAGAACCTCGACCGCCACGGCGGGGCGGGCGGGTTGTCGGCGGCGTTCACCTATGCCACCGATCTGTTCGACGCCGCGACGGTGCGTGATTTCGCCGACCGGTTCACCCGGATCCTGGCCGCCATCGCCGCGGACGCCTCGGTGGTGGTGGGTGATATCGATGTGCTGGCCCCCGGTGAGCGGGAGCTGGTGCTGCACGAATGGTCCACTCCCGGCGCGCTCGTGCCGGAGGTGACGTTGGTCGATGTCATCACCACCCAGGCCCGTAACCGGCCCGAGGCGGTCGCGATCCGCTACGGCGAGGTCAGCTTGACCTTCGATGAGTTGCATCGCCGCGCCAACCAGGTCGCGCGCGCGTTGATCGCCCACGGCGCGGGCCCGGAATCGGTGGTAGCGGTCGCGATGCCGCGCACCGAGGAACTGCCCGTGGCCCTGCTCGGTGTGCTGATCGCGGGCGCGGCGTACCTGCCGATCGATACCAGCTACCCCGTGCAGCGACTGGAATTCATGCTCGAAGACGCCAACCCGGTCTGCGTACTCACCACCGCC
>NZ_BDCK01000079.1 GCF_001613465.1 Nocardia niwae NBRC 108934 = DSM 45340 | reverse complement strand
GTGTCAGGACCACCGGCGAGTGATCCGGCGGGTCTGACGGCCGTTCCAGCACCCACGATGCCAATGCCTGCGATCGTCCTCCCCGCCATAGGCCGGCCAAGCGACGATGTGAGCGACTCCGGGTGGAATCTCATGATCGCAGCCGGGGCAGCGATAGGTCTTGATCGCCCGGCTGCCCGGGATGGTGCGAACCACGTACGCCTCGTCCCCGTCGGGACCCGGCTCGGTGCGTCCGAAGACACCTCCGAGTGGCGCGCCGCCCGCCTGCGAGCGATCAGCGTGGCGATCCGAACGCGGTTTCCGGCGGGGCATGCGACAAGCCTATTACCCGCGCACGCACGCCCCGCAGACCCCCGGTAATCAGAACAGGCGGAATTCGTTGCTCTCCGTGCCGCGTAGGGCGTCGTAATCGAGTGTGAGGCAGCGGATGCCGCGATCCTCGGCGAGCGTGCGCGCCTGCGGCTTGATCTGCTGGGCGGCGAAAACGCCCGCGACCGGTGCGAGCAACGGATCCCGGTTCAGCAGCTCGAGGTAGCGGGTGAGTTGTTCGACGCCGTCGATCTCACCGCGCCGTTTGATCTCCACCGCGACGGTGCCGCCGTCAGCATCCCGGCACAGCAGGTCCACCGGGCCGATCGCGGTCATGTACTCGCGGCGGATGAGCGTGAAACCGGCCCCGAGCGTGTGCACGTGCTCGGCCAGCAGCTCTTGGAGATGAGCCTCCACCCCGTCTTTCACCAGGCCCGGGTCGACCCCGAGCTCGTGGAAGGAATCGTGCTCGATGTCCTCGACGGTGATGCGGAGTTCCTCGCCGGCTTTGTTGGTGACCACCCAAAGCGCTTTCGCGCCGTCCGGGAGCTGCGCGTCACCGTTGCGCTCCTCCAACCAGCACGGCGGGCTCATCCAGTTCAGCGGCTTGTACGAACCGCCGTCGGAGTGCACGAGCACCGAGCCGTCCGCTTTCATCAGCAGTAGTCTGCGGGCCATCGGCAGATGGGCGGTGAGTCGCCCCACGTAGTCGACCTGACAGCGAGCAATCACTAGGCGCACCCAAGCACTGTAGGCGAGCGGCTCGCGGCGGCTGCGGTCAGCCCATGAGCAGAGTCGCGGCGAGAATCGCGCTCGCCGCGAGCAGGGCGCTTTCGAGCCGGGTGAGCCGGTGCACGGCGGTGGTGGTCCTGGCGGTCATGAGAAATCCGACCGCGGTCCCGATGGTGAACGCCACCAGATGCCCCACGTGGGTGAACGTCTGCTCGATCAGCACGCCTTCGACCGCGACGATGAACCACAGCGTCGCCCAGGCGATGCGCCACCGGTGCGGCACCGCCGCCACCAGCGCGCCGATGAGCGCCATGGCGCCGTAGCTCACGCCGACGTCCTCGGCCCAGCGGATGCTCGCCGGCACCCACCCGGCCTGCACACCGATCCACAGGCCCGCCGCGACCAGCAGGGTGGCGCCGATGTGACCGGCCAGGAAGACGCGCACCGCCCGCAGCGCACCGAAGCGCAGTTCGGCGAGGGCGAGCAGACAGGCGAGCAGCGGAATGATGACCCACGACCCCACCACGTCGCCGATCACGAAGGCGCTGGCCAGCAGCGTCCCGATGCGGCCGCTCAGCAGGTTGTGCAGGTTGGTGCTGGCGTGCAGGACCAACCTGGTCTGGGCGGAGTCGCTCAGCACCGAGAAGATCGCCGAGACGATGATCAGACCGGACAGGTACACGGCCGTCGCGGGCAACCTCAGATGCCGCCAGCGCGATTGCCGGGAAGCGGTGGGGTCGAGCGGCGCCGAGCCGGCCGGCGTCGTCGCGACGATCATGCGTACCTCCGTTGTCCGCGCGGGAATGGCAACGCCATCCATAGTGCCTGGCCGCACGGCACGTACTCTAGGTATTCCCTGCAAGTTTGCTGCAAAACACAGTTTCACGCGATAAATGGCCGAAGCCTTCGACGGTTGTCGA
>NZ_BDCK01000078.1 GCF_001613465.1 Nocardia niwae NBRC 108934 = DSM 45340 | reverse complement strand
AAATCCACAGTCCCCACCCCGGGTGCCGTAGACGAGGTATTGCCTGATAACTACGGTTATCGGGCGAATCGGCGGGTGTTCGGGTCTCGGTGACCTGGCCGGGCCGTCGCGGCGGGGAGAGTAGGTTTCCGGGTTGTCGGGCAACACCTGGGTAGGTGATGTGCCCCCGGGTGCGGAAGAGGTTGTGCCGCTTCGGTTTGTCAACGGGTGGGTGCTGGTGGGTGGCGGTGTGTATGTCGGCTGGTTTTTGTGGCGTGAGGCTGTGAGGATCGGTGGCTGACTGAGAATTCGGATTGTCTTCGGATAGAGGGGGTGCCGTGGCTTCAGGGCAGGCGGTGAGGCGGGTGGTGGTTCCCACGGCGGCTACTGCGGTGCTGTCGACAGGGCTGGCGGTGGCGGTGAACTACGCGACCGGCGGCGGTCGTTCGGTGTGGATGTGGCTGGCAGTCGCGGTATTGACGGTGGGTGTGTTCGCAACGTCGCTGTGGATGCAGCGCGCTCAGTCCTCACCTGTGGCGCCGGAACCAGCTAGTGGCATCGAGCTGGGGGATGTGAGGGCCGGAGGGGGTTTGCGGGCCGAGGGGGTTCGTGCGCCGGGTACCGGTGTCAGAGTGAGCAAGGGGCGTTTCGGCGGCGACTTGGATTTCAAAGACATCGACGCCGGCCGCGGTGATGCCTCACACCCGTGAGCAAGGCCCGAGAGACCGCTGCGCCCGCTGTGGCTGCCTCGATGCAGCAGGTCTTTGCGGGCGGAGACATCCGAGTCACGAGCAACCACCACTATTACCCGGGCGGCGGTCCAGTGGGGCCTGTGCGGTCTGCGTTGGCTGGGGTGGCTGTGGGGGTGTCGGGACTGATCCCGCGGAAGCCGCAGCATTTCGTCGAGCGTGAACAGGTCGACGAAATCGAGGCGGGGTTGGCCGCCGACCGGGTCGCGGTCGTGGTCACCGGGATGCGGGGGGCCGGTAAAACTCACCTGGCTGCTGCCTATGCCCGTCGCGTGCTCGATCGCCGGGAGGGGTTGGTCGGTTGGATCAACGCCGAAAGCCCGGAAACCCTTTACACCGGGCTGGCCGCGATCGCCGACCGGCTCGGTGTCGCGGCCGCCGATGGGGACACCATCGAGTCGGCCCGTCTGCTGCGTGACTACCTCGGCTCCACCCAAGACCGGCATCTGCTGGTATTCGACAACGCCGAACACGTCGACCTGTTACGCGAACTGTTACCGGTCCACGGCGGCACGCGAGTCGTGATCACCACCCTCAACCAGGCCATGATCGGGCTGGCCGCCGTCACCGTCGATGCCGGAACCGGCTACACCCCTGACCAGGCGCACCGCTACCTGCGCGAGGCCACCGGCATCACCGGCGACCCCGACGGCGAGAAAGAACTCGCCGCTGAACTCGGGTACCTGCCATTGGCATTGTCGGCCGCGGCTGCCACGATCACACCACCCTACGGGCCCCGCCTGACCTACCGAACCTATCTGCGGCAGCTGCATGCGCAGCCGCTGCCGCAGGCGCTGCAGCGCCATGACGGCCAGCAATATCCCTGGAGCGTAGACCAGGCGATCCTGCTCGCCATCCACGCTGCCGAAACTCCTACCGGCAACCCGGGTCGGGACGCCGTGGTTGGCTGGCTGCTGGGGCTATTCGCCGTGCTCGCGCCTTCCGGGGTCGATCGGTCCCTGCTCGTGCACCCGGATCCCAAGCGCAACGAGTTCGTCGACGCGGCGATCACCCACTGCGTGCAGCGATCCCTGCTGAGCTGGTCGACCACCAGCGAAACCCTGCTCGCCCATCGGCTGACCGCCCGCGTGCTACTCGAACGCGCCCGCGACCGCGGCAACACAAACAGCCTTCTCACACACGCCCTGGAGGTGATCGAGCCGCGACTGTTCGACCACAGCGAGGCGTGGTCACGGCGGGTGGAGGGTGCGCATCTGGTCGACCAGATCGACGCCCTCCGCAGCGCAGAGCTGGTCGACTTCACCACACCAGCGCCCCGCACAGGGTGGCTGCGGCGACGTCGGCAGCCACTCTCTCTTGTCATCAGATTCCTGAATGTCCTTGCGTGGGCGACCAGACAGCTGGTCACCGCCGTGGACCTGCAGCGCGCTATCCCCCTCACCCAGCACCTGCTCAACCATTTCGAGCGGATCCTCGGCCCCCACCACCCCGACACCCTGACCGCCCGCCACAATCTCGCCTACGCCTACGACTCGGCGGGGCGGGTCGCAGAAGCGATCAGCCTGTACGAGCAGATCCTCGCCGGCCGCGAGCGGATCCACGGCCACCACCCCGACACCCTGG
>NZ_BDCK01000077.1 GCF_001613465.1 Nocardia niwae NBRC 108934 = DSM 45340 | reverse complement strand
GCTGGTCCGAGGCCGCGTGGTTCGGTGCGCCACGGGCGGGTGGATGCGGTTGGGGTACCGCGGCGGCCTGAAGTCGGCTGGTGCTCGGTCGCCCCAGAGGCTCGGGAGGTGCTCGGTGGCCGAGTCGCCGGGGTTCCGGGCCGAGATGGTCGGAGCGCCGCCCGTTCGAGTCGGCCCACGTGCGCGATGCGGCTGAGGCCGGGGTGGTCGCGGTGAATTTCTGGGGCCGGGGACGGCTGCGGTGAAGGTATCGTAATGCGTTGAGCCTGAATTCCGCGCAGCGGCAGGTAAATTCGTTATCGCGGTCCGGTAGGGAACGGCTCGATGAAGCGGCCGGCCAGTATGGCGGTTCATAGCGAACATTCAGCAGATGTGATTACCGACTGACGAGCATGTTTTCGGCTATGAGTCCGTTTGTAGTCTGGTGTGCGCAAACGGGTCTCGTGATGAACCGGATCAGGTCACGCGCAAACACCGGATGGGCTACAAACTAGACATGTGGGCATACTTCGCGCACATTCGGGTGACTCTAGCTCTGTCGGGTTCTCCATCTGCCGAAAGTTACTGAGATGTACGAATTCAACGCGTTGCTGCCGACCGTTGCGCGGGCTCGTACGACCCAGGGGGTGCGCGATGACTGAGTTGATCGACTTCTCCGCCGCGCTCATCGAGCCGCAAGCGATCAAGGACGCCGGATACGCGGGCGTCATCGGCTACTTCAGTGATTCCCGTCCGGGCACGAATTTCGGTGCGAAGCCGCTGCGGCGGGAATATTGCGACCGATTGCGCGCCATCGGGCTCGAGATAGTGACCAATTACCAGTACGGCAAGGGGGACACGGCGGACTGGAAAGGTGGTTACGCCGCGGGCGTGCGTCATGCGCGGATCGCGCTCGATTACCACTTCGCGGCAGGCGGACCCGGCTTCCGTCCGCTGTATGCCCCGGTTGACGCCAATCCGAGCCTGGCGGAGTGGAATTCGCTCATCGCTCCGTTTCTGCGGGGCTGGGCGTCCGTCGTCGGGTTGGAATGGACCGGCATGTACGGCAATGCCCGGTGCATCGACTGGGCGCTCGAGGACGGCGTCGCCACCTGGTTCTGGCAACACAACTGGTCCGGCGATGCGTCGATGAACGGCGACCATCCGGCCGCGCACATCCATCAGATCCGCATCGATCGCGACCGAGTGGCCGGCGTCGTCGTCGATGTCGACAAAGTTCTCGCCGATGACTACGGCCAGTGGTCGAAGGCCCTGTCGAATCCAGGGGGAGCCGTGCAGAAGCCGGAATACGTCGAATTGGACCGCATGGGGAACTCCGCGTCCAGCCGTCACGGGGCGCGCGTCGAGAACTTCCTGCTGCACACCCAGGAAGGCAACGGAACAGCCGAAAGCCTGGCCAACTATCTCAACAACCCGGCGAACGGGGTGAGCTACCACTACACCGTCCGCGACCGCGTGGTGGTCGACGTGGTGGACACCGATCTGGCCAGCTGGTCGGTGCTGGACGCGAACTCGTTCACGATCAACCTCTGCTTCGCGGGCAGCCGCGTCGCGTGGAGCCGGGACGATTGGCTGCGCATCCGTGACGACATCCGGATCGCGGCCTGGCTCGCGGTGCAGGACGCGCGTAAATACGGGTTCGACACGTATGTCATCGCGCCGCCTTATCAGCGGCGGCAGGGAATCTCCGACCACAAGTACGTCACCGAGTGCCTCGGCATCGGCACGCACACCGATGTGGGACCGAATTTTCCCTGGGATGTGTTCGCCGACGACGTGCGCGGTTTCGCCACCGGCGAGCCGGGCGAGCCGGAACCGAACGCGATCAACGACTGCGCGGCGGCGAATCCGTGGCTGGGTGCGCGGATCACGCAGGGCGAGATCGCCACGCCCGACGGCGCGGGCCGCTTCGCCGAGTTCGAGCACGGCTACATCTATTGGCATCCGGACACCGGTGCGCACGCCATCCCGGAGACGCTGTGGGGAAAGTTCGAGGAATTGGGCTGGGAGGCCGGTCCGCTCGGCTACCCGATCACCGATCGCGCCCTCGTACGCGGTCCGGACGGCCGGACGGCGGGCGAGGTGCAAGGTTTCCAGGGCGGCGCCCTCTACCGGCGGCAACCGAGCGACACCGTCTGCTGGGTGCACGGCGCGATCCGCGACCGCTGGAATCGCTCGGGTTCCGAGAACGGCCCGCTGGGCTGGCCGGCGACCGACGAGATCCCGTGGGACACCGGTACCTACCAGGACTTCGAGCACGGCCGGATCTACTGGACCCCGGCCCAGACGTTGGCCACGGTCGCGGTCGGCGGAGTGGATACACCCCTGCACGACGTGGCGAGCTGAGGCCGGGCGACGACTGATCTCGTACGAACATGGGTAACTCACCCGGTACGCCCAGAATCCACCTGAATCCCCAACGCAGGACCTGCGACCAACCTAGGT
>NZ_BDCK01000076.1 GCF_001613465.1 Nocardia niwae NBRC 108934 = DSM 45340 | reverse complement strand
CCGCGGCGAAAGCCATCCAGGTGGCACTCGCCCAGCTCGGCGATCCCTACGTCTGGGGCGCGGAAGGACCGAACGCTTTCGACTGCTCGGGCCTGATGCAATATGCGGCGGCCGCCGCCGGTGTGCGGATTCCGCGAGTCGCGGCCGACCAATACCGCACCCTGCCCAAGGTGAATCCCAGAGACATCAAGCCCGGCGATCTCATTTTCCCCTCGAGTTCGTTCAAGGGGCCGAACAACCCGGGCCACGTCATCATGTACATCGGCAACGGCATGTGCGTCGAGGCTCCCCACACCGGCGGCCATGTCCAGTACCGGAGGCTGCCCAGCAGTTACGCGGCCGCGCGGTGGGCGTGATCAGTTGATCCGGTGTGCCGTCTGTTCGTAGCAACTGCACCGGAGCCGACCGGCGACCGGCGTCAATATCCCACGTACGAGCCGCCGCCGCGCATCTGCACGATTCCCGGCACATTGCTGACCGACCCGTAACGTTCGATGGCGTACCGGACACCCGCGACGATATTGTCCACCGGATTCCAGATATCACGATGTCCCGGAACGGAATACGCGTTGAACGTCGGATCGATCGTCTGCATCAGGCCTTTCGACGGGATGCCGGCCGCGGCGTTGCTGTCCCAGAGATTGATGGCATTCGGGTTGCCACCGGACTCGTGCTGGATGATCGCCGCGATGTCGGCCGGGTCGATCTGGCGCGTGTCGTAGCCGTGCTGGCGCAACACCTGCAAGGCTTCGTTGATCCATTGCCCCTGCTGCCCGGACGGCCGCGTGCGTGGCGGACCGCCGCTGGGTCCATGCATGCCGGAGTGCGCCGTGCGGCGAGGCCGCCGCGGCTGGACCGGACGCGACTCCCGCAGATAGCGGTCGGCAAGGGCGGCCACCCGGTCCGCGGTGAGCACCGCGGCGGCCTGCCCTTGGCCGAGCACGGTTCCCGCCCGTTGCAAGGCGTTGTCCAGCGTGGAGATCACCAACTGCCTGCTCGCGTTGGCATCCTGGACCTTGCCGAGCGCGGTCAGAGCGGTATTCACCTCGGCGATGATCGCGCCGATCGCGGCGCGTCCCTGCGTGCTGTTGTCGACCGCGCCACCGAGGATGCGTTCCAGCTCGGCATTCATCGACTGTGTCGCATCGCCGTGGCGCGCTCGATTCAGGTTGCTGTCGGCGTACCGCGAACCGAGCGCGCCGTCCCACACGACGGGTCCGCTCGGTCGCGCCGCGTCGAGATCCGGCGGAGCGTACGGCTGTCCCGTCGCGGCAGTCGGCGGACCGTCACCGTATTGGGCGGCGATGGCCGCCAACGCGCCCATCGCCGCGGCCGCCATGGGCGTGGACGAGCCCGCCATGCCCAGCGCGTCCGGGCGCGGAGCGGAGGTGGAACCCGAAGCCGGGGAGGTCGTCTCGGATGCGGACGGCGCATTCTGGGTGCGCCCCTGCGCCGTCGCGCCGGCCGGTGCCGCAGCGGCGGCCGCACCCGGCTGCGGCCGCGGGATCGGGGTGGAAGCGCCGCGCGTCGCGGACTTGGCGGGGCGGTGCGGCGTGGCGGTAGCGGCGCTCGCACGCACGTCGCGAGGATCACCGGGATCATCGGATTCTCGCTCGGGGCCAGGGCGATCCGTCGGAGCCATCAGCTCCCCCGCTGCGCGCGGACACTACGCACGGTGACCACAGAGGCAGCCATGATTCACCTTCCGCCGGATCCCCGGTACGCGCTGCCGATCGCCGGAACGATCGGTGCGTGCTGGAGCCGGAGGAGTTCGCAGCCGACGCGGCAGCCATGTGGTAGTCCGCGCCGATGCGGTGAACTCATGCCGCCTTGCCCGGCTGTCGGCTCACCCGACTCGGAATGCCTCTTCCCCGGCACTCGTCCCGAAGCGTATCCGCAGCTTAATGCAGGTATCTCCCGCGCACGCCCATGCTGTTCCCGCTTACGGGAATACCGGTACCCACGTCCGGCCATGCGGCCGTGGGACAACCGCGCGGCGCGTCGGTGCAAGAGGGGCACCGAGCCGACCGGCGAAGGCTCGGGCGAGGTCAAACGGCGACGTTGCGCATCGCCGAGGCAATGCTGTTCGCGTAGGCGATGCGCTGCCCTCTCGCCTCACCGGAGCTTCTTTCGTAGTACTGATCGAAGACCGCCGCCGCGTAGGCGGGCGTCTGCGCGGCCCGGAGATATCCGTACGCGGTGGATTCGTTGCTGCGCAACTCGGCCATCATGAAATCGACTTGGACTTTCCAGTCGGTGACCGGCCTCCCGCGAGCTGCCGCGAATCGCTCGAGGGCCTGCCGTCGTCCACCCCGCCATTGGCAAAGACCGATAGCGCCTTCGCCCGAGTTGTACGCGCTGGTCTTGAAGCCCGACTCGACCTGAATATTGCCCACGATCCCCGCGGCTTGCGCGGGTGTGAGTCCGTGTTTCGAGATGAGGTAGCGATAGACGTCCGCCGGATTGGCGTTCGAGCCCCCGGGAATGTTGTCGGTG
>NZ_BDCK01000075.1 GCF_001613465.1 Nocardia niwae NBRC 108934 = DSM 45340 | reverse complement strand
GACATGGCCTGGAATCGCCGATACCGCCGAACGCGGCGAGCGCTGCGACCCGAACGGCCTGCCTTCGCTGCGCCGCCCGTGACATGGGGCGAACACCATCGGCGAGGCTGGTGGCCAGCGCTGGGCGCATCTGATCGCCGCCGATCCTTCTGTACTCGCGATGTTCTCTGAACAGGCTGAGGCTTCGCGACTTCGGAGTCCCTACCGGGCCCGCATGGTTTCTCCACACTTGGCCACCTGATCGGACATAACTGGTCGATATAGTGACCGCGTGTTTGCTCGGGATACATCGCGGAATCGCTTGAACCGTCTCGCCTACGTATTGCAGGTCATTGCCGTCGGCGCACTGGCCGCGGCGTGGCTGGCGATCGGGCTGGGACTGTTCTCGGGGCCGGGAGCAGATCTCGAAGCGGGTGGACGCTTCGCCGCCAACTTCACGGTCTATTGGCCGTTCCTGTTTGTGATCAGCCCGGTGCTGGTCGTCACCGGCCTTTTCGGGCTTTTGCCATACCGATTCGCGCCCGGCGGCACCATCGCGGGTGGAATGATTGCCAGTTTTTTCGCTCAGTGGGTGGGAACCGAACTGTACTTGTCCGACTACAAGCCGGAGCTACCCGGACGCCTCGACACGAGCGTCGCCGCGGCGTGCTTCGCAGTTGCCGCAGCGTTCACGGCAGCCTTCGTGCACCTGTATAGCAACCGATCCGGTCGGACGCGTGCCGCCTCGATGCGAGGCGGAGCAGTGCTGGCAGTTGCCATTCTCGTCAGTGCGGTGGTCACGATTCCGCCGCTGATCGCGGGCAGCGGCACCCCGTCCGGTGTCCTGGCTGGGCTCGTCACCAACCCCCATTGCGGCAGGAAAGTGTCGGACTGGACGGACGAGGGACAGACGACCGTCTATGCGGGCGACGCGACACAGTGGTATCCGCCGAAGGATGGGCCGGACAACATGTTCGGGGTCCTGGTCACCTTGCGTAGCGGCACGGGCAGCGTCGAAACAACCCCGCCGACCGCGATTTCGTTCCGAGACGAGATGCCATTTCGGTCGGGTCCGCCGGCAACCGAATTGCTGCTGTCTCGGCCTGGTACCGGCACCGGGTTCGCGTTTACTCGCCTGCGCGATCCGAAGTGCGAGGACGGCAGTAGCCGGGTGGTTTCGGCGACCTATCACTACGATGAGTACGGCGGAACGAGCGACTCCCGGATTCAGGGCAAGGTATCTCGTAGCGAGTAACACGCTGACAGGCGTGTTGACAGCCGTCGCTGATCCGAATATCCGCACATGCCACACCTTTCGACGAGGTCCCGCGTATCGGAATTCGGGGCCGCGCCCGCTGGTACGGACCGTAGGGTTGGCGACGATGGCCGTTCCCAGCGACAGCAGGCAGGAGTTTCTTATGCCGCCGAACAGCGGGGCCCGTCGTTCGACACCGGAACGTGCGAAGGCGACCCGTGAGCTTATTCTCGACAGTGCCGCACGCCTGTTCGGGGAACACGGGATCGCCGGCACTTCGACCAACCGGATCGCCGCCGATGCCGGAGTGAGCGTCGGCACTGTCTATCGCTACTTCTCCGACCGCACGGTCATGGTGGACAAGCTGATCGATCGGCTGGTCGAAGATGCCGAACAACGCTTCACCGAACGTGTTTTCGGTCTCGCGGAGCAAACCACCGCGGAGTTCGTGGCGTCCATCCTCGAAGTTGTCACCGACGAGTTGGTGGCCAACGCTCCGTTGATACGCGCACTCGCGGCTGGGGTCTCGTTCTATGACACAGGCATTCCCGATCTGGAACTCCGTCTGCGCCTGTTCGCCAAGGTGCTCGTCATCCAACTGCTCGGCCCGGGCGACGACCACAAATACGACGTCATGAGCATCGTGCTGGTCAACACCGGGATCGCGGCGGCGCTCCGCGCGTCGGTGCTCGAGATCGACAATCAGCAACGCAGACAGGCCCTCACCGTCACCGCGCGTGCCGTCGCGGCGTGGATCGAATCCGAACGCACGCAGCATTCGGTATGACGCAGTCGATGCGGAACAATCGGCGCACCGTCAGGTCGCACAACCCCGCCTCCCGGGCCGGCAGACAGGAGCGAGTACGTAACCCCGCCGAAGAAGGCGATTCGTCGTCCGACACAGGAACGCGCGAAGGCCACCAGGGAGCACATTCTCGATACCGCCGCATGCCTGTTCGGGGAACACGGGATCGCCAATACCTCGACCAACCGGATCGCTGCCCAGGCCGGGGTGAGCGTCAATACCGTCTATCGATACTTCACCGACCGTGCGGTCATGGTGGACGAACTGCTGGAAAGGCTGCTGGAAGATATCGAACGGCACCTCATTCGCAGCGTGTCCGATTCCGTCGGCAGAACCGTTTCGGAACTGGCCGTCACCATCCTCGACGCCATCACCGACGAACTGGCGGCCAATACCGGGCTGGTGCGAGCGTTGGCGGGAGGGCTGGCCTACTACGAGAGTGGTCTCCCGGAATTCGAACCACGCCTGCGCGCGCTGCTGAAAGTCCTGCTGATCCGGGTGCTCGGCCCCGGCAATGACCATGGCCACGAGGCGATGGCGTTCGTTCTGATGAACGTCGGTTTCGCGGCGGCAGTCCGCGCCGCTTTGCTCGATGATGACACCGGCGAGCGCCGGGAAGTCATCGCCATGACTGCCCGCCTGATCGCGGCAGGGGCCGAAGCGGAAATCGCGGCATCGTCGAACCTTGGATGACCATCCTGCGCCTGGCGATTCACACCGCGCCGA
>NZ_BDCK01000074.1 GCF_001613465.1 Nocardia niwae NBRC 108934 = DSM 45340 | reverse complement strand
CGCGGCCGCGGTGACCGAGGAGCGCGCCGTCGAGCTCACCGCCGCGCACGGGGACGCGCTGTCGGTAGCGGCGGTCAACGGCCCGTCGTCGGTGGTGATCTCCGGTGACGCGGACGCCATCGATCGGGTCGAGCGACAGCTGTCGGATGCGGGGGTCAAGACATCCCGGCTGCGTGTCAGCCATGCGTTCCATTCCGCGCGGATGGATCCCATGCTGGCCGAATTCCGGGCCGTCGCCCAGCGGCTGACGTACCGGACGCCGACGGTGGCGGTGGTGTCGAATGTCTCCGGCATGCTCGCCGAGGCCGAACTGACCGACCCGGGATACTGGGTCGAGCAGTTGCGCGGTTGTGTGCGGTTCGCGCCGGGCGTGGACGCCCTGGTGACCGCCGGGGTCCGCCGCTTCGTCGAAATCGGCCCGGACGCGGTGCTCGCGGCGACGACACGCCGGTGCCTGGCCGAACACCCGGAGGCGGAAGCCGAGTCGATGGTGACCGCCGCGTCACGTCGTTCGACCGACGAGGTGACGCAGTACGTCACCATGCTCGCGCACGCCCACACGGCCGGTATCGACGTGCACTGGCGGCCGCTGTTCGCCGGTCGGCCGCTGACCCGTGTGGCGCTGCCGACGTATGCGTTCCAACGACAGCGGTACTGGTTGGAACCGCTCGCGATCGAGGCGTCACTGAAGTCATCGGATCATCCGATGCTCACCGGCGCCGTGCCGTTGGCCGGGCGGGACGAATGGCTGTTCACCGGCCGGCTGTCGGTTCGGACCCATCCGTGGCTGGCCGACCACGTCGCCTTCGGATCGGTGCTGCTGCCGGGCACCGCCTTCGTAGAACTGGCGCTGACCGCGGGCGCCCGGCTCGGCACCGGCCTCGTCGAGGAACTGCTGCTGGAAGCGCCGCTGCTGCTCGCCGAGAACACCGTGGTCGATATCCAGTTGACCGTCGAACCCGCCGACGAGGCGGGTGCGCGCCGGTTCGTCGTCTATTCGCGCGCGGTCGCGGCCGAGGATGCCGATGCGGGCGAGTGGGTGCCGCATGCCAACGGCATCCTCGCCCCCGGGACGGAAGGTGTGCCCGCGTGGGTCGAATCGGGATGGGCCGCCTCGGCGGCGGACACGGAATGGCCGCCGGCCGGGGCCGAACCGGTGCCGGTCGACCGGCTCTACGACCAGCTGGCGCGCCTCGGGTTCGATTACGGTCCGGTGTTCCAGGGCGTCACGTCGGCCTGGCGCGACGGTGACGACCTGCTCGCGGAGGTGTCGCTGCCGGCCGAATCGGGCGAGCAGGCAAGGGCTTTCGGGATGCACCCGGCCCTGTTGGACGCCGCCTTCCACACCGCGATCACCGAACTCGCCCAGGACATGCCCACGGGCAGGCTGCCGCTGCCGTTCTCGTTCGGCGGCGCCCGGCTGTACCGCGCGGGGACGGACGCCGTCCGGGTGCGGCTGGAGCGCTCGGGCGCCGGACGCGTCCGGGTGACCGCCGTCGACGACACCGGTGCGCCCGTGCTGAGCCTGGAATCGCTCACCGCTCGCCCGGTGGACGCCGAGGCGCTCGGCCGCGGAGCCGGGCGGCGCGCCTCCTTGTCGGACATCGAATGGGTACCGGTGCCGGCGGCCCAGGGCGCAACGGCCGCGACGGTCGCGCTGCTCGGCGACGCGGACGTGGCCGGTGCCGAACTGCGCGGCGCGGAACTCGCCGATCTGCTCGGTGAGCCGGCGCCGGAGATCGTCGTGTGGTCGCCCACCGGTGCCGAAAGCGACACGATGGCACGGACGCGAGACCGGCTGCGAGCGACACTGGAGCTGTTGCAGTCGTGGCAGGCAGGGGGAGGGCACGAGTCGCGGCTGGTGATCCTGACCCGCGGAGCAGCCGGCCTGCCGGACGAGCGGCCGGACCCGGCGAGTGCCGCGGTGTGCGGACTGGTGCGCAGTGCCCAGGCCGAGCACCCCGGCCGGTTCGTTCTCCTCGACGCTTCCCCGGAGGACGAGGTCACCGCCGAGATGGTCACCGCGGCGGTGCGGTCGGACGAGCCGCAGCTGGCCGTGCGCGGCGGTGGCTTGCGCGTCCCGCGACTGCGCAAGCAGCACGCGGCGGTCACGGCGGACGGCAATTCGTTCGGCACGGGCGCGGTGCTGATCACCGGCGGCACCGGCGGCCTGGGCGCGGAGCTGGCTCGGCACGTCGTCGCCACGCACGGCGTGCGGCGACTGGTGCTGGTGTCGCGGCGCGGTGAACACGCCGACGGGGTGCCCACGCTGGTGAGCGAGCTGACCGCCGCAGGCGCGCAGGTGCGCGTGGCGGCCTGCGACGTGAGCGATCGGGCCGCGGTCGCGGCGCTGCTTGCCGGACTGCCCGGCGAATTCGCACCCAGCGCGGTGATCCATTCCGCGGGTGTGCTCGACGACGCCACCATCGAGACCCTGACCACCGGGCAGCTCGATCGCGTACTGGCGTCGAAGGCCGACGCCGCGTGGCATCTGCACGAGCTGACCCGCGACCTCGCGGCATTTGTGCTGTTCTCGTCGGTCGCGGGTGTGGTGGGCTCCCCCGGCCAGGGCAACTATGCGGCGGCGAACGCGTTCCTGGACGCGCTGGCGTTCCAGCGGCGCGCGGCGGGCTCGCCCGCGGTATCGATCGCATGGGGCTCGTGGAACCAGAGCATCGGCATGACCAGCGGTCTGGGCGGTGCGGCGATGGCGCGGATGGGCCGTCTCGGCGTGCGGCCGTTGACCACGGCGGACGGTTTGGCGCTGTTCGATCGCGCCGTCGCCGCGCCGTCGCCGGTCCTGATCGCGACGGAGTTCGATACCGAGGCGCTGGCGGTCCAGGCCCGCGAAGGGGCGCTGCCGCGGCTGTTGCAGTCGATCGTCGCGGTGCCCGTGCGGCGGGCCGCCGACACGAGCGGGACATTGGCGCGTCGCCTGGCCGCCGCGCCGGAACACGATCGTCCGGCGATCGTGCTGGATGTCGTGCGCGAACAGGTCGCCGGTGTGCTCGGCCATATCTCCGGCGACGCCGTCGATCCCGCCGCGCCGTTCACCGAACTGGGCTTCGATTCGCTGGCCGGGGTGGAGTTCCGCAATCGTCTCGCCAAGGCCACCGGCGTGCAGCTGCCGTCCACGCTGGTGTTCGACCACCCCACCGCCGCGGCGGTGGCCGCGTTCGTGCGCTCCCGGGTCGGTGACGGGGACGAGGCCGAAGCGGGCCGCGCCGCCCGGGTCAAACGCCGCGTCCGCACCGACGAGCCCATCGCGATCGTGGGAATGAGCTGCCGGTACCCGGGCGGCGCTAGCTCACCCGACGGACTGTGGGAGCTGGTGGCGGCCGGAACGGACGCGATCGGCGAGTTCCCGGCCGATCGCGGCTGGGATCTGGACCGGCTGTTCCATCCCGACCCCGACCACTCCGGGACCTCGTACCTGCGGTACGGCGGCTTCCTCGCCGAAGTCGCGGAGTTCGACGCGGGGTTCTTCGGGATCGGGCCGCGCGAGGCGTCGGCCATGGATCCGCAGCAGCGCTTGCTGCTCGAGGCGTCGTGGGAAGCACTGGAGCACGCCGGCATCGACCCGGCGTCGTTGCGGGGCAGCGACGCCGGCGTCTTCACCGGCGTGTCGTACCAGGACTACGAGGAGATCGCCAAAGCCGCGGGCGCGATCGCGGAAGGCTATGTCGGTACCGGCTCGACCAGCAGCGTGCTCTCCGGCCGGGTGGCCTACACGCTGGGGTTGGAAGGCCCGGCGGTCACCGTGGACACGGCGTGTTCGTCGTCGCTGGTGGCGATTCATCTGGCCTGTCAGGCGCTGCGCCAAGGGGAGAGTTCGCTGGTGCTGGCCAGTGGCGCGCAGGTGATGTCTACACCGTTCATGTTCTTGGAGTTCTCCCGCCAGCGCGGGTTGTCGCGCGACGGGCGCTGTAAGGCGTTCTCCGCGTCCGCCGACGGCGTGGGCTGGTCCGAGGGCGTGGGTGTGCTGGTGTTGGAGCGTTTGTCGGACGCGCGGCGCGCGGGGCACGAGGTGCTGGCGGTTATTCGTGGTTCGGCGGTGAATCAGGACGGTGCGAGCAATGGTTTGACCGCGCCGAACGGTCCGTCGCAGGAGCGGGTGATCGCGGCGGCGCTGGCCGCGGCGGGGTTGTCGCCCGCGGATGTGGACGTGGTGGAGGCCCACGGCACGGGCACGCCGCTGGGTGATCCGATCGAGGCGCAGGCGTTGATCGCGACCTACGGACAAGGGCGCGCCGAACCGTTGTGGGTCGGTTCCCTGAAATCGAATATCGGTCATTCGCAGGCCGCCTCGGGTGTCGGCGGCGTGATCAAGATCGTGCAGGCGCTGCGGCACGAGACCTTGCCGAAGACGCTGCACGTGGACGCGCCCTCGCCGCACGTGGATTGGTCGGCGGGATCGGTGCGGCTGCTCACCGAGGAACGGCCGTGGCCCGCGTCGGTGGACCGGGTGCGCCGGGCCGGCGTGTCCTCGTTCGGCATCAGCGGCACCAACGCGCACCTGATCCTCGAGGAGGCCGCCGCGGGCGCGGAGCACGCCACCGCGCCGGTCACCACGGACGCTCCCGCCGCGGGCGGGGACATGGTTCCGCTGGTGGTGTCGGCGAAAACCGAAGCGGGCCTGCGCGCCCAAGCCGGGCGGCTGCGCGACTGGGTGGCGGCGCATCCGGAGGCGGACCCGGCGGACGTCGCCCACACCCTGCTGACCACGCGCACGCGGTTCGATCGGCGCGGCGTCGTCGTCGCGGGCGACCGGGAGGCCATGCTCACCGGTCTGGCCGATCTCGCGGCGGGTGTCTCGTCACCGGATGTGGCGGAAGGCGCGCCCGTCGGCGGCAAGATC
>NZ_BDCK01000073.1 GCF_001613465.1 Nocardia niwae NBRC 108934 = DSM 45340 | reverse complement strand
TTTGGTGGTGAAATGCGGATAGGGGACCCAGATTCTGGGTCCCCTATCGCGAAGGATGTTCCGGCGGTGTCCTACTCTCCCACACCCTGTCGAGTGCAGTACCATCGGCGCTGGCAGGCTTAGCTTCCGGGTTCGGAATGGGACCGGGCGTTTCCCCACCGCTATGGCCGCCGTAACTCTATGAAACTATCCACACACCCCGCCACCACAAACCCTCCCCGCTCGTGTCCTTCCTGCGACCCGCAAGCCGAAGGTCAAGGACACGAACCGGGACAGTTCGTGATTCCCGGGGTATCTGTGTGTTGTTTCAGATACCGCACAGTGGACGCGTAGCAACCTTTGTTGGTAAGTCCTCGGCCGATTAGTACCGGTCACCTCCACACGTTACCGTGCTTCCAGTTCCGGCCTATCAACCCCATGGTCTATAGGGGGCCTTAACCACTCGAAGGTGGTGAGAAACCTCATCTTGGAACAGGCTTCCCGCTTAGATGCTTTCAGCGGTTATCCCTTCCGAACGTAGCCAACCAGCAGTGCCCTTGGCAGGACAACTGGCACACCAGAGGTTCGTCCGTCCCGGTCCTCTCGTACTAGGGACAGCCTTCCTCAAGTTTCTGACGCGCGCGGCGGATAGAGACCGAACTGTCTCACGACGTTCTAAACCCAGCTCGCGTGCCGCTTTAATGGGCGAACAGCCCAACCCTTGGGACCTACTCCAGCCCCAGGATGCGACGAGCCGACATCGAGGTGCCAAACCATCCCGTCGATATGGACTCTTGGGGAAGATCAGCCTGTTATCCCCGGGGTACCTTTTATCCGTTGAGCGACACCGCTTCCACATGCCGGTGCCGGATCACTAGTCCCGACTTTCGTCCCTGCTCGACCTGTCAGTCTCACAGTCAAGCTCCCTTGTGCACTTGCACTCGACACCTGATTGCCAACCAGGCTGAGGGAACCTTTGGGCGCCTCCGTTACATTTTGGGAGGCAACCGCCCCAGTTAAACTACCCACCAGGCACTGTCCCTGAACCCGATCAGGGTCCGAGGTTAGAAGTCCAATACGACCAGAGTGGTATTTCAACGACGACTCCACGAACACTGGCGTGCCCGCTTCACAGTCTCCCACCTATCCTACACAAACCGTACCGAACACCAATACCAAGCTATAGTGAAGGTCCCGGGGTCTTTTCGTCCTGCCGCGCGTAACGAGCATCTTTACTCGTAATGCAATTTCGCCGAGTCTGTGGTTGAGACAGCAGAGAAGTCGTTACGCCATTCGTGCAGGTCGGAACTTACCCGACAAGGAATTTCGCTACCTTAGGATGGTTATAGTTACCACCGCCGTTTACCGGGGCTTAAATTCTCAGCTTCGCGCCCGAAAGCGCTAACCGGTCCTCTTAACCTTCCGGCACCGGGCAGGCGTCAGTCCGTATACATCGTCTTACGACTTCGCACGGACCTGTGTTTTTAGTAAACAGTCGCTTCTCTCTGGTCTCTGCGACCACACCCAGCTCGGACCGTAAAGATCGTCACCAGACGTGGTCCCCCTTCTCCCGAAGTTACGGGGGCATTTTGCCGAGTTCCTTAACCACAGTTCTCTCGATCGCCTCGGTATTCTCTACCTGACCACCTGTGTCGGTTTGGGGTACGGGCCGTGTACCAACTCACTAGAGGCTTTTCTCGGCAGCATAGGATCACTGAATTCGCCTCAATCGGCTACGCATCACGTCTCAGGCACATGAGTGACGGATTTGCCTACCACTCGCCCTACACGCTTACACCAGGTACTCCATCACCTGGCCCAGCTACCTTCCTGCGTCACCCCATCGCTTGACTACTACACCCAGGGTCTCGTGCATCCCCTTCCAGCTTCCCGAAGGAAGTCCATCCGGTTCAGGACGATTAGCACAGATGATTCACCATTGGGCGCGGATACACGGGTACGGGAATATCAACCCGTTGTCCATCGACTACGCCTGTCGGCCTCGCCTTAGGTCCCGACTCACCCTGGGCGGATTAACCTGGCCCAGGAACCCTTGGTCATTCGGCGGACGAGTTTCTCACTCGTCTTTCGCTACTCATGCCTGCATTCTCACTCGCACAGCCTCCACAACTAGTTCACACTGCTGCTTCCACGGCTGCACGACGCTCCCCTACCCATCCCAGCTCCTGGCTCGAAAGCAGAATAATGCTGGAATGCCGCGGCTTCGGCGGTGTACTTGAGCCCCGCTACATTGTCGGCGCAGGATCACTTGACCAGTGAGCTATTACGCACTCTTTCAAGGGTGGCTGCTTCTAAGCCAACCTCCTGGTTGTCTTCGCGACCCCACATCCTTTTCCACTTAGTACACGCTTAGGGGCCTTAGCCGGCGATCTGGGCTGTTTCCCTCTCGACTACGAAGCTTATCCCCCGCAGTCTCACTGCCACGCTCTCACACACCGGCATTCGGAGTTTGGCTGACTTCGGTAAGCTTGTGGGCCCCCTAGGCCATCCAGTAGCTCTACCTCCGGCGTGAAACACGTGACGCTGCACCTAAATGCATTTCGGGGAGAACCAGCTATCACGGAGTTTGATTGGCCTTTCACCCCTACCCACAGCTCATCCCCTCAGTTTTCAACCTAAGTGGGTTCGGGCCTCCACGACGTCTTACCGTCGCTTCACCCTGGCCATGGGTAGATCACTCCGCTTCGGGTCCATGACATGCGACTCTGGCGCCCTATTCGGACTCGCTTTCGCTACGGCTACCCCACACGGGTTAACCTCGCCACACACCGATGACTCGCAGGCTCATTCTTCAAAAGGCACGCCATCACCCCACCCCGAAGGGAAGGCTCTGACGGATTGTAAGCGTCCGGTTTCAGGTACTATTTCACTCCCCTCCCGGGGTACTTTTCACCTTTCCCTCACGGTACTAGTCCGCTATCGGTCACCAGGGAGTATTCAGGCTTACCGGGTGGTCCCGGCAGATTCACAGCAGATTTCACGGGCCCGCTGCTACTCGGGCACCCACTACAACAGAGCACGCATTTTCGTCTACGGGATTCTCACCCTCTACGACAGGCCGTTCCAGACCACTTCGACTAACACGCACTTTTCTGACTGTCGCCTACCACGGCAGTGATAGGAAAGTAGGCCCCACTACCCCACACGTGCAACACCTGCCGGCTATCACACACGCATGGTTTAGCCTCATCCGCTTTCGCTCGCCACTACTCACGGAATCACAATTGTTTTCTCTTCCTGTGGGTACTGAGATGTTTCACTTCCCCACGTTCCCTCCCAACCGCCTATATATTCAGCGGCAGGTGACACGACATCACTCGTGCCGGGTTTCCCCATTCGGAAATCCTCGGATCTCAGCTCGGTTGACAGCTCCCCGAGGCTTATCGCAGCCTCCTACGTCCTTCATCGGCTCCTGGTGCCAAGGCATCCACCGAACGCTCTTAAACACTTACAAACAAAGATGCTCGCGTCCACTGTGCAGTTCTCAAACAACACACCCGAAAGAACCAGAACCCCGGACCAACCAGCAACCAACGCCGCCAGCGGTATCACGAGAGACCCTTCCGGATCGTCATATTGCCTGGAAAGAACGTCTGTTCTTTCAGGACCCAACAGTGTGTCGATATATCTACCGCCGACGACCACACAGGGCCATCGTTGATGCGAAGAAGTTGTCAGCGTTCCACCCATGAGCTCCGCAGTCCCACATTCGAGGACATGAACGGCTCTGGCACAGCCACTCTCGACTGTTCGAGGTGCCTGAGCAGATGCTCCTTAGAAAGGAGGTGATCCAGCCGCACCTTCCGGTACGGCTACCTTGTTACGACTTCGTCCCAATCGCCGATCCCACCTTCGACGGCTCCCTCCCACAAGGGGTTAGGCCACCGGCTTCGGGTGTTACCGACTTTCATGACGTGACGGGCGGTGTGTACAAGGCCCGGGAACGTATTCACCGCAGCGTTGCTGATCTGCGATTACTAGCGACTCCAACTTCACGGGGTCGAGTTGCAGACCCCGATCCGAACTGAGACCGGCTTTAAGGGATTCGCTCCACCTCACGGTATCGCAGCCCTCTGTACCGGCCATTGTAGCATGTGTGAAGCCCTGGACATAAGGGGCATGATGACTTGACGTCGTCCCCACCTTCCTCCGAGTTGACCCCGGCAGTCTCCTGCGAGTCCCCACCATTACGTGCTGGCAACACAGGACAAGGGTTGCGCTCGTTGCGGGACTTAACCCAACATCTCACGACACGAGCTGACGACAGCCATGCACCACCTGTACACCGACCACAAGGGGGCCTACATCTCTGCAGGTTTCCGGTGTATGTCAAACCCAGGTAAGGTTCTTCGCGTTGCATCGAATTAATCCACATGCTCCGCCGCTTGTGCGGGCCCCCGTCAATTCCTTTGAGTTTTAGCCTTGCGGCCGTACTCCCCAGGCGGGGCGCTTAATGCGTTAGCTACGGCACGGATCCCGTGGAAGGAAACCCACACCTAGCGCCCACCGTTTACGGCGTGGACTACCAGGGTATCTAATCCTGTTCGCTACCCACGCTTTCGCTTCTCAGCGTCAGTTACTGCCCAGAGACCCGCCTTCGCCACCGGTGTTCCTCCTGATATCTGCGCATTTCACCGCTACACCAGGAATTCCAGTCTCCCCTGCAGTACTCAAGTCTGCCCGTATCGCCTGCAAGCTCACAGTTGAGCTGTGAGTTTTCACAGACGACGCGACAAACCGCCTACAAGCTCTTTACGCCCAGTAATTCCGGACAACGCTCGCACCCTACGTATTACCGCGGCTGCTGGCACGTAGTTGGCCGGTGCTTCTTCTACAGGTACCGTCACTTGCGCTTCGTCCCTGTCGAAAGAGGTTTACAACCCGAAGGCCGTCATCCCTCACGCGGCGTCGCTGCATCAGGCTTTCGCCCATTGTGCAATATTCCCCACTGCTGCCTCCCGTAGGAGTCTGGGCCGTGTCTCAGTCCCAGTGTGGCCGGTCGCCCTCTCAGGCCGGCTACCCGTCGTCGCCTTGGTAGGCCATTACCCCACCAACAAGCTGATAGGCCGCGGGCCCATCTCGCACCGATAAATCTTTCCACCACCAACCATGCGATCAATGGTCATATCCGGTATTAGACCCAGTTTCCCAGGCTTATCCCGAAGTGCGAGGCAGATCACCCACGTGTTACTCACCCGTTCGCCGCTCGTGTACCCCGAAGGGCCTTACCGCTCGACTTGCATGTGTTAAGCACGCCGCCAGCGTTCGTCCTGAGCCAGGATCAAACTCTCCGTTGAAGACTCTCGAAACACCCGAAGGTGAATCAGAAATATCTAAACTAGAGTCCGAAAACCCAGCAAAACAATCGCCAGCCGGAAAATTAGCTGACAAAAAATGTCCGACCCTCCACACGGGGAGCGGAAGAGCCGGAACCAAA
>NZ_BDCK01000072.1 GCF_001613465.1 Nocardia niwae NBRC 108934 = DSM 45340 | reverse complement strand
TGCGCAGGCGCTCAGCTACGACGACCTCGCCACGGCCGCCGGACGATTGCGTGCGCGCACCGAGCTGACCTTCGAATCGCGCACCTTCCAGCACGGCAGCCCGCAGTCGCCGGCCGCGCTGGTCGAGGTGGTGGCCGCCGGATCGGTGGGCGCGTCGGTGGTGCTGGTCGACGCGGACGGCGCGCTGACCGAGTCGCTCGCCGACGAATGGGTAACTCATCTGGTGACGGATCGGACCGGGCTGGACACGCTCGATCCGACGGCACTGGAGGACTTGCAGGCTGTGGTGCTCGACAATGGTGTCGGCCGCGTGCCCGCGGGGCCGTGGACGACCGTGACCGCTATCGTCGAGCTCACCGAGCTGTTCGGCGCCCGGTGAAGCGATTTGCGGCCATACGTAAGCCGCCGGTGATGTGACTATGCACACAGTCGGTTGGTTTGCTGTATCAGGGCGTCCGCTGGAAATGTGTCAAGGACGTGTTCTTACAGGCAGGATGTGCAGAGTTTTCATGTTTCGCTTGTCGGGGAATAGTCTGCCGGCTCAAGGACGGGGAATCAGGAAGCACGAAGCGGGGCTCGCGTGACGCGGCCCGCGCGGGTGCGGCCCACGCGCACCCGGCGACCTAGAGTCACCACCCTCCCGCAACTGATGGCAACCGCCGTCGAAGCCCATCCGACCGGGACGGCGGTCGTCTTCGCCGACGCGACCAGCTCCCGGGGGCACCTCACCTACGCGGAACTCGACGCCAGGTCCACGCGGTTGGCGCGGTTGCTGATCGATCGTGGGGTGGGTCCGGAGGATCTGGTCGCGGTGGGTATTCCGCGGTCGGTGGAGTCCGTGGTGGCGGTGTGGGCGGTGGCGAAGACCGGTGCGGGGTTCGTGCCGGTGGATCCGAACTATCCGGCCGATCGCGTCGAGCACATGGTGAAGGACTCCGGCGCCGTGCTCGGACTCGCCGTCGCGCGCGTGGTGGAGGACCTGCCCAGCGAGATCGAATGGCTGGTCATCGATTCCGACTCCTGCACCCGGGCCCTGGAGGACTACCCGGCCGAACCGGTCACCTACGCGGATCGGCTGCGCCAGTTGCGCGCCGAGCATCCCGCTTATGTCATCTACACCTCGGGGTCGACCGGCATGCCGAAGGGCGTGGTGGTCACCCAGGCGGGGCTGGCGGGTTTCTGTGCCGAGCAGCGTGACCGGTATCGGGTGACGAGTGCGTCGCGGACGTTGCATTTCGCGTCGCCGTCGTTCGACGCCTCGGTGCTGGAGTTGCTGCTCGCGCTGGGCGGCGCGGCCACCATGGTCGTGGTCGCGCCGACGGTCTACGGCGGTGACGAACTGGCCGCGCTCCTGCGCCGGGAAGCCGTCACACACGCGTTCATCACCCCGGCAGCGCTCGCGTCCGTGGACCCCACCGGGCTGGACGAGCTGCGCGTGGTGGTGGCGGGTGGCGAGGCGTGCCCGCCGGAGCTGGTGCGGCGCTGGGTGCGCCCGATCGCCGACGGCGAGCGCGAGTTCTACAACGGGTACGGCCCGACCGAGACCACGATCATGACGAACATCAGCGCGCCGCTGGTGCCCGGCGAAACGATCACGATCGGCGCGCCGATCCAGACGACCACCGAATACGTGCTGGACGAGCGCCTGGTGCCGGTCCCGATCGGCGTGGTCGGCGAGCTGTACATCGGCGGGCCCCAGCTGGCTCGCGGCTACCAATTGCGACCCGGCCTCACCGCCGTGCGTTTCGTCCCGAATCCGTTCGACCCGAATCACTCCCGGCTCTATCGCACCGGTGACCTGGTGCGTTGGACGCCGAACGGTGAGCTGGAGTATCTGGGCCGCAACGATTTCCAGGTGAAGATCCGGGGTTTCCGGATCGAGCTGGGTGAGATCGACGCGGTGCTGGCGGCGCACGAGACGGTGGACTTCGCGGTCACCGTCGGACACCAGCTCGACAGCGGCGCGACGATTCTCGCGTCCTATGTCCACGCGGCGACCGGTCACTCGATCGACACCGGCGAGCTGATCGCGCACGCCGAACGCAGCCTGCCGGTCCACATGGTGCCGACCTCGCTGACCGTGCTGGAGGAGATCCCGCTGACCCCGGTCGGCAAGCTGGATCGCCGTGCTCTGCCCGCGCCGCAGTTGCAGACCAAAGAGTTCCGCGCGCCGTCCGGAGCGCTGGAGCAATTGGTCGCGGGCGTGTTCGGCGATTTGCTCAGCGCGGGCGACGAGATCGGCGCGGACGACGACTTCTTCGAGCTGGGCGGCAATTCGCTGATCGCGACGCAGGTCGCGGCCCGGCTCGGCGCGTCGATCGGCGCACGGGTGCCCGCGCGGACGGTGTTCGAAGCGCCGACGGTCGCGCTGCTGGCCGCCCGGCTCGCCGAATTCGACACCGGCGCACAGCGTCCGGCGTTGGTGGCGGTGGAGCGTCCGGAGCGGGTGCCGTTGTCGTTGGCGCAGCGGCGGATGTGGTTTTTGAATCAGTTCGATACCGGGTCGGCGGGGAACAATATTCCGTTCGCGGTGCGGTTGTCGGGTGTGTTGGATGTGGCGGCGTTGCAGGCGGCGGTCGCGGATGTGGTCGGGCGTCATGAGACGTTGCGGACGGTGTATCCGGCGGTGGATGGTACGGGGTATCAGGTGGTGTTGCCTGCCGCGCAGGCCGTCCCCGACCTGACGCCGCACAGCCTGACCGCCGACGAGCTGCCGGAGTGGCTGGCTACGTTCGCCGCCGCCGGCTTCGATGTGGCGGCCGAGGTGCCCCTGCGGCTTTCGCTGGCGCGGATCGGCTCCGACGACTACGTCCTCGCCGTCGTGGTGCACCACATCGCCGCCGACGGCACGTCCATCGCTCCGTTGGTGCGCGACCTGATGACCGCCTATGTCGCGCGCGGCGCGGGCACCGCACCCGGCTGGGAACCGCTGCCGGTGCAGTACGCGGACTACACGCTGTGGCAGCACGCTGTGCTGGGCGATGAGAACGATCCCCGCTCGGCGGCCGCGACGCAGATCGCTTTCTGGCGCGAGGCCCTCGCGGGCATCCCGGATCGGCTCGACCTCCCCATGGATCGGCCGCGTCCCGCCTTGCCCTCCGGCCGCGGCGGCGTCTATACCTTCACCGTCGACGCACCGACCCGCGCCCGGCTCGAGGAGCTGGCGCACGCGCACGGCGCGTCGCTGTTCATGGTCGTGCACACCGCTTTTGCGGCGCTGCTGGCCCGCCTGTCCGGCACCTCCGACATCACCGTCGGCACGCCGGTCGCGGGCCGCGGCGAGGCGGAACTCGACGACTTGGTCGGCATGTTCGTCAACACGCTGGTGTTGCGGACCCTGGTCGATCCGGCGTCCTCGTTCGCCGAGCTGCTTGCGGCGACCAAGGAGCGTGACCTGGCGGCGTTCTCGCACGCCGAGCTGCCGTTCGAGCGGTTGGTCGAGGTGCTCGATCCGGTGCGTTCGCAGGCGCATCACCCGCTGTTCCAGGTCGCGCTGTTCTTCCAGAACATGGAACAAGCGCAGCTCGAGCTGCCCGACCTGTCCGTCGCAGCAGTCGAATTCGACGGCGCGGTGGCCAAATTCGATCTGCAGCTGACGGTGACGCCGCAGGAAGGTCCGGATGCGGGCCTGGCCGCCATGTTCACCTACGCCACCGACCTGTTCGACGAGGGTTCGGTCGCCGAGTTCGCCGCGCGCCTGAACCGGTTGCTGCGGGCCGTGGCGGCCGACCCCGATCGCGCCCTGGGCGCTGTCGACCTGCTCAGCGTGGTCGAGCGGGATCGCATCCTGCACGAGTGGAACGACACCCGGTACCCGGTTCGCTCCGAGCTGTTGCTCGACGGGTATCGCCGTGCGGTCGAGGCTCATCCGGACGCGATCGCCGTCGCCTATGAGGGTGCGGAGTTGACGTTCCGTGCGTTCGATGCGCGGGTGAATCGTTTGGCGCGGTTGTTGATTTCGCAGGGTGTGGGTGCGGAGTCGTTGGTGGGGTTGGCGGTTCGGCGGTCGTTGGATCTCGTGGTGGGGATGTATGCGATCGTGGCGGCGGGTGGGGCGTATGTGCCGTTGGATCCGGATCATCCGGCCGAACGCATCGCGCACATCCTGGACACCGCTCGCCCGCTCTGCGTCGTGACGACCGCCGCGGACGCGGCGGCGCTGCCCGGTGATGTCACGGCCCTCACCGTGGACACACTGGATCTCGGCGGTTTCGACGACAGCCCGGTGCGCGCGGAGGAACTCGTGCGTCCGGTCCTGCCGGAGCACCCGGCGTACGTGATCTTCACGTCTGGTTCGACCGGCCGCCCCAAGGGCGTCGCGGTTTCCCACGCGGCGATCAACAACCAGATCGCGTGGATGCTCGCGGAGTACCCGCTGGGTCCGGACGATGTGTACCTGCAGAAGACGGCGACGACGTTCGACGTCTCGCTGTGGGGTTATTTCATGCCGCTGCGCGTGGGCGCGAAACTCGTCGTCGCCACGCCGGACGGGCATCGCGATCCCGCCTACGTCGCGGAGACCATTGCCGCGCAGGGCGTGACGGTGACCGACTTCGTGCCGTCCATGCTGACGGTCTTCGCCGCGCACACCACGCCGGGCAGCTGCCCGACGCTGAAACACGTATTCGTGATCGGCGAGGCGCTGCCGCCGGAGACCGTCGGCGCCATGCAGGCGGTGTCCGACGCCGCCGTGCACAACCTGTACGGCCCCACCGAGGCGGCCGTCTCGGTGACCTACTGGCCCGCGGCGGCCGACGAGCGCACCGTCCCGATCGGTCTGCCGCAGTGGAATACTCAGGTCTACGTGCTCGACTCGTGGTTGCGGCCGGTGCCGGTGGGCGTCCCCGGTGAGCTGTATCTCGCGGGTGATCAGCTGGCCCGCGGCTATGTGCGGCGGCCCGATCTGACCGCCGACCGGTTCGTGGCGAACCCGTTCGGCAACGGCGAGCGGATGTACCGCACGGGCGACCTCGTCGTGTGGCGCAAGGACGCCGACGACGCGGTGCTCGACTACCTCGGCCGAACCGATTTCCAGGTGAAGTTCCGTGGTCAGCGGATCGAGCTGGGTGAGATCGAGACGGCGCTGCTGGCGCAGCCTTCGGTGAGCCAGGCGGTCGCCCTGGTCGCGGCTTCGTCGCTGGGTGATCAGCTCGTCGCCTACGTCGTTCCCGCTCCGGGCGACCGGATCGACGCGCAGGCACTGCGGTCCACTATCGGCGAGACCTTGCCCGCCTACATGGTTCCGGCCGCCCTCGTGGCGCTGGACGCGTTCCCGCTGAACTCCAGCGGCAAGCTGGACCGTAAGGCGTTGCCGGAGCCCACATTCGAGACCAAGCAGTTCCGTGCGCCCGTCACGGCGATCGAGGAGATCGTCGCCGAGGTGTTCGGTGCGGTGCTCGGTGTGAGCCGGGTCGGCGCGGACGACGATTTCTTCGCGCTCGGCGGTAACTCGCTGGTCGCCACCCAGGTCGTGGCGCGACTCGGTGCGGCGGTCGGCGCGCGGGTGCCCGTCCGGACTCTGTTCGAGGCGCCGACCGTGACGGGTTTGGCGGCGACGCTCGAGTCGCACACGCATGGTGAGCGCCGGGTGGAGTTGGGTAGCATCGCTCGTCCGGAGCGGTTGCCGTTGTCGTTGGCGCAGCGGCGGATGTGGTTTCTCAACCGCTTCGACCAGTCCGACGATGCTGCGGAGCAGATCGGTTCGGCGGCTTATAATTTGCCGTTTGCGTTGCGGTTGACCGGTGCGCTGGATGTGGGGGCGCTGGGTGCGGCGCTGCACGATGTGGTGGCGCGGCACGAGGTGCTGCGTACGGTGTATCCGGAGACGCCGGACGGTCCGGTGCAGGTGGTGTTGCCCGCCGCGCAGGTCTCGGTGGATCTCGGTCCGCGGGTGCTGGCCGAGTCCGAGGTGGCGAGCAGCGTGTACGCGTTGGCGGCGACGCCGTTCGACGTGACGACCGAGGTTCCGTTGCGGGCCGTGCTCATCCAGGTCGATGGAGCGCCCGAGACGTATGTGCTCGCGGTGGTGGTGCATCACATCGCGGCGGACGCGTCGTCGATGGGTCCGCTGGTGCGCGATGTGATGATTGCCTACGCGGCCCGCACCTCGGG
>NZ_BDCK01000071.1 GCF_001613465.1 Nocardia niwae NBRC 108934 = DSM 45340 | reverse complement strand
TGAGCACCACTTCCCCTGAGACCCCTCCGCTCTCGAGCCGGCCAGAGCAGCCACAGCGGTCCGGGGGCGGCGGGCGGTCTCCCGGACCTGTGGTGTCCTTCCAGGGCGACGATCCGTTCGCGACCGCGCGTCCAGCGCGCAAGCGTCACCGCACACCGACCGGCATCCTCGGACCCGATGGACTCGATTGGGGCGTGGTCAACTACAAGAATCCCGTCACCGGCCAGCTCTCGGGCATGGGCGAACCCGAGGATCCCTCGAACGAGTCGGCCGACCAGTCGAGGACACCGAGCGCGCCATCGAGCGGTCGTCCCGACGCGGCGACTACGCCGCCGACCACCGAGGCTCCCCGAATCACACCACGGCATCATGCTGCGGAGAGCGAGCCGACAGCGAATCCGGAACATGGAGGCGGCGAAGCATCCAGTACCTCCACCGACACGAACCGGATCGAGGTATCGGGATCGATCGTCGCCCGGATGGTGGGCGAGGGAACCGCCGAGCTGTCGAAGCGTTCCACGATCAGCGGCCTGGTCACGGCGGTCGGGCCGGAAACCGATTCCACCCCGACAACGGCGATCGATGAAACCGGAGCGCACCGGACAACCGCGTCGCTGGTATTGCACGCGGTCGAAGCAGCGGAGATGAGCCATCCGACGCTGGCCCGTGAGGTCGGCGGCTTCGCTCCCATCTCCATCACAAGCGGTGATCTCACCGCGGAGGTGATGATCCTCTATCGGTTTTTCCGATCGGGATCTGCCGAGGCAATGGTCATCTACGTTGCTCCGGTACAGGACAATGCCAATTTCGGCACCGTACGCGGGCTCATCGATGCCGCTTTGATGGATCGCTTCCCAGGCGCCACGATCGCGATCACAGAGATCCATCAGGATGGCGCAGGCGAATCCGTCGAGCGCGAATTGCTTCCGAGTGCGGAGCGGGTTGTCTCATCCACGCTGCTCGGAACGGAGCACGGCTCCGGAAGCGTCGACGAAGAACCCGTTCGCACCGACACCACCGCGCGGGAGTTGCCCGATTTCCACAACGCCGCCTACGCCGAGCTTCATGCCTGGGCCGCAGCGCTGTCCGCCGACGATGTGCGCACGCTGCTCACCCGCATGCACGCTGAAACCATCGGGCATCTGGAGGCAGCCGATCGTGGCGCACCGCCGCCTGCGCCCCGAGTCGTGGCGACCGCACGCGCGCTCAACGTCCTGGTGTGGGAGCAAGCCCACCGGCTCCAGGCAGATACGCACTCCGGCCCGATCGACGACTACGCGACGCTGTTCGCCGTCAGCCGCCGGCTTGCGGCCCAGCTGCCCGCTGTCCGAGAGCTGGCCGCGGCCGCCGACACCACCTTCACGGTGGCCGGAACATTGGCTCTCCACCGCCCCGGCACGGCTGCGGCGCACCCCTCGCCGGCGGACCCGAGCTTCAATTTCATGCACCGATTTCCCGAGCATCTCGGCCGGTCGATCGCCAAGATCGAGCGGTCTTTCGATTCGGTGCCTTGGTCCGAGGAGTCGTCGCTCACGCCGCGAACGGTGTCGGAGTACGAACATGTGGGACGCACGAATGCGGCGGTTCAGCAGATCGTGGAACTCCGGCGGCATTTCGATGAAGTCCTCGATTCGCAGGGCAGAGACTGGTCCGCGATCATCGACAGCAACTTGATGTCGGTCACCGACCTCGGATTCGATCCCGGGCTGACCCGCGCCGTCGCGTCGATCTCGACGGAAGCGGCGGCTTTCGGTCGAGCGCGAACCGAACCGGAGCGTGATTTCGCCCGCGCCGCCGCATCCTATCTGCCTGTCCTCACCACGGCGCTCACGCATTATCTGACGCGGACGCGCGATGCCGCTCTCGCGCTCGACTTGCTCGAACAGGCCGACCGAACCTTCGCCGAGACCGCCCGCCGCCTGCCCCACTGGCAACCCGCGCAGGACGCCGCGCGGCACATCGCGGTGCTGCTCAGGTCCGTCGACGGTTGGCGACAGAAGCTGCCCGATTACGAACTGCCGAGGAAGATGCGGGAAAATGCACTGATCATCTTCGCCGATCAGGCGGCCTTCTTCCCGGCACTCGAGCAGACGCTGCAGGAACTGCGCCGCATAGGTAGTTCGAGCACCGACGCGAGCCAGCCGCCGCCTCCGGCCGGCTACAACCTGGCGCGTCGTCCGCCCGCCGACTGGTTCCGGTTGACCGAGGAACGCCGCTCCCACATTCTGGACGGCGATGCGACCGGCGGCGGCCACCGGTACGGCACCGGCAAGGCGGGCAAGACCGAGTTCCCGGAGAGCTGGGGCGATGAGAAGATCATCGATGTCACCTTCGCCGTCGCTCGAAATTGGGCGAACCCGGTGCTGCGCGAGTCCCTGGACGGGAGAACTGGTGACACGCACTTCTGGCAGCTCGAGGAAGTCGTCGACGAGGTGCGAGTCGTCGTCCGGGTGGGCCTGGACGGGCGCATCCTCACGGCGTGGCCGGCGAGGGGAGCCGGAGTCGTCCGCAATCCCGCGGTACCGCAGCCGGCCGCTCAGCCGCCGGCGAAAATCCGGGTGAGCGGCCGCACCATTCGCAAAGTGCTGACCAGCCGGGGCCCGGATAGTAGAGCGCCCGGTATGGCCAAGTTCCCGGCCGACTGGGCCGAGGATGTGGACACGTTCCTGGCCATCATCACCGACGCGGGCGGGCGAGCCCTCCAGGACAACGCGATCACCGTTCACCCGGAGCGGCCGAATCGTCAGTGGTTGGTGCGGTGCGAGTACGACGGCGTCGCCTTCACCCTCGACGTCGACGCCGAGGGGCGAGTGCGATACCTGTGGCCGGAGAGCGGCCCGGGGGTCACCTATAACGCACCGCACCCATTCGCCTCGACCGGTGAGTCCGCCCCGCAAGCACAACAGCGAAGCGATGCCGAGACGTCCACGGGGCAGCAGGCCCCGGCGGCTCAAAGTGGTGGACCATCCACCGATCCGGCTCGGCGGTCCAGCACGCGCGCCGGGCATCCGGGAGCAATGGCGGACCATCCCACTGGGTTCGGACCGGAAACTCCCGGGGACGTAGGGGCGGTGCCACCGGCACGCGGACAGAGATTCGACCCGGCTTTGGTCCATGCGATCGGCCCGAACCCGGAAGGATGGGCGGTCGGTGGGCGCGGTTCCCAGCCCGAACCCTCATCCACGGGCGGCCGCGGGCCGAATGCCACCGGCGAGACCACTCCCGACGGGACCGCGTCGGTCTCCCAGCACCACGAAGACGAGCCGCTGGGCCGCCCCTACGGTCCGGGCGTGCCGCCTCGAGGCGATGGCGAATCGAGCCACCGAGAGTACGAGACCGCTTTGCCGGACCGTCCGGATGCGGTGCGTCCCGAAGAAAGCACAGACATCGATTACACGCGAGTCACTGTGCGTGGCGGAAAGTTCTACCGCCCAGGTGGGCAGCTGTATACCACTGGATCGCTCGGCGACGTATTCGTCATCGGCAGGGACCCGGACGACATCCGTGTGGCGCCCGCCACCGAGGCGACGCACGCGGCCCTGTACCGGACCTATCGAGACCGAGGTGAAGGTCCGATCAGCCTCGGGGTCTGGTTGTTCACCGATGGTGAGCCGGACTGGATACATTTCGGCAGCGGCGCGTTCAGCAAGGCATCGCGGGATCCGAAGTTCGGCGCCTATCTTCGACACAGACTGATCAGCCTCGACGTAGAGCTACACGGCCTCGAGGTCAAAGTCAGGAGTAAGGAAAGCCAAGGTCTGGTATGGCGTTCCGATGCGGTGCGCACGACGGTCGGCTCCGTGATCGACTCCGGCGGGGATAGTGCCGAAAGCACGTTCACCGGGTTCGGTGACGACTACTGGGTGACCGTCACTGCCGTGGAAGCGAGACCGAACGGCGTGGTGATCACGTTGTCGATCAATCCTGTTCTCGGCGCTCCCGGTTCGGTGACCCTCGCGCTCGATCGCGAAGGCGAAGTCACGACCGCGCGATACATCGATATCGAACTCGGTTCGGACGCTGCCCGGGTTGCCTCGGCGTTCAACGATTTCCATTCGTCGCGGTTGGAGCCATGGCTGGCGGACTCGAACGTGCACTTGGCACTTCCGACTACAGCACTGAGCCCGTCCGACGACCAGGGAACGACGCCGAGTACGCCGGACAATGCCGACCCGCAGGCCGGGCTGCGTTCCGACCCTCCCGCTACGCACTCCGGCATGCGGCAGGTGCTCGACCAGATCTCCGCGCGGTTGGGCTTCGACGGCCGCGGTAGTGCCACCTTCGACGCCGATGGCCTGACACAGCCGGAGATCGAGGTCTATCAGCAGCAGTTCGCTTTGCTGAGCGGAGGAGCGGGCGCGTTCCATGACCAAGTCATCGAGCAAATGCGTCAGGCTGCTCAGCAGGCCCCCCTGGACAGGTACGTCAACAGATACGGCTTGAAAACACCCGTCGATGAATTCCACCCTCCCGAGGGAATCGCGGGAGAGGTCGATCGTGACGGAGTGCTGGAAGCCAATGTCTACGCAACCGAACGCACGCCGAGCGGGACGGTGATGTTCGGCCACATGATGGACGCGATCGGCCATCACGTGCGAGGTATCCGTGGAGTCTGGGAGGTCGGTCTCGGAGAACGCGACAACCTCGACACGTTCAACGCGTTGATTCAGGATCTGTGGTCGTCCCCAGAGGATGCGGCCCGGGGTACCTTCACCGGAAAGATCGCCGCCCGTTACGGTTTCACCCATGTCTCGTTCGAAGGACTGATCGGCTCCCTCGGCGACTATTCCCGGGTCAGGGTGCTGTTCACCAAACCAGCAAGGGAGACGACCGATCCGGAGCGGCTCGACGACAGCGAGGTTCCGAGGCCCAGCCCGCAGGTCGGAGGCGGTGCGACTCCATCTCTACGCGAGCAACCGCATTTCTACGACGACGTCGACCCGCACGCCGTACTCGATACCCCGGCCCGGAACCGGCGGTTCGGACGCAGGGCCGGTCCCGACCCCCGCGTCTTCCATCACGACGAGAACGATCGGCTGGGACGCCCCTATGGGCAAGGCGTACCACCTACCCCGCCCACTGCGGGCGAACCGCCAGGGAGACGACCACCCGAGGATGGCCGAGAGGGTGATCCCTCGACGCGGCAGTTGCTCGCGGCGGTCGACCCCGCCCTACTGGAATTGGTTCGCGAGGGCATCACGGCAGAACGCGATGCCGCCATCCTCGACACCGGCGTGGCCGCCGAACCCGCGGACCTAGCCCGCTTCCGGCGCCTGAACGACATGCTCACACACCTCGACCAGTTGCGTGCAGTGCGAGAGCAAACGAAGGTGACCATCCCACCGGAACAACTTCGGCTGCTGGTCCACCATTTCCACGCCACCGCCGAATGGCTGGCGGCTCTGATGGACGCCCACCACGCCACCGACGGACAGGTACACCCCGACCTCGAGGATCAAGAGCGGCACGCGGCGCAATCGGTGGACCGCTACCGAACAGCCGACCAACGCCTCGAGCAACTCATCGCCGCATTGAAAGTCACACCAGCAGAAGCGCAACCGAGCCTCGGCTTCTTCGGCCTGCTGGCGACCGTCGATCTGAACTCGGTCCGACTGATCCGCGAAGGCATCGCGGCCCAACACGACGCCACCGACCACAACACGCCGGTGACAGACGCCGACAGGGCACGTCATCGGAAACTGCAGGACATGCTCGGCCACCTCGACGAACTGGTGACCGCGATGCAGCAGACGAACACAACCGCCCCCCGCCAACGCCTCACCCTGCTGGTCCACCACTTCAACGCGGCCAAGGAATGGCTGGCCGCGTTGACCGACGCGAACAACACAACCGATGGTCACATCCAGCCGGACCTCCCCAGGAAAATCCAGACCGCAACCGAAGCCCTCGCCCGCTACCAAACAGCCGACGCACGCGTCACACAACTCCACACCGCGCTCGACGCAATCGAACAAGGCGATATCGAGTCCGGCCGTCGTGGTCGGGCGGAGACCAGCGGAGGTTCCGCGAACGGATCGCCCGCCGTGCTTTCGGCGCAGGATGGTCCGCCGCAGACCGATATACCGCGCGAAAGGCTGGACGCGTATATCCAGCTCGGCCAACTTCAGTCCGGTACACCCGAACACGAGCGCTTGGCCGCCGAGCTGGCTCGACTCGACGCGCTGGCCCACCGTTGGCTCACACTCGAACTCAGCGCGCTCGCCGTGGAACATCATCTGGACGCACCGGATCTCTCCCCCGCCGCTGTGGCCGACCTGACCCGCCGACGCGACGAATTGCGTGCCGAGGCCGATCGCGCGGGGCGCGCGCTGGCCCCGAGGCACACCGGCCCGGCGGCTCTGCGTGGGACGCCTCCTGAGGCGCGTCCCGACTCGATGATGCAGCCAGACGAGGCACGTCTGGCGTTTCAAGTGGTCAACGACCGCTACGGACGACAAGTCGTCAGCATTCCCCCCGATGTCCGGGATGGAGCTCTCATCCACTCCCGAGGAGACCTCGCGCAGGCGGTGGGTGAGGAAAACCTGCACCAGTTCACCTCACTGACCGAAGCTTTCGATCTCGTCGACCAGATGCCGACGAGAGCGACAGCGATCGTGCGAGCGCTGTATGTCGCCAATACCGACGGGGTGCTGGTACTCACCAAGGACAGCGGCGGACCAGTCATCCAGATCAATCCCGCTGTGGCCCAATTGAAATCGATCGATCGCGCCACGGGCGCGACACGTTTCGACTCCTTCGTCCGCAAAGCCTGGGTCGCCCTGTTCGACGAGAACGGTGTACTGATTCCCCCTCCGGAGTCGAACCCGGGCGATGGCGCCGCTGCGTCACCCGGACCAAGCACACCGAGTCCGACGACAAGTCCGCCGCAGCACCCCCTCGTCGCCACACCCTCCGCATCCCCGCAGGGTGGCGTCCCTGACCCTCGCCTCGCGCCGCCGCAGGGGAACGAATCCGAGTCAGCCGATT
>NZ_BDCK01000070.1 GCF_001613465.1 Nocardia niwae NBRC 108934 = DSM 45340 | reverse complement strand
GAGGGCGGGCGAACGGCCCGCCCCACACGACTTCGACACACGCCCTAGCGGCTCCTCGGCAACTGCGGCTCCGGCGCGCGTCGTGCAGCCGTGCTACAGGCCGGAGCCTTCCGGCGCGGGTGACCGGCGCAGCGCGAGCAGTCTGTCGACCATTTCGATCGCCGTCAGCGCCGACGGTGCGGCGGCGGAGACGCGGATCTGGGCGGCGAGCCCGGCGGGACAGCCCGGCCCCGGCTTGGCGGTGGTGGCGCATGCCGTACAGCCCTCGACGGCGTCGGCGAGGTGGGCTTCGACATTCCGCGCGTCGAGCGCGGCGATCAAATCGAGCCCCGTCAAGAAATTGATCGGCATGTCAATGGTTTCCTCCGGCTCAATGTCCGATCGGGCGGCAAGTCGCCCATGATTGTTGCGGCCTTTTCCGCACCGCGCAGCGCGACTCGCCCGGACGCCGGGTGTCCGAGGGCGGGCAGATATCCGGCGGGTGGCAATCCGGTGGGCGGCCGACGGCGTTGTCGGCCTGCCGACGTCATTGTCGGGTCGGATGTCCTGCGACGGCATTGTCGTACGGACGAGGAGCAGCACGTCTTTATATAGGCTCCGCATCAGTAATGTAACAGATGGATATACCTCATGGGAACCCGCCAGCGAACTCTGCTCCGCTTAGTTCCGCGCCTGCCTGTGCCCGGTTTCCAGCGCACGAACACCGGAGCGGGTAAATCATCAGCGTCGGTTAGGTAACGGTATGGTGTGCCCACTTGGTCCGAGGAGTGGACCGCCTGGGCTCGTTGGAGGCGCTCGACTATGCATTCGGTACTCGGGAAGGCGCGATTGCTGCTCGAAGCGTTCGACGCCGACTCGATGGCGTTGTCGCTCACCGAACTGTCCCGTCGTAGCGGAGTCGCCAAGGCGACGACCCATCGGCTGGCGAATGCACTGGTCGAGTGGGGTGTCCTCGAACGCGCCGGAACGAAGTATCGTCTCGGCCTGCGCTTGTTCGAGCTGGGGCAACTGGTGCCCACGCAGCGGGTTCTCCGGGACGCGGCCCTGCCGTACCTGCAGGAGCTTCATGCCGCGACCGGGGCCACGGTCCACTTCGCGATCCGCGACGGCCTGGATGTGCTCTATATCGAAAAGCTCTCCGGTCACGGCGCGGTCGAAATCCCGTCCCGGGTCGCGGGACGGCTGCCGCTGTACGCGACCGCGACGGGCAAGGCGATTCTGGCGTTCTCCGCAGGTGATGTGATCGCGCAGGTGGTCGACAACGGGCTGTCCACGTTCACGCGGCGCACGGTCGCGTCGGCGGCGCAGCTGCATCGCCAGCTCGCCACTGGCCGGCAGAACATGCTGGCCGTGGAGGCCGAGGAGATGTCGCTCGGTGTCGTGAGCGCGGCGGTCCCCGTCTTCGGCTCACAATCGGTACTGGTGGGGGCGGTGGGCATGTCCACGACCACCGCCCGGATGAACCTCGGCCGGATGTCGGTTCAGCTGCGGTCCGCAGGCCTCGGAATCAACCGGGCGCTGGGCTCGCTGGCGCGCTCGGCCTAGCGTCCATCGCTGCGGCTACGACAACGCGCAGCGGAGGTTCGCGGCTTCGGATGCCGCATGCCGACGGCGACCGCCCCGGCGCTCGAAAAGCGGGACGCCCAGCGCGGTGCCGGCGCGAATTGTCTCGAATTTCGGGACAAGAGCACTCTCGACGCGGTCGGGTCCGCTGAGCGGACCGGATGCGTTGACCGCGTAAACCCTGGTCGGGCACGGTGCCACTACTTCCCACGTAGAAGTGATCTGGGTCGCACCCGAGCCCCAGGACACATCACAGCGGGATCTGCTGGGCGTGATCCGCGTCCGGCGTGTGGCGCACTCGGCGCGCCCGAACCCACGAGGAAGCCGAGAGGAAAGAAAAAGATGAGGAAAATCGTTACGGCGGCCGCGGGTCTCGTCGCCGCGGTCGGGATCGCTTCCGGCTCGGCCGGTGCCCAGCCCGAAGCCGATGCCGCCGTCGGCTTCACGGCCCGTGCCACCGACACCCAGTCCATCGTCACGACCGATGCCGGTTCCATGGTCGTCGAGGACGGTGACTTCAAGGTCAAGGCCGCCAACGGCGCTGTGCTCACCGGCATGCCGCTGACCTTCCGGGTCGATGATTTCGAGTTCCCGATCGTGGCCGACATCGCAGATCGGACCGCGACGCTGACCCCGCAGTTCGACCTGGCGCACGCGGCCTACAAGCCGGTGGCCCTGCCGTTCGAGGACAAGGCGCCGTGGAAGAACGAGTACGACCGTGAGCAGGCCGCCTGGTCGCGGCTGACCAGCACGATCACCATGGGCGCTACCGTGGGCACCTTGGTCGGCGGCCTCGGCGGCGGCGCCATCGGCTGCGTGCTCGGCGGCATCGCCGGCGCGACGGTCGCCGCCGCCACGATCGTCGGCTTGTTCGGTGCGTTCATCCCGGCCGCGGCCATCGGCTGCCTCGGCGGCATCATCGCCGTCGGCGCGCTCGGCACCCTGGCCGGTCAGATCCTGGTCACCGCTCCGGTGGTACTCGGTGCGGCGATCCAGTACTTCACCACTGTCAACCAGCCGCCAGTGGCGCCGGCCAAGTAGGTAGTGGGAAGGATCCCAACGGCGTTCGTCGGGGGACACTCGACCCCGTCCGGCCTCGGTGCCGGGCGGGGTCTCGTTCCTGTGCGCCGCGCTCAGGCAGGAGGCGTGCTCAAGAACCGGGCCCGGCGAGTCAGGGTGAGCCCGATGCCCTCGGCGGCCGCGCGGACCGATGCCGCATGGGCATCGGGATGGAACCGGTGCGACGGGCCCGCCACGCTGATCGCGGCCACGACCTGGTCCGCCTCACGGACCGGGGCGGCTACGCATACGAGGCCGGGAGTCGATTCCTCTAATTCGTAGGCCACTCCGTCCGCGGCGATGCGATCGAGTTGTTTGCGCAACGTGCCCGGCAGGACCATCGTCCGCGGTGTGTAGCGCTGAAGCGGTCCTGCCAGGACTCGGTCGCGAAGTGCCGGATCGGCGTTGGCCAGCAGCACCTTGCCGATCGCCGTGCAGTGCACCGGCATGCGCCCCCCGATTCGGGACGGAGCGCTGGCCTGCCTGCGGCCGCCGATCTTGGTCAGGTACACGACCTCCGTACCGTCGAGAACGCCGAGATGCGTGGTTTCGTGCATCCGTGCGTTGAGCTCCTCCAGGAACGGAATGGCCACCTCGAGCAGACTCCGCTCGACCGAGGCGCGCATACCCAGCTCGAACAGATAGCCGCCGAGCCGATACCCGGCGTCGGTCCGGTCCAGCAGCCGCACCGTCACCATGTCGGCGAGGACGCGATGCAGGGTGCCCTTCGGAATGTGGGTCCGTCGCGCGAGTTCAGCGAGGCTCAAGGCGGTGTCGTCGATGGAGAACGCCTCGAGCACCGCCATGATCTTGCCGAGAACGGTCGTACCGTCGACCGCGCGGCCGGCGAACGCGGATGACACCGTAGACCTCCGATTCTTTCGGCCCCTGCTCACTCTATCGGGACCGCGTTCGGCTCAGCGGAACGGATTGCTGGCGGCTCGGTGACGGCGGCGGCGAGAGTGAGACCACTGTTTCACCCCTTCTCACCAGATCCGGGACTGCCGATGCCGACACCTCCAGACCTCGACCGACGCTCCGCGACCGCGGACTCCGCCACGCTGGCCGCCGGTCTTCTCAGCGCCGCCGCCCGCTCCGGCACCCCGTGCGCACCGGTACGAGACCTCATCGGCGCCGACGACGTAGCTGCCGCGTACGCGGTGCAGGAGTTGCTGACCGCCGAGCGCATCGCGGCGGGCGCCGAGGTCGTCGGACGCAAGATCGGCCTGACCTCCCCGGCGGTGCAGCGGCAGCTCGGCGTCGACCAACCCGATTTCGGAGTGTTGTTCGATGACATGCACTACCGGCAGGACACGCCCGTGCCGCTGAGCCGGTTGCTGCAACCGAAGGTCGAAGCCGAGATCGCGTTCGTGCTCGCCGAGGACCTGGTCGACGGTTCGCTCGACGCGGAGCAGGTGCGCGGAGCGGTCGGCTACGCCATGGCCGCGCTGGAGGTCGTCGACAGCCGCATCGCCGGCTGGGACATCACGTTCGGCGACACCGTCGCGGACAACGCCTCGAGCGGTCTTTTCGTTCTCGGCACCGACCGCCGCACCCTCGATTCCTTCGAGCCCGTGTCGGTACAGATGCGGATGGCGATCGACGATGCCGAGGTGTCGACCGGGACCGGCGCCGCCTGCCTCGGCGATCCGCTGCACGCGCTGGCCTGGCTGGCCCGCACCACCCGCGAGTTCGGCCGTCCCCTGCGGGCGGGACAGATCGTTCTCTCCGGAGCGCTCGGACCGATGGCCCCGATCGAGGGCCCCGCAACCGTCACCGCGGACATCACCGGACTCGGCTCGGTGACCGCGACCTTCATCCAGGAGTGGAACTCATGAACAACAGTCCCCCCGAACTCCGAGTCGCCGTGATCGGCTCGGGCAACATCGGCACCGACCTGATGATCAAAGTGATCCGGCACTCGCAGGTGCTGAAGATGGGCGCCATGGTCGGCATCGACCCCGGATCCGACGGTCTCGCGCGCGCCCGCAGGCTCGGCGTCCCGACCACGGCCGACGGCGTCGAGGGCCTGCTGAAGTTGCCGAACTTCGACGACATCGACTTGATCTTCGATGCGACATCCGCCAAAGCGCACGCCGCGCACGCCGCGGTGCTGGAACCGCTCGGCAAACGCCTGATCGACCTGACGCCCGCCGCGCTCGGCCCGTTCGTCGTACCGGCGGTGAACCTCGACGACCATCGTCACGCCCCCAACGTCAACATGGTCACCTGTGGTGGGCAGGCCACCATCCCGATCGTGGCCGCCATCTCCCGCGTCACACCGGTCGCCTACGCCGAGATCGTCGCGTCCATCGCCTCGAAGTCCGCCGGGCCGGGCACGCGCGCCAATATCGACGAATTCACCGAGACCACCGCGCACGCGATCGAAACGGTCGGCGGCGCCCAGCGTGGCAAAGCCATCATCATCCTCAATCCGGCCGACCCGCCGCTGATCATGCGCGATACGGTGCTGTGCCTGGTCACCGCCCCGGATCCCGCCGTGCAGGTGGCGATCCGGGAATCGGTCGAGCAGATGGTCTCGCAGGTGGCCGCGTACGTGCCGGGCTACCGCCTCAAGCAACAGGTGCAGATCACCCCGGTCCCGCAGGAACAACCGGTGCACACTCTGCTCGAGCCGGGCGCGGCCGCCGCGCCCACCCATCAGGTGACGGTCTTCCTCGAAGTCGAAGGAGCCGCCCACTACCTCCCGGCCTACGCGGGCAATCTCGACATCATGACCTCGGCGGCGGTGCGCTACGCCGAATCCATCGCCGACACGATCGCCGCACCGGCAGAGCAGGGAGCGCTCCGATGACCACCCGGCTGTTCATCCAAGACGTCACGCTCCGGGACGGCATGCACGCGGTGCGCCACCGCATCACTCCCGACGACGTCGGGCGGATCGTGGCCGCGCTGGACGCGGCGGGGGTCGACGGCATCGAGATCGCCCACGGCGACGGTCTGGCCGGAGGCAGCTTGAACTACGGCCCTGGGAGCAACACCGATTGGGAGTGGATCGAAGCCGCCGCCGCGAATCTCACCCACGCCCGGCTGACCTCCCTGCTGTTGCCGGGTATCGGCACCATCGAAGAACTGAAGCACGCCTACCGGCTCGGCGTCCGGTCGGTGCGCGTGGCCACCCACTGCACCGAAGCCGATGTGTCCGCCCAGCACATCGCCACGGCGCGGGAACTCGGCATGGACGTCTCCGGGTTCCTGATGATGTCGCACATGGCCGAGCCCGCTCGTCTGGCCGAGCAAGCGAAACTGATGGAATCCTATGGGGCGCAGTGCGTCTATGTCACCGACTCCGGTGGCCGGTTGACCATGAACGGTGTCCGTGACCGGGTCCGCGCCTACCGCGAGGTGCTCGATCCGAGCACCGAGATCGGCATCCACGCGCACGAGAACCTGTCGTTGTCGGTGGCCAATTCCGTTGTGGCGGTGGAGGAAGGCGTCACCCGGGTGGACGCCTCCCTCGCCGGGCACGGCGCGGGGGCGGGCAACTGCCCGATCGAACCGTTCGTCGCCGTCGCGGACTTGTCCGGCTGGAAGCACAACTGCGATCTGTTCGCCCTGCAAGACGCCGCCGACGACCTGGTGCGGCCACTGCAGGATCGCCCGGTGCGCGTGGACCGCGAAACCCTCACTCTCGGTTACGCCGGGGTCTACTCGTCGTTCCTGCGGCATGCCGAAACCGCTTCGCGGCGCTACGGGATCGACGTGCGCACGGTCCTGCTCGAGGTGGGACGCCGCGGTCTGGTCGGCGGGCAAGAGGACCTCATCGTCGACATCGCCCTCGATTTGCTCGCGGCATCAGGCGGCGCCGCGGACTGAACGCCTCGACCTCTCCGATGATGGGTCGTCGACACCGTTCGGAGGCCCTCCCGTGATCGCGTTGCGCGCGTGCGAAACTCGGGGGCGATGCTCACCTATTTTCAAGCGACTGTCATCGGTGCGGTGCAGGGTGTCACCGAACTGTTCCCGATCTCCAGCCTCGGGCACTCTGTGCTGGTCGCGGCATGGCTGGGCGGCGACTGGGAGAAGCTGACCGGCGAGGGCGAGTCCGGCACACCGTATCTGGCGTTCGTGGTGGCGCTGCATGTGGCGACCGCGGTGGCGCTGCTCGGCTACTACTGGCGCGACTGGTGCGCGATCGTCGCGGGTCTGTTCACCACGCTGCGCACCGGGCGGCTCGACACCATTCCGCAGCGGCTGGCGTGGCTGATCGTCATCGCCACCATTCCGGTCGGCGTCCTCGGCGTTCTCCTGGAGCATCCGTTGCACGCCTTGTTCGGGACGCCCGTCTATGCCGCTTTCTTCTTGGCGCTCAATGGTGTGGTCCTGATCATCGGCGAGGGGCTGCGTCGGCGAAACGAGCCGTCCCTGGCCGAATACGGTCGACGGTTCGCCCGGCAGGAGGCCCGGCGCGGCACGCTCACCGCCGAGACGGAGACCCGTCGCCAAGCCGATCGGCCGCTGGCCGCGCTCGGGGCACGGGATGCCGTCGGGATCGGCTTCGCCCAGGTCGGCGCGTTGCTGACCGGTTTCAGCCGCGCGGGCTTGACCATGGTCGGCGGCTTGTGGCGTGGTCTCGCGCACGAGCACGCGGCCAAGTTCGCCTTCCTGCTCGCCACCCCGGCGATTCTGGGCGCCGGTCTGCTCGAGATTCCCGAACTGGTGGGTCCGAAGACCGACGGCATCCGAGGGCCGGTACTGGTCGGCGCCCTCGTCTCCGGGGTGTCGTCGTGGCTGGCAGTACGATTCCTGGAGCGTTACTTCCAGACCCGCACACTGTTGCCGTTCGCGGTGTACTGCATCGCCGCGGGAACTGTCTCGCTCGTCCACTTCAGCTGAGGTCGCCTGGCGGAGGTCTACGGCCCGGCTCCGGCGAGCCGGGCCCGATCAACCGGTTACGCGCATTCGCCGGTCGGCATCTCGCTGTCGTCGTCCAGGACCACCGATGCGCCAACCATGCCCGCGGCGACCAGTTCGATCGACGCGGTGGACGATCCTGGTTGCTCGTGCTGCACTATTTCGGACTCGTAGGTGAGTTCGGCGTGGTCGCGCATTTGGGCGGCCGCGGCGGCGAGTTCGTCGTAACTCAGGGTCTGCT
>NZ_BDCK01000069.1 GCF_001613465.1 Nocardia niwae NBRC 108934 = DSM 45340 | reverse complement strand
TGTTCGCTGTGGCGGTAGCTTCGGGACGGTTCGACCCGGCGCCAAGTGATGGGGTCCTGACGGTGGTTTCTTACCGCACGCGGTATTTCCTTTGTAGCTGAACGTAATTCGCCTGGATTGCAGCCTGCTGGTGTGCCCTCTGCGTTGCCGACGCAGGGGTCGGTCGTTGGGGTCGTTGCCGAACGTCGATGCCTTGCCGGATCGACGAGTCTCATGAACCTCTTCGTGGGGGTCAGGGGTTCGAGTCCCCTTAGCTCCACAGAAATAGCAGGTCAGGCCCGGTCTCAGACCGGGCCTGACCTGTTTTTGTATCTGGCCCCCGTTTTGGTTCTGGATTCTATTCGGTCTAGTGCCCCGTGGGCGATTGTGTACCCGCTGTGGCTACCGTTCGGCGCGGTCCGGTGTCCCCGACAGGATCATGCAAAAAATGGGCAACTGGAAACACCTGGTCATCGCAGATGCCTATTCGATCTGGCGATGCGCGGCCCGCCGGTTCAGGGCGGTTCCCGTTCCCGCCTCGATGCGACCACGAACTGATGGCAGAACCGAGCGGCGGCAGCGTGCAGTCACGCACGAAGCCGCGTTCGGGGATATCACCCACGAATCAGCGACGCGCTCGCCGAACTGAGCCGATACGCTCCAACCGCCATCGGCGACACTGACCAGCCGCGGGTGGCAGCCACGATGATCGCAACCGCCCTCCAGACGATGAGCGAGGCAGATCCTTTCGGCTCGGTCAGAACGCCTCCCTATCCGAGCATCGAGCCCGAACTGGAGAGTTGGCGACGTCGAGCCCGGAGGATGATCGAGGTCGAGAGAGAACTGTCCGCGCTCGGTGTCATGGCACAGAAAGGCGCTCGCCACGATGACTTCTCCACACGAGGTGCACATCTCGGTTCTAGACACGGCCCCCATCGCACAGGGCATGGACGCCGCGACGGCGCTGCGTAACGCCGTCGAGTTGGCGCGGTTCGTCGACGAGCTCGGCTACCACCGGTACTGGATTCCCGAGCATCACGGAATGTCGGGCGTGGCCAGCGCGGCGCCTGCGGTGGTCAGTGAACGCGTCGCCTCCGTGACGCGGCGGATCCGGGTCGGTGCCGGTGGAGTCATGCTGCCCAACCACGCACCTATCGTCGTGGCGGAACAGTTCGGCACGTTGGAGGCTTTCCACCCGGGTCGTATCGACCTCGGACTCGGGCGCGCGTCGGGCGGCCCCCGCGACATCGTCGACCGGGTGCGCAGCGAGGCCGATCGCACCGCCACACCGTTCCGGGATCAGATCCGGGAACTGCTCGCGCTGTTCGAGGCAGCCCACGGTGACGGCCGAACAGCCGCGGTGCCCGCAGTCGGTAACAGACCCGAGATATGGATGCTCGGCAGCAGCGACTGCACTGCCCGAATCGCGGGCGATCTCGGCCTGCCCTTCGCCGCCGCCCACCATCTGAAGCCGAACAACACCATCGAAGCGGTCCTGGCCTACTTGCGAGCCTTCCAGCCTTCCCCGTGGTGTCCGACGCCACGGATCCTGATCAGTGTCGCGGTGATCGTCGCCGACAGTGACGAGCAGGCCCAGTGGCTGGCCGGATCGCTGCGGATGAAGATCGACCGCCGACGGCAGGGACGCCCGATACGCCTGCCGAGCCCACAAACTGCTGAAGCGCAAGGGTATTCGACATACAGCCCTACCAACGACATCGCGACCGGAGTCTTCGTCGGAGAGGTCGCGACCGTACTGGAGAAATTGCGGGCGCTCGTTCACGCGACAGGTGCCACCGAACTCATGGTCAAGACCGACCTGTACGAGCCGAACGATCGACACCACTCCTACGAACTGTTGAAGAACAACGAGCACCAGCCCCTGACGGTCACGCCATCCACATCGCCAGCGCGTTCCTGACCTTCCCCATCTCGACGCTGTTCGTCAGGCGGGGCCTGTATCGCTGAATCCACAGTCCCGTCAGGCGCGGTCGGCGGTCGGTACCGGAGAACAGCGAGGCTTTCGATCGGGTGCCATCGGGCTGCTGTGGCCGACCCCCGCCGCGTGCCATGTAGCGCCGCTGGGTCATGGCGGGGTCCGCATGGTCGAGTACGTCAGCGGTGATCCATGCCGACAGGGCAGGGGGAGCCAACCGGCCGCGGTGGCGACTCAACTGCAATCGGTGGTGATGCTCGGGTTGCGGATCTTCGAAGCGTGCGCCTTCGACATCGCCGATGTCGGCGAAGAACACGGCCACCGCGTGCTGCGTGTGGTCGGCAAGGGCAACAAGGTCGCGCTGGTCCCGCTCCCACCAGCGATCGGGCGCGGCATCGACCGCGCGATCGGTGACCGCGGCAGCGGACCGATCCTGCTCAACACCAGAGGCCGACGGATGGATCGGCACTGCGCCACCCGACGCCTACGGCGGCCCGCGCAGGTGTCGGTGGTGCGCCTGCCACACCTGCATCCGCACATGCTGCGGCACACCTTCGTCACCACCATGCTCGATGCCGGAGTCGACCTCGGAGACGTCCAGATTGCCGCACGACATGCCCCTCGCGCACCACCATGCGCTACGACCGTGCCCGCACGAACCTCGACCGTCACCCAACTGCATCCCTCCGCCTACATGGCATCCGGCACATGGCAACTCACTCAACACACGCACATGCCGATTTGCGCGCGCCGCGTCTTGTCCCGGGTCTGTAACCCACCAGCGCGTAGCTGCGGGCCGCGAATGTGACGTGTGTCACTTCGTGTCAGATTCGGGTCGTGTGGCGTGTCTCGAGGGCATGACTGATTCGAACGCCATCACCAAAGTGGTCGTCATCGGCGGCGGTTACGCCGGTGCCGTAGCGGCCAATCGGCTGCGGCTGCGTCGGGATATCGAGATCACAATGGTCAATCCGCGCCCCCAGTTCGTCGAGCGCATGCGGTTGCACCAGTTCGTGGCCGGTACCCACGAGGCCGCCATCGGCTACGACACGCTGCTCGGCGCGGGTGTGCGGTTCGTCGTGGATCGTGCCGTCCGCATCGATACCGCCGCTCGCATGGTGGAACTGAGTTCGGGGCGCGCGCTTGGATACGACTATGTGGTCTACGCGGTCGGCAGCACCGCCACGGTGCCCGCGTCGGTACCTGGGGCGGCCGAGTTCGCCTATCCGATCGCCGAATACGAACACGCCCAGCGGCTGCGCACCGCGCTGGATGAGGTGCCCGTAGGGGCGCCGATCGTCGTGGTCGGCGGCGGGCTGACCGGAATCGAGACCGCCGCCGAACTCGTCGAGCAGGGCCGCACCGTCACGATCGTGAGTGGCGATAGGCTGGCGGCGAACTTCTCGAATCCGGCGCGGCGGTCGGTGGCGAAGTGGCTGGCCGAGAACGGAGTCGATGTGCGCCAGGAGGTGCGCGTGCGCGAGGTGCGACGCGACGGGGTCGTCTTGGCCGACGGCGATGTGCTGCCCGGTGCGCTCACGATATGGACCGCCGGATTCGGGGTGCCCGAGCTGGCCTCGCGCAGCGGCCTGCGCACCGACGAGGTGGGCCGGTTGCTGACCGACGAGACGCTGACCAGTATCGACGACGACCGCATCGTCGCCGCCGGGGATGCGGTCGCGCCGTCGGGCCGTCCACTGCGGATGAGCTGCTATGCCGCCCAGCCCCTGGGCGCCCAGGCCGCCGACAACGTGCTGGCCCGCATCGCGGGATCCGAACCCAGCGTGCTGGACGTGGCGTTCGTGGCCTGCACCGTGGGCTTGGGCAGCCGCGCGGGTGTGATGCAGTTCAGCCGCCGTGATGACACACCCGTGCCGATGTACCTCGGCGGGCGCGTGGCCGGGCAGATCAAGGAGCGGGTGGGCCTCGCCGGCCCGATCGCGACCATCCGCAAGGAAGCTCGCAAGCCCGGCGCGATCCCCACCTTCATGGGCTTGGGCAGGCGCAAGGAACTGCGCGCGGCCGAACCGGAGCGGACCCTGCAGCCGTGACCCCCATCGATGAACACACCGAACGTTTCGTGCACCTGCGGCCGCTGCTGTTCACCGTCGCCTACGAAATCCTCGGCTCGGGAACCGAAGCCGACGATGTGCTGCAAGACAGCTATCTGCGGTGGCGACGCGTGGACCTGACCACCGTCCGTGACACCAAATCCTATCTCGCCCAACTGGTTACCCGGCAAGCGTTGAATACGTTGCGGGCCGGCGCCAGCCGCCGCGAGGAGTACGTCGGTCCCTGGTTGCCCGAGCCGCTGCTGCTCACCGACGGTGACGCCTCGAGCGACGTGGTACTCACCGAATCGGTCTCGATGGGGATGCTGGTGGTGCTGGAAACGCTCACCCCCATCGAGCGGGCGGTCTTCGTGCTGCGCGAGGTCTTCGGCTTCGATTACGACGAGATTGCCTCCGCGACAGGCAAATCCATCGACACCGTTTATCAGACGGCCCGCCGCGCCCGCAACCACGTGCAGGCCCGGCGCAAGCGGTACGGCCCCGTCGACACCGCCCGAACCGCCGCGGTCACCGAACGCTTCATCACCGCCGCGACCACCGGAGACATGGAAGGCCTGCTGTCGATGCTCGCGCCGGATATCACCTGGACCACCGACAGCGGCGGCAAGGTGACCGCGCTGCCGGAACTGGTCATCGCCGGCGCCGAGCGGGTGGGCGCGATTCTCATGGCGGTCTTCCGATACGCGCAGCGGCGACCGCAGGTACGCATCGAGACAGTGAACTGCAACAGCCAACCAGCACTCGCGTGCTACATCGGCGACAAACTGGAAGCCCTCCTCGTCTTCGATATCGCCGACGACAAGATCATCAACGGCTACGGCATCCGTAACCCCGACAAACTGGCCGCTCTCGGAATCCCCCGCGTAATCAGTCGCACCGAAACACCCACGGCGTAACCCCCGGCACGCGGTGCCGACATCCCATAATGCCGCCTATCGCGCTTACGGAGTGGCCACGTTGTGGGTGGCCGGCGTGCCGGAACGGTTGCGGCTCAGCGCATCCGGTGGTGCCGATCAGCGTATCTCGACCACGACTTTGCCGAGAGCACGCCCCGCGCCGACATGGGCCAGCGCGTTCGCGGTCTCGTCGAGCGTGAAACTGCGGTCGATGTGGATAGCGATCCGTCCCGCGACACACGACTCCGCGAGGGGTGTGAAGTGCGCGGGTCCCTCCTTCACCGCGAGGACCCCGAGCCTGCGGCCGGTCACCAGTCCGGCGATTACGCCGACCGTCGTCAACCGCAGCAACGCGCGTGTGGTGCCGCCGACGCAGCGGTACCGGCCGCCACGCGCGACCGACCGGCGATAGGCGAAGACCGATCGGTGGGCGACGAGGTCGAGTACCCGGTCGTACGGTCCGGTTCGGGTGAAGTCCTCGGCGCGATAGTCGATGACCTCGTCGGCGCCGAGCGTGCGCATGAACGCGAGTTTGGCGGCGTTGTCCACCCCGGTCACGTGCGCGCCCGCGCTTTTGGCCAACTGGATCGCGAACGCTCCCGAGCCCCCGCCCGCGCCGTTGATCAACACCGACATACCGGCGGTGATACCGGCCGTGCCCTGCAGTGCGATCGCCCCGGCTTGCGGCAGGGTCGACGCCTCGGCGAAGCTCAGCGACACCGGTTTGCGGGCCAGCGCCGATTCGGGAGCCACGGCATATTCCGCGAACCCGCCTTTGAGCGTGAGATTGTCGCCGTAGACCTCCTCACCCGGCGCGAACAAAGTGACCTCGGAGCCAACGGCCTCGACCCGTCCAGCGATGTCGGATCCCAGAACGGGGCGTCCGGGTGCCCGGAGCCCGCCGATGCGCGAATACAGTGGTGTCCCCCGCAGCGTCTCCCAATCGGACAGGTTGACCGACGTTGCGTGCACCTGGACGAGCACCTGTTTCGGCCCCGGAGACGGTACCGGGACCTCCGCGACCGACAGCACCTCGGGGCCGCCGTAGCGGTCGTACACAACGGCCCTCATACGATTCCGGCACGGAGGATCGAGCGACAGTCCGACACGCGACAAACTCTAGTTTGCGTGCGGACAGGCGGCCCGGTTTCGGCTCGGGAATTGTTCTGACGCTCCTGTTCGACGCACCTTTCGCCAGCTAGCCGGCTAACGAGGACAACGATGTGGTCCCCGGAGAAAGGAACTTGATGGAGGGGTTGGCCCCGTTCTATCCCGATGTCCAGTCGCATTACGATCACTGACGATTTTTTCGCGCTGTTTGGATCCGATTCGCACCTCAGTCCGAGCCGGGCGGCGAGGACCGGCCGGCGCGAGCCCCTCGCGTGGTATGAAGGCGTACTCGCATCGCTCGGGTGAGAACAGCGTCGCTTTCGCCGAGTAGCAGCCTCCGAGGTCGTCTTCGCTGCACCGGCGGAGTTCATCGGGAGCTGATCGTTCAAGCCACCAGCCTGACCGCCGCCCGCGCCCGCAGGGAACGCCTCGGTCGCCCGCCCGTCATGACCGCCGAGCAGATCCGCCGCGTCCGCGTCATGTGTCCGGGCCGCCCGTCCGGACCGGTGATGCGGGACCGGAAGTCGATCTCACCCGGCCCGCACTGTGTCCTGCAACTCGAGCGAGTACGCGTCCTGGGTGATCAGCAGCCCACCGGGAAACGCCGAGGCGTCGTGATCGGAGTGCTCGGCGGCACGGGCTGGGTGATGGCCGCTGTGCGCATGACGTGAGCTGTGACCGGCATGTTCGGCCGGGGCGGCGGCGGGTCCGCCCTCGCCCGGATGGTGGCCGTGAGTGGCGTGCGGGAATTATACCCCAGCGGGGTATGGTTCACGTCCAGTTGAGTTGCCGGATCGGCGCTCGCGGTGATTGCCGCTGCTCAGTTCATGGTCATCATGGACACCTCGATCATCGGCATCGCGCTGCCGAAGATGCAGACCGAACTCGGGTTCTCCCAGGAGAACTTGACGTGGGTCTTCAATGCCTACGTCGTTGCCTTCGGCGGATTGTTGCTGGTTCTTCCTGAATCTGTTTCTGCAGCAAGTTCTGGGCTACAGCGCATTTCCCTCCGGTGCGGCGCTGCTGCCGATGACAACGTTGATCATGCTCGGAATGGTCGTCCTTGCTCCGCGGGCGATGCAGCGCTTCGGCGCCAAGCCGATGATCGTGACGGGCTTGGTGGTGCTGGGCCTGGGCCTGGGCATCATGTCGTTGGTGCTCTGCCGAGGCTGACCGACGGCTTCTCCGCCGCTTTCCTGGGCGCGGCTGTTGTTGCCCTCGCGGGCGCAGGTATCGCCGCGGGGACCATGCGAAGCCCAGCTCCGGCACTGGTATCCGAACCGTCTGAGAGATGACTCTGCGGAGTTATTCGGACGCTCCGGAGCCCGGCCGTGTGCTTTGTCAGCGGATATGGGTAACCGCTCGATGTTCTGAGAGCGGCCCGGCCGAAGCACCCGTATGGAGAAGCATCATGACCCAGACGAACCATTCGCACGCCACGTCCACCGCCGAGCGGATCGCGCAGAACGGCGTGTTCGCGCGGCTCGCTCGCGCGGGCTATGTCATGTCCGGGCTCGTCCACCTGCTCATCGGCTACATCGCCATCCGGCTCGCGTTCGGCGGCGGGGGCAGCGCCGATCAATCCGGGGCCATGGCGGAACTGGCCGACAAACCCGCCGGCGCCACCACCTTGTGGGTGGGCACGGTCGCGTTTCTGCTGATGGCGCTGTGGCGGCTGGTGGAGACGATATTGGGCCACGCGTCCAAGCCCCATTCCGACAGCAAGAAGTCCGAAGCGTTCGACCGCGTCAAAGCGTTCTCGCTGTTCGTTGTCTACCTGGGCTTGGCCGTCACCGCGTTCCGTTTCGCCCAGGGCAGCGGGCAGTCGAGCAGCAGCCAGAGTGTCGGACTCACCGCACGGCTGATGCAGCACACGGCGGGGACGGTCGCTCTCGTCGTGGGCGGACTGGTCATCATCGCGGTCGGCGGCTACCACGTCTACAAGGGGGCGAGCCAGAACTTCCTCGATGATCTCCGAGGAAGCCAGGGCGCCTTCGTGCGGCGGCTCGGCACCGTGGGATACATCGCGAAGGGACTGGCCGTCGCCGCGGTCGGGTTGCTGGTGATCCTCGCCGCGACGCAATCCGATCCGAACAAGTCCGCCGGACTGGACGGAGCCATCAAGACGCTCGGCGCGCAGCCCTTCGGCGTGGCTCTGCTCCTCATCGCCGGGCTGGGCATCATCACCTACGGGCTCTACAGCTTCGTCATGGCCCGCAGCGCCAAGATGTAGCGCGGGCTAGC
>NZ_BDCK01000068.1 GCF_001613465.1 Nocardia niwae NBRC 108934 = DSM 45340 | reverse complement strand
CCGTGCACGCTTCGGCTCCGCTCCAACGACCGGAGCCGAAGCGTTGCGGCTCAGCCGCGTGCGAGCAAGGCGTCCAGCGCGCGGTAGCTCTCGTTGAGCCCGGACTCCATGCCGGACTGAAGCATTCCGTCCCGCTCCTGCGGCGTGTGGAACTGACTGTCGGTGACCACTTTGGTGCGACCGTCCCCGAGATCGACGAAGCTGACGCTGTCGATCGCCACATGGGCGGGCATGCCGTCCCACTCGAAGGAGTACACGATGCGCTCCTGCGGCGTGACCTCGCGGAAGCGCCCCTCGAAGCCGTGGGCCTCCCCTTCGGCATGCTCGACGAAACGCCAGTGCCCGCCGGGCCGAAACTCCCAGCGCTCGATGTCGAGCCGGTTGCCGCGCCCCCACCACTGGGCGAGCAACTCGATCCTGCTGTAGGCGTCCCACACGCGCTCGCGTGAGGCGTCGAAGATCCGCTCGATGTGGATCGTACGGTCGGTGTCCGCCGTGACGGCGGCGTCGTTCGTGGTTGTGCTCATCGCTCCTGCTCCGTTCGCTCGAGGAATTCGCCGAGACGGTCCAGCCGCGCTTCCACCATCCGCCGGTAGCCCTGCATCCAGGCGACTTCGCGGTCGAAGACGTTCTCGCCGAGGCGGCAGTACCGCACCCGGCCGCGCTTCTCCGTGACCACCATGCCCGCCGCTTCCAGCAGCTGGATGTGCTTCTTGACGCCGGTGAGCGTCATCTCGAAACGCTCTGCCAGCTCGCTGACGGTCGCGGGCCCCCTGCCGAGTCGTTCCAGGATCCCACGCCGGGTGGGATCCGCGAGCGCCCCGAAGGAGGCATCCAAGAAATCATACTGAACCATCTAGTTCAGTGTTTCGCATCGGAGCGAGAACGTCAAGGGGGAATCGCATCGTCCGCATCCAGCGACTCGGACGACCGTCATTCGGAAATCCACGACCTGGCGGCCGCCGACGAAGCTGAGGTAGGAGCGTCCGGCGACGAAGTAGGACAGAGGCTTTCGCGGCCGAACCCGGTGCGAACCGTGGCTCGGCCCTTCTGATCGGGTCCCCGGAGCGGTATCTTGTCCGGACGAACCGGACACGGGGGCGGGACATGGAAAGAGCACGATGAGGATCTCCCAAATCACCGCGGCGACTCTGGTGGCGCTGGCGGCCACCGCACTCACCACGAGCGCCGCACACGCGCAGCCCGCGCCCGCCGACGCGCCGCTCGACCTGCACGGCACATTCCACCAGGTCGCCTACGAGGTCGCCGCCAGCGAGGACCGCCGCGCCGCGGTGGCCACCCTCCAGGACGGCACATTCGAGCTGACCCACGACGACCGGGTGGTAACGGTCGCCGATCGCGCCGGGCAAATCGTCGCCGCGCTGCCGATGACGCTGCGCATCGGAGACCAGCGCGTGTCCCTGCGCCCCGTGCTCGAAGACGCGGGCCACCGGCTCACCGTGGCGCCGGTCGCGATGGCCGACGCGCCGCTGCGCGACATCGGCGCCCAGGAGCGGTTCTACGCCGAGGCCGAGAAGGTCATGCCGACCATCCTGGCGGGAGCCGGGATCGGCGCCGCCATCGGCTTCATCGTCGGCTTCCCGCTCGGGCTGTTCGTGATCGACTTCATCACCGTGCCCGTCGCCGCGGTCGCGGGCGCCGCGATCGGCGCGATGGCCGGGTACGTCATCGGCGGTGGGCAACCCGCCGTCGACGCGGCGCTGGAGTACGTCACCGCGCCCTAGTCGAGCCGGTCGGCGGGCGTCAGCCGCTGCGTACCGATCACCCGCAGCAGGTCCAGTTTCTCGGCCGCGTCCGTACCCGGACGCGGTAGATAGACCAGTAGGCGCTGGGCGGCATTGGGCGTGAGCAGCGTTTCGCAGACGGTGTCGATCAGGCCGACCTGCGGATGCCGGATGCGTTTGATGTCCGAGAGCCGCACGGCTACGTGATGCTCGTTCCAGAGCCGGTCGAATTCGGCACTCACGGAGCGCAGCTCGGCGATCAGCGCGGTCACGTCCGCGTCGCCCGCTCGGCGCGCGGCCGTGGCACGCAGATCGGCGACGTGGTTGCGGCCGAGCCGATCCCAGTCCTCCTCCGGGAAGATGGCGCGCGCCGAAAGGTCGGCAAACCAGCGGTAGGCGTAGTACCGATCCCACCCGCGACGGTCACCGTGATCACCGACGAGCAGGGTGTGCATCCGGTTCTGCACGAGAACCTCGCCGAGATCGGTGACCACGGTGGCCGCGGTATCGTCCAGCTTGGCGAGCAGATGCATCAGGCCGGGCCCCACGTGCTTATCGGTCGTCTCCCGTCCCGGCGGGGCGTGGTCGCACAGGTGGTAGAGGTGGTCCCGCTCGTCGTTGCCGAAACGCAGGGCGCGCGCGAGTGAGGCGAGGACCTGGGTGGACGGACGCGGGCCGCGCGATTGCTCCAGCCGGGTGTAGTAGTCGGTCGAGATGCCGGCGAGCAGGGCGACTTCGTCGCGACGCAGCCCCGGTGTGCGCCGCCGGACGCCGGGCGGCAATCCCACGTCGGCGGGCGTGAGCTGCTCACGGCGACGTCGCAGGAAATCGGCGAGTTCGGGGCGGTCCATGTCATAACTGTCCCCTGGATCGGGGTGCTCAGCCAGGGATCGCGACTCCCCCGATAAGCGATCTCTGCCGTGCCGCTTCCGACCGGCGCAGGCTGGTCTCATGACGACAACGAAGATCGACGAAGTGCGGCTCGGGGCCACCGGTCCGACCGTGAGCCGCATCGGCCTGGGCGCCATGGGCATGTCCGGCGCGTACGGAGCGACCGACGACGCCGAATCGACCGCGACCATCCACGCGGCGCTGGACTCCGGCGCCAACCTCATCGACACCGGCGATTTCTACGGTGCGGGACACAACGAGATGCTGATCGGCAAGGCCATCGCCGAGCGTCCCCGCGAAGACGTGGTGCTGAGCGTGAAGTTCGGCGCGCTGCGCGGACCCGACGGCGCTTTCGTCGGCGTGGACAACCGGCCGGCCGCGCTGCGCAATTTCCTGACCTACAGCCTGCAGCGGCTCGACGTCGACCACATCGACATCTATCGCCCCGCCCGGCTGGATCCGGACGTGCCGATCGAGGACACCGTCGGCGCCATCGGCGAGCTGATCGAGGCCGGATACGTGCGGCACGTGGGCCTGTCCGAGGTCGGGCCGGAGACCGTCCGGCGGGCGGCGGCCGTGCATCCCATCGTGGACCTGCAGATCGAGTACTCGCTGATCTCCCGGGGCATCGAGGAGCGGATCCTGCCCGTCTGCCGGGAACTCGGCATCGGCGTCACGGCGTACGGAGTGCTCTCGCGTGGGCTGCTCAGCGATGCGATTCGGCCCGGAGCCACCTTCGCTCCGAATGATTTCCGCGCACACAGCCCGCGCTTCCAAGGCGAGAACCTGGACCGGAATCTCGAACTGGTACGCGCGCTGAACGAGATCGCGGCGAACAAAGACGCCTCGGTGGCGCAACTGGCCATCGCCTGGGCGCTGACCCGGGGCGACGACATCGTGCCGCTCATCGGCACCCGCCGCCGCGAGCGGTGGATGGAAGCGGTACGCGCGCTGGATCTCTCGCTCACCGATGAGGAATTGTCCACGATCGAAGCGGCCGTGCCCGCCGACCGGGTCGCGGGGGAACGCTACGCCACGGCGCAGATGGCGATGCTCGACAGCGAGCGGTGAGATGGCGTCCGGGGCGTGGCCGAGCGGACGCGCCCCGGGCCCGGTGAACTCGCCGGATCTACCGCTCGCGGTCGAGCACGGCAGCGATCAGGCCCTGCGCGGACGCAGCACGGCCGTGAATACCGCCGCGGCCACGGTCTTTCCAGTACTGTCGGCGATCTCCACCGGCACGTCGAGTTCGAGCGGCACTCGGGCCTCGATCTCCGCGCGCATCTGCGCCAGCGTTTCATCGGAGAACGCGGACGTGGCGCGGAACGGCCCCGCTTCACCTTTCGCGCGGGCCTTGTACTCGATGCGGCCGTCCTTGGCGACGATGAACGTATCCCCCATCAGGTCCACGATTCCCGATACCGACGCGCCCATCGCGGCGGTTTCGGCCATCCCGAAAAGTACGGCGGCGTGCAGATCTCCGTTGTGGTTCAGATGCTCCGCTCGCGGCACGATCGACACCACATTCCGCCCCGCCGCGAACTCCTCCCACTCGACCCCCGCGTACTGGATGAACCCCAGCTTCCGGAACCCGGCCACCACCAGGTCACCCAACGCCGCGTCGTCCACCGCCACCTCCGGAACAGAATTGAAACCTGTTCTACTTTCCTACTGCTTCCCGCCCCGGCTGTCCACCACCGGCCGATAACGAATCCGGCCCCCGCTCCGAACGGAGCGGGGGCCGAATGTCGTTGCGCGGATTACCGGTAGTCGCTGAAGCCGTAGTCGTCGAGCGGGACTGCGGCGCCGGTGGTCTGACCGAAGCTGTCCGGGCTGTAGTAGGTGTCGTCGTAGGACGGCACCGCGTACGCGGCGGCACGGGCTTCCTCGGTCGGCTGCACCTGGATGTTCCGGTAACGGTTGATACCGGTACCGGCCGGGATCAGCTTACCGATGATCACGTTCTCCTTGAGGCCGATGAGCTTGTCGGAGCGGCAGTTGATCGCCGCGTCCGTCAGGACTCGGGTGGTCTCCTGGAAGGACGCCGCCGACAGCCACGAGTCGGTGGCCAGCGACGCCTTGGTGATACCCATCAGCACCGGGCGACCCGCCGCGGGCTCGTTGCCCTCGGCGACGACGCGACGGTTGGCGGCCTCGAACTCGGCGCGCTCGGTGAGCGAGCCGGGCAGGAACTCCGTGGCGCCCGAATCGATGATCGTCACGCGACGCAGCATCTGGCGCACGATGACCTCGATGTGCTTGTCGTGGATCGACACACCCTGCGAGCGGTAGACCTCCTGGACCTCGTGGACCAGGTGGACCTGCACCTGACGCGGGCCCATGATGCGCAGCACCTCGTGCGGATCCGCCGCGCCTTCCAGCAGCTGCTGGCCGACCTCGACGTGGTCACCGTCCGAGAGCAGACGCTCGGTGCCGTCGTCGTGCTTGAACACGCGCAGACGCTGCCGCTTCGAGAGCTTGTCGTAGACAACCTCTTCGCCACCGTCATCCGGGATGATGGTGATCTTGTAGAAGCGATCGTCGTCCTCCAGCCGCACGCGACCGGAGACCTCGGCGATGGGCGCCTTGCCCTTCGGCACGCGCGCCTCGAACAGCTCCTGCACGCGGGGCAGACCGCCGGTGATGTCGTCACCCGCGACACCACCCTGGTGGAAGGTACGCATGGTCAGCTGGGTACCGGGCTCACCGATGGACTGCGCGGCGACGATACCGACGGCCTCACCGATGTCGACCAGCTTGCCGGTCGCCATCGAGCGGCCGTAGCAGGTCGCGCACACGCCGGTGCCGGTGGTGCAGGTCAGCACGGAGCGGACCTTCACCTCGGTGATACCCGCATCCAGCAGCGCCTCCAGCGCCGGGTCGCCGAGGTCGGCGCCCTTCGCCACGATGACGTTGCCCTGCGCGTCGAGCGCGTCGGCCGCGAGCGTGCGTGCGTAGGTGGAGGTCTCCACGTGCGCGTCGCGGATGATCGAGCCGTCGAGCTGCTTCTCCGCGATCGGCACCACGATGCCGCGCTCGGTGCCGCAGTCGTGCTCGCGCACGATGACGTCCTGCGAGACGTCCACCAGACGACGGGTCAGGTAACCCGAGTCGGCGGTGCGCAGCGCGGTGTCGGCCAGACCCTTACGAGCACCGTGGGTGTTGATGAAGTACTCCAGAACCGTCAGACCCTCCCGGAAGGAGGACTTGATCGGCCGCGGGATGAACTCACCCTTCGGGTTCGTCACCAGGCCCTTCATACCGGCGAGGGTACGGGTCTGGGTGAAGTTACCCGTCGCGCCCGAGTCGACGATCGTGATGATCGGGTTGTCGGCCGGGTAGTGCGCGCGCAGCGCCTTACCGACCTCCTCGGTCGCCTCCTGCCAGATCTTGACCAGGGCGTTGTTGCGCTCCTGGTGATCGAGCGCACCACGCTGGTACTTCTTCTCGATCTGATCCGACTGCGCCTCGTAGCGCTCCATGATCTCGGCCTTCTCCGGCGGCACGAGCACGTCGGACATGGAGACCGTCACGCCGGAACGCGTGGCCCAGTAGAAGCCGGCGTCCTTGAGCTTGTCGACCGTCTGCGCGACCACGATCATCGGGTAACGCTCGGCGAGATCGTTGATGATCGTCGCCTGACGCTTCTTCGGCATCTGCTCGTTGATGAACGCGTAGTCCGCGGGCAGCAGCTCGTTGAACAGCACCCGGCCCAGCGTGGTCTCGGTGGTCCACGCGTCGCCGCGACGCCAGCCCTCCGGGAACAGCTCCGCCTCGACGTCCTTCGGCGGACGCTGGTCGGTCAGCCGGACCTTGATCAGCGAACGCACGGTGAGCTCACCGCGGTCCACCGCCATCTGGGCCTCGGCGGGCGAGGAGTACACGCCCTGCTCCGGACCGTCGGCGGTGGCCGGCTGGTAGGAACCCTTCGCGCCCTCTTCCAGACGGGTCAGGTAGTACAGGCCGGTCACCATGTCCAGACGCGGCATGGCCAGCGGACGGCCGGACGCGGGCGACAGGATGTTGTTCGACGACAGCATCAGCACGCGGGCCTCGGCCTGCGCCTCCGCCGACAGCGGCAGGTGCACGGCCATCTGGTCACCGTCGAAGTCGGCGTTGAACGCCTCACAGACCAGCGGGTGCAGCTGGATGGCCTTGCCTTCCACCAGCTGCGGCTCGAAAGCCTGGATACCGAGACGGTGCAGGGTGGGCGCGCGGTTGAGCAGCACCGGGTGTTCGGCGATGACCTCTTCGAGGACGTCCCACACCTGCGGCCGCTGCCGCTCCACCATCCGCTTGGCGGACTTGATGTTCTGCGCGTGGTTCAGGTCGACCAGGCGCTTCATCACGAACGGCTTGAACAGCTCCAGCGCCATCAGCTTGGGCAGACCGCACTGGTGCAGCTTCAGCTGCGGACCGACGACGATGACCGAACGGCCGGAGTAGTCGACGCGCTTACCGAGCAGGTTCTGACGGAAGCGGCCCTGCTTGCCCTTGAGCAGGTCGGACAGCGACTTGAGCGGACGGTTGCCCGGTCCGGTGACCGGACGGCCGCGGCGGCCGTTGTCGAACAGGGCGTCCACGGACTCCTGCAGCATCCGCTTCTCGTTGTTGACGATGATCTCGGGCGCGCCGAGGTCGATCAGTCGCTTGAGGCGGTTGTTGCGGTTGATCACGCGACGGTACAGGTCGTTCAGGTCGGAGGTGGCGAAGCGGCCACCGTCGAGCTGAACCATCGGGCGCAGCTCCGGCGGGATCACCGGAACGGCGTCGAGCACCATGCCCATCGGCGAGTTGCCGTTGGCCTGGAAGGCGGCGACGACCTTGAGCCGCTTGAGCGCGCGCAGTTTCTTCTGGCCCTTGCCGGTGCGAATGGTCTCGCGCAGCGACTCGGCCTCGGCCTCGATGTCGAAGCTCTCCATGAGCTTCTGGATCGATTCCGCGCCCATGGCGCCGGTGAAGTACTCGCCGTAGCGGTCGACCAGCTCGCGGTAGAGCACCTCGTCGACGATGAGCTGCTTGGGCGCCAGCTTGGTGAAGGTGTTCCAGATCTCCTCCAGCCGGTCCAGCTCACGCTGGGCGCGGTCGCGGAGCTGGCGCATCTCCCGCTCGCCGCCGTCCTTGACCTTGCGGCGGACGTCGGACTTGGCGCCTTCGGCCTCCAGCTCGGCCAGGTCGGCCTCGAGCTTCTGCGCACGGGCCTCGAGGTCGGCGTCGCGCTGGTCGGCGACCGCCTTCTTCTCGACCTCCATCTCGGCCTCGAGCGTGGACAGCTCGTTGTGCCGCAGCTCCTCGTCGACCGCCACGATGACGTAGGCGGCGAAGTAGATGATCTTTTCCAGATCCTTCGGCGCCAGGTCGAGCAGGTAGCCCAGGCGCGAGGGCACGCCCTTGAAGTACCAGATGTGGGTGACCGGAGCGGCCAGTTCGATGTGGCCCATGCGCTCGCGGCGCACCTTGGCGCGAGTCACCTCGACGCCACAGCGCTCACAGATGATGCCCTTGAAGCGGACGCGCTTGTATTTGCCGCAGTAGCACTCCCAGTCCCGGGTGGGACCGAAGATCTTCTCGCAGAACAGGCCGTCCTTCTCCGGCTTGAGCGTGCGGTAGTTGATGGTCTCCGGCTTCTTCACCTCGCCGTAGGACCACTGACGGATGTCCTCGGCGGTGGCCAGGCCGATCCGGAGTTCATCGAAGAAGTTGACGTCTAGCACGTAACTTCCTTTCCCCTGTGCGGGTCGAATTCGAGCAAAAGTTCACTAGTGAGTTATGTGCGGGGCCGGATGCCGCCTGCGCGGCATCCGGCCTGCCGCCTAGTTCGCCAGATCGTCGACGGTGGCCGCTTCGTTCCTCGACAGGTTGATGCCCAGGTTGGCCGCCGCGCGCTCCAGGTCCTCGTCCTCGCCTTCGCGCAGCTCGATCGCGGCGCCGTCGGACGACAGCACCTCGACGTTGAGGCACAGCGACTGGAGTTCCTTGAGCAGGACTTTGAACGATTCCGGGATGCCCGGTTCCGGGATGTTCTCGCCCTTGACGATCGCCTCGTAGACCTTCACGCGGCCGACGACGTCGTCGGACTTGATGGTCAGCAGTTCCTGCAGGGTGTAGGCCGCGCCGTAGGCCTGCATGGCCCAGCACTCCATCTCACCGAAACGCTGACCACCGAACTGCGCCTTACCACCCAGCGGCTGCTGGGTGATCATCGAGTACGGGCCGGTCGAACGCGCGTGGATCTTGTCGTCGACCAGGTGGTGCAGCTTCAGGATGTACATGTAACCCACCGCCACCGGGTACGGGAACGGCTCACCCGAACGGCCGTCGAACAAAGTGGCCTTGCCGTCGTCGTTGACCATCCGCTCGCCGTCGCGGTTGGGCAGCGTCGAGGCCAGCAGACCGGTCAGCTCCTCCTCCCGCGCACCGTCGAACACCGGCGTGGCGATGTTGGAGTCGGCCGGAGCGCCGAGCATCTGCTCCGGCAGCGCCTGCGCCCAATCGGGACGGGTGCCGTCGGTGGCGACGTCGACCTTCCAGCCTGC
>NZ_BDCK01000067.1 GCF_001613465.1 Nocardia niwae NBRC 108934 = DSM 45340 | reverse complement strand
GGTCACCCGCGCCGAATACGCCACCATCACGTCGCGCATCAGCGGACCCATCGACGACGCGTCCGCCGCGATGTGATGCACCACCACCGCGAGCACATACTCCTGCGGCGCGTCCGCGATCCGCAGCAACCGGACTCGCACGGGCACTTCGGCGGTCACGTCGAAGGGGGTCGCCGCGAGCGTGTACACCTCGCGCTCGACTTCGTCCGCACCGATCGGGTGTACGGCCACATCCAGCGTCACCCGGCCCGCGGGCAACACCACCTGCACCGGACCGTCCGGCGTCTCCGGATACACCGTACGCAGCACCTCGTGCCGCGCCACCACATCGTGCAGCGCCGCACCCAGCGCCCCCACATCCAGCGCACCGGTCAACCGCAACGCAAACGGCAAATTATAAGCCGCCGAACCGATCTGCTCCGCAGCATCGTCGGACTGGTCGAAGCGGTTGAGGAACCACATCCGCCGCTGCGCCAACGACAACGGCAACCGCTCCGGACGAGCGATACTGCCCAACCGCACGCGGCGCTCACCGTCGGTATGCGACTCGAGCGTCGCCGCCAACGCCGCGACCGTGGGCGCCTCGAACAACGCGCGCACCGGCACCTGAGCCTCGATCGCCGCACCGAGTCGCGCCACGACCTGGGTGGCGACCAGCGAGTTACCGCCGAGGGCGAAGAAATCGTCGTCCGCGCCGACCCGGCTCACACCGAGCACCGCACCGAACACCTCGGCGACGATCTCCTCGACCGCCGTCGCGGGCGCACGGAATCGCCGCGCGGTGAAGATCGGCTCGGGGAGCGCCTTGCGATCGAGCTTGCCGCTGGGGTTCAGCGGGAACGCGTCGAGCGCCACGATAACGGCCGGAACCATATAGGCGGGTAGCGTTTCCGCGATCGCCGCGAGCAGTTCGCTCTGCTCGATCGAGCGCCCCGGCGCGGCAACCACGTAGGCGACCAATTGGTCGCCCAGGGACGAAGGCGCGACTACCGCCACCGCCTGGCTCACCGAAGGCTGCGCCAGCAGCGCCGTCTCGATCTCACCCAGCTCGATGCGCTGACCACGGAACTTCACCTGGAAATCGGTCCGGCCCAGATAGTCGAGCCGCTGCGGCAGTTCGTCGGTCGGCGCGCGCCAGACCACGAGGTCACCGGTGCGATACATCCGCTCGCCGTCGCCGAACGGGTTCGCCACGAACCGGTCGGCGGTCAGATCGGGCCGCCGCACATAGCCGCGGGCCAGCTGATCACCCGCGAGGTACAGCTCACCCGGAACACCCGCGGGCACCGGCCGCAACCACGCGTCCAGCACGTAAACCCGGGTGTTCCACTGCGGCACGCCGATCGGGACGGTGCGCTCGTCGGCCGCCGTCGCGGGCCAGTAGGTCACCGAGACGGCCGCCTCGGTGGGGCCGTACAGGTTGTGCACGGCGGCATCGGTCACCGCGCGCACCGCGCCGACGGTCTCCGGCGGCAGCGCCTCGCCGATCACGAAGATGTCGCGCAAGGTCGGGCACGAGCCGGGTGCGGTGTGCGCGGCGAAGACCGTCAGCATGGACGGCACGAAGTCGGTCACCGTCACGCCCTGCGCGGCAATGGTCTCCGCGACGTACATCGGATCACGATGTCCCTCGTGGCCGGCGACCACCAGCTTCGCGCCCACGCGCAGCGGCATGAAATAACCCCACAGCGAGACGTCGAACGTCGTCGCCGTCTTCTGCAGGTACACGTCGTCCGCGTCGAGCGGATACGCCGCCAGCATCCAGCTGATCTGGTTCTGGATCGCGAAGTGCGAGATCGCCACGCCCTTGGGGCGGCCGGTGGACCCGGAGGTGAAGATCACGTACGCCGGATGGTGCGGCAGCACCGGGCGCACCAGTTCTTCGGCGCGCACCGGAGAATCGTCGAATCGGTTCGGATCCAGCGCGTCCAGCAGTAGCACCGCGGTGCCTTCCGGCACGTCGACCGCGTCGGCGGAGGTGGTCAGCACGCAGACCGGCTGCGCCGTTTCGAGGATGTGCGCGATGCGTTCGGCCGGATGATCCGGATCCAACGGCACATACGCCCCACCCGCCGCCACGATCGCATACATCCCCACCACGAGATCCAACGACCGCCGAACCGCCAACCCCACCAACGACTCCGCACCCACACCCTGCGAAATCAACAACCGCGCCAAACGATTCACCCGCGCATCGAACGCACGGAACGTCAACTCCGCGCCCTCGTACACCACCGCGACCTCGTCCGCGTACGCCTCCGCAGCACGGCGATACCCGTCCAGCAGCAACTCGGCGGGCACCGGATACCGGGTGCTGTTCCACTCGAGCAGGATGCGTTCGCGCTCGGCGGGAGCGAGCAAGTCGATCGCGCCGATCGGCCGATCCGGCTCGGCGGCGGCGACGGCGAGCAGCCGATCCAGCCGCCAGGCGAACTCGGCGATCGTCCGTTCGTCGAACAGGTCGGTGGCGTAGGTGAACATCGCCGTGAAGCCCGACGCCGCGCCTCCGGCGTCGGGCACCACGGTCAATTGCAGATCGAATCGCGCCACGGCGCTGTCGAACTCCAGCACGCGGGCGGAAAGTCCGGGCAGATCTATCTCCGGCCGATTCAGGTTCTGGAAGAACAGCGCCACCTGGAACAGCGGGTGATGTGCCTGCGAGCGCACCGGATCGAGCACCTCGACCAAACGCTCGAACGGCAGCTCGGCATGTGAGAACGCACCCAGATCGGTTTCCTTCGTCTGGGCCAGCAGCGCGCGGAACGATGTGGCGAGGTCGATCCGGGTTCGCAGCACCAGCGTGTTGACGAACATACCGATCAACCCGTCGAGTTCCCGCTCGCCGCGGCCCGCCACGGGCGTGCCGATGGTGATGTCGTCGGTGCCGGTGAGCCGGGCGAGCAGCACCGCCAGCGCGCTGTGCACCACCATGAACTCCGAGGCGCCCGCGCTGTGCGCCAGCTCGGCGAGACCGCGACGCACCGAGGCGTCCACCGCGAACGCGTACTCCGCGCCACGGCCGGAGGCGACGGGTGGGCGTGGCCGGTCCGAAGGCAGGTCGATCCGGTCGGGGATGCCCGCCAAGGCGCGCCGCCAGTAGGCGATCTGGGCGGCGGCCACCGACTCCGGGTCGTTCTCGTCGCCGAGCATCGCGTGCTGCCACAGCGTGTAGTCGGCGTACTGCACCGGCAGCGGTTCCCAGGACGGGCGCGCCCCGTTACGCCGGGACAGGAACGCGCTGAGCAGATCCCGCAGGAACGGCGCGATCGAAGCGCCGTCGGCCGCGATGTGATGCACCACCACCACGACCACGTGATCGGCCGGGCCGATCTCGGCCAGTCCCATCCGCAGCGGCACTTCCGTCGCGACGTCGAAACCGGTCAGTGCCCGATCCCGCAGCCAGGCCGCGAGCTCGTGTTCGGCGACGGGCTTCGGCGCGAGGTCGGGGACGGCTTGCGCGGCAGGCAACACCACCTGATACCCCGTGCCATCCACCGCCGGATACACCGTCCGCAACGTCTCATGACGCCCGACCACATCCGCGACCGCCGCCTGCAACGCCGCCACATCCAACACACCCGACAACCGCACCGCGAACGGAATATTGTTCCCCGCCGACCCGGTATCGAACTGATTCAAAAACCACATCCGCCGCTGCGCCAACGACAACGGCACCCGCTCCGGACGCTCCACCGCCACCAATGCGTGCCGGTCACCGGCGCCCTTCAACGGCTCCAGCCGCGCGGCCAGCGCGGCGACGGTGGGGCTCTCGAAGATCAGCCGCGCTGGCACCCGCGCCGCGATGGCCGCGCCGAGCCGGGCCGCGACCTGCGTCGCGATCAGCGAATTGCCGCCCAGCTCGAAGAAATCGTCGTCCGCGCCGACCGGCGCACCGGGACCGAGCAGCTCGGCGAACACCTCGCTGACCAGTTCCTCCAGGGGACCGACCGGCGCGCGGAACACCTTGGTCTGTAGTCGCGGCGTGGGCAGCGCCGCGCGATCCAGCTTGCCCACCGGGGTCAGCGGGATGTCCTCCAGCACCATGACGACGGTCGGCACCATGTGCGCGGGCAGGATCTGCTCGGCGAAGGCGGCGAGTTCGGCCGCGTCGGCGACCAGCCCGGGCATCGCGTGCACATAGGAGACGAGGATGGTGACGCCGCTGTCCAGCTCGTGCCCCACGGTGACCGCGAAGTCCACCGTCTCGTGCGCCGCCAGCACCGCGTCGATCTCACCCAGCTCGATCCGGAAACCCCGGATCTTCACCTGGAAATCGTTGCGGCCCAGATACTCCAGCTCACCGTTCGGCGTCCAACGCACCAGGTCACCGGTGCGATAGAGCCGGGACCCGTTCGCGTCGAACGGGTTGGCCACGAAGCGGGACGCGGTCAGCCCGCGCCGCTCATGGTAGCCGCGGGCCAGTTGCGCACCGGTGATGTACAGCTCACCGGCCACTCCGCTGGGTACCGGGACGAGGCGTTCGTCCAGCACGTACTCGGTGACGGCGCGGATCGGCGCGCCGATCGTCACCGGCTCGCCGGGCACCAGCGGCGCGCTGATGTTCGTCATGATCGTGGTCTCGGTCGGGCCGTACCCGTTGAAGAACTCGCGGGTCCGCCCGCCCGATACCGGGAGCACCCAGCGCCGCACCAGCTCCGGCGGGCACGTCTCGCCGCCGGACACCACCACGCGCAGCTCGTCCAGCCCGGTCGGATCCACCGACGCGAGCGCGGCGGGCGTCACGAACGCGTGGGTCACGGCCTCCCTGCGGACCAGGGAGGCGAATTCCTCGCCGCCGAACACCATGGGGGACGCGATGACCATGGTGGCCGCGCCGCCCAGCGCGAGCAGCAACTCCAGCACCGAGGCGTCGAACGACGGCGACGCGAAATGCAACGTCCGCGACGCACTCGTCACCCGATACCGGTCACGCTGCTCGGCACAGAAACCCGCCAGCCCCGCCTGGGTGACCACCACGCCCTTCGGCTTGCCGGTGGAGCCGGAGGTGTAGATGACGTAGGCGGGATGCTCCGCGCGCAGCGGACGCACCCGGTCGGTATAGGTCACCGGGTCGGCGGCGAACTCCTCGAGCCGGCGCGCGCAGTCGGCGGTGTCGATGGACAGCCACTCCACCCGGGACGACAGACCGGCGCGGATCCGCTCGACGGTCAACCCGAAGACCGCGCCGGAATCGACCACCATGTGCTCGACGCGATCGGCCGGATAGTTCGGATCCACCGGCACGAACCCCGCACCGGTCTTCGCCACCGCCCACACCGCCACCACGGACTCCACCGACCGCGGAATACCCACCGCGACCAGATCCTCCGGACCCACCCCACGATCGATCAGCAACCGCGCCAACCGCGTGGACCGTTCGTCGAGCTCGGCATAGCTCAGTGTGGCGGTCGTGCTGGTCGCGTCGGCGAATACCACAGCCGCGCCGCTGGGGTTGGCCTCCACGGCGGTGGCCATCAACTGCGGCAAGGTGGTGACGCGGGGGCGGCGGGTCCGGGTCGGACGCACCCGGGCCGGGCGGGTCATCGGCGCACCGCTTCCGCAGTCTCGTCACACCGCTGCCCGACCGCCCGAACCATCGTGCTGCCTCACCCTGTCTATCGTCGCCACACGCACGTCACCATGCTGCCCGCGCTGTGATCATCGAACGCGCGCATGCCGATCGTTACCTAACCGCAGGCCCACGCCGAGCGCGACCGGCCACGACCCGTGAGTTTCCGGGGCGCGAGCGGACGCGTCGGACGAGCGCCGGGGACGATTATTCCCTGCCGACGCCCGATCCGGGTCGCGACGTCGGCAGGGACGATCATCGGTGGGTGTCCAGCAGAGCGGCCAGCTGCGGACCGATCACCGCCAGCGCCTCCGGCGTGGCCATTCGCGCGTGCGTGACCTCGACCGGCCGGTCGACGACCATGCCCTGCACGTGCGGCCACCAGTCCGCCGCGGCCGCGCGCAACTCGTCGGCGGGGTCGGCGACGGCCGCGCTGAAGTACTGCACGGTACCGCGGAAGACGCCGGGCCGGTGCTGGGCGATCAGCTCCGCCGAGCGGACCGCGCTGCGATAGATCCGGCGCAGCCGCTCCGGGGTCAACGCCACCAGATCCGGCGGGATCATGGCGTGCAGCGCGGCCAGCGACTCGTCGTCGAGGTCGTAGACATCCTCACCCGCGGCGGCCGTCGTACCGAGACCGAGTTCGGCCAAGGCGCCGCGCACCGCCGCGCGGAAGCCGGCGACGTCCGGATTCGGATGGCTGTCCATCATGGCCAGCAACTCCACCTGCTCGCCCGCGTCCTGCAACTCGGTGGCGATGGCGTGGGCGAGGACACCGCCGAGCGACCAGCCGAGCAACCGGTAGGGACCCTGCGGTTGCACCGCCCTGATCTCGGACAGGTAGCGCTCGGCCAGCTCGGCCAGCGAATCGGGCAGCTCGCCGTCCTCCGACAGCGCGGGCGATTGCAGCCCGAAGATCGGCTGATCGGCGGGCATGAACTGGGCCAGGCCCGCATACGACCAGGCCAAGCCGTACATCGGATGCAGGCAGAACAGCGGGGCCGCCGATCCGCTTGCCCGGATGGGGAGCAGCACGTCCAGCGCCGCGGTGGCGTCGGCGTCGCCCGCGTCGATGCGGGCGGCCACGCCGGCGACCGTGGCGTCGGTGAAGAACCACTGCACCCGCACCGTCGCTCCGGTCGTATCCCGCAGTCGCCCGGCCACCTGTGCCGCGAGCAGCGAGTTACCGCCGAGGGCGAAGAAGTCGTCGTCCAAGCCGACGCGGTCGGCGCCGAGCAGTTCGGCGAATACTTCCGCCACCGCCTGTTCGGTGACCGTCCGCGGGGCACGGTAGGCGACCGCGCTGATGATCTCCGGTGCGGGGAGCGCGCGGCGGTCCAGTTTCCCGTTGGGGGTCAGCGGCAAGACGTCGAGGACCACCACGGCGTCGGGCACCATGTACCCGGTCAGGAACTCGGCGACACCGGACCGGACCGCCGCCGGGTCGATACGCACGCCGGTGTCGGGCACGATGTAGCCGATCAGGCGCTCACCCGACTGTTCGTCGGCACGCACCAGCGCGACCGCCTGCCCGACACCGTCGCAGCGCAGCAGCGCGGCTTCGATCTCCCCGAGCTCGATGCGGAACCCGCGCAACTGCACCTGCTGGTCACCACGCCCGGCGTACTCGAGAGCGGCGTCGTCGTCACCGGCGCGCCACCGGCCGATATCGCCACTGCGGTACATCCGCGATCCCGGCGCGCCGAACGGATTCGCGACGAACCGCGTCGCGGTCAGTCCCGGCCTGCCCAGATAACCGCGCGAGAGCTGCGCCCCGACGACATGGATCTCACCGGGCACCCCCACCGGAGCCGGATGCAGACGCCGATCCAGCACATACGCGTCCAAACCGGGCAGCGCCCGGCCGATCACGCTGGCCGGGTTGTCGGCGCTGTGCCCATTTAACGGCAGGAACGACACATGCACCGTGGTCTCGGTGATGCCGTACATGTTCACCAATCGCGTCCGGTCGCCGTGGCGGTCGTACCAGCGGCCGAGCTTGCGCAGATCCAGCGCCTCGCCGCCGAACACCACATATCGCAGCGCCGGCTCACCCGCGTCCGCCGCTCGATCCGCTTCCACCAGCTGGTAGAACGCCGACGGGGTCTGGTTGAGCACCGTCACCCGCTCGCGGATCAACAGTTCCCGGAACTGCTCCGGCGACCGCGAGGTCACATAGTCGACCACGACGACGCTGCCGCCGTGCGCCAGCGCGCACCACAGTTCCCACACCGAGAAGTCGAACGCGTAGGAGTGGAACAACGTCCACACATCGGTCTCGCCGAACTCGAACAACGGCTGGGTATTGGCGAACAGCTCGACCACATTGCGGTGCGCGACGCCCACACCCTTCGGGACACCGGTGGAGCCGGAGGTGTAGATGACGTACGCCAGGTTGTCCGGGCGCAACCGCCCCAGCCGCTGCGCGTCCCCGACCGGTGCGTCCGAATAGGATTCGGCCTCGGTCAACAGCACCACCGGCAACTCACCGGCAGGCACCGCATGGCGCTCCTGCGCCGTGGTCAGCACACACACCGGAGCGGCGTCGTCGAGCATGAATTCCAGCCGCTGCACCGGATAGGTGGTGTCGATCGGTAGATACGCCGCCCCAGCGATCAGTACACCCAACAGCGCGACCGGTAGTTCTTCGGTACGTGGCACCGCGACGGCGACCACCGACTCCGGACCCGCGCCCTGGGCGATCAGCGCCCGCGCCACCCGATTCGCGCGCCTGTGCAGCTCACCGAAGGTCAAGCTGGTGTCGCCGAAACGGATCGCGACCGCGTCCGGACGCGACCACGCCTGCTCGGCGATCACATCCGGCAAGGTCGCGCCGGGCACCCACGCCCCCGGCGCATTCCACGCGCGCAGGACCTGGTCGCGTTCGCCGGTCCCGAGCACATCGATGTCACCGACCACGGCGGTGGCGTCGGCCGCGACCGTCGCCAGGATCCGGCGGAACCGGTCGGCGAAACTCCGCACGGTCGATTCGTCGAACAGGTCGGTCGCGTAGCCGATCACCACCGAAAGGCCCTGTGCGCTCGGCTGTTCGGCCAGGGTGATCTGCAGGTCGAACTTGGCCGCCGACACCTGCGGATCGATGCCGGACACGGTGAGTCCGGGCAGCTCGAGCGTCGCCTGCGCCAAGTTCTGCAGCACGAGCATCACCTGGAACAGTGGATGCCGCGCCGCCGAGCGGACCGGATCGAGCAATTCGACCAGGCGCTCGAACGGCAGGTCGGCGTGACCGAACGCCGCGACGTCGGTCCGGCGGACCTCGGCGAGCAGCGCGTCGAAGGAGTCACCGGGGTTCACTTCGGCGCGCAGCACCAGGGTGTTGACGAACATGCCGATCAGGTCGTCGAGTTCGGCCTCGCCGCGGCCGGCCGCCGGGGTGCCGATGGCGATGTCCGAGGTGCCCGACAGCCGGGCCAGCAACACCGCGAGCGCGGCGTGCACCACCATGAACAACGTCGAATTGTGCTGCTGGGCGAGGCGTTCGAGCGCGGCGTGCAGGTCGGCGTCGATGTCGAAGGCGAAGGTGGCGCCGCGATAGGACGCCTGCGCCGGGCGCGGCCGGTCGGCCGGGAGCGGCAATTCGTCCGGCAGGGCGGCGAGCGCGCCGCGCCAGTACTCGGCCTGCTGCGAGATGAGGCTGTTCGGGTCGCTCTCGGAACCGAGCACCTCCCGCTGCCACAGGCTGTAGTCGGCGTACTGGACCGGCAGCGGGGCCATGGCCGGCGCCGAGCCTCTGCTGCGCGCCTCGTAGGCCAGCACCAGATCCCGGGTGAGCGGGCCCAGCGACCAGCCGTCGGAGCTGATGTGATGGGCGACGAACGCGAGCACGTGCTCGGTGGCGTCGTCCGCGTTCGCGACCTCGAACAGTTCCACCCGGAACGGGACCTCGGTGGTGACCTCGAATCCGGCCGTCACGACCTCGGTCACCGCGGCGACCAGCTCGGCCGCGTCGACGCGGGTGGGTACGAGGCTGATCGGCACCTCGGCCGCCGGAAGCACCTGCTGTATCGGACCGTCGGCCGTCTGCGGGTAGATCGTGCGCAGGATCTCGTGCCGCGCCACCAGATCCGCGACGGCCTGCCGCAACGCCGCCAGGTCCAAGTCGCCGGTGAGGCGGATGGCCGCCGGGATGTTGTAGACCGACGACGCCGGATCGAACTGGTTGAGGAACCACATGCGCTGCTGCGCCAGCGACAGCGGAATGCGCTCCGGACGCGGCCCGGCCACCAGGGCTTTACGCCCGCCGGTGCCTGCGTGCTGCTCGACCTTCGCGGCCAGTCCGGCGACGGTGGACGCTTCGAACAGCACACGCACCGGAACCCGCGCATCCAGC
>NZ_BDCK01000066.1 GCF_001613465.1 Nocardia niwae NBRC 108934 = DSM 45340 | reverse complement strand
CGGCATGGTGCACGGCGATTCGGCCCGTGAGCGGGGCGCACGCTGCGACGAAATTCCTTACACCACACCCGGTGTCGCCTACGTGCGTGAGGACGGAACCCCGAACATCGTGCGGGCGCGTTCGTACTTCGTCTCCCGCGAGGACATCGCCGAACTGTGCGAGCAGTACGCCCCGCGCGGTCACGGCATCGACTTCGCACCCCAAGCCGACTACAGCGACTTCGACCCCGATGACCTCGGCGACGAGTCCGAAGACGGGCCGGTGGCGGCATGAAATGCGGGTTCGTGACCGAGGTTCATGTGGTCGTGTACTGCGATACCTGCGGCGATCACTACACCGAGGGCGAGAACGAAGCGATCTGCTTCGACTCCATCACCCAGGCCATCGCGTATCTCACCGTCCATTCCGCGGGCGGTGTCGGCTGGGTCTACGACGGCGACAAGGTCACTTGTGACGGCTGCCAGGCCACTAACCGGTGCGTCGAGCACGGCCACACCTTCCCCGAGTCCTGGCGCACCACCGTGTGGCCGCTGGGCAATTCCACCCGTTCCCGCACCTGCGAGGTGTGCGGCGTCCCTGAAATCGAGGCCCAGCCATGAGCAACCACCGCTACGACGACAACGTCATTGACCTGCAAGCACGGCGGCGGTGCCACCTCGAACGCCGTGGTGCCGATCCGGTGAGCATCGCGGTTCACCTGCTCGCCGAGACCGGGTCGGTCCCGGCCTGGGACGGCGGCGACGACGGCGGGGACTGGGCGGCATGAGCAAGACCCGACCGGCCGCACCTGAGGTCAACCCGATTGTGCAGGCCGCTTCCGACCAGGTGACCAGCCGCAAGCGGCGTCCTCGCAAGGACCTTTCCGCCCCGTGCTCGGGGCAACTGTCGCTGTTCGATCCCAAGCAAGGAGACCAGTCGTGACCACGACAACCAAGAGCGGGCAGCGTGACCCGTTCGACCTGATCGGGCTGGCCGCACTCAATTTCGTGTGGTGGGCATTCATCGCGGTCGGCGTGCTGGCCCAGTGGGCGGTGCTGTTCCCGATGTTCTCCATCCCGGTGGTCCTCGCGGCCGCGGCCGGCCTTTTCTGGGGACCGGTCGCAGGCGTCGTGGTGGTCGGGGTGTCCATCGCGGGGATCATGCTCTGGCGGCTGCGGCGTCCGGAGATGTTCGAGCGGTGGGTCACCGCGCGGGCTCGTGTCCGGTTCCTGACCTGGTTCCGCTACCGGCGGCGCTGGGCTCGGCTGATGGTGGCCTGCCATCTGAGCATCGACCGGGGTGACCGCACGTTCATTCCGCGGCTGCTGTCGGCCGACATCGGCATAGCGACTGATCGGGTGCGGTTACGGATGCTCGACGGGCATTGCCCGGCCGACTTCGAAAACCGGGTCTCGCATCTGGCGCACGCCTTCGGCGCCCTGGACTGCCGCGCCACAATCACCGGACCCGGCACCGTGGAACTCGCCTTCCGACGCTCGGATTCCCTCGCCGCGACCGTCATCCTGCCGCGGGTCGACCACTGGACCAAGGGACAAGGACGCGCGGCATGACCACACCCATCAACCTCGACAACGACGGCAACGAGGCTGCTCCGGTCCGCCAGACTGCCGCTGAACGACGTGCACTTCCGAACTTCACCGATGTCGCCTTGGCTGCGGCCGAGAAGTTCGGGGTCTGCGTGCGGCCGGTGACGATGCGATCGTTCGACCCCAGGACCGGCAAGGTCGAATACGTCGCCTCGCCCTGCAAGTCGACCGTTGCCTCGGTGTGCAAGCCGTGCGCGGACAAGGCGCGGTGGCTGCGGATGACCCAATGCCGGGAGGGCTGGCACGCCGAGGTCGAACCGGTCGAGGAAACCCGCGACCCCTCCGATACCCAAACCGAGTTGCTCACCGCGCGCGCCGATCTGGTGCAGCAATACCGACAGGCCCGCGACGACGGTGATGACGAGATGGCTGATGCCATCGGTGAAGTGGTCGGCAGTCTCGACCGCGACCTTCGAGACTCCGGGTTCCGCGGCCCCATCCCACCACTGGACCCGACCGACCGGAAGCGGCGGTCTCGCTCGACCAAGCGGCGTCAGGACGTGCCGAACCTACCCCGCAAGAAGGTCGAACGGCACACGATCGGCCGCGTGATCGGCGGCTACCGGTCTTCGATGATGGTCACGCTCACGATGCCGTCCTACGGGTCGATCAATCAGGACGGCGCGGTGGACTCGGAGGACAAGCCGTGCTCGGACGGTTCGCCCCGCCGACCTGACGAGTACGACTACGCGCGGGCGGCGCGGGACATCGTGTTCTTCTCCAAGCTGGTCGACCGCTGGATACAGAACCTGCGCCGCTGCGTCGGCTACGACGTGCAGTACTTCGCGACCGTCGAACCGCAGAAGCGGGGCGCTCCGCACCTGCACTTGTTGTTGCGTGGCGTCATCTCGCGGGAGATTCTGCGGATGGTGACCGCGGCGACGTATCACCAGGTGTGGTGGCCGCACTTCGACCCGGACAACGAGGTGTACTCCGGGGAGAAGATGCCGGTGTGGGACTACCGGGCCATGACCTTCGTCGACCCCGATAGCGGGCAGGCGTTGACCGGCTGGGATGACGCCCTGGACGTGCTGGACGCCGTTGACGATCTGGAACCGGCGTACACGGTGCGGTTCGGCGAACGCATGGATCCCGGCCACATGCGCGGCTACATCCCCGGCGACAAGGCCGACCGGGCCATCGGGTACGTGACCAAGTACCTCACGAAGTCCATCAGCGAAGTCTTGGAAACCGACTCGACCCGCACCGCGATCCACTACGACCGGCTGCACGCTGAACTCCAGCACACCCCGTGCTCACCGCGGTGCGCGGTGTGGCTGCGGTACGGCATCATCCCCCAGGGCGCCAGCGACAAGACCATTCCCGGCCGCTGCAAGGGCAAGGCACACCGGCGAGACACCCTCGGCCTGCCCGGCCGTCGAGTGCTGGTGTCGCGTCGTTGGAGCGGGAAGACGCTTCCGGATCACAAGGCCGATCGGGCGGAGTTCGTTCGGCAACTGCTTGCCTCGGTCGGCATCCACAAGCCGGATACCTCGCACCTGATCATCCGGCCGGTCGAGCCCGGTGACCAGTCTGCCCCACCGCGCGATCACCTGATCCTGGCCGCGATCGCCCAACGCACGAAATGGCGCGCGGAGTACACCAACGCCCTATTGGCGGCGGGTGCGGGGGCACAGCAAGAACATTCGGCAATTCAGCAAGCAGCATAGGGAGGGAGCGACATGAGCGAGGAAGAGACGTACCTGCGGGCCAAGGACTGCGAGGCGCTGACTGGGATTCCGGAAGCGACGTGGCGGTGGTGGGCGCACGTTGGTTCTGGTCCGGCGAGTTTCAAGCTGGGTCCGCGTCGGCGGGTGTGGCGTAAGTCGGTCGTGCTGGCATGGATCGCTGAGCAGGAGAAGCTGACCGGTTCCGGTGAGGCTGCCTGATGGTGACGCGGCGTAATCCTCGGTCGGGTATCGAGGATCGGTGGTATCCCACGGTGGTCGAGGTCGACCCGGAGACCGGCAAGGTGACCAAGAAGAAGGTCAAGTCGGAGGAGCGTTTCGGCAAGGGCAAGCGGTGGCGGGCTCGGTATGTCGACCCGAACGGTGTCGAGAGGTCGCGCTCGTTCGACACGAAGGCCGCTGCCCAGAAGTTCCTCGATAGCGACGTGACGACGAAGGTGGTCACCGGAACCTGGGTTGATCCCGACCGTAGCGGCGTGCTGTTCGAGGTGGTCGCAGAGAAGTGGTTCGCCACGAAAAAATTTCGCAAACCGAAAACTGTGGCAGGCTATCGGTCCCTTCTGGACACCATCGTGATTCCTCGCTGGGGCGCTGTTCCGCTCCGTGATATCGAATTCGAGGATATTCAGGAATGGGTGGTGAACCTTTCTGTATCGGGGAGTTCTCGATTCGAGGGGCGTGGTCTGTCGGCGTCACGGGTTATTCAGTCCTATCAGGTGCTCAGTCAGGTTCTGAAGTTCGCGATCAAGGCGAAGCGGCTGCCGGTGAATCCGGCCGAAGACATCGATCTGCCGTCGATGTTGGCGGGGGAGCGGCGCTATCTGACGCACGTGGAGGTAATGCGCCTGGCTCTGGCTGCGGGGCGGTTCCGGACGATGGTGTTCATGCTGGCTTATACCGGGATCAGGTTCGGTGAGGCGATCGCGTTGCGGACGGCTGATGTCGACTTGGAGCGTCGGCGCATTTGGGTCCGTCGTTCGGCAACTGGTGTCACGGGAGAGGGCATCGTGGAAACGGACACGAAGAATCACACCACTCGCGCGGTGCCGGTGCCGGGAACGTTGTCGAAGGACCTGGAGAACCTGTTGAAGGGTCGGCGGCGGGATGCGCTGGTGTTCCCGAGTCACAAGGGCGGCTACCTGACCTCGACGGAGTTCCGGTGGGTATTCGACCAGGCGGCGAACGATGTCGGATTGGCCGGAGTCGTGCCGCATGGATTGCGTCACACGGCCGCGTCCCTGGCGATCAGCGCGGGGGCGAACATCAAGGTCGTTCAGCGGATGCTCGGGCACAAGACGGCGACTCTGACCCTGGACCTCTACGGGCATCTGTTCCCGGATGATCTGGACACAGTGGCCGACGCGATGGACGCCGGAGCGATCGCAGCTGCGGACTACCTGCGGACCGCGTGAGGGAGTGAGGAGAGTGGCAATCGCAGAAACTGCGTTTCACCTTGGTGCCGAGTGTGGGACTCGAACCCACACGTCCTTTCGGACAACGGTTTTTGAGTTTTTTGTCGCTCTCGACATTTGTAGCTTTCGGGTGGCGTTGGCGGTTGTGGGCGCGGCGTGCCTGAGCAGCGAGTTCGGCATGTCGGATCGTTGGTGGCCGTGGGCAGTCGGGAAGGGTATTGCGGACGGTCTGCGGACTGAACCGGTGGTCGTCGCGAGCGTGTAGAAGCAACGGCTCGACAACAGAGCATCTGTCGATGTACCCTCGCGTCGCTGGATTGAGACCGACGCTTGCGTCGGGGCTGGTGCTGACCATCTTGTTTGGGATGGCCGTGATGCTGAACATCGTTCCTATCCTGATGGCCTGGTTTCAGGCTGGTAACTCAGAAGGGCGGGTGATGAAGATGATCGGTTCCCGTTGGTTCAGTGTGGTTCCCGCAGCTGCGCTTTCCGGTTCTTCCGTCTTGTCAAGTGTCGTCGCAAACGCAGCGCCGGTCTGAGTCCAGCAAGGCGAGGGGCCAGCTTGGATGGCTACTGGCGTCCACGTAACACGCGGAAGGTCGCTGGTTCGATCCCAGCTGAGACCACACGATCCCCTCGACGTATCGCCACGTCGGGGGGATTTTTCCTCTTAGAGTGTCGAAGCTGAAGCGTTCGATGTTGACCGAGGTTAACCCCTAGTTCGCCGTGATTGAGGCACGCCGGGGGCATGAGAGGGGGGCACGTGGGCGACGGGATCGTGCTGGCGCAACCGCCTACACCGAACAGTTCAGTGGACCCAGGCACGGCTGAACACGTTCAACTCGTTGTGCCGCCGGAAGTGATCGAGAAGCTGGCCCCCCACGATCCTGGTTGGTTCACTCAGCCGATTGCCACATTGATTGCCGCAGCAGTGGCCCTTGGTGTCGCGGGGTGGGCTTGGTGGAACGTCAAGAGTCAGATAGCGGCCAACGCCGAGAACGTACAACGTCAGCTCGATGCCCAGGCCGAGAACGTACAACGTCAGCTCGATGCCCAGGCCGCACAGTTCGAACTCGTACAGCATGCGCAGATGGCGAAGGACCGAAGGGCTGAGCGGCTCGCAGCTCTACGTGACGTGATCGACTCTGCCTCCCGAGTCCTGAATGCGTTAGGAAACCTCCGTGGCCAGGTGAAGTTCCTTGTCAACGGGCTCCCGGCGCCTGACTTCGAGCTCGCCTGTGAGCGAGTGCACGAGACGTTGGTGACGCTCGCAGCGGCAGTACGGATGATGCGAGCCCTCGGGGTTCCAGAAGTACTGGAGCATTGGTTGGACGTCCACAACGAGGCCAGCTTCTACGTGCTGAACGTCGAGACTTATCTGGAGAACCCTGACCTTGAGAACACTCCGTTTCAGGAAAGTCCCCCTGAGATAGCGTTCAGAGCCTGGATTCAGAAGCATCATGACTTTCTTGAGTCCGTGTCGGTGGTGCTCGACAAAGTCGATGCCTAACGGGGGCTGGCCCTGTTGGGTGGTGGGTTGCACCCAGAGGCGGGCTGGCTGCGCCTGCCCCTTATCGGCCTGCCTTTCGCGCGTAGAGGCTCCGGGGTCAAGAGTGGCGATAGCCATCCCGTAGGGACGCCGTAGGCGCTCTTGACGCTGGAGGGGCGCGTGAACACAATGCAGGCCACCACACACCAGGGCCAAGCGGCCGAAGGACGCTCAGTAGTTCGGCAACCAGGGAAAGGGGGCCGAAGCCCCCTCAGGGATCAGTACGGGTACCGGGCCATGGTCTCGATGTTGCGGCGAATCTGAGCCTCGCAGCGATGGCAGCGCCAGCGGATCTCCTGCTGCTCGCCGTGGGTCGGGTACTCGTAGAGGAATGGGACCGCGGCGGGCTGGTCGCATCCGCGGAGCTGGCAGGTGTCGGGCTTGGTGATCATCGTTCGGGTTCCTCTCCGGTTGGGGTGGTCTGGCTGAGGGCGTCTCGATCACGGCTCCGGCGGGTGTCAAGAGTGGCGCCAGCCATCACGTAGTGACGCTGTAGGCGCTCTTGATGCCCGCCGGAGCCGTGATAGCCCTCGGATCAGTCAGACCGCCACGGCCGGAGAGGAACTGGTGACCTGGCGGGGCCCCGCTCGGCTGACTGCGGTGACCTGCTCGTGAACGTGTCCGGAGCTCCACGGGACCACAGCCGGTGGACCGGGCAGAGTGCCGGCCGATTCGTCGCGGACTGCGGGAGGTAGGTCGGGTACGGCTCTCGGCGTGCCCAGCACTGCGAGGATGTTCGAAAAGCGGCCAGATAGGAACTCGTGCGCCCCGGCGGCCGAGTGTCGCCGACGCGCCCGCCGCTCCGGTGGCCGAGGAGCCTGCGACGAGGACGCCGCGGTGCGGCCTGGCGCGGCGGCGGCGCGAAGCGCCGCCGGGGCGCTCTTGATCCTGTATGGCGAAATTCGGCAACAACTCGCACAAGCACGGGCGAAGCTAGCTAGAGGTGAATCACGGCGACCGTTTTGTCGTCGTGGCGCTTCGCGCGTGGTCGCTGCTGGCCGTGAGGGTCGTCGTCTGCTTCCCAACGATGAGCGCGGGCAAGAATCGCGGCCAGCCCGAAGGAATCTAGGCGTGCAACGTCAAGCCACGTAATACCAAGTGGCGCAAGCATCTCAGCCGCTCCATCGGTGGCTAGTGCGGCCCAACTGACTTGCGATCTTGGGTAGCTTGCAGCAAGTGCGTGAGTCGCCGCGCGGGGATCGGCCTCGGCGATCCAGTAGCCGCCATGCCGGTTGCGGCTGAGCCGTTCCTTTCGCTGAAGTTCCGCGAGGATGGCTCGATGTTCGGCGTCGTACCCTGCACCTGACTCCAGGCGGCTCCGGTAGAGCCTGGACTCAGGTAAGTCGAGCTGCGCAAGACGGTCGTCGACTACGACCTCGTACGTGCCTTCTGGCGTTCCTACGACGGCGGTCGAATCTCCGAGCACCAGAGTCTCAACGGTTTCTCGGTTGATTCGAAGCATTGCGACAGTGCTTGAGGGGGCAGAGCCAGGATGCAAGTTGAGTCGTACTGCTGTGGCCGCGATGGCGCTTGACAGGACGGATGGCAAGTCACGGTTCTCGCCCCGAAGGTGGTGGGCTAACTCCTCGCTGAGTGTGTCTACGTACGTCGCGGCGGGCGCGCCATCGGCCGCGAAGCACGAGGCCCCATCAAGGACGGCGACTGAATCGTCGGTGGTGACGATTCGATCATCGCCGGACTGGGCGGGATGTTGGGCTGCGGCAACCTGCATAACTGTCAGCCTTCAGGACGGTAGGGGCCGACAATGAGGCGGCTGCCGGTGATGGTGAAGTTTGTGTCGAAGTCCGCTTCGACAACGCCGCAGACAAATCGAAGAGACGGGTTGAACAGGGTCGCGAGATTGTGATCGAGCCAGTGCGCGACTCCGAGCGATCCGACGCTGGTGATACCAGCGATGTGGATGATCACTCGGTCTTCGTCGGCTCGGCGCGAGAAGTAGCCGATGTCGGTGAGCGTGGTCCCGTCTCGGCGGAAGGGTGATTGGTGGCGCGTACCAGTGTGCGCATCGGTGATCCACCAACCTTCTTCTGTGCGCTCGAAGTCGAGCAGAGGATCGCCTTCGAGGAGTCGCCGCGCAACAGGTGCGGACTTGGGGCCGCAGATGACCACCGTGTCGCCTTGCGGCACCTCGGCGGTGTCTGGATCGATGGCGAATCGACTAGATGCCAGCGACAGCCGTGTGAGAGTCGCTTCGAGCGCCTCCTGTGTTGCCTGATCGGAGGCGTCGAAGAAGGGGCGTTCGCGTCCTTCCTCGAAGCCGAAACGGCGAGGGATTCCGACTGCCACGGGACCGACACCGAAGAACGCCCGCTCGGGCTTTGGTGCGGTGGTGCGGATCTGGCTGATACGGCCCTTTGTGAGCCCGAGTAGTTCTGCAATCTCGGTGTAGCTCATTCCCCGCTCGCGATGCGCTTCCTCAATGGCCGCTTTGCGCAACCGCGCAAGCTCTGTGGCGCGCTGCTGGTAGACGGTCATGAGGTCGGTCGCCCTCTGTCCACGCCGGATGGGGTCCGGATCGTTCCGCACCTGGTCGAAGTCATCGGGGGTTGCCACGAGTGTGAGTTTAGAGGGTCTTGACTCGTGGGGCTGACCGACGTAGCCTGAGTTTATCCCCCCTAAACCGATCCGAGCGTTTTGCATCTATTGAGTTTAGAGGGTGTAAACGAGTCGAGCTACTACCAACGAGGAGATTGAGCAATGGCATTGAAGGACATGTGGATTCCGACCGATTTCCGTTCGGTGTTCCCGAAGGGCGTGCTGCTTCTCGGCGACATCGAGGCGCAGACCGAGTTCAGCGAGGACCGCAACGCGCCGAAGCGTCAGGCGGTCGACTACGACCGGGAGGGCAACGGCTCGGGTAAGCGCCTGTGGAAGGCAACGATCATGGACCGGGCGGGCGGCAAGGCGAACCAGGCCAGTTTCGACATCACGTTTGTTGCTGATCAGATGCCGGTTCCTTCGGAGCCGGAGGTTATGGAGGGCCTGCGTCCGATCGAGCTGGAGGGGCTGCTGCTCAAGCCTCGCGTGGTCGGTAACGGCCAGTTCAAGTCGATCGGCTTCATGATCCGTGCGACGGGGATCAAGGGCGATACCTCGGGTGCGAAGCAGGCTCCGGCTGATCCGGGTGCGGCCCGTCCGACCGGTAAGGCGGCGTGATCATGTCGTTCTTCCACACGAGCGTTTCCGGTTATGACGGGATCACCGCCGAGTACCACCCTGAGCGTGAAACGGAACACGGTTCGGTCCCGGCGACGGTGTTCATCGAATTGGTTGACGCGCGTGCGTATCTGTGCCTGAGCATCGAGGACGCGCGCACGCTGGCCGAAGCCCTGCCGGGTGTTCTGGCCGAGCACGATGCCGTGGTGTCCGCGTCGGCGGATAAGGCGGCGTGATGAGTGCGGCGGATCAGCAGCAGTCGGGGTGGAAGCGCTGGGCTCGCTGGTCCGCCGCGATCATCAGCATCGCGGTGGCGGCGGCGGCGTTCCGGTTGTCGTTCACCACGCTTCGCGACCTCGGGGTGCTGGCCCGGATTCCGGCTGATGATGCCTGGTTGTTCCCGTTGATCGTGGACGGCACGATCCTGCTGGCTACCGCTGGGGTGCTGGCTTCGGATGAGAAGTCCGACCGCCGGTTCTTCGCCTGGGTGCTCGGTATCGGGGCGGCGGTGTCGGTGGCGGGCAACAGCATTCACGCGGTCGCTTCCGGTCATCCGCTGCCGGGCTGGGCTGCGGCGGTGGTCGCGGCGGTGGCACCGATAAGCCTGTTGGCCGACACTCACGGGCTGGCTCTGTTGTTCCGCAGGGTGCACCGCGTTTCGGCTTCCGAGCCGGTGCCGGTGGTCGAGCCCGTCGCGAAGCAGACAACACCTGAGCCTGAGCCGCAACCGGTATCCGTACCCGAGCCCGAGCCCGAGCCCGAGCCGTTGCCGGTGCCTGAGCCGGTGCGGGCGGCTGAGCTTCGCCCGGTGCCTGACGCGCCGGTCCACATTCCTGTTCGTTCTGCGCGACCGCAGCAAACCATGCTGCCGATCGCTGTCCCTGTTGGGGGTTGAGATGACTGCATTTGTTCCTGCTGTGGCGACGGGTGTGTCGGCGCTGGTGAGCGTGCTGGCCGGTGTCGGGGTGCTGGTGGACCAGACCTCGGATACTCCGGCCCCGATCGTCCCGGCCGCTGCGTCCTCCTCGGCGGTAGCCACCACAACCGAGACTCCGGCTGCTCCGGCTCCGCGCGGGTGCGTGATGTTCTGCGAGGACGCCGGTCTCGGTCGACCGAATACCGACAAGGCCCCGGCTGCGTCCCCGGCGCCGGAGGGGTGCCGCCTGTTCTGCGAGCTGGAGCGCGGCTCGGAAAGGTGGGGATTCTGATGAGCGTCGCGGGAACGGTCATGCTCGCCAGCGGTCTGTGCACGGGGGCCTCAGCGTTCTGGTGGCTGCGGTCACTCGCCGCGTTCGGTACAGGCGTGCAACCGGCTGGTGATGCCGGTGAGGTCGCCGCGGCTGCTCCGGTCGAGCTGCGCACGGCGGTGCTGGTGGTCGCTGATCTGCGGCAGCAGCAGTACATGTTCACCGCGCTGGGGCTCGGCTCGGCCGAGAGCGGTTTCCCGACGCTGGAGGACTGGGTGTACACCGACTACGGCCTCCAGATCGACCTGCTGATGATGGCCGGACAGACCCGCAAGGACTGGGCCGGTGAGGACGCCCTCGACGCATTCGCGCAAGTGCTGGCGGTACCGAACGTGACGGTGGTTTTCCCTGATCCGGGGGTGGTTCGGCTCCAACTGCGGGTGTTCGACACGCTCGCGGACCCGACAAGGGCGTCGGGGGTCCACAACGGTGTGGACTTGGAGGCGATCCCCGTCGGCGTGCTGGAAGACGGCGGCACCTGGTATCTGGCGCTGCTGTACCGGCATCTGCTGATCGCGGGCGGCACCAACGCCGGTAAGGGCGGTTTGGTGTGGGCGATCATCGCCGGACTCGCCCCGGCCATCGCTTCCGGCCTGGTGGAACTGTGGGTAGCGGACCCGAAGGGCGGGATGGAGTTCGGGCGCGGCAAAGCGCTGCTGACCCGCTTCGAGTACACCGACGAGGGCATCGTCGCGATGATGGCCGACGCCGAAGCCCTCATGTTGGAACGGGCCGCGCGGTGCATGGAAGCCGGTATCGAGAAGCACGTCCCGACCGTGGATGAACCGCTGATCGTGATCATCGTGGACGAGGCGGCGGCGATGACTTCGTACGCTGAACCCGACACGATCAAGAAGTTCGACCGCCATTACGGCAAGCTGCTCACCCAGGGGCGGGCGCCGGGTATCTGCGTGGTCACCTGTGTGCAGGACCCGTCGAAAGACACCCTGCCGCAACGTCAGTTGATCCCGATCCGCATCGCCCTGCGTCTGGATGAGAAGACCCAGAT
>NZ_BDCK01000065.1 GCF_001613465.1 Nocardia niwae NBRC 108934 = DSM 45340 | reverse complement strand
CGATGGAGCAGCTTGCGGTCGATGGATACATCGCGAGCCACGATCGGTCGGGCCGGATTGTGACTACGCCGACATCTGTAAGCCTGTCGATCGCCCCGCCGGTTCGGCCTGTACGACCCCGGGTTGTATGCGTCGGCGGTTACGCAGGCAGTGGCAAGAGCGAGTTTGCGAGAACCCTTGCACGAGAGACGAGTTGGGCGATCCTCGATAAGGACACCATCGCCCGTCCGATCATCGAGCCCGCCCTTGAGGACCTTGGATCGACGATCGACGATCGAGAGTCGGACATCTACCTGAATCGGATACGGCCTCGCGAATACGAGGCACTGGCCGCCGTCATCCAGGACAACCTGGAGGTCGGAAACTCGGCGATAGCCGCTGCGCCGTACCTCCGCGAATTCGCCGACCGATCCTGGCTTGAGAACATGATCGCTCGCGCCGAAACCGAGGGCGCAGACGTCACGTTCGTATGGGTCCGGTGCTCGCTCGAAACGATGCTGATGTACCTCCGTCGCCGAGGTGCCGCCCGAGATGCGTGGAAGTTGACGCACTGGGAGGACTACAGCGCCAGGCTGGACCTCAATTTTCGGCCAGAGGTGGCGCACGTCGTCATTGACAACGACCCCGACAGTCCTCCACTGCGGAAGCAGGCTCAGCTGCTGATTGAGAGTTTCCGCCGCAAGTCTGCCGCCCAATGAGCACCGGTGTGCTGCTCTACGGTCCCCCAGCGAGCGGCAAGGACACCGTAACGGCCGCACTCTCGCGACTCGACCCTCAATTCCAGCTGTTCGAGCGCCTCAAAGACGGCCCCGGACGAACTACCGGCTATCGAATGATCAGCCCGGAGCGATTCGACCAACTACGCGACTCCGGCGATCTCATCTGGACGAACACTCGCTATCGAGCGCGCTACGCGATCGATCGTTCCGGCCTGCTTCAGCTTCTGGAAGCCGGACGCATACCAGTCGTACACGCTGGTCAGCCGGAGGCGATCAGTGCTGTAGTCGCTGCCACGCCTGCCGTGAGTTGGACAGTCGTCGCGCTCCGCGTGGACCGAGATGCGGCCATCTCTCGGATTGCGGCACGGGCAACCGGCGACTTTGCCGAACGCCTTGCTGCATGGGATGAAACCCCGTCGCTTACATCTCCAGCACTCACGATCGACACCACCCGCACTCCCCCGGACGCGGCAGCGAGCCTCATTCGGTCAACAGTCTGCGACTGAGTCCCACCGGGGTTGGTTTTTCGACGGACATCACCACTGCGCGTGTTGTTGCCGAATTTCGCCATATAGGTTCAAGGGCGACGGCGCTTACGCGCCGCCGCCGTCCGCCACGCAACCGCGCAGACCGGCGCAGGCTTGGCCAGCGCGGCGCGTCGGCCGACGGCGGCGCGGCTGGCGCCATAGCCACAGATCCGAGATGGTTGATTTTCGATAACCGAGAAGTGTGGGCACGATGAGAGCCGTACCCGACTTGGTCTCCCGCAGCCCGAGCACGAATCGGCCGGCAACGCTCGGGGTGACTGGCTGTGGTGCCGTCCCATCGAGTTGCCGAACATTTGAATCGACCCGTTCTCAAGGCGGAATGCGCGACCTCCGGCCGCGTGGCCCTGCTGACTGGTGGCCTGCATTGTGTTCCCGCGCCCCTCCAGCTTCAAGGGCGCTTCGCGTCAGCTTCGCTGATGGCATTCGCCACCCTTGACCCCGGAGCCTCTACGCGAGAAAGGCAGGCCCTATGGGGCAGGCGGGGAAGCCAGCCCCTGTATGCGCAGACCACCACCCAGCAGGGCCAAACCTCACCGGCCGGTTGCCGTGGAATCCGCAGATGACGCACGACGCCCGACACCACTTCTGACACCAACGACGACACCAGCCGCACCAGTTCCACCACCGACGGCGATCCCGTGGGCGCTGAAACGACGAGGACCCATGCCCCGCCTATATCTACGGATCAGAAGGTTAGGGGTTCGAATCCCTTCGGGCGCACAACAGGTCAGAGGCCCTTTCCGAGAAATCGGAGAGGGCCTCTGAGTTTGTTTGACACCAGTTCTTGACACCAGTCACGCAAAAAGGTCGTCCATCCCGGCCACCGCTTCCCGCTGCACCTGCTCGATCACCTCGAGGTAGACGCCGGTGGTCACCGTGATGGAGCTGTGCCGCAGGATCCGCTGCACCGTCGCCGCGTCCACACCCATTGTGAACAGCAGGGTCGCGCAGGAATGCCGGAGATCGTGCAGGCGGATCGGCCGCACACCCGCCTTCTTCACCAGGTCGGCGAATACACGGTTCACGTTGCGTGGCTCCAGCGGAGTCCCCCGGGTCGAGGTGAACACCAGGCCGAGCTTGTTCGCTTCCCGCAGCTCCTTGTCCGCGAACTGCTCGCGCTTGTGCCGGACGAGAATCTCGACCAGTTTGGACGGGAGAGGGATCGAGGCCGCCGAGCTGTCGGTTTTCAGCGCGTGGATACCTAGCTCACCGCCCACCCGGTACAGGGCCTGTTCCAGGTTGAGAGTGCCCCGGATCAGATCGACATCCGTCCACCGCAACCCCAACGCTTCCCCGCGCCGCAGCCCTACCGCGAGCGCCACCGACCACAGGGCATAGAGCCGATGATCTTGGGCCGCTTCCAGGAACCGGGCGGCCTCCTGCATGTTCCAAGGCTTCTCCTTGCGCAGGTGACCGGTAGGCATCTTGACCTGCCGAGCTACGTTGCGCGCGAGCATGTCGGTTTCTACCGCGTCTTGCAACGCCGCCCGAAGCACACGCAGCAACGCCCGTAGGGTTCCCGTACTCGGGTAGCTCTCGCAGCATTCGGCCGGCACTTTGGCACAGCAGCGCGCCCGCCCCGATTCCGCTCGCTTGGCGTCCTTGCCTTGCGCACAGCACTGGCACCGCGTCCGCAAGCCATTCAGCCAGGTGCGAATATGGTCGGCTTGCAGGGCCCGCAGCTTGCGTTTGCCGAGCCCCGGCACCATGTACAAGCGGACCAGCAGCTCATAGGTGACATACGTCGTCGGCCGGACCTCCGGCTGAGCCACGTTCACCAGCCAATGCCGCAAGTACTCGCCCACGGTGGCCGTGGTGATATCAACCGGGACGCCCCGCCGCTGTAGCTCCTTGAGCCGGGTCCGTTCGTTATCCGCCGCTTCCCAGGTGTCCCCGTAGAAGGTGATCCGTTTCCGGGTCCCATCCGGGGCATCCACGAACATACGCAGCTGAAACCGGCCGTCCTTTCGCTGGCTGATCGTGCCCGAGCCGTTCGGGTTCCTGCGGCGAGCAGGCTTCTTGTCGGCCATCACGCGGCCTGGTCGATCAGGTCGGACACGTAGAGGTCGAACGATTGCCGAACGATTCGGCGGGACCGGCCGATGGTGACCGACTGCACCTGCCCGGACCAGATCAACTGATAGATGCTGTAGCGGGAGACCTGCAACACGTCTGCCGCTTGCTGCACCGTCATGAATTTCTCACTCATATCTGCGCCCCTCTCACGCCGCTACCGGAATTGCCGAAGTGTCTTGCTGTGCTGGTGGGCCCGCTGCGAGCAGGGCGCGGGTGTATTCGGCGCGCCAGATCTTGCGTTTGGCGATGGCCGAGAGGATCAGGTGATCGCGGGGCGGGGCCGAGCGGTCGCCGGGCCGGACGATGGAGAGCTTGAGATGTGAGGTGTCGGGTTTGACGATCCCGACCTGGGCGAGGAGTTGCCGAACGAATTCGGCGCGGTCGGCCTTGTGATCGGGCAGGGTTTTGTTCGACCACTGCCGGGAGACCAGGACCCGGCGGCCGGGCAGGCCGAGGGTGTCGCGACGGTGTGCTTTGCCCTTGCAGCGGCCGGGGATGGTCTTCTCGGTGGCGCCCTGGGGGACGATGCCGTAGCGCAGCCAGACCGGGCAGCGTTTCGAGCACGGGGTGTGCTGCAACTCCTGGTGCAGCCGGTTGTAGTGGGCGCGGGTGCGGTCGGAGTCGGTCTCCAGGACTTCGGCGATGGACTTGGTCAGGTACTTCGTGACGTAGCCGATGGCGCGGTCGGCTTTGCGGCCGGGGACATGGCCCCGGATGTCGGCGCGGTCCATCTGCTCCCCGAACCGGACCACATGCGCGGGTTCCAGGTCGTCGACGTCGTCGAGGAGATCTTGCACGTCATCGAAGGCGAGCAGCGGTGAACGGGTGTCGGGGTCGACGAAGGTCAGCCGGGCGGGGTCCCAGACGGGGACGATGTCGCCGGGGTAGACCTCGCTGTCGCGGTCGTGCGGGGGCCACCACACGTTGTGGTAGGTCGCGGCGGTGACCTGCCGGATGATGTCGCGGGGTACGGTGCCGCGGATGAGGATGTGCAGGTGCGGGGCGCCGCGTTTCTGGGGTTCGACGGTGCCGTAGTACTGGATGTTCCAGCCGACCGCCCGCCGGAGGTTTTGCATCCACCGGTCGAAGAGCGCCGAGAAGTGCACGACATCGCGGGCGGCACGCTGGTAGTCGTAGTTGTCCGGGTTGACCGGGGAACCGTCCCCGACTGTTTCGCCTTTGTCGTTGACCGCGCCGTCACGGTTGATCGCGCCGTAGGAGGGCATGGTCAGCGTGATGAACATGGACGGTTGATGCCCGGCGTAGGTGCGGCCCACCGTGGTTTTCTCGACCTTGAGCCGGGGCAGGTTCGGGACGTCCTGGCGGCGGCGGGTGGAGCGGGCACGCCGGGGTTTGGGCTCGATATCCAGAGCCGGGAGGCGACCGCGGAACCCGGAGTCTTTCATTTCCGCGTCGAGGTCGGCGACGACTTCCCGGACACCGGACATCGTGTCGGTGTCTCCGTCGGCTTTGGCCTGCTGGTAGGTGTCGAACAAGTCGGCCCGTGCGGCCAGCAGCGCGGTTTGGTGTTCGGTGGGGTCGGTCTTGTCGGTTTCGGGTTCGTGGTCGAGGTGCCAGCCCTCCCGGCATTGGGTGATCCGCAGGAACCGGGCTTTGTCGGCGCAGGCCGGGCACACCGAAGCGACCGTGGACTTGCACGGAGCCGCGACGTATTCCTCGGTGAGGGTTTTCGGGTCGTAGGCCAGCATCGGTATCGGGCGGACACAGATGTGTTCCTGGGCGGCGAGTTCTTCGGCGACATCCCGGAAGTCCGGCAGGCTACGACGCTGGGCCGCTGTCTGCCGGACTGGGACGACCCCGGTATCGGTCGAGGCCGTGAGTTCCATCAGGCGGTGACTCCTTCCGGTTTGGTCCACTGATCCACCCGAGGCGCGAGCACGGTGTCGGCCAGGGCGTCACCGTGGCGGAATCGCAGTTCGACGGTGGCGGGGCCGACGATCGAGGCGTGGCACTGCTCGGCTTTGAAGGCGTGGGCGAGGGTCTCGGCGCGCATCTCGAAATCGGCCGGTGACTGGCCTTCCAGCATCCGCAGCTGCACCCGGTCGGTGCCGTGGCCGATGCCGACCGCGAGCAGTTTCGGTGTGACGGTCCTGGTTTCGGTGGCCGTGGTGAGGCGGCAGGCTTTCATCAGCCGGGCCCAGTTGCGTCGGTAGCGCCACCAGGTGAGGAACCGGGTCCGGGCGCGGTCGGTGACCCAGCGGGCGAACAGGTCGGGAAAGCGGCGGCGGAACCCGAAGATGACAACCACCGCGTACGCGGCTTCGGCGACTCCGACAGGCCACCCGAACAGGTACCCGCTGATAGCGGCGAGGAGGAACGGGACGGAGATGACGGGGAACAGGATCGCCCAATGGAGCGCGACCCCGGCCCCGATGATCAGGTACCAGCCGGTGTTCAGGACTGCGAGGCCGAGCAGGTCGAAGGGGTCACGCCGCTTCTGCGGGCCGGTGGTGACGGTGGCCGTGGTCGAACCGGTGGTGAGCGTGGTCGTGAGGTTCATGACGGGTTCTCCGGATCGAAAAGCGAGAGTTGGTCGGGGCAGGGTTCGTGCAGGTTCTTCCGGACCCGGCGGGAGCGTGTGCGGGGTGTGTGGTCGGTGGCCTGCACGACGAGCCGGGGGCGCTCGCTCGGCTGGTCGGTGGCCGGGGTGCTGGTCATGCCGCCCACCCGGAACCGTCGTCGTCGTGGTAGGTGGTGAAGTCCCAGCCGGGCAGCTGTCCGGTGTCGGCGAACATGCCCACCGCGACCGAGACCGGGTCGTACCCGGCGCGTTCGAGGGCGCAGCGGCGGCGGGCGGCGAGGTCGATCACGTCGGCGGTGGCCGGGGCGGGGATCGTGTTGCGGGTCATGGTGGTATCTCCGTTCGCGGGGGGATGGTTCGCGGGTCTATGCCGCGATCGAGGTCGGTTCGTCGCCGAGGTCGTCGGGGTCGAACCCGGAGTAATCGGCCTGCGGAGACAGATCCGGCGAGGCCGGGGAATAGGCATCGACGATGCGGTCGGCGTCGTCGTCGGAGACCCAGTAGGCGCGGACCCGCCGGAACTCCTTGGCACCGTCTTGGCCGACGTAGGCGACACCGGGCGTTGTGGTCGGAATCTCGTGGCACAACGCGCCCCGATCCTTGGCGCCCTGACCGTGGACCATGGTTGTTTGAGAGGGCTCGGTGAACCGCAGACCGATCCGGATCGAGAACAGTTGCCGATTGGGCATGTTCTCCTTCGACGGGTCCTGCAACGCCACGATCACGCTGTAGCCGACCGCCCGGCCCTGGGTCAGGATCAGACCGAGCAGCCGCAGCCCCTCCGACACCTGCTCTTTGGTCGCGAACGCCGATAACGCCGCGTACTCGTCGATGATGACGACCTTCAACGGTTCCTCGACACTCGGCGTGAACTTGCGGATACCAGCGGCTTTGAACCGGGCCGCACGCTCCTGCATCTCCGACTCAGCGGTCTTCAACATCGCGATGATGCCCTCAGCGGTCCACTGGAAATCGGTCCACAACCGGTCTTCACCACGCCCGAACTCCATCCCACCTTTCGGATCACCCAGCAAGATGTCCACCAGCCCGGCCTTGATCGCGGGACCGAGGCCGTTCACGATCGACCACAACACGCTGCCTTTACCCGACTCGGTGGCACCGGCGATGAGGATGTGGGAGTACATGACCCGCAGCCGCCACACATCGTGGTCTTCGGTCACCCCGACCGGGACCGCTTCCAGGTCCACCCCGTAGGCCAGCAGACTCGTCACCGGCACCGAGTCGGCCAGCAGGTCCACGGTGCGCAGTTCCAGGTGCACAAACCCCGGAGACGGACTCGTCACACGAACTTCGGGGACGGCGAAGTAGGAGGCCAGGGCTTCGCGGGTGGCGTCGTTGGCCCAGTGCTGGAGGGATTGCCCGCCCAGCATCTGGACTTCCACCAGCATCCCGGCACCGGTCAACGTCGCGGCGGTGACGTTCGGATACCCGGTCTCCCACGAGCCGAGCCCGAGGGCAGGCCACATCAGGGCCAACTGTGCGGAATCGGTGACGATCGAGGCCGCCGGGCCCAGTTCCACCGGAAGACCAGCAGTTTCGTTGGCCGCAGCAGGGTCGGTGACACCGTCGAGGCGACGCCAGCGCCACATGGTGAACGCGGTCACCGCAGCCGAACCACCGGCAATGAGCAAATCGGGTGAGATCATCAGGCACTCCCAACAGGGACGGCGAGCGGCAGCATCGTCTGCACCGGACGCGAGGAACGAACAGGAATCGGAGCGACCGGGGCCGGAGGAGCCGGGGCCGGGGTCGGAGGAGCCGGGGCCGGGGTCGGATCGGGAACCGCGGCCAGCACAGGCACAGGCGGCGTGACCGGCTCGGGCTCGGGTTCAGGAACCGGAATGGTTACCGGTTCGGAAGCAGATTCGGCCGGCAAAGCCACCGAGGCGGGCTCGGGCGCAGCCACCGGTTCCGGCTCGGCTTGAGCTTCGGCACGCTGACGGGCAGCGACCCGGAACAACAGCGCCAGCCCGTGAGTGTCGACCAGCAGCGATATCGGAGCCACCGCCGCGACCAGAGCGGCAGCCCAACCGGGTAGTGGTTGACCGGCCGCGACCGCGTGCACCGAGTTCCCAGCGACCGAGACCAGGGCGCCGACCACCAGCACCCCGAGGAAGAAGTTCCGTTCGGACTTGTGCCGGGCGCAGACCAGCAGCCCGAAGGTGGCCAGCAGGATAGTGCCGTCGACGATCAGCGGGAACAACCACGCATCATCGGCAGGCATCCGGGCCAGGCGGGCGAGGTCTTCCAGGGTGGAGAACGACAGCCGGAACGCTGCCGCTCCTACCCCGAGGATGATGAGTGCGGCGGACCAGCGCGCAAGTCGCATCCCCGCCGACTGATCCGCCGCCCGCATCACGCAGCCTTACCGGAGGGCCGGGCCGCACCCGGATCGGCCGGAGCCTGCTTGGCACCGGAGGTGTCCCCGGCGAAACCGGTGGCCCGGATGTTCCAGCCGATCGACTTGAACTCGCCCTGACCGGCGATCTTCGGCTTGACCTGCAACCCCTCCAGCACGATCGGCCGCATCCCGGGCGCAAGCTCCGGGGTCGAGGGAACCGGCATGTGATCGGCGACGAACACCAGATCGAAACTCGCCTGACGAGCGTTCGGGGCCGCCGGGTCGGTGACGGTGGCCTTCCACAGCCGCTTCCCGGTGCCGTTGCCTTCGGCGTCCAGGTCCTGACGCTGCCGCTTCGGCGCGTTGCGGTCGGAGTTGAACTCCAACATCGGCTCGACATCACCGAGCAGGAACAGGCCCTTCGGGAACGCATCTTCGAACGCCGGGGTGAACCACAGATTCTTCATAGCCATCTTGAAAATCTCCTCAGTGTGGGAATGCCCGGTGATTTCCGGTGGGTTGAGAGTACAACTGCTTTCATCGCGAAGCAATTGCTTTCACCATGCCGAGATCGAACCGTTACATTCGCGAAGAATCCGCAGGTAGTGGCGTCAGAACCAACTGCTACCCTCTAGGGCGCAACCGCTACCCGAAGGAGATGGCCATGCCGCAGCCGAGAGGCCAGCGCTCGCTGCCTGCGCACATACGGATCGCGCAGGCCATCCGTAATGACATCGAATCGGGCCGCTTGCGAGATGGCCAACGCCTTCCAAGCACTCGCGCGCTCGCCGACGAATGGAAAGCCAGTCAACTCACGATCACCAAGG
>NZ_BDCK01000064.1 GCF_001613465.1 Nocardia niwae NBRC 108934 = DSM 45340 | reverse complement strand
ACACGCGAGCCACAAGGGGGCCGCGAACCCGCCGCGCCGAAGGCGCGGCCAAACAAACACAGCTATGGTGACGATCATGCTTGCCGAACAGGCCGCCGAGGCGATCGCCGAACGTACGGGAGTGTCGCGCCACCGGGTCGCGGTGGTGCTGGGGTCCGGCTGGCAGGACGCGGCCGCGGAAATCGGGGCGCCGCGGGCGTCGGTGCCGATGCCGGAGTTGCCCGGTTTCGGGACGCCGACCGCACAGGGCCATGTCGGCGTGATCCATTCCGTTCAGGTGGACGACAACGACGTGCTGCTGCTGATGGGCCGCCAGCATCTGTACGAGGGGTACCAGCCCGCCGATGTGGTGCATCCGGTGTCGGCGGCCGTGGCGGCGGGCGCGCAGATCGTGGTGCTGACCAACGCCGCTGGCGGTATCCGATCCGCTCTCCGGGTGGGTGAGCCGGTGCTGATCAGCGATCATCTCAACTTGACCGGCAGCACGCCGCTGGCGGGCGCGACCTTCGTCGACCTGGTGGACGCCTGGGATCCCGAACTGCGTGCGCTGGCCAGGGAGATCGACCCGAGCCTGACCGAGGGCGTCTACGCGGGGCTCACCGGGCCGCAGTACGAGACGCCCGCCGAGATCCGGATGCTGCGCACGATCGGCGCGGACCTGGTCGGCATGTCCACGGTGCTGGAAGCCATCGCTTGCCGCGCGCTCGGGGCGCGGCTGCTGGGCATTTCGCTGGTCACCAATCTGGCCGCGGGGGTCACGGGCGCGCATCTGTCCCATGCGGAGGTGCTCGCCGAAGGACACGCCGCCGCGCCCCGGCTCGGCAAACTGCTGCGCGGCGTCCTGGAACGGGTGTAGATGCTGCGTTTCGGCACGGCCGGCCTGCGCGGGCCGCTGCGCGACGGCCCGGACGGCATGAACGTCACCACGGTGAGCCGGGCGACCGCCGGGATCGTGGCGTGGCTGCGCGATCGTTGTCTCGGCGGCGGCGCGGTGGTCGTCGGACGTGACGCCAGGCACGGTTCCGCCGAGTTCGCGGAGGCGACGGCGGAGATCTTCGCGGCGGCGGGCTTCCGGGTGACGCTGCTGCCGCGTCCGCTGCCCACGCCGGTGGTCGCGTACGCGGTGCGTGAGCTGGGCGCGGTCGCGGGGGTGCAGATCACCGCCTCGCACAATCCGGCCGCCGACAACGGTTACAAGGTCTACCTCGATGGCGGTTCGCAGTTGATCGCCCCGGCCGACGCGGAGATCGAGCGCTGTATCGAGGCGGTCGCCGAGCCGATCGACCGTGCGCCGGTCAGTGCCGCCGACGACGACGTGGTGCGCCGCTACTTGCGCCGGGTCGCCGAGATCCCCGCTCGGATCGGCGGTTCGGGCGAGCGCGCCGGGATCCGGATCGCACTCACCCCGCTGCACGGCGTCGGCGGCGAACTCGCGGTCGAAGCGTTGCGCGCGGCGGGCTTTCCCGACGTCCATGTGGTCGAGGAGCAGTTCGCGCCCGACCCCGACTTCCCCACCGTCGCGTTCCCGAACCCGGAGGAACCCGGTGCGACCGATCTGCTGCTGGCGACGGCTGCCCGCGTCGGCGCCGACGTGGCGATCGCACTCGATCCGGACGCGGACCGATGCGCGGTGGGCGTGCCGGGGCCGGACGGCGCCTGGCGGATGCTGCGCGGCGACGAGACCGGCGTGCTCCTCGCCGACTGCGTGCTGCGCACCGCCCCGGTCGACGCGCTGGTGGCGACGACCATCGTGTCCTCGCGGCTGCTGTCGAAGCTGGCGCCCGCGCGCGGCGGCCGCTACGCGGAAACGCTCACCGGCTTCAAATGGCTGGCCCGCGCGGGTGACGGCCTGGTCTACGCCTACGAGGAGGCGATCGGCCACTGCGTCGACCCGGCGGCGGTCCGGGACAAGGACGGCATCTGCGCCGCCGTGCTGGCCGCCGACCTGGTGGCCCGGCTGAAGGCCGTGGGCCGCGACCTGAACGACGAACTCGACGACTACGCGGTCGAATTCGGCCTGCACGCGGGCGACCAGGTGTCGCTGCGGCTCGACTCCGCCGCCGACGCGGCCGCGGTAATCGAGCGGTTGCGCGCGGACCCGCCGCGCGAGATCGCGGGCGAGCCGGTCGGATACACCGATCAGCTGCGGGTGCGGGGCCGGATGCGGACCGACGCACTGATCTTCGAGGGCGTTTCTTCCCGCGTGGTCGTCCGCCCTTCCGGGACGGAGCCGAAGCTCAAGTGCTACCTGGAGGTGGTCGAGCCGGTCGGCTCGCGCGCCGGCCTTCCGGCCGCGCGAGCCGCGGCACGCGAACGTCTCTCGGCGCTGCGCGATTTCTGCCGGAAGTTCTGACCCGGCCACGCGGAACGTTCAGCGCGGGCCGAACTGCCGGTCGCCCGCGTCGCCGAGGCCGGGCACGATGTAGGCGTTCTCGTTCAGTCCGGTATCGACGACGGCGGTCACCAGCCGCACCGGCAGGCCCGAGTCCGCGAGTGTCGCAACGCCTTCCGGCGCCGCGACGACGCACACCGCGGTGATGTCGGTGGCGCCACGCGCCGCGAGCAGCTCCAGGGTGTGCCGCATCGAGCCGCCGGTGGCCAGCATCGGGTCGAGCACGAACACCGGCAGCCCGGCGAGATCGGCGGGCAGCGATTCCATGTAGGGCACCGGCAGGTGGGTGTCCTCGTCACGGGCGAGACCGACGAACCCGATTCTCGCGTCGGGGATCAGCTCGGCGGCCGCGTCGATCATGCCGAGTCCGGCGCGCAGCACCGGAACCAGCAACGGCGGCCGGGCCAGCCGGATGCCCTCGGTGGGGGCGACCGGCGTGACGATCTCGAAACGCTCCACCTCCGCGTCGCGCAGCGCCTCGTAGATCAGGATCCCGGTCAGATCACGCAGTGCGGCACGAAAAGCCGGGTTCGGCGTTCGCTCGTCCCGCATCGTGGTGAGCAGGGCGGCGACGAGTGGATGTTCCACGGTGTGGGTGCGCATGAGGGAACGATAAGGTCGGTCGCCGGTGCGCCGCCGGACGCCACCGGACTTTTTTCCGAAGCGGCGGAACCGAAACGGAACAGCGCGCGTCGAACCAAGTGGATGACGTACTCTGCCTGGGAACAACAGATGGGGGAAGCTCTGATGCGAAAGATGTCGGCGGACACCGAAGGCATTGCGGCCTACGGCGCGACCGCCCACGTCATGGCGGGTGAGATGGCGGCGGCCGGGGCCGGCGCCGCGGCGGCGGAGCCCGCGTTGCTCGGCCCGATCATGGGGTTGATCGGTGGCGATTTCATGGCGGCCTACGCCGCGGCGCACGCCGGGCACGTGGCCGCGATCGGCCAGCTGTCGGCGGTGCTGACCAGCATGGGCGGCGCGGCCACCGGCGCGGCGGCCGTGCTCACCGAGACCGACGCCACCCACGCGAGCGCGCTGCAGAGCGCGGCCGGCGAGCTGGAGTGAGCTCGTGATCGATGTCAACGCGCTGGCTCAACCGATTCTCGACCTGCTCGCCAGCTTCGGCAGCGGCGTGCTGCCCGCGGGCGGTCCCACCGACGCGCTACGCAGCACTTCGTCCGTGGTCGACCAGATCCATCAGATGGGCCGCGACAGCATCAACGGGATGAACGCGGCGTGGGACGGCCGCGCGGCCGACGCGGCCACCGCCAAGGCGCTGCGCGTGCAGACCTCCGCGGCCACCATCTCCGATCGCGGCAACGAGATGGCGACGGTCGTGAACCAGGCCGCGGGCGAGGTCGAGACGGGTCAGAAGGACCTCACCGACATCGCGCAGTCCTTCGTGAACACCGCGGCGAGCATGGGTCCGGTCCTGGCGACACCGGAAGGTATGGCGGTGCTCGTCGGCTCCGCGATCGACCATCTCAACCAAGCGCTCGGCGTCGTCGGCCGGGTTCAGAACGAATTGCAGACGCACACCGCGTCCATGAACGACCTCACCCCGCCGCCGACCACGCCATCGCTCGCCGGTGTGCCCGCCGCCGGCGTGCAGCAGGCGGCGTCCGCCGCGTCCGGCGTGCTCAACGGTGCGGGCTCCTTGCTGAGCACCGTGATGGCCACACCGCTGCAGTCGGCGTCCTCGCGCAGTTCCAGTGGTACGCCCGGCACTACGGGTACGCCCAAACCGGACACCGGTTCGTCGGGGGCGCCCGACGACGGCAAGGGCGTGAAGATCACGCTGCCCGACGGCAGTGTCGTGGAGGCGCCCAACGAGCAGGCCGCCACGGCGGTCCGGTCGGCGATCGGCGCCGTCGGCACGCCGTACGTCTGGGGCGGCAACAGCCCGGGCTCGGGATTGGACTGCAGCGGGCTCACCAAGTACGCCTATGGCGAGGCCGGCGTCGACCTGCCCCGGCTCGCGTGTGACCAGGGCAACGGGGCCACCCCGGTGTCGGCCGGTGACCTGATGCCCGGCGACCTCGCGATCTGGGACGGCCACGTGGCCATGGTGATCGGTAACGGACAGTTGGTCGAGGCGGGTGACCCGGTCCAGATCAGCTCGATTCGAACGGAGAACTCAGGCATGGACTTCTACGGTTTCTACAGGCCGACGGCATGACCCGACCGCAGGTCCCCAACGTCACGGTGGCCGCCAGCAGCAACCGGTCGGGCACCATCTCGGTGCGCGCGACCGATCAGGGGATGCCGGTGGAGATCAAGTTCGAGCGCAGCGAATACCGTTATGGCGCACAGTCGCTCGCGAACGAAATCCTCCGGCTGACCCAGCGATCCACCATCGCGGCGCGAGCGCGGCGGCGCGAACTGCTCGCCGAGGCGGGCATGCCGTCGGACATCCTGGACCGGCTCGGCCTGCCCACCCGCCAGCAGGCGGTGGACGAGCTGGACCGGATCGACGACGCGGACACGGGACCGACGAGCTGGATGAGGCCGGTATGAGTGCGGAAATGGACGCCCTGGTCGCCTCGGCCACCCAGAAACTGGAGGCGCTGGAAGCCGCGCTCTACGGGCTGAAGCAGGTGCGTGGACGGTGGACCTCGGAGGACGGCGCGGTGAGCGTCGAGGTGAACAGCGACGGCGCCCTGGTCGGCCTGACCTTGGCGGAATCGGTCACATCGCTGCCGCCGGCCGAGGTCGGACAGTTGATCGTCTGGGCGTGCAGGCAGGCCGCGGAGGACGCCGGCGCGCAGCGGTCCAAGGTCGTTGCGACACTGAACGAGTCATTCGTCCCGGCCGGGCAGCCGCCCGCGGGAACGAATGGGGGCGGGCCGGATAGTGCCTGACGCGGAAGGTCGATAGGCTTCCGCACATGGCTTCTGGAGACATCGTCCCGATCGAGCTCGGCCTGACCGACGGCGATCTCGTCACCCTGTGGGCACCGCGCTGGCGAGACGGTGACGACGAGTGGGAGGCGTTCCTCGGTCACGAGGACGCCCTCTACGGTTTCGAGTCCGTGGCGGAGCTGGCCGCGTTCATCCGTACCAACGCCGACAACGACCTCGTCGACCATCCGGCGTGGAAGGTCGTCGCCGGTCTTTCCGCGGTCGAACTGGAGCCGGAGGAGAACTTCACCTTCGATCTTGTCGCGGTGCCGGAACTCGCGGCGGGCGAGCCCGACGTCGACACCATCGCCGAGCTGGAGGACACCCTCGGCATGGTGCGCAACATCGGCGAGGTATGCGAACTGGAGACGGTCACCAAGTTCTTCGGTTCCCATCCGGTGCTCGGCGCGCTGCCCGGCGGAGTGAGCGCCTTCGTCGGCCGCGACGGCGAGGAGCTGTGGGACCAGATCGGCGCGGCCATCGCCAAGGGCTGGGACGACGTCCTGGACGCCATCGACTCCGTCGTGCAGACGCCCGAGGTCGACGCCGAGGCGGTCGCGGTCGCGGAGGCCGAGCTGCTGGCGGCCGAGGAGAACGTGGTCGACGCCGACGACGCCGCCGACAGCGACGAGGACGAGGAGTTCGAGCCCGTCGACCTCGATGAGGAGGAAGACGACGAGGAAGACGACGACGAGGACGAGTCGTTCTGGCACGAGGTCGGCATCGACCCGGTCAAGATCGTCACGTCCGAGGGCAGCGTCTTCACGCTGCGCTGTTACCTCGACGACGAGCCGATCTTCCTCGGCTCCAAGGGCGCGATCACGGTGTTCTCCTCCGAGCGCGCCCTGGCCCGCTACCTCGCCGACGACCACGAGCACGACTTGGCCCGCGTGAGCACCTTTTCCGACGTGCAGACCGCGGCGGTGGACGGCTCGCTGGAGGTCGAGGTGACCGACGAGAACGTCTATGTGCTGCCCGGCTTGGCCGAGGATTTGGCCGAAGGCCCGGAAGCGGTCGACATCGAGCAGCTCGACTTGGCGGTCGAGCTGTTCACCGACGCCGCCGACTACGCCGACGACGCCACGGTCGAGCAGGCCTTGGCCCAATCCACCCCGCTGGGCTGGTACGTCTCCTACCTGCTGAATCCCGACCCCACCCGGTTGGCGCCCAACCCGCCGTTCACCGCCGAAGCCCAGGCCTGGCGCGAGCTGGAACGCAACTTGGAGTCCCGGCTCGACAAGCAGTAACTAGCTCAGCCGGATCCAGACCTGCTCGGCCTGCCCGAGCAGGCGTTCGCCGGCGCCGTAGACCGCTGTCGAGGTCCAGCATTTGCGGCCCTGCTCGCCGTGGAACTCGCCCACGACCACGCAGCGCTCCTCCACCTCGGGGATGCCGTGCACCGTGGCGGTCATCGAGCCGAGTAGTGCGGGACGCTCGAGCATGCCGGGGAGCGACCAGCCGCCGGGGCAGTCCATCGCGGCCCAGACCAGCGGCGGCCCCAGCGGCACGGTGTCGTCGGGCACCCACGGCGCGGCCACTCGGCGCTCGTCGACCCGGCCGGGTTCGATGCGTAGCCCGTCCGCCCGGCCGCTGCCGCAGACGAAGCACGACGCGAACATCTCGATGCTCGTGTAGCTGCGCGATGCCTCCGCCGCGTCGGCGAACGCGATCCGATGCGGTGCGTCCCGCGTGAGTTCGCCCGGCTTCGACTCGGCGATCAGCCGGTCACCGTCGTACAGCCGTTCGTCCCGCACGTCCAGCGGCGTCTCCAGCGGGGGCGGGCTGCGCAGGATCACGGTGACCGTCCGCTCGTCGCGCTGGGCGGCGAGCAGACCGGCCACGTAGCCGCCGTTGCCGGAATCGGGCGGGCCGTTGAACCGGCGGGGAATACGCAAGGTCGCCATGTTCGCCACGCTAGCGAACTGGTTGCCGACCGGCTGCGCAACCGCGCGGCCCGCTCGAACGGCGCACTATCCGATGAGCACGGCGTATCCGGGCTTGATGATGTCGTCGATGATCCGCAGCCGCTCCGGGAACGGGATGAACGCCGACTTCATGGCGTTGATGGTGAACCGTTCCAGGTCACTCCAGCCGTAGCCGAACGTCTCGACCAGTTTGAGCATCTCCTGACTCATACTGGTGTCGCTCATCAGCCGGTTGTCGGTGTTGACCGTGACGCGGAAGCGCAGACGGGCCAGCAGGTCGAACGGGTGCTTGTCCAGCGAGGGCACGGCGCCGGTCTGCACGTTCGACGACGGACACAGCTCCAGCGGAATACGCATGTCCCGGACGTAGTTGGCGACCAGCCCGAGCTGCGCTTCCTCGATCGCGCCCGGCACGCTGATGTCGTCGGTGATCCGCACGCCGTGGCCGAGCCGGTCGCAGCCGCAGAACGCGAGCGCCTCGTGAATCGAGGGCAGACCGAAGGCCTCGCCCGCGTGGATGGTGAAGTGCGCGCTGTTGGCACGCATGTATTCGAACGCGTCGAGGTGCCTGCTCGGCGGGTAACCGGCCTCGGCGCCCGCGATGTCGAAGCCGCCGACCCCGCGATCGCGAAAGCGCACCGTCAGTTCCGCGATCTCCCGCGAGCGCGCCGCGTGCCGCATCGCGGTGAGCAGGCAGGTCACCACGATCGGGTGCCCCCGCTCCGCGGCGGCCGCCTCGCCTTCGCGGAATCCGGCGAGCGTGTGCTCGACCACCTCGTCCAGCGTCAGTCCGCGCTCCAAGTGCTGTTCAGGGGCGAAACGCACTTCCGCGTACACGACACCGTCGGCGGCGAGATCCTCGGCGCATTCGCGGGCGACCCGGCGCAGGCCCTCGGGCGTCTGCATCACGGCGACGGTGTGGGCGAAGGTCTCCAGGTACCGTTCCAGCGATCCGCTGTCGGCCGCGTCCCGGAACCAGGCGGCCAGCGACGCCTCGTCCGTGGCGGGTAGGTCGTCGTAGCCGCTGTACGCGGCGAGTTCGAGCACCGTAGCGGGCCGCAAGCCACCGTCGAGGTGGTCGTGCAGCAGCGCTTTGGGCGCTTGGCGGATCGAGGCGAGAGTCAGAGGCATCGGTCCAGTCATGTATCGACGGTAGCCGCAGCGCGCCGAAACGGCAGCCGAGTCCGGGCGTAACAACCGTCTCGTTGCCCGCCGGATGCGAGCGGGTCCACAACCGGACACCGCCCGGTTCGGCGCCACACCCGCGAACCGCTCCGCGAGCCGCGCAGATGTGCGCGGCTCCGCCACCCGGTCGTCGAGCCACGCTCCGCCGAGATGGACCGGCGAATCGGGACACGATCGCGGCGATCGCGCTGGATCCCGTGCTCGCGGCCTCGTCAGGACCCGATGCGCTCGAGAATCAGCGCGTCCGGAGCGAGGGGGGCATCGGTTCCGATCGTGACGGCGTCGCGCAAAGCGGCCATGGCCCCGGGGAACGCCTCGGGAGTATCGGTGTGCAGGGTGAGCAGCGGTTGGCCCGCTGTCACGGCATCGCCCGGCTTCGCGTGCATCTCGATGCCCGCGCCGAACTGAACTGGATCGCCCTGACGCGCCCGCCCCGCACCGAGCCGCCACGCGGCGATCCCGACGCCCAGGGCGTCGAGCCGGGTCAGCACGCCGTCGGCGTCGGCGCGCACGGTCTCGGTGTGTTTCGCGGTGGGCAGCGCCGCGTCCGGGTCGCCGCCCTGGGCGCGGATCATGGCGCGCCAGTGGTCCATCGCCCGGCCGTCGGCCAGCACGTCGGCGGGATCGACGTCGAGCCCGGCCAGCGCGACCATTTCCCGAGCCAGCGCGATGGTCAGCTCCACGACATCCCCGGGACCGCCGCCCGCGAGCACCTCCACCGATTCCGCGACTTCCAGGGCGTTACCCGCGGTGCGACCGAGCGGTGTGTCCATGGCGGTGAGCAGTGCGACGGTGCGGACGCCGGCGTCGTCGCCGAGTTCTGTCATCGCGGTCGCCAGGGCGCGGGCGCCGTCGATGGTCTTCAGGAACGCGCCGGAGCCGACCTTGACGTCGAGGAGCAGCGCCGCGGTGCCCTCGGCGATCTTCTTGCTCATGATCGAGCTGGCGATCAGCGGGATCGACTCGACCGTGCCGGTGACGTCGCGCAAGGCGTAGAGCCGCCGGTCCGCGGGAGCCAGATCCGCGCCCGCCGCGCAGATCACCGCGCCGACGGCCTGGTCGGTCAGGAGTTCGCGTATCCGCGCCACCGGCACGTCGGCCTGCCAGCCGGGGATGGATTCCAACTTGTCCAGGGTGCCGCCGGTGTGGCCGAGACCGCGCCCGGACAATTGCGGCACGGCGGCGCCACACGCGGCGACCAGCGGGGCCAGCGGCAGCGTGATCTTGTCGCCCACCCCGCCGGTCGAGTGCTTGTCCACGGTCGGGCGCGGCAGGCCGGTGAGGTCCATGCGCCGCCCGGAGGCGATCATCGCGGCGGTCCAGCGTGCCGTCTCGCGGCGGGTCATCCCGCGCCAGAAGATCGCCATGGCCAGCGCGGACATCTGCTCGTCGGCCACCGCGCCGCGGGTGAACCCGTCGACCACCCAGTCGATCTGCGCATCCGACAGCTCCCCGCCGTCGCGCTTGGCGGTGATGATCGAAACCGCGTCCAGAGCCGTCACGGTCGACAGTCTGGCATGCGCCGCCGCGCACCCGGGTTCTCTCCGATGGGACGCATCCCGACGTCGCGCCGGCTCGTGGACGTACTCGCGGCGCGACCGTCGTTCCGCTCGTTCGCCTGGTCTGGGTTGTCCGAGCGATGCGGCGCACGGCTCGGTTCGGCTCGGTTCGGCTGAGCTCGGCTCGGCTCGGCTCGGCTCGGCTCGGCTCGCGAGCATCGCCCGAGCGTCACTTCAGCAAAGGGCCGCCACTCCCGAGCGCGCGACGCCGATGGGCTCGCTACACCTGTCCCGCGTCCAGGTCGTCGGGGCCGAACGCGTCGGGCAGCAGTGCGCGCAAGGGAACCGGTCCGGCTTTGTGATCGACCAGGAGATCGCCTCCGCCGTGCTCGTGGAGCAATTGGCGGCAGCGCCCGCAGGGCATGAGGATTTGGCCGCGCGAATCCGCCACCGAGACGGCCAGCAGACGGCCCCCGCCGCCCGAAATCAAGTTACCGATGAGTACACATTCGGCACACAGGCCCAGACCGTATGAGACATTTTCCACATTGCAACCGCTCACAATTCGGCCATCGGCGCCGAGAGCCGCGGCGCCGACCGGAAACCGCGAGTACGGCGCATAGGCGTTCCGCATAACTCGAAATGCGTTGTCACGCAACAACTTCCAGTCGATTTCCGGCACAGGGAACCTCTCTCCGACCGACTCCGACACGGCCGCGCGAGGGCCACGACGGAACCCCGCACCCATCAAGAAAGGTAAGCCTAACCCGATCGACTGTCGCGCAACGCACGGTACGCCGAATTAGTTCCGGGATTGCTGGAGGATTAGAGTCCAGAACAGATCGGTTCAGGTTCCTGCGACGGGCCGGAGTACAGCCACCTGGGCATTCGCCCGCCACGCCGTCGGCGTCGGACCTGCGACCGGGTCCATCAACGACGTTGGAGGCACCGCACTCTATGACCACGATTGAAGCTCCGGCCCAGCCGAAGCGGAAGACGCTGTACCGAGGCGACCCCGGAATGTGGTCGTGGGCGCTGCACCGGATCACCGGCGTCACCATCTTCTTCTTCCTCTTCGTCCACGTGCTGGACACCGCCCTGGTGCGCGTGAGCCCGGACACCTACAACGAAGCGATCGAGACCTACAAGACGCCCATCGTGGCGTTGATGGAGATGGGCCTGGTCGTCGTAGTCCTGTTCCACGCGCTCAACGGCGTCCGCGTGATCCTGGTGGACTTCTGGTCCAAGGGCCCGAAGTACCAGCGCCTGATGCTCTGGATCATCCTCGCGATCTGGTTCCTGCTGGCTGTTCCCGCGATCGGGCGCCAGTTCTTCTACCTGTTCACGGAGCACTGATCATGAGCGAGCGATTCATGAACACAGCCGCCAGTGCGGTCATGTCGGAAGCGAGCGCCAGCGAGGTGGAGGCATGAGCGCACCTGTCATCGGTAAGTCGTACGACCGTCCGGCCAGCCTGGACCTGCCGCGCTCGCCGCGCGCGCGCTCGAACAACAACTTCGAGAAGTACGCGTGGTTGTTCATGCGCTTCTCCGGCCTGCTGCTGATCGTGCTGGTGCTCGGCCACATGGCGATCATGCTGCTGCTCGACGGCGGCGTGAAGCGACTCAACTTCGCGTTCGTCGCAGGCCGCTGGTCCAGCCCGTTCTGGCAGTTCTGGGACCTGACCATGCTGTGGCTGGCGCAGTTGCACGGTGGCAACGGCCTGCGCACGGTCATCGACGACTACTCCCGCAAGGACTCGACCCGTTTCTGGCTCAAGACCCTGCTGGCCATCTCGATGATCCTGATCATGGGCGTGGGCACCTACGTCATCTTCACCTTCGACCCCAACATCAGTTAGGAACAGGCCCCCTCGATGAGTGAATCCCGACCCGTTCAGGAGCACCGCTACGACGTCGTCATCGTCGGCGCGGGTGGCGCGGGCATGCGCGCCGCGATCGAGGCCGGCCCGCGTGCTCGGACGGCGGTGCTGACCAAGCTGTACCCGACCCGCAGCCACACCGGCGCGGCCCAGGGCGGCATGTGCGCCGCGCTGGCCAACGTCGAAGAGGACAACTGGGAATGGCACACCTTCGACACCGTCAAGGGTGGTGACTACCTGGTCGACCAGGACGCCGCGGAGATCATGGCCAAAGAGGCCATCGACGCGGTGCTCGACCTGGAGAAAATGGGCCTGCCGTTCAACCGGACGCCCGAGGGCAAGATCGACCAGCGGCGCTTCGGCGGCCACACGCGCGATCACGGCAAGGCGCCGGTCCGCCGGGCGTGCTACGCCGCCGACCGCACCGGCCACATGATCCTGCAGACGCTGTACCAGAACTGCGTCAAGCACGACGTGGAGTTCTTCAACGAGTTCTACGTGCTGGACCTGGTGCTCACGGAGAGTGATCGCGGCCCGGTCGCGACCGGTGTGGTCGCCTACGAGCTGGCCACCGGTGAACTGCACGTCTTCCACGCCAAGTCGATCGTGTTCGCCACCGGCGGCTCGGGCCGAATGTACAAGACCACCTCGAACGCGCACACCCTGACCGGCGACGGCATGGCGATCGTGTTCCGCAAGGGCCTGCCGCTGGAGGACATGGAGTTCCACCAGTTCCACCCGACGGGCCTGGCCGGGCTCGGCATCCTCATCTCCGAGGCCGTGCGAGGCGAGGGCGGCATCCTGCGCAACGCCGACGGCGAGCGGTTCATGGAGCGCTACGCCCCCACCATCAAGGACCTCGCGCCGCGCGACATCGTCGCCCGATCGATGGTGCTCGAGGTGCTGGAGGGCCGCGGCGCGGGGCCGAACAAGGACTACGTCTACATCGACGTGACCCACCTCGGCGAGGACGTGCTCGAGGAGAAGCTGCCCGACATCACCGAGTTCTCCCGCACCTACCTGGGTGTGGACCCGGTGAAGGAACTGGTGCCGGTCTTCCCGACCTGCCACTACGTGATGGGCGGCATCCCCACCCGCATCCGCGGCGAGGTGCTGCGCAACAACAGCGACATCGTCCCCGGCCTCTACGCCGCGGGCGAGTGCGCGTGCGTCTCGGTGCACGGCGCCAACCGTCTGGGCACCAACTCGCTACTGGACATCAACGTGTTCGGCCGCCGCGCCGGCATCGCCGCCGCGGAGTACGCGCAGCGCAGCGAGTTCGTCGAGCTGCCGGAGAACCCGGCGCAGATGGTGCAGGACTGGCTGGCCCAGCTGCTGAGCGAGCACGGCGACGAGCGGGTCGCCGACATCCGCACCGAGCTGCAGCGGTCGATGGACAACAACGCCTCGGTGTTCCGCACCGAGGACACGCTCAAGCAGGCGCTCACCGACATCCACGCGCTCAAGGAGCGCTACGCGCGGATCACCGTGCAGGACAAGGGCAAGCGCTACAACAGCGACCTGCTCGAGGCCGTCGAACTCGGCTTCCTGCTCGAGCTGGCCGAGGTCACCGTGGTCGGCGCGCTCAACCGCAAGGAATCGCGCGGTGGCCACGCTCGCGAGGACTACCCGGACCGCGACGACGTGAACTTCATGCGTCACACGATGGCCTACAAGGAGGGCTCGGATCTCCTTTCGGACATCCGCCTGGACTTCAAGCCGGTGGTGCAGACCCGTTACGAGCCGATGGAGCGTAAGTACTGATGACTGCTGTTGCCGAAGCACCCTCTTCGCAGAAGCCCGCTCCGGTCCCCGAGGGCTCGGTGATGATCACCGTCAAGGTGGCCCGGTTCAACCCGGAGGACGACAAGGGCGCGCACTGGGAGTCGTTCCAGGTGCCGGTCCTGCCGACCGATCGCTTCCTCAACGTACTGATCTACATCAAGTCCTACTTGGACGGCACGCTCACCTTCCGCCGTTCCTGCGCGCACGGTGTCTGCGGTTCGGACGCCATGCGGATCAACGGCGTCAACCGGCTGGCCTGCAAGGTGCTGATGAAGGACATGCTGCCCAAGGGCGGCAAGTCGATCACCGTCACCGTCGAGCCGATCCGCGGCCTGCCCGTGGAGAAGGACCTCGTGGTGAACATGGAGCCGTTCTTCGACGCGTTCCGCGCCGTGAAGCCCTACCTGATGACCTCGGGTAACGAGCCCACCCGCGAGCGCATCCAGAGCCAGGCCGACCGCGCCCGGTTCGACGACACCACCAAGTGCATTCTGTGCGCCTGCTGCACCACCTCCTGCCCCGTGTACTGGAGCGACGGCAGCTACTTCGGCCCGGCCGCGATCGTGAACGCCCACCGCTTCATCTTCGACAGCCGCGACGAAGGCGCCCGCGAACGCCTCGACATCCTCAACGACGTCGAAGGCGTCTGGCGCTGCCGCACCACCTTCAACTGCACCGACGCCTGCCCGCGTGGCATCGAGGTCACCAAGGCCATCCAAGAGGTCAAGCGAGCCTTGCTCTTCACCCGCTGATTTCTCGGCCCAGCCGAAAACCGAAGGCCGCTTTCACCACCCGGTGAAAGCGGCCTTCGTGATTCCCGGAGCGGACTGCATTCATCACGGCCACTCGTTCGCCGGAAACTGTCGGCCTTCATTTTCTCCTAGCACTGGAGGTGGCAGGTGATCCTCTGATGCGTCGCAATCGTCGACAGCCTCCGAGGCGTCGACACCGATCGGATGCGGGATTCCGTACTCGTCGACCGCAGCCCAGGTCCCGTCATCCCAACGCAACCAACCGATGCGGGTCATGCCAGTGCCTCGTCCGCCAAGCCGCTGCTGTACGCCGATGCGGCGAGGTATTGCAGGCAGTTTGGACCGTGCCCCGAATGAGCGTTGAGGACGAACCTAGCCTCGTCGAGGGAACGAAAAGCGCCCTCCACAAAACAGTTGCGATGGAAATGACGCCACTGTTCGACGTCGGCCGAGGTGATGGTCATCGGTCGATCCGTTCCGCCCGCAGCGACGGCGTGATGCGTCCGGCGTCAACCAAAGTCCAGTAGGCAAGCCGCTTGATGTCACAGGTTTCGGCCGGGCAATCGCGATACTGCTGCATGATCCGGTGCGCTTCGGCGACGGAGACACGAGGAAAGAGGCCCGTAATTCGTTCCGTCGTAGCAGAGGGTTCGTCCTCGCGTTCGAGGTAACGCAAACCCAAACAAAAGGCGGCGGTGGTCGCGAGGATCGCGACGACCAAAATAGGAACAAAAGGGTGCATGACTGACCTCGAGTGTTGTGAGCACTGTGGTGCGACGTGGACAAAGCCGTACGGCGCCGGACAGTTACAGGAGACCGTGCACATACCCTCATCGGTAAGACGCGCAACTCGGGCAGGTGTGTGCAATGGGTGTGTGAACGCGGGCGTGATCATGGTGTCCGTGCTGTTGTCCGTGTCACACTCTCGGACATGAGACGTCAGCCCAAGCAGCCGAACAGGCACCTCGCGGAACTGTTGGAGGAAGCCGGTCTGAGCCGAAAAGGTCTCGCGCGCCGCGTAGTCGAGCACGGGAGCGCAGTCGGGGTCGCACTCCGCTACGACCACACCGCAGTAAGTCGTTGGCTGGCCGGCGAGCAGCCGAAGCCGCCGGGGCCGGAATTGGTCGCCGAAGTACTGACCGAAGTGGTGGGCCGCCGTGTAATCCCTTCCGACTGTGGAATGTCCGGTGGGCCGAGTACTGCCGATCTCGGGTTGGAATTTTCGTTGAGTCTGTCGGAGGCAACGGCTGTCACCACTGCACTATGGAGGAGCGATGTGGAGCGACGACGTTTCTTGAAAGGAGCGTCCTACGCTGCTGCGGTCTATCCGGCCGCATCGATGCGGTGGCTGACCATGCCCGCGCCGGAACATCCAATCTCTTACTCGGGTCTTCGCCGGATCGGCCAGTCCGATATCGACGCGATGCGAAAGATGAACGCCGCCTTCCCCGACTTGGACAATCGTGTCGGTGGCGGGAAGGTTCGCCCGACCATCGTTCAATACCTCCACAGTTCGGTGGCGCCACTACTGCGTGGCAGCTACACCGAGCTGATCGGGCGTCAGTTGTTCGCCGCCGCTGCTGAACTCACCAAGCTCGCAGGGTGGGCCGCGTATGATTTGGAAGAGCATGGCCTCGCACAGCGCTATCTGATCCAAGCCTTACGGATGTCCCGCGCCGCAGGAGACACCGGACTCGGCGCTGAGATCCTCGCCGCGATGAGTCATCAAGCGATCTATGTCGGCCGACCGGGCGACGCGATCGACCTCGCTCGAGCGGCGCGCATCTCAGCGCGGACCGCTGGACTGGCAGCTCTGGAGTCCGAATGCCACGTGATCGAGGCACATGGTCATGCGGCGCGCGCAGACAGTTCCTCGTGCGCCGGTTCCCTCAATGCGGCGGAACGAGCCTTTGCCCGCGCTGAAAGCGCCCGTCCTCCCTGGCTGGAGTACTTCGATGATGCCTATTTGTCGGCCAAGACCGCACACTGCTTCCGTGAACTCGGCGACACTGCCCGTGCGGCGCATTTCGCCGAACGGTCATTGAACATGTCAGACGGCTACGTCCGAGGGCGCGCGTTCAACCTGTGCCTTCTGGCATCCGCCCATGCCAATGACGACCCGCGAGAAGCAGTACGGATCGGCACCGAGGCCCTCGAGATCGCCAACGGCCTGGAGTCACAGCGGACGCTTGCATACCTGCGAGAACTTCGCAATCGACTCGCTCCGTACGCCATGCTCCCGGAAGTCAGCAAATTCCGACAGCAGGTGCTCTCGATCGCTAGGCGGGCAGACTGAGCGCCCGGTACACCGCCACCACTGTCGCCGCGCCGACGATCTCGCCGTGATCAATCATCGTGGCCGCTTCCTCGAGCGGAATCCATCGGATGTCCTCGGCCTCGTTGATATCGGGTTCGGTGTCGGTCAGGTCGGCACCGCGCGCGAGGTAAACCTCCTGCGGCTGATCCAAGGTGCCGATCGCAGGCTGATAAGTAACCAGCCGTTCCATCGACCGTGGACGCCAACCCGTCTCTTCTTCCACCTCCCGCGCCGCGGCGGCGGCGACGTCCTCGGCATGATCCACATAGCCGCCCGGTAATTCCCACACCCAGCGGTCGATGATGAAGCGGTGGCGGTACATGAGCAGTGCCTCGCGTCTTTCGTTGAGCACCAACGTCATCGCGCACCTCGGCATCCGTGCCACATACTGGGTGAACTTCACTCCATCGGGTAGCTCGACATCGACGGTCGACAACTTGATATGGCGATTCTCGTCCACGACGTGCTCACCGTGGATTGTCCACTGCGTTCGGGCCACGGTTCGACCGTATACGCAGACGCCCACCTCCGGAGAGCAACCCACGGCTTGCGCCTGGATACTTGGGTGCGGCAGCCTAGC
>NZ_BDCK01000063.1 GCF_001613465.1 Nocardia niwae NBRC 108934 = DSM 45340 | reverse complement strand
TCGGTCCGCACCGGACCCTTGCGCAGCGTGCGAGCCTGGAACGTGAGAACCGGCCAGATACTCTGGCCGGTTCTCGTTGTGTTCGGCAGCCTCAGGCATTGAGCTCCCAGAACCAGGGTGCGTCTTCGTGCCAGAGTGCGTCGAGCGGTCGCCCGCTGCCCACCAGGATGTCGTCGTCCCGGCGGCTCACATCGAGGTCGCCCGGTTCGGACCACACGGCAAGGGGTGCGACCGTGAACCGGTCATCGAGTGCGAACCACAGGACACGCTGATCTCGAGGCTGAGTGGGAGGGGCTCGCTGGTGCCGGGTGTGCGTACATGGATTGGTGTCGGGCGGGGGCGGTCGTAGGTGACTTGCATGGGGGTGGATTCCCAGATGCGGGGGAATTCGGGGGTGGTGCGCAGTCTCTGGAACAGGGTTCGTGCTCGGGGTGAACCGTCACGGGTTGGAGACCGGCTTTGGTTTCAGACCCGCGCCGGTCGGCGTGGTGGTTGTTGAGCCCGGCAGGCGATCTGGCTGATTGGCGTGTCAGGGGATTTGGCCGGTGTGTCGCTCGTACGTAGGGCGAACCTGCGACGCGTGACCTGGGATTTCTTGCGTAGGCCGGTTTCTGATCTCTCTTGCATCGATCTGACCTGCGCAAATGCGGCGTAGGTTGGTGCCCTCGGCGGGGCACGCAAAACATGGGCAACCGGAAAACGCCTGTTCATCGTAGGTTCTTATCTGATCTGACGGTCGCAGTCCGCAGTCCCAGCCAGTGTTGCAGGGTTGTGTGAACGGCCTGCAGATCGGGGTGGGGTGACGCGGTCGCCCAGGCGACGTAACCGTCTGGGCGTAGGAGAACGGCGGTGGGTGATTCGTGGCGCGGGCTTGCGGTGACGATGTCGAGTTGGTCGTGCCATTCGCGCAGTGCGTGGGCCAGACGATGGTCGTCGGTCAGGTCGAGGAGGAGTGGTCGTGCGGTCCTGGTCAGTTCGGCCAGTCTGACGGTTCCGTCCGGGGTGGTCAGCTCGAGGTCCGGGGCGAACTGGCCGATGAGTGGGTGAGTGTCGGCACCGCCCATGTCGTAGCGGATGTCAGCGCCTGCGGTGAGGGCGGCGAGGCGTGCGACGGTGTCCTTGTCGTGCAGCAGTTCGGTGAACAGTTCGCGTAAGGCGGTGACGTCGCTGCCGGGGGCGATGAGTGCGGATTGGGCTTGGGCGTAGGTGACCATGCGGGAGGCGGCTTTTCGGCGTTCGGTGTCGTAGGTGTCGAGCAGTCCGATGGGGGCGTTGCCGCGGATTTCGGCGGCGAGTTTCCAGCCGAGGTTGGCCGCGTCCTGGAGGCCGAGGTTGAGCCCGGGGCCGCCGCCCGCAGTGTAGATGTGGGCGGCGTCGCCGATCAGGAACACACGGCGGTCCCGGAATCGGTCGGCGATTCGGGTGTTGCCACCGCTGAGCCGACGCAGCACGTGCGGCCCATGACCGGCCGGTGGGTCCAGTGGCAGGTCGGCTCCGAGGACGCGGCGGATGCTTGCTCGGAGCTCGTCGAGGCTCATTGGTGCGTCGGTGGGTGGCTGGTTCCATTCCAAGGTGCTGATCAGCGGAGGCTGACCGGGGAACGGCGCGTACGAGAACCCGCCGTGCTCGGTGCGCAGTGGCAGGAACGGCTCGATAGTGCCATGTCCGGGTACCGTCAGCGCGCCGGTCGCCGGGTCGACCCAGCCGACCGGGACGGTGGCGTGCGCGGCCCGGCTGGTTGCCCGGTCGTAGGTGACACCGGGGAATTCGATCCCGGATAGCATGCGGGTGCGGCTGCGCGCCCCGTCCGCGCCGACAAGAAACCTGGTCCGCACCCGGTAAGTTCCCTCTGGACCGACGACTTCCACGGTCACCGCATCCTCGTCTTGCGCGAGCCCGACGACCTCGTGCCCGCGTCGGATCACGGCACCGAGTTCGATCGCGCGCTGTTCGAGTACCCGCGTGATGTGGTGTTGCGGGGCCGCGAGCGCGTAGATCGGACTGTGATCGAGCAGACTCAGGTCGAGTGTCATCCCGGCGAACATGAAGTACGCGGTATTCGGTTGTGGCGGCACCGGGCTCGCGCTGAGCGGCTCGTACAAACCCCGCTGGTCCATCAGCCGCACGACCTGGCCGAGCAGGCCGTTGGCTTTCGGTTCCTCGCTCGGTTCGGGCAGTCGTTCGAGCACGATCGGCGTGATCCCCGCCAGGCCGAGTTCGCAGGCCAGCATGAGCCCGTTCGGGCCACCTCCGCTGATCACAATGTCGACGGTCATGGTTTTCCTCCTTCGTGACAGAGCGCCGCCAGACTAGAACCAAAAATTGCGTGCACGCAACTTTGCTTGCACGCAACTATGGTGGGATGCTGGTGAAGTGACAACACGACGGACTGGGTTACGTGAGCAGAAAAAGCAGGCCACCCGCCAGGCTTTGGGCGAGGCGGCGCTGCGGTTGGCACTCGAGCGCGGACCGGACAATGTGCGTGTGGACGACATCGCCGAGGCGGCGGGCGTCTCCCCGAGGACCTACAACAACTACTTCTCCAGTCGCGAGCAGGCGATTGTCTCCGCCGTGACCGCCGAACGCGGGACACGGGTCGCGGCAGCGGTGACAGCCCGGCGCGCCCTCGGCCTCGCCGACGCCGTCATCGACGCGATCGTGGATCAGTACACCGCCCACAGCGAGTCCGGTCGCGAGTTGCTGCTGATCACTACCCACCCCGGGCTGCGTGAGGCGTTCGTGTGCGCCGCGACCGCGATCGCAGATCCCCTCGCCGACGCGATGACCCAGCGCATCGGCGATGCCGAATCGCTCACTGCCCGTGTGCTCGCGGCCGGTGTGACCGCTGCGGTCCGCATTGCCATCGAACAATGGTTACGCCCATCCCCTTCGACCAGCGCGCTTGTCGTGCCGTCCGGCGAACTACCCGGCCTGCTCCGCGCCGCACTCGCGCCGCTCGCCCCCGCACTTGATGTCGCGGAGAGCCGAGGGCGCGAGTGAGCGCCGCGCGACGTGTCACCGAGTCGCGCGCTGGCCGGTACCGCCACCGGGCAGGGCACAGCCTCGAACGGGTGGGAGTCCGGCAGCCCAGCGCGGGCTGGGATTTCGCAGGCCCGGTTGCCGTGATGCCGGGCGTGTCGATGATCGGGTATCGCGATATGGGCGACGCCCTGATCGACCTGCAAGTGGCCGCGACGACGGCGGTCGCCATCCTGATCGAATTCGGGGGCCGCGATCTGATCGTCGACGACGCTCACGGCCGACAAGTGCTCGGCAGCTTCGTGGTTGGGCTGCGCATGGCCGCCGCACGTGTTCGTGGCAGAGGCCCGGCGTGTGTTGAGGTCCGGTTGTCTCCGGCTCGGGTCAACGCGCTATTCGGCGTCGCGCCAAAGGCGTTGGGCGGTGGCATTGTCGCCGCGGAGGACTTGTGGGGAGCCCGGGTGCGGCGATTACGCGAGGAGCTCGCGCAGGCCGAGAACTGGGAGCAACGGTTTTCCTTGGCGAACTCGTTTCTGGCCCAACAGTATAAGCCGCGACACACCCCAGATCCCGAGGTGAACGCGGCCTGGCTTCACCTTCTCGCCTGCGGCGGCCAGGTGAGGGTCGACGCGCTCGCCGAAACCGTTGGCTGGAGCCGTAAACGACTCTGGGCGCGGTTCGAAACCCAGATCGGTCTCACCCCCAAACGGGCGGCGATGCTCGTTCGATTCCGTTGTGCCGTCGAGGGCCTGGTCGCGGGCCTGCCCGCAGCCGAGGTCGCCGCGATATGCGGGTACACCGACCAAGCTCACCTGTGCCGGGACGTGGCGATCTTCGCCGACCGCACACCAGGTGCACTGCAGCCCGACAAGCTGCCCGCCCTCGCCCTGGATCGCCACCGCGCGTGGGGAACATTCTTCCAAGCCTCGACCAGATCGACCGGTCGATAGTGAAGGTCACCTCCGGCGCAGGTCGCCACGCGAGGTGATCACTCTGATCGACGACGAGAGGACACGTGTCGTGACCGACACCCTCGGCAAGCCACAACCCACACAACTCGGCGAAGCGCACTCACCCGGCACACGCATATTGCTGGCCTGCGGCATCCTGGCGCCGCTGCTCAATATCGTTGTCCTGCTGATCCTCGGGGCCATCCGCCCCGACTACAACGCCTGGGTGGTGCCCGACAGCAATCTCGAGCTGGGGCCCGGCGGATGGATGCAGATCACCAATTACATTGTCACCGGACTGCTTCTGCTCGCTTTTGTCACCGGGGTGCGGCGGATCGTGCGAACCTGGCGTGGCGCCACCTGGCTGCCCGTTCTGCTGTGCGCGTACGCCCTCACCTTCGTCGCCATCGGACCGATCCTGCCCGACCCGTCGCTGGGCTACCCGGTCGGCGAACCGGAAACGCTGACGGTGCACGGTGCTGTGCACAGCCTTCTCGGCATTATCCAGTTCGGCTCGCTCACGGCGGCCTGCTTCGTGCTCGCCGACCGCGATAAAGCGCACGGAGAGCACGCGCTGGCCTGGTATTCGACGGTCAACGGCGTGCTGGTCGGGGCCTCTTACGTGGCGTTCGCCCTTACTGCAAAATTGGTGGACGGCGGCCCGGCGGGGCTCATCGAGCGGCTCGGCCTCGTCGCCGCCGGTAGCTGGGTTGCCGTACTGGCGATCCGCCTGATTCGCCGACCGGGCCATCGTGTGTCTGTCGACTAGGTTCTGTGTCGAAGAGAGTGATGGTGTGGCGCCGTGTAGCGGTGCCACACCATCAACTTGTTCAGCAGAAGTTGCTGTCCGCGTTGGCATATAGGCGCGACCTCCGGTATCTGGTTCAGCTGTTGAAGTAGAGCCAGCGGCGGGAACGCTGCGCCCCTGAATACCGGAGATTTCGTGGCTCGCGTAGCGGTGGAACCGTTACTGCCTCGTGGACGAAACGGCAGCTGTCGCCGTACTGGCCGGAGCCATCGGCCGGTCCGGGGGTGCGAGGCGCCCGATCACGGGCCGAGGCGTCCGGGAGGCGGTGGGGTCAGTAAACGTCTACCCTGGCGGTACTGTTCGGTCTCGGCGCCCGTTCACTGTGCGCGGCGCCGTCCACCTCGCCTGCTGAGCAATCCAGAGCGGTGGAATGTTTCCTGGGGAATCGAACCTGCAACGGCAAAATTCGGTTATGACCTGCAAAAACGTGGTCGCGGTTTGGTGCCCTCGGCAGGATTCGAACCTGCGACACCCGCTTTAGGAGAGCGGTGCTCTATCCCCTGAGCTACGAAGGCGTGGGTGGGCTCGGCCCGCCCGGGACGTTCGCAGTCTACCGGGTGGGAGGCTTGGAAGTCGCATCGCTGTCGCGGGGGGATCGCGAGGGATCAGAAGCCGCCGCCGTCGAAACCGCCGCCGTCGAATCCACCTCCGTCGAAACCGCCGCCGTTATCGAAGCCGCCGCCGTAGTCGCCGCCTGAGTCGTACCCTCCGTTGTAGTCGCCACCCGCGTCGTAGCCCCCATCCGCGGCCAGGCCGTCTTGGAAACCTTCGCCGTAACCGCTCTCGAAGCCTTGCGCGCCGTAGGCGACCCCGGACATGCCGGAGAACAGGGACGTGAACAGCAGGGCCGAGCCGACGCCCCAGGCGCCGGCGATCAGTGCGGGCTTCCACCAGGGTTCCGAGTACCACCCGGCGGGTACCGGCCGCCCGGCCACTCGGCCGCCGGGGTAGTAGTTGGGCGTGGATGCCGAGGGATCGGGGGCGGCCGCGATCTGCCTGCCCTCGTAGTCGACTACGCGCTTCTCCGTGACCTGCCCGGCGGTGTCCTGGCCGTCGAGGGCGGGGATCGCGGGGCCCGGGTCCATGTTCATCGCGGTCCGCGCGGCTCTGATGTAGTAGAGCCCTTCCAGCGCGGTTTGCTTCGCCAGTCGTGCCTGAGTGGGCGTGCGGGCCTGGTCGAGTTGTGCGCCGGCCGCGATATGCCGTTCGGAGGCGTCGGCGAGCGCCTGGACGGCTGCGTCGTTGCTGCCGGAGAGGTTGTAGACCTGGCCGCCCAGTCGTTCGTTCACTTGCCGGGCGTCGGCGAGCGCGTCGGCGAGTTCCGTGGCTCCGCGTTGTTTGCCCTGCTGTGTCTGCCATGCCAGTAAGGCGACAAGAACTACGAGCACTACAACGATCAGCAGCCACAACATGGGCACCTCTTCCGCTGGACCTCGGACCAGGCCAGTTTACTGATGGATAGCTGAGGTCTGGCTGAGTCTGCAGGTCAGCGCGCTGCGGCTTGCGCCTCGTCGTAGTCGGCCGGATCGAACGTTTTCGTCTTCCAGCGGTAGAGCACCGTCGCGCCGGGCCAGTTGTTGGTGATCCGGCCGGAGGCGTTGCGGTACCAGCTGGAGCAGAAGTTCCACGGCGTGTCCTTCAGCCGCTGCTGCAGCCAGTCGTCCCAGCGCTGCTCGGTGGCGGCGCTGGCGGCGAGGTAGCGGCCGGGACGGTCGGTCAGGTATTGCACCACCTGGCGGATGTAGCGGGCCTGGGATTCGAGCATGTAGATGATGGAGCCTGCGCCGACGTTGGTGTTCGGACCGTACATCAGGAACAGGTTCGGGAACTGGGGCACCGAAAGCCCCAGGTAGGCGCGGGCGCCTTCGTCGCCCCAGACGTCGGCCAGCTTGCGGCCGCCGAGGCCGTAGATGTTCATCGGCGCCAGGAACTCGGTGCCTTTGAAGCCGGTGCCGAAGATGATGACGTCCACTTCGTGCTCGACGCCGTCGGCGGTGCGGATCCCGGTCGGCGTGATCGACTCGATGGCGGTGGTCTCGACGGTGACGTTCGGCTGGGTCAGCGCCGGGAAGTATTCGTTGGAGAAGAGGCCGCGCTTGCACCCGGCCGCGTAGTCGGGGGTCAGTTTCGCGCGCAGCTCTGCGTCGGGGACCTGCTTTTCCCGGTGCCGGTCGGCCAGCGTGATGACGGGGGTCTTGATTCCCGGAATGTCGGTGAGCCCGAGGGCGAGCAGTTCGAAGACGGACCAGATGGCGAAGCGCTCGAGCAGGCGGCTGGGCGGGAAGTATTTGAACAGCGCGTGGTGCAGGGCGCTGTACTCGACGTCGGCTTTCGGCAGCACCCAGGCCGCCGAACGCTGGAACAGTGTGAGGTGGGCGGCATCCGGCTGGATGCGCGGGATGTACTGGATCGCGCTCGCGCCGGTGCCGATGCAGGCGATCCGCTTGCCGATCAGGTCGACGTCGTGGTCCCACTCGGCGGAGTGGAAGGCGGGGCCGGCGAAGGTGTCGATGCCGGGGATGTTGGGCAGCGCGGGGCGCGAGAGCTGGCCCACCGCCGGGATGAGAACGTCCGCGGTCAGGTGCGCGCCGTCGGCCGTGCGGACGGTCCACCGGCCGGTGCGCTCGTCGAACTCCGCGTCGGTCACCTCGGTGCCGAAGCGGATGAAGCGCCGCAGGCCGTGCTTGTCGGCGACGCCCTGCATGTACGCGTGGATGTCCCGCTGTTCGGAGAAACGCCGTGGCCAGTCGGACTTCGGCTCGTAGGAGAAGGAGTACAGCGGGGAAGGCACGTCGCAGGCCGCGCCGGGGTAGGTGTTCTCCCGCCAGACGCCGCCGAGATCGGTGGCGCGCTCCAGGATGGTGAAGGTGTCCAACCCGGCCCGCCGCAGTTCCAGCGCCATGCCGAGCCCGCCGAATCCGGCTCCGATGATGATGATGGACGGCGTCGTCATGTTTCGAGGGTACGAGCCGGTATCCGCAGGTCCGAAGACATCCGCGGACAATCAATCGGTATTTCCGGCCACCCGGGGTCAGTTCCCGGCGAGCTGCCGCGCGATGACCAGACGCTGAATCTGGTTGGTGCCCTCGAATATCTGCATCACCTTGGCTTCGCGCATATAGCGCTCGACGGGGAAGTCCTGGGTGTAGCCGTAGCCGCCGAAGACCTGGACGGCGTCGGTGGTGACCTTCATGGCGGCGTCGGTCGCCACGAGCTTGGCCACGCTGGCCTGGCGCGAGTACGGCAGCCCCGCGTCGCGGCGGCGGGCGGCGTCGAGGTAGGTGGCGCGGGCGGAATCGACGGCGGCGGCCATGTCGGCGAGCACGAAGCCGAGCCCCTGGTGGTCGATGATGTGGCGGCCGAACGCCTCCCGCTCCTTGGCGTACGCGACGGCCTCGTCGAGCGCGCGCTGCGCCAGGCCGGTGGCGACCGCGGCGATGCCGAGGCGGCCGGAGTCCAAGGCGCTGAAGGCGATCGAAAGTCCCTGGCCCTCGGTGCCGACGCGACGTTCGGCGGGCAGGAACGCGTCGTCGTAGGCGGCGGTCGTGGTGGGCACGGCGCGTAGGCCCATCTTCTCCTCGGGCTTGCCGAAGCTGAGTCCTTCGGTGTCACCGGGAACCAGGAAGCAGGAGATGCCGCGGGAGCCTTCGCCGGTGCGGGCGAACAAGGTGTAGAAGTCGGCGCGGCCACCGTTGGTGATCCAGGCTTTGGCTCCGGTGATCCGGTAGCCGCCCTCGACCGCGGTGGCGCGGCAGCGCAGCGCGGCCGCGTCGGAGCCGGCATGCGGCTCGGAGAGGCTGTAGGCGCCGATGGTCTCGCCGGAGAGCATGCCGGTCAGCCAGCGCTGCTTCTGTTCGTCGGTGCCGAAGGCGAACAGCGGATGGCAGCTGAGGCTGTGCACGCTGACGGCGACGGCCACGGCGGCCCAGCGCGCCGCGAGTTCCTCGAGCACCTGCAGGTACACCTCGTAGGGTTGCGCGCCGCCACCGAATTCCTCCGGATACGGCAGGCTCAGCAATCCGGCGGCGCCCAGCGCGGGGAAGACGCCGTCGGGAAAGATGCCGGTCTTCTCGCACTCGGCCACGCGCGGTTCGAGCACCTTGTCGGCGATGTCGCGGGTCAGTTCCAGCAGATCCCCGGCCTCGGGGGTGGGCAGCATTCGGTCCACTGGCATGTCGTCTACTCCGCGGTCGCTCGATGTGTTTCCCGGGATTCACAGTAACCGGACGAGGCCGGGTGTCCTCGGCGTCGTCCCCGGCGGCGGCGATCACGCACGGCGGCGCGTGGCAGGCCGGGCGCAGGCGGAGATCACGATTCGGGACGATTCCCGCACGGGCGACGAATTCGGTGCAGAATGGCCCGATCGGAGCGGCTCGCCCTCCCTCGGCGCGCGCGTTCGAGTTGGCGAGGCTCGCGCTACCCAGCTGCACGTGCAGCTGTGTGTACAGGTGCGCGATTATCCTGCCGAGGCCCGCGATCGTTCGTGCTGGTCAGCGCCGTTTTGTCGGAGGTGGACCGAAGACGGGTGTGCGCCCGCACGATTGGTTTGTCTCATTCGGGTGATAACGGTTCCCCCGCCTGGCGCACCGACGCCACACTCGACTACGACAAAACTGTTCGGATTCGGGGTCGACCGGCGTGTCGGCGGCGACGCAGGGGGTGCCGCCGCCACGTCGGCCCGGAGCGCTGGTCCCGGTGGCGTCGCCTGTTCTAATATCTGCGTATGAATGCAGATAATCAGGAAGTGCGGCCGCCGCTCGCGGAAGATCAGGTCGGCCTGGTTGTCGAGGCGTTCCGCATGCTCGCCGACCCCACCCGCGTCCAAGTGCTGTGGGCGTTGGTCGATCACGAACTGTCGGTGAACGACCTGGCCGGACAGGTTCGCAAGCCCGCGTCCTCGGTGTCGCAGCATCTGGCCAAACTGCGGATGGCGAGGTTGGTGAACACCCGCCGGGCTGGGACGACGATCTTCTATCGCCTGGAGAACGAGCACGTCCGCCAGCTGGTGGTGGACGCGGTGTACAACGCCGAGCACGCCGGGCCCGGCGTTCCCGCGCACCACCGCGGCGCTGCCGCTGTACGCGAGTTCTCCGGCCGAGGCGAGGCGAGTGCGTCATGACCCACCGGCATCATCACCCGCACCACCACCATGCCGGGCAGCATCACCGGCACCGGCCGGGCGCGCTCGGCGTGCTGCGGGAGATCTTCGTCCCGCACAGCCACGACGCCGCCGACAGCATGGACGACGCGCTGGAGGCCAGTGCGCTCGGCATCCGCGCGGTCAAGATCAGTTTGCTCGTGCTCGGCTGCACCGCGGTGCTGCAACTGGCGATCGTCGCCGCGTCCGGATCGGTGGCCCTGGCCGCGGACACCGTGCACAACTTCTCCGACGCGCTGACCGCGGTGCCGTTGTGGATCGCGTTCGCCCTCGGCCGCAGAGCCGCGACCCGGCGCTACACCTATGGATTCGGCCGTGCGGAGGATCTGGCCGGACTGTTCGTCGTCGCGATGATCGCCTTGTCGGCGCTGGTCGCCGGATACCAGGCGGTGCGCAGGCTGCTGGATCCGGTGCCGCTCGACCATGTGGGCTGGGTCGCCGCGGCCGGGTTGGTCGGGTTCCTCGGCAACGAGACCGTCGCGCTGTACCGGATCCGGGTGGGGCGGCGGATCGGCTCGGCGGCGCTGGTCGCCGACGGTCTGCACGCGCGCACCGACGGGTTCACCTCGCTGGCGGTCCTGCTCGGTGCGGGGGGAGTGGCGCTGGGCTTCCCGCAGGCCGATCCGATCGTCGGCCTGCTCATCACCATCGCGATTCTCGCGGTGTTGCGCATCGCGGCCCGTGACGTGCTGCGCCGCTTGATGGACGCCGTCGAGCCCGGCTTGGTCACCGCGGCGGAGCGGGCGCTGGCCGCCGAGCCGGGCGTGCAGGGCGTGCGCAGCCTGCGGATGCGCTGGATCGGCCATCGGCTGCACGCCGATGTCGAATTGGACGTCGCGCCGACGATCACGCTCGCGGCCGCGCATCGGGTCGCGCACGAAGCCCAGCACACCCTTACCCATGTGGTGCCCAAGCTGGATACGGCCGTGGTGCACGCCTACCCGGCACACGCCGAGCTCGTGCCAGGGGCATAGGGATCCGCTATCGAGGTCGCGGTCCGGGACGGCCGAAACCGCGTTTTCCCGCTACCGAGTTCGCCGTGCCGACCTGACCAGCGCAAACTGAGGGCGCACGCCCTCGGATGGCCGCTCGCGAATTCGGCCCGCGGGCGTTGACCGGGGCGGTCTACCGTTGGGTAGCATCGCCCGTGTGATGTGGCTCATGGTCGATGCGTGCTGAACCATGCCGCCGCGTGTACCGACTTTCGCTCAGCTTCCCGACCTGGTCTTACGCCGTCGCATCCCGGATGATTCCGACGCCGTCGCGTCGGAGACGGATCTCGCCCCCCACCGTGCCGAGCGCGCGATCGCGCGCACGTGGTCTGCGCCGCCGTCGGACCCACCCGTTGCCGTTACGGCGAACATCGACGGCGCACGGTGGCCGAACGCCATCGGCGCGACGTGGCGCCCGCGGTTCGGAATCGAGACCGGTTCGATGTCCCGCACGAATCTCGGTCCGCGTTGCGGGCCTCGGGTCCGACGCTGCGTGAGGAGCGCGCTCGGCTCCGAAACCTCCCGTGCTTTCGGTTCTCGCGGCGGCACGGGCACCGTGGCATCGGTGGCTCCCGAAGGCGCGCTGTCGTACGCCGTGCTCACCAGCGGCGAACCGATTCGGTACCCCGAAGCGACCCGCCCGGTGGGATCGCTCGACGGGATCGCATCGCGGATCCCGATGGTGACCGAAACCGACTTGGCTTTCTGACGGGAAGTCACCGAAGAAAAGGAGTACCGATGTTGAGCACTATGCAGGACGAGCCGTTGTCGCTGGCCACGTTGCTGCGCTACGCATCGACGTTCGCCGGGGATTCGACTGTGTCGACGTGGACCGGTACCGGCGTGCGCACCATGACCTACCGGGAGGTCGGCGCCGAATCGGCGCGGTTGGCGAACGCGTTGCGCTCGTTGGGCATCGGGGTCGGTGACCGGGTCGGCACGTTCATGTGGAACAACAACGAGCACTTGGTCGCCTACATCGCGGTGCCCGCGATGGGTGCGGTGCTGCACGCGTTGAACATCCGGTTGTTCCCCGAGCAGGTCGTCTACGTGGCCAACCACGCCGAGGACCAGGTGGTGCTGGTGGACGGCAGCCTGGTGCCGCTGTTCGGGCAGATCCTGCCGCACCTGACGACCGTCCGGCACGTCATCGTGGTCAACGGCGACGCGGCGACTCTCACCGCGCCCGAGGGCGTGCAGGTGCACTCCTACACCGAGTTGCTGGGCACGCAGCCGGACACCTACGACTTCCCGGTCATCGACGAGCGCGCCGCCGCGGCGATGTGCTACACCTCCGGCACCACGGGTGATCCGAAGGGCGTGGTGTACTCACATCGCTCGAACTGGCTGCACGCCATGCAGGTGGCCGCCAACAACGGCATGGGTCTGTTCGAAACCGACACGATCCTGGCCATCGTCCCGCTGTTCCACGCCAACGCCTGGGGCCTGCCGTACGCGGCGCTGATGTCCGGGTCGAATCTGCTCATGCCCGACCGGTTCCTGCAGCCGGGGCCGCTGCTGGAGTGCATGGCCGCGCAGCAGCCGACCTTCGCCGCAGCGGTCCCGACCATCTGGGGTGGGGTGCTGGCGGCGCTGGCGGCCAATCCGCAGGACATCACGCATCTGCGTGCGGTGGTGGTGGGTGGTTCGGCCGTGCCGCCGTCGATGATGCGCACCTTCGAGGACTCCCACGGCGTGCGGGTGCTGCACGCGTGGGGCATGACCGAGACCTCGCCGCTGGGCAGTGTCGCGCATCCGCCCGCCACCGCGGTCACCGACGAGCAGAAGTGGGCCTACCGGGTGACTCAGGGCCGTTTCCCCGCCGGTGTGCAGGCGCGTCTGGTCGGTGACGACGGCGTCGTGCCCAACGACGGTGAGTCGCTGGGTGAGGTGCAGGTGCGCGGTCCGTGGATCACCGGCTCGTACTACTCGCCCGACGGCACGGTGGTCGATCCGGAGAAGTTCGACGACGGCTGGCTGCGCACCGGCGACGTCGGCAAGATCAGCCCCGACGGTTACCTGACCCTGGTGGACCGCTCCAAGGACGTGATCAAGTCCGGCGGCGAGTGGATCTCGTCGGTGGATCTGGAGAACGCCGTGATCGCCCACCCGGCGGTCGCCGAGGCCGCGGTGATCGGCGTGCCGGACGACAAGTGGGACGAGCGCCCGCTGGTGGCGATCGTGCTGGCCGAGGGAGCCGAGGCCAAGCCGGAGGAGTTGCGGGAGTTCCTGGCCGACAAGTTCGCCAAATGGCAGTTGCCCGAACGGTGGACGTTCATCGCCGAGGTCCCCAAAACCAGCGTGGGCAAGTTCGACAAGAAGCGGTTGCGCAGCCAGTACGCCGACGGCGACCTGGACGTCACCACCCTGTCCTGACACCGCCGCCCCGCGTCACCACTTCAGCATCGGCAGTGGCGACGCGGGGTGGGTCCGCACCCGCCGCGCGGCCAGCGCCACCAGCTTGCGGTGGAAGCCGTGGTTCGGATAGCGCTTCGCCAGTTCGCGATAGCTCCGCCGCGCGATCCCGAACCGGCCGAGCAGGCCCAGCTCGACGTCGATCGCGTCGGCGCGCCGGAAGATCTCCACCGGGTCGTGCGGCGGGCCCGCCGGGCGGATCTTGTGATGCTGGTCGATCATCCGCACCACCAGCTCGGTGAGGTCGTCGCGGTCGATGCTCGCCAGCCAGGCGCGCGCCTGGTCGCACGAAGGCGCGAGGTAATCGAAGCTGCCCGCCGACCAGATGCCGATGTCGTGCAGGGCGGCCGCGGTGAGGAACTCCTCGCGGGTGCTCGGCGGGGGTTGCCGATCGGCGGCCAGGAGGTCGCACAGCGCCAGGACGCGCAGGACGTGATTGGTGTAGGCGACGCGATCCGCCCCGAGCTGTTGCCGCCACGGCGCGAGCCGGGCCTCGACCTCTTCGCGAAGATCGTTGCTGCTCATGGCGGTTCACCCTACGCGTAGGCGGCCGCCGCGACGGGCGGCGACGCGCGGGCGCGCGGCCCCGGACACGAGAACACCCGGCGCCGCGAAACAGTTTGCCGCGCCGGGTGTTCAGCTCGTGGATCAGCAGTTGCGCAGTTCCGGGCTCTGGTTGAGCAGCTGGGCCCGGGTGCCGATGAACGTGGTGTAGGTCTCGCCCCCCACCGCGGAGAGCGGGAACGCGGCGACCCGGTGGCAGTTCTGGAAAGCGAGCTTCACGCCGAAGTGCCGCTCCAGTCCACCGCGGATCGCGTCGGAGGCCATGGCTCGCAACAGTTGCCCGCGCGCCGTTTCGTCGGGCGGAGCGATCGTGTTGTCGGCGAATTCCGCCGTACCGGAACTCAGTTCACCCGCCACCCGGCTGACCACTTCCCAGGCGTAGGGCAGGGAAGTGCGCACGACCTCGACGAAGTCGGCGTCGTCGACCTCGCCTCGCTCGGCGCGTTCGAGTAGTGCGGTGGGGACATCAAGGGACATGGCGCTCTCCTCCAAATGCTGGACGTCGATGCGATGTCCGAGTCTAATCGAAAGTCGTTGTCAATAATGCTGGATTCGGCGCGAAAGTGCTTTTTCCAGTGCGGCTTTCGTGTCGGCGGCCAACGTCGCAACCAATTCGCCCGCAGGTAGCTCCGGTGCCAGCGCATGGGTCTGGCCCGCCCAGAGGTTGACCTCGTCGGGGTTGCCGGACGCTCGTGCGGCGGCCCGCAGCGGGGCGGTGGCGTAATGGATCTCCGGGTATCCGACCGGCGCGGTGGCGGTGTGTCGCAGCAGGAATCGGTTGCGCAACCCGCGCGCCCTGCGTCCGGTGAACGCGCGCGTGAGCATCGTCGGGGTGTCGGTGGCCAACGCGGTGCGGTGCACCTGGTTGGTGCCCGCTTCGGGGCAGCGCAGGAATACCGTGCCCAGTTGCGCGGCCGCGGCGCCCGCCGCGAGCGCGGCGGCGATGCCCGCGCCCGTCGCGAGGCCCCCGGTGGCCACCAGCGGCAGGTCGGTCGCGGCGGTGAGCAGTTGTAGCAGCGCCAGCAGGCTGAGCGGGTCGGCGGCGTCGTCGGCCGGGCGATCCACGAACGTCGCGCGGTGCCCGCCGGCCTCGGCCCCCTGGGCGATGAGCACGTCGGCGCCCGCCTCCGCCGCGACGCGCGCCTCGTCGACCGACGTGACGGTCACCCAGACCTCGGAACCGGCGGCGTGCAGCCGCTCGATGTCCGCCGCGGCGGGGCAGCCGAAGGTGAAGGACACCGCGGCGACCGGATCGGCGGCGAGCAGATCGAGCTTGGCGTCCCAGTCGTCGGTGTCGAAGCGTGGATCGCCGAGCTGGTGGTCGGCGCCGAGTTCGGCGAGATAGTCCGAGAGCTCGGCGACGGGAGTCGGGGGCCCCGGTACGAAGAGGTTCACGCCGAACCGCTTGCCGGTGAGCGCGCGGGTGGCCGCGATCCGGGCGGCGGTGTCGGCGGCGCTCAGATAGCCGGCGGCCAGCTGGCCGAAACCGCCCGCCTCGGCGACCGCGGCGGTCAGTCCGGGAGTGGAGGGGCCACCCGCCATGGGGGCCAGCACGATCGGAACGTCCAAGTGGTCCAGGATCACGGTCCGATTCTCGCGCATTTGGACATGTGACTCAGGCCTCACCAGCGTTTTTCCGCCGGAAGGTTGCGGAATGGTCACGACGAGGTAGAGTTCCCGTCACGACGGATGCCAAACCGTTATCCGCTCGGCGTCACCGGATCGTTATAGAACCGGCTCGGCTCGGGCTTCGGCATCCGGGACCCAGTTGTACGACCAAGGATTCAGCTTTGTCGCAGCACCGTGTTGGCCCCAGTTCCATTACCGTCCAGAGCCTCCTCGGCGAGGGCGGCGAAACGGGCCGTCCGACGCGGCACCGTGCCGAACCGTCCGCTACCGAGCGCGTGAAGGCCGCCGCCACCGCCGCTGTCGCGGCGGGCGCGCTGATCGGCGCGGCCAGCCAGGTCGCTCCCGCGCTGGCCTACGCCGCGCCGCTGCTGCCGGGTTCGCACGACGCCGACGAGGAGCAGCAGGCCGCGCCCGCCACCGTGAAGGGTACGAGCATCCTGCCCGTCGCCGAGGCGAAGGCCGCCGCCGAGCCGGTCGCGCAGCCCGCGCCGGAGCCCGTCGCGGTCGCGGGCCAGATCGCGGCCCCGGTCGCCGCTCCGTTCGGCATCCCCAATCTTCCCCCGGAGATCGCGGCTCCCCTGGCCCAGGCCGAGGAGGCCCTCAAGGGCGTACAGCAGCAGGTCGCACCGGCGCCCGCCGTGCGCCCCGTGGCCGGCGGGATCAGCTCCGGCTTCGGCAGCCGCTGGGGCGCCATGCACTACGGCCTCGACTTCGCCGACGCGCTGGGCGCGCCCATCCACTCGGTCAGCAACGGCACCGTGATCGAGGCGGGGCCCGCCTCCGGTTTCGGCTTGTGGGTGCGCGTGCTGCAGGACGACGGCACCACCGCGGTCTACGGCCACGTGAACGAGATGTTCGTGCACGCGGGCCAGCGGGTGAACGCGGGCGACGTGATCGCCACCGTCGGCAACCGGGGCCAGTCCACCGGTCCGCACCTGCACCTGGAGATCTGGGACCAGTCCGGCGCCAAAATCGACCCGCTGCCCTACCTGGCAGCCAAGGGCGTGCCCATGGAGTGGGGCCCGTCCGCCCACTGATATCCCCTGTCCGGCTTGATATTCCGATCAGCGCATGGTTGCGCGCAGCGAAGCTTCCCGTGTCCTGGTGACGCGGGAAGCGGTTCGCGTCCGGGTCTCGGAGAACCGCCCAATAGGCACCGGTCGGTCGCTAGGCTCGGGCCGTGATCGAGCTGGGCGACATCTTCGAGCCTGGGTCGCCGCACGGCCGCGTCTACGCCGTGCTGGTGCACCATCCGCAATCGAGTCTCGCCGATATCGCGCAGTACCTGGGCGTTTCGGAAGACCTCGCCGCGGAGTCGTTGGATGTCTTGTGTGAAGTGCGCGCCGCGGTCCGCGTCGAGTCGCCCGAGGGCGAACCGCTGTGGGACGCGCACGCGCCGGAATCGTTGTCCGAAGCCGAGGCACGGCGCAGGCAACAGGAGATCAATCAGATGCACGCCGCCGCGGCGCGGTTGAGCGAGACGTTCCGCTCGGTGCGCCGCTCGCCCCGCGGCAACGGCGCGGTCGTGCCGGTTTACGAGCGCCTCGAGATGCTGGCGGATTTCGAGGAGATGCAGACCGGTGCGCGCAGCTGCGTCAAGTTGGTCGAGCGCGGCCCCTATCTCAGCGATCCGGAACGCGAACGCCAGCTGTTCGAGCTCAAACGCGCCAGGCTCGGTGACGGGATCCGCTACCAAACCCTGTACCAGGACACCGTCTACCAGGATCCGGAGCGGCTGCGGTACGCGCTGTCCACCAACGCCAGCGGCGCGCAGGCCAGAACCCTGCCGGATCCGCCGTTCAAACTGATCATCAGCGATGACGAGCGGGCCAGCCTGGTGCTGCACGCCGACGAACGCAGGCCCGACCCGATGGGTCTGCGCATCACCGGTTCCCCCACGCTCGAGCTGCTGATCAAGACCTTCGACGTCCTGTGGACGATGGCCGCGCCCATCTCGGTGAATCCGTCCGCGGAGGCGCTGGACGAACGCGATCGCGCGATTCTGACCCTGATGGGATTGGGCGCCACCGACGACACGATCGCGCGCAGGCTCGGCATGTCCCGGCGCACGGTGGTCCGCCGGACCGCCCGGCTGTTGGAGCGCCTCGGGGCGAGCACGAGATTCCAGGCGGGGGTGCAGGCCACCCGGCGCGGCTGGTTGTGAGCAAGCTCACCGATCGAGGGAGTCCTGCAACATGGCGCGCTTCGCGCCGATATAACGGCAGGCGTCAAGCAAGACACCGATTCCATGGGGAGTGGGCGGCGTCCGAAGAGAGGACAGCAGCACCGAAGGGGGACGCGGACCGCACCGACGGCAGCCGCGGCAATCCGATACAGCGCGCGGGTTGGGCAGTCAAGCCCCTATATGATTGCTCGGTCCGCGCTGGCCCCGGATAACGAACCCTGAGCAGGGTACGGCCCGGGTCCTGGCTCGATGCGAGAGGTGAATGCACTCGAATGGAAACCGCCCGTCGCTCTGCTCGCGGTAGCCGTCGCCGCAGGTCGGGCAGTCCGCTCTTCGCGCAACTGCTCACCGCCGCGGTCGAGTCCGCCGCCACCGAGGTCGCGATCCGGTTCAACCCGACGGGAGATCCGGCCGACGATCGGGAGCTCACCTACGCCGAACTGGACGCGGCGTCCTCGCGACTGGCCAGGGAGCTGATCGAGCGTGGCGTCGGGCCCGGCGACGTGGTCGCCATCGGGATCTCCCGCAGCGTGGAGTCGGTGCTCGCCGTCTGGGCGATCGCCAAGACCGGCGCGGCCTACGTGCCGGTGGATCCGACCTATCCCACCGACCGGATCAACCACATCGTCGCCGACTCCGGCGCCACGGTGGGCCTGACCACCTCGGCGCACCGCCCGGTGCTCGGCACCGGCGTGTACTGGATCGAGCTGGACGACCCGGTGCAGGCCGCGCGCATCGCCGCGCGCCCGGAGCACCCCATCTCCTACACCGACCGGGTCCGCCCGCTGGACGAGCGGCACCCCGCCTACGTCATCTACACCTCCGGGTCCACCGGCAAGCCGAAGGGCGTCGTGGTGACCCACAGCGGCCTGGCCGGGCTGGTCGCCGCCGAGCGCGAGCACTACGGCGTGACCGAGGAGTCGCGCGTGCTGCACGTCTGCTCGCCGAACTTCGACGTCTCGGTGCTCGAACTGCTGCTGGCCTTCTCCTCCGGCGCGACGCTGGTCATCGCGCCGCCGTCGGTGTTCGGCGGTTTCGAGCTGGCCGATCTGCTGCGCCGCGAGCACGTCACGCACATGCTCATCACGCCGGGCGCTCTGGAGTCGGTCGACCCGGCGGGACTGGACGACCTGCAGGCCGTGGTGGTTGCCGGTGACAAGTTCGGCCCCGAACTGGTCGGCCGCTGGTCGGCCGAGCGCGAGTTCTACAACGGCTACGGGCCCACCGAGGCGACGATCCTGGCCACCAGCACGCCGCCGATGTCGCCGGGCGAACCCATCACGATCGGCACGGCCATCCCGGGAGTCGGCGCGTTCGTGCTGGACTCGCGGCTTCGGCCGGTGCCTGCCGGTGTGGTCGGCGAGCTGTATCTGTCCGGCCCCGCGCTGGCGCAGGGCTACCTCAACCGGCCGGGCCTGACCGCGGAGCGATTCGTCGCCAGCCCGTTCGGCGCCGACACCGGCAACCCCGGAGCGCGGCTCTACCGCACCGGTGACCTGGTGCGCCGCGCCGAGTCCGCGGGCCAGGACGGCGGTGTCATCGAATACCTGGGCCGCTCGGACTTCCAGGTGAAGATCCGCGGCTTCCGTATCGAACTGGGTGAGATCGACAACGCGCTCACCGGCCACCGAGACATCGACTTCGCGGCCACCCTGGGCAAGTCGCTGCCGTCGGGCGCGACCGCGCTGGTGTCCTATGTGCTGCCGCGACCGGGAGCCGACGTGGACACCGACGCGCTCACCGAGTTCATCGCCGAGTCGCTGCCCGCGTACATGATTCCCGCCTCGATCATGG
>NZ_BDCK01000062.1 GCF_001613465.1 Nocardia niwae NBRC 108934 = DSM 45340 | reverse complement strand
GAGTTCCGCAGTAGAATCACGTCATGCCGATCGTTCCTGTCCGCGCAGCGATCTACCTCCGGGTGAGCCTCGACCAAACCGGCGAAGGGCTCGCTGTCGAGCGCCAGCGCGAGGACTGCGAGGCAATCGCCATGTCCAGGGGATGGACTGTCATCGAAACGTACACGGACAACAGCATCTCCGCGTACAACAAGGCCAAGAACCGGCCCGCCTATGACCAGATGGTCGAGGACTACAAGGCCGGCCGGTTCAACGCCCTGATTACCTGGGACCTCGACAGGCTTACGCGCCAACCTCGCCAGCTCGAGGACTGGATCGATGCCGCTGAAACGCAAGGGCTTCGGCTCGTTACCGCCAACGGCGAGGCTGACCTGCAAACCGACGGCGGCCGGATGTACGCCCGCATCAAGGCAGCGGTCGCACGGGCCGAGATGGAACGGAAGGGTGCGCGACAAAGCCGTGCCCAACGACAGCGTGCCGCCAAGGGCCGACCTCCCCGGGGCGTCCGCGCCACTGGGTACACCCTCGACGGCGAGCTGGTACCGGACGAGTCCGAAGCGGTCCGGGCGGTGTATCAAGCCTTTGCAAATGGATCATCGCTGAAAGCAATAGCCGCTGCACTATCCGGCGCCGAGCCGACCGTTCGTGCAGTGGGTGACAGAACGATGATCCAGGATCTTCCAAAGTCTGTGCCGCAGCTGCCAACACGTAGCGGCCGACCATGGAATCCAACATCTGTCATCTCGATACTCCGAAACCCGCGGTACGCAGGCTGGAGCATGCTCGATGGGGAAATAGTTCGTGACGAGACCGGGGCACCGGTGCGCGGCATGTGGGAAGCCATAGTGCCGGACGGGGTCTGGCTGGATGTGCAACGCAGACTGGACGACCCGCGGCGAAAGTCCAATCGAGCCGGTACCGAACGCAAACACCTTGGGTCCGGCCTCTACCTCTGCGGTATCTGTGACTCGCCCGTCCGAGCGCACGGACCCCGATACCGCTGCGCAGGGCACATCATGCGAGTTCGAAGCATGGTCGACAGCTTCGTGTTGCAGTTCGTTGAACGGAGACTCGCCCAGCCGGACCTCGCTGATCTACTCATCCAGCAGGACGACGACCGGGTCGAAACGCTTGTCCGAGCAGAACAGACAGAACGTGATCGACTCAAACGAGCACGCGCCGACTATAAGGCGGAGCTGATCGACGGCGGGTTGTTTGCCGAAATCAAACAAGAGACCGAAGACAACATCGCAGCACTGGAAACCGAGCGAATCGGCCTCACGGCTGGCACAGCTGCATCCGCGATCCTGCGCGCTCCTTCGCCAGTCGATGCCTTCAACGAGGCAGACCTCGCCGCCCGCCGCGCGGTGATCGAGCTCTTGTGCGAGGTTCGCTTGTATTCGGCACCGCGCGGGCGGAAGACGTTTGATCTTGATTCCGTTCGCATCAGCCCGAAGTAAGAGCCCGACGACCTTGAGGTATCCGGCAGGTCACTCCCTGCACGTTCGGCGCTTTGCATCCGCTAAGAAGTCGCCGAGCGGCACCCGGCGTAATCCCCGCCTTGGAGCGGCATCACCGGACGGTTCCAGACCTATGCGTCGAGCCCGCCGACGCCGCGACTAGACTCCTCACGCACCTCTTCACCAACCGGCTGTGGACCGGCTCGGCAGGGATGAGCGCAGCCGCGAGCGTAAAGTGCGTGCATGCTGAGGGTTCAGGTGGAAGCTCGGGTTATCGACATCGTCAATCATGTGGCAAGCGGAGGGCAAGTGGAGGATGACTATGTCGAGGCTAAATCCGAATGGCTTCCACCCGAAAGAGCTGCACGAAAGATCGCGGGAATGGCCAATGCGGCACGAGGCGAGCCCATCCTCTGGATAATTGGATTGGATGAGCGGGCGAAACGCGTAGTTGAAGTAGATGGCACTGATCCAGCCAATTGGTGGGCTCAAGCTCAAAGCGTTTTCGCCCACGAAACTACGCCAGATCTCAGCGTGATTAGTATCACCACTGATCATGGACGTGTCATCTGTCTCTACTTCGAGACCGATCGAGCGCCTTACTTGGTTAGGACTGGAAGCACCGGAATCGCGACTACAGAAGTGCCCTGGCGCTCAGGCACTCGCACTCGCACTGCAACACGAAGTGAACTACTCTCAATCCTGCGAACATCCGCCTCGGTGCCACGATTGGAAATTATCCAACCTACGGTTATATATTTTAGCAACGATACCGTCCAACTTTCAGGCGAGAAGAAGACAGTTAGAAGACTCAGTTTCGAAAGTCAGGTGTTTTTCGACGCGGATACCAGGAGTAGAATTCTACTGCCTAGACATAAATGGTCTTGCTTCCTCAGGACAAGTTTGGGTCAAGAATTCAAAATACAACCGGAGGTAACCCACTTTTCCGGCCCATCCGATTCGAATGGATTCGGTGTAGAAGTCAGAAAAGCTGGCATCTTCGTTTCAGGCCCTGACGTAATAAACATCACCGGCAATACGCATGTTTCCGATGACATTTTTGAAGAAGTCGCTCAATCCGCCTGGACGGAGATTGATATCCAATTCCCAACCTCTGACTCGGTTCGGAGAGCGAAAGCTAATTATCGCATATTCGAACCCAGAATGGAAGATGTATCAGTCGAAAAGGGTGTCCATCGGGTGGTATGGGGAGAGAACCGCAACAGGGCATTCTTGTTGGGATAGGCGGATATCAGCACAACTGGCGTATAGTCCGCGCAACCCTTCGGCCGCGTTGCCGGGCTGCACCGCGACCTGCTTTGCGTTCCTACCTTGCCGATTAAGAGTACCGAAGGTGTTCTGTACAGTTGTCTTGCCCGCCTCTCAAATGCGGAGAGGACAGCCCGGAGACGAACTACGCCTTCCCAGTCGGCGAGGCATCCGCACCGACAAATACCCCGCTGTCGATCGCTACCACTGATCGCTTCTCTGGTAGACATTCGACACGACGTTACTGTTGTCATGCGCTAGATCGCAGGGTGCTCGACACGCATGGTAGGCGGGAAACAGTTAGGGACCATACACCCAGGACGACACGAATCTCGGTTTTCTTCGGCGCAGCACGCGGCGAGATGACTGAGAAGTCTTCAGGAAGAAACCGACACCTGCTCGATGAAGATCCCTCCAAGCAGCCTGACCATCCCACTTGTTCGGCCTACACCAACCATTGTGCCGGTACTCGTAGGCCATGAGCCAGTCGTTGGAGCTGAGCGCACCGCTTCGCTCCGCTCGTTTCACTGCGGATTCGAAAGAAACGTCGCGCTCCAGACGCGGAGATTTTTCGCAAAGGTCTCGAAGGAGTATGAGTGAGCAATTATCGTCCATGTGCGAGACTGCACGCGCGGAGTGCGAATCCAGGTCGAGGGCAAGCGAACGGATAATGTATAATATCCAGCAAGTCTCGAACCCATGACCAAGTTTTGCATGATCCACAATTAGTTCATTCAGGATTTCCGAAACTCGCGTTTTGTCTACGAGCAACCCATGCCTATATGCGAACTCAAGGACAGCGTATGCATGTGGGAGCGTACTGGGTTCTACTCCAACTGAAGCTAGGACCAAATCGCGATATACCGGCCAGCTATCCACGCCTGCGGGAAACGGATCGCACCGTTTGATAGCATAACTCAAAATACCCTGAGTCGGATGTCGTGCCCTCTCCTCGAAAGCAACATCGAACATGTCGATTACATCACCGGTAAGATTATAATCTCTATCATCCCTGTACTGGTGGGCTCTAAGCTTCCGAACCCATGAAGCCTCAACGGGCATGAGGCCATCCACGATGGACACTTTAACAGGATTGATGGCGAGTTCGTACTCAAGCAGTAACATCTGATAGGTAGCGAGTATTTCCTCGGCTTCACCGATAGATGACGCGTAGACGGTCATGTCATCGCCAAATCGAGCGGTGCGACGAACGGCAGCGGGAAACTTACCTGCGAGCGCTGCATCAATTCGCGCAAGGACGACCTCGGCAACTAACCAAGAGGTGTCGGGACCAACCGATAGACCGATCGTTTGTCCCCCCCGGGAATTACGGAGAAGTCTGTCCAGGTTCGGCCCCAGACCTTTGCCCTTAAGGTTCTTCTTCGCCTGTAGCTTTCCGCGTATACTCCAATCCACAGCATGAGTATAAATCGACGGATAGAATTGACTGATATCCGTCTTTAGCGTCACGCGACCACCCGGCATTCTTGCGATGAGTTCGCGCCCCCATCTTTCCATTGGCGTACGGTATCGCAGGGACCGATCCGTCCCTCCTCGCAAGGGGCGACTCAAGGAAATCTGGCTCCGCCCTGTTATACGCCGAAGAGTCTCCCAGTTTGCGGCACACTCAGCGGCGATGAAGAATTGACTGAAGGGATTTGGTATTTCCACAGACCTCCGGACACCGCCTGCACGAGAGATACTGAACCGCACAGGATAAACCCAATCTCTATCCGGTGGTTTGGTAATAGAACTTATTTTCTTCGCGAACTTTTCTGACGAGAAGCAAGGTGGCAGCTCCTTCGGAAGATAGCCCTTTTCGAGTGCGCTGACAGTGTCCACTCGGATACAGTAGTCGAAACTTCACCAAATCTTCGAATAATGTTGCATCGGTGGGCGATTGGCGCAACCGGTTGAGCTGGTGTGGCGTAGAACAGCATCTACCCGCCACGCCGAACGACACCATTCGCATCAACGCTATGGATCGCCCCTGACCGAAATTTCTGCTGCACAGGACGTATCCGCAGATCAACACGCATCAGACGCTGATGACGTGCGGCGTTTCCGTAGCAGAACTTGACGCTGGCGACCATGCCCGCAGACAACGGCTCTCGTTTGATCCGAAGGGATCAACCCGCTGGGGCATCCGCCCTGGCCCCCTCTTGTGGTCCATTCCCCGCACGGCAACGTACTGCACGCGCGTCACGCCACCGGCCCGTCGGCGAACTCGCTCGCCCTGTACCGCCGCCCGCGCTCTCGACTCCCGTCCCGCACTGAGCGCGCCCTGTCGCGCGAACACGCCACCGTAGGTGGCGCAGCCCTAGACGCAACTTCCGCACCTGACGCAACCACCCACCCAGACTTCTTTGTGGTCCTCCCTTCATTGTGGTCCCTCTCCCTTTCCTCCCCAATGTTTGGTGTTGGCTCCCTCCCCACCCGGCCGACACTCTCTATGAACAGCGAAGCCATAGAGAGTGTCGGCCGGGTGGGGAGGGAGACGACGCCAAACACCCCAGCTCAGCCCATGTTTTTCTTCTGCCCTGATCCGATTCTGATCGGACTCGGAGTCGTATCAAAATCGGATCAGGTCCGGATCAGGTCCGAATCAGATCCGGATCAGGTTTCGGCCCTTGAGACAACGAGGAGGCCCCACTGGCATCGCCAGTGGGGCCTGCTCGTATGCGGTTGTCGGTGCTGCTGCTCGGCTGGCTACGTGCCGCCGTTTTTGATGCTGGTGGCGATTTCGCCGTAGGCGCCGATGCCGAACCCGCCACGGTTGGGATAGGTGCGTTCGCCGAGCCGGAGGTCGAATCCGGCGGCGGTGAGCATCGCGGTCACCGCAGCGACGGCGTCGGCATCGCCGGACAGTCGGACGTTGACCACGCTGGTCACTGGCGGGCTCCTTCCTGGAGGTGTTCCTGGGCCGCGGTGAGGGTGCGGGTCACCGAGGACGAGCTGAGGCTGACGTGTCCGGCGATGCGCGCGTGCGACCAGTTCTGTTCGTGACGCAGGCGCAGGATCTCGGTCACCTTCTCCGGGTCACGCCGCCCGGACGGGTCAGCGCTGCACAGTAACTCGGCCACCTGCGCCCACCGGTCGACCTCCGCACCGTGTGCCGGTGTGTGGTGCGGAGGGGATTCGATCGCGGGCTGTTCGGCGGTGCGCAGCTCCGGGTGCGCCTGTTGCGCGGTGAGTTCGGTCGAGGTCGACCGGGTCTCGGTGTGGATCTCACGCACCGACACGGTGCGTACCGGCTCGGGCCGGTGCGCTGGTTCGGGCTCGGTGCGCACCGTCGGTTCGGTGCTGGTGTGGTCGGTGCGTGCGAGCACGAGCAGGGCGACGGTGGCCTGTCCGATGGCGCCGTCGATGATGAGCGGGAACAGCCATGCCAGGTGTTCGCTCATCCCGACCTGAATCGACAGCTCCCGCAGGGCGTCGAACGACAGCCGGAACGCGCCCACCGCGATGGCGGCGGTAAGTGCGACAACAGCCCAGTAGGCCAGGCGTGCCTTGTTCTGGGCGCGGACCAGCAGTCCGACGCCGTGGGTTGCTGCGAGCAACGCGATCGGCGGGAAACTGGCGACGAACGCCGCGACCGGCTGCTTGCCGTCCGGTGCGTTGATCCATGCGTGAACGAGGTTGCCCGCGATCGACATCGCCGCGACCAACAGCAATTCACCCCAGAAGAACCGGATCGCCGACACCTGCTCGCGGGTCCGTGCACCGGCCTGTGCATCGTCTGGTGCGCTGCGGTGCGCAGCAGGATCGCTGCTGCGCACCGCGTCCGCACCGGAGCTGAGTCCGGTCACGGCTCACGCACCCTTGCTCGCGGCGGCGGGGGTGTAGACGGCGGTGAACAGCCGCGCCCGCGAGTACTCGGGGTCGGGTCCGGTGTAGGTGACCGACAGGGTCGCACCGATCTCGAAGTCCTCACTGCCGGCGTTCTCCAGCGCCAGTCCGATGGCCTGTTCCATGCGCCAGGACACGTACAGGTTGCGCGGTCCGGCGCCGGTGTCGAGGGTGACGACGGTCTGCATGACCGGCTGGCCGTCTTCGTCGAGTTTGACCTCGCCGGGTGCGCCGCCGAACTTCAGCTTGGGTTCCTCGACGGCGGCGACGATGCGGCCGTAGACGGTGGTTCCGGGCTTGCTGGTCTTGGTGAACGCCGACGCGGGGCGGGCGGCACGGCGGAAACGCTGTCCGAAGGTGTTGCTGCTCATGGTGAATGGGTCCTTCCTGTTGCGGTGTTCAGCGGATCCGGGCACGGTCGGCCCGGTCGCGGCTGGTCGGTGTGGTGTGCAGGTCATGGATGCTGCGCTGGGATCGGGGTCGGTCGAGGTAGGCGACCGGTTCCAGCTCATCGAGGTCGTGTCCGGCGTCGAGGTGGTCGCAGAGGTCCTTGCCGTCGCGGGCCTGCATCACCCGGACTTCGCCGACGCGCTCGGCGAGGGATTCGGCGACCTGGGCGGCGTGGCGGTAGCCGGGCCGGTCGCGGTCGGCGACCACGATCACCCGGCCAGCGCCACGCAGCCAGCGCGCGTGGTCGTCGGTCCACTTCCCCGCGCCCATCGCGTTGCACGTCGCCAGCTGCCCGGCCTGGCGGGCTCGTTGCACGTCCTTCTCGCCCTCGCACACGTACAACTCGCGCCCAGTGTCGAGCGCTTCGCGCACGTCGGCGAGCTGCCACGGCAGCGGAGCGAAACCGGTGTTCACCCACTCGGTTCCGGTCCATCGCCGTTGGTAGAAGCTCTTGGCGTGCCCGTGCTCGTGCGGGGTGTGCAGCCGCACCACCGCGCCTTCGACGCGACCGTTGGGCCACCGGTAGACGTAGGTGTCCACCGCCTCGGGCTCCCCGATCTGGGCACCCAGATCCCGCTTGGCGGGTAGCGGGAACCGGGCCGCCAGAATGGCTTTCTCGACCGGGGAAGCCACGTTCACCGGGCGGGCGGGCCGCCCGCCGACCGCGTAGGGCCGACGAGCGGAACTCTGCTGGTTGGTGCGCTCCGGCAGCCGATCCCACAGATCGCGCACCCGCAACCCGATGCGGTCGAGCACGTCCTGGTCGTCGCAGCGGGCCCAGCAGCGCACCATCGTCTTGCCCTGCCGCGGGTCATACCGCACACCCAGGCTGGGGTTGTGGTGGTGACCGTCGCCCTCATGCACCGGGCACAGGTAGTTCGTCCACTGCTGCGGCTCGCGTGGCCACTTGGCCGGACCTACGCGGCGGATCAACGCCGCGGTGACGACATCGTACGAACGGCCCTGCTGCGGTGTCGGTTTGGTCATCGTCACCGGCCCCGCTCGATCTCGGGCCGCTCGGCGGCGGTGAGGATGCGGGCCTGCTCGATACTGCGCCGCTGCACCTCGTCCAACGAATCCGCGCCTGGCAACGACAGCATCCGCCGCACGGCCCTGGGCGAGCGCGACCACAGGTCGTGCACGTCGTTGAGGTACTTCCACTCCCCCGGATGCGGCCCGTTGCGCCACGCGTGGTCGAGGGCTTCTTGCTGGGTGTAGAGGCTGTGGATCTCTGCCTCGCTGGCGCCCGGCCGGTCCCTCAGCCGCGACAGCCGGTCGACCTCGGCGAACGCTTCGCGCATCGCCTCTTCGTGCTCGATGTGCATGCTCACCGCCCCCGCTCGATCTGACGGCCGCCCGATCGGGGTGTGGACTGCCCGGATGTGGCGCGGTCGATGTAGCGGCGGGCGGCGTCGCGGACTTTCTCGCTATCTCGACCGGCCAGTTGCCCGGCCTGGCGCAGACTGCGGTGCTGGAGGCCGGTGACTCCTTCGCCTCCGTTGTGGTCGATGTTGTCGAGGAACCGGAACATGGTGTCGGGTGCCTGCCGCCAGTCCTCGTAGGCGTCGGTCAGGTAGCTCCAGTGCTCGGCGTGCGGCCCTTCGCTCCACCGCTGATCGGTCTCGCGAAGCTGGGCGGTGATCCGGTCGCGGTCGGCGTCGGTGGCGTCCGGCCGGTACATGTCCTCACCCAGCTGGGTGTAGCGGGCGAACTCGACGCGCATTGCTTCCTCGTGCTCGCGCTGCATGTCAACGGCTCCTCTCGATACCGTTGCGGCCGTTGCCGTTCCGCTTCGGCCGTGGCCAGGACTGGGTGTCCGGACCGGCCTGCTCGCGGCCGGCGCCGGTGAGGTCGCGCAGGTAGCTGGCGCGCTTGCCTACCGGCCCGGGCTCGCCGGTGTCGTTGCCCGGCTGTACCGAGTTGCGAAGCTCATCCAGGGTCGGGTTCGGTTGCTCCTGCTCTACGCCGTTGCCGTTGCCGTGCTGGCGGTTGCCGTAGCGCTCCTGATGAGCGCGGGCAGCCTCGCGCGCATGATCCAGCACATGCTCGACCAGGTCCCGCTCAGAGGCTTTGCGCCCGGCCTCGAAAACCGCAGTGGCGTCGGCGATCTCCTGAGACAGGCCACCGCCGAACCGATCCCGTCCCGCCTGCGGTCCAGGGCTGCCCAGCCGCTGGTCGGCCGGGGTCCGCTCGGACCGCGCGGCCTGGCGAGCCTGCTCGGCTCGGCGTTCGGGGCTGCCGAACCGCTCATGGGTCGGTGTGCGCTCGGCGAGCTTCGCCACCGCCTCGTCGCGTTCGCCACGCAGCTGGTCGCGCTCAGCGGTCAGCTGCTCGACACCCGGCCGGTCCCGCAATTCACCGATCTCCGCGGACAGGCGCAGGTTGCGGTTCTTCAGCGCCTCGATGTGTCCCTCGGCCGAATCGAGTTTGCGGCGGATCTCGTCGCGGTCGGCGGTGACCGAATCCAGGCCGCGTTGCAACATCCCGACCCGGCTTTCGAGCCGGTCCCGGTCGGCGGCCATGTCGTTCAACTGGCGCTCCACCTGCGCCAACCGGTCAACACCGGCGGTTTCGGGCGGGCGTTCACGGTCGGTGGTCCCACGCTGCCGCGGGGCCCGCTCGACCTGCTCGGCCTGCTCGCGGTGAACCTGCCCGGACAACGTCCGCTCCCGCAACACCGACTCGCGGTCGGCGAGCTGCCCGGCGACGGTCTCGGGGCGCCCGTAGTCGGCGTATTGCTTCGCGGCGTTGAGGGTGTCGCGGGTCTCGACCTCCAGGGTGGTGCCGTCCGCCCACGACGTGCCGCTGATGTTGCGCTGCAACCAGCTGGTGGCGGCGTGCTCGGTGGCGAACGAGCGGGATTCGGTGAGCTTCCCGCCGTCCGGGTCTGTCCACGTCATTCCCGCGGTGTAGCGGTGGCGGTGGGGTTGGGCGGCGTCGATCCGTGCGAGCAGCGACTCCTCGGCGTTGGCGCGGCGCGCGGCGTCCAGGCTTTGCTGCCAGCCCTGCTCACGCTCTGCCTGGGCGCGCTGGCGGGCGTTGACCGTCTCACGAGCGACGTGGGCGCGGTAGCGCAGTGCGTCGATGCCGCGGACCTTATGCGCTTTGGCGAAGAGGTTGCCGACCTTGAAGTGGGGGAAGATCGTCGCCGAGTCCAACCCGTCGAGGGCTATGCCCTGCTCGGTGCGGGTCAGGTGCTCGTTGCCGATGAAGCCGCGGGCCAGGCGGTTGCGGTGCTCGGCCAGGGCGTGAGCGTCGCGGGCGCGCCGGTCATGGTCCACGCGCGGGTCGTTCGCGCGCTCAGCGACGGTTTGGACGTGTACGCGGTAGCGGTCGATTGCCTGGCCGGTCCAGGTCAGCTGGTGCTTGCGCATCACCTCGGCTTCGCGGCGCTGCTCACGCAGCGTGCGGCTGATCTCCTTGCGGATCTTGCGGCGCTCCAGAAAGTTGCGGGCCTGGGCGTGCAGGCGGGTCAGTTCCGGCAGCGATCGCGCGAACTTGCGGGCTTCGGCGATCATCTCGTCTTCCGGGCTACGGTCGGTCATTGCGTGAATTCCTCTCGGTAGTAGATGTTTTCGGTGTTCAACGGGTCCGCTCGACGCGGTCGCGTCGGCGGTCGAGTTCGTCGGCGGCGGCGTCGGTGAGCTTGAGACGGGTCGCGTACCGGCCGCGGGCACGAGACAGCCAGATGTCGGCGGCGTCCAACTTCTCGTCCGCCATCGCCAGCGCGGTTTCCGCGCCGAGCGCGGCGTCGACGGGGTCGATCGGATCGCCGAGGTTGTCGACCGCCAACGCATCGGGGTGGCGGCGCAGGGCGGCGTACTCGCGCCGGATCTCGCTGACTTCGCGGCGCAGCTGGAACAGCCGGTCGTCGACGTTGTGCAGGCGCTCGTACAGATCAACCGGCGCGGTGCGGATCGCGTCATCGGGGATTCGGTTGGTGCTCAACGGTTTTCCTCCCTTGTGGTTGGCTACTGGGTGGGGGCGATCGTGGTGGTGCGGTTGTTCTCGTGCTGGGTGCGGGCGCGGTCGACGCGCTCGACCAGGGCGCGAAGCAGCCCGAAGATGGCGGTCGCGACGGCCGCGACGGCGTGGCTGATACCGGCGGTGACGGTGCCGATGGCCTGCGGCAGAGGCGGGCGGTGGGCGGCGTTCCACCACAGGTAGGCCACCCACGCGCCGCCGTAGACAGCCAGCGGACCGACCACCAGCGGCCCCTCACCCCATCCGACGGTCACTGCCGCGCCGACCACAACAGCGGAAGCTGCCGCGGTGCGCCGCGCGGTCTGCGCCCGTGACCGCGCCGGAACCGGCGCCACCACGGCGGCGGCCTGTGCCTCGGATTCGTCGTCGAGATCGGGAACGACGCTCAGCCCCGCCCGGCGCACCGGCCTGGTGTCGGCGGCGGGTCGTTCGGTCTGTGCAGGTGTCACAGTCGGGGCGGTGTCGAGGTCGGCGATACCCGCCAGCCAGTCCTCGACTTCGTCGGCGAACAGTTCGCCAGCGATCGCGGGATCGGTCGGTGTCGGGACGGGGTCGGGCCGCCGTTGGCCCTCGTTGTCGTCGTTGTCGTCGTGGGGTCGGATGATGCGCATGGGGTTGCCTTTCAATCGGTCGGAGAAATAGGGGGTCAGGCGGTCGCGTCGGCGGTGACGGGGTCGGCCTCGGGATCGGCGCTGGTGGTGCCGGGCAGGGGGCGCACGATGGCGAGGTCGACAGGCACGACGTGCCCGAACTGCGCGCGTCCGGCCTTGGCGTAGACGAACTGGCCGGTGTCGAACTGGCGGACACGGTCGGGATCGACCAGCCACTTCTCACCGACCGACACCTGACCCTCGTCGCCGGTGCGCTGGCCCTTGATCAGGTGCCGCGACGGCAGCATGTGCCGCACCGACCCGAAGTGCTTGCACAGCTCTCCGGCGTTCTCGACGTAGCCGAGCAGCACCCCACCCGCACACGACTTCAAGATCCGGTCCAGCGCCCACTGATCCCCGGCGACACCCTCGGGACTCTGGGCGGCGAACAGCACGCTCACGCCTTGGGAGCGGCCCCGCTCGCACACCTCTTCCAGCCCGATCGAGCCCTGGCCGGTGGTGAGCGCGCTCAGCTCGTCGATGATCAGGGTGACGCTGCGACGCTGGTCCTTGGCGGTGCGGGCCGCACGCTGCATCAACATCCGCAGGATGGCGGCGACCTGGGCGCGGGCGGCGTCCTTGTCCAGGCCCGGCACGGTCACATACAGCACGTCGAGGTCGTCGAGGTCGACGCCGCCGTCGAACACCATCCGCCCGTCCTCACCCTGGAGGCTGTCGAACAGGTTGGATGCCTTGATCAGCATGTCGGCGAGCTGGTCGACCTTCTCCGACTGGAGGGCTTCGACCATCCGCTTCACGTCCGGGGCGTTGCCCCACAGATCCAGCAGCTTCTCCGGATTCAGCCGCTCCAGAAACTCCCGGCTCGACCGGGGCGGCCCGGCCGGGGCGTCGACGACGAGGGAGACGATGCGGCGGCGCAGCTCGTCAAAGTGCTGGCCTTCCGACGTCGACGCCTGTCCGGCGTTGAGCATGTCGCCGAGCACGGCGCGCTGGTCGCGGGCACGCATCGCCCACACGTTCAGGCGGGCGCCGTGGGGAACTTCGGCGATGCGGTCGGCGGCGATGCCGCGGCGCTGGGCGATCTCGCGCAGCTCGTGGCCCAACACTTTGTCGTCGTTGCCGCCCTTGCAGGACACGACCACCAGCAGCGGGCGTGGGTGCTTGCCCCGCATGCCGGGCACGTCCTTCCACCACTGCCAGGCGTTCCACTCGTATTCGAGCATCCCGACCGCGTACCGCTTGATCAGCTCCGTCTTGCCCGAACCGGTTGTGCCGAACGCGGCCATCTGGCGGCGCGCTTCCTTGTGCGGCACCACCATCCACGCCTGATGCCGCGCGGTCAGCTCCGACCACAAACCGAGAGGGTGCGCCGAACGTCGGTCCGCCAGCGGCCCCAGCACGATCCCGTCCGTTGTGGTGAACGGCACACCAACCGACCGCGCCGCCCGAGCGGCCCCGGCGAACTGCCGTGCGGCCAGCGCCGCCTGCACCCGCTCGGTGCGGCCCAGGTTCTTCAACCCGACCGTGTTGGTCTTGTGCACGAACGACGCCCACCAGTACGTCGCCGCCAGCGCGGCCACCGGGGCACCAAGCACCACCATCGTGCGCAGCCCACCCAGGTCGCCGTCGGCGACCCGCGCCGCACCCGACCACAACAGGGAGGCGGGAGTGATCCACGATCCGCCGGCCATCGCCGAGGCCGCGGGCAGCAGCAACGACCCGATCGCGAAGTTGCGCAACCGGTGCGGCGCCAACGGCCACCGCGCCGCGACCGCGACGATCATGACCAGCATCGCCACGATCACGACACCGCACACCGTCGCGGTCGAGGCCGCGTCACCGACCGCGGACACATCCAGCGTCGGCAGATCCCAGCCTTCGACGTGACGGATCGGCGGCGCCTGCGGCACCAGCGGGCCACTACCGGCGCCCGGCTCCACCGGGGGCGCATCTGGCTGTCCGGTCAGGGGGACTTGTGCGCTGCCGTTGGGGTGGCAGTCCTCGGGAGTGATGATCGGCTGGCAGTTGCTCATGACGCTTCCTGAGTGAGGAGAAGGTTCGGGCGCCGGGTCTTGCGGGCGGCGCGGCCCTGGTTTCGGCGGGTGAGGAACTGGCTCCACTCCTCGTCGAAGTCACCGATCGCGAACAGCAGCTCGACGGCGGCGAGTTCGCGGGGAAGCCGCTGGTAGGCGGCATTGACGGTGTTGATGACACGCTGGGAACGGCACAGGTAGAGCAGGCCCATCACGGCCTCGTCCTCGCTGTCGCGTGCAGCGCGGATCGCGCCCGCAAGCGCGGTGTCCATGTGGACGCGGTCCTTGGCGCTCAGCTCGATCTCCAGCGCCCACCAGCCGTGCTGACCGCCGACCTCGCCGAGGAACCGCCCGTCATGCACGTGCGGGCGTCCCTTGCGCGGGGTCCGGCTGTCGCTGAACACCACGTGCCCGGACTTCGATTCCGCGGCAGCGACTTCGGCGCGGCGGCGCAGCACGCGCTCCGACACCCACAGCTGCGGGTCTGAACCGACCAGCATCACCCGCGCCTGCGCGACGGCGCGGTAGTGGTTGGCGTACATCAGCGGCGGCTTCCAGTCCTTAGGCCGCCATCCCAGGTACCGCTCGGCCACCTCACGCCTCGGGTACACCCACGCCCGGCCGCGCTGCACTGCCAGCAGCGGATGCACCATCCGCCGCTTCAGCAAAGCGTCCGCGAGGTAGTAGGCGCTGCTGAGGCTGCTGAAGCTCATGAACTCGGCCAAGACATCGACCTGCATCCCGTGCATGTCGACCAGCGCGGCCAGCGCCGCATCCTGCTGAGCCGACAGGCCCTTACTGCCCTGCACGGCCAGCACCCGGCCCAACGACCCATACGGGATGCCGATCTCCTCGGCGACCTCCTGCTTCGTCAGCCCCTGCTCACGCAGCCGGGTCGCCTCACCCAGGCACGACTCGACCTGAGCCAGCGAAAGACCCAGCTGCTCGCCGATCTGCCGGTAGGACATGCCCTGATCACGCAGCCCGCCGACGATCTGGGCACGGTGGCGACGCTCCAGCGCGGTGTAGCGGTCGCCGCCCTTCCTCTTGTGGTTCATCGGGTTCGCTCCCTTCCCTGCCGTGAGTTGCGGCTGTGACCGACCGTGCGGCGGCGCTCAGCGATATCGGCGTGGGCCTGCGCGATGAACTCGCGCATCTCCGTCGCATCCACCCCTCGCCGCTCCGCGGCCATCGCCGAGCGCGTCCACCGCGCCAGCTGCAATGCCTCCAGCTGCGCCTCGCTTGAAATCCGTTTCGGCACTGCTGATTCCGCGTCGTACAGGTGCGCCTTCAGCGGCCCCCGCGACCCACCCCGAGCACGCAGCACCTGCGCCTCGTACTCACCGCCAGGGCTCTTGCCCTCCCGGGCGAGCTGGCGGCGAGCCCGCAGATGCTGCGGCGCCAAACCCCACGGCCATGTCGGGACACCGAACCGCTTGCCATCCGGATCGTGAAACCTGCTCATCGCGACCGCTCGATCCCGCGGGAACGCTCCCGCCGCGCACGGTCCCGATCAGCTGCGATCTGAGCGCGGATCTTCGCCGCCAACGCCGGATCGTGGCGGTAGTCGAGCAACCGGTCCCACACCGCAGTTCGCTCGGCGTGAACCTGCGCCTGATGCTCACCGACGTGCTGCGTCCTCGACATCTCGAAGTCGCTGTCGCGGTAGCCTTTCGCCTCCGACACGTCGGCAGCGGTGAACACCATGTCGGTCAGCACGTCATGAACGAGGTCCAACCGGGCTTTCTCCGCCTCCAACTCGGCACGCACGCGGCGACGGTCCGGCGCGCTCACCGCGCCACCTCCTCGGGCAGCTGCGAACGCGGCACACACGACCCCGCCGGTTCCGGGGGAATCCCTGCGTCGAGCGGGCGGCAGATGTTCGGCGACGGCTCGTAGTCCTGATGATCGATCCACGCCGCGGTGCAGCCGCCCATTCCGATGAGCAGCAGCACACCCAGCGCGGCCACCTGCACCATCGGCGGCAGCAGACCCAGCGGGGCGAACACCGCGCTCGTGCCGGTGAACTCCGGACCAGCCATCGAATGCAGCGGGTTGTGTCCGCCGCGGCGGTCGAAATGGGTGACCGTGTACCCCTGAACAGGCGGGTCCGACCTCCACTGAGTGCTCATCGCCGCACCCCCCAGCGGCGCCGTGCCTGCCAGAACCAGATCGCACCGGACACCATCAGGACGAAGCCCACAACCCCCGGCGCCGTCAGCACCGTGTAGCCCACCGCCACCGCGGCCAGGGTCAAGCCGAAGGAGCGCATCACGCCGCCCTCCGATCGGCGCTGCCGCCCAAGACGGCTGCCAGACGCGCACGCGCATCGGACGAGATAGGCGGCGCCGTGGCGACAATCTCGGCGACGTACTCCGCCAGGCGCTCGGCCTCGTTCGGCTGCTGGTCCGCAGCCTTCTTCGTGGCGCTCATGCCACGTCCTCCGGTACGGGCGCGAGCACCGGCTGAACCAGCGCCAGCAGCTCGGCGTGGTTGACTCGCAGCAAGTGGCCGTTGATCCGGAAGCCACGGAGGTGTCCTGCGGCGATCCAATTGCGGATCGTCTTCGCGTCGACGTCGACCAAGTTGGCCGCTGTCTTGAGGCTGATCAGTCGGCGGGCGTCGGACCCGCTGACATCACCGAACGTCTTGTGCGACACGGTCGATCACTCCTTCGAGAAGTAAGGGAAATGCGTTGCAATTCCTCACTTTTCGGGAAATCGACAGACGTAATCAGTAGCTGGCGACCACAGGGGTGGACGTCGAGAGAACGTCTCCTGTACAGTGAAGACGTCCCTAGTCGTCCCAAGGGGGTTACGATGCCGAACGACAGGCTCCGAGAAGCACTGCTACGCAATGGCTTGGATTTCGCCGAAGTGGCGGAAGCGACCGGCGTCGACGAGAAGACCGTCGAACGATGGATCACGAAGGGCCGCATACCCTATCCCCGCCACCGCCATAAGGTCGCGTCGATGGTGCGCGAAACGGAGAACTACCTATGGCCGGATGCGCTGCCCGCGGAGCGCCGGATCGAGATGGCACAGTCAGAATTGATCCAGGTGTATCCGCACCGGAACTCGATCCCCCTCGACGTGTGGACACGCCTGCTCGCACAAGCGACAGAACGAGTCGACGTGCTCGTTCTGGCAGGCCTGTTCCTCGCGGAAGAACCATCCTTCGCTAGGACGATCAGGCAGAAGACCCGCGACGGCCTGAAAGTACGCATGCTGTTCGGTGATCCCGATGAGGACGAAGCGACTAAGCGAAGCGCCGAAGAACGGCTGGCCGCCGGAACCGTGCCAGCGAGGATTCGCAATGCCCTGGCCCTCATCGAACCGCTGTCGGCGATTGACGGTGTCGAAATCCGCTACCACCGAACCACGCTCTACAACTCGATTTTCAGGTTCGACAACGAGATGATCGTCAACATGCACGTGTACGGGCAGCCGGGCGCGTACGCGCCGGCAATGCACCTCAAGCTGTTGCCGGCCGCCGACCTTTTCGAGACGTACACGACCAGCTTCGAGCAGGTCTGGAGTGAGAGTTACGACGCCGATCCCAGGCGGTCGGCGTGACTCGAACCGACTACTTCCACGATCCGGATGCACCATCACCGAACAGCATCAAAGTGGCCGTGAGCGCCCTAGTCCAGGACGACGAGGGACGCATATTGCTCATCCGTCGGACCGACAATGGCAAGCACTCGATCCCCGGCGGCGGCCTCGAAGCGGGCGAGACCGTCACACAGGCCGTCGTACGCGAAGTTCGCGAGGAGACCGGAATCGAGGTTGCGGTCGTCCAGCTCGTCGGCGTCTTCTCCGACCCCGGTCACGTCATCGCGTACGAGGACGGCGAGGTTCGGCAGGAATTCTCCATCTGCTTCCGCGCCAAACCCACCGGCGGCACACTTCGCCCGAGTGACGAGTCATCAGAGGTTGAGTGGGTGACGCCCAACGAACTAATCCAGCGCGACATCCATCCGTCGATCCAGCTCAGAATTCGCAAGGCCCTCGACGACGCAACACAGCCCTACTTCACGTGAGCTGCTACCGCAAACCCATTCGAACCTCGGTGCGATCGGCAGCGGAGAGCAGAAGCGGCGCGGCTTCCGCGACAGACTGAGACACAACGTGATCAAGGCCGTACCGCTCCTGGACTTCGGCGATCCGCTCACGAACATCGGTGATCTCACCTGTCGGCGTTGTGGTCATGTCTGCCCACCAAAGCGCGTCCCTCAGGGCGGTTTCCTCATCGTCCCATTCGATGGTCAGTCCGCGACGCCGAGCCTCGACGCACGCACATGAATGGTTCGCGACCAGGGCACACAACCGATCACTTGCACCCTGATCACGAAGGAACTCGGCACCGTCAACAGGGTGAAAGCCGATGCGGGCAACTTCGGGCGCGTAGCCGATGTCGTGCAGCCATGCCGCCACAAGAAGTAGATCCGGATCGTCAGCAACTGGCGCAGCGAGAGCTGCTTGGCGAACCACTCCCGCGACATGGTCGAGTCGTCGCGGGAGCGGCGCCAGATAGTGCCTAGCCAACCGCTCGGCCCATGCTGCGGAGTCCTCGACCTTCATACTTCGAACCTAGCGAGTCCGAGCACGCGCCGAGGTCTCACCCCCAACGCTGCTTGTAGAATCATTCTTCTTCGCCTTCATTCTGGTCGTCATCCGGAAGAGAGCTGTACAGATCTTCCATCGTGGGCAATCGGTCAACAAAGCCGGTACCATCGTCGCCGCTAACTGCGCTCTCAAGCTCCGGGTGTTGTCCAAGATCCAGATATTTACCTAACGCAGCAATCCTAAGTCGACGACTTCCGAGATCGCTCGAATTGCGAACACCACGAGCATAATGCCGCGCAAGTGCCCAAAGTTCGCTCGGCAGGGAAGGCAACGTTAGATTATCGGGGTCCCTAAGCAATTGGGTAACCGCATCAGAAAACACCTCTAGACGCTGAGAAAGGCGCTTCCTGCCATCCCGATCAAGCGGAAGCGCGTCCACCGCGCTTGCTAAAACTATGAACAAGGAGTAGAAGTCGACTTTTCTCGACCATCGGAGCCTGTTGGGCCATTCGATTACGGCCGAGAGTTCTTCCAGTACTTTTTCAAAAATAAGTTCGGCCAACTCGCGGTCGGGGAACTCGGCCTCGAAGGACTCGAAAAACTTGTCGAGATTGGATTTCTTATTCTGTGGCCCATATATCGATCCTACAACCAACTCGCTAACATACTCTATATCGAGCATTCGCCGGATATCATTTGAAGTGAAGAGGCCTGAAGTAACCCAGAATCGATGCTTTGCCATCTCTGAGACGCATGTTATGAACTCACCCCAGTAGGTTGCCTGACGCAACTCCTGTTTGTTCAGTACAACATTATTCCTGTTTAGCCTAGCGAATATATCTCTGATCTCCTCCTGTGGCATTTCAGGCAGAGTTCGCACTAGGAACTTGTAACCCCATATCAGCTTCTTGTGATCAGGATTAAGTTGATCGAATTTCAATCCATACAGCGAAGGGTTTACGTTTTCTCCTTCTAAAGCAAACTTCCCGTCGATAAATTCGAGACACGCTCGAATTCGCTGCTGCCCGTCAACCACTACGACATGCTGCCCCCCGTCTTCCTTGATATTGAACTGTAGGTACAACTCAGGCACCGGGTAGCCCCGGAGGATAGTGTCTATCAGATACGACTTCTGATGCTGATGCCACACTGGGTTTCTCTGGAATGGCGGGCTTAGTTCAATTTCATTGCTGGTCGCCCGCTGCCAAAACCAGTTAACAGTCTGAGACGTGAACTCCAGGAACTTTTGATCCACCGTCGCCCCCTTACTAGGGATGATTAGCCACCGACTGAATTACTTAAGTTGAACTCAGGAGATTAAGCTGAGCATTCTTGACACTTTTTATCTGATAGGAACGCAATGATTCAAAGTCTCGATATATTCGAGCATTTATGACCCTTCCGTGCATCGGACTTCGGTTCGCAGCCTTTGCGAACGCTGCAGTCCACTGGGGGGAAAAGTCGAGCTTCGACAGTATTCGATCCGCGGCTATGGTTCCATCAAAAATAAGGTTCTTTCGATGCCACTTCAAAGCGTCCTTTACGTCGGCGGCTTCTATACTTTCCACATCCCCAAGGGATCGAAGCCAGCGCCATGCGATATCGAAATGGTGAGAACTGACAACTGCGACGTCTATATCCGAACCGCTATGAAATTGCGCCAGTGATTTATAGGGCGACAAACTGAAGCCGAGAGCTGCACTTCCCACAATAATTATCGAATACGGATCCACAGTCAGCTCCGCCGCAAGCGAACCTTTCCAAGCGACATATGATTTTCTATCCCCAAAGACCCAAGGGACCCTATCTAGAATGTGGTGACTAACAAAATCTTCCGCCGACATCGTTGCAAGATCACTCCGCGAAGCACTAACAACGGCCGATGTCATCCCAACCCCTATAACAAATTGAGTCGCCACATACAAAGCGGTCGAATATGCGACTGCTATGGAATCTGGTTCAAGTGCGCCGACAACATTACCACTATCCTGACCTACGCAAGCGGCAGATATGCAGAACAGTTGCAACGCCGAGATCCGACCCGGAGTGTCGAATTTACGATATAGCCATCGGGCGCCACAGATTCTTACCGGAATGAGGGGTTCACCGACACGAAAACTTCGGGTACACGGCAGCTCAGGCCCCCCGGCACCCTGAGCTACTTCTTCGCAGACGCTAATCCGCTACGGAACTCGACC
>NZ_BDCK01000061.1 GCF_001613465.1 Nocardia niwae NBRC 108934 = DSM 45340 | reverse complement strand
CTCAGCGTGGTTGGGTGGTCCTCGCCGAGTAGGCGGCGCAGCACCGTGGGGGTGTGGCCGAGATGTTCGCGGACGGTGCGGGTCAGGTGCGCCTGGTCGGCGAAACCGAGGTGCGCGGCCAGGTCGGCGAGGCCGGTTTCCCCATCGGTGAGCCGTTCGATGGCGTGGCCGACGCGTACCCGGTTGCGGTAGCGGGTCAGCGACAGGCCCATGTGCTGCGAGACGACCCGGCTCAGCCGATACGGCGAGACCTTCAGCAGTGTCGCCAGGGACCGCAGCCCGGCCGATTCCGGTGCGCCGTCGATGATCGCCGCACGGGCCGCTGCCGCCAGCGCCTGATCGGCGGGCCGCGGCCGGGGGCTCGGCCATCCGGCGGCGATCGCCACGAGCCGGACCAGCTCCTCGGTCAACGCGTAATCGATGTCGCCGCCTCGGGCGGCGGCGAGCACCCGGTGGTGCGCGAGCTCGATACGGGCATCGACGTACACCGCTCGCGGATTCGCGGCCCCTTCCCACAGGCCGGGCGCGATGGTCACCGCGGTGCAGACGTCGCCACCGGCCGGATGGGCGAACCGTTCCTCTTCACCCGGTGCGCCCAGGTAGCCGACTGTCTGGTCCAGGTCCGCGCGGTCGCCGTCGGACTGTCGCCGGAACCGGCCGCGGCGCACGAGCACGAGGCGGTGGTCGGCGCGGGCTTCCGGGGCCGAGAAGCCGGTGTGGTCGGAGTGACAGGTCACCGTGGTGACGGTGAACTCCGGCCGGGCGGCGAGGGTCGTTGTGGACAGCACCTGCGGACCGTACGCCGGGGGTACGACGAAAACTGCCACGCAAAGATCTTCAAGACGCGCGGGCAGTTCGGCACGGATGCTGGACGGGCAACCGACCACATCAGGAGACCACGACATGACCGTCCACGCGGAACTCGCCGCGATCATCATCGACTGCGCTGCGCCGAAGGCTATGGCGGAGTTCTACCGCCACGTCACCGGCTGGGAAATCACCCATATCGACGACGATTCGGCCTACCTGGGCGGGGGCCCGATCCAGCTCGCTTTCCAGCGGATCGATGGCTACCGGGGCCCCGGCTGGCCCGACGCCGGTAAGCACGCCCACCTAGACTTCACCGTCGCCGATGTGGAGAGCGCGACCGGGCGGCTGCTCGCCCTCGGCGCGACCGTACCCGAGTTCCAGCCGGGGCAGGGGCAGTGGACGGTTCTCGCCGATCCCGAAGGACACCTTTTCTGCATCGCCGCGGCCTGACCGAGGGGGACTCATGGCATCCATTCACAAGGAATTCGACGTTTTCGCAACCCCCGAGCAGGTATGGGAGGTGCTCAGCGATTTCGGCGCCGTGCACGAGCGCCTCGCACCGGGTTTCGTCACCGATACACGGCTCGACGCGGACACCCGCACCGTCACCTTCGCAGACGGCACCGTCGTCGCCGAACGGCTCGTCGACCTCGATCCGGTGCGCCGCCGGGTCGCGTACTCCGTCGTCGGAGGCAGCCTGCACCCCTCCCATCACCACGCCTCGATGCAGGCGCTGCCCGGCAAGGACGGAACGACCCTGTTCGTATGGCACACCGACGTCCTACCCGAGACTCTCGCCGCGCCGATGGCCGAGTTCGTCGAGCAGGGATCGGCTGCCATCCGCCGGGCACTGGAGACAGCGGGATCCCGGGACAGCCCAGGCGCGCCCGGCGCTCAACGAGCAGGCTGAGTGGCCGCGGGCCGCCGCCGACGGTCGTCCGGATTCTCCGCTCGGTCCCGCGGCCGCTCGGCCAGGGTGGTTACGGCCGCCGCGGCCGTGGCCACCGCGGCGAAAGCGGTCAGCCCGGGCCAGCCGAACCAGCCGACGGCGGCGGCGCCGAAAGCGGTGCCCAGGCTGCCCCCGATGAAGTACACGGACATATAGGCACTGTTGAAGCGGGCGGGCGCGGACGTGTCGATGGCCAGAACCGTGCTCTGGTTGGCCACTTGGGCCGCGAACAGTCCGGCATCGAAGAGACCGAGACAGGTCAGCGTCACCGCGGTGTTCGAGAGTGCGACGCCCAGAACGACCGCCGGGACCAGGGCGAGCGCGAGTCCCACCAGAATCACCCTCCGCGGCCCGACCCGATCGGTCCATCCGCCGGCGATCCGGGTGGCGAGGACGCCGGCAAGTCCGGCGCAGGCGTACAGGCCGATCCGTTCGGGCGAATACGAGTACGGAGGCTGCGACAGCGCCACCGCCAGGCCCGCCCAGATCGCACAGAAGGCGAAGAACCACAGCGCTCCCCGCGCCGCCGCCCAGCGCAGTGCCGCGAAGCGGGCGAAGAGCCGGGGAATTCCACGCACCGTATCCAGATACCCGGTATACGTGCGGCCCCGTGCTGCGGGCAGGGTGGACCAGGACACCGCCGCGACCGCGACACATGGCACAGCGAATACGAGTAGCATTGCGCGCCAACCGATCGCATCGGTGAGCCAGCCGCCGCCGATGCGCCCGGCGAGGATTCCGGCCGAAATGCCCGCGGTCACGATCCCCAGGACCGTGGCCCGCCGACGAGGCTGCGCGAAACGCCCGGCCACCGAACTCAGCTGAGCGCCGACCGCCGACCCCGCCCCGACCACACCCATGACGACTCCGAGGACCCAGGGGGAACCCACCACCGCGCCGCCGGCGCAGGCAACCGCCAGCGCCGCGAACTGCGCCGAGACCACGGCCCGGGGTGCGAACCGGTCGGCCAGCGGCACCAGCAGAACCAACCCCGTCAGATAGCCGACCGGCCCGCACGCCAACGCGGCGCCGATCACCGCCGCAGAGGTGCGCAGCGACCCGGCGACCTCGGCGACAGCCGGTTGCAAGACATAGACACTCGCGGTTCCGAGCGCCGCCGCAAGCGCCATGAACCACACGACAGGCACGCGCAACTCGGCATTCCCTGCCTCCGGAATCTGTTCGCTTTCCATCGCACCGACAGTAGGAATCCCGAGTTCACGGTTCCGGCGGAAAAAAGACGACACCGTCCCTCCTCGTCCGCGAATGTATTCGCGATACCGCGCTGCGCGACGCGGTCGGGAGATCGCCCATGGTCCGGCTGGTACGAGCCGGGGGAATCCGGGCGCGCGCAACGCGGTGGATGCGCTTCCGTCCGAGAAGCACTCACTTACCCTGCGGTTGCGCTGATGGACGATCGCCGGAGGAACGCGGCTCCTAGCAGCGACAAGCCGGGGGCGAGGCGGACCACGGGGTCCATTTCTATTTGACAAGCGTCGCTAGATCTAGTAGCACTAGTTTGTCGAGCAGTGCTACAGTCGATCTATGACGACCCAGACGCGACGAGAACGGGAACGCGCCGAACGGCACCGGCTGATCATCGACACCGCTCGGGAACTGGCCGAGTCGCAGGGCTGGGACGCGGTGACCGTGCGCAGACTGGCGGAACGGATCGAATACAGCCAGCCTGTGCTGTATTCGCACTTCGCGGGCAAGGACGAGATCGTCACGGCGGTCGCCGAGGAAGGCATCGCGGAGATGGCCGCGTGGAGCCGCGCGGCGTTGGAGTCCGCAGGCGGCGAGCCGCGCGCGGCGTTGGCGGCGGTGGCGCGGTCCTACCTCGACTTCGCGACCACGCGGCCCGCGCTCTACGACGCGATGTTCCTGATGAAGGTGAACCTCGCGTTCGGCGAGAATGCCTCGCAGCCACTGCGGGACGCGTTCGCCGTCATGTTCGCCGCCTTCTCACCGTTCGCGGGCGAGCACGATCCGGAGACCTTCACCGAGGTCGGGTGGAGCGCCCTGCACGGCCTGGCGACCCTGGACCGCGGCGGACGTCTGCGGCCGACTCAGCGGGACGCCCGCCTCGCGGTGTTGCTCGACCAGTGGACCCGGTAGACCGCCGCCGAGTTCGGTCTCCGCGACCCGGCCGATGAGCCCGGCGCCACCAGGGGAACCGGCAGGCCGAAGATCCGCCGGCGTTCGGTGACCGACTTGCCGGCGACAGCGTCCGCTTGGCCGGAAAAAGCATCGGTAGCTTGCCGATCCCACCGTGGCGACCCCTTCCTAGCAAGGCTAGACAAGATAGCAACCCACTGCTATCGTTGCTCTAGTTTCTAACGTTGCTAGATTTTGGAAGGGAAGCCGAAATGCTCATTGTTACCGGCCAGATCATTGCCGCCGCCGCCGTCCTCTCCAATGCCATCGTCTATGGCACCGACGTCAGCGTGGCCGTGATCACCCGCTCCGTGTACCGCAAACTCGATGATGCGGCCGTGACCGTGAGCGCGGGTTGGGGTCACTACTACGGCGATAAGCGCATGCCGGTTGTCGGTGTGGTCGGCGTGGTCACCGCTGTACTCACGCTGCTGATCGCGCTGCTGGCCGGGCAGATCGGCGCCGCTGTCGCGGCGGGGATCACCGTGGCGGCACTGCTCACCTGGCTCGCCTTCTACGTCCGCGTCGCCAAGCCGATCAATTCCCAGCAGACCGCCGCTGCGCAGAGCGGCATCATTCCGGCCAATGCCCGTGCGCTGCAGGACAAGTGGGACAGCATCCTGAAGTACCGGGTCACTCTGCAGTTCATCGCCATTGCCGGACTGTGCGCCGCGCTGATTCTGTTCTGATCTGAGAGCACTGGGCAGGCGGTGTCGCACCTGCGTAGGTCGTCGGTGCACCGCGATGTGGCGGTCCCGCTGGACCGCCGACGCGGCAAGCGACAGCTTGCGCTTCCCGCGCCCGACAACTTCCGGCTGATCGCCGGAGAACATCCGAGATCGAATTCACCGAGGAGTATCTGACATGACCTTCACCAGCAATGAACTGCAGTTTCTCACGGAGGCCGGGATCGGTCGGCTGGCCACGGTGTCGCCCGACGGCGTTGTGCAGAACAACCCGACCAGCTATCGGGTGAACGCCGACGGCACGATCGACATCGGAGGCATGCGGATGCGTGCCAGTCGCAAGTACCGCAATGTCGAGGCGGGTAGCCGGGTGTCGTTCGTCATCGACCAGCAGGTCTCCGTGGAGCCATACGTGATTCGCGGCATCGAGGTACGCGGCACGGCCGAGGCACTCGACGACGTGGAGCCACCGTTCCCACCCCAGGAACGCGCGGTCATCCGCATCCACCCCGAACGGATCATCTCCTGGGGCATCGACGGCGGATCCTTCGACTTCATCAGTCGCGCCGCCGAGCAATGAAGCGTCGTGGGCGATCCCACATGAAAGACCGTCCCCAGCCGTCTGGTAGTCAGCGGAAAGTACCGCGTCAGCGACGAACAGCGGCACCCCGTCCTGCAGCTTCCAGGAGATGCCGGCGTGAGACAGGGGACCCAGGCGCTTGCCTGCCAGGTGTGGACCGCACTGCCGCAGTAGGCCCGCAGCAGTTCGGGGTCCGCATCGGGCCTTTCGTGAACAAAGGGTGAAGCCCCGGCGCAACAGCCAATCAAGACGGCGTCCGGGCTGCCAGGCGTTCTTGTCCCAGAGGTAGGCGGTGACGGGTGGTCGTTGCGGGTGTGGAACAGCAGTGCATCGCCGGGGCGAACCAGATCCAGCCGCGCCACGGTAAACCTCCCGTTGCCGGAAGACACGTCACCTTGAGATGCGGGGATAACGCCAGGCCCGTTCCAACGTAGCGGAACCGCCATTGACCTGGCTTTTCCTGGAGCCGCCTGGGGGAATCGAACCCCCGACCTTTTCATTACGAGTGAAGCGCTCTACCGACTGAGCTAAGGCGGCGTGCCTTTCGGCCAGGGAAGTCTATCGTCTCGCAGCCGGATCGCGAAAACGGGTGGTCACGGTCACTGGGCGCGGGCCGCGATGAGGGCGGCGGCCATGGCGGCGAGAGCGAAACGGGGTTTGACGTTCAGGTCGAGCGCCGTGCGGCAGGCGAGAACGGCCTCGATGGATTGCAGCAGGCCTTCGGGACGCATGCGGTCGGCCAGGTCGTGGATCTCGTCGGACAGATCGGGGTGGGTGAGCGCGACGCCGGAGCCGAGCCGGGTGGCCCCGAATCGGACGGCCAGTGCGTCGCGGTAGACGCCCGCCACGTCGATCAAGGCGCGGTCGAGGGCGTCGCGGCCGGTACGGGTCGCGCGGGACTTCTGCCGTCGCTCCAGATCCTTGAGCACGCCGGCGGAGCCGCGGGTGGCGCTCGCCGCGCCTTTGCCGGTGCCGCCCGCACCCAGCGCGGTCGCGAGTTCCTCGCGCTCGCGTTCGTCGCGGGCCGCACTCATCTGCTTGGCCTCGTCGTCGGCCGCGCGCACCAGCTCGTCGGCGGCGGCATAGGCCGCGCCGGGCTTGCCGACGGCGGTGACCAAGGCCAGCGCGCGCTGACGGCGTGCACGCGCTTCCGCGTCGGTCGCGAGCCTGCGGGCTCGGCCGACATGTCCGCCGCTGATGGAAGCGGCCCAGGTCGCGGTCTTCTCGTCGAGATTGTCGCGTTCGTGCAGCACCCGTGCGATGGCAGGGACCGATGGCGTCACCAGGTGCACGTGCCTGCAGCGGGAGCGCAACGTGATCGAGATGTCCTCGGGATCCACCGAAGGGGCGCAGAGCAGGAACACCGTCCGGTCCGGCGGCTCCTCGACGACCTTGAGCAGCACGTTGCCTGCCGCCTCGGTCAACCGGTCGGCATCCTCGACGACCACCACCTGCCAGCGCCCGGTGCTCGGCCTACGCGAGGCCACCTGCACGATCTCGCGCATCTCCTTGGTGCTGATGCTCAGGCCCTCCGGCACCACGCGGCGCACGTCGCCATGCGTACCCGCCATGGTGGTGGTGCAGGCATGACACCTCCCGCACCCAGGCGTGCCCAGGTCGGTGCACTGCAACGCCGCCGCGAAACACAGTGCCGCGACGGATCTGCCCGACCCCGGCGGGCCGGTGAACAACCAGGAATGCGTCATCGCGCCCTCGACCGCGCCCCCGCGCGCCGCGACGGCGGCAGCCGTCAGCTCGGACTCGACCGCCTCCTGGCCGACCAACCGATCGAAGACTCCCGCCACGGCGTACACCCTATCGGCCCGTCCCGACAGTTTCGGGCCCACGCCGGACGGTCCTACCCAGAACGGCAATGTGCGTACGCCCCGCACCCCGGGTCCCGGATACCGACAGCCGTGCGGCTCCGCCGGAATCCAGTCTCGATGAGATCCGCGTATCGAGGTGCGCCCCCATCTCGTGTCGGCAGCGAGCCGAGGTGTGCTCCAGACCCGGAGCGGCCGTCGACGCGGGGAGCCGTCGTCTGTCCCCGCCCGCCGTTCGGTGAACCGAAACCGATCGCTACTCGGATCGGCTCCCGGCGAGACCGGCCGCGCGAGCAGGCGGGACAGCGGAGCGCCCGCCCGAAGAGCATTTCGCGGTCGGTGACGCGCTGGACAGCGCCTTCGACACCGCTCGTCGCCCGATCTCCCGGCCGGTCCGGCAAGCCGACCTGCCCCCACGACAACCCTGGTCGAGCTAAGACGCCCGCTGCCGCGTGCTGTTCGCCCCGTCCAACGCCTCGCGGATGATGTCGGCGTGCCCGGAGTGATGCGCGATCTCCCGCAGGATGTGCAGCACGGTGGTGCGCACCGACTGCCATACCCGCTCCGGGGCCCACGGCGCCGTCGGAGTCGGGATCGAGGTGTCGAGGCTGTCCACCGTGCGGATCAGCTCGGCTGTCGCGGCGGCGACCTCGTCCCAGGTGGACAGCAGGCCGGCCACGGTCTCCTCCGCCGCCATGACGTACTCTCCGGCGAACTTCGAGACGTCCAGTTCCGCGTGCTCGTCCCGCTGCACGATCACCGACGTCCAGTGCCGTTCGCAGCTGACCAGGTGGTGCAGCAGCCCACCGAGGGTCAGTTCACTCACCGTGGTCCGCCGCCGCGCCTGTTCGTCGTCGATGCCGCGCAGCGTGATACGGAAAATCGCACGCTGGTCGGCGAGCATCGCGACGAGATCCTCGCGCTCCTGTTCAGTACTCATGGCGCTCAGGCTACGGCCGTCACCACGAGCGAGAACTCACGACTTCCCGACGCCGGTCTTCTTCGCCGCCGTCTTCTGCGCCGCGGTCTTCTTGGCCACCGTCTTGGCCGTGGTCGCCTTCTTGGCGGCGGTCTTCTTGGCCGCGGTCTTCTTGGCGGGCGCCTTCTTCGCCGCGGCCTTCTTCGCGGTCTTCTTCACCGGTCCGCGTGCCCGCCGGTCGGCGAGCAGTTCCATGGCCCGCTCCGGGGTGATCGATTCGATCTCGTCGCCCTTACGCAGCGTCGCGTTGGTCTCGCCGTCGGTGACATACGGGCCGAAGCGGCCGTCCTTGATCACCATCGGCTTGCCCGAGGCCGAGTCGTTGCCGAGTTCCCGCAGCGGCGCGGCGCTGGAAGCCTGCCGCCCACGACGTTTGGGCTCCGCGTAGATCTTCAGCGCCTCTTCGAGCGTGACGGTGAAGATCTGGTCCTCGGTGTTGAGCGACCGCGAGTCGGTGCCCTTCTTCAGGTATGGCCCGTAGCGTCCGTTCTGGGCGGTGATCTCCTCGCCGCCGGCCGGGTCGGTACCGACCACGCGCGGCAACGACAGCAGCTTCAGCGCATCGTCCAGCGTGATGGTGGCCAGATCCATGGACTTGAACAGCGAACCGGTGCGCGGCTTCGGCGCCGCGGCCTTCTTCGCGGTCTTCTTGCCCGGTTCCTGCCCATCGGCGGCCTGCGGTTCGGGCAGGATCTCGGTGACGTACGGGCCGAAACGCCCTTCCTTGGCGACGATTTCGTGCCCCGTCTCGGGATCGACGCCGAGCGAGCGGCCCTCCTGTGGGGTCGCGAACAGCTTCTCGGCGACCTCGGGAGTCAGCTCGTCCGGCGGCAGATCGTCCGGGAGATTGGCCCGCTGGGACACCGAGTTGCCCTCGGGGTCATCGGGATCGGCGACCATTCGCTCCAGGTACGGCCCGTACTTGCCGACCCGGACGACGACGTCGCGCCCGGCGGCGTCATTGAACAGCTTGATGGAGTTGATCTCGCGCGCATCGATGTCGTCGAGCCGCTCCCCGACCATCTTCTTCAGACCGCCGGAGCGTGCGACCGACCCTTCCACGCCGTGATCGCCGCCGAAGTAGAAGCTGGACAACCAGTTTCCGCGCTGCTCGCGTCCACCGGCGATGGCGTCGAGGTCGTCCTCCATGGCAGCGGTGAAGTCGAAATCGACCAGTCGGCCGAAATGCTCCTCCAGCAAGCCGATCACGGCGAACGCCACCCACGACGGCACCAGCGCGCTGCCGCGCTTGTAGACGTAGCCACGGTCGAGGATCGTCTTGATGATCGAGGAATACGTAGACGGACGGCCGATGCCGAGCTCTTCGAGCGTCTTGATCAGCGATGCCTCGGTGTAGCGCGCGGGCGGATTGGTGCTGTGCCCATCGGGATTCAGCTCGACCGCGGTGACCGCCTGACCCTCCTCCAGCGCGGGGAGCCTGGACTCGGCATCGTCGGACTGTCCGCCCGCCTCCTCGTCGACGCTCTCCACATAGGCCTTCAGGAAGCCGGGGAACGTGATGGTGCGCCCGGAAGCGGAGAACACGCACTCCTCGCCGGTGCCCGCGACGCCGGTGATGCGCAGCGTCAGCGTGGTGCCCCTGGCGTCGGCCATCTGAGAGGCGACGGTGCGCTGCCAGATGAGTTCGTAGAGCCGGAACTCGTCGTTGTCCAATCGCGCGTGCAGTTCGCCGGGCGTGGCGAAGGTGTCGCCCGCCGGACGGATCGCCTCGTGCGCCTCCTGGGCGTTCTTCACCTTGCGGTTGTACTGCCGCGCGGTCGGGTGCACGAACTGCGAGCCGTAGAGCTGGGTCGCCTGCGCCCGCGCCGCCGCGATCGCCGACTCCGACAGGGTCGTCGAGTCGGTACGCATATAGGTGATGTAGCCGTTCTCGTACAGCCGCTGAGCGACCCGCATGGTCCGCTCGGAGGTGAAACGGAGTTTGCGGCCCGCTTCCTGCTGCAGCGTCGAGGTCATGAACGGCGGATAGGGCTTGCGGGTGTACGGCTTGGCCTCCGCCGAGGAGACCACCAGATCGGCGCCGTCCAGCGATTCGGCCAGCCGACGCGCATAACCCTCGTCCAGCACGACGACGCCGCCCGCGGCCTTGAGCTGGCCGTCCGAGCCGAAATCGCGCCCGGTGGCGACCCGCGCGCCGTCGACGGTGACCAACCGTGCGCCGAAAGTCCTCGGGTTGGTGGCGTCGCTCTCCTCGCCGTTGCCCGCGTCGAGCTTCGCGGCGATGTCCCAGTACTCGGCCGAACGGAACGACATCCGCTCGCGCTCGCGCCGCACGATCACCCGGGTGGCCACCGACTGCACGCGGCCCGCCGACAACCGCGGCATGACCTTCTTCCACAGGACGGGGCTGACCTCGTAGCCGTAGAGGCGGTCCAGGATACGGCGGGTTTCCTGGGCGTCCACCAGATCGTTGTCGAGGTCGCGGGTGTCCGCGGCGGCGGCCTGGATGGCGGGTTCGGTGATCTCGTGGAACACCATCCGCCGGACCGGCACCTTGGGTTTGAGCGTTTCCAGCAGGTGCCAGGCGATCGCCTCGCCCTCGCGGTCGGGGTCGGTGGCCAGGTAGAGCTCGTCGGCGTCCTTCAGGAGGCTCTTGAGCTCGGTGACCTTGGCCTTCTTGTCCGGGCTCACGACGTAGATGGGTTCGAAGTCGTTGTCCACGTCCACGCCGAGACGCGCCCAGGACTGGCCCTTGTACTTGGCCGGGACGTCGGCCGCTCCCCGCGGCAGATCCCGGATATGACCGACCGACGCCTCGACCGTGTAGTTGCGACCCAGGTACGGCGCGATCTTACGGGCCTTGGTCGGGGACTCGACGATCACGAGACGACGCAGGGGACGGCCCTGGTCGGCTGCACCGCGGTCTCGTGTTGCCACCGGCGAATACACCTTTCCTGATCGACCCGCGCTGCGTATTTCCGCTGTGCGCGGCTTGGGGTGAGCGGCTGCGACGGCTGAACGTCGCACCAGACACGTTTATACCGTGACGCCGCGTGTGGTCGAGTGCTTGCGACTCGAACCACCGAGCGTACGCCCGTGAGTTCGAATCAGTATGCCTTGTCGTTTCGCCACACCTGCGCCGCGGCATGCTCGGCGGTACGTTCCGCCGGCTCACACGGGCCGTGACTACCCCAGATATAGCTCGTCCCTCACCCCGTTGCCGGTGGTGAGGGACGAGCTGTGGATCCTGCGCCGCTCAGCTGAGCGCACGCACTCCGGTGGCCTGCGGGCCCTTGGTGCCCTGGCCGACCTCGAACTCGACCTTCTGGTTCTCCTCGAGGGTGCGGAAACCCGAACCCTGAATCTCGGAGTAGTGGACGAAGACGTCAGCGGAGCCGTCCTCCGGCGCGATGAAGCCGAACCCCTTCTCCGCGTTGAACCACTTCACAGTTCCCTGTGCCATTCTGTTCCTTCTCTTTTCTTACCGGAACGGCGGACAACTGGGTTCGTCCACCGGGTCCGTTCCGACCGCTGTACTGTTGGTTCCCCCTGCAGGAAAGCACCAAGCACACCGTTCGCAACATCGATCCTGCTGACGGTTTGGACTTTGGATCCGTCCCTCGAACACAGAAGCTTGCGACCAGGAACCAGTGAACCATGTCTTCGGGCAATTCAACAGTCGAGTTACCGACAATTTGCAAAAAAGTTGATCTTGCGAATGCGCAGGTGAGGGACACAATGGCGGAATCCAGACTTGGGGTTCGTTTGCTTGGTGATAACCGAGTGGACGTTCGGCATACAAGCTGTGACCCAGGTCGCTATTTGGTATCGAAATGGCAGGTAGAGGTTCCCGGACGCACACGTTTCACACTTCCCGAGCGTGTTGCGGGGTTCCGGCCGTGAATCCACCGGACTCAGCGCTGCGTGGACGGCCTCGAACCGAGTCCGCCTACGGGACATCGTTGCTGAATCGTGTCCTAACCGGGGCGCCGGACGACGACCCCCGGCTGACCCATGTGGCCGAGCTGCCCGCGCGGCCCGCCGACCACTCGACCTGGCCCGCATGGGCATCCCCGGAAGTGGTTGCCGCATTGCGAGAAACGGGCATCGGCGCGCCGTGGAGCCATCAGGTGGAGACGGCGGAGCAGGCGTTCCACGGGCAGCACGTGGTGGTGAGCACCGGGACCGCCTCGGGCAAATCGCTCGGCTACCAGCTTCCGGTGCTCACCGCGCTGCAAGCCGATCCGAAGGCCACCGCACTGTATTTGTCGCCGACCAAGGCGCTCGGCGCCGATCAGCTGCGTGCGGTCGGCGCGCTCACCCATGAAGGCCCGCTGCGGGATATCCATCCGGCCACCTACGACGGCGATACGCCGGCCGAGATCCGGCAGTGGGTGCGCGCCAACGCGCGCTGGATCTTCACCAATCCGGACATGCTCCACCTGGGCATCCTTCGATCGCACCAGCGCTGGGCCCGCGTTCTGCGCAGGCTGCGGTACGTGGTGGTGGACGAATGCCACGCCTATCGGGGTGTTTTCGGTTCGCACGTGGCGCTGGTGCTGCGCAGGCTGCGGCGAATCGCCGCACGGTACGGCGCCGATCCCGTGTTCGTGCTCTGCTCGGCGACCACCGCCGAACCGGCGGCGGCCGCGTCGCGTCTGGTCGGCGCGCCCTGCACCGCGGTCACCAAGGACGGATCACCGCAGGGGCCGCGGACCGTCGCGCTCTGGGAGCCGCCCCTGCTCACCGCGATGACCGGCGAGAACGGCGCGCCGGTGCGCAGACCCGCCACCGCGGAGTCGGCGCGGATCATGGCGGATCTGGTGACCGAAGGCGCGCGGACCCTGACCTTCGTGCGGTCCCGGCGGGCTGCCGAGCTGACCGCGATGGACGCCAAAAGGTTATTGGCCGAGGTAGATCCGGATCTCGCCGCGCGCGTGGCGTCCTATCGAGCGGGATATCTCGCAGAGGATCGGCGTGATCTGGAAGCGGCACTGTCGGACGGATCGCTGCTCGGCGCGGCGACCACCAGCGCGTTGGAACTCGGAGTCGACATCGCGGGCCTGGACGCCGTGGTCATCTCGGGTTTTCCCGGAACGGTGGCGTCGTTCTGGCAGCAGGCGGGCCGGGCGGGACGACGCACCCAAGGTTCACTGGTGCTGCTGGTGGCGCGAGACGACCCGTTGGACACCTACCTGGTCCACCACCCCGCAGCGCTGCTGGAGAAACCGGTCGAGGCGACCATCACCGATCCGCGCAATCCCTACGTACTGGGTCCGCAATTGCTGTGCGCCGCGCTGGAGCTGCCGCTCACCGACGCCGAGGTGGACGAGCTCGACGCCCGCCCTGTGCTGGCCGAGCTGGCCGAGAAAGGGCTGATCAGGCGGCGCGGAACGGACGAACGCGCACGCTGGTACGTGACCGCCGAGACGCAGCCGCACGACGCGGTGGACGTCCGGGGCGGAATCGGCGCTCCGGTGGCCATCGTGGATGGCGAAACCGGCAGGCTGCTCGGCACCGCCGACGCGGGACGGGCCCGGGCGACACTGCACCCCGGCGCCGTTCACCTGCACCAAGGCGAGACCTACGTGGTCGACGAGCTGGATATGGCGGACGGCGTCGCTTTCGTGCACGCCGACGAGCCGGGGTGGACGACCAGCGCGCGTCAGGTGACCTCGATCGCCGTCGACGAGGTGACCGAACACCGCGCGCACGGTCACGTGACGGCCGGTCTGGCCCTGGTACGGGTTACCAGCCAGGTGATCGGCTACCTGCGCACGCTGGTCACCGGCGAAGTGCTCGATCTGGTCGAACTCGACCTGCCGCCGCAGACCCTGCCCACCAGGGCGGTCATGTACACCGTGACGCCGGAATTGCTGGCGCTGGCCGAAATCGAACCTCAGGACGTCCCTGGTGCGCTGCACGCGGCGGAGCACGCCGCGATCGGGCTGTTGCCCCTGGTGGCGACCTGCGACCGGTGGGATATCGGCGGTGTCTCCACCGCCGAGCATCCGGACACCGGGCTGCCCACCGTCTTCGTCTACGACGGCCAAGCCGGCGGGGCCGGGTTCGCCGAACGCGGATTCGCTCAACTACGACAGTGGCTTTCGGCGACCCTGGGGGCCATCGAGTCGTGTGGCTGCGCGGCCGGCTGCCCGTCCTGCGTCCAATCACCCAAGTGCGGCAACGGGAACCACCCGCTGGACAAGGCGGCTGCGGCGCGCCTGCTCACCGCCGTCCTGGCCGAGCTGACCGCTGGTGAAGACGCGCCGCTCGATTCGTGACGGCGCAGAGCCGGACATGTGACCAATTGTCGACCTAGCCAGCGCACACGCTGGGCGAGGCGGACGGCGCCTCAGTGGAATGACACTGCTTCACCTCCTCCGAATAAAAAGGACTAGATTCATGTTAACTAGACTATTGCCACCCCCGCCATTGCGGACATGCGCATTCATTCGTTTTTGATATCCGGGTCCATGCGGGGAATTCCGGGAGGCCACATTTAACCAGCCAGTAGAATTACCGATTTCCGCTACCGGAAGCGACGCAAGCGCGACTGTGTATCGAACTCCGTCACTCTTCAACGGGTCCGGCCCGCGCGATCGCCCGAACGACGCGATCGCCATACAGACTCATTGGTACATTCCTTTCCACGATGACCGTCGCGTCCCACTCCGCCGCCTCACAGACTCGGATTCGCGCCCCCATCCGCCGCGCCACCTCGTCCGCCTCCGCGCACCCGGCGTCGACGCCCTCGACCAACGCACCCGCCGCGGCCAGCGCCGCCATGTCGGCCGCCGCCTGCGCCCGATGCCGGGCGACCACCACCACGCCCACCTGTGCGATCAGGAGCGTCACACCGATCAGCGCGACCAGCGCCAGACACACGAAGACGGTGGCCAGCCCCTCCTCACCGGACGCAGGCAGCCCACCGGCAAAGCACGGACGCCTGTTGGCCCAGGTGCTGCGGCCGCCGATCACGACCCACTCACCGAGACCGCTCGAATCCATGTCACACCCAGCTGTGGCGATGGGGCGACGCCGCAGCTGCCACGTTCGGCGAGGCGCCTCGATCTCCGTGCGGGACTGCACGGCGACCGCCGCCGTCACTTCGCAACCCCGGGTTCGAGGGTCGCGACCGCTTCGGCGCGGAGAGTGAGCAGGGGAAGCAGTGGGGTTCGCGCGGAAACCACGGCTATGGCGTGACTGCCGTCGGTGCGGAAAACGATGCCGGCCGACGGCGGCGCGATACGCTCGGCCGCTGGGCGGGCATTCGCCTGATCGCCCCGTGCGACGAGACGGGCCGCCTCACGGGCGGCGTCGACGCAGCGCACCTGGGTCGACGCCGCCAGCAAAGCTCCGAGACAGAGCACCACGGTGGCGACGACCGCGGTGAGCGCGAGCGCCGCCTCGACCGTCACCGCTCCCCGATCGCCGCCCGGTCCCGGCGTGGGACGGCACCGCCGTGCCGTGGCCACGGCTACACCGAGGTGTTCAATGCCCGATCGATGATCTTCGTCAACGCGTTCACGATGCTGTCGCCCGTCACCACGCCGTAGAGCACGGCGCCGAACGCCGCCGCCGCGATCGTGCCGATCGCGTACTCGGCCGTGCTCATGCCCTCCTCCGCGACCACCGCCCGGAGCACTCGCGAACGCAAGGCCATATATACAGCCCTCATCCTCCGGTCGACGGACCTCGCGACCCCCTGAATACGCACCCGATTCCTCCTCTCCGGCCCATGCGGCCGATCCGCACGAGCACGCTTCTTCCGATGAACGCCGTGCAGCCCACCGCCGCCCCGAACCCAGCTGCCCTCCTCCAGTCCCCACCTCCAGATCTGGAGAGCGAACCTCTAGCGAATCACTCGACGACAGCAACCGGTTTGACGACAGACCAGATGAACAGCCACATCTCCACGAGTCCACATCTGGCCCGCCGGTAACCGGCATATCCAGATCAGACGAGCGAACTCTCAGCGACGAAACCGGCACCACCTCGCCATGCCGCCGAACCGGTGACGAGCCAACGCACCACACGGCCAACGGTGACCGCTCGCCCAGCGGCAGGAATGCCCGGTACCGCCGGGCCGGCCTTCCGGCCTGCCGGCACGACTCCGCGCGCAAGGCAGCTGTGGAAGTGCCGAAGAATCGGCGCACCCTCGGGCCGCCGCACCGCAGGCCGAGCGACCAGCCGCACGGCTCCCTCCCCGATCGGGGCCGTCGGCGAACGACAATGCCACCGCACTCTTGAGCCACCCTCGCGAACCACGTGGTGCCGCCGCGCCGGATGTCCTCCGATCCAGCGGGAGGCACAGCCGCAGTCGCGGGCTTACCAACCATGCCCGAGCGAAGCTGTGTGATGGTTCCGCGCGAACGCGTCATGTCCCACCTCGTGTGCGGCGCGGTCATGCAAAGGCGCGCGGTTACAGCAGCCCGCCGTCGAGCACTCGGCCGGCCAAGCCGATGACCACCGGCACTATGCCCAGGCAGACGAAGGCCGGGAGAAAGCAAAGACCCAAGGGACCGCCGATCAGGACGCCTGCCCGCTCCGCCTTCGCGGCTGCCACGTCTTCGACCGCGGACCTGCGCTGCTCGGCCAGTTCCGTCACAGCGGCCGCCAATGAGGATCCGGACCGCGCCGAACGCCGCGCCATCCGTGCCAGCGACTCGACCTCCTCGGCTCCGGGGCGCCCGTTCGCATCCCGGGCCACCTGGGTCCAGGCCGTGGACGCGTCTGCGCCGAGTGCGAGCAAGTCCGCCGCCCGTCGCAGCGCATCGCCGAGCGCTTGCGGTGCTTCCGGCGCCACGGCGCGAGCCGCCCCCGCCATGGGCAATCCGGCGCGCAGGCAGGCCGCCAGCAGGTCGAGGATCGAGGCGACAGCCAGTGGATCCGCCCCCTGTTCCCCTCGATGCGGCGGCTCGGCCGGTGCAGAGGGCGTCCGGCCGAGGATGTGCAACCGCCTGCTCACCGCCACCCGGCCCGGCAGCAGTACGAGCGCGGCTGCCATCAGGAGCAATGGCAATGCTGTTCCAGGGGTGAACCCCATCGTCAACCCCTCTCACCGGATCCGTTGTGCGAGAACCACCTGCCCGAGCCGCCGCCAGGCCACGTGGCGGCGCACCCCGTGTCCATCGAGCCCCGGCACTGCCGACGAGCGGGACGAAGAGGGCGGCGAGCAGTCGCCGCAGCCGCAGAACGCCTATCCGGCAACGGCTTCGAGCGTCCGGACGACTCGCGGCTCGCATACGAAACACCGGCGGAGCGGGCACACATGCGAAGCTGCTCTCCCTACCGACCACCGGGCTCGAAGGCGGCAGTCGCTCTGGCCGGACATACGGCCGAGCACGGCCTTCCGTCGAAGGTGATGTCATGTCAGCACCTTTCGCGTGATCACATCGGTCCACAGCAACCCCGCACAAGCCAGGCCCGCGCCGAGCGGGAGCAGCACTGTCCCCGCCGACGAGACGAACAGAACATGCAGGGGCGCGGCGCCCATCATTTGGCCGAGCGCGATGCCTAGAAACGGAAGACAGGCCAGGACCGCGGCCGTTGCGCGCGCCCCGGCCAGCGCGGCGGTGGTGCGGCCGTGGAATCGGAGGCGCCCCGCGAGATCCGTCCGGGCCGCCGACAGCAACTCGGCCAGTGCGAGGCCGTGCTGCTCGGCCACCTGCCAGGCGCCCGCCACCCGGGCGAACTCCGTGGCGATCGGAGAATCCGGCCGGCGCAGCCCCTCGGCCGCCGAGCCGCCGAGGCGGCTGCGTGCGGCGCCGACGGCGAAGGCGTGTGCGGATTCCCCCTGCACCTCACGGGCGGCGGACGCGGCGGCGGCGCTCGGGTGGGCCCCCACCCGCAGTTCGGCGATCACGGCTTCCAGAGCATCGAGCAGGTGCGCCTGCTCGACGTTCCGGCGCCGCTCCCGCGCCGCCCGGCGAGCCCTCACCCCGACCGTTCCGGCGATCATGCAAGCAGCGAGCAGAGGACCGGGCCCCAAGACGACGAACGCGAAAACCATGCTCGCACTCGCACCGAAGCGAAACAGCCCTTGCCGTCGAGGCATTCGATACTCCCTCCGGGCGGCGAACAGCTGACCGAACCGGCGGCGCGATCGCGGCGCAGGCACTACGACCAACGCCAGCGCGAGACACAACACCGCGCCGCTCATCAGTCGAGCCGCTCGGTGAGCAGGCCGGCCAGATCCGTGGCGGCCGGGGCGGCACCGGCGTCGCGCCAGGCGGGTGTGATCCGCACGCACCCGTCGCCTGTACGGTGCACGAGCCCGATCTCGCGCAGACCGCGCGTGCCATCGGCTCGTCGATGTACATGCAGGACGACCTGCACCGCGGCGGCGAGTTGACTGTGCAAGGCCGCTCGCGCCAGTCCGCCCAGTGCGGCGAGGGCTTCCAGCCGGGCCGGGACTTCCCGCGGCGAGTTGGCGTGCACGGTGCCTGCCCCTCCGTCGTGACCGGTGTTCAACGCGGTCAGCAGGTCGACCACCTCGGCTCCCCTGACCTCGCCGACCACGATCCGGTCCGGCCGCATGCGTAGCGCTTGGCGGACCAGGTCGCGCACGGTGACCTCCCCGACACCCTCCACGTTCGCGGTCCTGGCGACCAGTCGGACCACGTGCGGATGGGGTGGCGCAAGTTCCGCCGCATCCTCGACGCAGACGATCCGCTCGCCCGGGTCCACCGCCGCGAGCAGGCTCGACAGCAGCGTCGTCTTCCCGGCTCCCGTGCCGCCGACCACGAGGAAGGCCAGCCTCGCCCGGACGATGCGCTCCAGCAGGAGCTTCGCGTCGGCGGGCACCGATCCCGCCGCGGCCAGTGCGTCGAGCCCCTGGGTGGCCGGACGAAGTACACGCAGCGACAGACAAGTGCCGCCGTGCGCGATCGGCGCCAGCACCGCATGTAACCGAACGCCGAACGAATCGCCCAGTGCCGTACCGGTTCCCGATAGCCGGCCGTCCACCCATGGTTGCGCGTCGTCGAGCCGCCGCCCTGCCGACAGGGCCAGGCGCTGCGCCAGCCGCCGGACCGCGGCCTCGTCGGCAAAGGTGATCGAAGTCCTTTCCAGACCGTGCCCGCGATCGATCCACACCGCGTCCGGCCCCGTCACCAAGACGTCCGCGACGTTGGGGTCGTGCAGCAACGGTTCGAGTACGCCCGCGCCGGTCAGCTCGGTCTGCAACAGCCGCAGAGCGCGCAGCAGGTCGGTGTCTCCGAGCACCCCGCCGGCCTCCGCCCGGATGGCGGCGGCGACCTGCGCCGGATCCGGATCGCCGGTCTCGCCTGCCAGACGCTCCCGCACCCGATCCAGCAGCTCGCTGGTCAGTATCGCGTTCATCGTCCCCTCCTCACCGTCGATGCCCGGGCGGTGCGCTGAGCACGCCGAGGACGGCGTCGGCGGCATCGCGCAGCGGCCCGCGACGACGCACCGAGATCCCCCCGCGCTCCAGCCGGTGCGCCAGGCCGGTCTGGGCGCGGACAGCGGCGAGCAGCGGGATATCGAGCACCTCAGCGACTTCGGATCCGAGCAGGCCGCCGGGCGCAGGGCCGCGGACGATCAAGCCCTGGTTCGGGTTTCGCCGCGCGATGTGCGCGGACACCGCTTCGGCGGCGGCGATCGCCCGCAGTCGTGCCGGAACGACCAGCACGACGAGATCCGCCGAGTCGAGCATCTGGTCGGCATGCGGCCCGCGCTCACCGGAAATGTCGCAAACTACGAAATCGCCTGCGGCCCGGCACGCTTCGGTCACGGCGCGGACCGCGGGCGCGCCGAGTTCCCGTGGCAATCGTCCCGCACCGCAGCGTCCGCAGGACAGCACCGCCAGCCCGGGCGCGGCGACGGGTAGGGCGCCGTGCAGCGCGGTCGCGGAGACGCGCCCGTCCTCGATCACCAGGTCGGGCCAGCGCAGGCCCGCCGTGTTCTCGATACCGAGCAGCAGGTCGAGACCGCCCGCGAAGGGTGCGCCGTCGACCAGCAAGGTCTCGCGCCGGAACCCTTCCGCAGCGGCGCGCAACGCGACCGCGACAGCGAGGGTGGACGCCCCCGCCCCACCTCCCGCGCCCGCCACGGCGACCACCACACCGTCGCCCGCACGCCGCTCGCCGTACTCAGCAAACATCTCGATAAGCCCCACCGCCGCGCCGGGCAGGGCGATAGCCCGCTGCGCGCCGACCGAGGCGGCGGCCTGCCAGTCGAGCAAATCTGGCTCACCATCGGTTACCACCACCACGCCGGTCCGGCGCAAGTAGCCGGCGGAGGCCGCCTCTCGCGCCGCGGCGGTATCCAGGATCACCAGCGGAGCGCCCGTCCACGCATGTCGGCCGACGGGTTGCGCTCGCTCGTCGAGCGGGCGTTCCGCGGCCGCCGCGATACGGCGGACTTCGTCGCGCAGGCGGTCGTCATCGATGAGCACGAGCGCGGGTGGCGGCCCGGGCGGCTCCGATGCTTCGAGGTTCATGCAGGTCAGCGTCGCCGAACCCGGACAGGGAAAGAAGGGGCGATAGGCCGATTGGGGATAAATCCCTGGTTGTGGAGAACTGTCCTGGGCCGGCGCCCTACCGCACCGTCCCGGAAATAGAGGACGGCCCCAGCCGGGGGGGGAGGAGGCTGGGGCCGTCGGGTTCAGCCCCGGGGGGTCGGGCTGAACGCGCCTGGACCATGTCCAGGTGCCAGCAATACTACACCCAAGCACCGCCCAGAACGCAAGTCTGCCGCCGGACATCTTTGTGGCCGCCGTGGCGTCGGCGTCTGCGGGGCAAACTCCACGATGCGCCGCCCAGACCCACGCCGCCGCCCCGGACACGCGCGCCGACAGGAGGCAGAAGTAGACCATCCGCCGTCCACCTGCGGCCCATCGACGGCAAGGAGGCCACGCCGCAAGCGCGGCGCGCCGAATTCGTCCGTCCACCGAGAGCCGCGACGGGCTGCCGGAACGATGCGGAGGCGGCACCGCCACCTATCCTGGTCAGGTGGACAACTCAGCCACTACCGGTGCACGCGTCGCGGCCTTCTTCGATCTGGACAAGACCGTGATCGCGAAGTCGAGCACGTTCGTGTTCAGCAAGCCCTTCTACGCGCAAGGGCTGTTGAACCGCCGCGCCGTCCTGGAGAGCAGTTACGCCCATTTCCTGTTCCTGCTGTCCGGCGCCGATCACGACCAGATGGAACGAATGCGCGCCCACCTGACCAGCATGTGCGCGGGCTGGGACGTAGAGCAGGTGAAATCCATTGTCGCCGAGACATTGCACGAGCTGGTCGATCCGCTGATCTACGCGGAGGCGGCCGACTTGATCGCCGACCACCGCATTCGGGGCCACGACGTGGTGATCGTCTCGGCCTCCGGCGAGGAGATCGTGGCGCCGATCGCCGAAGCGCTCGGCGCCTCGCACACCGCGGCGACCAGGATGGTCGTGGCGGATGGAAGATACACCGGCGAGGTGGAGTTCTACTGCTACGGCGAGGGCAAAGTCGCGGCCGTGGAAAAGCTCGCCGCGAGCGAGGGTTACGACCTGTCGCGGTGCTACGCCTATTCCGACTCGATCACCGATCTGCCGCTGCTCGGCGCGGTGGGGCACCCCACCGCGGTGAACCCTGATCGCACTCTGCGCCGGGAAGCCGCCGCGCGCGGGTGGCCGGTCCTGACCTTCTCCAACCCGGTGTCGCTGTGGGCCCGCTTCCAGACGCCGTCCTCGACGACGCTCGCGGCCACGGCCGCGGTCGGCTTGAGCGCGGTGCTGGCCGGTGCGATCAGCTATCGCATGCTGCGCCGTAAGCGCTGAGACCAGCTGCGGAGCATCTCGCCGGTACCGGTCGCCGGATGCTTGCGGGCACTTCACCGACTTGGCAGACAGGGCGCGGGACCAGGCATTTAACCATGAAACGCCGGGGAAACACGCCGTTTTTTCAATGTCTTGCGACCCCTTGATGTGAGTGCAGTCACAGTGTAGAAAGGTAACTACGGAAGGACGGAAGGCCAAGGCAGCACCGGAAGAGAAGGCGTTGTCTCCCGACCCTCCTTCCCAGCACGGGCACCAGGCACCCACGCGGAGCGCGCCGCGACAAGGGCAGAAGCGTTGTGGGCCTGCGAAATACGGATAGTCGACGGCGAAGGCCTCGCACAGGTTGCGGGGATGAACCGGCCGATGTCCGGATTGTCGCCGAGGCCGCAGAACACAACCCACCTAGCACGCTTGGTAACCGGGTAGTCCGTGCTAGCGGGCGGTGAGGTCGACAGACAACGCCGCCCGCTTTGGTGTGTCCGGGGGTTATCCCGTCGCCGAGTCGGCGATCGATGTGGCCTCGCGCGCGCCGTCCTCGAAAGCTCCGCAGCAGAAGATCACCCAGCCGCCCACGGCCTCCGCATCCCCGGTGCCGAAGCCGGCGGCCGCGTCCAGGTACGCCTGACGCCTGCGCAACAAGAAGACCTCCGGTACGCCGAGGCTGTGTGGGTCCAGCCCACTGGACACCGCGACCAGCCGGGAAGCCGCCCGCGCGACCACGCCGTCGGCCGTGCCGAACGGTCGCAGCGCCAGTAGCTCACCGTGTACCACGGCGGCGAGCACCGGCGCGGGCGCGCGTGAGCCGAGCACCGTCTGCGCCAGCAGGTCCAGCCGCTGCGCCACTCCCGAGTCGAAGCGCGGCCTGCCGAGCGATTCCTCCTGCGGCACCAGATCGGCCGCGGCGAGCAGATGCAGCCGCGCCAAGGCCTGCAGCGGAGCGCGCTGCCAGGTGCCCACCAGATTCCGCAGCGCGTCCCCGTCCAACGCCTGGCCGACGCGCAGCGCCCCGGCCAGGATCGGGTCCGCCACGCGCCCGTCGGCGGGGATGTCGGTGCTGCCGCCGTCGATGGCCGCCGAAGACCGGGCCGCACGCACCGCGGCCTCGGCCGCCGTGGTCGGCCACCCGCGCCGGTTCGCCTTGTGCCGGTGCACCTCGGCGAGCGCGTCGCGGGCGCGGTCTGCCGCGTCCTGGACACCGGGGAGATCGACGAGGGGCTGGAGCGGATCGGTCACGGCATACGAGGCTACTTGCGCCCGGCCACCTACCCGGCCAGCAGGTCGCGTCCCGGGATCGCGTCGAGCAACCTGCGCGTGTACTCCTGCCGTGGATGGTCGAACACCTCGTCGGTCGTCGCCGCTTCGACGACCTTGCCGCTCTGCATGACGAGCACGTCGTCGGCGATCTGCCGGACGACGGCCAGATCGTGGGTGATGAACAGGTACGTCAGCCCCAGCTCTGCCTGCAGCTCGTTGAGCAGCCGGAGGATCTGGGCCTGCACCAGCACATCGAGGGCGGACACCGCCTCGTCGCACACCACCACCTCCGGCTGGAGCGCGAGCGCGCGCGCGACCGCCACGCGCTGCCGCTGTCCCCCGGACAGCTCGTTGGGGTAGCGCCGCATCACACCGGCCGGTAGCGCGACCTTGTCGAGCAGTTCCCGCACAGTCGCCTCCCGTTCCTCGGACGTGCCGATCCGATGGGTGCGCAACGGCTCCTCGATGGTGCGGTAGATCGTGTACATCGGATCGAGCGAGCCATAGGGATCCTGGAAGATCGGCTGCACCCGGCGCCGGAAAGCGAAGGCGCCCTTGCGGTCCAGGGCGGTCACGTCCTTGCCGTCGAAGGTGACCGTGCCGGAGGTCGGCGCGAGCAGCCCGAGCGCCATCTGCGCCACCGTCGTCTTGCCCGAGCCGGATTCGCCGACGATCGCCGTGGTCGATCCCCGCCGCAGCCGGAACGACACGTCGTCCACCGCGACGAACTCGGTCGATTTCCACGGCGTCCGTTCCCGGATGCGGAACGTCTTCGTCAGATGCTCGGCGACCAGCACCTCGTCGGGCACCACCGTGAGGTCCGGATCGGCCGCCGCCACCTCTTCGGCCGCCTCTACGGCCTGCGCGCGGATCTTCGCCCGGCGCGCCGGCCGCCGCTGCGCGGCCAGCGACGGCGCCGAGCTCACCAGCCGCTTCGTATACAAGTGCTGCGGATCGCGCAAGATCTGCAGGGCTGGGCCGGATTCGACGACGCGCCCGCGGTACATCACCACCAGGTGTTCGGCGCGCTCGGCGGCGAGCCCCAGGTCATGGGTGATCAGCAGCACCGCGGTACCGAGTTCGGCGGTGAGCCCGCCGAGATGGTCGAGGATCTGCCGCTGCACCGTCACGTCGAGCGCCGAGGTCGGCTCGTCGGCGATGAGCAGCTTCGGTCGGCAGGACAGGCCGATCGCGATCAGCGCGCGCTGACGCATGCCGCCGGAGAACTCGTGCGGATACTGGGTCACCCGGCGTTCGGCGTCGGGCAGGCCCGCTTCCTCGAGCAGCTCCACGGCCCGTCGCTCGGCGGCTGCGCCCTTCGCGATGCCGTTGGCCGCCAACGTCTCGCGGATCTGGAAGCCGATCTTCCACACCGGATTCAGATTCGACATCGGGTCCTGGGGGACGAAGCCGATGCCGCCGCCGCGAACCGCGACGATCTCTCGTTTCGAGGCCGCCGTGAGGTCCTTGCCGTCGAACCTGATCGACCCGGAGGTGATCCGGCCCGTGCCGGGCAGCAAGTCGATCACGGCGTGCGCGGTGGTCGACTTCCCCGATCCGGATTCTCCGACGATGGCGACGGTCTGCCCGGGATAGACCGACAGGCTCACGTCCCGGACCGCGGGCACCGGCTTGCCGTCGGCGGTGAAACCCACGTTCAGGTCGGTGATCTCGAGCAGCGGCCGGTCGGCGTCGCTCATCGCTTCCTCGCCTTCGGATCGAGGGCGTCCCGCACGGCGTCGCCCAGCATGATGAAGCTCAGCACGGTCAGCGCCAGCGCTGTCGCCGGATAGAACAGGATGGCCGAGGTGCGAATCTCCTTCTGGCCGGTGGCGATGTCCGCACCCCAGGACACCACGGTGCGCGGCAGCCCGACGCCGAGGTAGGACAGCGTCGCCTCGGTGACGATGAAGACGCCCAGCCAGAGCGTGGTCACCACGATCAGCGGGCCCGCCGCGTTGGGCAGCACGTGCCGCGCGAGCGTCTGTATCCGGGAGACGCCCAACGCTTTCGCCGCGGTGACGTAGTCGCTGTTCTTCGCTTGGATCACGGCGCCGCGGGCGATCCGCGCAGCCTGCGGCCAGGTGAACGTCGCGAGGATGACGATCACGGTCCAGATCGTGCGGGCATCCAGCAGCTGCATGGTCACGATGGCGGCCAGCATCAACGGGATCGCGTAGAAGATCTCGGCGACGCGCGAGACGATCGAGTCCAGCGGTCCGCCGTAGAACCCCGCCAGCGCCCCGAGCGTTCCTCCGATCAGCACGAACAGCAGAGTCGCGCCGACTCCGGCGAGGACGGAGGCGCGCGCGCCGTAGACGGTCCGGGCGTAGATGTCGCACCCTTGCTTGTCGAAGCCGAAGGGGTGGCCCGCGCTGCGCGGATCCATGCTGAAGTCGCCGTTGCAGTAGCGCGGGTCCTGGTCGGTGAACAGCCCCGGCCAGATCACCACGATGAGCACGAACACGATCAGCACCGCCGCGACGACGAAGATCGGGTTGCGCCGCAGCTGCCGCCACGCGTCGCGCCAGATGCTGGTCGGCGCGCCCGCATCCAGCACGGCGTCGGTCGCCAGCACCTCGACCTCGTCGGGCGGTGCGACGAAGTGCTGCTGGCCGCGGCGCACTGCGCCCTGCGTGGGGTCAGGCATAGCGGATCCTCGGGTCGAGTGCGGCGTAGAGCAGATCGACGATCAGGTTGGTGAACAGGAAGATGACGATCAGCACCGTGACGAAGGAGACCACGGTGGGCGGCTCGCCCCTGGTGATGGCCTGGTACAGCGTGCCGCCTACGCCGGGGATGTTGAAGATGCCCTCCGTGACGATCGCGCCGCCCATCAGCGCGCCCAGGTCGGCGCCGACGAAGGTGACCACCGGGATCATCGAGTTGCGCAGGATGTGCACGGTCACTACGCGCGGCCTACCGAGCCCCTTGGCGGTCGCGGTGCGCACGTAGTCGGCGGACATGTTCTCGGCCACCGAGTTCCGGGTCAGACGCAGGACGTAGGCGAACGAGAGCGAGCCGAGGACGATCGCGGGTACCAGCAGTTCGCCGACCGTCGCCTTCCCGGAGACCGTCACCGGAGCGATCCCCCACTTCACCCCGAGCAGATACTGCGCGAGGAAGCCCACCACGAAGACCGGGACCGCGATGACGATCAGGCTCATCACCAGCATCGTCGAATCGAAGAGCCTGCCTTTGCGCAGCCCGGCGATCAAGCCGAACAGCACGCCGAAGACCGACTCGATCAGCACCGCCATGAACGCCAACTTGATCGTGATCGGGAACGCGCGGGCGAGTTCGTCCCGCACCGGCCTGCCGGAGAATGCCGTGCCGAAGTCGAGCGTGACGATGCCCTTCAGATACAGCAGGTACTGCACGAGGAACGGCTCGTCGAGGTGGTAACGCGCCCGCAGCTGCGCTTCCACCGCGGGCGTCATCGGTTTGTCACCGGCCAGGGCGTGGATCGGGTCGCCCGGCACGAGGAACACCAGCGCGTAGATGAGCAGCGTCGCACCGAGGAACACGGGGATCATCTGCAGCAGACGCCGCACGACATACCAGGCCATTTCGCCTCCTGGGTAGCGCCGCCGGGCGCCCGGCGGCCGGCGGCTACTTCTCGATGTTCTCGAAGTCGAACAGGCCGTTCCAGGCGAGTTCGGCCTTGCTCACCCGGTCGGAACGGCCCGCGGCGGCCACGTAGTCGAACACGGGAACGTCGGCCAGGTCCTTGATCAGCAGCGCCTGCGCCTGCGCGACGATCTTGTAGGAATCATCCTGGGTCGGTGCGGCCAGGGCGGCGTCGAGCAGCCGGTCGAATTCGGGGTTCTTGTAGTCGACGTTGTTGGTGTCGGAGTAGCTGTAGTACTGCGAGGTCAGGAACTGCAGCATCGTCGGGTAGTCACCTTGCCAGCCGTAACGGAACGCCTTGTTGATCGTGCGCGCGTTCACCTCGTCGCGGATGTTCTTGAACGTCGGGTACGGCGCACCGACGGCATCGATGCCGAGGGTGTTCTTGACGCTGTTGGCCACCGCTTCCACCCAGGCCTGGTGGCCGCCGTCGGAGTTGTAGGCGATCTCGTAGCGGCCCGACCACGGCGATATCGCGTCGGCCTGCGCCCACACCTTCTTGGCCTCGTCGGGGTTGTACTTCAGCACCTCCGAACCGGGCAGGTTCGGGTCGAAGCCGGGCAGCGTGCTCGCGGTGAAGTCGCGCGCCGGGATCCGCGTGCCGTGGAAGATGTTCTGCGCGATCTGTTCCCGGTTGATCGCCATCGAGATCGCACGGCGTCGCAGCAGCCCTTCCTGACCGGCGAAGTGCGCGACATTGGACTGGACGCCGATGTGCTGGTTCTGGGCCGTCGGCTTCGTGATCGCGCGGTCGCCGAGATCCTGCTGATAGGAGGAGAGGGCGCTGTCGGGCACGGTGTCGAGCGCGTCCAGATTGCCCGCCTGCAGATCCGCGTACGCGGTGTCGAAGGACTGGTACATCACGAACCGCAGCCCTTTGTTCTTGGCCGAGCGGCCGCCGGGATAGTCCGGGTTGGGCACCAGGTCGATCTTGACGTTGTGCTCCCACGCCCCGGTCCGGGCGAACTTGTAGGGGCCATTGCCGATCGGGTTCTCGCCGAACGCTTTCATGTCCTTGAACGCGGCGTCCGGCAACGGATAGAACGGCGCGTATCCGAGTTCGGTCTCGAAGTCGATCGAGGGCGCTTTCAGCTCGATGGTGAAGGTGCGGTCGTCGATCACCTTCAGGCCCGACATCGTCTGTGCCGTCGGCTTTTCCGCGGACACCTCGTCGAAACCGACAATGGGGCCGAACACATAGCTCTGCAACTGCGCGTTGGCGCCGAGCGCGCCGTAGTTCCACGCGTCGACGAACGACTTCGCCGTCACCGGGGTGCCGTCGGTGAACTTCCAGTCGGGCTTGATGGTCACCCGGTAGTTCTTCCGATCCGTGGTCTGGATCGATTCGGCCATCTCGTCGTGCGCCCGGCCGCTCGCGTCGTAGTACTTCAAGCCCGCGAACAGGCGGTCGACCACGCGCCCGCCCATGTTCTCGTTGGTGTTGGTGGGCACCAACGGGTTCTGCGGTTCGCCGCCGTTGACGGTGACGATGTCGGCGTCGGCGTCGTCGCCCGAGGAACATGCGGACAGCCCGAAGCTCGTGGCGAGTACGACCGCCGCGGTCAGCGCCATCGCTCTGTGGAATTTCAACGCGTCCTCCCGGTACGAGAAGGGGGGGGGGGGGAGCCGACCGGCACCCGCGGAGGTCCATCAGCGCACGCCGACACGATCCCCCTGTGTGGTTGGCAGAGTAACCACCGGCGCGGGCACTGTCACCCGATTGATCCGAGTTCGTTGCACTTGTTACCGATCCGGCAACATCGCCGAAACACCCCAACTTTCGTGCGCAAATGCGGGCCCGACCGGAACATTGCTGCCGTCCCGGCGGGGCCGACAGCTCCACCCCGGGCCCGCGCCCGGCGGCGTGCCGCCCGCGAGACCCGCTCGGCACACCACACGCGGCATGGGTCACAGTTGATTACTGTCGATCATGGCTGCGTCGAATCGTGCGCTCAGGCTACGTGGAAAGAAGAGACGAGATGACTGACACCAGCGCCGACCACCGGGACTCGTACCCGCCGACCGCGGAGTTCGCCGCCCAGGCGAACGCCGGCGCCGCGCTCTACGAGCGTGCGGCGGCCGATCGCGACGC
>NZ_BDCK01000060.1 GCF_001613465.1 Nocardia niwae NBRC 108934 = DSM 45340 | reverse complement strand
AGCACCCTGCTCTCTCGTGCCAACCTCGCCAGCGCCTACGCCTCGGCAGGCCGGACCGCGGAAGCGATCCCGCTCTACGAGCGGACCCTCACCGACTCCGAGCGGATCCTCGGCCCCCACCACCCCGACACCCTGGTCACCCGCGATAATCTCGCTTCCCTGCGTGGTTCGGATGATGGAGTTCCAGCGGACGGCAGCGATCAGTGACATGCGACGTGTTGAGTCAGGCTGGTGCGGTGCCCGCGCGCAGGTAGCTGTAGACAGTTTCGCGACTGACCCCGAATTCTCTCGCCAGTATGGACTTTCGCTCCCCCGATGCGGCCCGTGCGCGTAGCGCGTGGGCTTGTTCGGTGGTGAGGGCAGGTTTGCGCCCGGTGTAGGCGCCGCGGGCCTTGGCCGCGGCGATGCCCTCGCGCTGGCGCTCGAGGATGAGGGCGCGTTCGAACTCGGCGAAGGCACCCATCACGCTCAGCAGCAGGTTCGCCATCGGCGAGTCCTCCCCAGTGAAGGTCAGCGACTCCTTGACGAACTCCACCCGTACGCCCTTGCCGGTCAGTGTGCGCACCAACCGGCGAAGGTCATCGAGGTTGCGGGCGAGGCGGTCCATGGAGTGCACGATCACGGTGTCGCCTTCGCGGACGAACGCGATCAGCTCGTCCAGCTGTGGGCGTGCGGTGTCCTTGCCGGAGGCCTTGTCGGTGAAGGTGCGTTCGACGTCGATCCCGTCGAGCTGCCGGACGGTGTTCTGGTCGACCGTGCTCACCCTTATATAGCCGACACGCATAACTGATCTCTGCGCCCACTTGAAATGTCAAGTTGAAGTCTAAGAATCCAGCGGACATGTGTCAATAAATAGAGTATTGGACTCTATTCTGACGCCTTCCGGCCCGGTCACGACCGTGGTGCTGGGGTGTACCTCAGGTGGACGATTGAGCGAATCAGCCCGTGCGAGGAAACAGGGCTTGGGCGAACTTGTTGCGAACGATCGCGGTGAGCTGGTGGTCGGGTCCGAGAACCCGATCGGCGTCAGCGAGGACCTGCTCGTACAGCTGGATCGCCTCCCCTGCCCGGCCCACCGATTAGTAGGCGAAGGCGAGATTGCTGCGAAACGTCAGGGTGTTCGGGTGGTCGGTGCCGAAGGATCCCGCTCGTCCTCGCCCTGCTCTGGCGCTACCAGGACGGTTGCCTGGCCGGTGTCCCGGCCTTCCTGCAACGTGCCGCACTCGGCGGCACGGCGCACCTCGCGATACTTCTCGGCCACCGCCGCCGCTGGCGGGAATACCCCGCCGACCTCGCCCGATCCGATCGGCCACAACCACCCGCACAGCAGAACGCCCGGCTGACGCTACTGTCGTTGCCATGGCTCAGCCCGACGCAGCGCCCGGCGACGCGACACCACTGGGTGTCTGGCCCGGCACCGCCTATCCCCTCGGGGCCACCTACGACGGCGCGGGCACCAATTTCTCGGTGTTCTCGGAGGTTGCCGACGCGGTCGAACTCTGCCTGATCGACGGGGACGGCGCCGAGACCCGGATCGCGCTCGACGAGGTCGACGGCTACGTCTGGCATGCCTATCTGCCCGCGATCGACCCTGGTCAGCGGTACGGATTCCGCGTGCACGGCCCGTACGACCCCGACCGCGGCTTGCGCTGCGATCCGAGCAAGTTGCTGCTCGATCCGTACGGCAAGGCCTTCGACGGCGCGTTCGACGGTCATCCCTCGCTCTACACCTACGGGCTGGACTCGCGCGGCCACACCATGACCGGCGTGGTGATCAACCCGTACTTCGACTGGGGCGCCGACCGCGCGCCCAACCGCCCATACCACGAGACGGTGATCTACGAGGCACACGTCAAGGGCATGACGATGACCCATCCGGAGGTGCCGGAGGAGTTGCGTGGCACCTACTCCGGCATCGCGCACCCCGCGATCGTCGGCCATCTGAAGGGATTGGGCGTCACCGCGATCGAACTGATGCCGGTGCACCAGTTCCTGCACGATCGCGTCCTGCTGGATCAGGGGCTGCGGAACTACTGGGGCTACAACAGTTTCGGCTACCTCGCGCCGCACAACGAGTACGCGACGATGGACCGCGCCGGGTCGGCGGTCACCGAGTTCAAGGCGATGGTGCGCGCGCTGCACGCCGAAGGCATCGAGGTGATCCTCGACGTGGTCTACAACCACACCGCCGAGGGCAACCACCGCGGCCCGACGCTCGGCTTCCGCGGCATCGACAACGCCGCCTACTACCGGTTGGTCGACGACGATCCCTCGCACTACATGGATTACACGGGCACCGGCAACAGCCTCAACGTGCGCCACCCGCACACCCTGCAGCTGATCATGGACTCGCTGCGCTACTGGATTCTGGAGATGCACGTCGACGGCTTCCGCTTCGATCTGGCCGCGACGCTGGCACGGGAACTGCACGACGTGGACCGCCTCTCGACCTTCTTCGACCTGGTGCAGCAGGACCCGGTGGTGAGCCAGGTCAAGCTGATCGCCGAACCGTGGGACGTCGGCGAGGGCGGCTACCAGGTGGGCAACTTCCCCGGCCTGTGGACGGAGTGGAACGGCAAATACCGCGACACCGTGCGCGACTACTGGCGCGGCGAACCGGCGGCGCTGGGCGAATTCGCCTCCCGGCTCACCGGCTCCTCGGACCTGTATGAGGCCACCGGCCGCAGACCGAGCGCCAGCATCAACTTCGTCACCGCGCATGACGGTTTCACGTTGCGCGACCTGGTGTCCTACAACGAGAAACACAACGAGGCCAACGGCGAGGACAACCGCGACGGCGAGAGCTGGAACCGCTCGTGGAACTGCGGCGCCGAAGGCCCGACCGACGATCCCGCCATCCTCGCCCTGCGCGCCCGGCAGAGCCGCAACCTGCTGGCGACGCTGATGCTCAGCCAGGGGGTGCCCATGCTCGCGCACGGCGACGAGATGGGCCGCACCCAGCACGGCAACAACAACGTCTACTGCCAGGACTCGCCGCTGGCCTGGATGGACTGGTCCCTGCGGGAGGAGAACGCCGAGCTGCTCGAATTCACCCGCGCGGTGGTGGCGTTGCGTACCGAGCACCCCGTCTTCCGCCGCCGCCGCTTCTTCGCGGGCGGGCCGATCCGGTCGGCGGACAATGCTCGCGACATCGCCTGGCTCACCCCCTCCGGGGAGGAGATGACCGCAGCGGACTGGGACAGCGGATTCGGCAAGTCGCTGGCGGTCTACCTCAACGGCGACGCGATCCCCGAGCCCGGCCCGCGCGGCGAGCGGATCACCGACGATTCGTTCCTGCTGTGTTTCAACGCCCACGACGCGGCTATCGATTTCGTGCTACCGCGCACCGGCGACGGAACGGAATGGTCGGTGGCACTGGACTGCTCGACGCCGACCGGCCTGGCCGACGCCGGGCACCCCGGGGGCGCCACCGTCACCGTCGAAGCTCGCTGTCTCCTCGTCCTCCGCCTGGCCGCCTGACCCGAATGCCGATGAACGCACCCGATTCCACCGAGATGCACGTGACCGACCCGGTATCCCTGCGACGCGAACCCGCCCGCCAGACCACGATCCGCAGCGCCTACCGGCTACAGCTGCGCCCGGACGCGCTGACCTTCGCCGAGGCGCGCGCCATCGCCGAATACCTGCAGCAGCTGGGCATCTCGCACCTGTACCTCTCGCCGATCCTGACCGCGACGCACGGTTCGACGCACGGTTACGACGTCACCGACCCGACCACGGTCTCCGCTGCGCTCGGCGGCCCGACCGGGCTCAAGGCCCTCGCCGACGAAGTGCGCAGCCGCGGCATGGGCCTGATCGTGGACCTGGTGCCCAATCACGTCGGCGTGGCCGATCCGCAGCAGAACGCCTGGTGGTGGGACGTCCTGCGGAACGGCCAGGAGTCGCGGTTCGCGCCGTACTTCGACATCGATTGGAGCCCGGGCAACGGCGCGGGCGGCCGGTTGGCGCTGCCGGTGCTGCAGAGCGAGAACGACCCGGCCGCCTTGACCGTGGACCGCTCCGGCGCCGAACCCATGCTCGCGCTGCACGATCTGCGTTTCCCGATCGCGCCGGGCACCGACGGCGACAACGCCCTGCGCATCCACGACAAACAGCACTACCGGCTGGTGAGCTGGAAGGCCGGGTTGTGCACCTACCGGCGGTTCTTCGCGGTCAGCAGCCTGGCCGCGATCCGGCAGGAGAACCCCGAGGTCTTCGAGCTCACCCACCGTGAACTCGCCGCCTGGTGCGAGCACGACCTGATCGACGGCGTGCGGATCGACCATCCCGACGGCCTGGCCGATCCCGCCGGCTACCTGACCCGGCTGCGCAGGCTGATCGGCCCGCACCGGCTGCTGCTGGTGGAGAAGATCCTGGCCAACCGCGAGCCCCTGGACGCGACCCTGCCGATCGACGGCACCACCGGCTACGAGGCGCTGGCCGACTTCGGCGGCGTGCTGATCGATCCGCGCGGCGAGCACGCGCTCACCGAACTCTCGCGCCGGGTCGCCGGGCACGGCAGCGACCGCGCCTGGATCGGCGAGACCGAGCACCGGATCAAGCGCGCGGTCGCGGAGACCATTCTGACGCCGGAGATCCGGCGGCTGGTGGCCGCGATCAAACAGGACGCGAACGCCGAGAGCTTCGACACCATGGCGCTGACCAACGCCACCATCGAAGTGCTGGCGTTCATGCCGGTGTACCGGGCCGATTACGCGCCGCTGGCCGGGATGGCGGGTGCGGTGATCGCCGAGGTGGAGAAGCGCAACAGCGAGCTCACCGCGCCGCTGGCGGTCCTGGTCGCGGCGCTGGCCGCCGACGGGGCCGCGGCGGTGCGCTTCAGCCAGGTCTGCGGCGCGGTGACCGCGAAGGCGGTCGAGGACACCATGTTCTATCAGGCCGCGCGGCTGGTCTCGTTGCAGGAGGTCGGCGGCAACCCGGCGCGTTTCGGCCACTCGCTCAACGAGTTCCACCTGTCCATGAGCCAGCGCGCGCAGCTGTGGCCCGCGACCCTGACGACGCTGTCCACCCACGACACCAAACGCGGCGAGGACGTGCGCGCCCGCATCGGCGTCCTGTCCCAGGCCGCGGAGACCTGGGCGCGCAACGTCGACGCCTGGCTGGAGACCGCCCCGGCGCCGGACGGCGCGACGGCGCTGTTCCTGCTGCAGAACATGTTCGGCGTGTGGCCCGCGGACGGCAGGCCCGCCGCCTCGGTGCCCGGCCTGCGCGAACGGCTGCACGCGTTCGCCGAGAAGGCGATGCGCGAGGCCAACACCAAGACCTCATGGGAGGAGCCGGACGCCGAGTTCGAGACCGCCGTGCACGCCTGGCTGGACACGGTGATCGACGGGCCCGTCGGCTCCGAACTCGGCGACCTGGTGCACGAGCTGGCCCCGCACGCCTGGTCGGACGCGCTGTCGCAGAAACTGCTGCAGCTGTGCGGGCCGGGCATCCCGGACGTGTACCAGGGCTGTGAACTGTGGGAGGACTCCCTCGTCGACCCGGACAACCGCAGGCCGGTGGACTTCGCCGCCCGCGCGGGCATGCTGCAATCACTCACCGGCACACCGGCGCTGGACACCACCGGCGCGGCGAAGATGTGGATCGTCGCCTATGCGCTGTGGCTGCGCCGCGAACGTCCCGACTGTTTCGTCGGCGGCGCCTACCGGCCGCTGTTCGCGACCGGCGATCACGCGAGCAAGGTGGTGTCCTACGCCCGCGGTCGGGTGGGCGAGGCGCCCGAGGTCATCGTCGCCGCCACCCGCCACAGCGTGAGCCTGGCCGAGACCGGGTGGGGCGACACGTTTATCGACCTGCCCGCGGGCAGCTGGACCGATCGGCTGACCGGGCACACCTTCCAGGGCCGGGCGAGGCTGGAGAAGATGTTCGGCAGGCTGCCCGTCGCCCTACTGGTGCGCTGAAAGTTCCAGCGCGGGCACAGCGGCAGGCACGGCCACCCGCTCGAGTTCCTTCGCGAACACGCCGCGCACCTGCTCGAAGGTCGTCTCCGGGATCACGCCGCCCAGCTCTTCGCGCCAGCGCCGCAGGTTCGCGGGATGGTAGTCCAGCGCGTCCTGCGTACTGACCGCCAACCGGACGCCCTGGTCGGTGGGCGTGGCGATCCGCCGCCAGGAATCCCAGTGGAAGCGGCGGCTGCGCGGATTGCGCACCGTGCGAAGGACATTCAGAATGCGGTAGCCGATGCTGAGCGAATCGTGCAGCCGCATGTGATCGCCGTTGGTGGTGTCGCAGCGCTTCGACAGCGCGGCCAGCCGGTCGCGATCGAAGGCCAGACCGACCGACTCGGCCTCGCGGACCATCCACTGCAAGGTCGCGTCGGACAGACCGCATTCGGCGTAGCCGCCACCGATATCGCTGTGCACGCCGGGGAACCACACCTGCTTGACCCGCTCGAACCCGCGCCGGTACTTCACGGTCGGTTCGACCGGCACCTCCCACAGGGACGGTTCGAAGTTGCGCCGCCGCTCGTCGATGGCCAGCGCCTGGCGGGCGCAGTGCACATGGCGCGAGAGCTTGACATCGTGGAAGCGGTGGCGCAGCGAGGTGACGCCGGGGACGCCCAGCGCGCCGACGGTGTCGAACACGCCGAGGAAATCGATCTTCGCTCGCCTGCAGTGCTTCCGGCGGAATTCCTGCCACTCCCTCGGCTCGGCCGGGTCCGGGTCTTCGGGTGTGGGCGCGGGCGGGCGCTGCCGGTAGATGCGCAAGCCCTCCGGATACTTGCCCTCGATCATCGCCTCCGGGGTCATGATCCCGATGCGGCTGATCAGGCCGGCCAGGCTACGTGCGGTGAAGGCGCCGCGACTGAAGCCGAAGATGTAGATCTCGTCGCCCTTCTCCCAGTTCAAGGCGAGATGCCAGTAAGCGGACGACAAGTTCGCCTCGAGACCGAGGCCGAAGGCGCCGCCCATCAGGCGATCGCTGAGGAAGCCGCGCGCGCCCGGACCGGAGACGTAGGTGACCCACTGCTGGATCTTCTCTCCCGCGGGCCCCGGCGCGTCGAACCGGATCGTCTGCGCGATTTTGACAATGTTAGAAACCGTGCTGCTCGATTCGGCCTTCCAGGTGCCGTCGCAACACACAATCAGGCGTTTCATGGCACTGATCCTCCCGCTGGTATCCCACCGAAACCCGCGTACTCGACTACTCGAATTCATCGCGCGGGAGGCGAAAGCGTTAATGCGGGCGAGTCAGGGCGTGCCGCCGGACCGCTCGTCGATACCCGAGAGCGCCATGCCGATCAGCCACCGCGCCGCGCCGAGCGCCGCCGCGGCGAGTACCGCGATCTGCAGCGAGCCCGTGATGAGAACCAGGACGAGGCAGGTCACCAGCCCGACGACCAGCGCGTCGAGCTTGTAGGCCGGCCACGCGGAGCCCGCGATGTCGATCGTGGTGCCGCGCGCCGAGGAGTGAACGACCGCCATCTCCTCAGGGTAGTCGGAATCGGAAGTTCGGGCCAGCGAACTTTTGCCGCAGGGAACACAGCGAATCGCTGCGGCGTTGCCGCAGACATGCCATTGACAGGTGAATACGAACCGAGCACATCCGACTGGGCCCGTGAGCAAGCCGAGAAGTACGAGAACTCCGGCGGCACCGAGGGCGCGACCTTGCAAGGCAAGCCGATCATCCTGCTCACCACCAAAGGCGCGAAGACCGGCAAGCTGCGCAAGACCCCGCTGATGCGGGTGGAGCACGACGGCGAGTACGCCGTGGTCGCCTCGTTGGGCGGCGCGCCGAAGCACCCCGTCTGGTACCACAACATCAAGGCCGAACCGCACGTCGAGCTGCGCGACGGCACGGTCAAGAAGGATTACACCGCGCGCGAGGTCTTCGGCGAGGAGAAGGCGCAGTGGTGGGAGCGCGCGGTCGAGGTGTGGCCGGACTACGCGAACTACCAGACCAAGACCGACCGTCAGATCCCCGTCTTCGTCCTCACCCCCAGGTAGCTCCTGCGCAGGTAGCCAGCGTGTCACCGCCACCCGCCGCAGGTCACCGCGGCGGCGGGTGGCACCATGATTCGGGTGTCCAATCCGCTTGATGTCCTCGACGCATTGTCCGCTTCTCGCCCCGCGCTGACCGCGGACGAGATCGATGCTGCCCACAAGCGAATTGCCGACGTCATTGATCCGACCCCGCTCCAGCGCAGCGAGCGGCTGTCCAAGCTGACCGGGGCGAACGTCTATCTGAAGCGCGAAGACCTCAGCCCGGTGCGCTCCTACAAGCTGCGCGGCGCCTACAACCTGGTGGTCCAGCTGACCGAGGACGAGCGCGCCGCGGGCGTGGTCGCTGCCAGCGCGGGCAACCACGCGCAGGGCGTCGCGTTCGCCTGTCAGGCCATGGGTATCAAGGGCCGCATCTACGTGCCGACCACGACGCCGAAGCAGAAGCGTGACCGCATCCGCGTGCACGGCGGCGAGTTCGTCGAGCTGATCGCGGTCGGCGAGACCTACGACGCCGCCGCCGCGGCGGCCGCCGCCGACGTCGAACGCACCGGCGCGACCATGGTGCCGCCGTTCGACGACACGCGCACCGCGGCCGGTCAGGGCACCATCGCCGCGGAGATCCTGGAGCAGCTGCCCACCACCCCCGACCTGGTGATCGTGCCGGTCGGCGGCGGCGGCTGCCTGGCCGGTATCGGCACCTACCTGCGGGCGCGCTCCCCGCGCAGCGCCATCCTCGGCGTGGAGCCCGCGGGCGCGGCCTCGATGACCGCGGCCCTGGTGGCGGGCGGGCCGGTCACGCTGCCGGAGATCGATCCGTTCGTCGACGGCGCCGCGGTGCGCCGGGTCGGCGGCGTCCCGTACGCCGCGGTGTCCGGTTTCGGCGGACGGGTGGTCTCGCACGCCTCGCTGCCGTTGCTCACCACCACCGAATCCCCGCGGGGCGCGGGCGCTTTCCAGATGATGCAGGTCGACGAGGGCGCGATCTGCACGACCATGCTCGACCTGTACCAGAACGAGGGCATCATCGCCGAGCCCGCCGGCGCGCTCACCACCACGGCGCTGGCGGAGATCACTGTGGAGCCGGGCTCCACGGTGGTGTGCCTGGTGTCCGGCGGCAACAACGACGTGTCCCGCTACGGCGAGATCATCGAGCGCTCGCTCGTGCACAGCGGCCTCAAGCACTACTTCCTGGTGGATTTCCCGCAGGAACCCGGCGCGCTGCGCCGTTTCCTGAACGAGGTGCTCGGCCCGGACGACGACATCACCCTGTTCGAGTACGTCAAGCGCAACAACCGGGAGACGGGCGCGGCGCTGGTCGGCATCGAACTCGGCGCGCCGGACGGGCTGGCGCCGCTGCTGGAGCGGATGCGGCATTCCCCGATCCAGTGCGAGCGCCTGGAGCCCGATTCCCCGGCGTATCGCTACCTGACCTGACCCGGAACCCGGAGCGCCAGGCCGTGTCAGGGTCTGCACCGCCGGTACCGGTCGCGTCCGGCCTCACGAACATCACGCCGCCGGTACCGGATGCCCCACGCCCTCGGACGTCACGCCGCCGGTACCGGCCACTCGAGACATCACGCCACCGGCGTATCGAGGACGTCACGCCACGTCGGCCGTCACCCACCGGTGCGCCGGGGCCTCCTGGGGCAGCACGGCGGGGCCTCAGGCCGCCTTTGGCGTCTCCGTGGCCGGTATCCGGCGCCGGGAAGAGCGCAGGCAGTTCATCATGAGCGGCAACAGCCAGAACGCCACCGTCTGGTCGTAGCTGAGCTGCGCGGCGGACAGCCGGTTGTGCACGAAGCCGACCGACAGGCCGAGCCGGGGTTCGGCCCAGCCGAACGAGCCGCCGAGGCCGATGTGCCCGAACCCGGCGTGGGCGCCCGGCGCCGGCAGCGAGTGGTAGCCCAGCCGCCACATCATCGGCAGGTAGAACAGCGCACGGTCGGGCTGGTAGGTCTCGACGCGGCGCAGCGCCTTCATGGTGCGGCGACCGAGATACTCGCTCCCTGCCACGGTGCCGTCGCCCGCGAGCGCGCCGTACATCGTGGCCAGCGCGGGCGCGGTGCACACACCGTTGCCCGCGCCGAGTTCGGTTTCCAGGATCGGCGGGCTCGCGCCCTCGAGGATGGCTTCCAGGCCGGGCAGGAACAGGCAGCGGGCGGCGGCGCCGAGCGCGCCGGGGATCCGGTGGCTGCGGCCGAGAACGGCGGCCCCCAGCGGCTTTCCGAGCATGCTCAGCTGGGTGCCCGCCAGCGGTGCGTAGGTGATCGCCGCACCGGCCGGTGGCTTTCCGAGATACAGGCCGTCGATGCCGAGCGGCTCGGCGACCTCGGTTTGGAACAGCTCGGCCAGGCTGGTGCCGGTGATCGCGCGCGTCAGGCCCCCGACCAGCCAGCCGAAGGTGAGCGCGTGGTAGGTCGGAACGCCGAGCGAGCGGTCCGGCTTCGCGGCGGCCAGGCGCTGTTCCATGAGTTCGTGGTCGAGCACGTCGGCCAGGCCGCCGGTGGCGATCGGGGCCAGCGCGGACAGTCCCGCCCGGTGGGTGAGCAACTGGCGCACGGTGATCTTGCGCTTGCCGTTGGCGCCGAACTCCGGCCAGTACTCCGCGACCGGGGCGGAGTAGTCGAGCAACCCGCGATCGGCGAGACGATGCACGACGGTGGCGGCGATTCCCTTGGTGGCCGAGAAGATGATCGTGCCGGTGTCCCTGGTCCACGGAGCGGCACCGCCCGAGCCGACCCAGATGTCCACCAGCGGCTCTCCGTGCCGGTGCAGCGTGAACGCCGCGCCCGCACCCCGGCGATTGCCGAACGCCCGTGCGAAAGCGCGCACGAACGGTGCGAATTCGGCGGCGGCGCTGCCACCCATCCCCGGGGGAAGAACCGCAAGGTCCCCGGAAGCGACGTTGCTCATCTTTCCACGGTAATGGCATGGGACGATTCCGGCAAAGTACCTGTCTCGGACAGTTGTACGCCCGTTATCCGGCAAAGGCCGGAAAGCCGGGCCCGAGCTGGGATTCCAGGCTATCGGAGCGGGCTCGGCAACGCCGTTTCCAGCAGGGCGAACGAGTGGCCGGGAACGGTTGTGGCGGAAGGGCCGATCGTCGGCGATTCCCAGGACAGCAGCGGTATGCCCGCGATCGGCACCGCCACCGGATCCTCGCCGAGGTTGCACACCAGAGCCAGCGTGCCCCGGTGCACGACGATCCACCGGGCGGCCTCGTCGTAGTCCACCGAGACGTGGGTCAGCCAGGGGTCACTGAGCTCCGCCCGGTCGCGGCGCAGGGCGAGCAGGGCGCGATAGCAGGACAGCAGCCGGGCGTGCTTCGGCTCGTCGGCTTCGGTCCAGTCGAGCTTGGAGCGCAGGAACGTCTTCACGTCCTGCGGGTCCGGCACCTCGCCCGCGGGCCAGCCATGGGCGGCGAACTCCTTCTTGCGCCCGGATGCGGTGGCGGCGGCGACCTCTGGATCGGTGTGCGAAGTGAAGAACTGGAACGGCGTGCGCGCCCCCCACTCCTCCCCCATGAACAGCATCGGCGTGAACGGCCCGCACAGCACTAGGGCCGCTTTGATCGCCAGCTGCCCGTCGGTCAGGTAGGCGCTCGGACGGTCGCCGAGCGCCCGGTTGCCGATCTGGTCGTGATCGCAGGTGTAGGCCAGCAGCGCGCTGCCCGGGATCAGGCTCCGGTCGATCGGGCGGCCGTGCGTGCGGCCACGGAAACTGGAATACGTTGCGGCATGGAAGAAGCCGTGCTTCAGGGTGCGGGCCAGGCAGCGCAGGGACCCGAAGTCGGCGTAGTAGCCCTGCCGTTCGCCGGAGACGGCCGTGTGCACGGCGTGGTGCAGGTCGTCGTTCCACTGGGCGGTCAGGCCGTAGCCGCCGGCCGCGCGCGGGGTGATCAGCTTCGGATCGTTCAGGTCGCTCTCCGCGATCAGCGTCAGCGGCCTGCGGACATGGGTGGCCAGCCGCTCGACGGCGACCGACAGTTCAGCAAGCAGGTGCGTGGCCGTGCGGTCGACCAGCGCGTGCACCGCGTCCAGGCGCAGGGCGTCGATGTGGAAATCCCGCAACCAGCGCAACGCGTTGCCGAGGATGTGCTCGCGCACATGATCGGAGTGCGGGCCGTCCAGGTTGAGGCTCTGTCCCCAGGTGTTGCGGCCCTCGGTCAGGTAGGGCGCGAAGCGCGGCAGGTAGTTGCCGGACGGGCCGAGATGGTTGTAGACCACGTCCAGGCAGACCGCCAGTCCACGCAGATGGCAGGCGTTGACGAACCGCTGCAAACCGTCGGGCCCGCCGTAGCTCTCCTGCACCGCGTACCAGAGCACGCCGTCGTAGCCCCAATTGTGCGTGCCGTCGAAGGCGTTCACCGGCATCACTTCCACCACGGTGACGCCCAGCGCGACCAGATGGTCGAGCCGTTCGATCGCGGCGTCGAAGGTGCCCTCGGGAGTGAACGTCCCGATGTGCAGCTCGTAATAGACCGCCCCGGCCTGCGTCCGCCCGGTCCAGTGCGCATCGGTCCACCCCGCCGGATCGAGGGTGTGCAGCGCCGAGCGGGCGTGCACCCCGTCGGGCTGGCGCGGGGAGCGGGGATCGGGCAGGACGGCCGGGTCGTCGTCGAGCAGGAAGCCGTACCTGGCCCCGCTCGCGGCCGGAACGTCGGTGCGCCACCACCCGTCCGGCGACCGAGTCATCGAGTGGACGACACCCTCCAGATCCAGTCGCACCGCCTCCGGCCGCGGCGCCCACACCTCGAACACAGTCACCGCGCCAGCATCGCACGGGCACGCCCGCCCCGCCGGATACGGACACCGGCCTCGGAGATAGCGGCACGGGCGGTTCCCGATGACGCGGCCGACGGTCTGAACTTTCCGCGCAACCACTGCGACAACGCCAGGGGCTGGACCGAGGTGTCCCCGACGGTCAGGGTGGTGGCCGTCGAGTGCGCTGGGGTGTCCTCGAGCGCTGCGGCCGACTCAGGGACCATGCCCAGCCTGCCTATGCCGCTGACCTCCTGGCCGAGCGCGACCAGCACACGAACTCGTCGGGCTGAGCCACGGGGCACTGGCTCGAACGCGCGATGCCTGCAAGAGTGGAGCCGTGGGCGTCTATGCGGAGCACGTGGTCCCCCGGATCGTCAACCTGGCCTGCGCGATGCGGGACCTGGATCCACTGCGCGAGCGGGCGTGCGCCGGACTGCACGGGCGGGTCGTGGAAGTCGGCTTCGGTTCGGGGCTGAACGTACCGTTCTACCCGGCGACGATCGAGTCGGTGCGTGCGGTCGAACCCGCCGACCTCGGCTGGCGGCTGGCGAGCGAGCGCGTCGCCGCCACCACCGTGCCGATCGAGCGGGCCGGACTGGACGGGCAGGCGCTGCCCTTCCCGGACGACACCTTCGACTGCGCGCTGTCGACGTGGACGATGTGCACCATTCCCGACATCGCCGCCGCGCTGGCCGAGGTGCGCCGGGTGCTCGTCCCCGGCGGAACCCTGCACTTCGTCGAGCACGGGCTCGCGCCGGACGACAAGGTGCGGGTGTGGCAGAACCGGCTGAATCCGGTCCAGAAACGACTGTTCGGCGGCTGCCACCTGAACCGCGACATTCGCGGCCTGGTCACAGGCGCCGGTTTCGAGATCCGCGACGCCGAGTCGTTCTACGGGGAGCACGCTCCCCGCTTCCTGGTCGCCCAGACCCTCGGCGTCGCGGTGTCGCCCTGACGATCAGACGATGCGCACCGACAAGGTGTACGTCGCGTTGCCACGGCTCGGCTCCACCGAAATGATGTAGTAGCCGCTCTTCGGCAACGTGATCCGGCTCCAGGTCTGCTCCGCGCACAGGACGCGACCGTCCGGGCCGCTGGTGGTGAACCGCGCATTGCCCTCGACGGAGGTGAGGTCGAGGGTCAAGCTCTGCCCGGCCCGCGCCTCGAACGCGAAGGTGGCGGCGTCGCCGCGAACGACCGCTCCGTCGACCGACGTGTGATCGCTCCCGGGCGGGAACTCGATCTCGTAGACCGAGCCCGCGTTCGCCGCGCCTGCCCCGGCCGCCGCGACGGCGAACGCGGGCACGAACAGCGTGACGCCGAGTACGAGCAGGCGCAGGGTGCGCAGGATGGTGTGCATGGTGATCCTCGTTTCCTGGACTGGACGACGTGCTCCAGAACTGTCCGCGTTCCCGCCTATCGGATGCTTAACAGACGCTTGGACTTTCGAACACCGCAGGTCGCGGGCCGCCGCTCAGTATATTGGAACGATCTGTTCAAAACTGTGTTAGCGTGAACCCATGCCACGACCCAGATCGTTCGACGAGGACCGCGCGGTGGACGCGGCGATGCACGCCTTCTGGCGCACGGGATACGAGGCGACCTCCACCGAAGACCTCTGCGCCGCCACCGGACTGGGCCGCAGCAGCATCTACAACACCTTCACCAGCAAGCGCGACCTGTTCGGCCGCGCCCTGCGCCGCTACATGACGACGAAGAACGCCGCGACCTTCGATCTGCTCGACAGCCGGACCGAGGTGCACGCCAAGATCCACGCCCTGCTGTGGCAGATCGTCGACGCCTCCGACGAGGACCCGCTCGGCTGCCTCGTCGTCAACTCGATGATCGAACTCGCCCCGCGCGATCCCGAGCTGGCCCGCGTTCTCGCCGCCGACCACGAACGGCGGCTGGCCGCGCTCACCGACGTCTTCGACAGCGCCCGGCGCGCGGGCGAGATCGCACCCGACAAGGATCCGCGCACGCTGGCCCACTTCGTGATCGCCACGATCAGCGGTATGCGAGTGGCCGCGCGCGGCGGTGCGGACCGCGAGACGCTGGCCGCCATCGCGACCACCGCCCTCGACGCCCTGTGAACCTTTTCGCTCCGGCGACGGCTTTGCCGCGCCCTCATTTTGGATAGATCAGTACAAAACAAGGAGGTACCGATGCCCGTGGCGATCTACGTCCTGGGTCTGTCGATCTTCGCCCAGGGCACCTCGGAGCTGATGCTCGCGGGCCTGCTCACCGAGATGGCCGCAGACCTGGGCGTCTCCGTGCCGCGCGCGGGCCTGCTCATCTCGGGGTTCGCCCTGGGCATGCTGGTGGGCGCGCCGGTGCTGGCGGTGGCGACGCTGCGCTGGTCGCGGCGCACCGCACTGCTGGCCTTCCTCGCGGTGTTCGTCGCCGCCCACGTCGTCGGGGCCCTGACCTCCGACTACTGGGTGCTGTTCGCGACCCGGGTGGTCGGCGCGTTCGTCTACGCCGGGTTCTGGGCGGTCGCGGCGACGACCGCGATCGGCCTGGTGCCCGCCACCGCGCGCGGCAAGGCGATGAGCATCGTCGCGGGCGGGCTCACCCTGGCCATCATCATCGGGCTCCCGGCGGGCACCGTGATCGGACAGCAGCTGGGCTGGCGGGCGGCGTTCTGGGCGGTCGCGCTGCTGTCCGCGGCGGCCGGGATCGGCGTGCTGGCGAAGATTCCCGGCGGACGGACCGACGCGCCGCCGCCGCTGCGCACCGAACTGCGGACGATGACGCGTCCCGCGCTGTGGCTGTCGTACGCCACCACCGCGCTCTCCATCGCCGCGCTGATGGTCACCTTCGCCTACCTCGGCGCTCTACTGTCGCGCACCACCGGCATGGCGGACGGCTGGATTCCGGCGGTGCTCGGCATCTACGGGCTCGGCGCGTTACTCGGCATCGTCCTCGGTGGGCGCACCGCCGACACTCGCCCGCTCACCAGCCTGTCCGTCGGCATCACCGGCGGCGTGCTCACCTCCGCCCTGCTCGCCCTCACCATGGAACACACCGTGCCCGTCGTGCTGCTGTCGTTCCTGTTGGGCGCGTTCGGCTTCGGCATCAACCCGACCCTCAACAGCCGCGTCTTCACCCTCGCGGGCGACGCGCCCACCCTGGCGGGGGCCACCAACATCTCCGCCTTCAACATCGGCATCACCACAGGCCCCTGGCTCGGCGGCCTCGCCATCGGCGCGGGCCTCGGCTACCCGGCGGTCGCGTGGATCGGCGTAGTTCTCGGCGTGGCCGCACTCGGCGTGGTGGCGGGCAGCCATGCTCTGCATCGCAAGGAGGAAGCGCGAGCGTCGGCCGCCGCGCCTGCCCCGGTGCTGGCCGACGTGGGATAACTCCCCCCCACAGGCAGCGGGCCTGGCTTGACTTAAGCGGGCCTGGCTTGACGTAACAGATCGGGCGCAGGGCCGCTGTTGTCCGGCGTGGAAACCCGTTCACGCCGGTCGGTCGAACTCCCCGCCACGGATCCCGGCCGCGAAGGCATCCCACTGGCCCGGCGCGAAGGTCAACGCCGGGCCGGTCGGGTTCTTCGAATCGCGAACGCCGACGTGCCCGGCCTCGAGCCAAGCAACTTCGACGCACTCGTTCGCCGTGCCGCTATGTGTCGACTTGAACCATTTAGAGTCGGATAGGTCGATGGTCACTGTTCATATCTCCTTGCCACCTGCCGGAGCAGATCTCTCGACGCTTGTTCCTCCAGCGCGGCGCACCGAATCGTTTCGTGAATGCTTCGGTAGCGCTGAACGTCGCCGTCGTCTTCGAAAAACATTACCCCGGTGTTGTTTTCGGCGTAGATGACCGAGGGCTCGGCACCGGCCCCAGGGCCGTGCACTGGAAAATCGAGCATGATGTAGGGCAGTACGGGAACGCAGTCGCCCGGAAACCCAGCCGTGAAAGGAAGTATCCGCACGGTGACGTTCGGGAGCGTGCTCATGTCTGCCATATGCCGATGTTGCGCAGCCATGACCGCGCGCGATCCCACGATCGTATGCAGAACTCCCTCGTGCACCACAAACTCAGCCTTTACAGGGCTGGTTCGCCTCGTCAAGATTGCCGCCCGCCGCAACCGCAGTGCTACGCGGCGTTCGATATCCTCCTGGGTGTCATTCGGAAGATACGGCCGCTCGATCACTCGAGCGTAATCCGCTACTTGCAGTAGACCTGGAACAACAAGCGGTTGGTACATAGAAATTCCTGAGGCGCCGGTTTCAAGCCCGAGATATGTGTTGAAACCAGGCACAATCAGGTTGCGCGACGCCTGCCACCACGATTTCGTAGGCGTCTGCTGCGCAAGGGCTTTCAGCTGCTCGATCTGTTCCACGTCGAGCCCGTACAACTTGCCGAACGCCTCCACGTCACGCAGCCTGACCTTGTCGTTCTGCCCCTTCTCGATCCTGCCGACCGAGGTCTTGCCCATCTCCATGAGCTGAGCGGCGCGCTCGAGCGTGAACCCTGCACCTTCTCGCGCCTCCCGCAATGCCCGCCCGAGCTGCCGACGCGGCAATGTCGAACCAGGCTGATCGTCCTTCCCCATCGCTCCCCTTTTCCCCTGCTCGGTCCGAAACGGCCCAGGATCCGGTCCGTTTCGGACGCCGAACTACGTGTACACCGGTCCGGACTCTGCGCGAATGGCCGACTTCATCGGACCGTCCGTTTTTCCAGCCCGGATGCTGTTGGCCTGCAGCAACATAGCCGCATGGCCGAGCGACAGGGAAGCCTCCCCATCACACAAGTCCGAATCCTGCGGGCGCTGGGCCACGCACATCAAGATCAACGGCACATGGTGGAGAACTCTCTCGCCAAATGCCGCAGCCATGTGCCACTCGACGTCACCGCCCCGGGTGGGCGAGGAAGGATGCGGAAGTTGTTGTGTGGGAATGGTGAGGAGGGTTGGGTTGTCGCGCCGCCGAGTATTTGTGGTTCGGCCGAGGTGGAATTGGCGCATCGGCAGATGCGGCTGCACCGGGAATGCCGGGTCGATCGGTGTGCGTGGAAGTGGGTCGCCTACTACACCCTCGTGCGGCGCGGCCGGATCGTGCCGCAGCAGCTGAGCCCTCGGGAACGCGCCCACCGGCGGGGCATCGCCTTTCCCATGGTCCGCGCCGACCATCCAGCCCAAGCCGACGGCGCGCCGGAGCCTCGGACGTTCCAGCAGGTTCTCCAAGGATTGAGCAAGCTCGCCGAGGACCTGCGCGCCGGTTCGGGCGACGGCTGCCGGCGGTGAGCGAGGGTGGAAGTAGGGACCGTGCTGTCCACCATCGTGACGGTATTCGCCGGATGCGGCGCGGTGCTGCTCGGAGTGGGATGCGTATGGCCGTCCGACCAGCCACGTCGCCCTGCCTCTCGGCGCAATACCACTGCTGAGCAATCTCGTTCGTTGTCCCCACTCCAGTGGCCGGAAGCGTGGACATGCGCTACACCCACCCAGCCGCTGACCATCACCACAGCACACCACGCCATGCAACTGCACCGCGACCACGACTGCCCCCGCAAGCGCGCCGCGTTCGCCGCGCTGGTCGCCGCCGGGCGCATCACACCGGACTCCACCCGCCGACATCGCCCATGGAGCAACCCCTCATGAACAGAACCGAAGAAGGTCCGGCCGGACGGCTCTCGGGACTCACCGACCGGGCTATACGATCGGGTTATTGCTTGGTCCGCGATCCCGCCGCACCGCACGACTGGAAACTGCTGGACGCCGAATATGGCGACGTGGTCGTCTCCGCCGCGAATCTCACCGAGATCGAGGAGTGGCTTGATTCCTGACCATGCGACCCGCCGGTGGCTCGGGTGCCGAGCAGCGCCTCGGAGTCGCTATCGGCGACCGGCGAACACGTCCCCCTGCTGCCGACGTCGAGTCCTCCGACCGTGCGAAATTCGAGCCGTTGCGCCTGGCCGAGGCTACCCCGGAGTGAACACTGCCGACGCCTGCATGAGAAGTCACCACGCTCATCGCGGCGATGGCCGCAACGGTGCCGACGCCGGGGAAGACCACGGTCGCGCCGCCGCTGCCGGTCACCGCGAGCAGGTACTGCTTCGGAGGTGTCGCAGACGGGCACTCGAACAGTCAGCGGGCAGGCGATCTCGGCGGCTCGCACTCGGCGGCGTGTTTTCCGCAACGGCGCGCTGGACGTGCCGGATCAGATCGCTAGCGCTTCGGATCGGGCAGGCGGACCGGGCCCAGCGCCTTGCGCAGCGCCCCAGCCAAGGCTTCGAGTTCGTCCGGGGCGAGGTCGCTGAACCGGCGTTCGATCCCGGCCGAGTAGTGCGGAGCAGCCTCCCGCAGCCGCCGCCGACCGGACTCGGTGATGCTCACGAACGCTGAACGCCCGTCGTCCGGATTGGGCTCACGGCGCACCAAACCGTGCGACTCCAGCTCGCCGACCAGGCGACTCACCCGAGTCCGGCTGAGCACAACCCGCTCGCCGAGATCGCTCACCCGCAGCCGCTGCGGACCGTCGAGTTCCAGAAGCACGTCGTACCAGCTCAGCGGCAGCGCGGCGGCGCGACGCAGTTCCGCGTCCAGCTCCGGCACCAGCTTGGCGTGCACCTGAAGCAGCGCTGACCACGCACGGACGGCCGGATGAGAAGGGTTCACGGAATAGGGCACCTGCCGAGCATAGGGGTTGCGTGCACACGCACACATATAATAGCGTGCGCACGCACATAAAGTTTCGTCCCTAGGAGGCGCCGCCATGACCGAACTGATCACTCGCCAGGAGCTCGCCGAACAGATCGAGGCGGGTTCGGTGACCGTCATCGACGCGCTCGGCGCCGAGTACTACGCCAAGTCACATCTTCCCGGCGCGCTCAACCTGAACGAAGCCGATGTGGAAACGAAGGCTCCGCAGCTGCTTCCTGCGAAGGACGCCGCGATCGTCACCTACTGCTCGAATGCCGCCTGCTCCAACAGCCAGCACGTGGCGACCAAGCTGGAGGCTCTCGGCTACACCAATGTCCGGAAGTACCGAGAAGGCATCCAAGACTGGACCGGTGCCGGACTTCCGGTCGAGAGCTGACGCACGGCGCAGTGCCCGGCGGACGAGCCTTTCCGGCCGCCGGGCCCTCGTTCCCGATACTTGGAAATTACAAGGCACGTTCGCCGCCGCAGCCCGCGCAGCGCGACGAGCTCGCCTCGCACCTCAACGGTTACCGATCACGGCGAGGGCCGTCACCTCAGCGTGGCCTGCGCTGCAGGAGCTCGGCCGCTGACCATCACCCGCGACACACCGCGCCATGCGGTCGCACCGGCGGCCACGACAGCGCCCGCAAGCGGTCGCCGTTGATCGCCGCCGGTCAGCTCGCCAGACAGCCCGGCCCCAGCAGCGCCTTCAAATCGCCCATCAGTGCCGAGGACGGTGAAACTCGCAGACGGTCGTCGAGTTTCAGCAGCGTGGTCTTGTCTCGGGCGCCGACGTGGCGGATGTGGACATCCGAGGTGCCGGGGTGCCGGGACAAGACCCGCTTGAGTTCGCCGATCTTGTCCGGGGTGCACATCCGGGTGGTGATGGTGACCGCGAGCGGCTTCGCGACGCCGACGGCGGACAGATCGGGCACGGCGAGATCGTTGGCGATCAGCGAGATCCGGTCGTCGCGGACCGATACGCGGGCCTTGACCAGCACGACGGCGTCTTCCACGACGTCCATCCCGTACACCGAGTACGACTGCGGGAAGAACAGCACCTCGATGCCACCGGTGAGGTCTTCCAGCTGGGCCGACGCCCAGGCCAGGCCGTTCTTGTTGATGCGCCGGTTCACCGAGGCCAGGATGCCGCCGACGGTCACCTGGGTGCCGTCCTTGATGTCGCCTTCCAGGATGGCGGGGATCTGCGTGTCGGCCTGCGCCGCGAGGACGTGCTCGACGCCGTTGAGCGGATGGCCGGAGACGTACAGGCCGAGCATCTCCCGCTCCAGCGCGAGCCGGTGCTTGGATTCCCACTCCTCGTCGGGCACCTTCACGTTGAACACCGAGGTCACCGACTCGTCCGCGTCCAGTCCACCGAACAGGTCGAATTGGCCGATCGCCTCGGCCTTCTTGGTGGCCATCACGGCGTCGATGGCATCGGAGTGGATCAGCATCAGGCCTTTGCGCGGGTGCCCGAGCGAATCGAAGCCGCCTGCCTTGATGAGCGATTCGGTGACCTTCTTGCTCGCGGCGATCGCGTCGATCTTGTTCAGGTAGTCGGAGAAATCGGTGAACTTCGACTTCTCCTTGCGCGCCTGGATGATCGAGGACACCACGTTCGCGCCGACGTTGCGCACCGCGCCGAGACCGAAGCGGATGTCCTTGCCGACGGAGGCGAAGTTCTGCTCGGACTCGTTGACGTCCGGCGGCAGCACGGTGATGCCGAGGCGGCGGCAGTCCGACAGGTAGACCGCGGCCTTGTCCTTGTCGTCACCGACCGAGGTGAGCAGGCCCGCCATGTACTCGGCCGGATAGTTGGCCTTGAGGTAGGCCGTCCAGAACGAGACCAGGCCGTAGCCGGCGGCGTGCGACTTGTTGAACGCGTAACCGGCGAAGGGAAGGATGGTGTCCCACAACGCCTTTACCGCGGCCTCGGAGAAGCCGTTCGCCGTCATGCCCTCGTGGAAACCCTTGTACTCGGCCTCGAGCACCTCGAGCTTCTTCTTGCCCATGGCCTTGCGCAGCGCGTCGGCCTTGCCCATCGAGTAGGAGGCGACCTTCTGCGCGATGAACATGATCTGCTCTTGGTAGACGATCAAGCCGTAGGTCTCGGCGAGGATGTCCTTGAGCGGTTCTTCCAGCTCGGGGTGGATCGGCTTGATCGGCTGCCGCCCGTTCTTGCGGTCGGCGTAGTCGTTGTGCGCGTTCATGCCCATCGGGCCGGGCCGGTACAGCGCGAGCACGGCGACGATGTCGTTGAAGCCGGTGGGCTGCATGCGGCGCAGCAGGTCGCGCATGGGGCCGCCGTCGAGCTGGAAGACGCCGAGCGTGTCACCGCGGGAGAGCAATTCGTAGGTCGCGGGATCGTCCAGCGGCAGGTTGTCCATGTCCAGGTCGATGCCGCGGTTGGCCTTGATGTTGTCCAGCGCGTCGCCGATGACGGTGAGGTTGCGCAGGCCGAGGAAGTCCATCTTCAGCAGGCCGATGGCCTCGCAAGAGGGGTAGTCCCAACCGGTGATGATCGCCCCGTCCTGGGGCCGCTTCCACACCGGGATGGCGTCCATCAACGGCTCGGAGGACATGATCACCGCGCAGGCGTGCACACCGGCGTTGCGGATCAGGCCCTCGAGGCCGCGCGCGGTCTCGTAGATCTTGGCCACGTCCGGGTTGTTGCCGATGAGCTCGCGGACCTCGGCGGCCTCCTTGTACCGCTCGTGATCGGGATCCATGATGCCCGACAGCGGGATGTCCTTGGCCATGATCGGCGGCGGCAGCGCCTTGGAGATCTGGTCGGCGATGGCGAACCCGGGCTGGCCGAACTGGACGCGCGCCGAGTCCTTGATCGCGGCCTTGGTTTTAATGGTGCCGAAGGTGATCACCTGGGCGACCCGGTCGGTCCCCCACTTCTCGGTGGCGTAGCGGACCATCTCACCGCGGCGGCGATCGTCGAAGTCGATATCGATATCGGGCGCGGACGGGCGCTCCGGGTTGAGGAACCGCTCGAACAGCAGGCCGTGCGGCAGCGGGTCGATATTGGTGATGCCGAGCGCGTAGGCCACCAGCGAACCGGCCGCCGAACCACGGCCGGGGCCGACCCGGATGCCGACTTCCCGCGCGTGCTTGACCAGGTCGCCGACGACGAGGAAGTAGGCGGGGAAGCCCTTCTGCTTGATGACGTCGAGTTCGAAGTAGGCCCGGGTGTAGTACTCCTCGGGCACACCGCCGGGGAACCGGCGCGCCAGGCCGCGGTCGACCTCCTTGCGCAGCCAGGAATCCTGGTCCTCGCCCTCGGGCACCGGGAAGATCGGCATGCGGTCCTTGAAGGCCCACACGTCGTCGTAGGACTGCACCCGCTCGCCGATCAGCACCGTGTTGTCACAGGCGCCGGGGACCTCGGCGTCCCACAGCGCGCGCATCTCCTCGGCGGACTTCAGGTAGTAGCCGTCACCGTCGAACTTGAACCGCGTGGGGTCCGACAGCGTCTTGCCGGTCTGCACGCACAGCAGCGCCTCGTGGTTGGCGGACTGATCCTTGGTGACGTAGTGGCAGTCGTTCGTGGCCAGCGCCGGAATGCCCAGCTGCTTGCCGACGTTCAGCAATCCCTCGCGGACCCGGCGCTCGATGGAAAGGCCGTGGTCCATGATCTCGAGGAAGAAGTTGTCCTTGCCGAAGATCTCCTGCCACTTGGCCGCGGCCTCCAGCGCCTCACGATCGTGGCCGAGGCGCAAGCGGGTCTGCACCTCACCGGAGGGGCAGCCGGTCGTGGCGATGATGCCCTCGGCGTACTGGGCGATGATCTCCGCGTCCATGCGCGCCCATTTGCCGAGCTGGCCCTCGATGGAGGCCAGCGAGGAGAGCTTGAACAGGTTGCGCAGGCCGGTCGCGTTCTCGGCGACCATGGTCATGTGGGTGTAGGCGCCGGAGCCGGAGACGTCGTCGCCCTTCTGGCTGGGATCGCCCCACTGCACGCGCTTGGTCTCGAACCGGGAGGCGGGCGCGATGTAGGCCTCGATGCCGATGATCGGCTTGATGTCGTGCTTCTTGGCCGAGTTGTAGAACTCCGAGGCGCCGTACATATTGCCGTGGTCGGTCATCCCGACCGCGTTCATCCCCAGCCGTTTCGCCTCGGTGAACAGTGGCGAGATCTTGGCCGCACCATCGAGCATGGAGTACTCGGTGTGGTTGTGCAGATGGACGAACGATCCGGACGAGGCGGCCAAGACGGTCCTTCCTCCCAAGGTCTCGACGGGGGTTGGCTGGACCGATTCTAGGCGGGCCCACCGACTGCTTCGGACCGGCGCGCTGGCGTCACTCCGGCCCCCGGCGTGTCGGTGGTGAAGATCACCGGCGCGTCCTGGCGACTCGCCGTAGGGATGGCTGATTTCCGCGAGTGTCGTGCTCACGCCGAATGCCGGAACCCGCGAACGACGGCCGTGGCACGGCGGTAGGCTCTGCTTCCCTCCCCACGACGGTGCAGGGCGCGTTTTCGGGGACGGAAGAGCATGGCAGAGAAGTGTTTTCCCGAAATCGTGGAGGTTCGATGAATTCGACGACAGCGCTGTTGGTCGCTCCCGTCGCTGCGTTCGCGGCACTGGTCGCGACGGCCGCGCCCGCGGCAGCGGGCCCGGGCGGCAAATTCGCCACCGTGTACACGCTGGCCCAAGGACCGTGCGTGGGTCAGGTGGAGATGTCGATCAACGGCAACGCCTACCCCAACCAAGCGGCGTTCACCGTGGGCGTGACGCTGGTCGGCGCCGGGCCGTGCACGCTGCCCATCACGCTCAACTGGCACAACGTCGACACCGGTCAGGAAGGCGCGTTCCAGGTCGTCGCGCAGGGCCCGGGCTACTGGGGCAACAGCGGCCACTCCGCGCTGTTCACCCCCGGGATCGGACAGTTCACGGGCACGGTCAGCATCGGCCCCGCGCACTTCCCCGACCCGGGAACCGTCGAGTTCACGGTGCCGAAGTACCAGGGCTGAGTTTCCCAGGCCGGACCGCGCCCTCGCTCAGGCGACGGCGCGGCGGCCGCCACCCGTGCGGCACGTGCGCGGGCCGACGCGATAATCGGCGCATGGAGTCTCCGCGCCGCTGCCCGCCATGACCACCGCACTCGCCGTCGTGACCGCGGCGGCACTGATCGCCGGTGCGCTGCTGATCTGGTCGCGCACCCGCAGAGTGGTGACCACCCCCGCCGAGCGAGCGGTGCATTCGGCGCTGCACATCGCGTCGCTGGCGGCGGTGCCGCTGCGGCGCGGGCTGACCGAGCAGTCCGCCCGGGAGGCGGCGCCGCACCTGCGCGCGCTCACCGGCGCCGAGGCGCTCGCGCTGGCCGATCCCGGCGGCACCCTGCTCGCCTGGGACGGACCGCACGCGGAGCTGGCCGAATCCTTCGGCGAAGCCGCCGAGCGCGCCGTCGCGGGCGAACGTCCGGTACTGGTCGCCGGGCCGGGCCGCGGCGAACACGCGGGGCGCACGCTGATCGCGCAACCGCTGCTGATCGAATCCAACGGCGTGGCCGGCGTCCTGGGCGTGGTGAGCACCGGACAGCCAGGACCGGGCCGGCTGGGCGCGGTCGCCGAGGTGGCCCGGTACGCCTGCGGACAGCTCGAACTGGCCGAGCTGGACGCGTCGCGGGCCCGGCTGGACCGAGCCGAGGTGCGCGCGCTGCGGGCCCAGATCAGCCCGCACTTCATCTACAACGCGCTGAACACCATCGCCTCGTTCGTCCGCACCGACCCGGCGCGGGCCCGCGAGCTGATCCTCGAGTTCGCCGACTTCACCCGGTACTCCTTCCGCGCCGCGGGCGAATTCACGGTGCTGTCGGACGAGCTGCGCAACATCGAGCGGTACCTCGCGCTGGAACGCGCCCGTTTCGGTGACGCGCTGCAGGTCAGGCTGCGGATCGCGCCCGAGGTGCTCGGCGTGGTCCTGCCTTTCCTCGCGCTGCAGCCGCTGGTGGAGAACGCGGTGCGGCACGGGCTGGCGGGCACCGCCCACGGCGGCACCGTCAGCATCGTCGCCACCGACGCGGGCACCGACTGCGTGATCAGCGTCGAGGACGACGGCGTCGGCATGGACCCGGATCTCCTGCGCTCCGGCGCACTGGACGCCGTCGACACCGGGACGGGCCCCGCCGGGTCCGGAGAGGCCGCGCACGTCGGGCTGGCCAATGTCGACGACCGATTACGCGCGGCCTTCGGTGACGATTACGGCCTGGTCGTGGAAACCGCCCCCGACGCGGGCACGAAGGTCAGCTTGCGCGTGCCCAAATTCCGCGCGGGCATCCGGCCCTGAGACCGGCCCGCGCAACACCCGGGAACGGCCGACGACGCGTATCCGAGCACGAGACCGACGCGCGCAACGCCTGACGGCACGGCTCCAGCAAGCGACGAGCATCCGGAAAGAGACCCGGTGCGCCACACAGCACCTGCGCTCACGACACACCGAGCAGTAATCCGGCGCTACAACTCCCAAGCACTCGACTCGTGCGACACGGCACCCGACCACGACACCAACGCACGCCACCCCCAGCCGCACAGCTCACACCGACGACAAATATCGAGCCACCACATCGGTACGCCACACAACATCCGCAACCACTGCTCGGCCACCGCATCGACGCACGCGACAGCCCGAGCCTGGCGCGTCCGCCGTCGACACCCGGTCGGCGGCCAGACACGGGAGCCTACGATGGAGCGATTGTGACCCGCGTTACCGGCAACGCGGCGGGCGCGCTGCGCGTGCTCGCCGTGGACGACGAGAAACCCGCTCTGGACGAGCTGGTGTATCTGCTGCGCGCGCGCAGCGAGATCGAGGAGATCCACGCGGCGGGCGACGCCACCAGCGCGCTGCGGGTGCTGCGCGCGCACCCGGTCGACGCGGTGTTCCTGGACATCAACATGCCCGGCCTGGACGGCATGGAGCTGGCGGGCATCCTGTCGGAGTTCGCCAATCCGCCCGCGGTGGTCTTCGTGACCGCGCACGACGACCGCGCGATCGCGGCGTTCGACCTCGGCGCGGTGGACTACCTGCTCAAGCCGCTGCGCGAGGCCAGGCTCGCGGAGGCGGTGCGGCGCATCGTCTCGGCGCGCAGCACGCCGCAGCCGCCCGCCGCCGACGCGCGCGCCGATCCCAGCGAAGTCATTCCCGTGGAGCTGGGCGGGGTCACGACGCTGGTGCCGCGGTCGAGCGTGAGCTGGGTGGAAGCCGACGGTGACTACGCGCGATTGCACACGAGCAGGGGATCGCATCTGGTGCGGATTCCGTTGTCGGCGTTGGAGGCCCGCTGGCACGACGCGGGCTTCCTGCGGGTGCACCGCTCGTATCTGGTGGCGTTGCGGCTGGTCACCGGGCTGCGCACGGTGGGTTCCGGCACCGTGGTGTGCCTGCGGGCCGAGGGCGACGCGCAGGCGGTCGAACTGCCGGTCAGCCGAAGACAGGTGCGCGAGCTGAAACAGCGGCTGGTGCATCGGCCTCGGCAACGCTGGGGCAACCAGTGACCGCGCCGCAGCGTCCGGCGCGCAAGCGCGTCGTGCTCTCCGAGCGACGGGGCGCGCGGCGGATACGCACGCGGGTGGAGGTCGCCGAGCAGACCGAGTTCGGTGAAGCGCTCATCGGCGGGCTCATCCGCGCGCAACTGGGGCTCGCACTGCGCGTGGGCCTGGTGACGAGCGCGCTGCTGTGCGCGCTGCCGGTGCTGTTCCGCACCGGTTCGATCGGCGCGATGACGGTGCTCGGCATCCGTTTGCCGTGGCTGTTGCTCGGCGGCGCGGTATACCCGGCGCTGTTCCTGATCGGACGGACATATGTGCGCCTGGCCGAACGCAACGAACAGGATTTCCTCGAACTGGCCGAGGACTGACCGTGCGCCCGGCCCCGATTCCTGCCACGGCGCGGACGCCCGGCTTCGCCCGTCCGCATGTGACGCGTGACCATCCACGCCTCATCGGCGCACCGACATCCCGAACGCCCGGCGGGAAATGGTCGCTCCGGCGACCGGGGCGAGTTTCTTCGGGTAGGGGCGCTTCGACCACACCCGCGACACAGGTCGCATCACGCACCGAACCGCTGCGCTCTCCCATTCGCCGAGGTCTGATGATGCGCCCGGTGCGAAACCTTGCCCCGGTGCGGACGACGGGCTTCGCCCGCGCGGACGACGCACGCGATCATTCACGCCCGGCGGCGGGCGCACGAACGTCCCGGCCGAGCCGGTGGACCGGGAGACCGTCACGATCCTCATCGGGTGGGGGTGTTTCGACCACACCGACGGCGCGGGCCGCGTCGCGCACCGAACAGTTTCGCCCGCCCACCGGCCGGAACATCACCAGAACCCGGGTACCACGCGGATCCGGTCGACCCGCCTCGAGGTGCGCCCGAGCGTCGGGCGCGACGCCCACGCCGCCGCCCGCATCGTTGTACTCGCCCACCGGTCGGGATGCCTCGGGGCCGTATCGCACCGATCCATCCGGCCTGCCCGGAGACACGCCATGATGCCGGGCACGGCCCCCGCGCTGACGGTGGCGGCGCTGATTCTCGCGGCGCTGGCGACGGTCGCGATCGGCGCGTACGGCGTGCGGCTGGCCCGCACCACCTCGGATTTCCTCGTCGCCTCGCGCAGCGTGGGCCCCCGCTGGAACGCCGCCGCGATCTCCGGCGAGTACCTCTCGGCCGCTTCGTTTCTCGGCGTGGCCGGGTTGATCGCGAAATACGGCGCGGACGCGCTGTGGTACCCCGTGGGCTTCACCGCCGGATACCTCGCGCTGCTGCTGTTCGTCGCGGCCCCGCTGCGCCGCTCCGGCGCGTACACCGTGCCCGACTTCGCCGAATTCCGGCTGAGCTCAGTACGTTTGCGCAGGCTCGCGGCCACCGTCGTGGTGCTCGTCTGCGCGGTGTATCTCATCCCGCAGTTCCAAGGAGCCGGCCTGACACTGCACATCCTGCTCGGGGTTCCGGACTGGGTGGGCGCGGTGGCGGTGGGGGCGATCGTGATCGCCAACGTGGTCGGCGGCGGGATGCGCTCGATCACGCTGGTCCAGGCGTTCCAGTACTGGTTGAAGCTGACCGCGGTGGCGCTGCCGGCGCTGGTGCTGCTCGGGCACTTCCTGGCCGACGAGCGAGAACTGGGCGCGCCCGCCCCGCCGGTGGTGTCCGAACGCACGACCGTCGACGTGAGCACCGACGTGGTGGTGCGGGTCAACGCGCCGCAGCGGGTCTCCATCACCGGAACCCTGGACGAGCAGGTGGTCGACGGCCCGGTTCCGCTCGCACCCGGCACGCACGAACTGGCGGCGGGCACGCGGTTGGTGCTCGAAGCGGGGGCCGCGGTGCCTGTGGTCGCGGGCGCCCCTGCCGACGGAGCGGGCTGGCTCGCGCCGGGCGGCGGCCTGGGTGGACCGCATCCGGCCTACCAGATCTATTCGCTGATCCTCGCGACCTTCCTCGGCACCATGGGTCTGCCGCACGTGCTGGTGCGCTTCTACACCAACCCCGACGGGCGGGCCGCGCGCGCGACAGCGCTCGCGGTGATCGGTCTGGTGGGACTGTTCTACCTGTTCCCTGTCCTGCTGGGCGCGTTCGCCCGGCTGTACGTGCCGCAGCTGTTGATCACGGGGACCTCCGACGCCGCGGTGGTGCTGCTGCCCGGCTCGGTGGTCGCCGGGCTGCCGGGTCAGTTGCTCGCGGCGCTGGCCGCGGCGGGCGCGATCGCCGCGTTCCTGTCCACCTCCTCGGGACTGCTGGTGAGCATCGCGGGTGTGCTCAGCACCGACATGCTGCGCGGGCGGATCCGGGACTTCCGCACCGCGGCGCTGGTCGCGGGCTCGGTTCCGCTGGCACTGTCGCTGACGGTGGTGTCGCTGGATCTGTCGCGCACCGTCGGCCTCGCCTTCGCGGTGGCTGCCTCCACGCTGTGTCCCCTGCTGGTGCTGGGCATCTGGTGGCGCGGGCTGACCGCGACGGGCGCGGCGGCCGGCCTGATCGCGGGCGGGCTCGCCGCGGGGACCGCCACCGCCGTCTCGGTGACCGGCGGATTCTCCGACGAAGCGGCGGGCGGCTGGCCCGCGGCGCTGCTCGGCTATCCGGCCGCGATCAGCGTGCCGCTGGCGTTCGCCACCATGGCGCTGGTCAGCTCGTTCACCCGGGGGCTGGAGACCAGGGCGGTGAGCCGGATCTTCGTCCGGATGCACGCACCGGAACGACTGGGCATGGGCGCCGATCGCGAGCGCAGTCTGCGCTCGGACTGATCGAGGACCGCACTCCCGGCCGACCGTTCGTCGCGCGGCGTCGACCGCTCACCGCAGATTCGGACACCTTCACGGCGTGACCCACGCCACAGCCTATTGGCGGCCCCCAGGTCTGGCTTACCGTCCTCGAGAAGTAAGCCACGTCACTTGGTAGGACCATCATGACCAGTACCGAACTCGACGACACCGCCCCGCGGCGAGCGCCGAGCGCAGCAGAATTCGCCGAAGTCCAGGCGAGCCCCCAATTCCAGGAACTGCGAATGCGCTTGCGCCGCTTCGTGTTTCCGATGACAGCGTTGTTCCTGCTCTGGTACCTCGGTTACGTCCTGCTCGGCGCCTACGCCCACGACTTCATGAGCCATCGAGTATTCGGGAACGTCAACGTCGGATTGCTGCTCGGCCTCGGTCAATTCGTGTCCACCTTCGCCATCACCGCGCTGTACGTCCGGTTCGCCAACCGGGAACTGGATCCGCGGGCGGCGAAGATCCGCGGCTACCTCGAGGGAGAACGAGCGTGAACACCGTGCACACCTATGCCGCCGCCGCGACGGTCGGCAACCCGGTCGCCAATATCGCCATCTTCGGCGTCTTCGTCGCGTTCACGATGATCGTGGTGATCCGGGCCAGCCGGAACAATGCCACCGCCGCCGACTACTTCACCGGCGGGCGCGGCTTCTCCGGCCCGCAGAACGGCGTCGCCATCGCGGGCGACTATCTGTCGGCCGCGAGCTTCCTCGGCATCGCGGGCGCCATCGCGGTCTACGGCTACGACGGATTTCTCTACTCCATCGGGTTCCTCGTCGCCTGGCTGGTCGCACTGCTGCTGGTCGCCGAGATGCTGCGCAACACCGGCAAATTCACCATGGCCGACGTGCTGAGCTTCCGGCTGAAGGAAGGCCCGGTGCGCACCGCCGCCGCGCTGTCCACGCTCACCGTGTCGCTGTTCTACCTGCTCGCGCAGATGGCGGGCGCGGGCGGGCTCGTCGCGTTGCTGCTGGACATCTCCGACAAGGCCGGGCAGTCCGTCGTGATCGCCGTGGTCGGCGTGCTGATGATCGTGTACGTGCTGGTCGGCGGCATGAAGGGCACCACGTGGGTGCAGATCATCAAGGCCGTGCTGCTGATCGTTGGCGCCGCGCTGATGACCGTCATGGTGTTCGCCAAGTTCGGTTTCAACGTCTCCGACATCCTCGGCTCCGCGCAGGAAGCGGTCTCCGAATCGTCGAACAAGGCCGTCGCCGCACGTGACGTCCTCGCTCCCGGCGCACAGTACGGCGGCAGCGAGACCTCCAAGCTCAACTTCCTGTCCCTCGGTCTGGCACTGGTGCTCGGTACCGCGGGTCTGCCGCACGTGCTGATGCGCTTCTACACCGTGCCCACCGCCAAAGAGGCGCGGCGCTCGGTGGTCTGGGCGATCGGCCTGATCGGCGCGTTCTACCTGTTCACCCTGGTATTGGGCTACGGCGCGGCGGCGATCGTCGGGCCCGACCGCATCCTGGCGGCCGCGGGCGGGCAGAATTCGGCGGCGCCGCTGCTGGCCTTCGAACTCGGCGGCGTGGTGCTGCTCGGCGTGATCTCCGCGGTCGCCTTCGCCACCATCCTCGCGGTGGTCGCGGGCCTGACCATCACGGCGTCGGCATCGTTCGCCCACGACATCTACGCCAACGTCATCAAGCGCGGCAAAGCCGGTGAGCGCGAACAGGTCCGGGTCTCCCGGATCACCGCCGTGGTGATCGGCGTTCTGGCCATCGCCCTCGGCATCCTGGCCAACGGGCAGAACGTCGCGTTCCTGGTGGCGCTGGCGTTCGCGGTCGCGGCGTCGGCGAACCTGCCGACCATCCTGTACTCGCTGTTCTGGCGGCGGTTCAATACCACCGGCGCGCTGTGGAGCATGTACGGCGGCCTGATCTCGACAATCGTGCTGATCGTGTTCTCCCCCGCGGTCTCCGGCAACAAGACCGCCATGCTGCCCGGCATGGACTTCGACTGGTTCCCGCTGTCCAACCCGGGCATCGTCTCCATCCCGCTGGCGTTCCTGCTCGGCGTCATCGGAACCTTCGCCGGTGGCAGGTCCGAGGATCCGGCCAAGGCGGCGGAGATGGAGGTCCGCTCGCTCACCGGCGTCGGCGCGGAGAAAGCGGTGGTGCACTGATCGCTGCCCGGCATACCTCGCCCCCCTTGCTCTTTCGTTAGGAGATCTCGCGTGACCAGCGCAACCACCGATGACCGCGACGCCACCATCGCCTACCCGCCGACCCCGGAGTTCGCCGCGCGGGCGAACGCGAGCGAGGCGCTACACGACCGGGCGCGGTCCGATCGGCTGGA
>NZ_BDCK01000059.1 GCF_001613465.1 Nocardia niwae NBRC 108934 = DSM 45340 | reverse complement strand
TGCCGTGAGGTCTCGGGCGTGCGTGTGCGTGAAACCGGGGGCGTTTGGCCGCTTGCGGCGAGGGTAGGCGGCGCCCATGGCAGGGAAACAGTCGTCAATTCTGCTGATCGCCGATCCCGGGGCCCCAGCGGCGATCGCCGAACATCTGTCCGATTCGCTGTCGAGCACTCGGAGCGACGGGGCCGCATCCGGCGCTCGGGATGTGTCGGTGCGGTGTCATGCCTACCCGATCGATGAGGACACCGAGTTCTCGAAGGTCGTCGGAGCCATCGACCCGGGTGGGGAGACCGAGGACGTCGTTATCTACCTCACCGATCTGCCCCGGCGCCAGGGAACGACGCCAGTACTGGCCGACATCAGCGTGCCGGACCGCTTCGCGGTGATCTCCATCCCGGGGTTGGGCGGTGCGTTCATCGAGCGCCGGGTACGGGACCTGGCGCGAACCGTCGTGGCCGAGGTGACCGGCCGCTCCAGGGAACAGCACGCACCGGCGAAGCGGCTCGAGCGGGTGCAGGACGACGATGTCGTCCATTATCTCGCGCCCTCGGCCCTGTCTCGTCTGCGGCTGCTCGCGGGCATGGTCTATGCCAACCGGCCGTGGCGTTTGGTGACCGGCATGTCGAAGGTGATGATGGCGGCCTTCGCGACCGGGGCGGTCAGCCTGGCCTATCCGACGATGTGGCAACTGTCGGCCACGATGGGGCCGTGGCGGTTGAGCGCGGCGACGGTGCTGGCGAGCGCGTCGCTGATCGCCTGGCTCATCATCGAACACAAGCTGTGGGAACGTCCGGGATCGAGCGGCGCCCGAGAGCGCGCGGTGCTGTACAACGCCTCGACGGTCATCACCCTGACGATCGGCGTCGTCGTCTTCCACACCGCGCTGTTCGTCCTGTTGCTGCTGACCGCTTGGTGGACGATCCCGCCGCAGATGGTCACCGAGAACACCGGCAGGCCCGCGGGATCGACGACGCTGTTGCTGATGGCCTGGCTGGTCGGCGCCGTCGCGACCCTGGGCGGTGCGCTGGGATCAGGCATGGAGGACGACGAAGCCGTGAAGGCGGCGGCCTACGGGGCCCGGCAACGCCAGCGATTCGACCACGCGGACTGACAACGTGATGGTGTCGACGGCTGCCCGGCGGCTCTCGGCCGTTCGATGATCAGGGCCAGAACGACTCCGGCGCGGTAGGTGATGGCCAGTTTGTCGTACCGGGTCCAGCATCGGCGAGTCGTTCACCTGACCCGGGGTGAGCACGACCGCCCAACCCCGCCCGTGCCCGTCGGCGACCAGATGAACTACCGGTATCGATCAACCACCAGCCCCGTCACAGCAGAGCATGTTGCACCACTACACGACCTGAATGGAGCTATCCACCAGATTGGGAGACAGAACCTACTGGTTCGCCGGGCGCGGGCGGTGGTCAGAGCAGGAGATGGAAGATGTCGAAGGCGACGTTCCATTCGGCGGTCCCTGGGTTGCTACGGTCCGGTTCAATCGTGACGAATGTGTGCGCCAGCGCCACGCTCAAGCCTCCGGCGATCAGCGGCAGTCGCTGCTCGGTCGCCTCGGAGAGGGCCATGTCCAACGGCGGCCGGGCCGTTAGTTGATCGAGCACAGACTGGAGTTCGATTTCCTGGTCGAGTTTCTCGAACCGGTGGATACTCTCCTGCAGCCCCTTGGTGATCGGTAGGTCCCACGGTTCGATCACGTCCCTCAGGTTCGCCTTCGCCGAGGACTTGCCGATGAGGATCAGATCGTAGATCTTGTCGTCGACGAAATCCGTATAGCGCTTGAGATCGTTCCGGTCGACTCGTAGGCCGGCCGCTGCTCGGAAGAGTTGCTGGAATTTCACGGTCCCCATTACTGGCATGTCGTCAGCTCCTGTCGAAGTATTCATGGATTTGGCGAACCGCCATCGCTCCCTCACCGACAGCGGAGGCGACACGTTTCACGGAGCCGGTGCGGACGTCGCCGGCAGCGAACAGGCCGGGCGAGCTTGTTTCGAGCGTCCTCGATGGCCGGTCGCCGATCCACTGGTTGCCGTCCTCACGGGCGTGGACCGCGTCCACGCCCGTGAGGACGAAGCCGTGGTCGTCGAGTGCGATCGTGTCGGCCAGCCACCCGGTGTGCGGCACCGCGCCGATGAAGACGAACAGGGCGTGTACCCGGAGGGTGTCCTGTTCGCCCGTGTGATTGTTCTCGACCACAATCTGGTCGAGGTACTTCTCACCGTGGACCTCGCGAATCTCGGTATTCCGGTGGACGGTCACGCGCGGATGGCGCTCGATCTGGTCGACGAGGTATCGGGACATGCTCTTTCCGAGGTCACCGCCGCGGATGAGCAGGTGAACGTGGGAGACACGGTCGGCGAGAAAGACGGTGGCCTGTCCGGCGGAGTTGCCGCCGCCGACGATGGCCACCGGGTCGGTGCCGCACATCCGCGCTTCCTGATGGGTCGCGGCGTAGTACACGCTCGTCCCCTCCAGTACCTCGATTCCCGGAACCGCCAACTTGCGGTATCGCGCCCCGGTGGCGAGCACGACGGCCCGGCCGCGAACCGTGCCGCCGTCCGCCAGCCGGAGCACGTGGTGGCCGTCCTCGGACCCCACACCGGTCACCTCCGCCGACACCAGGATGCGGGCGCCGAACTTCCCGGCCTGGATCACGGCTCGCTCCGCCAATTCGGCGCCGGAGATCCCTGCCGGGAAGCCGAGGTAGTTCTCGATCCGGGATGAGGTGCTGGCCTGGCCGCCCGCGGCGAACGACTCCAGTGTCACCGTGTTCAACCCGTCCGAGGCGCCGTACACGGACGCGGCCAGACCGGCTGGTCCCGCACCCACCACGACGAGGTCGCAGACGGCCTGGGCTGCGTCCCGGACCGAGTCCGGGACCGGAAGCCCGACGATGCGGGCGAGTTCCGCACTCGTGGGATTGCGCAGCACCTTATCGCCGTGCCAGATCACGACGGGAGTGTCCTCGGGGGCGACGTTCAGGCTGCGCAGCAGCTGCTCCGCCCGTTCGTCCTGCTCCACATCGATCCATCTGTGGGGCAATCGGTTTCGCGTGGCGAACTGCCGAAGCCGCAACGTATCCGGTGAATAGCGGGAGCCGATGATCCGGAATCCCGAACCCAGCCCGATCAGCAGGTGCCGCCGCACCAGGTAGGCGCGCAGGATCAGATCGCTGAGCACGGGATCGTGGGAAACCAGCGCGCGCACCCGGTCGGCCGGGACGACGAGCATCTCGCCGTCCTCGATCGCCTCGGCGGTGAAGAACGCCACCTGGCCTTCCAGCAGTCCGAGCTCGCCCAGGAATCGGCCGGGGCCGTGCACGCGCAGTATCCGACGTTCGCCGGCTCCGTCGCCCTCGTCGATGATCGCGACCTTGCCCGAGAGGATAACGAGGAAGTCGTTGCTGGGTTCGCCCTCTCGGATCAGCACCTCGCCGGCGCGAACCGATCGACGCATGCCGCCGACCTTGAGTGTCGCGACCTGGTCGTCCGTCAGCCGCGGGTACGCTCCGAGCTCATCCGGAGTCTCGTCGAGCGGCGGAATGTCGCGGACGGGAGCGGCGTCCTCAGACGAAGTTCTGGTCGACATAACACCAGCGCCAATCTTCACCTGGCTCCATCGATTGGACGATCGGATGGCCGATGACGTGAGCGTGCGCGCTCGCGTGCTGGCCCGGCGAGGAGTCGCAGCAACCGACGTGTCCGCACGTCAGACACAGCCTCAGATGTACCCACGGGGTGCCGAGGCGAAGACATTCCTCGCAGCCCTGCGGAGTCCGAGGTGCGACGGGCCGGATCGCGGTCACGTGTGGGTCCACATGGATGGAAGTCATGGCTTCGTCTCCTTGCCTGCTTTTTCCGAGAGCGCCTGATCGAGCCATGTGCGCAGTTGTGGTACCGGAGCTGCGCCCGCCTGATGAGCCAGAACCTCGCCTCGGTCGATCACCAGCAGAGTCGGTACGGCGCGGACGGTGAACCGTTCGGCCGTCTTGGGCGCAGCATCCACATCGATTTTCACCAGCTTGATCTGACCCGCGCGTTCCCTGGCGAGCTGCTCGAGCGCCGGACTGACCATGCGGCAAGGACCGCACCACGTCGCCCAGAGGTCGACGAGCACAGGCACCGAGGATTTCTCGGCGACCTCCGCGAAGTCGTCGTCCACTGCCGAGGCGATCCAGGGCAGCGGTTCGTGGCAGTTCCCGCAGCGCGGTTTTCCTTCCCCGGCCGCCGCTACCTTGTTGACCCTGCCGCAGTTCGGGCACTTCACCTTTTCGGATCCCATGACGGCACCTCTTCTCAGGCCGCGGCGACGGCGGGTTCCGCATAGGCGACGGCGAGCTCGCCGCCGTCCACCGTGACACGGATGGTGCCACCCGGTTCGATCTCGCCGCGCAACAGCGCACGACCTATCTTGGTCTCCACCTCGTGGGCGATGTACCGTCGCAGCGGCCGCGCACCGTAGACCGGGTCGAAACCGTGTTCGGCGATGAGCCGGCGCGCTTCCGGCGTGATATCCAGGTGTATCTGCCGCTCCGACAACCTGTTGCGAAGGTCGGTGAGTTGTAGCTCGACGATGTGCTCGATCTGGGGCAGCGTGAGCGGGGTGAACAACACGATGTCGTCGACCCGGTTGAGGAACTCCGGACGGAAGTGCCCGCGTAGTTCCGCCAGCACCCGACCCCGGGCATCCGGTTTGATCTCGCCATCGGCTGTGACTCCCTCGAGGAGATACTGGGATCCGATGTTGGATGTCATGATGATCACCGTGTTCCGGAAATCGACCTGCCTGCCTTGAGAATCGGTGATCCGGCCGTCATCGAGCACCTGCAGCAGGGTATTGAAGACGTCGGCGTGGGCCTTCTCGATCTCGTCGAAGAGCACTACGGAATACGGCTTGCGGCGCACCGCTTCGGTGAGCTGGCCGCCCTCGTCGTATCCGACGTACCCGGGGGGCGCACCGATGAGCCTGCTCACCGTGTGCCGCTCCTGGTACTCGCTCATGTCCAGGCGCACCATGTTGTCTTCGCTGTCGAAGAGGGCACTGGCCAGTGTCTTTGCGAGCTCGGTCTTTCCCACGCCGGTAGGGCCCAGGAAGATGAACGAACCGATCGGCCGGCGCGGGTCACGGATACCCGACCTCGCCCGGATCACCGCGTCTGCGACCAGTTGCACCGCCTCGTCCTGGCCGACGACCCTCTCGTGCAGAATCTCGTCGAGCTTCAGCAGCTTCTCCCGCTCGCCTTCCTGCAGCCGGGCGACCGGGATACCCGTCCATGCGGCCACGATCTCCGCGATCTCGTCTTCGGTGACCACTTCACGCAGCAACGGGGTCCGGCCCTGCCTGGTGGCCAGTTGCTCCTCCGCCGCCCTGAGCCTGCGTTCCAGCTCGGTGATCTCGCCGTATCGCAACTCGGCGGCCCGGTTGAGGTCGTAGTTGCGCTCTGCCTCCTCGGCCTCGTGGCGCAACCGTTCCAGCTCTCCCCGCAGCTCCTGCACCCGCCGGATCGCCTGCCGCTCGGCCTCCCACTGAGCGTGCCTGGCGTCGGCCTCGGCCCGTAGGTCGGCCAGCTCCTTGCGCAACTCTTCGAGGCGCGCCTTGCTGGCCGCGTCCGTTTCCTTCGACAGCGCGGCCTCTTCGATCTCCAGCCGGGTCACTTTCCGGGTGAGCTCGTCGAGTTCGGCGGGCATCGAGTCGATTTCTGTGCGTTGCCGAGCGCATGCCTCGTCGACCAGGTCGATCGCCTTGTCCGGAAGGAAGCGGTCTGTGATGTACCGGTGCGAGAGGGTCACGGCGGCAACCAGGGCGCCGTCCTTGATCTTCACGCCGTGAAACACCTCGAGGCGTTCCCGAAGTCCGCGCAGAATCGAGATCGCATCCTCGATGCTGGGCTCGTCGACGAGAACGGTCTGGAAGCGACGCTCCAGTGCCGCATCGGATTCGATGTGCTTGCGATACTCGTCGAGAGTGGTGGCACCGATCATGTGTAGTTCGCCGCGGGCGAGCATCGGCTTGAGCATGTTGCCGGCGTCGAGAGATCCGTCGCCGCCGACTGATCCCGCGCCCACAACGGTATGTAACTCGTCGACGAACAACAGGATGCGCCCCTCGGCCGCCTTCACCTCGGACAGCACCGCCTGCAGTCGCTCCTCGAACTCGCCGCGGTACTTCGCGCCGGCCACCAGGGAACCCATGTCGAGCGAGAAGATCGTCTTGTCGCGCAGGCCCTCGGGCACATCGCCGCGGACGATCCGCTGGGCGAGGCCCTCCACGATCGCGGTCTTACCGACGCCGGGGTCGCCGATCAGCACCGGATTGTTCTTCGTCTTCCGGCTCAGGATCTGCGTTACCCTACGGATCTCGGCATCTCGGCCGATGACCGGATCGAGTGCGCCTATCCGGGCCTCGGAGACGAGATCGCGTCCGTACTTCTCCAGCGCCTCGTAGGCCCCTTCCGGGGTCGCCGATGTGACGCGCTGATGGCCGCGCACTGTGGTCAAGACGGCGAGGAAGGATTCTCGCGTGACCCCATGACTGGCGAGGACCCGGCCTGCCGCAGTGGCCGACCCCTCCTCGGAGAGGGCCATCACGAGATGCTCCACGGACACGTAGGAATCCTTGAGTCGCTTCGCCTCCCGCTCCGCGGCGTCGAGCAACTTGGCCAGGCGCTGGGTGATCATCACCTGACCGGGCGTCGCGCCGGGGCCGCTGACCTTCGGCCTGCGCGAGAGTTCACGTTCCAGATCGGATCGCAGGGCATCGACGTTGGCGCCGGCCTGCTCGAGCAGTCGAGGTACCAGCCCTTCCCGCTGATCGACCAACGCGAGCAGCAGATGCTCTCCGTCGACCTCGGTGTGACCCATTCTGGTCGCTACATTCTGGGCTTCCTGCAGGGCTTCTCGTGACTTTTCAGTCAGGCTGCCGGTGTCCATGGGGTGCCCTCCTTCCGCGGGAAGCTGCTTCGAGTTCCTCGATTCGATCCAGCAGATCGAGCACGAGCCCGATTGCCGAGTAGTTCAAGCCCAGACCGGTCCGCAGCCGTTGGATGCGGGCGGCCTGGACCACTTCGGATGGTTCGAACGACATCGCGCCGCCGACGTCTCGGTGGGCGTCGAGCAGGCCGAGCGCCACAAGCCTTCGTGCCAGGTCCGGGTGCAGCCCGGTACGTTCGGCGAAGGCATCTGGCGACAATCCGGGACGGCGAACCAATACGTACTGGGTGACCGGGGTCGGGGTGCTCATGTCGCTTTCCTCGGATCGAAGTTCGATTCGGTGGCCAACTGCTCGAACAGCTCACGTTCGCGGGCTGTCGGTTTCGACGGCACCATCACCTTGATCTCGGCGTAGAGGTTGCCGTTGGGGCCACGCGGATTGGGCATTCCTTCTCCGCGCAGCCGCAGCTTCCTTCCCGTCGACGAGCCCGGAGCCACTTTGACTTTCGCTTCGCCACCCGGGGTGGGAACGACGACGGTCGACCCGAGCACCGCCTCCCATGGCGATACGGGCAGGTCCACATAGATGTCCCGGCCCTGTACCCGGAACCGGGGATGCGGCTTAATCCGCACTACGAGGTACAGATCCCCGGGCGGCGCGTCACCGTTGCTCCGCCCGCCTTGCCCGGCCAGCCGGATTCTCTGGCCGTCCAGGACACCGGCGGGAATGTCGACGTCGTACTGGCGTCCGTCCAGTCTGAGTGTGTGTTTGCCGCCCCGATACGCCTGTTCCAGAGTCAGTTCCAGTTCCGCTTCCTGGTCGGCGCCGGGAATCGGCCCGTACCCGCCGGCGCCGCCGAACATCTGCCCGAAGAGGTCCTCGAAGTTGACCGCGCCCTCGCGACCGAAACCTTGACCGAAGTGCACCCTTCTGCCCGGGCCGCCGTACCGCCCGGTGCTTGCCCGGACCCGTTCGTCGTAGTCCTCGGGCACACGCCGGAAGTCGTCACCGAATCGGTCGTAGCGTTTCCGGGTGTCCGGGTCGGATAACACCTGGTAGGCCTCGTTGGCCTCCTTGAACTTGTCCTCCGCAGTGGGGTCCTTGTTCACGTCGGGGTGATATTTGCGCGCCAGCTTGCGGTACGCCTGCTGGATTTCGTCGGTGCCGGCGCCGCGCGGGACACCGAGCACTTCGTAGTAGTCACGCGCCATCGGTGCTCACCCCTCGGGTCGGCTGACGACCACCGAGGCGGGACGTAACTGCCGACCGTCCTCTCCATAGCCCGGGCGCAAGACCTCGATCACGGTCCCGGAGGGAACGTCGGGTTGGGACACCACGCTGACCACTTCGTGTAGCTCCGGGGAGAACGGCACACCGACCTCGTCGTGGCGCTCGAAGCCGAGCTGGGCCAGCACCTGTACCGCCTGGTCCCGGGTCGCCTTCACGCCCTCGACGACGGCCTGGGGATCGCTGCCCGCATGGGCCAACGCGAGCTCCAAATTGTCCAGCACCGGGAGCCACGCGGCGGAAACCTTCGCCACCTCCGCGGCGCGGGCACGGTCCAGATCCTTGGCAAACCGCTTGCGCAGGTTGTCCAGATCCGCAAGGGCCCTGCGCCAGCGGTCCTCGAGTTGAGCCAGCTCGGCCCCCGTGTCGGTGCGATCCGGCGCCGTCTCGGTCTGATCCCCGTCGGTAGTCGACTCGGTCGTCGAATGATCTGCAGACCTTTCCATCGCGTGCCTCAGCTTCGATCGAATTCGGCGTCGATCACGTCGTCGTCATCCGACGACGCAGCGTCTCCGCCGCCTGCCTGGTGTCCGTCTCCGCCGCCGGACTGGACCGGTGCGAGCCCGTAGAGCAGCTGCTGCAGCTCGGAGGTGAGTGGCTCTACCTCCTCGGGGGGAGCATTGCCTTCCACGGCTTTCCTGGCGTCGGCGATCAGCATCTCGGCGCGTGCCTTGTCGTGCGGTGGGGCACTGTCGCCGAGTTCGGCGAGTCGCCGTTCCACTTGATAGGCAACCGAATCGAGCGCGTTGCGCGCGTCGACCGCCTTTCGCAGCGCCTCGTCCTCGGCGCGGTTCCGTTCGGCTTCCGCGAGCATGCGCTCGACCTCACTCTGGTCGAGGTTGCTCTGCTCACTGATCGTGATGCTCTGCTCCTTACCGGTGTCCTTGTCGCGGGCGGTGACGTGGAGGATGCCGTTGGCGTCGATGTCGAACGTGACTTCGACTTGGGCCTCGCCACGAGGTGCCGGGCGGATGCCTTCCAGCCGGAACCGACCGAGCACCCGGTTGTCGGCGGCCCGTTCGCGTTCGCCCTGCAGGACCACGACATCCACCGCGGGCTGATTGTCTTCCGCGGTGGCGAACACTTCACTGCGCCGGACCGGGATCGTCGTGTTGCGCTCGATGATCTTGGTCATCACCCCGCCCTGGGTCTCGACGCCGAGGGACAGCGGGGTGACATCGAGCAGCAGCACATCGGAGACCTCGCCCTTGAGTACGCCCGCTTGGACTGCGGCGCCGAGCGCCACAACCTCGTCCGGGTTGACGCTCATGTTGGGGTCCTTGCCGCCGGTGAGCCGGCGGACCAGCGCCTGCACCGCCGGAATACGTGTCGAACCACCGACCAGAATCACCTCGTCGATGTCGTTGGCGGTGACCTTGGCGTCACTCATCGCCTGCTTCACCGGGCCGAGGCAGCGTTCCACCAGATCCGCCGTCAGATCCTCGAACTTCGATCGCATTATCGTGGTGGTGAGGTGCTTGGGACCGTTCGCGTCAGCGGTGACGAAGGGCAGGTTGACCTGGGCCTGCGTCACCGAGGACAGCTCGACCTTGGCTTTCTCTGCTGCCTCGAAGAGGCGCTGCAACGCCTGGGCGTCCTTGCGCAGATCGATGTTCTCCGCCCGTTGGAATTCGTCGGCGAGGTAGTCCACCAGACGTCGGTCGAAGTCGTCGCCGCCGAGGTGTGAGTCGCCGGCCGTGGCACGAACCTCGACCACTCCCTCACCGACGTCGAGCAGGCTCACATCGAAGGTGCCGCCGCCGAGGTCGAAGACCAGTACGGTCTCGTGGGTCTGCTTGTCCATGCCGTATGCCAGTGCCGCGGCGGTCGGCTCGTTGATGATCCGCAAAACCTCGAGGCCTGCGATCCGGCCGGCGTCCTTGGTGGCGTTGCGCTGCGCGTCGTTGAAGTACGCGGGAACGGTGATGACCGCTTCTTTGACCTTCTCACCGAGGAACTTGCTCGCGTCGTCGACGAGCTTGCGCAGCACGAGGGCACTGATCTCCTCCGGCGCGTACTTCTTGCCCCGCACGTCGAATCGAGCCTCACCGTTGTCACCCGGCACGACGTCGAAACTGACCGCTTTGGCCTCCTCGGAGACCTCGTCGTAGTGACGTCCGATGAAGCGTTTCGCGGAGTAAATTGTTCCCTTCGGATTCAAGATCGCCTGCCGTCGGGCGAGCTGACCCACCAGCCGCTCCCCGCTCTCGGTGAAGGCCACCACCGACGGCGTCGTCCGCGCTCCCTCGGCATTGGAGATCACCCCCGGCTCGCCGCCTTGCCAGCTTGCGATGACCGAGTTCGTGGTGCCCAGGTCGATACCTACAGCGGTCGCCATGACTTATTCCTTTCGATCGGTCCGGCCGGCGGGCAGGCGAACGGCTTCGTCCGCGACCTCGACGTCGGCGAGGACTTCGTAGTGACGTGGTTGTAACGACTGGATTGAGGTGAAGTCGCGCCGGCCGCCCCGCTGCGCGTACATGAGAAGGCCGAGCAGGGCGCCGACAACAGCGCCGAACACCAGCCCGTAGCAGGCGAGCATGAGGCCTGTGAGCAGCCGCTGGACCCAGTCGAGTAATCCGAAGATCCAGCCGAACAGTGCGCCGTCAGCGCGCCCGCGGCGGCCCCTCGCAGAGCGGCCCAGCCGTAGTTCAATCGGCCGACGACCTGCTCGACCAGCTCGATGTCGCGTCCGACGATGGCCAGTTTGTCGACCATGAAATGCCGGTCTGAGAGGTACTCGACGGCGCTTTCAGCGTCGGCGAAGTTGTCGAACGTTGCCATTACCTGGCAGGCAGGTTGGTTCGGACGTATCGGCGAGGTTCCACGATCGGACTCTGACATCACGCCCCCCGGGCGTCGATGATTGGGTGTTCGCCGAGCAGGCGCGAACCAGTTCGGCGTCCGGCCGGTCGGTCAACCGCTTGAACTCACGGACGGCTCAACCGCTGAAAGTTCTTCATCCGCCTGTAGGCGTCGACAGAACGGGAGGCGGTGGCGTCCACACCCCGGCTGGGGCATAGGAGTGCCGGAACCCGCTCGAGGCGGCCGGTGCGCGCACTCCGGGCATCAGCCACTACTCCGGTGCTTCCACGAGTAGAACTCCGATACGAAAGATCGGGACTGCTGAGCGGTGTGACAAGGTCTCAGCAGGTCGAAAGTGGGAAGCCAACTACGCCACACAGTGTACCCACGGGAACACCGGGAGTCACGGCTCCATGCCCGCTCGCGCCAGGAACAGCGGCCACCTGCGCAAGGACTCCACCGACGAGGCATCGTCATCCTGCTCCATGGCCAACGCCGGTGTCGTCAACACCACCTGGGGAGGCCGCCCCCGACGCCTGAGACGCCCCGTCGGACACATGCTGTGCTTCCTACGCCCACCCGGGCAACAACCCCGAAGTGACGTGAATCGTGGCCGAAATGTGGACTAGAAAACTCGGCCGGGCACGGCCCCGCAGTCGATCTCGACAACCGCTGATAAGGCATCGAGTGGGGGGTCTTCGCTGACGGCCTTCCGGTCGTGGGTGGCGATCAGACGGGGAAGGTGACTCCGGTCAGTTCCTCCGAGACCGTCCACAAGCGTTGCTGGATCGCCATGTCGTGGGATCGGGCGCTCGATTCGACGATTTTCGGGTAGCCGCGGGTCTCCAGGAATCCGCCCGGCCCGTAGTACTGACCGCCGAGCACGCCGGGATCGGTGGCCGCGCGCAGGACCGGCAAGGCGCCCATCGCTGGGGTCTGTGTGATGAGGGGCGCGATGACAGGCACGAGCGCACGCAGCGCGGTGGGCATGTTGCGCATCAGGTCGGTGTTCGCGGCACCGGGGTGTGCCGCGACCGCGATCGTTTTGCCGTTGCCGGACACGCGACGCTGCAGTTCGTAGGTGAACATCAGATTCGCCAGCTTGGACCGGCCGTAGGCCGCCACCCGGTTGTAGGACCGTTCGCCGTGCAGATCGTCGAAGTCGATTCGCGCCCGGATTCGATGTCCGACACTGCTGACCGTGACCACCCGCGAGCCCGGCACCGGCAGCATGCTGTCGAGCAGCAGCCCGGTGAGCGCGAAGTGTCCCAGATGATTCGTCCCGAATTGCAGCTCGAACCCGTCGCTGGTGGTCTGTCTCGACGGGTACATCACCCCGGCGTTGTTGATCAAGAGGTCGATCGTGGCGTGAGCGGATTTCAGCTGTTCGGCAGCAGTGCGCACAGATGCCAGCGAGGTCAGGTCCAGCTGTTGGATGGCGGTGTCCGCGCCGGGAACCGCACTGGCAATACGGTCCGCGGCATGCTTGCCCTTGTCCACGTCCCGCACCGCCAACACCACCGACGCGCCGTGCGCCGCGAGCGCTCGGGCCGTCTCGAACCCCAGTCCGCTGTTGGCGCCGGTGACGACCGCTAGTCGTCCCTTCTGGGCTGGTATGTCGTGCTCGGTCCACCTGTTCGCCATCTTTCCTCCCAAGGATCGGTCGGTCCGTCGCCTTGTCCGACGAGCCCGGCGGGGGTGGGACTCACACTCACACCGTCGCGCTCCCGCCACGGTTGCGCAAGAGGGACCGGCCCATGACACGCACGCGTCCCCGACACCTCGGCGCGGAAAGGCGAGCTAGCTGGGCTCGGCGATTCCTGGCCTTGCGCCGGCCTCTACTGAAGCTCATGCTTCATCAATAGGGACACCGCACACGCCGAGAGCGGTCACGCGGTCCCATATGTTTCCGGCCGACGGCGCTGGTTTCCATGGCGTGGCGCGCCCTGCGGCATGGGGCGAACAGCCCGATGAGGACCTCGTCCAGATCGTTTCCATCTACTGGTTTCGAACCAGCGCTGTCCATGCCGACGGAACAATGCGGGCCTATGAGCCGCTCCAGGTCTCAACTGCCGCGGACGCGGTACCCGACCGTGATTCTGACCTGTCACCCCAAACCGTAAAGGAGCCAGACAATGTCCACCATCCATTTCAAGGAGACGACCAGTTCGTCGCCGGAGCAGTTCGTCGCGGCGCTCACCGATTTCGGGCCGGGCCGCTCCCAGGTGTTCGGCAACAGCGCCGACGAATACCTCGAAGTCCACGACCGGGGCCGGCGTGAGGCCGACGTCACGGAGGGCTCGCGCGGCATCTGGGAACGCCTGCACTACGACTGGTCGAACCCGGACCGTGTCGTCATGACGACTACCGACTCGAATGTATGGGGCGGCCACTCGGGCCACACCTACACCTTCCACCGCCGGGAGGACGGGAAGACCGATCTGGATGTCGTCATCGTGCGCGAGGGCAAGAACCTCAAGGGACGAGTCCTCGAAGCCGTGGTCGGCACCGTCGGCAAACGCGTCCTGCGACAGGCCCTCGACAAGACCGTCAAAGCCATCGAAACTCGCGACAACGGCGGCGGAACGGCCGAACGCCAGTGACCGGATCGCATCACCGGGACACAGGCGGATAGCCACCGATCACCCGCGAATTGAAAGGCGACGCCAGCAGCCGCGACCGGCTGTTTCCCGAGGACGATTCCACCGCGCCGCGGGCTGAGCTCGGGGAGGCGACCGAACCACTGCGTGATCTGGATTCGACCGAAGGAGCGTCATGAAAATGCGAACGATGCGGTCTGTCGTCGCCGAGAAGGTGGGCGAACCGTCCGAGGTCCTGCACCTACAGACCCGCCCACTTCCGGAGCCCGGTCCCGGCCAGGTCCGGATCCGGGTGACAACTGTGCCTGTCCATGCCAGCGATCTGCATACCATCCGCGGAAGATACGGATTCACCCCACGGTTCCCGACCGTACCCGGAATCGAATCCGTGGGTGTGATCGACGAAATAGGTAGCGGCACAGACGGTCTGACCATCGGGCAACGCGTCATCACGGTCGGGGTCGCGGGCACGTGGCAGGAGTATGTTATCGCCGATGCCGGGCGGGTCTTGCCTGTTCCCGCTGGTATGAGCGATTCAACGGCCGCCCAAATTCTCGCCAATCCGCTCACGGCCGTGATCTTGACCGGTGATGAACTCGATCTTCGACAGGGTGAATGGCTGCTGCAGACCGCGGCCGGTTCGATCGTTGGCCGGTCGGTCATCCAACTCGGGGCGCATGTCGGATTCAAGACCCTCAACGTCGTTCGCCGTCGATCCGCTGTCGAAGACATTCGCGAACTCGGGGGCACCGCGGTGATCTGCACGGAAGACGAAGACCTGCGCGAACGGGTGGCCGACATCGCAGGCGCCGACGGCGTGTCCAAGGCGATCGACTGCGTCGCTGGCCAGGTGGGCGCGGACGTGTCACGTGCGCTGGCACCACACGGTGAGGTGGTCTTCTACGGCGCGTTGTCTACACACCGCCAAACCGATCCCGGCAAACTCACCATCCCGATCTTCGCGCGTTCACTGATCTACGAAACGAAGATCATTCGAGGGTTTTGGCTGTTCCGCTGGTTCGCTGAGACCCCGAAGGATCGGATGGCCGCAGCGATCGAGCGCACAGTCCAGCTCGCCGACAGCGGTGTGTTGCGCGTGCCGGAGGGCCAGCCGTTCCTTCTTGAAAAGTTCAGCGAAGCAGTCTATTCGGCCGAAGCTCCCGAACACGGAGGGAAACCACTGTTGGTGTTCGAACCGTAGGAAGAGGATACGTCCGACAAACCCGCATCGACGGCGGAAGTGAAGACGGCGGATGCACATGTGATGCCGACGGATCTAGCGCAGCGGGTCGCCGATGGGTGGCATGGGCGACTCCGGTCTCGGCCGCCGCCACGGCGCCGACGGGCTGCTGAAGTACACCGAGGCCCAGACCGTCGCGCACCAGCGCCTGCAAGGCTTCAGCCCACCCCGCGGTGAACCGTCCTGGATCCGGTGGAGACCCGTGTTCAGGCCACCTCGGCCGAGATGGTCTGTTGATGGTAGAGGTGTTCGTATTCGACCGGCGGCCGGTATCCGACCGCGGAGTGCAGCCGCTGGGTGTTGTACCAGTGCACCCAGGATGCGGTTTCCCGCTCCAACTCGGCTCGGCCGGAGAAGACCGGATTTCGGTCGATCAGCTCGGTTTTGTAGAGCCCGATCGCCGATTCCATGAGCGCGTTATCGAGCAATCCCCGACACTGCCTATGGATCCAGCCATCCCGGAATCCCGTAATGCCTCGGTGAAGGCCAGTGACGTATATTGAGCTCTCGCGTCGGAATGATGTATCAATCCCGTTGCCGTGAAACGGAAATCAGTTCTCCGGCGGGTGAACAACGCCTGTTCGAGCACCGAGGTCACCAACGGTGTCGTCTTCGACGACATCACCCGCCAACCCAGGATCCGCCGCGAATAGACATCCACACAGAACGCGGTGTAACAGAACCCGGCCAGAGTCCAGCAGTAGGTGAAATCGGCAACCCACCACTGATCCGGACGCATCGGCACCGACCACGCCCGGCCGATCAGATCCGGATGCCGCGGCGCGGCCGCCGGACCGGATTCGGTGGTTCTCGTGGTGCGCCGCCCGCGTACAACCCCGTCGATCCCGGTCAACCGCATCAGCCGCGCTACTTGATCGCGGCCGATATTGTGGCCCGCTCGGCGAGCGGCATGCCAGAGTTTGCGCACCCCGTACAGGCGTCGGTTGCTGCGCCACAGGTCGAACAATGCGTTCGCGGTGTGGGCATCGGCCCAGGTGGACGCGCTGATGCCGCGCTGTTTGGCGGCATAGTAGGTGGACGGGGCGATCTTGAGCCCGTGCTCGGTCAGCACTCGGCAGATCGGGTCGACCCCGAATTTCGTCTTGTGGTCGTCGATGTAGTCGACGATCACCGCAGTCGGCGGTCGACCTCCGCCGCCGCGAAAAACGCGCTCGCTGTCCGCAAAATCTCGTTGGCCCTACGCAATTCGACGACTTCGCGCCGCAGAGCCTTCAATTCCTCGGACTCCGATTCCGCCGCGGACGCTGGGCCGGTCTCGCCCCGCTCGGCGCGGGTGACCCAGTTCCGCAGAGTGGCGGGGTTGATATCCAGCAGCGCTCCGACATGCCGGCGTGCACCGGCCATCGAGTCACCGTGCTCGCGGATCCGGTCCTGATACATCCTTACCGCCCGAGCGCGGGTTTCCTCGTCGAACTTCCGTGGTGCCGCCATGACTGACAGTCTCCCTTGCTGTATCAGGAGCCTCCAGACGGTCCAGGACGGTTCAATCTGTCCATCATGTATTGCTAACGGAATCTTCATTGGAAAATGGCTGACACAGCTTGAGCCCGAGGTTCAAAACTCCCTCGATCACGGCGTTCGGGCCCCACATGGGAACGCCGCACGACGCCTGCGAGCGAACCACCGGCACGGCCCTCGTATCTGGCCGATCCGGCCTCTGCAGAAACTGCAGCGCTGGAAGACCAGCTGGACCGGATAGTGGATCCGCAAGGTCTTCCAGCGGACGGGCCGCCGACCGGGTGTCAGACGACATAGAAGGACTCGCCCCGTCGACCTGCTATGACTCTTCACTCCACGACCAGGAGTTGCTGCTGACGAAGCACGTGTGCGTAGTGGTCGACTCCCCCTCCGGACACCAGTGCTAAACACAGGATCGGCCCCGACGACAGCGAGCTGTTGCCGGGGCCGATACGTTATGTGCAGTTGTAGGGCCTGGTAGAGGTTCGCTTTGTCCGATCGCGCACCTGCGGCAAGGACGGCGGCGATGTCACCGAGTGAGTTGATGAGTTTGCGGATCTCTATTTCACTCAGTCGAGGGATATTCGGCATGTTCTGCAACTCCGCTTGAGCCGCAGCCTTGTCTGCTTGAGCGGCGTTCATCGCGGAGACGAGCGCTTGCGGCTCCACCCCAGCCTCGATGGCGGCGAGGTGACGCCCGAGCCGGGCCTCCGCGTCGGCGATACGCCGTCGCAGACTCGCCCGCTCTGCAACGCGATCATCGCAATCTTGGGCAGCGAGCAGACTGGCGACGGTGGCGTCGCGGTGCGCGCGGTCGAAAAGAGTCGCCAACCACCGGTCGATCGATGAAGAGATGATGTCTTCCCGCAGGTTGACTGTCGGTGGATGCTCGGCCAACGCCGGGCTGCCCGGTGCGAGCGTCTTGGCGCGGCAGCGGTAGTAGATGACGCCTCTTGACCACTCCGGCTTGCATCTTGCGACCGCAGGCATCGCAACGGACCAAGCCCCGCAGTAAGTATTCGCGTGGCGAGTCCCGTCTGGTGCGTTCGAGGCGCCCGCGCACTTGGTTGCTGACGCCGGCTCGGCGCTTACGAAGCAACTGCGCTTCAGTGAACGTTTGCACCGACACAATGGCCGGGTGCGCGGGCTTCTTCGACCGCACGATCCGATGATTCGGCGACCTCCGGAACCGCACCACGTTCCCGGCAGCGGCATCGTCGGGATCAAGAAGTTCCTCGTGCTTGGCCCATCGACCGAACACGGCGTAGCCGGTGTAGCGGGGATTCTGCAAAATCGCGGCCACTGTGCTGGCCTGCCAACCATCTCGAGAACGGTGCCGGTTCTGCTCCGGCCGATGCGCTGACGGGCACGGCACACCTGCCTGGTTCAGAGCGATGGCGATCGCCTTATCGCCACGTCCCGCCAGGTAGTCACGGAAGATCCGTTGCACCACCGGTGCGGTGCTCACATCGAGAGACAGGATCCGAAGCTTCAGTCCATCAGACGCCCGGTTCGGATTCGGGTGCGGCGGACCGTCGACAACCACATACCCGTAGGGTGCTCGACCGCCCTGGTGTCGGCCTTCGTTGAGGACCTGTGCGTCCATGCTGGCGCGGGTGCGCTGCTGCACATGCTGGCGCTCGGACTCACTCAGCCCGCCGAGCATGCTCATCATCATCGAATGAGTGACAATAACGTGTTGATTCCGCCGAGAGAGGTTCGTCGGGTTTCCTGGCGCTGGACCTCCCGGCGGTTCGCGTTCCCACCGTCGACTTTGTAGTTGCAGCTGGTTCGCTGGCCGTGGTGGCCGCGGTAATGCACCGCGTTGTCAGCGTCGAAGACTCGTCTGGTCTGTCCTGCAGCGGTAAGCAGGAACGATCGCCGTCGTCAACACTGGGCGCGCACGTGACCGGGAAGCGATGAGCCCGACCTGCTCGGCTTTTCGGGGCGGTTCGGTCGAAACGACACGACCGGGTAGCCGTGCTCGGGGTCGGTGGTGATCTGTGCCCGCACGCGATATACCTGTTCGACCAGGTCGGCGGTGATGACCTCGGTGGGGCGGCCCATCGCGACGATGCGGCCCTCGGCGAGGATCAGCAGTCGGTCGCAGAACATCGCGGCGAGGTTGAGGTCGTGCAACGCGATGTAGCTGGTGAACGGGAGAGCGGCGACCAGGGCGAGGATGTCGAGCTGGTGGCGGATGTCGAGGTGGTTGGTCGGTTCGTCGAGCAGTAATTCGCGCGGTCGCTGGGCCAGTGCCCGCGCGATCTGGGTGCGTTGGCGCTCGCCGCCGGACAGTGTGTGCCAGCGGTCGCCCGCTTTGTCGGTCATGCCGGTGTGGGACAGGGCTTGTCGTACTGCTTCGGCGTCCGCCGCCGCGTCGCCACCGAAGACACCGCGGTGCGGGATCCGGCCGAGGGACACGACGTCGGCGACCGTGATGTCGACCTCGGTGTCAGCGTGCTGGTCCACCACCGCGACGCGTCGGGCGATCCGGTTGCGGCGCAGCGTCGCGATATCGCGGTCGTCGAGCAGCACCCTGCCGCTGTCGGGGCGGCCTATACCGCTGAGCAGCCGCAACAGCGACGACTTGCCTGAACCGTTGGGGCCGAGCAGACCGATGGTCTCTCCCTGGACCGGTTCGACAGTGATGCCGTCGAGGATCAAATGACCGCCGCGGGTCCAGCGGAGTTCCTCGGCACGCAGGGTCATGCCATCGCTCGATTCCGCAGCAACAGCACGATGAACGCAGGCACGCCGATCAGCGCGGTCGCGACGCCGACAGGTATCTCGATGGGCGCGAACAGTGTTCGTGCCGCGACATCGACCCAGACGGTGAACACGGCACCCGCGACGACGGCGGTGGGCAGCAGTCTGCTGTGGCGTGGCCCGACCAGGAATCGGGCCGCGTGGGGCAGCACGAGCCCGACAAAACCGATCGCACCTGCCGCGCTGACCAGTGCCGCGGTCGTCAACGCGGTCACTCCGAGCAGTAGTGCCCTGGTCGCCCGCACCGGGATGCCGAGCGACGCGGCGGACGCGGCGCCGAAGGTGAACGCGTCCAGAGCGGCCGCCCGGCTGAAACAGACCACGAGGCCGATGCCGGTCACCGTGGTGCACACGGCCACGTCGGACCAGTCCGCGCCCGCGAGCGAACCGAGCAGCCAGAACAGCACTCCGCGGGTTTGTTCGGCGTCCGCACTGGAAACCACGATGAATGAGGTGAGAGCGGAGAACAATTGAGTTCCGGCGACACCGGCGAGCACGATCCGCGCGGTGCCACCGCCTGCCGCCGCTGCCAGCACCAGCACCAGCGCGAACGCGGCCACCGCACCGCCGAAAGCACCGGCGGCCAGCGAGATCGAACCCGCGCCGATCCCGAGCACCGCGACCAGCACCGCGCCGGTGGAAGCGCCCGAGGAGATACCGAGAACGAACGGATCGGCGAGTGGGTTACGCAGGACCGACTGCAGGATCGTCCCGCACAACGCCAGCCCGGCTCCACACACCGCGGCCAACAGGGTTCTGGGCAGCCGCAGCTCCCACACGATGCCGTCCTTGATGCGGCTCACCTCGGCACGGCCGAATCCGAGATGCTCCCCCACCACCGCATAGACCTCACCTACCGACAGATTCGCCGGTCCGATGGTCAAGGCGATCGCGATCGAGACCACCAGCACCACGCAACCCGCGGTCAGCCCGACCGCTGTGACGGCGCCGCCGCGCCGCAGGGCGAGCCCGGTCAGCGGACCGGTCCCCACTGCGCCAGCGCCGCGGCGAGTTTCTCCACGCCGTCCACCGTGCGCAGAGACGGGTTCAGGTCGGCGCCGTTGACCACGACGAACCGCTTCTCCCGCACCGCGGTCATTCGCGAGGTCACCGGATTGGACTGCAGGAAAGCAATTTTGCTGTCGAGTGCGTCCCCGTCGATGGTCCGCCTACTCAGGTCGGCCAGCACCAGCACCGACGGATCGCGGTCGGCGACCGTCTCCCAGCTGACCTGCGGCCACTCGTCGGTGGTGTCGGCGAAGATGTTCTTCGCGCCGACCGCGTTGGCGATGATGCCGGAGGAGCCGCAGCAACCGGCCATATAAGGCGTGCGCAGGTCGGAGAACCAGAACGCCATCGTCGTTCCTGCGTGTGATCTTGCCGTGGCCGTGGCCGTGGCCGTCTCGAGGCGTTGCTGTAGCGAGGTGATCAGGGTCTCACCCCGGTCCTGCACGTCGAAGATCGTTGCCAGTTGCCGGATCTCGGTGTAGACGGATTCGATGCGCAGCGGTTCGGTGCGCGCTCCGTCGGAGTTCACACTCACCGCGGACTTGCCATCGCAGTCGGTCGGTGACAGATAGGTGGGGACGCCCAACTGCTCGAAGCGGTCGCGATCGGCGACGCCACCGGGACCCAGGGTTCCGCCGAAGGACGCGGAAACGAAGTCGGGCTCTGCGCCGAGTACGACTTCGAGGGAGGGCTTGTTGTCGGCGAGCCGGGGCACCTTCGCGTTCGCGTCGGCCAGGTCGGCGCGAACGGGGTCGGTCCAGGTCGCGGTGCCGACGAGGCGGTCGGCCAAACCGAGCGACAGCAGGATTTCGGTCGATCCCTGATTCAGTGCGACCGCCCGCCGCGGTGGCGAGTCGATGGTGACCGAGCGTCCGCAGTTCTGCACGGTGAGCGGAAAGCCGTCGCGCGAACCATCCGCGGTGCTGACGTGGGAGTCGTGGGTCGTGCATCCGGCGATGGCCAGCGTCGAGGTGAGGACCGATAAGGCACAGAGGTGCCGTAGGGCGTGACGCATCGCGCGTGAACTCCTTCGTCAGGGCTCGACCGCGGAGCCTCGAAAGTGGTGCGACGATCATCGAGTAATCGGGCTTCGACCCCCTCGGGCCGTTACCGTTGCGCGTCAGCCCCGGATTCACACCGGTGTTCCCTCGACGATCGCTGCGCTGATGATACCTGGGCACGAACTTCGAAGTTCGGCCGAGGCGGAACAGTGTCAGCGCGCTGAGGTGAGTCCAATGGCCAGCTTTTCGATGGCGTCGATCTCGCGGATCCCTGGGTCGAGTTCGGAGCCGGTCATGACGACGTAGCGCTTGCCCTGGACCGCTCGCATTCGGCTGGTGGCCGGATTCGACTCGAGAAATGTGATCTTGGTGGTGAGCGCATCGCCGTCGACTCGCTGGCGGCTCAGATCGGCGAGGACCAGGATATCGGGGTCGGCGGCGACGACAGCCTCCCAGTTGATCTCGGGCCAGTCCTCGCGTTGGTCGGCGAAGACGTTGCGGACACCGACTTGGCGTGCGTACATGCCCGGGGCAGAACAACATCCGGCCATATAGGGCGCTTTGATACCGGAGAACCAAAAGGCCACGGTCGGCGTGGGTTCGGCGGGTGTGGTCGTGGCTGCGGCCAATCGCGATTTCAATTGATCGATGAGCTGCGCGCCGCGTTGCTGTACGTCGAAGATCCGGGCCAATTCGCTGATCTCCTGAAAGAGCGTGTCGATGGTGAGCGGCTCGGTGCGGGTGACAATCTCACCCACGACTTTCGCCCCGGTGCACACCGAGGGCGACTGATAGGTGGGAATGCCCAGCTGGGCGAAGCGAGAGCGTTCCGCGACGACCGCGGGCGTGAAGGTGTGGGCGCTCGCCGAGGTCACGATGTCGGGTTCGGTAGCGAGCACGGCCTCCAGCGACGGGTCGTTGTCGGCGAGCCGGGGAACTTTCGCATTGTCGGCCGCCAGGGCGGGAAGGACCGGGTCGAACCAGGTCGAGGTGCCGACCATGCGATCGGCCAGACCGAGCGACAGCAGAATCTCGCTCGAAGCCTGATACAACGCGACTGCCCTGGTGGGTGCTTTGTCGAAGGTGACCCGCACTCCGCAGTTGTCGAGGGTGAGCGGATAGCTGGTGGGCCCAGGCCGGCTCGAGATTGTTTCCGTCCGGGATTCGACGGTCTCGGGGGAACCGCCGCAGCCGGCCAGGCAGACCACAAGGCAGAGAGCCGAGCTCAACACAGCCGGAATCCGCGCGGATCGCATCATCGAAAACACGCGGTGCACCGTAGCAACCTGTATCGGCTGTGAACAGCACGGTGAGCGCCTTCATGGGATACTGGTGCGGGACACCGGCGCATCAATTTGTTTGAACCGCTTCGCTTGTCGGTTCCGGCTTTCGTAGTCGGTGTGATGCTGCAGGAAGGTTTGTGATGAGTGAGTCGGTGTATACGGTGACGGGTATGAGCTGCGCGCACTGCTCCGCAGCGGTCACCAGGGAACTGACCGCGGTCGATGGCGTGGACACGGTCGAGGTCGAGGTCGCCGACGGCCGAGTCACCGTCCGCAGCAGTGCCCCGGTGTCCGTCGATCAGGTCCGCACCGCGATCGCCCGAGCCGGTTACGAACTCGTCGGTGCCTGAACGCGGGCATACGCCGGCTCGTCCGCATGCTGCGGCGAAGGTGCTGGTCTTCCTTGCCTTGCTCGGGGTGGTGTTCGGTGTGGCCTGGCTGGTCGGAGCTGTTGTTTCCGGTGTTCAGGATCATGCGGCCACGCCCAGCGAATCGGTACACGGCTCTGAGCACGTCCGATAGATGCGACGGTGATGTCGTAACCGAGAGCGATCGGTACCACGCCGGTCGGGTTTGGCAGCGACCGGCCGGACCGGTCGTCGTCACCTGATGGCGACCACCATCGCGTCGTTGATCGACTGCCACGCCACACCGGCCTCCAAGAATCCGGCCTCTCTCAGCTGTCGGCAGTGCCAGGTCACCGGGTGCTCTTCACCGCCGCTGTGCTGGTCGAATATCGCTCGGCTTCCGGCATGCGGCCCCGCGAGGCCGGGGTCGAGGGCTACCGTCGCCCACCACTGTTCCCAATCCAGTGCACCATGGGCGCGGGCGTTTTCCTGGTGCGCGTTCTGGATGACCTTGTCTATGGCATTGAGCATCGGAGTATCCGGATCGGGCATGTGATCGGCGTTGAGAAACACTCCGCCCGGTCGAATCAGCTTGACCAGGTCGGCATACAACCGGATCACCGGATCGGCTTTCATCCAATGCGTCGAGGTCGCGGTCAACACGGCATCGAACGGCTCGTCCAGCAAACTTTCCATCCAACTGGGCTCGGCGATATCCCCGGTCAAGAATGTGATACGCGAATCCCCCTCGAACGATCCTTGCGCGATCGCCAACATCGTCGGATCCACATCGACCCCGACCGACCGCGCCTCCGGCATCCGTGCGAACAGGCGCCGACTGATAGTGCCTGTGCCGCAGGCCAAGTCCAGTACGCGAGGCGCGGTCCCCACCGCCGCCGCCACGACATTCAACATCACCCGGAACCGCTCCTCGCGTTCGGGAAGGTAGAACTGCTGCTGCTGATCCCAGCTACGCTGCCACATCTCCCAGTCCACAACGCCTCCGTATTCAGAATCGATGTGAAAGCCTTTTCGGACGGTGGTATGCACAAATCGTGGATGCTGCTGAACTGTGACCGACCCTAGCGGTGATCACGCGCGACGCAACGTTCGTATCGGAGCGAATCTCGACATGGAAGATTACACATATTTCGCGGAGCCATGCTGCAGGTCGAGTTCTGAAGATCGCGTTTTGCCGAAATCGTCGGCCGGTACTCGGAGCACTTGCGAAATCGTTACCTCAGGAGATCGGGACTGCGGCCGCCCGGGAGGGAGTTTCTTGTGCAGCGGACGCCGCTTACTGCTTCCGGATCGAACACGACGTCTCCGCCGTCTGGTGATCACATACCGGGGTGGCGAGCGGTCGGTCGGCCGTGCACGACGGCGGTCGCCAGCTCGACACGGTCTGCGATCACAGAGGTCAGCTGAGGCGGTGTTCGGTGTGCAAGGCGGCGTCGCCGAGGATGTCGTCGATGGGTCCGTCCGCGACGATGCGGCCGCTGTCGAGGATCACCGCCCGGTCGCAGATGCGCTGGGCGTAGGACAGGTCGTGGGTCACCGGGACGAGTGTGGTCGGCAGGGTGAGCAGGATGTCGGCGAGCTCCCGTCGAGCGACCGGGTCCAGGTTGGCCGCCGGTTCGTCGAGGACCAGCACCTCGGGGCGGCAGGCAAGGACGGTGGCGAGCGCGGCGCGGCGCCGTTCGCCCATCGACAGGCGTGCCGGGGAGCGTTCGGCCCGGTCGGACATCCCGACCGCGGCCAGTGCGAAGCGCACGCTTTCGGCGAGTTCCTCGCCACGTATCCCGAAATTGGACGGCCCGAACGCGACATCTTGCCCGACCGTCGGCATGAACAGTTGATCGTCGGGGTCTTGGAACACCACGCCGACCCGTTGGCGTATGGCACGAACAGTCGTAGGGGCCAGTCGCGTCGACCCGATGAACAATTCACCGGAACTCGCTGGCCCTGATCGTGGAGTGGCTCAGGTCGTTGGGAGACAGAACCTAGGAGCCGCGCCGCCAGCGTCGAGGTCTGCCAGGTTGAATGCGCTTCGACGGCGGTCATGTCGTCAGGGCCGAGTCATCGCCCCTCGATCGCTTCGGCAGCGTCTGCCCGGATTCGGGATTCGATGTGCCGGATCAGTTTTGTGAGGTCCGCGCAGTACACCGAGGGGTTGCGGAAACCTTCGCCTTCCTGATATCGGGTGACGTAATGTCCGCCGCCACACACCGTGTGGATCGGACAGCTCCGGCAGGTGTCGCTCAGTGCGTCGACCCCGATCTGACGGGCCACGATCGCTGGGTGCACCATCGCCTGATCGAGCGGATTGCCGCGACCGGTCGTATTCAGTTTGGTGGCGCCCGCGAAAGCCGACTTCAGATCGTCGATCTGCTCCACGGTCCCGTCGGTTTCGATTACGGCGATCCGGATCGGCTCCAGCCCGAACACTTCCGATCTCACCGTCCCGCCCAGGAGCAGGTCGATGACGTTCTCGAACATCCTGATTCGAGTCTGCAACTGCGGTGCGCCGTACCAGTGATCGAAAATCGTGATCAGCCAGTCCGCGTAGGGGGTGCTGTCGGGATCGCCGAAGGAGCCGGGCGGAGGTGCCGTCCAATTGCCGTGTGGTATCTCGAAATTGACCGCAGGCGGCTGGAAGCCGAGCATGCCTTTGTAGGTCTGCAGTGGATCGTTCGCCAGGTCGATCACGCAGAGCAGACCCGCGAACAGGTGGCTCCGATCCCCGGCCATCAGCTTCTCGAGCCCGGCCGTGACCCTCGCGTAGGTCCCGTCGCCGCGTCGATCCCGGCGGTGCCGATCATGGCTTTGCTCATCTCCGTCGAGACTGACGGTCACACAGATGTCCCACTCGTCGCAGATACGTAAGAACTCGTCGTCGAGCAGCACGCCATTGGTCTGTAGGACGATTCGGACTTTCGTGATCGGATCCAGGATCGTCCGGGCGCGGGATGCGAAGTACTCGAAGTTACGGTGGCCGACCAAAAGCGGTTCGCCGCCGAAGAAGTTCAGGCTCAACGCGGGAATTTCGAACCGCCTGGCATGATCGGCGATCATCTGACAGGTGTCGTCGAAGACTTCGTGACTCATCGTCATCGGCTGGTCACGCCAACTCTGGTCGGCCATCTCGTAGAGATAGCAGTAGTCGCAAGCCAGGTTGCATCGACTGTGCAGCTTGATGATGTAATCAAGGAACGGAAGTGGTTCCCAGCCTTTGCTGAGCAGCGCGGCGACATCCACTCCGCTTTCCGGCCAAGTCTTCCGCACCACAGGCAGGCCCAATCCCACTGACGTCGGTTTCATACTATGTGTTCTCTCGATTGGGGGAACGGCCACGGGCGGTCCGGCCGCCGGCTCCACCGCCCGCGACCGCTCCCAAAACGTTCGGACTACTTGGAGCCGCTGATGAACGACTTGAAGCTGCCCTCACGGTGGCCGTCGCGCGCAGGCGTCAACTGACGTTCCAGCGCGGAACGCAGCGCTGGGCTGACATTTTCTACAAGCCGCCCGGCCTCCACATCGGTGATTTCCGAAAGATTGAACATCACATACTCCTTCATTTATGTTGCTGCGAACCAAAGAAGATCGAGTCACATCAAGAGTTTTTCAGTACAGATGTCTGCATAGTCTCCTATTCATGCTCGTGGGAAACCGAACCGGAATCCCATCGGATTTCCGGAGCCTGTTTCGACGCCGCTACCAGCGGGGTTTCCGTCCGGTCGGGCTCGTAGCCGGCGCCGATCGCGAGGATGAGCATTGCCGTCAGGGTCAGCCACCCGACCGCACCGGACCCGAAGATGGCCAGCAGATACCCCGCCGCGAGCGCACCCAGCGCGACCGCACCGCTGCTGACCAAACCCATCGCAGCGAGCGCGCGGCCGAGTACGTGCTCGGGAATGATCGCCGTCCGGTACAAGGTCAACGCGACATTGGACACGACACCGACTGCACCGACTCCACCCCAACACACCGCGAGCAAAATGGGGTTGTCGCTCGCGGCGATCGGCAAGAGCAGCCCTGCCCACACCCACAGTCCGGTGCGGTAGATCCGTCGCGCCGACCATCGAGCAGTGAACCAGCGGGCGCCTGCCGCACCCAGGATGCCTCCGATGCCTGCCGCTGAAAGCACGACACCGGCCGTCCACGCCGCGTGTCCCGCCGTCTGCAACTCGAACAGGATCAGCAGTAGAACGATCTGGATGATCAGATTGGACATGCCGAGCGCCGCGGTCGATGCCCGCAGCAACGGCTCTTGCCACACGATACGGATGCCGACGCCGAGGTCGTGCGACCGAGGTCGATGTGCCGTCGCGGCGGGATCTCGGCGGGTCCGGTTCGGGCGAATCAGCGCCAAGGCGATGAGACAGTACAGATACGTGGCGGCGTCGACGACGAATGGAAGCCAGCGCGCCAGACCGAAGACCGCCCCGCCCGCGGCCCGTCCGAGCAGCAAGGCAATGGGTTGTTCGGCCTCGAGGAATGCGAAGGCCGCGGGACGCTGCTCCTGGGACACCACATCCGATATCGCACCGAGTTCACACACCTCGGCAAGAACATATACCGTACCCTCGACGAATGCCGCCGCGATGACCAGTAGAGCGAGATGCCGCGCGTCGGCCAGAACCGAGGTGGCTACCACAGAGACGGCCAGTAGTCCGAGAACCTGGCAGACCATCAGGACGCGCAGTCGCTCGAATCGGTCCGCGACGATACCCGACGGAATCTGGAAGATCAGATTCGGCGCACCGAGGGCGAAGCCGACCCATCCTGCCGCGGCGAGTGAATCCGTCGTGGTCAGGATGAGCAGCGGGTAGGCGATTCGGGCGCCGTGAAATCCGACCAATGACAACGCATTGCCGGACCAGAGCAGAAAGAAGCTCCGGTTGCCGGTCAGGTCCAACTTATTCATCGGAGGATTCGGGATTCGACAACCATCGCACCAGATCCACGACGTCGGTATCTCGGTCCACCGCCTGATAGAGGTGTGCCGCTATCTCGGCACGCCTGGCGAGGATTCCGAAGTCGCTGTCCGGAAATAGTCTGGGAAGCGCCAGTGCCAGCCCGGCCCACAGCTGCGGCCGACGCGGATCTTGTCGCAGCTCTCGGGTGTACCGAGTGCAGGCAGCCGAGACATCGCCCGCCAGGTATAGACGGTCGCCTTCGGGCTGGTCCGGGCTCGACAGCTCATCGAAGTCGGCACTGTCGAGCGACTTCAGCTGAGCCGAAAGACGAAGGCGACAATAGCGATCGGGAATATGGTCCTGATCGGTCCAGGTCGCGGAAGGTAGGCTCCGAGGGCTGGGACGCCCCGAAGCCCATCGCGCCGCGAGCTCGGCGATACCGTCCGCGGACGGCCGCCGGTTGCGTACCTGCCAGAAGGTCCGATGGGCGATCGTCGCTTCGGAGACAGCGAGACGGACTTCCGCTGGAATGTTCTCGTCGGCCCATGACCGGATGATGGCGGCGAGCGCGTTGAAGAAGTGTTCCCCTTCGGTGGTGAGCAGGCCTGACGTGACCACCTGTGCCATCGCGGTTTCCAGCTGCATGCGTCCGAGCTCGAAGTCGACGTGGGATCGCATGGACCCGTGGCAGCTTGCATGGCGGTGCACTCGCCAGAAGTCCGTGACGCCGGCGAACGCGTAGATCCCGTGCAGCAGCCCGAAGATCGGTCGTGGGTCGTCACGCCAAGGCGCATAGCAGCGAAAGGGTGGATCGGGCTCGGTCAGCAGGAGGACATGATCGGTGAGCAGGGTGAACTTCGTATGCTGGATTTCGTGAATCAGTGTGAGCGCCAGTTGGCACGGATCGGCTGGTGCGGTGGTGTACACGCAGCCGACTCCGTCATATGCGGTGTGGCTCATGCAGGCCACGAGTGGCTCGGCACTGAGTGGGACGAGGATCTTCAGGCATTCGCGGATCGGCGCCAGATACCGATCGAAATCGTGGTGTAGCAATTCCCAGGATGCCGAGAAGTCCGCTTGCCACTGCTCAACCTGTGCCGTGCTGAGCCGCGGCGCCTCCCGGCGAGCTGCCGATAGCTCGCGAAAGGGATCGAGGTCGTCCAGGACTACCTCCAAGGTCTGACCGACTCCCCGTACCCGGCTCAGCGGCAGCCATTCCGGAGCGGAGTCATGCACAGATGAGACCCGAACAACGGCGTTTTCCCCGGTGAAGTGCAGCGAGCCGTTGCCGGACCAGTGCAGTACGCAGTGTCCGAAAAGATCCGGGGCGCCGAGTAGTGCCATGCCGATCCCAGGCAACATCACGGCACCCTTGCGTACCACCAGTCTCATCGAGCCCTCCGGCCGGCATTTGATGCCGACCGCCGCGGCGAGCCAGCCCAGATATCCGCAGTCCGCCCACAGCGGAACTGCGGCATCATCGGTGATCCGCCGGATTCGACGTAGGACCCGGCCAAGCCAGATCCCGGTATGCGGGTATGAAAATGCGGCAGCAACCTCGCCCTGGTGCGAGTTCTGTAGGTCCGCCAGGACGCCGTATGCGTCGAGCAGTCCTGCTTTACTTGCCATTTCGGGTGTCGCCGTGGTGACCTCTTCGATAAGGGTACGAAGCAGGATCACGCGCGCTGTCGACATGCCGTCGATCAACTCCGAAAGATTGCCCGCGGTGCTGATGCCGGAGCTGGGATCAATGATGACGTCATCGATCGGATCGGCTGCTACAGCCACTTCGTCCCCTGTCGCTAGCGCTCGAGAACGGGCCTGATCTCGGCCCGGACACGCGATTCGATGTGTTGGATCAGCTTTTTGAGGTCGGCACAGTACACCGACGGATTTCGAAATCCGGTATCTTCTCGATACCGGTGGACATAGTGCCCCCCGCCGCACACGGTGTGGACTGAGCACCTCAAACAGGTCTCGCCGAGGGCGGCGAGGCCGATCTGCCGAGCCGCGATGGCAGGGTCACGCAGCGCCAGTTCGAGCGGATTGCCGCGACCTCCGCGGATCGATAGCTTGGTGGCACCCTCGAACGCCGATTTCAGTTCGTCAACCTGCTCCAGGCTGCCGTCCGTTTCGATGACCACCAACCGAACGGGCGCGAGCCCAACGGCTTCCGACGACGTCCGGCCGCCAAGCAGCAGCTCGATGATTTTTCCGAACAGTCGGACCGTGGTCTCCAATTCCGGTGCCCCGTACCAGCGCTCGAAGACCGCGATGAGCCAATCGGCGTATGGTGTGACCGACTCGTCGGCCGTCCTGCCCGGTGGCGGCGTCACCCAGTTACCATGGGGCATCATGAAATCCACCGCCGGCGGCTGGAACCTGGCCAGGGCCTCGTAGGTCTCCACCGGATCGTTCTGCAGATCGATCGTGCACAGAATCCCCGAAAACAGGTGCCTCCACTGGGGAGCCCGTAGTCGCGTCAGCCCGGCAACAACCTGTCGGTAGCTGCCCTCTCCGCGGCGGTCCCGCCTGTGTCGGTCGTGTCCGCGCTCGCTACCGTCCAGACTGACGCCGATTCGGACACCCCACCGATCACAGATGCGGAGGAACTCTTCGTCGATCAGCACACCGTTGGTCTGAAGACCGAGACGCACCTGTATGTCCGGTTCCAACGCGGCTCGGGCTGTCCGCGCGAAGTATTGCAAATTCTGTTTCCCGACCAGTAACGGTTCGCCGCCATGGAACACGATATCGACCGCCGGCAGCGAGTGCCGCAGCGCATGCTCACGAATCATTCGGCAGGTATCGTCGAAAACTCCGCGAGCCATGACCTTCGGCTGCTCCCGCCAGCTTTGATCGACCATCTCGTACACGTAGCAGTAATCGCAGGCAAGGTTGCAGCGACTGTGAATCTTGACGACATACTCCGTGAATGCCATCGGCTCCCAGCCGTCGCGGATCAATTTCGCCACATCCAGCCCGGGGACCGGCCAGTGCAATTCTGCCGCCCCGTGCTCCATCGTCACCGACAGCCAACTCCTTCTCAGATTCTGCCGCCAGAGGACCGGCCGTTGTTATTACCTGAAGTGCTTGGTCGACGGCGGCACCGACCCCGTCTTCGTCTAGTCGGACTGCGGAGTGCCCATCCGTATCGGGCCGATCGAAATTTGAGCGACGGATACCTTTCTGGTTTTCGGCGACCACGGTTGGCCGCCTACGGATTCGTAGATGATCCTCGCCATCGACCCACCGGGGAAGGACCGAACGCGCCGGACGGGGGACCGAACGCGCCAGTGCCGCAGTGGTTCCACTCCGAGCATGAAGTGGGTCACGGCTACCGGCGCGTACCGTGGCCGATGACCGTCACCCCAGGCTGAGCGGTCCGCGCCGATGTAATGTCGAGTCCGCAATTCACCGGTCGAGAATTACGATGATGGACACAGCAGATCTCATCCTGTTACCCAAGCTTGCCCTCGACTGCACCGGCCTGTCCGGTCCGGTGCGACGGCAGCTCGCGCGCGAGGCGGACATACCTGAATGGATGTTGGACAGTACGCAGGTGGCCGTACCAAGCGATCGAAACATCCGCCTGTGGGAGCTGGTCGAGCACGAAATCACCGATCCGCACGTGGCACTGCGTGCCGGGCGATCGTATGTTCCGGGGCGATTGGGATTGAACGACTATCTATTCATGACCGCGCCGACCGTAGCGGCGGGATTCACCCGAACAGGTACGCACATCAACGTTCTCACCACCAATTTCACCCTGTCGATGGCCGATGGGACCGAGGAGATCGTCTTCGATCAGGGCATGGTGCGTGGTGAGGGACGAGGCAGAGAGTTGGCGATACAGGCCGCGTTCGTCGCCATGGTCGCGCGGACCCGGCTGGGAACCGGCGGGGTGGTGAAGCCGGTGCGGGTCAGTTTCCGGCAGGCCGCGCCTCGACGGCACGATCAGTTCGCCGAGACCTTCGGTACGACGCGGATCGAGTTCGGTGCCCCGACTGATCAGCTGGTGTTCCGTGTCGCAGACCTGGCGCAGCCGCTCACAACCGCCGACCCGATGCTGGCCGAACTTTTGCTCCGGCACGCGGAAACCGCCACGGTGCGGCATCCTGCTGTGACGTGTTCCGAGCAACTTCATCACATACTGCTCGGGATGCTCGGCAACGGTCCGATCCCTGTCGATCACGCGGCACGCCGAATGGCGACGAGTACCCGCAGCCTGCAGCGAGAACTGGCGGGAGAAGGCACCACCTGGCGCCGCGAACTCGACCGCGCCCGCCGGGTGTGGTCGGAGAGACAGATGCCGCGTCCGGGCATGTCCCAGGATGACATTGCACGCGGGCTCGGCTATTCCGATGCGCGGGCGTTTCGTCGTGCGCGGCGGCGATGGTCAGCTGACGAGTTTTCCTCTGGTTGAGCGGTGGCGTCCCCGACGATGCGTAGACCGACCTGGATGCCCATACCGAGGGGGTGAGTCCGGCGTGGTTCCTTCGGTAGCCGTATGTGCCTCGAGAGGCGGTGTTTGAGTCGCCCGAGTTTGATGCCCGCCTTCTTCCTTGGGAAGGATGGGCATCATGCCTGCCAAGCACGATGAAGCGACAAAGGCCGCCGGCCCGCTTCCTT
>NZ_BDCK01000058.1 GCF_001613465.1 Nocardia niwae NBRC 108934 = DSM 45340 | reverse complement strand
GACCAGGCACCACCTGACCCGGCACCGGAGGACCCGAAACACCCGGCGAACCAACCGAACCCGACTGCCCGGCGTCACCGCCATTCGGCTGACCGGATCCCGGCTGACCCGGTGCGGGAGACTGCCCCGGTCCGGGAGACGGACTGCCAGGCGACCCCGGCACACCACCCTGCCGCGGCCGCTGCTGATCCGGCCGGTTGGACCACGGCGTCATCGGCACCGGTGGCGCCTCGGGATCCTCGCCGGTTTCTATCTGGGGCTCTACCTCTGTTGGCGGCATCGCTTATTCATCACATCCCGCTGCCGAGTACTCTTTTCACCCGCACGTCGTTCGTGCTCGGGATGGTCAGTTCGACGAATTCACCGGTCGTCGCATCGGTGGTGACGAGCCGCGTGTCACTGACCGCGATGCCGACCTGGGTCGGCGCGTTGTTTCGATAATTCCAGAACACCAGATCGCCTGGCGATACCGCGGCAAGATCCACGCGGTGGCCGCACGCGCCTTGCGCCGCAATGGTGTTCGGCAGCACAACGACTGCCGACGATCCGTCGAGCTGCCCGCATGCCCGCCGCCCGGCGCCGCTCGGTTGCCCCGCACCGCCCGCGGCCGACGACTGCGCCACCGCTGCATCGGCGGTCGAGCATCGACCGGTCGTCTGCGCGGCCGAGGCCTGGTAGATCACCGATCTGGCGAACTCTTCGGCACCTCCGCGGCTACCGGAGCCGTTCCGGGCCGCACTCGCCGTCAACTGTGCCAGCGCGAGTTCGCGCGCGCAGTCCGCGCCGATGCCCGAATTGCTGGTCAGCAAGGGAGGATCCTGGCGCGGGGCGTATCGCATCGCTGTGGTGCAGGCGCGCTGCCAGTCCGAAGCGTGGGTGTCGTCCGGTGCGATGGTCAGCTCCGCGTACGGATTCGTGGTGGGAGCGGTGGCCGCCCCACCTACCGGTGCGCTCCGCATGGTCGGCCGCGCCGCCGTCGTCGCGCGACTGGGGGTCACCGTCTGCGAAGGATCGGGCCCCACCGCACTATCGCACTGATAGTGCAAGTCGGAGGCGATCGCCGACGACGCGCCGCCGATGACCAGCACCAAGCCCATCATCAACACGAGCAGGACGCCGGCGCCCCCCAGCACTACCCATACCCAGATCGGCATCAATACGAGGGTCAGGAGACGACCGATCATCGAGGACCTTTCTGTGTGGACCGATCCGCTGCCATGCGCTTCGAATTCCGGTGCCGATCAGGGGTGGCGTCTGTTTCTGAGAGCTTCTATGTAATCCCCCGGTATGCGGGGCTCGAGGGGATACCGCACGGGGTCCGGCTGTGTAAACGGACGCGCAACAGTGTCCGGCTGCGCGAGCGAGTTAGCACCTGTGCTCGGCTTCCCTTGTTGATATTGGATTGTTTGGGTGCCATTGTCGACTTCGGCACGCAGCACCCGAATCCGTTCGAGGTCGGTTGGATCCTCTGCCGCCCAATTGGTGGCGGCCTGGATTCGAAGTGCATGCTCGTTGGTGATCCATTTCCCCAATCGGTCCGCGTCCTTGGGGGTGAGGTCGGCAATATGGCTGCCGTGTACCAAAATTGTATCCGATGTATCGCCGCTCGAAATTTTCTGCAGGCGTGTGATGAAATCCATTTCCGGATTCATGACATACGATCTGCCGAGATTTTCCAACTCCGGCGGGAGACCGACACCCCCAGGGAAATCGCCTCGGTACCGATCGACGACGGCCTCTAATGCGTGGAACCTGGCCATAACCATTTTCGGATCGTGGCCGTTCACCAGTTCGTTTTCGAAAAGCCCGTGCGCGGCGACGACATGTCCGATGTGACCCGACTGAAGCGGTTCTTTGTCCGTATGCTTGATGGCATCCGTCGCGGCAGTCCAGGCCCGATGCAAGTCTTTCTGTCTGACACCGGCCATCTGGAGGGCGAAGGGGATATTGGACGACAGGCCTGTCATATGCACGACATTCTGTGCGGCGAACGCGGCTTCCCTGTCCGCACTCGAGTGCAACCCGAGCGCTCGAGCGCGACGTTTGGCGCGTGCGATGCCATCCCGGGCTGCGTTCGCGTTGTGCACTTGTGTCTTCACCCCGGCGTGCGCAGCCGCTCTCAGGTCCTTGGTCTTCATGCCCCGCGCCTTATTTTTCTTGTCCATATGGTCGAGCCAGGACCAAGGACTCAACGGGTTGAGGCGGCCACCGGCAGCCCATGCGGTGAGCGGCGAACTGTTGATGGTGCTGATCGCGCCCACCATGGCGAGCGGCGACATCGAGTTGGCCGCACCGGAGTTGCCCATGCCCAAGCCCATACCGAGTGCACCGCCGCCTGCGCCCTGGGCCGAACCGCCGCTGTGTATTGCCGACCCGATGCGGTTGACCACCCAGTCGTTGGCCTCGTCGATATTCCTGCTGAGACGCCGCACCTGAATGATGGCGATGATCTCGACGCCAGCGCCGATGACGAACACCACCATGATCTGACCGTTCGCCGCACGGAACAGGCTGCCCAGCAGCAGCTCGTAGACGCCGAGAGCGATGACGAAGAAGGCCATCTTCCCGGCGGCGATGAAGCCGTGCACCACGCAGCGCACGGTGAACGTCTGCGTCGGACCGTAGATGTATCCGCCCGCCGCGAACCCGAAGATCGAGGCGAACCCGTAGTAGATGAGGTCGAGTGCGGCCCACATGATCTTGATGGACAGATACGCGGCGAAGGCCAAGAGAATGACCGCGCACAGCAACAGCAGGAGTCCGGCTCCGATCTGACCGACGCCCGGATTGTCCACCGCGGCATACGCGGCGCTGTCGCCGCATGACTTCATCCCGCCCTTCACCCGATCCTCGCTGCCTGCCGCCATTGCGGCGGACCATGCCGCCCGGCAGGACGGGTTGGTGTCCACGACGTGCCCGAAGTTCCACACCTGCAACGGAAGTCGCACGAAGTTGTCCGCCATGGTCGCTTGCAGCGTGCCGACCAACTGGCTCGGATTCGGATTGTTGTGCCCGTTCAGACCGGCCGCGACCGAAAGTCCCAGGTCACGTCCTTGGATCAGCACACCGTGGTCGGACAGCGCCTCGGCCAACGGGTTCGCCAGAAAGAACACGCCGCCGATCGCGAAGGCGATCATCGTGACGACCTGCACAGCGGCCTTGGCGTACAGCGCTCGAACGATGAAATAGCCCACGAAGAACGCACCGATCGCCAGCGCCGTCGAGGCCAGCAGGGGCGTCGCGATCTGAGCCGTCAGGTTGCGGGCCATCGCTTGCAACGGCGCGCTGAGCAGGTTCAGCCACTGGAAGTCCATTGCCTTGGCCGGGAGCCACACCCCGGTGATCGATAGCAGCTGCCATACCGCGAACAACGGCATGAGGATGATCCACATCGCGAAATTGCCCAGGTTGAACACTCCGCCGCGGTCGACCACCAGCATGTAGCTCGACACGTTGACGCCATAGGAGTCCTTGACGTTCATCCAGCTGGTCGCAGCGTTGGGAGCGGTCCCCTGGGTCGCGGTGCCTGTCTGCGCGATGGACACCGCGTGGACGAGGCCCGGGAAGACGAACAGCACGAAGAGGGCCAGCACGATCCACGCGGTTCGCCTGCGACGGCGCGACGCGGAGATCCAAGCCCGGAATCGCCGGAACACCATCTGCGGCCGCCAGCGGTCCGCGTCCCAGAACTGCGGTTCCCAGGGCATCCCGAAGGAAGACTGATCTGTGCGGATTCCGGCGCCGAGTATCGATCTCATCAACGACCCAATCGCTCGGGCAGGGCCGAACGCGCACCGCTGACGCTGGTCGGGGTGCTGGTGATCGCCGCGGCCCGGTCCGGACGCGCCGGACCCAGCACCTTGCCGCGACCGATGCGGTTCAGCGCGTCACGCATGAACATCTCGCCCCGACGCTCCTCGGGAATCTGCCGACCGGGACCGACGGGGGGCGAGGTCTCCTCGCGGAGAATCTGCAAGAGAAACGGGGCTTCCTCCAGATCGACGCCCAGCCACTCCAAACTGTTGCGCGCCAGTGTCTCGTCGCGCTGCCGGAAGACGAATCGGTTCGGGATCAGGTTGTGCGCCGCGCCTTGGAAGTCGGTGGCCGGGTCGTGCGAGGCGAGGCCGATCGCGGCCAGGTGCTTGCGGCCGTCGCGGCTGAAGTCCGAGGTGACCGCCGAGCCGACCTGCGTCTGCGTGAAGTGGTGCGCCTCGTCGCCGACCAGCAGGCCGAACCTGCCGTTGTCGGAGAGGAAGGCCTCTCGCGCCGCCACGCCGACCAGTTCGTACAGCGCCGTGCCGAGCCGTTTGGTCAGCGGCAACCGGTTGTACAAGTGTGGCGTGGTGAGTTCCTCGGCGCTCGGCAGTTGCAGGTTGTGACTGCGGACGACGGTCGCGGCGGCGTCGAGACGCAGCGGTCGGAGCTTGGGGTCGAACAGCACCGGAACCCGTTCCACCACGGTGCCCAGCCGCGCCGCGAGATCGGCGTACTCCTCTCCCCGCTCGGGGTGCTCCCGTAGCCTGCGCACAACGTGGAACAGATCGAGCAGGCTCTTGATCTTGTGCTCGGCCATGCCCCTGGGTGAGAGCAGATTGCTGGCCGCCGCGCCTGCGCCGGAGGTCGGCGAGAGATCGAGCAACGGAAGAATCGAGTCCAGCGCGCGTTCACCCGCGATCCGCGGGTTGAACAACCGCAGCGGATCCAGCGAAACCGTGGGATTGGCCAGGTCGATGATGACCGCGTCGTCGATCGACCGCGCGAAGTGCTCCCATTCCCCGACCTGGCTGCGGTCGATGGCGAGGAACTGCCCGCCCATGTCGTGTACGAGCACGGCCATCAGTTTCAGGAAATACGACTTGCCCGAGCCGAGTTCGCCGGTGACCGCGAACGAGGCGGACAAGTCGTGCAGCGCGGCCTCCATGATGCCGAAGTGGATCGGCTCGAAATGTCCCGACAGCAGATTGACCCCGATCACCGGCCCGCTGTCGTCACCGATCTGACTGGTGGTGAACGGCACGAAACCGGCCCACATGTCCGAGGGGACGATATGGGCGAAGTCGTCGAAGGCACGGCGTGGCGGACTGCCGGGAATCAGCATCGACCACAGGTCGACCTGCGCGCCGACCGGAGCGGTCATGTCCACCTGGAACCGCTTGTAGCGCCGCTTGAGCGTGTTGACCGCGTCCATTGTGGCGTCTCGCGTCGGTCCGCCGATGGCGACGACAGTGGTGAACGAGACCTCCGATTCCCCGCCGTTGACCTCGAAGTGCTGGTTGTACTCGCCGAGCATGCGGGCCTTCGACGCCAGCGTGTTCTGTGCGAACGAGACCTCCTGGTCGCGCTGATCCATCTGCTCGCCGAGCCTGCGCAAACTGAGTTCGTTGTTCTTCAACACCTGATCGGCGGGCTTGGTCGAGATCCGCATGCCCCAGTCGACGGTGACGTCGCCGAGGCCCTCCAGCACGTTGAGGAACTCGCTGCCGCCGGGAAAGGTCATGCCTGCGTACGGGAAGGAGTGCGGCGTCAGCATCGCCTGGTAGGACGGCCGGTACTCGAAATCCGGTTGTACCACTTTGATCACGGGCACGAACGAGGGCCGGATACGCCGGTTGCTGTCGGCCTGGGCCCCCTCGTCGAGCGCGGCGGAGCGGAACACCGCGGCCGTCGCGTCGTCCAACGCGCCCGCACGGGTGGGCGCCACCGGGTCGCCTGCGGCGCCGCGCGAGAGATAGTGCTCCCATAGCCATTGGAACAGGGCCGCGGGCACCGGAACCGGATCGAAGTCACCACCGATCCTGGACAGGATCTCGTTCGCCTTGTCGTCGTATTCGTCCAGGTCCGCACGGGAGATCGCCGTCGCATCGATCGTGGGGGTGCTGCCACGCCACAGGCGCGACAGCGCGGACATGCTGGAGTTGCTGGCCCCGACCGGGATCGACAACAGGAAGATGCGGGTCTGCGGCATGATCGCGTGCACCCGTTCGTAGGAGGCCACCACCTCATCGGCGTAGTCCTCGCACTCGTCCAGGTCGACGCCCTCCACCATCTTGGTGAGCACGTCGATGGTGTTCAGCCGCGCCTGGATGCCCAGCAACAGCGACCCGCTCGGCAAGTTGGTGACCAGCGCGTGATGCGCCATCTTCACGTCGTACTTGTCCCCGGCCTTGCGCAAGCCGTAGCCGAGCGGATTGATGAAGTAGGTCGCGGTGACCAGGCCCGAATGGGTGAACTGGAGATTGCCGCGAATCGCCGCGGTGGGCTGTAGATCTCGTCCGAGTGCCATCAGGGGCGTCCTCCGGAAGCTGTGCCGTTGCTGTCGTCGCCGTTGCCGTTCAATCGCCGCCACAGGTCGGTGGCTTTACCGCCTCCACTCACCACCTCGAGTAGGCGGATGCCGGATTTCGGCTGGGCGGGCACCGCCGCGTCAGGGCGGTCGGGCAGCAGGAGGACCACGGTCTCCTCGATGAACATGGTGTGGCGCACCGAGTCACTGGTGATCGGCATGCCCGAGGCCGACACCGGCTTGCGGTAGACGATGAGCCTGCCGAGCCAGAAAGCGCGCGAAAGCATCCGGACGCCCGTGTACGGCACGAGCCCGAGCACGAAGACCGCCAGGATGGTGATCGCCAGACCCGTGATGAAGGTGACGGCCGGGTTCAGCGGCAACGTCATCGCGCCCACCGACGTCACCGACATCGCCGCCACGGCGGCGGCGACCTGGGGCAAGGTGTAGGGGCCGAACGGAAGCTTCTGCCCGTTCTGTGCCTTGCCGATCATCGTGGGCACACGTTTGATCGGCGTGAACACCTTGATCACCTGGGTGGTCATCGATAGCCACCGATGGGGTGATCGGGGACGATGAGGTTCGCGTCCGTTCGCGCGTAGTTGATGGTCGTGGGCAGAATCCAGATCACCACCCCGGCCATCAGTCCCGATCCGAAGACGACGATGATCCGCGCGGGCGACAGCCTGGATTTCGCCGCCTCGGAGATCACCACGCCGATCGTGACGATGGCGATGATGATCATTCCTCCCCATCGGACAAAGATCAGGATGCCATAGAGGATGTTGCTCAGATTACCCATCGGGCTGCCTCTCGGATCAGTTCTGCGTCGCCGGCGGAATCGTCACCGACGGCGAGGAAGACGAGGTGGTGGAAGTGGGCGGCGCTCCGCCGCGCGAATCCTGACCGACGACCACCGCGAGCGGACTCGACAAGGCGGGAATCGGATCGATGGACACCACTTGCCACTGGCCCGCATTGCGGACCATGGTGAGCGGGTAGGCCAGTGTCGCGGTGGCGCCCGTGTCAGCTTTGGGGTTGATGGTGGCCATTACTTGGGCCTTCGCACCGCCGGAGCCGCAGCTCGAATCATCTGTGGTGAGCGAGGTCAGCTCGACGGCGGTGAAGGGGGGCGGCTTCAGTGCGGCCAGCCCGGCATCCGGGGTGGTGTAGCGGGCCACATCGCCTTTTCCGGCCAGCATGGCACTCAAGAAGCCCGCGGCGACCTGGCCGAGCGGAGTATCCGGTGCGCAAGGGGCGCCGTAGGCCAGTTTGAGGTCGACCCCCTTCCCAGGAGCCTGGACGACCGCCGGCGTCGACAGCGCACGCAGCCGCCCGTCGGACAACGACACCGCGACGCGGTAGAACTGCCGCTCCGGCGCGGCGGCGGTCCCGGCTTTGCCGACCCCGACCGACACGGTCACCGACCAGACCTCCAGCCCGCCCGCCGCGAGTGCGCGCGAGACGTAGACGACCGATGGGTCGGAGACTTGACGCGCGGATGACGGCAACGTGATCTGCTGATTGGAGCCGACGAATTCGCCGAGCCGATCCTGCTGTCCCGCAGCGGCAGTCAAATAGGTGACGATGAATTGCTCGGCGAAAGACCCGGCCAATTGCGCATGCCCGACGATTGCCGTCGTCGAATCGTCCGACGGCGCGGGCGGGCCCGAGTCGAAGACACTGAGGATCGCGTGGCCGCCGCCGAGCACGGCGAGCACGGCGAGCACAGCGACGACGATGTTGTCGCGACGGCGACGGGCGGCCATCCGGCGAAGCAGTGCCTCACCCGAATCTGCCGGCCCCCGAACCACTGTCCTCACTCCCGAAATGGTAGAGAGCACAGGCGTTCTTAACCCGCCGGTAGTTCCCACTCATGGGAATCAAAACCGTCAGCAGGCCGGGTTGCTTTTCATCCTGCCCGCAAGCCAATGCCGCAATTGTTCGTCATAGCCGATCGGCGCGCTGCGCGGCCTCGGCTCCAGGACCTGACGATGAGTTTCCAGCAGCGGAACGTCGTCCGCGACCCGGACCAGCTGAGCGATCGCCAGCTGTCTGCTGGAGTACCCGGGATAGGGGTAGAGGAGCAACGAGGTGGGCGTGTAGCCACCGCCGTAGTTGAGTACTCGCAATGTGACGCCGCAACTGTCGCCCGACCGCAGCCGGTCACCGAGTTCCGCCAGCTTGGGGCGGTCCTCCGGATGGAAGACGTCGACGGGCCGGAAGAGATAGTCCCATCGAACCCACGGCGCGGGGTCGGTGAGCCAGTGCGAGATGCTGGTGTGCTCGAGCTGGACCACAGCCAGATGCGTGCCTGCCCGGCGGTGCGCCTCGCGCAATCCGATGCGCTCCAGGGTGGGCCACGCCGCTGGCGCGTTCTCCGAGGTCACGTCCTCGATCAGCCACCACGCGCCGCGCGTGCGCTCGTCGTCACGGGCCCGGATGGTGATCCGCCACTGGGCCGGGCGGCCGAATCCGTGCACCACGGTGGTGTCGAATTGCATTCGCTCACCGGGCTTGGGGTCATACAGAAGGTCGAGCACCTCGGCGTGCCGATCGAAACTCGAGACCCGGTGGAACAGTTCCGCGATCGACATCCTCGGGACGTACTGTTCGGCGGTGCTGCCGGACAGCCGCGTGATGCCGCTCGGTTGCTGAATGGTCTGACTGCTCAGGTCCCAGATGGCGCCCACCGCCGGGCGCAACGCCGGCACCCGCTCGGCCGCGGGCCCGAGCCACAATCGCACGGCGTGCACGTCACCGGCCGGGCCGAAAATCGGGCGGATGAGCAGTTGATGCCTTCCGCCGCGCGTCTGTACGGCCAAGTCGACGTCCTGCGCCTGGTCATGCGCGGTATGGATCGCCTCCGTCAGCCCCGCGGTCGTGAGCTTGTCATACAGCGCGGGGGTTTTGGACAGCGTTCGCTGCAACACCCGCTGCCAGCTCGCGAACTCACGCGGCGCATCCCCCACCGACGCCACGGACATGCCGTCCGGCGCCAACGTCTCGATCGTCACCCATGGAATCACTGCGCCACTTCGCTTCGCACTTGCCCGACCAGCCGTTCCTCCGGGTCCGCCTCAACCCGGATGAGACATCTTGTGACTCAGGCAATGTACCGTTATTTAGCGGCTCAATCAACTCGTGAGAGAACCGTCCGTACTCATGAAGTCTCCGTCATGTCGATAGGGCACACGCAGGCGTGTTCATTTTGTTCACGTTAAGTTCGGTCGAGCACCCCCATACCGGCGCGCAGAGCGACGGCACATCCGCCGCAAACCGGCGCACAAGATCAACCGCAGCCACCATCCGAGGCCTGTGGCATTCCCGTGGCTAATTTCGCCTACGACCGGAACCTCTTCTCGCCCAGGGCTTGTGCCGAGCGCGAAAGGATCAGGCGTTCCTGCCTACCAGCGCCAGCACACCTGCGCCCAGAACCGTCGCGACGTCCCCGAGCTGCGAGGGGATCACACGCAATCCGGGCAGGAAGCTCAGCCTGGCATGCGTTGCGACGGCCTCGCCCAGCGGTTTCCACAACACGGGACCGGCTCCGGCGAGCGAGCCGCCGAGCACAACGAGATCGATGTCGAGCAATGCCGCCACCGAGGCGATCGCCCGGCCGAGCGCCGTGCCCGCCCGGCCGAGCGCCGCGGCCGGGATGTCCTCGCCGACGCGGGCTGCATCCAGCAGTTCCGGCACCGATGTGCCCGCCCAGCCCTGCTCCCGCGCCCAGCGCACCACGGCCAGGCCGCCGGCGACCGCCTCCAGGCATCCGCGGCCGCCACAGGAGCACCGATCGTCGAAACCGGGAACCAGGACATGACCCACGTGCCCCGCGTTGCCGGTACGCCCCACCAAGGTGAAGCCGCCCACCACGATTCCGCCGGTGATGCGATCGGAGACGCCGATCGCCAGACTGTCCATCACTCCGCTCGTCGCGCCGAAACTCCGCTCCGCCAGCGCGAGGCACACGCCGTCCAGCGCGAGCGGAACCTGCGCTTCCGGGAACAGCTTCTGCGCGGCTCGGACGATGCCGAAACCCGCTCGCCACTCCGGCACGTCGCCGGGAGCGATCACCCCGGCCGCCATGTCGATCGGCCCGGCCGAAGCGATGCCGAGGGCGGTGACCTGGTCACCGCCCGCGACCTCGAGCAGCAATTCCTGGCATCGGTCCCATGCTCCCGTCGCCGGGATCGGGATCCTCCGGATGTCGTCGGTGTCGACATCGTCGGCGACCTTGGTCGCCGCGAAGCCCGACGACCCGATCTCCAATGCCAGCACTGTCATGAGTTACACCCCACCGAAGGAATCGACGCGAAAAACTGCACGCAGCATAGTCACAGACCGTCGGTGCCGGTCGGTTTGAGGGGTTGCCCGAGCACGATGTGCCGACGGGGCGCGGGAAGAGTGGAGATCGTGCGCAGCGGACGCGGCCCGGTGCGGATGATCCGCATGGGGCGCTTGTGATCGATCGGCGCGGCGCGGTGCCGGTCCAAGTTCTCGATGACGCCGCCGGAGTTGTCGTAGGCGACGCCGGCCCAGATCATCGCGCGGGGACCGTCACCACGGGAGGTCAGCGCCTGCGCCAGCTGCTGGCACTGCACGAGCAAGGGGCAACTCTGACAGGTGCGCACTGCTGCTCGCCAGGCATCCGGATTCCCGGTGTCCATGTCCCAGTTGTCCGGGACGTCGGCGCACGGGGGCCGCTGGTTCGACTTTGCCGGAATCGACGAGACCTTTGCTGACGCAATGGATCCCGTGTCCATCGGAAGGGTTCGCGTAATGCTCATAGCCATCTCCGGGGATGCCGAGCACACACCTCAGGCAGGTGCGTGGCCCATGGATCGGACGGTCATCAGGGCTGCTCAACAGTCCCCGGAACCCAGCCGCGATAAGCTGGTCTACGCACGGTAGCCCACTGTTGCCCAGCACACAACCTCTTGTGCCGCTATGTAACGGCTCGTTGACCTTCAAGCAACACCCAGCTACCGTCTTTAACGGCACGTTATGAAACGGACCATTTTCCACGGAGGCCCGACTATGGTTTCCTTTTAAACATGGCTGCAGACTCTGAATTCACGATCGACGAACTGGCACGGGCAGCCGACACCACCGTGCGCAGCGTCCGCGTGTACCACGAGCGAGGGCTCCTCCCCTCGCCGGAGGTGCGTGGGCGGATCGGGTATTACGGGTCGGACCACCTCAACCGGCTGCAAACGATCAGCCGCCTGCTGGGGCGTGGCATGAAGCTGAACGGGATCAGGGAACTGCTCGAAGCCTGGGACCGCGGCGACGGACTCGCCGATGTACTCGGCGTGAAGAACGCCAACGCGGCCGAAGCGGATCCGGAAGCAACCACCGAGCCACAGGACAGCTACGCCGAGTTGCCGGAGTACGCGAAGCAGGCACTGGCCTCCAGCGAAGACCCGCTCGAGGCGTACCGGGTCACCAACCCGCGGTGCTGCGATCTGGCCACCCGGCTCACCGACACGGGGCTCCCGATGCAGGACACGTTCCAGTTGGTCGAGCGCCTGCGCGCGGACTGCGATCGCATCGCCGACCGCTTCGCCACCGAATTGTTCTACCGTCTCGCCGGACAGACCTACGAGGAATCCGCCCGGACCCCGCGCGATCGCACGAAGCTGGAAACCGACCTGGCCATCGCCCGGTTGATCGTCACCCGCGCCACGTCGGAGCTGATCGACCAGGCGTTCGCCCGGCACTCCGAACTGCCGCCGCCCACCGTGGCCTCCAGTCCGCAGGTACAGGCCGAGCAGTGACGGCACGGCCGCGAACCGGCCGTTCTCCTATTTCCATCCGGCACTGTCCAATACTTACGTAGACAAAATCCGTACGGTTCTTTCGAGCGGTGCGCAGCCGGTGGCTGCGGCGAAAGTCCCGTGCGCCGGTCTCGTGCATCGAACACGGACCCGGCGAACCCGTGCGCATTCCCGGGCATGACCAGTGCCGAAGAGTTGCCACGAGGTACCCGGCGAACGCTCCGGAGACCGGAGCGGTGGTCCCACATTCCCCACGGTGGCCCCGACCGTCCACTCCCGCGCACACGCGAAACCTACTGAGGTAAGTAGGTATACCCATTCGCTGAGCGAAGACGGCGCAGCGATGCGTCTGCCGCCGGCGCCGGACGAGACCTGAACGCGAACCGGCCCCCCGAACGATGGTCGGGGTGACAGGATTTGAACCTGCGACCCTCCGCTCCCAAAGCGGATGCGCTACCAAGCTGCGCTACACCCCGTGGCCTCGCGGCGGCCGGGGCGGGCCGCCGACGAGGATGAATGCTCCGTGGAGCGGGTGACGGGAATCGAACCCGCACCATCAGCTTGGAAGGCTGAGGTTCTACCATTGAACTACACCCGCAGGCATACGACACCGATGGGATCGCCACGATGCCGTGTGCGATCCGACTGTACCGAACCCGGCTTCCGAAACGCCAATCAGCCCCCCGCGCAGCGAGATCTCGCAGGTTGCCCGCCGGAGCGCTCCGGGGTTGCCGCGCACAGTCTCGCACGAGGGGTCGGCCCGGGTCCGGCGGCGCGCTCGCGGGAAATTTTAAAGGCTATTTTTCATTGAAACTCTGGCGTGTCGGATTCCGGTGGGCGAAACTCGAATGACACACCTGTCACCCCAGGAACTTCGCTCGAGGGAATTCCGATGAGGACCGCACGACTCGCCGTCACGGCCGACGCGCTCGGCGTCTCGCCGAGCCACGGCCGCTGGACCCGGAGCGAGTCGACGCGGTGCGCGCCGGGAACGAATCGGTCCCGCAGCTCCTCCGCCGAGCGCGCCGAGACTCCCGGAACACGGACCAGCCGGATGCTCGTCACGCATCCGGGCGAGGCGGGCTCCGCCGTCTCACCCCCGAGCGGTGGCGTCCGCGCCCCGCGCCGCCACAAGCGGAGGGCAGCGAGCAGATGCCCGCCGCCGGAACGCTCGGCCCCACCAACCGGAACTCGACAGGGAAGACGAGGACGTCGCGTGCGAGAACAGGTTCTCGGGCAGCGAGCGGCGCTTGGACGGCCCGGACCGCCCTCCCGGCTCGCGCACCGCTCCCCGCACACTTCGTACCGCGTGTCGCCAGCGCGTCGCGGCGCGATTTTGCAGCGAACAGGAATCAGGTGTAACACGAACGCGACGGGAACGATCACATACCCGATCGCCATTCGCCGGGAATCGAGAACACGTTGCAAATCGTCACTTTTCGATGCCGAGTGGCTTGCTAGGATCCTTTTTGCCGGACGGGGGTATCTGGAAAGGGGGCGGTGAGCGTGCGCCGAACCAGGTGGACACAACCGCGTAGCAGTGGGAACGATCAGGGTGACGCCGGCACCTGTGTGCGTACAGGGCATCCGGGTACCGACGTCGCTCACACCGGGTGAGTCCGATGTCGGCCGATATCGAGCCCCCGGTAGCCGCCATGGCCCGAGCCTGGGCCCGTGCGGTCTGCGCCGAGCCCGGGTCGGGCGCGGCGCCCCAGCAGTTGGAACCCGTCCTGATCGAGATCGTCGAGCGCCTGCTCACGCTCGCCAGGTCGGAGCCGTTCCCGGTACCCGAAGCGCGGATGCTCGGGGCCCGGCTCGCCGAGGCGCCGTTCGACCGGATTCGGATGCTGGCGCAGGCCACGCGCTGGCTGCTCGGTTTCCCGTCCGGCGCGCCCGGTTCGCTGGTGGCCACCCGCTGGCCGTTCATCGCCAGCCAGGCCATCGATAGTTACGCCCAGGCGCTGCAGGAGCGCGCCCTAGCGCAGCAAGAGCAGAACCTGTCGGCGAAAGTATCGCTCCGGGTCCAGGAGATCGCCGCGTTGCAGCACCGGCTGCGCCACGAGGCCACCCACGACGCGCTCACCGACCTGGCCAACCGGACGCTGCTGCAGGACAAGGTCCGCCTGATGGCCACCGACCCGACCCGCGGCGTCGGACTGCTGCTGATCGACCTGGACCGGTTCAAGCAGATCAACGACGGATACGGCCATGCGATCGGCGACGAGGTGCTGGTCGAACTGGCCGGGCGGCTGCGCGAAGCCTGTCCGCCGGACACGGTGATCTGCCGCTACGGCGGCGACGAATTCGTCCTCGCGACCAACCCCCACCACAACAACCTCGGCGACCTCGCACACCGGATCGTGGCCGCACTGCGGGACCCCGTCTGGTCGTCGGCCGGGCCGGTACCCGTGTCGGCCAGCGTAGGGACCGCTTACAACCCGCCGGGCAGCCCGCTGGACTTCACCGATCTGCTCCGCCGCGCCGACCGGGCGATGTACTCGGCGAAGACGGCCGGGGGCCGCCGCTTCGCCCTCGCGGACGAGCCGGACATCGACACCGCCGTCGCCGGCTGACCGGGGCCGCACGGCGGCGGTCCGTCAGCCGGGTTGGCAGCTGGGGCACCAGAAGAGATTTCTGCCCTGCATCACCTGGTAGGCGATCGGCGTTCCGCACAGCCTGCACGGGGCGCCCTGGCGGCGGTAGACGTAGGTCCGCGGACGATCCGGGGCGTAGGAGGGCTCGCCGTGATCGTGTTCGGGTCGCACCACGACCATCTTCCCGACGCGCACACCCACCCGCATCAGCGCGACGAGATCCGCCCACATCTCGGCCCATTCACCCGCGGACAGGCCCGTGCCGGGACGATGCGGCGAGATCCGGTGGCGGAACAGCAGCTCCGCCCGATAGACGTTACCGACCCCGGCGACCACCTGCTGATCCATCAGCAGCGCGCCGATCGGCCTGCGGGAACGACGGATACGCTGCCATGCCAGGTCCGCGTCGGCTCCGCGCCGCAGCGGATCCGGGCCGAGCCGGTCGGTGAGCGCGGTGACCTGCGGCGGCAACAGGATCTCGCACGCGGTGGGTCCGCGCAGGTCGGTGCCGAACCCCGGCCTGCCGTCCGGCCCGCCGAACATGCGCATCCGCACCTGCCCGACCGGCTCCCCCATCGGCAGCCCGGACTCGGTGAACGTCCCGTACAAGCCCAGATGTACGTGTACGACCAAGCCCGAGTCGTAGTGATGCAGCAGGTGTTTGCCCCACGCCTCGGATTTCGTCAGCACCTGCCCGTCCACTCGGGCCGCACCCGCGGCGAACTTGCCCTGCGGGCTCGACACGCGCACCACACCGCCCGCGAGCCGACGCTGATGCAGCCGCGCGAGACGGTGCAGTGTATGCCCTTCCGGCACAGCCGGTTACGACCTCCGTGCGCTCAGTAGGCGGGCACCGCCGGGGCGATGCCGGTCTTCTCGTACTCCGCCAGGATGTCGATACGCCGCTGGTGGCGCTCCTCGTCCGACCACGGGGTGGACACGAACGCGTCCACGATGGCCAGCGCCTCCTTGGTCGAGTGCATGCGGCCACCGATGCCGATCAGCTGCGCGTTGTTGTGCTCGCGCGCCAGTTTCGCGGTCTCCACGCTCCAGGCGAGCGCGCAGCGGGCGCCGGGCACCTTGTTGGCGGCGATCTGCTCGCCGTTGCCGCTGCCGCCGAACACCAGGCCGAGGCTGCCGGGGTCGGCGACGGTCCGGCGGGCCGCCTCGATGCAGAAGGCGGGGTAGTCGTCGAGCGCGTCGTACTCGAGCGCACCGCAGTCGACGACCTCGTGGCCCGCCTGCTCGAGATGGGCCTTGACGTGATTCTTCAGTTCGAAACCGGCATGGTCGGCACCCAGGTAAACGCGCATGGCAGGCATTGTGTCAGGCGGCCGCGGCGGGGCGGCAAGAGGGCACGCCCCGCGATTAACACCGCGGACGGCCCGCGCGAATCGACTGATACGCCAGCTGTGTTCGCGGCCACCGGGCCCGGTGACACGGCAGACGCGCCAACCCCGTTCCCGGCAACTGAATAGAGTTCATCCCATGCAGCCGTTCGAACCCCAGCCGCCCGACCAGGCGGGCCGACAAACCGACCCGTATGCCCCACAGGGCGGGTGGGTCTCGGCTCAGGACGCACCTGCCGCGTCGTCCTATGGCCAGCAGTACACCTCGGGCTCGCATCCGGCCGCTCCCCCCGCGGTGTATCCGGCACCGTACGGTTCCTACCCCGGCGTCCCGGTGCCGCCCCCTGCGCCGCCGCAGCGGCAGCCCCGCGGTCTGTCGCCCTTCGGCATGCCCGCCCGGCACAGCTGGGAGATCCCGATGCTGGTCGTCGTGGTGGTGCTGACCGTGTTCGCGTACCTGATCGCGCTGGTGCTGCTCGCGACGGGCAACTTCGACCAGTACGTGCTGGCGTTCGCGGCCGCCCCGCTGCTGCTGTGGTTCGGCCGCGGCATCAACTACGCCGGTCAGCGGGTGAACGGCGTGCGGATGTCGCCGACCCAGTTCCCGGAGGGCTACCAGATGGTGGTGGACGCCGCCGCCCGCTTCGGCATGGCGAAGGTGCCCGACGCGTACGTCGTGCTGGGCAATGGCCAGATCAACGCGTTCGCCAGCGGACACGGCTTCCGGCGCTACGTGGTGGTCTACAGCGACCTGTTCGAGATCGGCGGCGCCGCACGCGAACCGGACGCGCTGGCGTTCATCATCGGCCACGAGGTGGGCCACATCGCGGCCGGGCACGCGTCGTACTGGCGGCAGCTGGGCATGTTTCTCGTGCCCTTCCTGCCGATCGTCGGCAACAGCCTGATCCGCGCGCAGGAGTACACCGCGGACAACCACGGTTACTGCAATCGGCACACCGGAGCCTCCGCCGCCATGGGCACCCTGGCCGCGGGCAAGTACATGAACAGGCTGATCGGCTTCGACGAGATGGCCGATCGGGCGGCCGTGGAGAAGGGATTCTTCGTCTGGATGGTGAACGCCCTGTCCAGCCACCCGGTGCTCACCTGGCGGATGTGGGCGCTGCGCGATCGCAGCAGGCACGGAAAGCTGTTCCTGCGCCCGGCGCCGCCCGCGGGCGCGGGCGTGCCCGCGGGCTACGCGAGCTCCTACGGTCAGGTGCCCGCGAGCCCGCCGAAGTCCGTCCTCTGACCGGTGCGGGTGCCGCCGGAGCGGCGCCCGCACCCACCGCTCAGTCGAACGACGGATCCTCCGTCCGCGTGCGCTTCAGCTCGAAGAAGTGCGGGTAGGAGGCCAGCGCCACGGCGCCGTCCCAGAGCTTGCCCGCTTCCTCCCCGCGCGGGATCCGGGACAGGACCGGACCGAAGAACGCGGTCCCGTTGATGTGGATGGTCGGGGTGCCGACATCCGGCCCCACCTTGTCCATCCCCTCGTGGTGGCTCTTGCGCAGCGCCTCGTCGTAGTCGGTGCTCTCCGCGGCCGCGGCCAGCTCCGCGGGCAGGCCTGCCTCCGCGAGCGAGTCGGCGATCACGGCGGCGAGGGTCTCCTTGCGGCTCTCGCGTTCGTACTCGGCGCGCCGGTTGTGGATGCGGGTGCCCATCGCGGTGTACAGCGGCAGCAAGACCTTGTCGCCGTGCTCCTGCGCGGCGGCGATCGCGACGCGGACCGGACCCCAGCCCGTATCGAGCAGCTCCTGGTACTGCGGCGGCACATCCTTGCCCTCGTTCAGCACCGACAGGCTCATCACGTGGAACCGGGCTTCGATATCGCGCACCCGCTCGACCTCGAGGATCCAGCGGGACGTGATCCAACACCACGGGCACAGCGGGTCGAACCAGAAATCGGCGACGTCCTTGGTGGCTTCGTCGGTCACGGGCGGCTTCCTCTCGATCGCATGCGGACGGACGGCACGCACACGTGGCCGCCCTACCTCGACCAACCACGGTGGCTCCCGATTCGTTCCCGCTCGGCGCGCCGTTTTCGGGAGCCGTGCGCACGGCTGCCAGTAGGGTTGATCGGCAGGAGCTTGGTTCCCTTCGGAGAAGGAGTCCGCTATGAGTCCTGACCAGCGTTTCGTCATCGTCGGTGGCGGACTGGGCGCGGCCAAACTCGCGGAAGCGTTGCGGGCCAAGGACTTCGACGGAAGCGTGACGCTGATCGGCGCCGAGGAGCACCTGCCCTACGACCGGCCGCCGCTGTCGAAGGAGCATCTCGCCGGGAAGAAGGCGCTGCCGGAGTTCGTCGTCGTTCCCGCGCAGTGGTATCGCGACCACCACGTCGAAGTCCGTCTCGGCACCACCGTCACCGGGCTCGACACCGCAGCGAAGACGATCACCATGCCCGACGGCTCCACCCTGCCCTACGACAAGCTCGCGCTGGCCACCGGTTCGACGCCCCGGACACTGCCGGTCCCCGGCGCCGACGCGCCCAACGTATACACGTTGCGGACCATCGAGGACTCCGACACCTTGATCGAGCTGTTCGGCGGCGCGACGCGCCGGATCGTCATCATCGGAGCGGGCTGGATCGGCCTGGAGGTCGCGGCGGCGGCGCGGGCGGCGGGCGTGGAGGTCAGCATCGTCGAGCGCGCCGACCTGCCGCTGCTGGCGGCGCTGGGTCCGGAGATGGGCCAGGTGTTCGCCGACCTGCACCGCGCCAACGGCGTGGATTTCCGGTTCGGCGCCCAGCTGGAGGCGATCACCACCGAGGACGCCATCGCGACGGCGGTCGCGAACGGCGTCCGGCTCGCCGACGGCAGCACGATCGAGGCCGACGCCGTGCTGGTCGCCGTCGGCGCGCGCCCGAACGTGGACCTGGCCGCCGACGCCGGCCTCGCGGTGGACCACGGCGTGCTCGTCGACGAGCGGCTGGTCACCAGCGACCCGGACATCGTCGCGGTGGGCGACATCGCCGAGCAGCAGCATCCGGTCCTGAACCGGCGGATCCGGGTCGAGCACTGGGCCAACGCGCTCAACCAACCCGCGGTCGCCGCCGCGACCATGCTCGGCCAGGACGCCGCCTACGACCGGCTGCCCTACTTCTTCACCGACCAGTACGACCTGGGCATGGAGTACACCGGGTTCGCCGCGCCGGACGAGTACGCCAGGGTCGTCGTCCGCGGCGACGCGGCCGAGCGGGAGTTCGTGGCATTCTGGCTGGACGCCGGCAACCGCGTGCTCGCCGGGATGAACGTGAACGTCTGGGACGTGACCGACCGGATCAGGGAACTGATCCTGACGGGCGACCCGGTCGATCCCGACCGCCTGGCCGACACCACGACGCAGTTGTGATGTGTATCACTGGATAGACGTGTCGAATCCGCGCGCTGGGCTCCGACCTCTTCGCGAGCGCCACCGAGCGCTCCGCGCTACCGAACGCCGGAGGAGAGGAATCGAATCATGAAGTACATGCTGCTGAAGACCTACGGACCCACCGCGCACTGCGACACACCGATCAACGAATGGTCCCCGGAAGAGATCCAGGCGCACATAGACTTCCAGCGCGCGCTGGGTGCGCAGCTGGCCGAGGCGGGCGAGCTGGTGGACGCGCAGGGGTTGGCCGGGCCGGAGGAGGCGCGGATCGTCAGTTCGGACGGTCGATCGGCGCCGGTGGTCACCGACGGGCCTTTCCCGGAGACCAAAGAGTTCTTGGCGGGATACTGGATCGTCGACGTGGACAGCCCCGCACGGGCCTACGAGATAGCCGCCCAGGCCTCCGCCGCACCCGGCCCTGGCGGGAAACCGATCGGCGAGTACATCGAAGTTCGCGCGGTGATGGGCGCCCCCGCCACCGAGCAATGAGCGACCGGCGTGCGGTGCCCGACGACACACCGCTCCCGGCGAGCACCGAGGACCTGCTGCGCGCACTGGCGCCGCAGGTCCTCGGAACGCTCGTCCGCCGGTTCGGCGATTTCGACACCGCCGAGGACGCGCTGCAGGAAGCGCTGCTGGCGGCCGCGACCCAGTGGCCGCGCGAAGGCCTGCCGGACAATCCGCGGGCCTGGCTGGTCCAGGTCGCGCAGCGCCGCATGGCCGACGCCGTGCGCGCGGAGGCGGCCCGGCGGCGCCGGGAGACCACGGCCTTCGATCGCGAGGTGACCGACGCCGTCCCGGTGGACCACGACGACACGCTCACCATGCTGTTCCTGTGCTGCCACCCGGCGCTGTCGCCCGCCGCCGCCATCGCGCTGACGCTGCGCGCGGTGGGCGGACTCGGCACCGAACACATCGCCCGCGCCTTCCTGCTGCCGGAAGCGACGATGGCGCAACGGATCACGCGGGCGAAGAAGAAGCTGGCCACCGTCGAGCGGCCCTTCGCCCAGCCGGGTGACCGGCACTGGCGGGAACGGCTCGGCGCGGTGCTGCACGTGCTGTATCTGATCTTCAACGAGGGCCACACCAGCAGCTCGGGGCCCGCGTTGCAGCGGACCGACCTGTCCGACGAGGCGATTCGGCTCACCAGGGCCGTGCATCGGCTGCTGCCCGACGACTCCGAGGTCACCGGCCTGCTCGCGCTGATGCTGCTCACCGACGCCCGGCGCGCGGCGCGCACCGGCACGCACGGCGAACTCATCCCGCTGGCCGAACAGCATCGCGCACGCTGGAATCGGGCGCTGATCACCGAAGGGACGACGCTCGTCACCGGCACGCTCGCGGGCGGCTTGCGCGGCCCCTATCAGATCCAGGCGGCCATCGCGGTGCTGCATGCGCAGGCGCCACGGGCCGAGGACACCGAGTGGACCAAGATCCTGGCGCTGTACGAGCGGCTCGAACAGCTCTCGGACAATCCGATGGTGACGCTCAACCGGGCGGTGGCGACGGCGATGGTGTCGGGCCCGGAAGCCGGTCTCGCGCTGACCGAGACGCTCGACGACCGGCTGCCGGGTAACCACCGGCTCGACGCCGTACGCGGGCACCTGCACGAGATGGCAGGTGCGGTGGACGCGGCCATCGGTTGCTACACCAAGGCCGCCGCCCGCACGACGAGCGTTCCCGAACGCGACTATCTCACCCTCCGCGCGGCGCGGCTGCGCCGCGATGCGCGCGCGGAGCTTCCGGGGTGAGCGAGGTTTCCGGTGCCGCGGCGACGCGCCGGGCGGTAGCGGGCGAGGACGCTCGTCGATCGCGACCGGGCAGACTACGCGGTGTGGCAGGCAAACACAGTGCGGGAGTCCTTCTCTTCCGACGAAATTCGGACGGGGCGGCCGAGGTGCTGCTCGGGCACATGGGCGGTCCGTTCTGGGCGCGAAAAGACCTGGGCGCGTGGTCGATTCCGAAGGGCGAGTACGAGCCGGAGGCCGAGGACGCGCGAACCGCGGCGCGCCGCGAGTTCACCGAGGAACTCGGACTGCCGGTCCCGGACGGCGCGTGGCTGCCGCTGGGCGAGACGCGCTACAGCGGCGGCAAGAAGATCCTCACCGTCTGGGCCGTCGAAGGCGATCTCGACCCCGCCGCCGTGGTGCCGGGGACCTTCGAGCTCGAATGGCCGCCGCGTTCCGGCCGGTTCGCACGGTTCCCGGAGATCGATCGCGCGGAGTGGTTCGACGCGCCCACCGCGCGAGAGAAGCTGGTCGCGGGCCAGCGGCCCTGCCTGGACCGGCTGGCCGAGCTGCTCGCGGACTGACCGTTACCGCGGCGCGCCCGCCCAGGCCCGGCCGGTGATGAGTTCATAGGCCTCCACGTACTTCTGGCGCGTCGCGGCGACTACGTCCGCCGGGATCTCCGGGCCGGGCGCCTCCTTGTTCCAGCCCGTGGAGGTGGACCAGTCGCGGACGAACTGCTTGTCGAACGAGCGCTGTGCGCGGCCGGGCTCCCACTCGCCCGCGGGCCAGAAACGCGACGAATCGGAGGTCAGCACTTCGTCGCCGAGGGTCAGGACATCACCATCCCAGCCGAATTCGACTTTGGTGTCGGCGACGATGACGCCTCGTTCGGCGGCATGCGCGGCGCCCCGCGCGTAGATGTGCAGGGTCAGCTCGCGCAGCCGCTCGGCGACCTCGCGTCCCTCCTGGTTCACCACGTCCGCGAAGGTGATCGACTCGTCGTGCCCCTCGGACGCTTTGGTGGTCGGTGTGAAGATCGGCTCCGGCAGCTTGTCGCCCTCGCGCAGCCCCGGCGGCAGCTCGACCCCGGACACCGAGCCCGCGCGCCGGTATTCCACCAGCCCCGACCCGGTCAGGTAGCCGCGTGCGATGCACTCCACCTGGACCATCTTCAGCGGCTTGACCCGGATGCCGCGACCGGCGAACTCGGCCGGTACGTCGGTGGCGGAGACCACGTGGTTGGGCACGTCGGTGAAGTATTCGAACCACCAGTTCGACAGCTGTGTCAGCAGCGCACCCTTGTCCGGGATCGGCGTCGGCAGCACCACGTCGTACACCGACACCCGGTCGGAGGCGACCAGCAGCAGCGTGTCGCCGTCCTCGTACAGGTCACGCACCTTCCCGGCGTGCACATGCTTCAACGTCGAGCCTCCGAATCCGTGGTGGTGAACCTGCGCTGTACCAGGCACAATACCGCCGCCCCCTGGCGCGGCCGTCGCGCCGTCCGCCGTCCCGGCGCGGAGTGGCTCGCGGAATCAGGGTTTCTCGGGAAAGTCCCGCGCGGCCCGCCCCGGCGAAGTGGCATTGTGGGTGTCGTTCGTGCCAGTTCTTCGACCCCGGAGGAGCCTTATGTCCGCACCCAATCTCACTCGCGACCAGGCGATCGAACGCGCCGCGACGGTGTCGGTCGAGAACTATCGCGTCGAGCTGGACCTCACCGACGGTGCGGGTGAACCGGGCGAACAGACCTTCTTCTCCCGCAGCACCGTCACCTTCACCGCGACGCCGGGCGCGAGCACGTTCGTCGACATCGTGGCGCGCGGCGTCCGCTCCGCGGTGCTCAACGGCACCGCACTGGACGTCTCCGGCTACGACGAGTCGACCGGGATCACGCTGACCGACCTGGCCGAGCGCAACGAGCTGGTGGTGGAGGCCGACTGCGAGTACTCGAACACCGGCGAAGGCCTGCACCGGTTCGTCGACCCCGCCGACGACGCCGTGTACCTGTATTCGCAGTTCGAAACGGCCGACGCGAAGCGGATGTTCGCCTGCTTCGACCAGCCCGACCTCAAAGCCACCTTCGACCTCGTGGTCACCGCGCCGGAGGACTGGCAGGTGATCTCCAACGCCGCCGTCGTGCAGACCCTCGCCCCGGAGCCGGGCAAGCACGTCTTCCGCACCACCCCGCGGATGAGCACGTACCTGGTCGCGCTCATCGCGGGCCCGTACGCGCAGTGGACCGACGTCTACACCGACGAGCACGGCACCATCCCCCTCGGCATCTACTGCCGCGCCTCGCTGGCCGAGTACATGGACGCCGAGCGGCTGTTCACCGAGACCAAACAGGGTTTCGGCTTCTACCACCGCAATTTCGGCGTCCCGTACGCGTTCGGCAAGTACGACCAGCTGTTCGTTCCGGAGTTCAACGCGGGCGCGATGGAGAACGCGGGCGCGGTGACCTTCCTGGAGGATTACGTTTTCCGGTCCAAGGTCACCCGGGCCTCCTACGAGCGCCGTGCCGAGACGGTGCTGCACGAGATGGCGCACATGTGGTTCGGCGACCTGGTGACCATGAAGTGGTGGGACGACCTGTGGCTGAACGAGTCGTTCGCCACCTTCGCCTCGGTGCTGTGCCAGTCCGAGGCCACCGAATACACCAACGCCTGGACTACGTTCGCGAATGTGGAGAAGTCCTGGGCCTACCGGCAGGACCAGCTGCCCTCCACCCACCCGATCGCCGCGGACATCCCCGATCTGGCCGCGGTCGAGGTGAACTTCGACGGCATCACCTACGCCAAGGGCGCCAGCGTCCTGAAGCAGCTCGTCGCCTACGTCGGCCTGGAGCCGTTCCTGGCCGGTCTGCGCGCGTACTTCGCCGACCACGCCTACGGCAACGCCACGTTCGACGATCTGCTGTCGGCGCTGGAGAAGTCGTCCGGTCGGGACCTGTCCACCTGGGGCGCGCAATGGCTCAAGACCACCGGACTGAATATCGTGCGCCCGGAGTTCGAGGTCGACGACGACGGGAAGTTCAGCTCGTTCGCGGTGGTGCAGGAGGGCGCACAGCCGGGCGCGGGCGAGCGGCGTGTGCACCGTCTCGCGGTCGGCGTGTACGACGAACGGGACGGAAAGCTGGTCCGCACCGAGCGCGTCGAACTCGACCTCGACGCCGCCGAACGCACCGGGGTACCCGAGCTGGTCGGCGTGCCGCGCGGCCAGTTCGTGCTGGTCAACGACGACGACCTCACCTACTGCTCGATCCGCCTGGATGCCGATTCACTCGATGTGCTGATCAACCGCATCGCCGACATCGCGGAGCCGCTGCCGCGCACGCTGGCCTGGTCGGCGGCCTGGGAGATGACGCGCCAGGCCGAGTTCCGCGCCCGCGATTTCGTCGCGCTGGTCGAGCGGGGCGTCGGCGCCGAGAGCGAGATCGGCGTGGTGCAGCGGCTGCTGATGCAGGCCAACACCGCGCTGAGCAGCTACGCCGAACCGGAATGGGCCGCGACCACCGGCTGGCCGGAATTCGCCAATCGGCTGCTGGAGCTGGCCCGCGAGGCGGAGCCGGGCTCGGACCACCAGCTGGCCTTCGTCAATGCGCTGACCGGCGCGAAGCTGTCGGCCTGGCACACCGAGGTACTCGGCGAACTGCTCGACGGCGACCCGGCGAAGGTCGGTCTGTCCGGCCTGGTGATCGATACCGACCTGCGCTGGCGGATCGTCTCGGCCCTCGCCGCCGCGGGCGAGCTGGACGCCGAGGGTCCGGACACGCCGGTCATCGACCAGGAGCTGGCCAACGACCCCACGGCCGCGGGCAAGCGGCAGGCGGCCGCCGCGGCGACGGCGCGTCCGATCGCCGAGGTGAAGGAGCAGGCGTGGGCGACGGTGATGGGCGACGACTCGGTGCCCAACATCACCGCTCGCTCGATCGTCGGCGGTTTCGCGCCCGCGGGTCAGGGTGAGTTGCTCACTCCCTACGTGGAGCGGTACTTCGCGGAGGTGCCCGGCGTGTGGGAGCGTCGCTCCAGCGAAGTCGCCCAGACAGTGGTGGTCGGCCTCTACCCGCACTGGGCGATCAGCGAGGACGCGGTGGCCGTCGCCGACAAGTTCCTCGCCGGCGACCATCCCCCGGCGCTGCGCCGCCTGGTCAGCGAGGGCAAGGCGGGCATCGAACGCTCCCTGCGCGCCCGCGCTTTCGACGCACAGCCGTGAACGAAACCGGCGCGTCCGCCCGTACTCGGGCGGACGCGCCGGTGCGACGTTTCCCTTGTTACCTTCCGATGGCGGCGGCCATCACGCGGACTGCGGAGACCACACCGTCGATCAGCTGGCCCTGCCGGAACGAGCTCAGCGCGGCCGTGACACCGAGCTGGCAGACGCGGTCGTTCGCACGGTCGGCCACCGCCCGGCCCGAGCGCACCTCGATCGCCTTGTCGTTGGGGGAGACGGCGATGAGCACCGAATGGGCCGCCTCGGGCGTGCCGGGGAAGATCGCCTCCGCAGCCGCGGCCGGGTCCTCGCCCAGATCGCCGATGTAGACGTTGAAGCGCACCTTGGTCGCGCGGGTCGCCTCGGTGAGCACGTTGTCCATGGTCAGCCGCTCTTCATCATTGAACGGCGCTTCCTTGAACACGTCGCCCGCCTCGTGCACGCCGGAGACGCGCCCGCTGGTGGTGATCGCGTATCCGTGCGGCAAATCGGCTTCGACCACCGCGGGCCACTTAGAACCTGCCACTTGCCCGTCCTCCGATCAGCTCCACCTCGGTGGACTCGATGGCCGCATGCAGTCCATGCGGTGTTTCCGCGAAGTGGTGACCGGAGCCGATCACCTCTTCGGTGGCACTCCACAGCACCGGCTGCTGGGTCCACTTCTGGCCGAGGGCGAAGTGGACCGGCTTCTCGCCAGGCAGTGGCTTACCGAGGAACGACAATCCGGCGATCACGCCGTAGATCACCAGCGGGATGCCGGCGAAGATCAGCACTGTCTCGAGAATGCTCACGGGTCAAAGGTAGACGATCCTCTGTAGTAGTTCTCCGTCCGGTCGAGCCGGACCGCCGTCCGTGTCGGCTGCGCCCGCGCCGAGCTGGGATTTTCCCGTCGTAGCTCAGACCAGCCAGGCTGCCGCGTTCGGCGGCAGCTGGCCTCCCTCGGCCGGCGCGCTGGCCAGCAGCAGGTCTCCCGGCGGTAGCTGAATGGGCGCGTCGGAGGCGTTGAGCACGCAGACCAGTCCGCCGGGGCGGCGGAACGCGAGACAACCCGCCGGACTGCCGTACCACTCGATCCGGTCCCCGGCGAACTCCGGCCGTAGTGCGCGCAGTTCGAGCGCCAGGCGATACAGCGACAAGGTCGACCCGAGCTCCTCGAGCTGCGCCTCGACGGTCAGTGGCGCCCAGCCGGGCGGCATCGGCAGCCACGGCGTCCCGGTGGTGAACCCGAACGGCGGCGCGACGCCCTCCCACGGCAGCGGCACCCGGCATCCGTCGCGTCCGCGCTGAGTGTGCCCCGAGCGCTCCCACACCGGATCCTGCAGCACGTCGTCCGGCAGGTCGTCGACGTTGGGCAGCCCCAGCTCGGAGCCGTTGTAGAGGAACACCGCACCCGGCAGCGCCAGTTCCAGCAGAATCATCGCCCGCGCCCGAGCCACGCCGAGCGCCCCGCCGCCGTACCGGGTGACCTCCCGTTCGATGTCGTGGTTGGACAGCGTCCAGGTGGGCACGGCGAAGACCGGCGCCACGGCGGCGAGCGAGTTGTCGATCGCGTCGCGCACCGCCTCGGCGTCGAACGCCGATTCCGCGAGACGGAAGTTGAACGCCAGGTGCAGTTCGTCCGGGCGCACGTACTCGCCGAAGCGGGTGTTGTCGTTCACCCACACTTCACCGATGGTCACGGCGTCCGGATACTCGTCGACCACCTTGCGAATCCGGCGGTGGATGTCGTGCACGGCGGGATTGTTGAATCGCGGGTCGCTGTCGTCGTGCGCGAGCAGGGCCGAGACGGACAGTTCGGGCATGTCCGGCAGACCGTCGGGCTTGGCCATGCCGTGCGCGACATCGATGCGGAAACCGTCCACCCCGCGGTCGAGCCAGAACCGCAGAGTCTGCTCGAAATCGGCGGCCACCTCGGGATTCGACCAGTTCAGATCGGGCTGCTCCCGAGCGAAGATGTGCAGGTACCACTGGCCGGGCGTGCCGTCCGGTTCGGTGATTCTGGTCCAAGCCGGGCCACCGAAGATGCTCGGCCAGTTGTTCGGCGGCACGGCGCCATCGGGGCCACGGCCGTCGCGGAAGATGTATCGGTCCCGCTCCGGGCTGCCGGGAGCCGCCGCCAGCGCCGCACGGAACCATGGATGCTGGTCGCTGGTGTGATTGGGCACCAGGTCCATGGTGACCTTGATCCGGCGAGCATGCGCCTCGGCGATCAGCGCGTCCATGGCGGCGAGCCCGCCGAACAGCTGGTCGATGTCGCGCGGATCGGCAACGTCGTAGCCACCGTCGGCCATCGGCGAACGCATCACGGGGCAGATCCACAGCGCGTCGACCCCGAGCAGTTCGAGATAGCCCAGTTTGTCCCGGACTCCTCCGAGATCGCCGATCCCGTCGCCGCTCGAGTCCGCGAAGGATCTGGGGTAAACCTGGTAGAACACGGCGGACCGCCACCACGACGGGGTGGTGGGATCCGCCGGCGCCGTTAAGGCTGGTGCATCACTCACATCGCAATAGTGCCAAAGTTTCCACGGGTCAGCCCTCGGGCGATCGTACGTTTCCGATCATCGGCGATTAGCCAGCAACGCACGCTTCCGGGGTTGAAAGCGCTGCTCCACAAGGTTTCCCGCGCGCAAGGCTCGCAGCATCCGTTGGTCAGCAGCGAATCTGCCGCCACCAGAACGCGGTAGAAAACACACCGGCGCCACCAGGTCAGAAGGGGGCATTCACCAGCGAATTGGCCGCCATCTCCAGATAGTCGAGCAGCGCCTTGCGATGCTCGTCGTCGAGGATGTCGGGCTCGATCTCGGCGACCGCGATGCGCATACACCGCAACCACGCGTCCCGTTCGATCGGCCCGATGGTGAACGGCATGTGCCGCATACGCAGGCGGGGGTGGCCGCGCTCATCGGAATAGGTGCGCGGGCCGCCCCAATACTGCTCCAGGAACATGCGCAAACGACGCTCCGCCGGTCCGAGATCCTCCTCCGGATAGAGCGGGCGCAGCACCTCGTCGACGGCCACCTCGCGATAGAATGTCGCGACGAGCCGCCGGAACGTGTCCGCCCCGCCGACCGCTTCGTAGAACGACGTCGCCGTTTGCTCGCCCGAAGTCATAGACCCTCTCGATTCACCGGATGCGTCGCCGTCCATTGTGCCCGCGCCGGGACACCGCCGCCGCACCGCCCATCCGCCGCCGATCGGCAACCGGAACATCGCGCCGGAATGGCACTTCAGCCACAGTTAACCGGACATTGTCGAAAATCACCGTGCAATGCCCGACATTCCATGGTCAACTGGGGGACAGTCTCTGCTTTGCAGATACCACATGATCCTGCCAATCATGAAATCGAGGTCGAGATGAAGCAGCGACACAGCGCCCGATCACACGAGGCGCGAGCGCACCGACAACTCGAGCCCGCCGACGTCCACAATCGTGGGTCGGGGGCTACTCCGCTGCACATCTTGTCCGAACGATATCCGGGTGGACATCGTGGCCATCACGACCACGGACCCCGCCCCACCGCCCCGCCCGCAGAGGGCACGAACTGGCTCAAGAGCCGGGTGCTGCTGTTGAACGCCACCTACGAGCCGCTCACCGCTTTGTCCGCGCGCCGCGCGATCATCCTGCTCATCTGCGACAAGGCCGACGCCATTCATCACAGCGACGAAGGCCCGGTAGTGCACTCCGCCGAAACGTCGGTGGCCATTCCGTCGGTGATCCGCCTGCGCACTTATGTCCACGTCCCGTACCGCGCCCGGGTGCCGATGACTCGCGCCGCGCTCATGCACCGGGATCGCTACCGCTGCGGATACTGCGGCGGCAAGGCCGAGACCATCGACCACGTCATCCCGCGCAGCCGCGGCGGAGAACATTCCTGGGAGAACTGCGTCGCCAGCTGCGCGCCGTGCAACCATCGCAAAGCCGACAAGCTGCTCAGCGAGCTGGGCTGGACGCTGCGGGCCCCGCTGGTCTCCCCGAAGGGACCGCACTGGCGCCTGCTGTCCACCACCGCCGAACTCGACCCGGTGTGGTTGCAGTACCTCGGCGAAGGCGCCGCCTGACGGATCAGGTGTACTCCACCACCAGCGTCGCCCAGGTCGGCGAGGCCAGTGCCTCGAACACGTGCGGCCGATCACCCGGGTAGGCGATGTAGTCGCCCGGATGTAGTGCGACCGGCGCGTCGACCGGGCCGACCAACGCGCGGCCTTCGGCGAGCAGCACATGTTCGACCACACCGGCGATATGCGGATCCGATCGGCGCGCATGCCCCGGCTCCGCGGTGATGCGAAACAGGTCACGGCGGGAATTGTTCGGCCCGGCCGCCAGCAGTGTCGCCCGGTATTCCGACTGCTCGGCCGCCACCACCGGACCTTCACCGGCGCGGATCACGTGAACGTTCGGGCGCGGCGGGTCGAGCAACCGGGAGAACGGCATGTCCAGCGCGACACACAACGCCCACAGCGTCTCCAGGCTCGGGTTCCCGGCGCCCGATTCCAGTTGCGACAACGTCGATTTCGCGATGCCGGCGCGCCCTGCGACCTCGCTCAACGACAGGCCGGCCCGAGTGCGCTCACGGCGCAGTGCGGCGGCGATCACCGCCTTGGGCGCCGTCGTCGCATCCTGCTGCGTCATTTCCCGCTCCGTTGGTCTTCCCGCGCCTGCGGCCCTGGGTGCGCGCGGCTGTGCCGGCTCGGCCGCGAAGGGCACATGCCAGGTCTCGCTTCGCTGGAAACCTCAGGTCGAGCCGTGTGGTTGCACCGTGGGGTGGCGTCGCCCGGCCGTCGCCCCCGCACACTTGCGCTGCCGTGGTCCTGCTCTGTCGTTGTGTGTGGTGATTGCCGTGATTATGCCGTGAGTTCTGCCGGGGGCTCGGTGCGGGCGCTACTCGCACCGCTTGCCCGGTGGGAACGAGGTTGACGAAGTGCGGTGTCGTGTTCACTATAAGCTACATGCGTTCGATATGGCGAACACTCGATCGGGATGCGCTGCTCGGGATCGGGGCGGTCTGCCTCGCCGTCGGGGTGATCGGGATTTCCTACGGGGCGACGGCGGTCGCGGCGGGCTTTCCGGTTTGGCTGCCGGTGCTGCTCGGCTGCGTGGTGCTCGCCGGGAGTTCGGAGTTCCTGTTCCTCGGGATCGTCGCCGCCGGCGGCAGTCCCATCGCGGCGGTGCTGGCAGGACTGCTGGTGAACGCCCGGCATGTGCCATACGGGCTTTCGGTCCCCGACGCGGTCGGGGCGGGTTGGTGGCGTCCGCTCGGCGTCCATCTCATGAACGACGAGTCCGTCGCGATGACCATCGCGCAGCCCGACGCGCGACGCAGGCGCGCGGCCTACTGGATCACCGGCGCGGGGGTGCTGCTCGCCTGGCCCGGCGGCGCTGCCATCGGAGCGCTGATCGGATCGGTGGTCACCGACACGTCGGCGCTCGGACTCGACGCGGTGTTCCCCGCGGTTCTGCTCGCCTTGGTGCTGCCCGCACTGCGGGACCGGACAACCCTCGCGGCGGTGGGAGTCGGCACAGCGATCGCGCTGATCAGCGCTCCGTTCCTGCCCACAGGACTGCCGGTCCTGCTCGCCCTGGCCGGGGTGCTGGTCGCGGTGCGAAAGAAGCCCGAACCCGCGACCGTACAGGGGGCGGCGTGATGCTGGCCGCCGGAGTCGTCGCCCTCGCCGCAGGCACCTACGCGTTCCGCTGGGCCGGCCCCGCCCTGCGTGACCGAGTGCGCCTTCCGGCGCGCGTGGTGCGGCTGCTGGAAATCGGCGCCGTCGTATTGCTGACCGCACTCGTCGCCGTCACCGCCCTGCCGCTCGGCACCGCGGATCTCGGATTGGCCGTTCCCGCGGGGGTTCTGGTCGGTGGCCTCGTCGCTTGGTTCCGGCGCCCCATTCTGCTGGTCATTCTCGCGGCCGCCGCGACAACGGCATTGGTGCGCCTGCTCGGCATCTCCTGAGCGGCCGGAACTCCTCGGCGGCCCGCTTTCTCGCAGCGGCAGGCGGCGCCGTCCCCTCCTGCCGACGGCGCCGCCTGCCCCATCGATCGCTTCCGAGCAATCGTTTGCTACTGGAAGATTCGCTTCGTCAGCTACGTCTGCGAATTCCCTTGTGCACGAGACCAATCGCCATCGGCACCACCGGCTTCCACGACTGCGGAGCGCGACTCACGCGCCCCACATGCGGCTGACCGGCGCGACGGAATTCAGTGCGGCAGTAGAGGAATTCCTCCGCCCAGCCGGCGCGCGACCGAGCCGTAGCGGGCATCGAGCCGCAGCCACGTCTTGGTCGCCCGGACGCGCACGATCTCGGCGGGCGGGATCCGGCGAGGGTCTGCCTTCTCCCCCGAATGCGGGATGAAGTCCATCGCCGTGAGCGCGAAGACAACCCGCATCGGCACCTGCACCCGGGTGCCCGCGCCCGATACGGTCAGTACCGCCTGATCGAGCAGCGAGGCGGGTGGACCGTGGCCACTACCGTGTTCCTTCGCCAGCTGCGCACCCTGCTCGGCGAGTTCGACGAGGGTGCGCGCGGGCACGTCATCGACGTGCGCGAACCCGTCGGTGGGCGGCAATGCGCCACGCCACGCGGAGTCCATCGCATATCCGAGGTCGATCGGACCCCCGCTCGCCGAACCGGCCAGCACGAGATCGGCGCCGACGGTCACGTCGTCGACCCCGAGTTCGGCCACCACGGTGCGCATCGCCAGCGCCTCGAAACCCGTCGTCACCCAGGCCGCGACGTACTGCTCCCCGCGGCGGCGCAGGCGCACCACCGCCGCCGGGTCCAGCCGCACGGCCCTGGAGAGGAACGTCGCGAGATTCTCGCGCTCCGCGGGATCGGGCACATGCAACACTCGTTGTTCCGCCATCACGGCCGCTCCGCCGTCAGCACTGGACCAGCACCACCGCGCCGACGCTCACTCCATCCATTCGGACAGGTAATCACGCTCGGCGTCGGTGAGCCTGCGCAACCGCTGCGCCCGCATGTCGAACGCCGCGATCTGCGTGGAGGCCACCACGGCCGCGGGCGAATCGGGCTGCGCACCCGCGGCTCGCACCTCGTAACCGATGGTGAAGTCGACCGCGCGCAACTGCTCGATCCACATGGCGATGTCCAGGGGTGTGTCCTCGTGCCGCAGCTGGCCGCGATAGCGGACCCGCAGGTCGGCGAGGACGCAGCCCTCACGCAGCGGGGCGGTCGGGCGGCCGTCCTCGAACAGCCACGGAATCCGCGCCTCTTCCAGCAGCGTCACCATGCGGGCATGGTTGACGTGCTGGAACACGTCCATGTCCGACCACCTGACGTCCACCTTGGCGTGGAAACGCCTGGGCAGCACGAGACTGCCCGACGCCTTCCCGCTGCCGCTCACCGAACTCGTCAACGTGGTACCTCCGATTGAGCGCCCACCCCGCTCACCATGCTCCGCACTTGCCGCGCTGCAACCGACAACGTGGCGAGATCGTGGGTTCCGGACTCGAACAATTCCGACAGTGCCGCCCTGGCTCGGCCGAGGCGGGACTGATTCTTCGACTCCCAGTATGCAATCTTCTCGTCCGCCGTCTCCTCGGGGTCACCGCCGGAGAGCACGTCGAGGGTGAGCGAGCGCAGCGACCCGTACATGTCGTCGCGCAGCGCGAGCCGCGCCAGCGCATGCCAGCGGTCACCGCGTTCGAGGTGGCTGACCGCCTGCAGCAGCCAGTCGATCTTGAGATGATCATTGAGCGCGTAGTACAGCGACCCGACCTCGTCACCGTCCCGGTCGGTGATGTCGGCGATGTCGACGATGTCCAGCAGCGGGAACAGGTGCAGCAGGCCGAAGACCTCGGTGGCCAGGTCGGTCGGGGCGCCGCGGGCGATCAACTCGGCGGACCGGTCGGTGAGTGTGAACACGTGGTGTCCACGCAGCCACCCCGGCACCTTCGGGGCGAGTTCGCGCACGTCGGCGCGGTACCGGCTGATCTCCGAGCCCACCGCGATCGGCTGCGGCCGGTTGCTCAGCAACCACCTGGACGCTCGGTCCAGCGTGCGCTTCGTCTCCAGTTCGAGCAGGTCGCGCACCGCCGTGGGCGCGTCGCACGCACGGATGCGCGTCCACATCTGGTGCAGGTCGAAGATTCCGCTGGCGGCGGCGAAGGCGCGCACCGCATCAGTGGTGGTAGCGCCTACCTCCTCGTTCAACCGATGCGCGTAGGTGATGCCGCCGAAGTCCACCATCTCGTTGGCGATCATGGTGGTGACGATCTCCCGGCGCAGCCGGTGCCGCTTGATCGCGGCGCCGAAACGGTCGCGCAGCGGCGTGGGGAAGTAATCCGGCAGTCGCGTGGCGAAGTACTGGCTGTCGGGCAGGTCGGAATCGAGCAGATCGGCCTTGAGCGACAACTTCACGTGGGCCATCAGGTTGGCCAGCTCGGGCGAGGCCAGTCCCGAGCCTTCCTCCAGCCTGTGCTTGATCTCCTGCTCCGAGGGCAGCGCCTCGAGTTCGCGATCCAGGCCGCGCCGCTGTTCGAGATCCTCGATCAGCCGCATCTGCACGCTCAGCATCTGCGTCGCCTCGGTGCGCGAGATGCCCATGAGGAAGTTCTGCGACACGTTGTCCCGCAGGACCATCTGCGCGACCTCGTCGGTCATCGAGGCCAGCAGCGGATTGCGCTCGTCCGGCGGCAGTTGACCGCCGGAGACCACGGCGTCGAGCAGGATCTTGATGTTGACCTCGTGGTCGGAGCAGTCCACGCCCGCCGAGTTGTCCAGCGCGTCGGTGTTCATCTTGCCGCCGTTGCGGCAGAACTCGATCCGGCCCAGCGCTGTCGCGCCCAGGTTGCCGCCCTCACCGATCACCTTGACCCGCAACTGGTTCCCGTTGACGCGAACCGGG
>NZ_BDCK01000057.1 GCF_001613465.1 Nocardia niwae NBRC 108934 = DSM 45340 | reverse complement strand
GGCCCGCCTGACCAGGCACCACCTGACCCGGCACCGACGGACCCGAAACACCCGGCGAACCAGCCGAACCCGACTGCCCGGCGCCAGTGGTCTGACCGGGTGCCGGAGCGCCCGGCTGACCCGGCGGAGAAGAAACGCCCGGTTGTCCCGGTACCGCCGTGCTCGGCCGTGACCGCTGCTGATCCGGCCGACTCGACCACGGCGTCACGGGGCCGGTCTGCTGATCTTCCGCTGTTTCCGGCTCTTGCGCTGTCAGCTCGACCCCGGTGGGCCAGATTTCAGCAGAGGTCATGATCGTCCCCCGGTTGTCGGTGCCATCGGCAGGTGGAGGATGCCCGAGCGATAGGTTCGAGCAGTGGGCCGCAGGCGTTCATCCAACCCATCCTCACAAGTCGCTGTGAACTGATCTGGCAGCCTGGACAATTCGCGCATGTCAGTGTAGATGGATCCGGACCGGCCTCCCCGGTTCTGCCAGCGCTGCGCTTCCCCCAGTTGGGAAGCCTCGACAATGAAGACGTCGAAAGTAGGTCTCACTCATGGTCGATCGTCGGGTATGCCGCTTCGATCGACGATGGGGGAGTTCGATCGAAAGGCGGACTTTGCCGTGGTGAGGCACGAGCCTTGCGAGCCTCTGGCCCAGGTCGGGTCGGCCGCGATGGACGCACGTGAAGATCAGCATGCCGCCGTGTACCGGCGCTCCGCCTAGCATCCTAGAGGTGATCCCATGCCCTTCGGTATTTCATGGTCGAGTATCGGTAAGTTCGCGCTGACCACCGGTGTCACCTTTGCTGGTGGCGCGCTCGGGTCGGTTGTCCCGGGTGTGGGCACGGCGATCGGCGTTGCGGCGGGCAGTGCCATTGCCGGCTTCGCGGCGGAAACCCTCTGGGACAAAACTGTCGAAGACAAAAGCTGGGGCGAGTCCTTGAATAATGGCGTCGAAACCGGCGTCTTGTCCTTGCTGGGAGGCGGGGCCGGCGGCGCCGCCCGGGGTGCGTTCGCGACGTTGGGCGGGCGAAATGTGGCGAGGCGGATGCTCGACGGTGCGATACACCCGGCTATCAGAACCCCTACCCCGATAGCCCGAGCAACATGGGGCCGGGATATCCGAACGGCGTTCGGCAATAGGGGCGTCTCACTGAATGGTGCCCGCGGCTGGTTGACCGGCGCCGGCCTGGGTGCCGGTTTTTCGGGCGTGGGGCATTCAGGGCCGGGCTCGGGTCCGGGACAGGGGCAGCAGTACCTCACGACGCTGCCGACCAAGCCACTCAATGCATCGACGACATTTAGCACCAGCTGAGGGGTGGCGCCATGGCCGACATGCACCCGATGCTGATGCCCGACCGAAAGGCAATTCAGGAGGGCAACTACCCCCCTGAATGGGTCTTCTCGGTCTTCACCGATTCCTGCTTCAAGACCTTGTATCAAAACTTCGACGGGGTCTGGAAGATTCTGGGCAAGGATGCCAAGGGAGACCCTCCCAAAGCTCCGGATGTGCCGCAGGTCGCCCCTGCGAATGTCGGCAGTTTCACGAACTACGCGGAAGTGGCGGTGCAACTCCAGCGGTCGTACACCGACTTGAACGGCAACGTTACCGAACTGGTGAAATCGGTACGCGAATCCGGGAAATGGTCCGAGGCGGGGCAGGACGCGACCAACAAGGTAATCGACGAGAAAATCGTCGCGATGGCGCCTACCGCTCCACCTCAGGGCATACAGATCGACAGCTACATCTTGACTTGGGTCACCGACGCCAACGATTCCCTGGCGAGCGAAATCGATGTGGTCAGGCAGGGGCAAAGCGGCGTGGCCAAGGACATCGACGATCAGACGAAGATGATCAAGGACCTGCAAGATCAGATAAAGAAACTGGAGGCGGCGGCGGCCAACCCGGCGGGCAATCCGCCTCCCGTCGACAACTCGCACTGGCCGACGACGCCCGGTGTCAACGACCCGACGATCCCCCCGGCCGTGGACAACAGTACCTTTCCCCCCGGCCTGGACGGTCTCGACGATCCGACCAGTCCCAGTACGACGCTGCCCGATCTGGACACCCCCGGTAGCCCCGGTAGCCCCGGCTCGCCCGGGCAGACGCCGAGCAGCCTCGACCCCAGCGGGACCACGCCGGGCGGGATGACACCCACCACGCCGAGCGTGCCGCAGACCCCCGCCACGTCGCCGATGGGCTCCGGCATGGACCTGATGAGTTCCATGCTGCCGATGATGATGCAGCAGGCGATGATGCGGAACATGGCCGATCAAGACTTGAACAGTCGTCGCAGGGACCTGGATCCGAGGCGCTACGACGACGAGCTCGATGCGGTGGCCCCGCCGCCGGTGGCGCCGCCGGTCACGGCCCAGCCCGCGGTCGCGCAGCCGTCCACGACGGCCCCGGCGACGCAGCACGCCACGGCCCCCACCGGCACGACGTCCACTCAGCCCGCGGTCGCGCCCGGACGAACACCGGATGCGGACGGCAGCGTGACCTACACGTTCCCCGACGGACGTACGCAGAAGGTGTCCGCCATGGTCGCCCAAGCTCTCGACGCGGCGTTCGGCAACCGCGCCGAAACCGATGCGCAGAAGGCCTACGAGAAGACGCCGGCGAGCTGGTCGTGGGAGTCGGTGCCGCAGTCGTCGCGGAGGAAGGCCATCGGCAGTCCTGTGGGTGACTTCGAGCTGATGACCGGCGACGTCGCCGCTTGGACGGACTCGACCGCGGTCCTTGTTGTGTTCCCTGCCGACCAAGGTGGCACATTGGAGGTCATCGTCAAGGGCGAGCTGAAGCCCTTCGACACGAAGATGCCCGAGATCGCATCGGAGAAGAACACGTTCGAGGGCTTCGCACATCCGAAGGGCATCGAAGTGAGCGCGCCGGCGAACGCGGGCTCGCCCTCGGGTACGCCCGGCACGGTCGATCAGTCACCGAACGCGCCAACGCCGGATGTCGCGACAATCGCGGGCTGATTTGCGCGAGCAGTGCGTCAGATGAGGAGAGGAGGTCGCGATGGCGCTGAAGGTGGATCCGCAGGAACTCGTCGCTGCGGCGTCGAAACTCGCCGCTATGGCGCGCGACACCGGCGCGGCGATACCCGGCGGGTGGGTAGTGCCCGCAGGGGCTGACCCGATTTCGGCCGCCGCGGTGCCGCAACTCAACGCGCAGGCCGCCTCGTTGTTCAACGGAATGGCGGGTGTCCTCACCGATATCCAGCGGACCGCGTACAACATCGGCGCGGCAGCCGCCGATTACACCGCGGCCGACGACGACGGCGCTCGGACCATCAACGGCAGCGGAGGCGAGGTCCTCGCCAATCCGGTCGGCGACGTACAGGAGATCGCCCAACGGCGTCCACCGGGTCTGCGGTTCCCTGCCGCGAGCGCAGCCGTCGACCCGTTGACTTTCGCTCAGCAGTTGCACGCGGGCCCGGGCCCCGGTGCGGCGAAGGGATTCGCGGACGCGCTGCGCAAGTTCGCCGGCGGTCCGCACCTCGCGGCGATCGAGGGCGTGAATTCGGCGGCGAAGTCGATGCAGAACTGGGAACCGGTCGGCTCCGCGGCCGCCGCGGAACTCGGCCAGCGCCGCGGGTGGCTGGACCAGCTCGGCCTCGGCCTCGGGATGCTGGCCGACGGAATCGATACCTACAGCGACGCATTCCGGACCGCGAAAGCCAAACACCCCACGCCGGAGGAGATCATCGCCGCGCGCAAGGAACTCATCGCGGCGATGCGCTCCAAGAACGAACTCGGCATCCAGGCCGCCCTCGCGAAGTTCAACGAGCAGAACGCGCGCTCGGCGGAGACGATCACCGGCTACTCCACCGAGGTCGGCTCGAAGGTGGGCGCGAGCGAAGGAACCAGCGAAAGCGCCGGAAAGGGCAGCGGCAGCGGCGACAGCAGCGCGTTGACCCAGATGCTGCCCGCCCTGATGAGTGCGATGGCGTCGGCCGGAGCGCCGCTGAGTCAGCTCGGGCAGTCGGATACGTCGGACGCCTACGACGACTACGGTCTCGACGACTACGGTTACGACGACCTCGGCATCCCCAGCGGGCTCGGTACGGGCAGCCCGAGCGGGATGCCCGCGGGCAGTCCCGGCCTCGGCATCCCGGATGTCGAAGCGGAAACCGTTCAGGCGAGCGCCTTGCCGGTGGCCGCCGCGGCCAGCCTGGGTTCGGGCATGCCGCGCACACCGGTGATCGAACCGCTCGGAACATCGTCGGCCGCCAACGCCGCCGCCGCGCGCGGCGGATCGCCGATGATGCCGTACATGCCGATGGCGCCGGGCATGGGCAACTCGGGTGGCAACAACGACCGCAACCGCGTCGTGGCGTGGCACCCCGACCGCTTGATGTACGTGGACGACACACCACACACCGAAGCGGTGATCGGTGAACGGCCGACCATTGCTCCGACCGTGACTCCGCCGACGCCCGCGCCGAGCAATCAAACCCCTTCCCAACCCGGAGGTAACGCATGAGTGAGCGCAGCGAGGTGGCGTCGTGAGTTCCATCCACCCGGACGTGCAGGCGGCCTTGGACGCCGCCCGGGATCTGCGGCACCGGATCGCCGAAATGCGAGAGAAGATCGACAACATTCGCGCCCGCAGGCCGTCGCCCAGCGGCGCGGTCATCCCGGAAGTCGACGCGATGGGCAGGCTGACCGATCTCTACCTCGCGCCGGGCACGGCCGACCGGCTCACCTGCCCCGAACTGGTCACCGAGATCATGGCCGCCATCCGGGAGAGCACCGCCGACGCGGCGCGGCAGTACCAGAGCGTCATGGAGAACCCCATCGACGTGGACGAGCCGGTCGCCACCGCTTCGGGGCAGGCCTGATGACCGAGCCCGCACCGGATGTCACCGTCGCGGATACGGTGCGGTGGCTGCACGACGAGGGGCTGGTCCGGCTGGCCGGCGTAGCTGACGGCATCTCGGAGATCATCGTCGCCTACACGATCGATGTCGCCACCGGAACCGTCTCCGCGCATCCCGCCACCGGTGGCGGCGTCGGCGCGGACGTGGTGTCCCTGGCCGCCGACGACCTGCCGTATCCGACGGGCACCGCCCGCCGTCTGGTCATCGCCGGTGTCACCACTACCGACGCGGTCCTGGTGATCGACTTGGCCGCGACCTTGACGATCGCGATCAACGCCGACCACCCCGAGCAGGCGGCCCGCTCGTGGGTGCTGCAACTGCTGTTGAATCCGGAAGTCACCATCACTACCAATAGCGCCGACGTCGCGATCGGCAGCAGTGCCAGGCTGCGGCAGAGTTTCATCCCGGGCGGCGGCGCGACGCTCGTGAACGTCGACGACGGTCGCCCGCCGGTGACGGCGGTGACGTTGAACCCGGCCACCGAAGGTCCCGACCATCTCGACGCGGCCCCGGACGGCACCGGCGAGTTGTACCTCGGGGCACGGTTCTGGCAGATGCGCCAAATCATGCGCATCGAGGACTCCGCCTGGTCCGCGCTGGCCGCGCGCCTGGAAGCGATGGCCGACGACGCCGATTATCTGATCAATCCGCAGCCCGGCGAACGATTCTCGGAGAGCAGCCGATGACCGACATACACTCGATCCACATGGACGATTACGACGTCGACGATGTCGATGGTGTCGACGAGCGGGAAGCCGTCGTACCGGACTGGCGGAAGATGACCTACGAGGTGTTCAACCCCGACCACACCGTCGGCGTCGGATGCGACCGGGACGGCGAGATCATCGGCTTGTACATCACCGATGACGCCCGCGAGAACGGTGACGAGTGGTTGGCGTCGCAGATCGTCAAGCTCGCGCGGCTGGCGCACGCGAAGTCGCGGGTCGGGCTGCGGGCGGAGATGGAGTTCAAGGGCACCCGCTCCTACACGATCGATTCGTTCGACCTTCCGACCGAGGCGTCGTATCGCGCCATGGAGGAAGCCGAGTTCCGACGCGACACCTGAGTGCCGACCGCCGCTACGGCGAGACAGGACAGCGACATGACCGATAAATTCGATACCGACGAACCGCACGAAGTCGTCGCCGCCGCGCGGAAGTTCCGGACCGCGATCACCACGGTGGGCGGCCAGGTCCAGCAGATCAGCGGTGATTTCGTCGCGCCGCGGCGGCCCGAATCGGAGATCGATCGCCGACTGGTGGCGCACACACAGTGGATCAAGACCACGTTCGAGCGTGCGGTGCGGGCCAACGGCCGTCGAGTGGACGCGACGACAGCGGTCACCGCCCAGGTGTCGTACACCCACGGTGACGCCGATCGCGCGGGCGCCGCCGCGGTGCGCAGTCGTACCGAGTACGTCTGATTCGCTGATGGAACCGGAGCGCGACAGTCCGTACTGGGACGCCATTGTCGGCGACAACTGGCCGGCGATCTCGCCGGGGGACTGGAGTGCGCTGGAGCGTCTGGCGCGGGACGGTGCGGGGGCGCTGGATCTGCTCGACGCCGACCGCAGACGACGCGACTTCGACGAAAGTGCCCGTTCCAGCGCCGGGCTGCAACCGGTCAAGAACGACATGGTGCGCCAGGGGATGAATCCGCAGGCGTTCGCCGACGCGCTGGAGGCCGCGGCGGATACCTTCCGGGACTTCTCCGACCTGGTGTACCGGACCCGCAACAAGATCCTCGACATCGTCGAGGAGGCTACGGCGAGGGTCAACGCGACCAAACGCGCGGCCGCAGCGGAGGACGACGAATCCGACGCCCAGGCCATTCGCAGCCGGATTCCCGGAATGATCTCCGCGGCAAGGGAAGACGTGGAGGATGTCGTCCGGGCGGCGCTCAGTTCGATCAGCCCACAGGGGCTGCCCAGCCTGGGATTGATCGCCGACGCGCTGGGGCAGCCGGGGCCTTGGGGACCGGGTCATCGCAATGCGACCGATCACAGCGGCAACGACCACGGTGCGGGCGACCGGGGACAGCACCGGCCCGCGACCGACCACTCCGGCGATCCACGGCACAACGGATCGCCGCGGACCGATCGGCCGAAGGACGATACGCCCGTTGTGGTGATCCCGGAGAACGTGGACGAGCAGCCGGTCGTCGATACGGCCGACCCGTCGTTGCCCGGAGACGAAGTCGGCCGGGAGCCGGATCCCCGCACGAACCAGGACACTTCGACCGAACCTCCGGCTACGGACCCGGTACCCGGGCAGTACCCGCCCAGCGGAACGACAGCCGTCCCCGTGAGCCATACTCCCGGTGGCGCCACCGACGCCGGACCCGGCCTGACAACCGCGGGCGGCCCGCCTCGCGCGCAGCTCACGGATACCGAGCCGATAGCTTCCGATCGTGGAGTGCCGGCGGACGGCGGCGACCACGATGCGCCCGGTTCGGACGCGCAGGATTCGCACGGACGGGGCTCGGATGTCTCGGTCGACGAGGCCGAGTCCGGGACCCGTGACCGCTCCACCACCGTTTCGTCGGCGGAAACGCACGCCGCCGCCGCACACGAGCAGTTCACCGATGTCGCTGTGTCCGCGGCCGACCCGGCGGCATCGGTGGCACCGCCCTTTGTCCTTCCTCCGCCCGTGGTGACGCCGGGTTACCTGGCGTCACCAGCACCGGCCGCCTCGGCGGCATCCAGCGGTCCCTCCGGACCGGCAGTCTCCGCTCCAGCCGCGCAGGCGAGTTCGGGTCCGCCGCAAGTGCAGGCGAAGCAGACCACGGCTCCACCCGGCGAATCGCGCGCCCCGGCCGCCGCGCCCAAGGTCACGGCGGTGGGCGCGGGGCCGCCTCCCGGTGCGGGCGCTGCGGGCAAGACGCAGCCGCCCGAGCGGAACGAGCAGCGCGCGGACGCGGGCAAGGACGAGGCCGACGACAGCGACGATTCGATGCGCAACGTCGTCGGTGCGGCCATGACCTCGGCGGCGCCCGCGTTCGTCCTGGGGGCGCGAGTGGACGGGGACCTGGTGCTGGCCCGCACGCTGCTCGGGGGCGTCCTGGCCGCCGCAGGCGACGCGGTCCTCGGCCTCGGGTGGGCGGTTTCGGTGATGCGCCACCAGAGCGGGATCGCCGCGTTCGTCACCTCGAACGAGGGACGCGGCTGGATACCAGCCGGGCTGTACCTGCCGCGTGAGATATCCACGCCGTGGGTGTGGGAGGTGACCGAGAGCGCATGGGAGGGGGTCGCCGACCCCGCGCGCGTGCTGGCGGAGTTCGGGATCGCCTGGGGGCGCAAGTCCGGTGCTCGGCTGACCGCCGTCGTCTCCTCCGAAGAGGTCGACGCCGAACTTCGACGGCAGTTGGGGGAGGTGCCGATCGAAGGGGAGGTGACCGCCTCGTCGGCGATGGATTTCAGCGCGCCGAGGCCCAGTCTGGTCGACCGTCTGGAATTGATCGCGGCCCCGGCTCTGGTGCAGCGGGCCGCGGCCACGCCGGAGTCGGAGATCGGGCTGCGATGCTGGGAGTTGGCCTCCGACGCACACGTCCGGGTCCGCAGCGCCGGTCTCGGTTCCCCGGCCGCGCTGGGAGCGCCCGCGGCACGCGAACGAATCCTCGAAGCGTTGCGGCAGCGCCGCGAAGTGCCCCAGCAGTGGTGGGAGGAACTCCGGGATGCCGACGACCTGCTCACCGCGACGATGCTGTCGATGCGCGCCGATGTCTCGCGGATCCCGCTCGGCGAGTTGCGCGCCGACCGCACCGACGGCCGGTACGCGTCGGAGATGAGCGGCCTGCGCGCCATGGTCTTCGAACGGCGCTGCGACGAACTCGTGCTGCTGTTGGCGGAGGCGGCGACTCGACCGGCTCTGCGCGACGCGATGTACGCGCACACGCAGATCGTGGGTCATCCGGCCTTCAACGCACCGGCTCCCACACCCGCCGCAGCTCCGGCTCGCCGCCCGACCATCACCGCGGGGCCAGGCCGCTGATCAGTAGCTGTCGACAAACGGCGCCCTCGATGTCACTGGCAAATGCCGAATCGCGTGACCGCCAGGCACTCCCCATCAATGGGAAGGATCGACAATAAGGGGACGTGTGGTGGGAAGGATCTGATCGAGCATGCCGAACAGCAGCCTGGAAATCGACCCTGCGGTTTTGCGTCAGTTGGCCGACCAACACCGTCGGGTGGCCGCCGATACCAGGGAATGGGCCAAGCCGCCGGCGGAATGGCTCGCCAACTTCCTGCCCACCTACGGCAAGATCGCCTACCCGGTCTATGAGGCGCTGGAGCGGTACTACGACGCACGGCAGCGCGCGGGCGAGGCGCTGGCCAGCGAACACGATCGCACTGCTGAATCGTTGCGCGCGTCCGCGGACGCCTACGAGCAATCCGACGACGACTTCGCCCAGCACATCCGGCAGGTGGCCGGTCTCACCGATCACCCGTCCCCGGTCCCGGGAAGCTCGACCGATCCGGTCGGTACGGACCGCCCCACGCCGCCGCCCTCCGTGTCCACGCCAGGGGCATCGCCCGATGCCGACCCGGTGACGTCCGGTCCCGGTTCCGCCGGCCGCGATTCTGCCGCCCCCGACGGCACTCAGACCGACCCGCTCGCCGCTTCGCAAGGCAAACCGGGCGAGGCGTCCCCGACCGGTGCGGGCGTGCCCGGCGCTACCGCCGCGTCGCCGGATCCGGTGGGCGCCAATGGCACCGGCACGCCGAACGCGACGGGAACGACGACGACACCGGGTGGCCCGTCGAGCACCGGCGTGACAGCACCGTCGACGGCGGGCATGCCGCCCGCCGGAGTCGGCCCGCTCAACGGGGCTCCGGACGATCGAGGCGTCACGCAGCCGCCCACCGGCGCGACGGGCCGGTCGGATCTGCCGCCCATGCCGGTGCCGGTGGCGAGCCCGTTCGCGGCCGCCGTCGCCTCGGCGAAGGACAAGGAGGGCGAGCCCGCGTACGTGGTAGGCGGCCAGGTGAACGACGATCTGGTGCTGGCCAGGACGCTGCTCGGGAGCGTGCTCGCCGCGGTGGACTCCCCGATGGGCATGGCCTGGGCCGTCGCGGTGATGCGGGGTCCCGGTGGAACGGGCGTCTTCATCACGTCGAACGAAGGACGTGGGTGGTTGCCCGCCGGATTGTTCCTGCCGCGTGAGGTGTCCACTCCGTGGAACTGGGACGAGTTGCTCGCCGCCGACGACGGCGCCGGATCGCCGTGGGAGGGAGTCACCGATCCGGCCCGGGTCCTGGCGGAATTCGGTTTGGCCTGGGGTGCGAAGGCGAACGCGAGTCTGTCTGCGCTCGTGTCCTCCGGCCCGATCGATCCGGGGTTGCGCAACCGCTTCGGTGAAGCGGCGATGGAGGGGCTCGTCGCCCCGTCCTACGACGTCGACCTGCGCGAGTTCACACCGGATACGGCCGACCGGCTCGGTCTGACCGGTTCGATCGCCGGCCTGGAGCATGTCTCGTCGGTACCCGACGCACAGGTGCGATCGCGTTGCGTGGAACTGGCCGTCGACGCCCACGGGCAGGTCGGACGCTCCGGACCGGCGCCCGTCGAAGCCGCGACCTCGCGCCGGGTTCGGGAACGGATCCTCGCTGAACTGCAAGCCGGAAGACCGGTGCCGCGCGAGCTGTGGGACGAACTGCGGGACGCCGACGATCTGCTGTCGGCCTCGATGCTGGGACAGCGGGTCGACGTGGGCCGGGTGGAGATCGGGCAGCTGCGGCTGGACGTAGGGGCGTCCCCTCTGCGCAGCATGGTTTTCGAGCGGCGTTGCAACGAATTGGTGCTGCTGCTGGCGAACGAGACGAGCAGGCAGACCCTGCGCGACGCCGTCTACGCGCACGAACAGGTCACGCTGCATCCCCAGTTCGTCTCGACACCGGCGCCGGTGTCCACCGCCGTGCAGCCCGAGCGGGTCGCCCCGCCCGCGGTGGTTCCGTCGGTCACCGCACCGGAGGTCGCCGGAGGGCCGCCGCCCACCGTCGTGGCCGCGCCTTCGACCCCGCCGCCGCCGATGGCGCCTCCGGAGCAGTCGTGAAAGTGCGGCGCAGGTAAGGCAGTTCATTGATCCGGGCACGGCGTGGTGGGTGCGATCCCGCCGCGCCGTGAGCCGGACTTCGATACGTCGGTCGCTGAGGAATGTTCCCGGAAGTCCGGCCGTGCCGGGGACCCGTCACAGCGCCTCCGGATATTCGCCGAGCAGTGACAGGAATGTGGCAGCCGTCCACCTTGCGCATCGGGAAGGGCGGGACTCCGAAGGACTTCCGGTAGCACCGGTACTGCGCACGGAAATGCGCGCTGTGTGGACGGTCGACGACGCCGATTGCCACGGTGGAGCGTGCGATCCGCACGGCTCTCACCACATTGCTACTGAGTAGCCGGTACCGAACTCGGCGATCGATACTCTCGCCGTGAGCGCGGCGGCTCGGCCCGTGGAATGCCGAACCGCCGGCACGCGAGATCTCTTCCGCCTCCGCCCTTCGAAGGCGGCTCGACGCGACTACGCCTCGATGACGGAACTTTCTTCCGGAGCCGTTTCGCCCTCGGTCTCCGCGTCCTGAGCGGTCTCGCTGCCCGTCCGGGCGGTCGCGGATCCGTCCCTGGTCCGCCGAGCCGGGATCACGCCGGGTGCCGCGGTAGCGGCCGGAGTTCCATCCTGCTCGGCGGGCGGCGCGGTATTTGCTGCCGGTGCCGCGGTGATGCCGCCGGGTGGCGCGGTTTCCGGCTGTGCGGCGGCCGATTGCGCGGCGGCCGGTTGCGCATTCGGATCGCCCTGCGGCGGCGCGGCCGCGGGCTGGCCTTGATTGCCGGGCGGCGGCGCCTGTCCGGGCTGACCCGGGGCGGCGTTGTTCTTGTCTTCCTCGGCCTTCTTCGCCTTGTTCTCTTCGGCGTTCTGCAACATCTCAGGGATCTGGGATACCAGCGGCATCGCGGCCATCGGCAGCATCGCGAGCATCGGCAGCAACGAGGAAAGACCACCGTCACCGCCGCCGCCCCCGCCGTTGGCGCCACCGGCCGTGCCGCCCCCGGTGTTCTGACCGCCGCCGTTGGAGTTGCCGTTCCCTTTGCCGTTGGCCATGTCCTCGTTGAGGTCGGCGATGGCGGTGACCTTGTCGTATACCGCCTCCACGGCGGCGGCGACCGCCTTGAGCAACGGGAGCTCCTGCGCGGGCTTCAGTTTGCCGGTGCCCGCGGCCTTCAGTTTGGTGTTGAGCTCGGTCACGATGGTTTTGATGGACCGCAGCGCCTGCACCTGTTCGGCGGCCACCGTGACAGAGGTCTTGACCACCTTGTCATCCATCTGCAGCAACTGCAGTTGCCTGGCCTCGACCTTGTCGATCGTCTTGCGGTACTCGTCGTCCGCCTCGCCTTTGCCGAGCGCTTTGTAGATGGCGGGCTCGAGCAGGTCGGAGACTTTCGGCGGGGGAGTGGTCATGCCGCGGCCGAGCAGGTCGACGGCGGTCTGAATGGCGGTGTCCGCCATCGCGATATAGGCGCGCAGCCCCTCCGAGGCTCCCGGCGGGCAGTGCAGGTCCACCAGCCAGAAATGCTTGACCTCGGAGGCCACACTGGCCAGAGGGGTGGACGCCAGCGCCGATGCTTTTTTGGCTTTGGTCTCCGCTGCCGTTGGGGCCATACCGTCGCCACCGCCTTCCAGAAGTCACATCCATTGTCTCGGCTTCCCGATTATGGGAAGTGGCGCATAGTTCGATTGCCCACCCACGAATGGGAATACGACCGATTCGGTTCGGGCGACACAATAGCTGGAGAGTGTGAGAGGCGGTCGGTGATGAGCGATGGCGAGTCGGTCGAATGGCACCGGCACTGACGAACGACCTGGACGGAGTACTCCGATCGCTGCTCGCGCTGTACGGCGACGGTCAGCCCGCCGGCCAGGCGGCCACCACGACCCAAGCGCTCGCCGCCGATCTGCGCCCCCAGGCCGGGGCGGTGGCGCTACGGTACGGCGAGGCGCACGGCATGCAGATGTCGATCGCGGAATCGCACGCGGGCAAGGACAGCGTCGTCGGCAAAGCCGTGGGCGAGTCCGGTGACGGAACGGTCAACGGCCGCGGTCGTCTGAACAACCACATCGCGGATTTCCAGAGCCGGATACAGGCGATCGCTTCGGTGGCCGACACCCGCTTCAGCGGGCCCGCCCTGCTGGATGCCGCCCAAACCACCATCTCGAATGCCACCAAGCAGGTCGACGCCGATGTCGCCGCCGCGCGGCAGCAGGCCGCGCAGATCATGCCGCCTGCGACGCCGGCGACCCGGCAGGCCAGGCACGGTACGACGCCGCGCAGGCGGCGACGGACGCGCTCCAGGTCCAGCTCCTCGTCCCGGTTGCGCCGCAAGAGCGCCTTGCGCTCGGACGGAACCAAGGGCGGCAACGCCGTGCTGGCCGCCAGCAACTGGCTAGGTACCCCCTATGTGTGGGGCGGTGGTGGCGCGGGCGGTCCGAGCGGCGGCGGATTCGACTGCTCGGGCCTCACGCAATACGCCATCGCCCAGGCGAGCAACGGCGAAGTGGTGCTGCCCCGCACCACCTATGAGCAGATCTACAGCGGGGTGCGGGTGCACCCCGACGACGTGCGTCCTGGTGACCTGGTGTTCCCCGGTTCCTCCTTCAGCACCAGAGGGCCGGAGCACGTGCAGCTGGCCGCGGGCAACGGCATGGTCATCGAGGCGCCCTACACGGGGTCGACGGTGAAATGGTCGCGCATGGATAGCAACTCCGTCGTCGTGCGGGTGCTGTGACACGGTGACCATGGGGAGGATCGCGTGGCCATAAATATCCCCAGCGAGGTCGCGCTGTTTCTCAACATCTGTGGTATTCCCTACCCGGATATCAACGAGGACGACGTCCGCGCCCTCGCCGGGCATGTGCGCACCTTCGCCGCCCAGGTGCGGGACACGCACGACTCCGCGACCGGCGTGATCGATCAGATGGGCGCCTTCTACTCGGGGGAGTCCTATCAGCAACTGGTCGCCACCTGGGCGGGCATGAGCGCCGCCCACATGCAGCAACTCGACAGCGCGTGCAAGATCGTGGGCCAGGCCCTCGACGCCGCGGCGACGGTGATCACCGTGGTGAAGGTCGCCGTACTGGCCGAACTCGCCGCCCTGGCCGCGGCCTATACCTCGATGATGCTCACGCCGCCGCTGGCGCCTTCCGCGCCGCTGGTCGCCGCAGCGGCTCGCAAGCTGTGTGAGGAGATGGCCCAGTACCTGATCGGTTACATCGTCGCCGAAGTCATCGGCAAGGCGATCGAACCGCTCGAAAAGGCCATCGACGACATGGTCAAGGGAATCGTCTACGACGCGACCCGCGACGCGCTCGACATCCCGTCGTCGAGCAGACCGGCTCCGCTGCGCATCGATCCGGACGCGGTGCAGCACTTCGCGAAGGTGCTCGACGATCACGCCGACGACATCATGCGGCACGCGGCGACATTCGCCGATAACGTCTCGACACTCGATTTCACGACATCGACGCCGTTCGAGGACGCGGCGCAGCACCCCGCCACCGATCCGAGCGCTCCGCGTGGCCCCTCCGCGACGGAGCGGGAAGTTCCGTTCCAGCGCGGCGAACAGCCGAAGTCGCGGTTCGGCCCGAACGCATCGGCGGCGGGTATCGGTCTCGAGGGGCCCGGAATCGACGCGCGCGTCCCCGTCGCGCTACGCGACACCCCGAACGCGGTGGGCGCCGCGGAACGGGCGGCCGATCGAAACGGATCGGAAGGCGGCACGGGTACGCCGGTTCCGACCGGCGAGCGATCTTCCCCGCCGGCTGGGTCGGAAGGACGAGAGTCGGCTTGGGAATCCGGGAAAAGGACCGCGGCACCGGAGGTCGCGCCGAACGGGGTGGACCTGAGCGCGGCCGACCGACCGGCGGGAATCGAAAGGCCGTCCGCGACGTCCACGCACGCTGGAGCGGACGCCGTGCACGACGCGGCGCCGGAGGTTGCGGCGCGAACGCCGGGCGACTCCGATGCCCGCCCATCCGGTCGGGCCTCCGAAGCGGCTGGACTCGCCGACCCGGTACCCGCTGGGAGAACCCCTGCGGCCGCAGGCCCCGTTCTGGGCGATTCCCCAGGAGTTCCGCTTGCGGCGCGGCAGAGTCCGGGAGCGGCGGCCACTCCTTGGGGCCGAGCCGTGCCGCAGCCGCGCATGTCGGCACCCACGGCGCCGAAGTCCGAACGTCCGGCGAAGGCCACGCCCAAAGTAGGCGGGCCCACGGTCACGCCGTGGACCAAAACCCGTCGTAATCGGGATGTTCCGGCCGTGGTGCATGCTCCGTCCACGCGGCCGCCACTGCGGTTGGTCCGGGAGAAGGGCTCCGAAGCGAACAGCGCCGATCTCGCTGACGCGACTCCCGCGCCGCCGCGGGTGACGGCTCCGGCGTCCAGCACCGGGCCCGGTGAGGTGACGCCGGCGCCGCCGCGGGTGACGGCTCCGGCGTCCGATCACGCGGAGTCGCCGCCTACCCGGGGCTGATCGGACGATCGCGCGAAAAACGAACGCGCACAGAAAAACCCATTCCCAAGCGCGGGAATGGGTTGCCGAATGGAGGTGTTCGGGGGTGGTAGACGTAGACCGACTGTGCTACCGCCAGGGGTTGTCTTTCCCTCACAACGGCCGGTGGCCTGCCGGTGCCACCGGCCGTTGCTATTGGGTTCAGATCGTCAGGATGAGGGACTGACGATCTGTGTTCAGACAGTACCCTCTTCTGTCGGAACGTTCAATAGCGTGCACCTAAATAGCGGCAAGAATTTTCGTGGCGTCTCCGACCTGCTGCGCGGCGGCTGGTGGACCGGATCGCGGCTGGCCAGCCGCCGCCGAAGGGGTCGTCTGCAGGCGGATGATTGCCGACCCGAGGTAAACATACCGTTAACTGACGGCACGTTCAAAATCGGCATGTCGCGCAGGCGTCGCCGCCATCTCGACCCCTTCCCAGGCTTGGGAAGGGGTCGAGTCCTCGGCGTGACCCCCGGAATCTATCGTTCGAGCAGGCTAGATCGGCGGAAGGGAAGTCCGAGTGTCAGCGGCCGAGGACGCGTTCTACACGGGTGTTCAGAATCTTGGGTTGGTCGCGGGTGGCGTGCGTAACGACCAGCATGCGGCGGCGGCGTTTCGGGCTGCCACCGATCTCGACCCGGACATGTGCGATGCCTGGCTCGGGCGCGCCATGGCGGGGGAGGTCACCTCGGAGGTGATCTACGGCGCCTACCGCTCGGTGCACAACCTCTATCGCGACCAGCAGCGGGCCGGTCTGGTCGATCGCGCCCTGTGGTGCCAGGTCGAGATCGGCATGTACGGCCTGCGCGTCGCGATGGCGGATCGCGATCAGATCGCCATCGCACAGGCGTGCTCGTATGCCGAAGGTGGTGAATGGCAGGAAGCCGCGGCGATTCTCGACGAGGTCCCCCGCGACGATGTCTCCGACTTCGTGCGCATGTCGCTGTACTTCCGGACGAAGCAATGGCCGGAGGTGCTCTCCTTGCGCACCGCGCGGCCGGTGCTGGAGGACGGTCTGCTGGATATCGCCGCGGAGTTGATGACCGCGCAGTCGCTGGCGCACCTGGGCCGCTTCGGCGAAGCCATGCCGCGCGCGCAGCGAATCGTGGAGGACAGTTCCTCGGGCAGCCTGTCCTACATCTGGGCCGACGCGCACTTCCTGCTCGGCATGCTGATGCGGCACAACGGCGATCACGACGCCGCCGACAAGATCCTCAAAGGGCTGCAGGGCTCGGCGCTGTGGCCGGACCGCGAGGAATGGCAGCGAGCGGTGCGGGACAAGTCGTACCGATTCGAGGTCGCCACCGCGGAACTCATCGCGTCCCGGACGAACAGGTGGGACCCCAAGACGGGCGACGATCCGCGCGAGGCGGCTGCCAGCGCAGCGCGCGCGGAGCGCGAGAGTCTTCTCGCTGAAGCCTCCGATCTGCTGCAAGCGCAGATCGGCATGGATTCGGTCAAGGAACAGGTCGACCGGCTCAAGTCCGGCGTGCTGATGGACCAGGTGCGCGCCAAGCGCGGGCTCGCCGTGGACTCGAAGTCGCAGCACCTGATCTTCTCCGGCCCGCCCGGCACCGGCAAGACGACCATCGCGCGGGTGATCGCCAAGATCTTCGCCGGTCTGGGTGTCGTGGAGAACGCCGAGGTCATCGAGGTCTCCCGCAACGACATGGTCGGCACCCACTTGGGCCATACGGCGCCCAAGACCAATGCGCTCATCGACTCGGCGCTCGGCGGGGTGTTGTTCATCGACGAGGCGTACACACTGATCCAGGAAGGGCTTTCCGGCGGCGACGCGTTCGGCAAGGAAGCGGTCGACACGCTGCTGGCGCGCATGGAGAACGATCGCGACAAGCTCGTCGTGATCATCGCGGGATACGAGGATCAGATCGACCGGTTCCTGGCGTCCAACGACGGCCTCGCCTCGCGTTTCACCAAGCGCATCCGTTTCGCCAGTTACGACGCCGACGAACTGGTGCAGATCGCCGAACATATCGCGCGGAAGAAGGATTCGATCCTGTCCGAGCAGGCTCGCGAGGTGCTGCGCCTGAGGTGTGAAGAGCTGGCGGGACAGACGAAGAACGGCAGGCGGTTGATCGATCTGGCCGGTAACGGCCGTTTCGTACGCAACGTGGTCGAAGCCGCCGAAGCCGAGCGTGATTATCGCTTCACCAGGGAAAACGCGGATATCGCCGCCATGAGCGACGAGGAGCTCATGACGATCGACGCGTTCGACGTCACCGCGGCGTTGGAGGGCTTGGCGCCGAGCGCGCGGGCGTGAGGCGTCCGCTGATCCACTATCACCGGTGTTGGGAATAGTGGTCGTATTCATGCTGTGACCGCTGGTTACGGTTTGGTGAGGGCGGCGGAAGGAACGAGAACCGGTGGCGCGCTTCCGGGTTGTGACCAAACACCAGATTTCCGGCTGGCGTTTTCTGCTGCGACGGATCGAGCACGCGCTGGTCCGCCGAGACGCGTCGATGATCGATGACCCGCAGCGCGGTCGCTCGACAGCGCTGTCCATCGGCATCGCGCTGGCCTGCGTGATCATCGCCGGCGCCGCGGTGCTGGCGTTCTTCAAACCGGCCAAGAAGGTCGGGGATTCGAGGATCGTCGCGGAGAAAGACACCGGGGCGCTGTTCGTGCGCGTGAACAACCGGCTGTTTCCGGCGCTGAACCTGACGTCGGCTCGGTTGATCGTCGGTTCTCCCGACAATCCGGTGCAGGTTTCCCGGGACGAGCTGTCGAAGTATCCGCGCGGGCCGTGGGTCGGCATACCCGGTGCGCCGGGCAGCATCGTCGACACCGCCGAGAAGGATTCCTCGTGGACGGTGTGCGATACGGCGCGAATCGGTGCGGCTGCGCCGGTGAACCCGGCGACCGGTCTGCCTACCGTGAGTCGCTCCGCGGTGCGGACGACGGCGATCGGCGGCCCGCTCACCATCGACGGCGACGCCAACCGCCCGCTGGGTGACGGCGAAGCCCGCCTGCTGCGCGACGACACCACGACCTGGCTGGTGTACGCGGATGCCGAGAAAGGCGTGGTGCGCGCCGCGATCGACCTGGCGAACACCGCGGTGGCCATGGCGCTCGGCATCGACTCGACCGCTCCGGTGATGGCTGCCTCCAAGGGCCTGGTCAACGCGATTCCCGAAGCGCCGCCGCTGCGGGTGCCCGATGTGCCGGGCAAAGGCGAGATCCTTTCGCTGAACAATGGATTCACCACGCCGGTCGGATCGGTGCTCACCGTGGCGTCACCGGATCAGGGCGCCTCGTATTATCTCGTCTCCCAGTCGGGGCTGGTGCGGATCAGCTCGGTGCTGGCGGCGATGGTCCGCAATGCGGACGCCCAAGGCTCGGTGACCACGCGCACCGTGGGACCCAACGTGATCGCGGCCAATCTGCGTCCTGGTCAATGGCCGGGCACCGCGACCTACCCGACCCGTCCCATTCGCTTGGTCGACCCGGAGCGGTCCGGCGTCACGTGCCTGCACTGGTCGCGATCCGGGAACGATCCGAACGCGGCCACCGAACTGCTGGTTGGCAGGCAGTTGCCGCTCACGCAGGAGGAGCAGGGTCGCGCGGTGGACCTGGTGACCTCCTCCGCTTCACGCGGCACCACGGCGGACGCGGCCTACCTGCCCAGGGACACCGGGCGTTTCGTGCAGGTGACCGGCGCCGAACCGGGCTCGCCGCTGCGCGAATCGCTCTACTGGGTCTCCGACAGCGGGGTGCGCTACGGCATCATCACCGATCCGAACGGCGGGGGCACCGATCCCACCCTGACCGCGCTCGGGATGCGTGCGCCGGTTCCCGCACCGTGGAGCATCATCTCCCTGTTCGCGGTCGGGCCCGCCCTTTCCCAGAAGGAAGCTCGCATCCAACACGACGGAATCCCCAACAACAAGATCGTCGCCGGGCTCGGGGGTACGCAGTGACCACGACCCGCCGATTTGTACGACCCGCCCGGATGGTGCGTGGTCCCAAGGCCCCCGCAGTGACCGAACTGCGGCTGCAACCGCCGACCGAGCTGCCCAAACCGGTCCCGCCGTCGCGGATGCGAATGATCATGCCGGTGGTCATGGTCGCGGCCATGTGCGGAATGATGGTCATGATGTTCCGCGGCGGCGGAGCCATGAACCCGATGATGCTCATGTTCCCGGTCATGATGCTGGTGTCGATGTTCGGCATGATGGGCGGCGCGTTCGCGGGCAACTCCGGCGGCGGGGCCGCCAGCCTGAACGAGGAACGCAAGGACTACTTGCGCAGCATCACCGACAACCGCAAGACGGTGCACGCGGCGGAAGCCGAACTCCATGCCTTCCTGCGCTACACCCATCCCGGCCCGGACGAGATCGCCCGGCTGATCGGCGGCAAGCGGATGTGGGAGGTGCAGGTCGCGAGTCCGCAGTTCCTGCGCGTGCGGGTCGGCCGCGGCCGCATCGCCAACCAAGTGCGCGTGATCGTTCCGGAAGCCGCGCCCACCTCCGATCTGGACCCCGTCGGCGTCGTCGAGTTGACACGCTTCGCCAAGGCCTACTCCACGGTCGGCGGCATGCCCGTCGCGATCAATCTGCTGTCGGCGCCGCAAGTCGGCATCGACGGCGATCCGGAACTCGTGGCCGGGTTGGTCCGCGCGATGATCGCGGAGGTGGCGGTGCTGCACGGACCGGATCAGGTGGCGGTCGCCGCGGTGCTGTCCGATCCGGACGCGCCGGAATGGTCCTGGCTGAAATGGTTGCCGCACACCCAGCATCCGAACGACAACGACGCGATCGGCTCCAGCCGGATGGTCTACCGCACCGTCGCCGAGCTGCGCACCAAAGTGCTCGCCGGGCTGAATCGCGGCCCGTTCTCCGCCAATTCGCAGCCCACGCTGGACCGCACGCACTACCTGCTGATCGTCGACGTGCCCGGGCCCGCGAGCGACCGTGATATCTCCGGCATCGATGGTTGCACGTGGCTACGGCTGGGGCCCGCGGAGCAGAATCTGCCGCGCGCTCTGCGTTTCGCCGTGTCCGAGGACGGGTCGCTGAACGAGGTGACCGTACGCGGGCTGCGGCGGGTCGGCGTGGTCGACTCGCTGTCCACGGCGGCGATGACGGCGATGGCGCGCAGTCTGTCGCCGTACCGGTTGTCCACGGTGGTCGAAGCGGTGGCCGCCGAGCAAGCCAGTGGCGGCACGTCGTGGGAGGAGATGGTCGGCATCGCCGACCCCGGCGCCATCCGCGTCGAGCAGGCGTGGGTGCGGCGACGCGACGAGGATCGGGCCCGGTTGAATATTCCGTTCGGACACGATCCGGCCGGCAGCCTCGTCTATCTCGATATCAAAGAATCGGCCGAAGAGGGCATGGGCCCGCACGGTATGTGCATCGGCGCGACCGGATCGGGTAAATCCGAGTTCCTGCGTACCCTGGTGCTCTCTGCGGTGGCGACCCATTCGCCGGATGTCTTGAACCTGCTGCTCGTCGACTTCAAAGGCGGTGCGACCTTCCTCGGTTTCGAACGGCTGTCGCATGTGACGGCCATCGTGACGAACATGGAAGAGGAAGCCGACCTGGTCACCCGTATGGAAGACGTCATCAACGGTGAAATGGCGCGGCGGCAGCGAATTCTGCGCGACGCGGGCAATTTCGCCAGCGTCGCCGATTACGAGCGTGCCCGGGAGCAGGGCGCGGACCTGCGACCGCTGCCGACACTGCTGATCATCCTGGACGAGTTCGCCGAACTGCTCGAGCAGCATCCCAACTTTTCGAAGCTCTTCGTGGCCATCGGCCGGTTGGGCCGATCACTGCGCATCCATCTGTTGCTCGCGTCGCAGAAGGTACCCGCCAACCGCATGGGCGAGTTGGAAGCGCACCTCTCCTACCGAGTCGCACTGCGCACCAACCAAACCAGTGACTCACGTGATGCGATCGGTACCGCGGACGCCTACCACCTGCCGAAAAAGCCGGGGTCTGGTTACCTGCGAGTCGGCTCCGGTGACCTCCAGCGCTTCCAAGCCGCGTATGTGGGCGAGAAATACACTCCGCCCGCGCAGGTCTCCGCGGCCTCCGCGCAGCGCGCGCGTCGACCCGGTGGCGGATACCGGCCGCCGCAGCGCTTCATTACCGGCCACATCGCCGACACCCGGCCCGCTGTGGTCGAACCGATGGTGGCGCAGGAGACGCCCGAGGCCGCCGACGGCGAGTCGATCACGGTGATGGAAGCGGTGTTGCAGCAGTTGGCTCGGCACGGCCAGCCCGCCCACAAGATGTGGCTGCCGCCGCTGGTCACGCCGCCGACCCTGGAGCGGATGATCCGCGCGGTGCCGCAGGGAGCGTTGCAGATGCCGGTCGCGCTGGTCGACAAGCCACGGCAGCAGCGTCAGGACGTCTGGTCGGTCGACATGTCGGGCGCGGGCGGGCACATGGCCATCGTCGGCGGTACGCAGTCCGGCAAATCGACTGCGCTACAGTCCTTCATCCTGTCGGCGGCGCTGACCCACACCCCTGAACAGGTGCAGTTCTACTGCCTGGACTTCTCCGGCGGCGGCTTGGCGGCGCTGGTGAACCTCCCGCACGTGGGATCGGTCGCCGCGGCTCGGGACGGCGACCGCATCCGGCGCACGATCGCGTTGGTGACGAACCTGCTCGAGAGCAGGCAGTCGATGTTCACCGAGTTCGGCATCGACTCGATCCGGAAGTTCCGCACGGTGCGCGACGGCGGGGGAACGCCGCCGTGGCACGACCGTGATCCCTACGGTGACGTCTTCCTGGTCATCGACGGATGGGATGTCGGGTTCGGTACGAACGGTCCGTACTACGACGAATACACCCCGGTGATGGAGTCGATCGCCCTCCAGGGCTTGAACTACGGCATCCACCTGGTGGTCAGCAGTTCGCGCTGGATCGCGATTCGCCCCGCGATCAAGGACCTGATGCAGACACGCGTCGAGATGCGGCTGGGCGACCTGGCCGATACGACCTTCAATACCCACCGGAACGTTGTCGCCGCGATCCCCGCCAATCGACCGGGGCGCTGCATCTCGACCGAGGGTCTGCACATGCTCACGGCGTTGCCTCGCATCGATGGTGTGGGCGATCCCAATTCGGCCGCTGAAGGCCTCGCCGCCGCGGCTGCCGAGATCACCCAGCGTTATCCCGGAAGGCGTGCGCCGCAGGTGAAATTGCTGCCGCCGCAGGTGAGCATCGATGAAGTGCGTGCCGGATGGCCGGTGCCGCAAACGCTCGCTCAGCGTCTTGTCGTGCCGTTCGGCGTCCGGGAATCCGATCTCAGCCCGGCGACGATCGACTTCGGTGTGTCGACCCATTTCATCGTGCTGGGCTCGACCGGATCGGGGAAGTCCACCACCCTGGCCGCACTGCTGGAATCCATCAAACGCCAGTACGACCCGTCGCAGGCCCGCGTGTTGCTGATCGACTACCGGCGCAGGCATTTGGAGACGGTGCCGCAGGAGATGCTCATCGGGCATGTGACCAGCGAACGGGATGTGCGGGAGGCGCTGCCGGCGCTGGTGGAGAAGATGCGCTCGCGGCGCCCACCGGACAACGTGACAACCAGGCAGCTCGCGGAGCGCTCATGGTGGTCCGGGCCCGAGGTCTTCGTCGTGATCGACGACTACCACATGGTGGTACAGCGTGGCGGGCTGAATCCGCTGGAACCGTTGAAGGACATCATCGTCGACGGTCGCGATACCGGCCTGCACGTCATCGCGGCGCGCAACATCGCACAAGCGGACACGGCGTTGTACGACAACGTGATCGGCCAGATGAAGAACCTCAATTCCCCGGGGTTGATCATGGACGGTTCGAAGCTCGACGGCATCCTGGTCGGCGATGTCCGGCCCACCAAGCAGCCGCCGGGCCGGGGAATCTATGTGGAGCCCATGTCTTCTCGCCGAGATCTCGTCCAGGTGGCCTGGGTGCCTCAGCAGATGTGACGTCGGCGCCCATCCCAAGGTTGGGAATGAATTACCGTTTTCCTTAGCAGCCGCTCGATCCGAGCTGGTAGTCACGCTCGATTGGAGTCTCGCCATGGCACTCCCGGATTTCGGCATCGCGCCGCCGGACGTGCGGGAGGCCGCGACCGAGCCCAGGCGGATGCTCGGGACCATCTCCTGCCGCGCCGCCGGTGCCCGGGTGTCGGCGCCCTGGTCGCCGGGCCGGGCAACCGTGTGCCGGACGCCGCTGAACAACAGTGCAGGGCACCGCATGCGGGCGCACGAGCCGGGCGTGTGGTGCCATCGCGTCACAGACGGGACGCCACTGGATCGACGGAAGATCCTCGACCCGGCGGCGATATTCGTTCCCGGAGAAACTCAGGAGGTGCCGGTACTGGAGAACCCCCTGCAATCGGTGTGGTCGGGGACGTCGATGGCCCGAGTCGCGGCATCGTCGATCCCGGCGCACACGTCGTCAACGTCCTCGGCGAATCCGTCCGAGGCAAGGTAAACGCCTTACAGGATAGGAACAGATATGCCCATCGGCTACACCGGCGACCCGTCCGATATCAACTCCGCCGCCAAGAAGTTCTTCATGCACGCCGACACCTTCAAGAACCACCTGGGTATTCTCGAGGGCGTCAAGATGGAGTACGCGCCCGCCGTCCAGGGCGCGACCGGAAGCGCCATTCAGCAGGCGATGCAGGGAGCTCTCGACAAGGGCGGAAAGCTGCACGCGACCTTCATGGAGATCGTCGACGTCCTGAACTCCTCTGGCGCGAGCTTCGACAGCCAGGACCAGGAAAACGCGGCGCAGGTCAACAAATACAACCTCAATTTCTGAGCCGGGTCGGCACCAGAAAACCATCGGGAAAGGTTTCGGAAAATGGCTTTGAAGAACGATTACGATGCCGTCGAGGGCCTGGTCATCCGTACTGACAAGGTGCTCAGCGACATGACCGTGGACAAGGAAGAGCGGAACACGCTGGCCCAGCTGCTGAAGCAGTACTTCCAGGGTGACGCCGGTTCCGAGAACGGTAACCTGCAGGACCGCATCGACAAGCAGATCACCGAATACAACGAGGCGCTCATGGCGCTGAAGGCGGCCACCAAGGGCGTGTCGGGCATCGACGGCCAGTTCCGCGTGGTGGACCAGGGCCAGGCCACGCGGTTCTCGCAGATCGGGCTCTGACGACGCTGGTCCGGATCGCCATCCCGGCGGGTCATCCGGCTCGACCCGAGCCGGCTCCGTGATGGTCGATCGGATGCGGTCGCGGCGCTCGCGTTGTGCCGGTGCCGCGGCCGGTCGGAAATCGAAGGCAATCGCCCTCGGCGAATTCGTTCGCGAACATCGTCGAGGGCGATCGCATGTCCGGGATGCCGGCCGGGCGGGTGGGCGGACGACGCGTGTCACGTGACGCGTCCGCTCGTTCTCCACAGGATCTTCTGCAGGCGGCCTGGGGCGTGGTCGGCAGCTATGAATACGAGTTCCATACTGAATCCCCATCTCTGGGAATAGCCTAACGTTCTGATTGCACCGCTCGATGTCGATGTACTACTCGCCAAGAGTGGGTACTGGTCGTTAGGAGACTTCCATGCATCTCGCTGTCGATTGGGATCATCTCCCGGTTATCGCTTCGCAACTGGGCGTCAGCGCGGAGGATCTGATGCTGATGCTGGGTGCGGCCGCTCCCTTCGCTGTCCCGGCCCCGCCGGGTCTCGATGACGTGAGCGCGCTCATCCCCACCGCGTGCGCCAAGCAGGCGGGGTTGTTCTTCCCCACCACGGCAAACGGAATCGCCCTCGGCACTGACGGTGCGGTCGCGCTACCAGAGGTAGGCGCCGCCTTCGCGGTCGGCGACGTGACCGGTCATGGCCAGGTGCTCAGCAGAGCAGCCGCGTTCTAGGCGCGGATAGCGCGAGCGAAAGCTGACGAAATGCTTGCTGTGGTACTCGGCGCGCTGGGGCCGGAGGGGATCATCGCCCCGGTGCTCGCCGGCGATGGGGTCGCCACGACGCGGGCGACCGCGAAAGCTTATGCGGCTATGGCCATGCGATTGAACGCCGCCGCTGCCAGCACCGACAGTTCGATGCTCCAGATGAGCGGTACGTTCCAAGCGCTCACCGCGGACCAGGCGCAGGCGGCTTTCCGCAAACACGCGGCGTGGTTGCGCGAACAGGCGATAGTGGCGGAGGCAACCGGCCAGTTGCTGGACCGGGCGGCTGACATCTCAACCGCGGCGAAAGCCGCTATGGCGGTCATCGCCGCCGAGGCCGCCCGGGTCCGGGTACAGGAGGGTATCGCGCTCGGCGGCGGCTTCGGCCCGTTGAGCGGGGGGGTGCTCTTGGCAGCCGAAGCCGAGTTGCTCGCGCTCAGGGGGGCCGCGCTGGGGGTGATGGGAGCCTACGCCGGGGCGCTGGTGCCCACACTGGCCGCATTGCCGCCACCGCTGGAGGCGCCGCCGATTGTGACCGGCGGCCCAGGGCCGGGCCCGGGCCCGCAGACGGAATACGTGTCCTACGACAACCCTACCGACTACAACGGTAGCGATTTCACCAAGACCGATATCACTTCCACGTCGACGGGTGACGGGCCGACCGGATCGGATAACAACACCGGGACGGGCGATCAGAACCCCGGCGATACGACACAACCCGGCGACACGACACAACCCGGCGACACGACGCAGCCGACCCAGCCGACGGATCCGACTCAGCCGGCGGATCCGCTGGACCCCGCCACCAATCCCGACCAGTTGTCGCCGGACCCGAATGCCAATGGCTGGTCCGGAGATTCCGGGATGAACGGCTCGGGAGACGGAGGCCTGGGTCAGTCCTGGCTCTATGACACATCGCAGAATTCGCCCACGCTGGCCGGGCTGAGCGGTGGGGCCGGGAGTCTCGTCGCGCTGAACATGGCCCGTGGCGGCCTCGGATCAATGCCGGGGGCAGCGACCGGTTTCCGGATGCCCGCCAGCTGGAATCCAGGAGCCGGAAGGGCGTTCGGCGCCATGCCGCAGCAAGCGGCGTCCGGGCCGATGGCCCGGAAGGGACCACCGCGCGGTGCGGTCGCGCCCAAGGCGCGAATGCGACGACGCCGCGACGACGAGAAGCGCTCGTCGAAGGTGTTCGTACCGGGTGAGCCTCAGGATGTCCCGGTACTCGAGCAACCTCCTGTCATCGGAGTCATCGAGTACGAGGACCGCGACAGCCGAGACGAGCCGACGCTCGAATCGGTACTGGCGGTAGGCGTCATCGAGCGAAACGAGAACGAAGACGAAGCGGTGCTCGCCTCCACAGAACGTCCTCGGTGAACGCGCCGAGGTCGTATCCGGTCGAAGGAGATGATCACAATGCATTCGAGGAAGGTGTGGAAGACGATCCGGTCGCAATCGACCTGAATGTCGATGCCGCCCTGCTGTTACAGCATCTGGTCGACATCGAGTCCTATCCACCGGTATTGGCGCTGCTGCCGAACGTCTACCGAATCGAGGATCGGGATCGGGTGCATGCCGTAGTCGCCGCGCAGCTCACCGAAGTGGGCGTGCTCGAGGACGGACGCGTGCACCCGGTCGTCGAGCATTGGCTGCGGTGCCTGTACCGGCCGGACGTGGAAATGGCGGTGCGGATCCTGGACACCGGCTTGGACGGTGAGCGGAAAGGAATGCTGCGGATGTCACTGGTGCGCGCCGGTGATACCCATGTACTCGCGGTGCGCTCCGGCGACCATGTCGTCATCCAGTCGGTGTTCCAGCAGGACGACCAGCTCGACACCTTGCCTGCCGCCGTTCTGGCCGCGCTCGGTCCGGCGCCGGCACTGCAGTTCGAGCCGGTTGCCGCGCCGGTGGAGCAATTCGGTGAGATTCCCGATGACCAGGACGAACAGCGGCGCGCCCTGGTAGAACTCGGGGCGGAACCGCACGCCGCCGCGGTGCTGAGCCGGGTACTGGACGAGGTGGTCCGACGGGCCGAAGTGGTGATCATCGAGCACCGCGACGGCAGCTCTGCGCAGTCCGTATCCAGCGTGAACGTGGTGGATACGCTGTCGGGGCGATTCATCGTGACGCCGAGCGTCGCGATGGACGGACGGAAGTGGGCGAGATATGCGCCGGGCGATGACGCGGCCCTACGGTCGGGTATCGGGGCGCTGATCGACCTGCTGCCCGGTCGAAGTTGGTTCGACACCAGCAGAACGAGCTGAACGTCGGACCGTGTTTGTCGAGAGGACGACGGAAATGAACCGAGCACCGAGCAGAAACGGTCATGAGGCCGAGTCCGCGCGCGCCCGCGGCGGTTACGACGCGTACTTCGCACCGACGAACGAGCTGACCGATGCGGCCGTCGCACCGGGCCCCGCCGAGAAGAACCAGGACGCCGACAATTTCACCCATGTCGAACCACCGATCGGTGCCCCGCGCGAGCCGCATTTCTCCGCCGCGGAACCTGATTCCCGATCCCCGCAGGCGGTGACGCCGCCGCCCGCCGCGGGCCCGCCACCTCGGCAGGCGAACGCGCCGACACCACAGGCGACCACGCCACCGGCGCAGACCAACGTCGCTCCGCCGCCGCCGAGCGCCCCCTCGCCGGGCTACTCCGCCGCCCCACCCGCGGCCGCGCAGCAATCGGCGCAACAGCATTCGGCACAGCAGCAGTCCACCGAGCAGTACCGAGCCGACCATGCCGCCGCTACGCCGTCTCAGGCGATCGCGCGCACCGAACCGGAATCCGCGAATCAGCAGTGGTCTTCCGGATCGGCCACGCCCTGGGTCCCCGAGCGCGTCGACCACTCCGCCTACGAGCCGACGCCGCGCATCGAGGTGCTGCCCGCCGCGCTCAGCTCGATCGAACTGCTCGCCGACATCTCCGCCGCGAAACGCGCACAGCTGCGCTCCAACTCCGGTATGCGCGGTGCGCTCAACAAGGTCGGTTTCAATCTCGGGCTTTCGCCCGCGGAACAGCGCGCCGAGGACCGCAAAGCGCGAATCCGGCGCCAGCTCACCACGACCTATCAAATCGCGGTGATCAGCGTGAAGGGCGGCGTCGGCCGCACCACCACCGTGGCGGCGCTCGGCTCGACCTTCGCGGGTCTGCGCCCGGACCGGGTGGTCGCGATCGACGCCAACCCGGACTTCGGCGACCTCTCCACCCGCACCTGCAGGCACCCCTACGGCCTGACCCTGCGCGATCTGGCGCAGGCGCAGAACCTCGACGCGTTCTCCGCGGTGCAGTCGTTCACCTCGATCAACTCCTCCGACCTCGCGGTGATCGCGTCGCCGTGGAGCACCGAGGCCACCGAGGCGCTGTCGGGCCGCGAGTACAGCATCGCCGTGGACGTGCTGCGCAAGCACTTCAATCTGCTGGTGGTCGACTGCGGGACCGGTGTGCTGGATTCGGCGACGGCGACGGTGCTGCAGACGAGCGACGCGGTCGTCGTCGTCACTCCGGCCACCGTCGGCGGCGTAACCGGCGCGGTGGCCACCTTGAACTGGCTGAGTTCGCACGGCCTGCAACACCTGATCGCGAAGTCGATCGTCGGCATCGTGCATCACCAGCCGCTGAAGCCGACCGTCGACGTCGACGCGATCGAGAAGCTGTTCGAGACCGCGCAGCGCCCCACCTGCGTATTGCCTTACGACGCACATCTGGCCGAAGGCGGCGAGATCGACCTGCGGTTGTTGGAGAAGGAGACCGTGCTCGCGTTCGAAGAGCTGGCCGCTTGGCTGGCCGATGGATTCCCTGGATACCTCTCCAGCGGCGCCGACAACTCCGGTGACCGCGGGGGGTGGCGATGAGTACTGCCGTCGCGCCCGCGCCTGCCGGGACGCAGCCGTCGGCGGAGGTCGCGCGGGCTCGGATAGCCGTGATGGTCTCCACGTATCAGGTCGATGTGGTGGTGCCGACCAAGTTCACCATCGAGACGTTCATCGATGATCTGCTGGTCGTGCTGGCCTCGGCGATCGATGACGAGAGCATCGATTTCACGCCGCCGCAGGGACAGTGGAGCCTGGCCCGTCCGGGCGAGCTGCCGATTCCGCGCTGGCGCAGCTTGGCCGACCACGACATCAGCGACGGCACGATACTGATGCTGTCGGTCGTGGAGTCGGCGGAGGTGTTCACGCCGGTGGTCGAGGACATCACCGACGCGCTCGCCTTGATCAACGAGCGCGAGTTCGCCGAGTTCGACGCGAACACCGCCGCGATCGTCGGGCTGACCGCGCTGGGCGTCGGTGCCTCGGCGGTGGCCGCGATGCTGGCCTGGTCGTGGACCATGACCGGTTCGGTCCTGTGGTGCGGGCTGCCCGCCCTGCTGCTCGGCGGGCTGGGCTGGGCGGGGGCCGCACTCGCCCGCCGCCGCAGCGCGCCTGCCATGATCACCTTGGGTTTGTCGCTGTCGGCGACGCCGCTGTTGTTCGCGGGCGGCGCGATGCTGGTGCCGCCGGCCTACGGTCAGCCGGGTCCGTTCGCGGCCGCCAATCTGGCGGCCGGGGCAGTGGTCGCGGCGGTGGCTGCCGCCACCATGATGCGGGTGAGCGGCGTCGGCATCGCCACGCTGATGGCGGTGACGGTGCTCGGCGTCACGCTGACCGCTGCGGCTTTGCCGCTGACCTACGCGGATCTGTCCGTCGAGCAGGTCGCGGGTGGCGCCGTGTTCGTGGGGATCGTGCTGCTGACCATGGCGCCACGCTTGGCCGTCGTGATCGCGCGCATCCGGCCGCCGGATCTGCCCGATCCCGGCAACGAGGTCTCACCGACGACGCTGACCGACATCTTCGACGCGGAGACGGTGCGCGAGGGGGACGAGCACACCGCGGCGGGCGAACAGCAGCGCCATGCCAACGAAGCCGGCATCGAGAGCCGCGCCCGGCTGGCGGTGACCAGCCTGCGCGGCCTGATCGCGGCGATCTCCACGGTGCTCGCGGTCTCCGCGGTGATCTCGGCCGTGACCAGCCCCGGCGGCATCCGCGAGATCGTCATGGCCACCGCGATCGGCGGCGTGCTGGCGATGCGCGCGCGTTGGCATCCGGACCGGGTTCAGGCCATCGCACTGATCGCCGGGTCCGCCGTGACCGTGTGCGGCGTCGGTTTCAGCCTGGTCGGCGCCTATGAGACTCCGGCTCCCCGCCTCGTGGTCGGACTCGTTGTCGCTGTGGTGGCCTGCGCGGCTTGTGCCGCGTCGTTCCGACTGCCCGGAAAACGACTCTCCCCGGTCACCCGCCGGGTCATCGACCTGGTGGAATACGCGCTGATCCTGGTCGTTCCCGTAATCGCCTTCTGGATCATGGGCATCTATACCGCGATGCGAGGGATCTGATGAAGCTCGGCAGTGCCGCTGTGGCGGTCCTCGCCGGGGTGACGCTGGCAGTCACCGCCGCCCCCGCGCTCGCGCTGGAACCGCCGCAGGTCGTGATCGGTGCGCCGCCGGCGGATGACCCACCGGGCCCCGAGGAGCCGATGAAGCAGCAAAAGGGCTGCCTGGCCGCGGGCGTCCTGCCCGACAGCGACCTCACCCGCACCCCGCCGCCGGAACTGGCGCTGGATCTGCGCCGCGCCAGGGCGCTGAGCCGGGGCGCCGGAGTGACCGTCGCCGTCATCGACACGGGGGTGCAGCCCCAGTCGCGCCTGCCCAACCTGGTCGGCGGCGGCGACTACCTCGCGGCCGGTGGCGACGGTCTGTCCGACTGTGATGCGCACGGCACGCTGGTCGCAGGCATCATCGGCGCCGCCTCCGATCCCGCGGACGGATTCGCCGGGGTGGCGCCGGACGCGCGGATCATCTCCATCCGCACGCGCTCCGGCGCGTTCAGTCCCGAACGGCCGAGTTCCGATCCCGCTCAGCGGATCGCCGTCGAGATCAGGACGCTGGCCCGGGCGATCACGCGTGCCGCGAATCAGGGCGCCGGAGTGATCACCGTGTCGCTGCCGACCTGTATGCCGGTGGACGCGCAGGTCGACCAGTCCATGCTGTCGGCGGCCATCGGCCATGCCGTCCACGTCCGCGGTGCGCTCATCGTGGCCGGGGCGGGTAACGCGGGGGGCGCCGCCAACTGCGCGCAGAATCCGGACATCGATCCGGCGCGCCCCAGCGACCCGCGCAACTGGCGCGACGTCAAGACCATCTCCACGCCGGGTTGGTTCGGCCCCGACGTGCTCACGGTGGGATTCACCACCGCGACCGGCGCTCCCATGCCGGATTCGCTCACCGGCCCGTGGGTATCGGTGGCCGCGCCGGGGACCGGAATCGAATCGCTCGGCCCCGGCGGCGGTGGCCTGATCAACGGCGTCGGCGAACCGGACAAGCTGGTGCCCGTCGGCGGCGCGTCCTTCGCGACGGCCTACGTCAGCGGGGTCGCCGCCTTGTTGCGGTCGCGGTTCCCCAACGAGACCCCGCGCGAGATCGCTTCCCGCCTGCAGGCCAGTGCGCACGCGCCGGCCCGCGGCATCGACAACATCGTGGGCGCGGGCGTGATCGACCCGCTAGCCGCCCTCAGCTACCGCACACCGCCGCAGCAACCTGCGGGCTTGTTCCGGTCCGCGGAACTGCCCATACCCGCTCCGCCACGCGCGAAAGATCTGCGACCCGCGATCACCGCGACCGTCGTCATCCTCGCGGCGGTGCTGCTCGGCCTCGCCGGAAGCCAGGTCAACGCCGGGATGCGGAGGCGCCGGTGAGCTTTCCGAGCGTTCGGGTCGCCGGCGTCGAGCGTGGTCCGTTCGCCACCTTCGTCATCGTCGGCAGTCCGCTGCTGGTCGGCCTGTCGGCCAAGACGCCGTGGTGGGTGAGCGCCGTGGTGGTCACGGTCCTGGTCGTGACGGTGACCGTCCGGGTGAACGAACGAACCGGCATGCGCTGGTTGCTCGACTGGGTGGCCTACCGCACCGGACGGACCGCGCGGGCGCGCGAACGCACCCAGCCGGCGCGGATCCAGGACGTACAGGTCGCCGCGGGAGTCTGCGGCGTCAGCGAGGCGGGCGACACGCTGATCGCGATGATCCAGCTCGCGCCCAACCTGGACCTACCCACCGTCATCGCCGAGCGAACCCTGTACACCGAGGACACCATCCCGGTGGACGCGCTGCTGCCGATGCTGGACCAGTTCGGCATCGCGGTGGACATCGACATCGTCACCACCGGTCAGCGGGTCCGCTCCAGCGGCAGCTACAGCATGCTGTACGACCAGCTGATCGGTTCCCACCCGGTGGTCGGGGACCGGCTGACCTGGCTGGTGGTGCGGCTCGACCAGGAACGCAACCTGGCGGCGCTCGGCAAGCGCGGGCCGTGCGCGGTGGTCGCGCCCAAAGCGCTGGCCAGCGCCACGCATCGCATCGCGGGGCGCCTGCGCGAGCGAGGGATCGCCGCGCACGCCCTGCCCGCCGCCGCCCTGCAGGACGCGACACGCCTGCTGCACGCGGGCGTCGAGCTCTCCGATCTCCGGGAAACCTGGGGCAATCTGGAGTCGTCGGTGCCGGGACGGTGCGTGACCAGCTTCCTGATCGACTGGACCCGGCTGAGCGGGGTGAGCCTGGACGACTGCTGGACCTGGAACCGCGGGCGCACCACCCTCGTGGTGAGCCTGACCGACGACACGGCGGGCCCGCGTGCCATCGTCCGGTTCATCGGTCCCGCGGTCACCACCGAACCGCCGGATTATCTGCGGCTGCTGGGCGGCGCCCAGTCCACCGCCCTGCTGGCGTCGTTGCCCACCGGCGCCTCCGTCCGCGCCCTGCGCGGCTTCGAGTCCGGCGCCGACATCGCCCCCGACGAGCTCGTCACCGACCTGGCCATCGCGATCGGCCCGAACGGCCAGATCCTGGGCGCGATCAGCGGTCAGCCGCGCCATACCCTGGCGCTACCGCTGTTCGACCCGGCGCGTTACAACCCGCGCAGGCGCACCATCGACGTGCACGCCATGCTGCCGGTCGCCCAGCAGATCATTCTGCGGGCGATGGTGGTCGGCGCGGACGTGGAGATCCACTCGGCGCGTCCGGACAGCTGGCGCCAGCTGGTGACCGCGGTCGGCGACCCGCGCTCCATGCGCATGGCCGACCCGGGCGACGCGCACGCGGGCGACGCGGAGGCGGAGCCCCCGGCCACCATCGCGGTCTTCGACCACCTGCCGCCACGTGCGTCCAGGGCGCACACGACGGTCACCATCAGCGAGCCCGGCGGTCCGCGCAGGCGTGCGGTCGATCTCGCGATCAACCAGGTCAGCGCAACCGCGGTGGACGTGAGCATCCCGATGCGCACGGTGCGGGTTGACCTCATCGAGCCGAGAGGCGAGACACGATATTTCGATACTGTCGACGGCCCGCCCGCGCATCCCGCGCAGGCATCAGGACCCGTGGTTGCACCTCCGCAACCCGGTGGTCGTCGCGTGAGCTGATGGGAGCGGTCGGTTAATGTCTATCACCGTGGTAGCGGACACCCATTCCGATGGCGGCGATCTCCCTCATCCGGACGCCGGGGACGCGCTGACCCCGAGACAGGCCGCAGCGGCGATATTTTCCAGCCGGTTGTCGGAGCTGATCGCGGAATCCGTCGTCTCGACCGAGGACGGATCGACGCGGTCGCTGACGCTCTACTCGCTGGCGCAGCACCTGGAACTGGCCTACCCGGACGTGCCGGTGTCGCAGTCGGGTCTGTACCGGCTGATTCACGGTGACGCGATCCCGCGCTTGGACTTGGTGATCGCGCTGGCGCGCGTGTTCGACGTGCCGCCGGAGTACTTCGTGACCGAGGAGAAGAAGCGCTGATCCGGCCGGTCGGCTGTTCTCTCCAGCGGGAATAGCGACGGCTCGGCGGGTGACGCGGTCCGGATACGATCCGGATCATGCCCGCCGAGGACCCGGGAGACGTCTTTCTCCGTCATCGAGGTGCGGTCCTCGACGCACTGCTCGCCGATCCTTCGTTCGGGGCGTCCGCGACGTCGTCCACCGTCGACGCGGATTTCGGCGGCGGCGCGGAACAGGTCGACAGCGCGGCGCTCAGCGTCCCTTCGCTCGGGTTGCCGGACCTCGACTCGCAGCCGCAGGAGGCCCCGCCGCGGCCTCGCACCGGTGACGGCCCGAAGGCCAGCGAGCGAATCCTGGCGCTGCTGAACGGACAGGCGCAGGACTCCACCCCGGCGATGGATTTCGCGAACGACTACTCATCGGTCGCCGGGAGATCCAACGCGGAGGCCGCGCCGGAACCGGAGCCGGAGCGCCCGTCCACGGCATCGGCCAACCGGCTCGCCCCCGCGCAGCAGATGGCGAAGGACGCGCTCGTCCAACTGCGCAAACCCAAGGTCGCGCTGATCGTCGCCGCGGTGCTCGCCGTGCTGCTGGTCCTCCTGCTGATCACCACCGGCGGCCAGGAGAACACGGCGCAGAATCAGCTGCTGGTCGTCACGCCGCCGCCGACTTCCGCCGCGCCATCGACCTCGCCCGCAGCACCGGCGAGTTCGATCATCCAGCCGAAGTCCGCGACCTCGAAATGCCCGCCGGGAAGCACCTCGGCGATGGACGCATTCGGCGGACAGACCGGCAAGGCGTGGTCGTGCGTGCGCGCCTACAAGGTCGACGGTCAGGTCATCACCATCGATCTGGGCAAGACCTATCAGATCGATTCGATCGGCATCGTGCCCGGCTGGGATTACATCAGCGCGGACGGCACGGACCAGTGGGCCAAATACCGTACGGTCAGCCGGGTCTCGTACCTGCTCGACGACGGCAACAAGACCGTCTTCACGCAGCCGACCCTGGACCAGCGGACCCTGGTGGTGACCAAGATCGAGCCCGCGGTGAGCGCCTCGAAGATCGTGCTGACGGTGCTGGACTCCAAGGGCGAACCGACGATCAACACCACCGCGATCTCCTCCATCGTCATCACGGGGCGCTGAGGTGTCCACACTGCCCGACCTGGTCTGCCAGTACTGCTCGCACCGCAACACCGGTGCCGATTCGCGCTGCGCGCACTGCGGAGCGCCGCTGCACGCGGCCATGGACAAGATGAAGTCCGTCGCGGAGAAGCTGCCGGCCCAGGTCGCCGAAGTCGCCGAGAAAGCGGGCGGCGAGGCGAAAAGATTTGTGGACAAGGCTTATCCGCGCTGGCAGTGGCAGGCCGTAGGGGTGCTCGCGCTGCTGATGGTGCTCGCCGTGGTCTGGGGAGTGCGGTCCTGTTCGCTGTCTCTGCCGTCGGCCGTGCAGGGAACGGCGCCGGTGCGAGCCATGCCGGATCTGCTCCGCACCTCGGCGATCTGTCAATCGCTGGACTCGGGCGGGCAGCGGGAGAAGTGCGTCATCACCGCCACCGACCCGCTGTTGTTCGGCAATATAGCCGGCGGCCGCGACCTGACGTTCTATGCCGAACTGCTGTCGCAGGATCGCTTGGCCGACAGCATCTCTCGATGGCGCGGTGCGGGAGGATCGGCTCTCGTCGACGGTCCTGTCTACGCGGCGATCGGCCCCTCGGCAACCGTCTGGTACGCGGACACTCGGACAGGTCTGCGGTTGGAGACGGGCACCTTCGCCGGGCGAACCGGCGCCCAGACCTTCATGTCGCGGGCAGGACTGGTCCGCTGACGTAACAGCGGTCGTGCCACTGAGCCCCAGAAAATCCCTGATCCGGACGACGTAACCCATGTCCGTCCAGGCAAATTATTGTTACACTGTTGATTGTGCCGTTATCCAGCGGTACGTTATTTGAAGTACGAAACACGTACAAGCGCAGTACTCGGGAAGGCAACGGATCGATGGTGGCAACCACCCAGCAGACGATTTCACCGAAGCGGTTCCGCGATGATCCGACCGATCTGGAGGCGGCATATTTCCGGTGGATCCAGCCGGGGTCCTCGACGTCGGCGATCACGGATCGGGCCGAGGAGATCTTCCGGCAGCATCTGGAGCTGGCGGCGACGCGCGCGCCCGGTTCGGCGACCACCAGGGTCTACCGCCCGGATGACAGCGCGGGGGTCGGCGCCGCGATCCAGATCGTCAACGACGACATGCCGTTGCTGGTCGATTCGGTGACGGCGGCGCTGCGCCGCCTGGGCGCGACGGTCACCGAAATCGTGCACCCGGTCTTCGACGTCTCGCGGGACGCCGACGGCCGCGTGCTGTCCATCGCGCCCCGGGACGGCGTGGCCGAGCCGGCCGGTGAGGCCGACGGGCGGACGCTGCGCGAATCGTGGATCCACGTGCAACTCGGCGCGGGCCTCTCCGACGAACTGGTGGACCGGATCGAACAAGCCCTGCCGCCGTTGCTGGCCGACCTGCGCCGGGTGGCCGACGACACGCCGACCATGGTCGAGGTACTCAATACCGTTGCCGACCAGCTCGATCAGGCCGCGCAGTGGGCCGGTGACGCGGAGATCCCGCAAACCGCCGGGCTGCTGCGCTGGCTGTCCGACGGGCACTTCACGCCGCTCGGCTACGGGTACTACCACTTCCGCCGCTCCGCGCCCAGCGCGAACGCCGACTTCGAGCCGTGGCAGCTGCCCGGCACCGGGCTCGGCATTCTAGGCAACGGCGCCGAGGCGGACATCAGCGTCCCCGTGGTGGGCGCGAAGCGCACGGTGCTGCGGATGGCCAACGGCTCGGTGGACTCGCTGCTGCCCGGTTCTCGGGATCTGTACTTCATCAGTGTCGCCGACTACGGCGCGAGCGACCCCAGCGGCCGGGCGGCCTGGGGCGACACCGTCAAGATGGTCAAGGGCGAGCACGTCTTCGTCGGCACCTTCACCGTCGCGGGCTTGCACGAGAACATCCTCGACATCCCGGTCATCTCCCGGCGCGTGCTGCAGGTCATCGAATGGGCCGGATTCGGTCTCGACTCGTTCTCCGGACAGGCCATGCTGGAGATGATGCAGTCGTTCCCACGGGTGGAGTTGTTCTCCACCGACGCGCGCAGGCTGTTCGAAACCGTCTCCGCGGTCATGAATCTGGGGCTGCGGCGGCAGGTGCGGCTGTTCATCCGGCGCGATTCGCGCAGTGACACCATCTACTGCCTGGTCTACATGCCGCGCGACCGCTACTCCACCGAGGTCCGGGTGCGCATGGGCGAGATCCTGCGCGAGCAGTTCGACGCCGAGCAGATCGCGTACTCGGCGCGGGCCACCGAATCGGAGCTGGCCGTCGTCTACTTCACCGTGCACCGCAAGCCGGGCTCCGACGCCGCCGACATCTCCGAGGAGAATCGCGAGCGGATCCAGGAGCTGCTGCTGGCCACGACGTGGACGTGGGGCGACCGCCTGGTCGCCGAAGCCGCGGGTGCGTCCGACGTACCGCAGGCGCTGGTCACCGAGTACGTCGCGGCTTTCCCGGCGAGCTACCAGCAGGAGCACGAGCCAGCGCACGCGCTGAGCGATCTGCGCAGGCTCGAGCGGCTGGCCGACGGCGCGATCGACACCGATCTCTACCGCCAGGGCGACGCCGCCTCCGCCGAGTGGCGCTTCACGCTGTACGTGGCGGGCGAGGGCGTCTCGCTGAGCCGGGTGCTTCCGGTTCTGCACAGCCTCGGTGTGGAGGTCGTCGACGAGCGGCCCTACCGCATCACACTGGCCGACCGGCCGGACCGCTGGATCTACGACTTCGGGCTGCGGGTGACCGCGGCGCCGCTGCGAGAAGCGCTGGCCGCCGAGCCCGCCGCGCAACTCGCGCACTCCATCGACGCCACGTCGCTGCCGGAAACCAGTGTGCGGCGGCGTTTTCCGGACGCGGTGACCGCGATGTGGTTCGGCCGCGCCGAAGTCGACGGCTTGAACGAACTGGTGCTGCGCGCCGGTCTGCACTGGCGTGAGGTGGCCTTGCTGCGGGCCTACGCGAAGTATCTGCAGCAGGCCGGATTCGCCTACACCTTCGGAAACATCACCCGCGTCTTGCTCACGCATCCGGCGACGGCGCGGTCGTGCATCGACCTGTTCGCCGCGTACTTCGACCCGGACGGCGTCGGCACGGAGGCCGCGGGCCGGGCCGCCGAGATCGCCGAGCGGGTGCAGGCCGAGATCGACGCGGTGGTCAGCCTCGACACCGACCGCATCCTGCGCGCCTTGTTCGGCTTGATCGAGGCGACCCTGCGGACCAACTACTACCGGCGCGACGAGGCGGGCGCCTTGCTGGACTACCTGTCGGTCAAGCTGAATCCGCATGCC
>NZ_BDCK01000056.1 GCF_001613465.1 Nocardia niwae NBRC 108934 = DSM 45340 | reverse complement strand
CACATGGTCCAACATCGCCGATACCGCCGATATTGTCAGTCTATCTTGTGCGTCTACGTCCGCGTGAAGAAGCTCTCATGGCCACGACTTGAGAAAGTGGATCGTATCAGTCGTAGGGACAAGCCGTTTGACTCGGTGACAGCAGAGTTACTATCCGCTGCATCAGAAGCTCGCTACGACCAACACTTCCCACGTGCTCGTCTGCAGGCATTACCGAACCAGCAAAATGCACCCGAACGGGTGTCTTACAGGCATTGACGTGCACCAAGACCGGACGCAATGCTTTACGCGTGGCAAGTAGACAAGATTGCGCACCGTATACCAGCGAGGACTCCCCCGAATCGACGCCCGACCAGAGCAGTCCACTCCGGGCGGGCACTCGGTCGCTGGAGCGTCTGCAGCTGTCCATCGGCACCGGGCGTACTGCTCAACACCCCTGCAACGCAACGCACTTCAGCAAATCCGCAGCAGAAGTCGTCTGCCTCAGAGGCGTGTCGGAAGAAGGCCAAAAACGAGAGAAATGTGTATGGTGATGGCATATGCACACTAGCCGTGCACAGCTGCTGCAATTCCGGTGTACGACTCCCCCTCCGGACACGAAAAAACACGCATTCAGTGCATTTATGCACTGAATGCGTGTTTTTTGTTGCTCCGAGTGTGTGTTCTCGCACATGTTCCGGCCTTTTCTGCTCTGTTTCAGGGCATGGATGCCCTGTTGGGGTGTTTGAAGACTTGCCCGGACACATCCGCGAAGTCGGCAAGCGGTCGCCGGCATCGGACCGTGCCCGATGGGGTTTGTATCGGTTGACCAGGCTTCGGGGTGCCTGGATGCTGGAAGAGCGCTACCTGTCGGTGGCAGCGCTGCGGGGGATTCATTCGATGATCTCGGTCGACGAGGAGACGCGTGAACTGGCCAGTCGATTTCCCGAATGTACGGTGGCATGAACTCCAAGTCCGCCGATCCCGTCACCGACCGGCAGCCGGTGTTCCGCCCGTTCCGCAAGCCGGGACCACCTGTCGCAGACGAGGACGCTGCTGCGTTGTACTACACGGTGACCACCATCGGCGGCAACGGTCGCGTAGCCGACAGCTCGCCACTGAAAAAGCTTGGCTGGCAAGCGGATCAGGCTGTGGCGATCGAGGTGGTCGATAAGGTGATCGTCGTGACCGAGTGCAGCGACGGACCCTATTCGGTGACATCCCAGCATCATCTGCATCTGCCCGTTGAAGTCCGCCGCTCCTAACGCATCCAGTCCGGTGACCGGCTACTGGCTGTCGCCGCACCCGAACAACGACTCCTGGTGTTCTATCCGCCCACCAGCATGCATCTCACGCTGCGCCGCCAACACCGGCACCTCCCGACTCCGCTGGGGCCGGGCCATCGCTCTAGGCGATCAACCGTGCATGACGACCTCGAGACGGGAAGCGTCGGGGAAATGAGCACTGAGAGTGGTCAGCTCGATCGCGATCCATCCCGGGCCGGGGGCGAAGGATATCGAGTTGGTCTCGTTGTGGAACATGTGCCGCGAGACGCTACCGACCCCGCCACTGTTCAGATTGCGCCAGCTGACGACCGCGACCAGCGACGACCCGCATCCGGCACTGCCGGTGCCTGCGATGTCGTTGGTCTGGTAGCCGATGGAGACCTGGTTGCTGTCATCGAAGATGTTGGCCTTGGCGTCGATGGTCGTCGCGCACAGGCCGCCATCGAACTGCGCGAACAGCGTCGGCATAGCGGTGTGCGACTCCGCTGAGGCCGGCGCAGCTTGAAACAGGAGCGCGCTACCGACGACGCCGCTAGCGAGGACTGAAACAAAGGTAGGAGCTTGCATAGTGTCCTTTCGAGGTTCAGATTCTACGCGACCGCCTTCCTGCCCGAGCTGTACGACAAGCGGCTCGCGCCCGTTGTCGCCCGGCCGGTCACGCTCATGCCGAATTCAGTGCATCGAAATGACTTGGGAGAGTGCCGCGGCCGTTGCCTCGACGTCGGCGGTGGTGTGCGCTGTGCTGAGGAATATTTTACCGGAAGGCATGAACAGGAAACCTTGCCGCAGCATCCCTTCCGTGATCGTTGTCCAGAGCCCGCCGGTGCCATGGAGTCCGGTGGTCCCGCCCGCGGGGACGTATTGGAGGAGCGAGCCGACGCGGTTGAAGCTGCCGCTGCCGGGAACCGAACCGAGAACAGCGCCGACGACGGAGTCGAACTCCGCGGAGATCGTCTCGAGTGCCTCGTAGACATCGGGGTCGGCCAGTACGCGCATCGTCGCCTCGACGGCTGCGAGCGCGATGGGGTTGGCGTTGAAGGTTCCGGCGTGGATGACGCCGTTGGTCACCTGGTCGACCAGTTCCGCTCGGCCGACGACGGCGCTCTGGGTGAATCCGCCGGCCATCGCCTTTCCGTAGACCGCCAGGTCGGGGAGCACACCGTATTTCTCGGCGGCGCCGCCACGTGCGATCCGGAACCCGGCGATCACCTCGTCGAAAACGAGGACGACGCCGTGGCGGTCACAGAGATTTCGCAGCGTGGACAGGAACTCCGGCGCGGGCGCCTCGACACCGGCGTTGCTCATCACCGGGTCGATGAGCACCGCCGCGATGTCGCGTTCGACGGACTCGCGCAGGAGACGCTCGGCCAGATGGACGTCGTTGAAGCGCGCCACGACCAGATCGTCCAGAACGCTGGGCGACTGGCCTTTGCTGCCTGGGCGCGCGGGTCGGTCGCTGTCGTCCTCGGCCATCCCGGCGTACACGGTGTCGTGCCAGCCGTGGTAGCTCTTGGCGAACTTGAGGACGCGGCGCCGCCCGGTCGCGGCTCGGGCGAGCCGCAGGGCGACCTGCACCGCTTCGGTTCCGGTGTTGCTCCACAGCAGCCGCTCGCCATGCGGTACGGCTTCGAGAACCGCTTCCGCGGCGAGGTATTCGAGGGCGTGGCCCGTGCCGACGACCTGCATCGTCGTCGCGGCCTCTGACACAGCGGACAGGATGCGCGGATCGCTGTGTCCGAGCACGAGCGGGCCCCAGGCCATCACGTAGTCGACGTAGCGGTCGCCGTCCAGGTCCCAGATGTGCGCGCCCCGCGCTTCTCGCACGAAGAGCGGATGGGGACGCATCGCGGCGCGCAGGCCGGACCCCACGCCGCCGCCGACGCTGCGGCGGGCTCGTTCGAATGCGGTCCGTGAGGATTCCAGGGCCATGGGATGACCAGCGCCTTTCTTCAGGAGCCTGGCAGGCTTGGGATTTCAGTACTTGATCACCGAGCGGACGCCGATGCCGCGCTTCCTCTCGTCGGCGACCCGTATCGCCTGCCCGGGGTCCGTGGTGAACACATGGGAGCCAATGCCGTACGGAGTGCTGTTGGCCAGCTCGATGGCCTCGGCTTCGGAACAATCACCCTCACCCTTGCCGAAACGCTCGCACTCGACCACCACACCGTCGTCGACGTTTCCCCGGCGTTCCAGTCCACCGTGAACAAGCGCGCCACCGCAGGATTCGCAGTGGAACGGTGCCCGGCGACTTCCGCCACCTCCCGATACCTGACACCACGTTTGATGTGCTCGTGGCGACGTTCTGCCTCTACCACTCCACACGGCCCGCCGATGTCGTCGCCGAGATCGCCCGCTGCCTCGTACCCGGCGACCGGACGCTTCTGGCCACCGAATCGGTCGACAACCACCGCGAGATCGACCACCTCATGGTCGACACCAAGGCTATGACCCCGACGACCCCGCCGTTGTCGAGCGCATGTTGGCTGGTCAAGCGATTGATCCCCGTCGAATGACGTCTTCCGTAGCCGATGTGCGCGCGTCCACCTGCGCGTTGAACCGTTCGAGGGCGAGATAGCCGCGCGAGAAGGTCACGATCATCAGTGCCCAGATCGTCAGCGAGATGATGTAGAACAGCGTGTGATCCGCGTCGTCGCCGGGGATCGGGAAGTAGTCGTAGATGATGGCCACATAGGCGCCGAGCGCGGCGCCCAGCGCCAGCCATGTCGCGTTGCTGTGATCGCCCGCGCGAAACAGCTTCGGCACCATGTAGACGAACATGAACAGCGCGGCGGCGAGGTTCATCACGAGGTAGAAGATCGCCCAGCTCGGTTCCACCGCTCGGGGCTCGAGGGCACGGTTGAGGCCCACCGCGATGCCGGCCGAGATGGCGAGGGCCTCCACCACCCAGGTCGGGCGATATCGGTGGGTCACCGCCATCATGCCGAGGATGAGGATCACCGTCATACCGAACGAGCGGGAGAAGGCGTCGAAGAAGACCATGACGTGGTAACTGAGGCTCTCGTGGTCCACGTTGATCGCGGCGAGGTACAGCACGTTCACGCCGGACACCGCCATCACGACCCATTCGAGACCGAGTAGGAAGTTGCGGAAGCCGCGGAGCAACTTGATGCCGTAGTAGAAACCGGCCCCGACCATCGCGAGGTCGGCGAGCAGGACGAGAATCATGCGGGGGGTGCTCATCAGAACTCCTCGAGTGCGGTACGGACAGCGTCGGTGACCCGATCGAGCGCAGCGCGGGCCGTGGGGCTGATGCGCGTCATCGAGACATAGCCGTGCACCAGGCCGCTCTCACGGAAGACGCGTACCGGGACTCCGGCCGCCTCGATGCGCGCGGCGTACGCGAGCGCCTCGTCCCGGAGAGGGTCGAAACCGGCCACGGTGATCAGCGTCGGAGGCGCGCCGGACAGGTCCTCCGCGAGCATCGGCGAGACCCGCGGGTCGAGTCCGTCGATCCGGTCCGGCAGGTACATGTCCGTCAGCCAGTCGATCTGCTTGGCCGACAGTGCGGTGCTGCCGGCGAACTCCGTCCTCGATGCGTATTTCCCCACCGCGTCCACGACCGGGTACATGAGCACCTGCAGGAAGGGCCGGACCTGCTCGCCCGCCACGATGTTGGCCAGCACGGCACACAGGTTGCCGCCGGCGCTGTCGCCGAGCAGCACGATCCGTGCGGGGTCGATCCCCCACTGGGCGCTGTGCTCGACGGCGAACCGCCAGGCGGCGACCGCGTCGTCGACAGGCCCGGGGAACGGGGATTCCGGCGCCAAGCCGTACTCGACCGAGAGCACGTTGACGCCCGCGCCGTCGGCGATCAAGCGGGCGGGCACGTCGTAGTCCTGCCTGCTGCTCAGGACGAAACCTCCGCCGTGCAGGAACAGGACCAGGGCATTCGAGGGCGCCGCCGACCGATACATGGTCGCGCGCAGCCCGGTCGGCATCACGATCTCGGGCTCGACACGCACGCCCTCGGGTGCTTTGTCGGCGAACACCCGCGAGTCGTTCGCGACGATCGCGCGCGCCTGTTCCGGAGTGCCGTCGCTGAAGTCCGGTGCGCCTGCGGTGGCCTTCAGCAGCAGCGCGATCTCGGGCGCCATTACGTCGCCGTCGGCGTTGACCACCCGAGGCGCGATCCGGCGGAGCAGACCGCCGGGGATGCTGCCGAGCGCGGTGAACGCGGCGCGCTGCAGCCGCTCAGCAATGCTCAGCGCGACGGGCGCCTGTACGGGCGCGGGAGCCTGCGCGGTCACGGTCATGGCCGTGCTTCTTCCACGACGGTGCGGTCGCTGAGCTCGCGCTCGAGGCGGGAGCTGAACCGGAGGTTCTGATCGATCACGGAGCCGCGATACATCTTCCGGTCATCGAGAAAAACGTTCTCCGTCTTCCAAGGCATGACATCGCCCTGGCGCGGCAGATCGTTCTTGGCGCGCTGCATGTAGCCCGAGTTGAGGTCGAGCATGGAGCGGGTTCCGACGCCTGCGGGTGCGTGCGGGACGGCGGTGTCGTAGCCGTGGGTGTCCATGTGGCGCAGCAGCTCGATGATGCTCTTGCCGAGCAGTCCGATCTTGAGCGTCCAGGACGACTTGGTGTAGCCGATCGCGTTCATCCAGTTCGGCACGCCGGAGAGCATCATGCCGCGGTACACCACGGTGTTGGGCAGGTCGACGGGGCGCCCGTCCACGGTGAGGTCGATGCCGCCGAAGAGGCGCAGGTTCAGCCCGGTCGCGGTGACGATGACGTCGGCGTCCAGGTGCTCGCCGGACTCGAGTTCGATACCGGTGGCGGTGAACCGGCGAATGCGGTCGGTCACGACCGAGGCGCTACCGTCGCGGATGGACTTGAAGAAGTCGCCGTCGGGCGCGAGGCAGAGGCGCTGCTCCCACGGGTTGTACGGCGGGTTGAAATGCTTGTCGACGTCGAAATCGGCGGGCAATTCCTTGACGTTGACGCTGCGGATGTAGCGGCGGGAAGCGTTCGGGAACCGGGTCAGCAGCTCGACAATGGTCCAGTCGATGAAGATGTTCTTCCACCGGGTGGCCAGGTAGCCGCCGCGCTCGCCCAGCAGGCGGGTGAGCTTGAGGCTCAGGGCGTCCACCCGCGGCAGCGTCAGGATGTAGGTCGGCGTGCGCTGCAGCATCGTGACGTGCGCGGCCGCGCCGTCGCCCTCGAGCATCGACGGGATCAGCGTGATCGCGGTGGCGCCGCTGCCGATCACCACGACCTTCTTACCGGAGTAGTCGTAGCCCTCGGGCCAGTGCTGCGGGTGGATGATGTCGCCGGTGAAGTCCTCGCGGCCCGGGAACTCCGGGGTGAAGCCCTTCTCGTAGTCGTAGTAGCCGGTGGCGCCGAACACCCAGCCTGCCCTGATGACCTCGCGGCGCATGGTGCCGTCGGTCTCCGTCACGTCGACGTTGAGCAGCCACTGGGCGTCATCGCTCGACCATGCGGCGGAGACCACCTTGTGCCGGTAGCGCACGCGATCGGCGAGGCCGTACTCCTCGACGGTCTCCTCGAGGTAGTCGAGGATCAGCGGGGCGTCGGCGATCGCGTTCTCGTCCTTCCAGGTCTTGAACTCGTAAGCGAAGGTGTGCAGGTCCGAATCGGAGCGAATGCCGGGGTACTTGAACAGGTCCCACGTGCCGCCGATGGAATCGCGCCCCTCGAGGAGCACCACCTTCTTGTTCGGGAACTCCTGGGTGATGTACGTCGCGGCGCCGATACCCGAGATCCCTCCACCGATGATGACGACGTCGAAATACTCCGGGCCGGGTGCTGTGTTGCTCATCCTTCGCTGCCTTCCTGCGCCGAGCGCGTCGTGAGGTGTTCAGGTTGCCGGTCCGAATGTGGGCCACACCACATCGAATCTCAGCGTCTTGTGGGGCGCAGTGGTGGAAATCTCACCCCTCCCGGCTCGCGCCGCACGAGGACTGGTGCGCGGAGTGCAATCTGCACCGCTTCGCCGCGCAAGTAGCTGAAACATGCTGTGGCCGATCCGCCCACCGAGCCGTCACAGTGAGATCCACGCCACATCGTTTCAGCAGCTGAGCCGCCCTCCCATGACGGAACGCGTTGTGTGCGGTCCCGCCAATCACGTTGCCCAACAAAGGAGTCGAGCCATGCGCGCCGCACTGTTCACCGACGAGGACACATCCGTCGAGATCACAGACATCGACCTCGCAGCGCCCTTGCGCAACGAGGTCCGCGTCGAGATCGCGGCGGCGGGGGTGTGTCACTCGGAACTGCACCTCGTCCGAGGTGAGTGGGAGGTCCCCGCGCCCCTGGTGCCGGGTCACGAGGGCTCGGGTGTGATCACCGAGGTCGGCCCGGGTGTCACTCACCTCGCCGTGGGCGACCACGTCGTGCTGTCGTGGAACCCGTACTGCGGGGAGTGTCGCGAATGCCTCGCCGGCCGGGAGACCCGCTGCCATCAGGTTGCGACGGTCATCAACGCCACTGGCAGCCTGCTCGACGGAACCAGCCGGCTCAGCCGCGGTGGGCAGCGCGTCAACCACTACCTCGGAGTGTCCTCCTGGGCCGAGGAGGCCGTCGTCCCCGCGACCGGCGCGATCAAGGTCCGCACAGACGCGCCGCTCGAATCCATCGCGCTGGTGGGCTGCGCCGCCGCCACCGGCGTCGGCGCTGTCGTCAACACGGCCAAGGTGACAGCGGGAGCCACCGTCGCGGTGATCGGCTGCGGCGGAGTCGGACTCAACATCGTCCAGGGCGCCCGCCTGCAGGGTGCGGAGCGGATCGTCGCCGTCGACCTCTCCCCCGAACGGGCCGCGCTCGCGAAGACCTTCGGCGCCACTGACGCGATCGGCCTCGATGGTGCGGACGCGGTCGACGCGTTGCGCGACCTGATGCCCGACGGGGTGGACTTCGCCTTCGACGCGATCGGGCATGTGACCACCACCGAGGCCGCGATCCGCGCGCTCGGCCTGGGCGGTGCCGCCGTCGTCGTCGGACTCCCGGCCGCGGGCGCCACGGCCTCCTTCGAGCCCCTCGCGCTCGCCGAGATGGACGCGCGGATCCTCGGTTCCAACTACGGCAGCATCCGGCCGCAGTTCGACATCCCGAAGCTCGTCGACCTGTACATGACCGGGGAACTTCTCCTCGACGAGCTGATCACCGCCCGCAGGCCGCTCGACGAGGCGGCGCAGGCTCTGTCGGATCTCGCCAGCGGTGCCCAGCTGCGCCAGTTGCTGATCCCCTGACCGCGGCAGTGCGGCGAACCATCTCATGAGGGAAGACATGATCACCGGGACCCACGAGAACGCTGCGTCAGAGCGTCCGGGCCGCCTTCACGGCAATCTCGGCGTCCTCTCGATCTCGCTCATCATCATCGCGGGCGCGGCCCCGCTCTGCGTCGTCGGAGGGCCGATGGCACTCGGGCTCTCGCTCGGCAACGGGGCGGGCCTCCCGGCGGCGTACCTCGCCACGCTCGCCGTGCTCCTCCTCTTCGTCGTCGGATTCACCACCATGATGCCCTTCGTCCGATCCGCGGGAGCCTTTTACTCCTACGTGCACGCGGGGCTCGGCCGGGTGGCCGGGATCGGCACCGGCTACCTGGCCATGCTGTCCTACACATGCATCTACATCGGGCTGTACGTGCTGCTCGGGATCGGCACCGACGCGATGGTGAGGTCCTACGGCGGCCCCTCGATGCCATGGTGGGTGTGGGCCGCGGTCGGGCTGGGGATCATCGCATTCCTGGGCCACCGGAACGTCGAGGTGTCGGGGAAAGTGCTCGGCGTCCTACTGGTCGCGGAGGTCAGCCTCGTCGTCGTGCTGAACGCCTCGATCATCCTGCGCGGCGGCGGACCGGAGGGACTGTCCGACGGCGCCGTCTCCCTCGAGGATGTCTTCAGCGGCGCGCCCGGTGTGGCTCTCATCTTCGCCGTCCTCAGCTTCATCGGCATCGAGGCAGCCGCCGTGTTCCGCGACGAGGCGAAGGACCCCGTGCGCACCGTCCGCCGGGCGACCGTCGTCTCCGTGACCGTCGTCGGCCTGTTCTACACGATCAGCTCGTGGTCGGCGATCAGCGGGATCGGTGACAGTCAGGTCGTCGCGGCCGCCACCGCCGATCCCGAGGGACTGCTGTCGTCGGTCGCGCTGCAGTACCTCGGCCGGGTCGGCGCGGATCTGATCGTGCCCCTGTTCGTCACCAGCACCTTCGCCGCGGCCCTGACCTGGCACAACATCCTCCCCCGGTACACCCTCTCGCTGTCGTCCCGGGACCTGCTTCCACGGCGCCTGGCGGCGGTTCACCCGAGACACGATTCACCGCATCGCGGTTCGCTCGCGGTGACAGCGACGATGGTCGTCGTCGTGGTGCTCGCCGTCGCGATCGGCCTCGATCCGATGAGTCAGCTGTACACCTGGACCTCAGGGCTCGGCTCGGTCGGATACGTGATCCTGCTGGTGCTGACGTGCTCCGCCGTGCTGGCCTACTTCCGCCGTAAGTCCCACGGAACCTCCGCCTTGCGGACCCTGGTCGCACCCCTGCTCGGCCTCGGCGGACTGCTCGTGATCCTGGCGGCGATGCTGCTCGATCTCGACCTTCTCGCGGGAGCCGAGCAGAGCGTCTCGGTCACCATCATCGTGCTGCTCGTCGGCTCCCTCGCCCTCGGACCCGTAGTGGGACGCCTCCGACCGACCGCCGGAACGCTGGAGTAGCCGTCGCCGACTCCGGCAACCATTCTCACCGAAGGACAAGACCTTGACTCACACGATCGTCATGGTCGGCCTCGGCGCCACCGGGCTCGCCATGGCCGAATCCCTCCTGCGGCGCACCGACGTGCAGATCGTCGGTGCGGCCGACCGGAATCCCGCCGTCGTCGGCGCCGACCTCGGTACCCTTGCCGGCCTCAGCGCGAGCGGGGTCACCGTCATCGACGAACCCTCCCGTCTTCCCACGGCCGACCTGGCCATCGTGGCAACGACCTCGGACCTGAGCCTGGTCGTGGACACCCTCATGCCGTTGCTCGAACGCTCGTACAACGTGATGAGCATCTGCGAAGAATTGTCATACCCGTGGTCCAGCCACCCGGATATCGCCCGCCGCCTGGACGAGACCGCGAAGGCCCACGGCGTCACCGTCCTCGGTACGGGCGCGAACCCCGGCGTCCTGATGGACACACTCCCGCTCCTACTGACAACACTGACCCAGCACGTCGAGCGGGTCGTCATCCGCCGCCGGACGAACATGTCGCGCTACGGCGCGATCCTGTCCAAATTCGGCCTCGGGCTCACGCCGACGCGATTCGACGATGCGCAGGCCTCCGGGGCGGTGGTCGGCCATTACGGCTTCGAGCAGGCCATCAGCGCGCTCGCCGCCGGTCTCGGCTGGTCGCTCGACGCGATCGTCGTCGGCCGGGTCTCCCCCGCGATAGTCAGCGACACCGTCCGGGCCGGAGACCACGTCGTCATCGAGCCCGGTGGGATCGCCGCCGTCACCCACGCCGCGCGCGGCACGGTGGGCGGTCGAACGGTGATCGACCTCGAGATCATGTTCGGCTTCTTCGACGGCAGCGACCCGGTAAGGGCGGGCGACGACTACCGCATCGAGGGGGCCGACCAGGTGATCGAGCTGTCCTCACCCGTCGGGTTCGAGTCGTTCGTGAGCACGATTGCGGCAGCGGTGAACGTCGTGACCGCGGTCGTCGACGCTCCCCCCGGCTTCCTCTCCATGGGCGACCTCCCGGTCGCGCGGATCGCGTCGAAGGGCACCCACCTGGCCGAGGCGGAATCGCTGTGACACACGCGTTCTCCGCGCTGACTCCGGTGCGATTCCTCGACCGCGCAGCATCCGTCCACGGCGAGCGGACCGCTGTCGTCGACGGCCCGCGCACGCTCACGTACCGCGGGCTGCACGACCGCTGTCGCGGTCTCGCCGGCGCTCTCGTCGACCGCGGCGTCCAGCCGGGCGATCGCGTCGCGGTGCTCTCGCACAACACCCTCGAAATGCTCGAAGCCCACTACGGGGTCCCCTATGCCGCAGGCGTCCTGGTGCCGCTCAACGCCCGGCTCAGCGCGACGGAGATCGCCTTCATCCTCGATCACAGTGGGGCGCGGGTACTGATCGCGACCGACCCGTTGACCTCGCTCGCGCTCGAGGCTGTCGCGCTGACCCGGGGTCGGATGACGATGGTCGCCGGTGGTGAGGAGTACGAGACGATCGTGTCCTCCGGTGCGCCGGTGGACATCTCGTCGCACGACGAGCTCGCACCGATCGCCATCAACTACACCTCCGGTACCACAGGGAAGCCCAAGGGCGTGGTGTACACCCACCGCGGCGCCTATCTGCAGTCCGTGGCGATGGCCTTCCACTCGGGCATGGACCTCAACTCGGTCTACCTGTGGACTCTGCCCATGTTCCACTGCAACGGGTGGTGCTTCACGTGGGCGGTGACCGCAGCGGGAGCGACCCACGTCTGCCTGCCCAAGGTCGAAGCGGACGCGATCTGGGAGGCGATCGACGATGCCGGAGTCACTCACATGTGCGCTGCGCCGACCGTCATCTCGACCATCACCTCGGACCCTCCGACGACGATCTCGCCCCGGAGAGTCTGGGTCGCCACCGGCGGCGCCCCACCCGCACCCGCACTGCTGGCGCGGGCCCGCCTCTGCGGCCTGGACGTCACCCACCTATACGGCATGACCGAGACCTACGGGCCCGCTGTGATCAACGAGTGGGACCGTGTGTGGGACGCGGCGCCGGAGGCCGAACGCGATCGCCTCAACGCGCGCCAGGGCGTCGGCAACATCATCACCGGCGGCGTCCGCGTGGTGAACGAGGTCGGCGGTGACGTGCCCGCCGACGCGACGACGATCGGCGAGATCGTGCTGCGCGGGAACAACGTCACCGCCGAGTACTACCGCGACCCCACGGCCACAGCGGCGGCGGTGCCCGATGGATGGTTCCGGAGCGGGGATCTCGCCGTTCGACATTCCGACGGGTATATCGAGATCCGCGATCGCGCGAAGGACCTCATCATCTCCGGCGGGGAGAACATCAGCTCCATCGAGATCGAGAGCGCGATCCTCGAGCACCCCGCGGTCCTCGAGGCCGCGGTGGTCGGTTTTCCCCACGAGCACTGGGGCGAGCGCCCCGCGGCGTTCGTCTCCCTCCGCCCGGGCGCGGAGCTCAGCAGCGGCGACCTGCGCGCCCACCTGCTCGATCGCCTCGCGAAGTTCAAGGTCCCCGACCGGATCGAGTTCGCGACGCTCCCCAAGACCGCCACGGGAAAGATCCAGAAGTTCCAGCTCGAGCAACAGCTGATCGCTCACCCGCCGGGCTGAGTTCCGCCAGCCACCTCACCCCACCGCATCCGACAACAGGAGATCACCATGCTCGACCCCAGTGCCTACAGCGCGAAGAACCTCATCAACGGCGAACTCGTCGCCGCCGAATCCGGACGGCTGCTCGATGTCCTGGAACCCGCGACCGGCGAGGTCCTGGCCCGGGTTCCTGCCAGCGGAAAGGCGGACGTCGACGCGGCCGTGACCGCAGCCGGGCAGGCGTTCCGCTCGTTCCGGCGCACCACCCCGGGCGAGCGTGCGGAGATGCTCCTGACCCTGGCGTCCAAGATCGAAGAACACGCCGAGCACATCGCATTGCTCGAGTCCCGCAACGTCGGCAAACCCCTCCCGGTCGCCCGCGACGAGGTGCCCTTCGTGGTGGACAATCTGCGATTCTTCGCGGGTGCGGCGCGGACGATGGAGGGACGCGCGGGCGGTGAGTACCTGCGCGGCTACGAGTCCTACGTGCGGCGCGAGCCGATCGGCGTCGTTGCCGGCATCGCACCGTGGAACTATCCGCTGCTCATGGCGACCTGGAAGTTCGGTCCGGCCCTCGCGGTCGGGAACTGCAGCATCCTCAAGCCCTCCCGCCAGACCCCACTGACCGCCCTCTACGTCGCCGCGCTCGCACAGGACGTCTTCCCGGCTGGTGTGTTCAACGTTCTGTCGGGGTCGGCGTCGGACATCGGCGACCACCTGGTCTCCGATCCCCGCATCGGCCTGGTCTCCCTGACCGGCGATACCAGCACCGGGCGGCACATCGCCGAGGTGGCCGCGTCGCACGTCGCGCGGACGCATCTCGAGCTGGGTGGCAAAGCGCCGGTCATCGTCCTCGACGATGCCGATCTCGACGCGGTCGTCGCGGGCATCGCCACCGCCGGTTTCGCCAACAGCGGCCAGGACTGCACCGCGGCGTGCCGGGTCATCGCCACCCCGGGGATCTACGACCGGCTGCTCGAGGCGCTGGTCCCCGCGGTCCAGGCGATCCGGGTCGGCGATCCCCATGCCGGGGGCGACATCGACATGGGTCCGCTCATCTCGGCCGCGCACCGGAAGTCCATCCTCGACGTCCTCGCCAAGACCGACGGCACCATCCTGACCGGCGGCAAGGCCCTGCCCGGCGACGGCTTCTTCCTCGAGCCCACGGTGGTGGCGAACCCGAGCCAGGCGGACGTGCTCGTGCAGGCGGAGCAGTTCGGCCCCGTCGTCACCGTGCAGCGTGCGGCCGATATCGACCAGGCCTTCGAGTGGGCGAACGACGTGGAGTTCGGCCTGGCGTCGTCGATCTGGACGCAGAACCTCCATCACTCGGCACGCGCGGCACGCGACCTCGACTTCGGCTGCGTCTGGGTGAACGACCACATGCCCGTCCTCTCGGAGATGCCCCACGGCGGGTTCAAACAGTCCGGATACGGCAAGGACATGTCGATCTACGCGCTCGAGGAGTACACCCGCGTCAAGCACGTGATGACCAAGACGGACTGACAGCCTCAGATCCTCACCAGTAGAAGGGAACACACCATGACATCGATCGATGCGACTCTCCAGAGGGTCAGCAACACCACGGACATCGCCGAGATCCGAGAGATCGTCGATCGCGACGGTGGCGTCATCATCGAGGGCCTGCTCACCCCCGACCAGGTCGCGCGGTTCAACGCCCAGATCGAGGAACCCCTGGCCGCGCTCACCCCCGGCGGGAAGCACGAGCTGGAGATCGTCAACGAGTTCCACGGCGCCAACACCAAGCGCCTGACCAACCTCGTCACGCACAGCCAGGTGTTCCGGGAGGAGGTGATCGACCACGACCTGGTGCACGCATTGTGCGAGGCGATCTTCCTCGAGGAGTCCGGTACGTTCTGGATGACCACCGCCCAGGTCATCGAGATCGGCCCCGGCAACCGCGCCCAGATGCTCCACCGCGACCTGGAGAACTGGTTCCCGTTCGTCGGGATGGGTCCCGCCGGCCCGGAGGTGACCCTCAACTTCCTCATCGCGCTGACCGACTTCACCGAGGACAACGGCGCCACCCGCGTCATCCCCGGCAGCAATCACTGGCCGGACTTCCAGGATCGCGGCACCCCGGATCAGACGGTCCCGGCCACGATGAAGGCCGGTGACGCACTGTTCTTCAGCGGCAAGACCGCCCACGGCGGCGGTGCCAATATCACGACGGACCAGTACCGCCGCGGGCTCGCGTTCGCCTTCAACCCCGGCTACCTGGTCGGCGAGGAGGCGTATCCCTTCCTCGTGGACCGGGAACTCGTGAAGACCCTGCCCGAGCGCGTGCAGCGCATCCTCGGCTTCCGGTCCCAGTATCCACTGGGGTCGCCCGGCCTCTGGCAGGTCGACTACCGCGAGCTCGGCGAGTACCTGGGTCTCGACTGACTCGTGCGGTCTGCGCGCCGCCCGATCGCCGGGGCGGGCGGCGCATACTCGTTGTCACGGCGAGCAATGGAGGTTCGTGGAATGACCGTGGCATCCGACGAGCTGTGGCCCGTGCCCTCCGACCGGGTGCGCGAGCTCTTCCGCGACGTCGCCGAGACCATGCTCGCCAGGCACACCGAGATTCTGGCCGACATGGAGGAGGCGACGCTCCGGGACCCCCGTTACCTGGCGATCTCACAGGACCCCGTGCTGGCCGAGTCCAGCGACCGCGTCGGCGTCTTCGCACTCAAGAGGTGGCTGACGTCGAACATCGCCGCACCCGGCGTGCGGGTCCCGCCACCGGACAGTGAGGAGACGCGTACCTACGCGCGCAACGTCGTTCTCCGCGGCCTCACCACCGACGAGGTCACCTCGTGGCGGGCCGGACAGTACGTCGTGTGGCGGTGGTGGCTCGCCGAATGCTTCAGGGTGGCCGGTGATCTCGACGAGCTCGAGTCGCTCGTGGCGGTCTCGGCCTGCTCATTGACCACCGCCGTCGACGACGCCATCGCGGCACTCGCACAACAGGTCGACGAGGTCCGCGAGGAGTTCGCGGGCGGCGCGCAACTTCAGCGCTACGCAACCGTCGAATTGCTGCTGCAGGGTGCCGACATCGCGCCGGCGAGGGCCGAGGCCCAGCTGGGATACGCGCTGACCGGCTCGCACATCGGCGCAGTCGTGTGGACGGATTCGGAGCGCAACGCGCACGCACTCGACGCCGCGAGCGAGCAGTTGATGCGGGCCTGCGGCGCGGGAAGTCGACTCACCGTTGTGGCGGGGACTTCTGCGCAGTGGCTGTGGATTCCGGCGAAGACCGTACCACCCGCGGCGGAGCTCGAGGAGATATTCAGTCGGCACCCCCGCGCTCGCGTAGCGCTCGGCCGCGCGGCGTCGGGTACCAACGGATTCCGGCGAACGCACCTGGATGCCGCGGCAGCGCAACGCCTTCTGTCGCGGCTCCGCTCGAACCTCACCGTGATCCGTTACGAGGACGTGCAGATGATCGACCTGATGTCGGCCGATGTCAGCCAGCTCGATCAGTTCGTCACGGATGTCCTCGGCGACTTCGAGGCCGCGAGCCCGGTCCTGCATCAGACGGTGCTCACCTACGTCGAGGAAGGCCTCAACCGGTCGAGTACCGCGGAGCGGCTGTTCACCCACCGCAACACGATCGACCGGCGTCTCGCCCGCGTCGACGAACTCCTCCCCCGCCCCTTCGCCGACCGGCCGACCGAAGTCGCGACGGCGTTGACAGTCCTCCGGATCCGCGGCACGGCCTGACCCCGACGCCGCCTACTCAGCGCTTCGCGCGTCCTCGGCGACGTAGCTTCCGCCGCGCCAGCGTCCCGCTGCCGCTGAAGAAGTCGCTGATCCGGTCCACGCTCCAGGTGAGCCGGATCATGAACGGACTCAAGAGACGCGCCATCGATGCCGGGTACTTCGGGACGTCCGACCAGATGCCTGCGAGGTCCTCCGGCATCTCGTCGTCGACGATGTAGTCAGCGATCATCTTGCCCACGTACGGCACCTGACAGAGGCCGTGGCCGTTGCAGGCCATCGAGTAGTAGATGTTGTTGCCTACCTGACCGGCGACAGACAGCCAGTCGGCGGTGATGCCGATCCAACCGCCCCAGGCCCGCGCGATGGACACGTCGGACAGCGTCGGGAATCGGTCGGACAGGTCGGCCGCCATGTCCTGCACGAGGCTGGGGGACGGAACCCGATCCGGGAGCGGGTAGCTCAGGCCACGCTCCGGGCGGCGGACTCCGCAGACGATGGTGTTGCGCTCGGTGAGCCGGTAGTGGGTCATGAGCTGGTGCTGGGTGATGATTCCGGACCGGCTGGTCCAGTCCAGTTCGGCGATCCGCTCGGGCGCGATGGGTTCGGTCTCGATCTCTATGACGTACATCGGCACCGAGAGGTTCTTGGGTGTGATGTCCCATTCGCCGGAGTATGCGTTGGTCGCGAGCACCACCTTGTCGGCCCGCACCGTGCCGTTCGGTGTCGTGAGCTCGACGATGCCGCCCACCCGCCGGACGTCGCTCACCGGCGACTCCTCGAAGAGCTTGACCGACGAGTCGAGAACGGCGCGCCGCACACCGCGAGCGAGCTTGCCCGGGTTCAGCATTCCGCCGATGGACTCTCGCATGCCGCCGACGAAACCGGCCGGAAGGCCGAGCTGCTCACTGGTGCCGACGGTCCCCTGCCCACCGGCGGCGCGCAGGATCGCCGCCTGCGTGCGGACCCTGAGCATCATGATGGGAGAGACCGCACCCCACACCAGACCGTTCGCCACGTAGTCGCAGTCGATGTCATGAGTCTTCATGAGATCTTCCACATAGTGGCCTGCGTGCTCGGCCAGCTTGGCCATGATCGGGAGCTTGCTGCCGGAGAACAGGCCGAGCATCCGCAAGTCGCCACCCGGCGCCCCGGCGATCTGACCGCCGTTGCGCGAGGCCGCGCCATAGCCGCAGAACTCGGACTCCAGCAGGACCACGTCCTGGCCGCGCTCGGCGAGGCGCAGCGCGGTCGCCATTCCACCCATGCCGCCGCCGACGACGGCGATGTCGCAGGTGAGGTCGCCGTCCAAGGCGGGCCGTACATCGTCCGGTCGATCGATCCAGCCGGTGAAATTACTGTACCTGGTGGTGTCGGTTCTCATGCTGTCCTGATCTCCCTCGAATAGTGGGTATGACGGTGCGGCGGAAGCCTCCCTGAGATCACGTAACCGGGTCCGTTGTCGGTACACGAACTCTTCCTCCACTATCGCCATCCCTTCATAGGGCCACCATGGTGAGTCGTGGCGTGTTGGCGAGGATCGCGGTGCGAATTGCACACGTGTCCGGCTCGCTACCCCCGAGGGGCACAACCACAGCGAGCCCTGCCACCGCGCCGCACACCCCACCGATCCGGGTGGTTGCGCGCGGCCTACTTCACTCGGTGCGGCGCCAGACGCTGCACGCGGCCATTTCCGCTGACGAACTCTCAGTCGGTCCGGGAATGCGCGCCGGATTCAGGACCAGTCCAGCCGATGGCCCGGTTCGACACAGATGATGGGGACATGTCGACGCTCTTCGAAATGTGGATCTGGCAAGCTTTCCGTGATTTCGGCGGGCTGGATGGTTCAGTCGCTGAGCAGGATTCGTTTGCGGAGCAGGTCGAGGTTGGTGCGCCCGAACATCTGGCGTTTGATCATTTTGATGCGGTTGACGTGGCCTTCGACCGCGCCGCTATTCCGTTCCATGCTGAGTCCTGCGGTAGCGGCGTCCTGGTCGCGGCGTAGACCGCGAACGAAAGAGTGCAGGGCGGGGTGGTTATCGGCGTCGACGGCCTTCATCCAGGTTTCCAGGTCGCTGCCGCGTCGGTGACGCATCATGTCGGCGAATCTGCGGATATGGCCGGCCAGCGTCGCCAATTCGGGGCTTGTCGACGAGCTTCGCGCGGTACAGCCCGCTGAGGGCCCACCCGATCCGGTTGTCAGCGCGCCCCTGCCCCGACGGCAGCACCTCGGCCCGCTGCTCGGCTGTCAGCCCGACATGATCCTCCACCGCCGTGTGCAGGTCGCGCTTACGCCAGATGTGGCCGTCGGCGAGGACTTCCAGCACCGCCGTGAGAAAGCCCGACCACACCGGCATAGCCGACACCGGCGCGGTCACAGCTCGCCTCGGAAGACGCGGGATTGGAGGGATGCGAAGAGGGAGTCGAGTTCAGCGAGTATGGTGCGGTGGCACACACCCATCGACATGACGCTTTCCAGGGTTTGCACCAATTGATCCTAACTTCTGTTGACGGCACCAGAATTGGCTGCTCTTACCCGACTCGGTATTCCGGCAGTGCTCTATATTTGTCGATCAGACGGTGAGGGCGGAACGGTACACACTCCGAAGGAAGGGAAGGAATACTTTGACGATCTGGAGTGACGCAGAGTGGAGCCGCGGATGATTTCGGGTCGGCCGCAACGAGAGGTTTTTCTCACTGTCGAACAGTTCAAAGCGGTTCGACAGCTCACTCTTCAGATAGTGAATGTCCGGGAAGATCTCCTGATTCCCTTGGGCTGGAACCCTGGAGTCCAGGACTGCCTGCAGCGACTCGTCCGCTTCGTGCCCCGCCAACTGGACCCGGATGCGCGAGTGAGAGTGGTCGCCGCCGAAGGCGAAGGGAACAATTCAGCATCGGCGAGCCAGTCCAACGGCAACGAGGAGGCGGCCGACTCGACCGGTGAGCTCGTGCGGCACCTGCCGACGTCCATCGCCGACGTGTGGCCACGCTTGCTGGATCTCACCTTTCAGTTTCTGGGCAGCCAGGAAGCGCGCTACCGCACGGGCTTCTACGAAGAGGAGATCAACGACGCGCTGGCGGCGATCCGAAACATCGCAGGGTGAGAGTCGACACGCACCACCTGGCGCGGTGCAATGGGATTGAGCAGGACGAGTAATCTCCGGCCGGCCATCAGCGGCCCCCAACCCGTGACGGTTCAGACCACCGCCGCGGCCTGGCCCGCGACCGCTTACGCGCACCGCGCCCCTGGTCGGGCAGGGCTAGGTTCTGGGCGCGAGCATCGGTGAGTCGCCCGCTTGTCCCGGCGTGAGCTGCACCGCCAAGCCCCGCCCGCGGCCATCGGTGACCAGATGCACCTTGGTCGTCGACCCACCACGTGAGCGCCCGATCGCATGATCGGCGGGTTCATAACCCAGACACCGAGTCGCGCCTGGCACCGCCGCCGTGCTGGTGCACCCGCACGACCGTGGAATCGATCGAGGCCACCCAGTCCAGGTCACCGGTCGTATCAGCCAGTGCGAGTAACGCGGTCAGCACCCGATCCCACGTGCCGTCCTCGGCGTAGCGGCGGTGCCGCTTCCATACCGCCTGCCAGGGCCCGAACACCTCCGGCAGATCCCGCCACGGCGAACTCGTGCGCAACCGATACAGCATCCCCTCCACCACGAGACGATTGTCGGCGAAGTTACGACATACCCGCCCTTCGGATTTCGGCAACAGCAGCTCCAGCAACTCCCACTGCCCGTCCGTCAACACCTGAAACCGATCACCCGCCGACCTCGCCACAACGGACATGATGCACCACCGGCCCACCCCCCAAGCTGACTAATCAGACGATTGGGAGACTGAACTTAGTCTTCCGTGAGCGCGCGGTAGGCCCTTTCCCAGACGTATGTGTTATTCGGCTCAGGGTAATCGACTACGCGGCCTTCGTATTGTACGCCGTAATCCCAGGTGAAGACGTACATCTGGTCCTGCTTGAACAGCATAGTGCGCCAGCTGCCGCCGTCATTGGGTATTTGACAGGCGGCGTCGAGGTTGCTCGCAAAGAAGTCGGGGATGTTCTTCCACTGTTTCTCGTAAAACTGGACTCGGCACTGATCGAATCCGTCATCCCAGTTCAACTCGAGCAACTGATCGCCCTTGAAAAGCAGTGTCCGCCAACTACCACCGCTATCATTGGGAATTTGACAGGTGGTGTCGAGGTTGCTCGCAAAGTACGCGGGGATGTTTTTCCACTGTTTCTGATAATGGTTGATCGTGTACTGCTTGGGGCCGTGATCCCAGTTCAACTCGAGCAACTGATCGCCTTTGAAAAGCAATGTCCGCCAACAGCCGTTATCATCGGGGATCGGGCAGGCGGCATCGAGGTCGCTCGTGAAATATTGGGGCAGGTTCTGCCACTCTTTCTGGTAGTCAGTGATCCTGTATTCCTGGTAGCCGTGATTCCAGTTGAGGTCGAGTAACCGATCACCACGGAACAGCAGAGTGCGCCAACAACCGTCGTCGTTCGGGAGTTGAACCGCAGCATCGAGAAACCTCATTGCGTCCTCCTTGATAGTCGAACCGGTGACGAAACCAGACTCCCAAGCGCCCGGCGGTAGTCGATTCACTCGTTACGGGTGAACTTCGCCGGTGTCCACGGCATTCAAGACATCGGAACCGAACCCTCGGGCTCGGCCGGTCGGACCGGTATCAGATCCACCGACGATCGGACACTCCGATCCGTGTGATGGCTTTCGATCTTCGCTTCCCGCTGCACTGCACTGATCTCTGAGTCAGAATGAAGCAGGGGTCGTATCAGGCGATGTAGGGCGCGGTGCGCAGGTAGCGAAGGGTGCCCGAGGCGTCATAGCAGGGCGAGCCCGGCTGATCAGTTCGAAGGGGAGGCGGCGTGGCAGAGCGCGAGCTGCGCGTTTTCGTGTCCTCGACGTTCCGAGACATGCAGGGCGAGCGCGACCACTTGGTGAAGGTCGTCTTTCCGCAGTTGCGCAAACTCGCCGCCGCGCGTGGGGTGTCCTGGTCGGAGGTGGACCTGCGGTGGGGCATCACCGACGAGGCGACCGCGGAAGGCCGGGTATTGCCGATCTGTCTTGCCGAGGTCGAGCGGTGCGCGCCGTACTTCATCGGACTGCTGGGCGATCGCTACGGCTGGATCCCGCAGGATGTGGGGCCGCTGGCGGCCGAGCGACCGTGGGTCCTCGATCGAAGCGATCGATCGGTCACCGAGTTGGAAATTCTGCAGGGCCTGCAGGCCGGTGGGCCGGGTGTCGGAGGTCGGCACTTCTACTTCCGGGCACCACACTCCGCGGCGCCGGACAGTCCGTTGAGCGCGGTCGAGTCCGTAGACAGGCAAGGCCGGCTCGAGCAGCTCGAGGAGCGGATTCGGGAAGCGGCAGCCAGCGGCCGGTGTCGGTTGCGGGAGGGATACCGCGACCCGGCCGAACTCGGCTCCTGGGTTCTCGAGGACTTCACCCGCCTCATCGACTCACTGTTTCCCGCCGCCGAGGCGTCGAAGGATCGCTTCGACGACGCCGGCTGGGATCAACGTCGGCGGCTGACCGAGGTCTACATCGCCCGCGACCGCGACTTCGCGCGCCTGGACGCGCATTTCAACGGCAGCGGGCCACCGCTGGTGGTATGCGGGGATTCCGGGCTCGGTAAAACGGCGTTGCTGGCCAACTGGATCTCGCACCGACAGCGACGGAACCCCGAGCGGCCCGCGCTCGGCTACTTCGTCGGGGTGACCTCGGCCATCACGACACCCGCCCAATTGCTGCGCGAGCTCATGGTGGAACTGCGCCGCCGGCACAGCATCGCCGAGGAGGTCCCGTTCGGTCTGCCGCAGCTACAGGCAGCCTTCCCGCGATTCCTGGAGCAGGCCGTGGCAGGCGGCTCGCTCGCTGTGGTGATCGACGCGGTCAACCAGTTGGAGGGCGGCGAAGACCTCACCTGGATCCCCGCCCGCACCGATCCGCGGGTGCGCCTGGTCGTCTCCACGACGCCGGGGCCCATCCTCGACGCGCTCGATCCCTCCTGGCCGCGGCTGACCGTCCAGCCCTTGGACACCGCCGAACGCCGGGCGCTGGTCGTGCGATTGCTCGCCGCGCACCGCCGCGAACTGGACCATGCCCGGCTGGAACGCATCGTCGCCGCGGAACAGTCCGCAGTCCCGCTGTTCACCTGCAGCATGCTCGACGAGCTACGGCAGTTCGGCGACCACGACCGGCTCGACGAGATGATCGAGCGCTATCTGAGTGTCCAGGATGCGGCCGCGCTGTTCGACCTGATCATCCAGCGGTGGGCCGATGACTTCGGCGCCGCTGTCGTCGACTCCGCCCTGGCTGTGCTGGCCTGCGCCGCGGCAGGGATGTCGCCTGCCGAGTTGCTCGACCTGCTCGGCGAGGGCGCGCAGCCGCTGCCGGCCGCGCACTGGGTCCCCTTCCATCTCGCAGCCGAGCCGCTACTGGCCAACCGTTCGGGTCTGCTGAGCTTTCTGCACGAGAGCCTGGCTGCCGCGGTGCACCGGCGGGTGCTGGCGACCCCGGAGCGCGAGCGGTCCGTGCGCACCCGCATCGGGGACTACTTCCAGGCCCAGCCCAGCTTCCTCGATCAGGCGCGGACCGCACCCAACCTCCGCAAGGCTCAGGAACTGATGGCGCAACGCCTACAGTCCGGCGACCGGCAGCGCAGCCTCGCGACGCTATGCGACCTCGACTATATCGAGGTCAAGATCGGGGCCCGGTTGGCGCCGCAGCTGCTGGCCGAATACGCCGCAGCGGAAGTCGCTTTCAGACCCGACGGGCACACCATGGAGTTCGCCCGCTTCGTGTCACGCTCCCTTCCCGATCTCATCCACGATCCCGCGGGCACTTTTCAGGTTGCCGCCAACGAGCCCGATTCCAGCGCGGTCGCCGCGGCGGCCGGGCGCCGTTGGGCGGCGCGGCAGGAGCGCCGTCTCTGGCTGCAACACCTGAACAAGGACACCGCATCGCCGCAGTTCGGGCTGACCTACGACGGCCATCGCAAGCCCGGCGAGGGCGGAGGCGGGTCATCGAACTGGATCACCGCCTGCCGCCACTCCCCGGACGGCCGCTGGATCGCATCGGTGGACTACAGGGGGTCCCTCCACGTCCGCGACGCCGAGACCGGCGCCCTGCGGCGGATCATCAACGGGGAGAAATCAGGGAACGCCGAGTGCGCCTGGGCACCCGACAGCCGCCACCTCGTGGTCGTCGGCGGCGGCTCGCCGATGGTCTTGGACGCGCTGACAGGCCAACGCGTCGCCGTCCTGCGAGGCCGTGCCGGCCTCAGTGCGCGCAGCTGTGACTGGTCGGCCGACGGCCGCCGAATCGTCACGGGTGGCGGCAGTTTCGACTACAGCGGCGAGACTGCGCGCGACCGGTATCGCCGCCAGGTCGTCATCTGGGACACCGGAGACTGGTCGACGCACCACGCGGTGGTCGGCCACGAGAACGAGGTCTCGTGCGTCCGCTTCGCCGCGGACAGCGCCACAGTGGTATCAGGAGACAGCGGGTACCGGTCAGATCTCAACAGCCTGGCGGTGTGGGACCGGGAGACGGGTGCGGAACTTGCCCGGCGTCCGTGCGCTGGTGAGATCACCGCGATCGCCTGCCCTGCGCGTGGAACGACTGTCTGGACCGAAATGCACGGAAATCTCTCGGGCACGGTCAATCTCGCGCGCGGCGAGCTCAGCCAGGTCGAATGGACCACCCCCGTGCCCTCGCCCACCAGTGTGGCAATGTCAGCGGACGGTCGGTGGGTGGCGGTGGGCTCACGCGACCAGTCCTTGTATGTCCTGAACGCAGCGACCGGGGCGATCAGGGTGACGCTCGCGGGGCACGGAAGTTGGGTGGAGGCCTGCGATGCCTCCCCGACCCGACCGGTGTTCATTACCGGTTCGCGGGACTGCACCGTGCGGACGTGGCCGCTGCCGCCGACCGAGACCGGCTCTGCTTCGCACGCTCCCCGCCATGAACTACAGGTGAGCGTCGGCGTGTTCTCCCCGGACGGGTCGCTGTTCGTCAGTGGCGGCGACAGCGACGAACACAGCGACCCGACCGGTTCGGTGCAGCTGTGGGATGCGCGGACCGGCGCGCACCGCGCGCAGCTGCTTGCCGGGCACAACGGGATCACCGCATGCGCCTTCGTCGACGACTTCCAGATCGTCGTCTCCACCGACGGCGGGTACGCGCGAGGACCGCAGGTACTCGACATCGACGTGCACTCCGGCGTGACCGCCGTCCGACTCGACCGCTATTTCCCGCCGAGATGGAAGGTAGATCGCCGCCGCCGTCTGATTTTCGTGCCCGCCGTGGGCGACTACGCACGCGCGAACGAGGCCCGGTTGGTGCGTCTCGACGACGGCTGGAAGGTCGAGCGAACCAAGGGCCGCGGCGGTTGCGTGATCAGCGAGTCCGCCGGGCTCGTCGCCACCGGCGACGACGCGGGCCGCGTCATAGTGCACGAGCTGGGACGCGCATCCAGCAGCTCGCGGCAGGAGATCCCGCGCCAGCGCAGGTTCACACGCTGGGGGCCGGCATTCCAGACCGGCGTAGCGTCGCTCGCCTCGTCAGCGGACATGCGCTATCTGGCCGCAGTGTCCGACGGTCGGCTCAGCAGTGGCGGAGAAATGCACCGGGAACTGCGATGCTGGGATCTCGCCGAGGGCAAGAGCGCCCTCTATATTCCGGAAGGGGACCTGCGTGCGCCGCTGTTCAGTGCGGACTCGTTTGTCGTCACCCGCGGCGGGGATGTGCTCGTCTTCGACCTGCCGACGTTCCGCCCCCGGGCCACCCTGCGCGGCCACGGCTTCCACGTAACCGGCAGCGCGGTCGTTCCCGGCACACCGTGGTTGGCAACGGTGTCGCTGGACCAGACCCTGCGACTGTGGAACCTTCGTACGCTCAGGCCCGAGCGAACGTTCCCCTTGCGAGGGCGCGGGACGGTCCTGGCCGTGTCACCCACGCAACCGGTCCTCGCGGCGGGCGACGAACTCGGAATCGTCTACCTTCTCGCCATCCGCACCCAACCCGATGAGCAACAGGCATGACCTCACCGCCGCTCGCCCGAGCTCATGCCGCCAGACCGCTCTCCACGCGGCGTGCACACTTTGCGCGGCCGGGACGATGCGCTCGCTTTGCGCTCCGAACTCGGCACCGAGGCAAGGCTGCTGGTCGTCGGCGGCGGCTTCATCGGCAGCGAGGTGGCCGCGACCGCACGGGAACTAGACGAGTAAGTCCGAAGCTCGGTCGGTGATCGTAGGAGATGGGTGGCCGCGTGGGAGGCGGTGCGGTTGGGGCAGATGGCGGCTGTCTCCGCTGGTGAGTCGCTACGGCATGATCAGGCGCGGACGGGTATCAGGGTGTCCGTAGATCAGGATGCGCGGCAGTACTGCCCGCAAGCGTGCCACGTCCGCTGCCGGTGCCCGCAGTAACGCCTCGACAACGGGATCGGTCAGGCCGAGATCGTCCAGCGACTCGGGATCCAAAGTCACCCGCAACACGTCGTCGGTCAACTCCACGGCGCGTACGCAGCCGTAGGCAGTGCCCTGGTCGGGCGTGACAAGGCAGTGTGTGTCCATGCCCAGCGACACCTGCTGCTCGTCGGGCTCGTCGAAGTCACACATGAACAACAAAGAGAACCCATCTTCGTCATCGGACTCCGCCACGCCCGCCATCATGCAGTCGTCTACATCTGGATCATCGAGTCCGCACGCGACCAGCGCCGTGAACCTGTACACCATGCACGTGGTTCTAGCATGTCTCACCTGATCCGGGTGTCAGTCAGGGGTCGTAGGCGATCAGCGACCGGATGACTGGCGCGCCGGGCGCAGCATGGTGATCCCGTACTCGTCCAGCAGTGTCTCGAAGTTCGGGTCTGCCAGCGCCCGCAGGATCGGCATCCCGACCGGCCTGCACATCAGATACAACTTCAGCCCCCAGTAGAACCGCGTATGCGAGGCGCAGTAGCCGTACCCGGCCCACCCGGCCAGCTCCGAACGCGCGACCGTGGGCCGCGACATGCCGCACGGCACTCGGGGTGGAGTCCACGATCCAGCAGTCATCCAGCCAGAAATCGCTGGATCGGGCCAGCATCCGGATCACCTGCTTTACCAGCCCGAGCACGGCTCGCAAGCTGCGGGTGCGCTGCTGAACATGCTGGCGCTCGGACTCACTCAGCCCGCCGAGCATGCTGATCATCATCGAGTGCGTAACGTTGCGTGGGTCGAAACGCCCGCCGAGTTCCGGGACCCATACCTCCGCCCCATGCATACGAGGTCTCCGGATCCTGATTGTCCTCGGTCGAGCAGCGCCCGTAGAACGGGAACCGTTGATCACCGGCGTTTTCGACGGTTTCGGGGACCAGTCCCAGCAGTTCGTCCAGGCACGGCCCGTTCGTTGGGTTCGGTCGGCATCGTCGTCCCTCTCGCGGGAGTGTTCGCGGGAATGTCGAAGCAGAAGCGCAAGCAGTGCCCTGGCCGCGTCATCGGTCAGCGCGGGCGGGCTATCGGGGAAAACCAATTCGGTGATGCCAGGCTCATCGCCTGCTCTGTCAACCCTCCGATTGCTGGATTCAGTAGGCATGCTGGGACACCGCGTCTTCAACCCCAGTGCTGGGCTCGAGATGGCAGAACGCGCGCGATCGCCACGGAAGGTTCGGCGCATGTCCGCAAGAAGGATGTGCGGACCACCCGCAGCAGCGCACGGTCGTGAGCCGAAATCCGATGCCAGCCGACCGAGCGCGAAAGGCTCTGTCCTGCGGTGCGTTTACGGAAGAAGGCCGACGCCGCGGCCTAACTCCGTCACCACGACTGCGATGCGGTCCCGGATAACCTGAACGAGCGCAGATATCAGCACCGACCAGTGGCGAGAATACGAACTCGCGGAACTCCGCTGAAGGTGATGCCTGCTACGCCCGAAAGCGTGTCGAATTCCGCGCCGAATCATGCGATTCGGTGAACCGCAGCCCACGACCCCCCGGTCGTACTCGAAACTCGCTTGGTCGGAAAGAAACACCCCCAGCTCGGCGGCGCGCACGAGGGAAGCGATGAGCTGGGCACGGACATGACAGTCTCCTGACGACCTGTCCGCCGATTCTCCCGCACCCAGGTTACCGGAACGACGGCTCCGCAGCCGTTGCCTCGGGCGCGCTCTCGTAGACGCCAGATGCACTGACTGTGTCGATGTCCTCAGTTCAAGCGCGAGCGGGCAGCAGTTCGGCGACGAGTTCCTCGACACGGGCTTTGATCTCGTCGCGGATCGGGCGCACCGCCTCGACCCCCTTGCCCGCCGGATCCTCGAGCACCCAGTCGCGGTAACTGACTCCGGGGAAGACTGGACAGGTGTCGCCGCAGCCCATGGTGATGACGACGTCGGAGGCTTCGACGGCGTCGAAGGTGAGGATTTTGGGTGACTGGTCCGAGATGTCGATGCCGACCTCGCGCATGGCTTCGACCGCGGCTGGGTTGATCGCCTCGGCGGGCGCGCTGCCTGCGGAGCGGACTTCGATAGCGTCTCCGGCGAGGTGGGTGAGGAATCCGGCGGCCATCTGGGAGCGTCCGGCGTTGTGGACGCAGACGAACAGGACGCTGGGCTTCGATGCCATGAGCGAGTTGGCCTTTCAGTTGGTGGGGATGTCCAGTTCGGCAAGCAGGTGGCGGACGCGGGTTTCGATTTCTTCGCGGATGGGTCGGATGGCGGCGGGGTCGTCGAGGTCCATTCCTCGTAGCGGCGGCCCGGGTAGAGGGGGCAGGCGTCGCCGCAGCCCATGGTGATGATCACGTCGGCGGCCTGCAGGATTTCCTCGGTTCACGGTTCGGGAATTCGGTCGTGATGTCGATGCAGACTTCGGCCAGATCGACGCTGCGCAGCAGACGCGGATCGATGGGTTGGGTACTTCGTCGCCGATATCGACACCGACTTCCCGCAGCGACTGCACCGACAGCGCGTTCAGGCCCTGTACCGGGTCGGTTCCCGCGGAGTACGCCTCGACGCGCCCGGCCGCGGCGCGACGCATCAGCCCGGCGGCCATCTGCGATTTGCCGCTGTTGCGGACGCAGACGAACAGCACCGCTGGTGTCGTGGTCATCGCTCGAGCACCCTTTCCTCGGCCGAGGCAGTACCGGCGGGCGCGCCAGTGGTGGTGGCGCGGAAGCGTGTGCGCAGTGCTAGGGACACATACACCAAGCCGACGAGGACCGGGACCTCGATCAGGGGTCCGACGACTCCGGCCAGTGCTTGACCGGAGGTCGCGCCGTAGGTGGCGATGGCGACGGCGATGGCGAGTTCGAAGTTGTTGCCCGCGGCGGTGAACGCCAGGGTGGTGGTGCGCTCGTAGCCCAGACCCATGACCGCGCCGAGCAGGTAGCCCCCGCCCCACATGATCGCGAAGTAGGCCAGCAGCGGAACCGCGATCCGCACGACATCCAAGGGCTGGGAGGTGATCTGCTTACCTTGCAGGGCGAACAGGATCACGATGGTGAACAGCAAACCGTACAGTGCCCACGGTCCGATCCGCGGCAGCAGCGCGGATTCATACCAGTCGCGGCCCCTGGCGCGTTCGCCGAAGCGGCGGGTCAGATAGCCCGCCAACAGCGGGATACCCAGGAAAATCAGCACCGATTTCGCGATCTGCCACGGCGAGGTATCGATCGTGGTTTGCTCGAGACCGAGCCAGCCGGGCAGCACCGAGAGGTAGAACCAGCCCAGCACGGCGAACATGACCACCTGGAACACCGAGTTCAATGCCACCAGTACGGCGGCGGCTTCGCGGTCTCCGCAGGCCAGGTCGTTCCAAATGATCACCATCGCGATGCAACGGGCCAACCCGACGATGATCAAGCCGGTCCGGTACTCGGGCAGATCCGCCAGCAGCAACCACGCCAGCGCGAACATCAACGCCGGACCCAGCAGCCAGTTCAGCACCAGCGACCCGACCAACAGTTTGCGGTCGCTGGTGACGGTGTCGAGGCGGTCGTAGCGGACCTTCGCCAGCACCGGGTACATCATGATCAGCAATCCGATAGCGATCGGCAGCGAGATGCCGTCGACCTCGACCGCTCCCAGCGCGTCCCCCAACCCGGGGATCACGCGCCCGAGCAGCAGCCCGGCGGCCATGGCGATACCAATCCACACCGGCAGGAACCGATCCAGCGTGGACAGCTTCGCCACCACGACATCGTCCCGTGGCGCGGTACCCGAGTTCACGCGTCAGCCCCCGCCGCGGCGCCGCTTTCGACCAGCAGCACATCCGACAACCGTTGCAGCGCCTCGGGAATCACCCGGTAATACACCCAGGAGGCGCGGCGCTCGCTGGCCAGCAACCCGGCCTCACGCAACACCTTCAAGTGATGCGAGATCGTCGGCTGCGTCAGATCGATGCCTTCGGACAAATCGCACACACACGCTTCCTGCCCGGCGCGTGAAGCGATCGCGCTCAGCAGCCGCAACCGGATCGGATCCGACAGCGCCTTGAATACCCCCGCCAGCTCCGCGACGGCCTGGGTGGTCAACGGTTCACGCACGATCGGCGCGGCGGTGCACGACTGCACCGGCACGATCGGAAGCTGCGATTTCGACATACACCTATATTGATCGATATCGATACTACCGGGCAAGCTAACAGCGGGTGAACAGATGGCCGAGAGGTGTCCGGTCGTGGCCGCGTCCCTGCACGCGACGGACAGTTAAGCCCGGGTCTCATCATCTGATCGACTTCCCGCCCGGGATTGGATGCTGGAATGGGTGTACTGCCCATGTGAGCGCTCCGGGCGGAGGTGGACGCCGACGCGGAGCCGGTCGGTCGAAATCTTGCCGCCCAGGGTTCCGGCGGGGAGCTGATTGGTCGCCCCCTTGCCCGCAGGGCCGAACTGCGCCAGGACGCTGACGCCGTTCAGGGACGCGGCCGGTCGGGGGGATTCCCATGTCAATCTGTCGAATTCGACCTCGGCCGCGTCGCGTAGTGCCAAGCGGTGATTGGCTGGATACAGCCGTTGCAACGGCTTATGGGCTCAGGCGGCAGGGTCGAGCGCTGCGGCCAGCTCCGGTGGGATCGGCATGGGTTGGCGCAGGCCGACACGAGCGCGGCCGGTGTTGCCTTCCGGGTATCGGCCCGACAGCGACCCGGGCGCCGCAACGATGATTCGAATGACCTGGCCGACGGCTTCTCGGCGGTCGCGCTGCCGCACAGCCAGGGCGAACATCGCGATGTGGTTGCGGGTGTGCAGCCATGGGTCGGGCTGGGACAGGATGTGCGCCCGCTCGAGATGTGACCACCGCTGATCCTCAGCGGGCGCAGACTTCGCGGCCGCCATCTCCTGGTGGTAGCGACTGCGAGCTGTTTGCGGGATTCGGGACATGGCAGGTCCTTCCGGTTTCGGGATAGTTAGTCGCAGCAGTCGCAGTTGTGTCCGGTGGTGCCGAGGGTGATCGGAGCGGGGCAGCAGGTGTCGCCTTTCCAGGCGTTGATGCCTTCGCGCACCGCGATCACCGCGATCACCAGCGCGGCGATCGGGTCGGCCCACGACCAGCCGAACAGGCTGTTGAGCAGCAAACCGACCAGCAGCACCGCCGAAAGGTAGGTGCACAGCAGCGTTTGCTTGGAATCGGCGACCGCGGAGGCGGAGCCGAGTTCACGTCCGGCGCGGCGCTGCGAGGCCGACAGCACCGGCATGATCACCAGGCTGGCTGCGGCCAGCCCGATCCCGATCGGGGAATGCTGGGCTTCGCCCAGGCCGAGCAGGGCGCGGATCGAGTCGATGGTGACGTAGGCGGCCAGGGCGAAGAAGGAGAACGCGATGATCCGCAGCGCGACCTTCTCCCGCGCTTCTGGGTCCCGGCCGGCGAACTGCCACGCCACCGCCGCCGCGGAGGACACCTCGATCACCGAATCCAGCCCGAACCCGATCAGCGCGGTCGAGGACACCCGGGTGCCCTCGGTGAGGGCGATGATCGCCTCGATGACGTTGTAGGAGATCGTCGCGGCGACCAGCCAGCGGATCCGCCGCGCCAGCACCGCCTTGCGGTCCGGTCCGAGCCCGACCGCCGACGGCAACGAGGGCATGCCGAGGGAGGCCATTCAGCAGCACCCTTCCGCATCCGAGGCCGGGCAGCACGCCGGGTCGACGGCCAGTACGAGCCCCAGCAGGTCTTCCAACGCGGCCGCGATGCGGGCGTCGGACAGCTCGTAGCGGCTCCGACGTCCCTCGGGGACCGCGACGACCAGCCCGCACCCGCGCAGACAGGCCAGATGGTTGGACAGGATCTGCCGCGACACCCCGATCCGCTCGGCCAGATCCGAGGGATAGCCCGGCGCGGTGCGCAGATGCAGCAGGATCTGGGTGCGGGTCGGATCCGACAACGCGTGCCCGAACCGGGCCAGCGCGTCGCTGTGCAGCGCGGTTTCCATACATCGATAATACATACGTTTCTGTATTCAGATTCAGCTGAATGATTCGATATGGCACTCGCTGCTCACCACCGTGGAGGGGTGAGCAGCCGTGGTGGGGGTCCGTCATCATCGTCTCGGCTGGCCGCGTTCGGGCCTGGTGGAGAGTCGTTCGAGGTGTCGTGTGAGGTGTTGGGCGTCGCGGCCGACTCCGCGCAGGGAGTTGGAGGAGGGGGTGCGCTGCCATTCGAGGCCGAGGTAGCCGAGGCCGGGGTGGGTTGTCGATAGTCCGTGCCGGTGGCGGGGGGTGTGGTGGTCGGTGAGTGCGCCGAGGTCTGTGAGATACGGCAGGTGTGGTCGGTAGCCGGTGGCGAGGATGACGGTGTCCGCGGGCTGGTGTGCGCCGTCGGCCCAGATGGCTTTGTCCCCGTCGAGATGGGTGAACATCGGCCGTCTCACGGGGTTTCCGGTGGCGAGGGCGGTGCGGTAGCGGCCGGTGTCGAGGACGGGTTGGGTTGGCGGGTGGATGAGGAATCGTCCGAGTGGGAGGGTGTCGAAGCCGGTGATCCGGAACCAGAAGTGCAGGTCTTTGCCGAGTGGCCGCTGCGGCGCGTACTTCACCGGCTGTCGGGTGGCGAGGGTGACTGTGGCGTGCGCGGCGAGTTCGACGGCGATCTGAACGGCGGTATTTCCTGCGCCGACCACGATCACATGGTGTCCGGCGTACTCGTGTGGTGCGCGATATTCGCTGGCGTGCAGCATTTTTCCGGTGAAGGTGTCCTGGCCGGGCAGGGACGGGATGTTCGGGGAGGCGAATGCGCCGGTGGCGGCCATGAGGCGGGGCGCGGTGAACACGGCTTCGGTGTCGGTGTGGACGGTGAAGGTGTGTCCGTCGTGGGTGACGGTGTCCACGCGGTGACCGAGCCGGATGTCGGCGTCGAGGGTTGCGGTGTAGCGGCGCAGGTAGTCGACGACTTCGTCGCGGTGGGGGTAGCGGTCGGGATCGCCGGGGAACGGCATGCCGGGCAGCGAACTGTATGCGGCGGGTGAGAACAGGGTGAGGCTGTCGTAGTAGCGCGGCCAGGAGCCGACCGGTTCGGGGCCTGCTTCGATCAGGGTGACGGTGAGCCCGCGGCGGCGGAGATGGTGGGTCGCGGCAAGGCCGGATTGGCCGGCGCCGATGACGATGGCGTCGCTCATGAAGGTCGTTCCTTCAGTTATGTGTTCAGCGGTTTGTCAGGATCGGGTGAACGCGGCCGGGGAGGCGGCCAGGAGGTGGTGGTCGACGTGGTGGCCTTGCCCGTGCAGCGTTTCGCGGGTCAGCCCTGGCACGGCAGCCGCGAGGTGGTCGGCCGCGTCGAGGATGTAGGGGCGCTGGCGGTTCCGACAATCAGCCGGGTGGGCAGGGTGAGCGCGGCGTACCGGTCGACGGCGGCTGGCAGGCTTGCCATGATCCGCATGGTGGGGACGAGGGTGGGGCCGTGCGCGATTTCCGACATCCACAGCGGGTCGCTGTGTAGCGCGGCGAGTTCGGCAGTGGAGAACCCTCCGGCAGCGGGAGTGATGTCCAGCCCTCGCCGCGGGCGAGGTAGGTGATCGTCGTGCCGTCCGCGGCGCTGGTTCGCCCGCCGCGGACCAGGGTCCGCGTAGACGGTGACCGGCCGGGCGACGGCGCGGGCTGCAGAGTGTTGGTCATGGGAGTGGTTCTTTCGCGGGGATGCTCGCGGTGGCCAGTAGCGCGGCCACGGCGGCGAGGGCGCCGAGGATGAGGAAGGCGGTGGCGTAGCCGCCGACCGCGGCGGCCAGGGCGGTGGCGCCGAAGGGGGCCAGTGCCATGGTGACGGTCAGGGGCGCGGACAGCAGGCCGGTGAGGTGGCCGTAGTGGGCGCTGCCCCAGCGGTCGGTGACAGCGGTGGCTTGCAGCAGGGTGAACACGCCCCGGGCCATGCCCGCGGCGATCGCAGCGGCGATCAACGCCCACGCGGTGGTGAAGAAGCCGAGCAGGGCGGTGGTGGCGGCGATGGCCAGCAGGATCGCGACGGTGCGGGTGCGGACGCTGGTGCGGGCGGCCAGTGCCGCGTAGCCCAGTCGGCTGGCAACCTGTCCGGCGCCACCGAGTCCGAGAGCGACCGCCGCGAGAGTGGTGTCGAGGCCGCGTTCGGTCAGCAACCCCACCAGGGTGACCACGACGGCGAACGACGCGAAACCGGTGACGCTCAACGAGATCGCCAGCACCCCGAACGGGCGGCTGCGGGCCACGGGCCCGGGATGGATGAGGTGGGCGTGTTCGGGTTCGGCGGCCGGACGAGGTGGCCACGGCAACCGCAGCCCCCACCAATGCCCCGGCACGGTCACTACCGCGAGGATCACCGCGAGCACCAGATACGTTGTCCGCCAATCGGAGTGCGCGACCAAGCCGGCGGTCAACGGTGCGAACACGGTGGAGGCCAATCCTGCGGCGAGGGTCAGGACCGTCAACGCGCGGATGCGGTTGGGGCCGTACCAGCGGGTCAACGCGGCGAACGCGGGGGGATACAGCACCGCGCCCATCGCGACCCCGGCCAGCAGCCACCCGGCGACGAACCATCCCAGCGTCGGCGCCGCCGCGACCATGATCACCGCGGGGATCGCCAGGACCGATCCAGTGGTCATGATCCCGCGCGGGCCGTGGCGGTCGAGCCAACGGCCGACGGGGATGCCGGTGAGGGCGGCCAGGAGTTGTCCGGCGGAGAAGGCGGCGGTCAGCGTGGTGGCCGACCAGCCGGTGTCGGTGGTGATGTGCCCGAGCAGCACAGGGCAGGCGTAGAACAGGATTCCCCAGCTGGTGATCTCGGTGACACACAGCACCACCAACACTCGGCGCAGCCCGGCCGGGGTGGTCACCGGCTGTGGTGGGGCCGAAACAGCCTCAATCACTACAGTCCGACTCAGCGAGCGGGCACGGTCAACGGCAGCTGCTGCAGCGCGGTCGGTGCTGTCAGCGACACCACCTGCGGTGCCGTCGCTGCCCCACCGCAGCAGCCACCACCATTGCCCGCGGCGGTGGCGGCATCGGCGGCTTCCCGTGCCTCGGCGGTCTTCTCGGCGGTCGCCTCGTCGAAGACGCCCGCGCCGCCGCAGACGCCGGTGTCGGGCAGGACGAGTTCGACGCGTTCGGCGGCTTCGTTGTCTCCGGCCAGGGCGGCGGCCAGCGAGCGGACCTGTTCGTAACCGGTCATCGCCAAGAACGTCGGGGCGCGGCCGTAGCTTTTCATCCCGGCCAGGAACACATCCGGTTCCGGGTGCGACAACTCACGCACACCGTGCGGGTAGACGGTGCCGCAGGAATGCACATTCGGGTCGATCAACGGCGCCAGCTCGACCGGCGCTTGCAGCACTGGATCGAGGCCGAGACGGATCTCCGACAACCACGCCAACTCCGGGCGGAACCCGGTCAACACCACCACCCGGTCCACATCCTCGATCCGCCGACCAGCATCCGACACCAGCGCGTGCCGTCCGTTGCCGGTGGGTTCGATTGCGGCGGTGCGGAATCCGGTCACCACGGTGAGCAGACCCGCGTCGAGGGCTTGTTCGGCGCGCCGCCCGAGCGCGCCGCGGGCGGGCAGTTGATCAGCCTCACCGCCACCGAAAGTCGACCCGACCTCCCCGCGGCGCAGCACCCAGGTCAACCGGGTGCCCGGCTCGTTCTTCGCCACCTCGGCCAGTGCGATGATCGCGGTCAACGCCGAATGCCCACTCCCGGCGATCACGGTGTGCTTGCCCGCGTAGTGGGCGCGAACGGTGTCGTCATCGAGGTCGGGCACCCGGTAGTCGATCACCGCCGCGGCAGCGGTTTCGCCGAGCGCGGGCAGCCCTTCGCCGCCGAGCGGGTTCGGTGCGCCCCAGGTGCCGGAGGCGTCGATCACCGCACGCGCCAGCACCCGGTCTTCGCTGCCGTCGCCGTAGCGCAGGTGCACCGACAGCGGTTCGCTGTCACGCCCGGCGTTCACGACCCGGTCGCGGCCGCGGCGGGCTACGCCCACGACTTCGGTGTCGAGGACGACCACGTCCTCGCCGAGGGCTTTCGCCAGCGGCATCAGGTAATCGTTCACCCATTCCCGACCGGTTGGGTAGGTGTTCTCGGCCGGGGCGGCCCAGCCACTGGGCTCGAGCAGGCGGCGCGCGGCCGGGGCGACGAGTTCGGCCCAGCGGGAGAACAGCCGCACATGATTCCACTCGCCCACGGCCGCCCCAGCGGTGGCGCCGCGTTCGAACACCAGCGGGTTCAGTCCACGTTCACGCAGTTCAGCAGCAGCGGCCAGACCGACCGGTCCGGCTCCGACCACCACGACGGGCAGTTGGTTCACCATGAGAAATCCTTTCATCGACGGTCATCGATCAACTTGATGGAGGACTCTATCGACGTACGTCGATGAATGCAAGCATCGATGTCGGTCGATATAGTGGTGGTTATGACTTCGTTGGATATGCCGGTCGTGCGCGCCGCCGGTGCGGACCGGGTGGACGCGCTGACGGTGGGTGATGCCACCACCTACGCGCAGTGGTTCGCCTGCCTGGCCGATCCGACGCGGGTGCGGCTACTGCATCAGGTCGCCACCCGCCCGGCCGGGATCACCGTCGGTGAACTCGCCGAAGCACTGGGAATCGGGCAGCCCACGGTGTCGCATCACGTGCGCAAACTCGCCGATGTCGGGTTCGTCAGCGTCCACAAGGACCGCACCTCCACCGTCGTGATGGTCAACCCGACCTGCTGCACCGGTCTGCCGCATGCCGCCGACGCGGTCATGGGCGTGTTGACCCCACGCCCCTGCTGCCCCGAGGACCTGCCCGCCGACGTCACCGTCCGGCAGATGGGCGCAGACGATTGGCAGGCGGTGCGCCGCATCTACGGCGAAGGCATCGCCACCCGCACGGCCACCCCCGCCACCGAGGTCCCCAACCGCGACACCCTCGAGGCGCGATGGTTGCCGCAGCAGCGGTGGGTGGCCGAGATCGACGGCGACGTCGTGGGCTGGGCCGCGCTCAGCCCCGCCTCCTGCGATGAGGGCTACCAGGGCGTGGCCGAGAGTTCGGTGTATGTGGCCGAGCGGATGCGTGGGCGCGGTGTCGGCAAAGCGCTGCTACACAAGCAGGTCATCGCAGCCGACGAAGCCGGGCTGTGGATGCTGCAGACCTCGATCTTCCCGGACAACCGTGCCGCGATCGCCCTGCACCACTCCGCGGGCTACCGCACCGTCGGAATGCGGGAGCGCATCGCCCAGATCGACGGAAAGTGGCGCGACAGCGTGTTCCTCGAACGCCGCAGCCCGGTGGTTTGAGCCCGCGCTCAGCGCATGCCGGTGAGCGTGAGCTGACGCCGATGGTGGTCGTAATGGCGGCCGGGGTAGGCGTAGATATCGGCGAGGGTCACAGCATGTGGAACAGCAACTGTTCGTTGCTCCAGCGAGTCCCCGCCGTGGCCTTGCCCCAGTCGTCCTCGCCCGCCATCGCCAGCAGAGTGTGGAAATCGGCCCGCACTCGCTCCAGATCGGCGGCGAGCACACCTCGATCCGTCACCGGTTCCGGCATCGCGCCTCGATTCCATGGCCGAAATGCGCCGCACACGTGGCAGTCTCCATCGTCCACCCGACGCCTCGGACTTCTCAACGGCCACCTGATGCGGTGAGCGCGCTACAGCGGCGTCCGTAGTTCGTTTCGATCTCGAGGTCACCTTCGATGCCTGCATACAGGTTCGCGAGGGCCCCGGGGGTGCATCCTTTCCTGCTCTCCTTCGTCTGTCCTGGTACCCATCCCCACGGATCAAGGAGTCACCATGACCGACCCGAAAGATTTCGAGGCCTCTGCGGCAGATCGGACGGACGCATCACCGCAGCCTGCGGCGCCCTCGTGTTGCAGCACCCAACAGCAGACCACGTGCTGCGACCAGAGCGAAAAGGCGGCGTGCTGCGCTCCGGCGGCCACAGCCGGCGGCGGGTGCGGCTGCCAGTAATCCTGCCTGACCCTGGACGGTGCGGTGCGAGCCTCGAACGGCTCGCACCGCACCTGTGTCTGATCGTGGTGAAAACCGCAGCTGATCGGCGGCGGGATCCCGAACCGGTGGGCCGGTCTACTGGTCGGACGGTGGTGTGGCGCCGCAGCCGCAGCCTGTGTCGCTGCCGGCTGCACCGCCGCAGGCTCCGTCGCGGGGTTGGTAGTCGTGCACGTGGCCGGTGCGGTCCTGGCTGATCTGGCAGCAGGCGTGCAGTTGGGCCTTGAGTGCGGCGCGGCCGCGTTGCACGCGAGATTTCATCCCGGACACCGAGATACCCACCTCACCGGCAGCGGCGGCGTGCGTGCGAGCGTCGAAGTCGACCATCCTCACCGCGGCGGCTTGCTCGGCAGGCAACCCGGCGAGCATCGGCACCAGGCACGAGGCCAGTTCCTTCTCCGCCTTCTCGCCGGTGTCGGGTCCCTCCTCGCCCGGGGAGAGGTTGTCGGGGACGGCGTCGACGGGTAGTTCGCGGCGGTGGGGCGCGGATCGGTAGTAGTCGGTGATCGCGTTGCGGGTGATGGCATACATCCAGCCCAGCAGCCGGTCGTGATCGCGCACGTTGTCCAGGCTTTTGGCCATGCGCAGGAACACGATCGACAGGATGTCGTCGGCGTCTTCCGGCCGGGGGACCCGGCGGGCGATGAAGGCCCGCAGGTCGTCGGAGAAGCGGCGCCAGAGCTGGTCGAGATCAGCGTGTCGCGGTTGTGATGTGGTCACGGTGGTGGCCGTGGTCTCGCTCATGATCGGGTTTCCTCTCCCCCTCCAGCATCCTCGCCCACCGCTGTGGTGGCGAGCCTTGGTCTTGCGGTCCCCGGTACCGACGACGGTGATCGCGTTCGGACGCATCCTGCGTCCTGATCCGGTGTGTCACGTCTGTATGGGTGTCGATGTCGATTCCGGGTTTCCCGATTCGACGGACTCCCCCGAAGCGCCGTGAGGAGGTGAGAGCGATGCTGACGACACACCTGTTGTCGGATCTGACCAGCGAAGAGGTCGATCTGATCGTCGCGGAGGAACTGCATCTGCTCGACGCCACCGAATGAGCGCCGCCGACGCCCACACCGGGCACATCCGCTGAAACAGCACTCCCAGCGCCTCTATCCCCTCGCGGGATAGAGGCCATCGGGATGCCCGGCGTCCGAAAAAGCGCCCCCGCAAACCCGCCCCGTCCATTCTCCTGCCGGAGGAGAAGGACGGGGCGGTCGCGCGTGTCGTCGCTCAGCGGACGCGCGCCGGTCCAACCCGGCGGGCCAGGATGGGAACAACGGTGACCGCGACCCACAGCCCGATCGCCGCGACCAGTGCTGTGGCAGTGTCGGCGGCGGTGGCGGTGCCGAGCACGTGCCCGCGCAGGGCATCAGTGGCGTGCGCGACCGGATTCACCGTGGCCATCGCCTGCATCCAGCCAGGCATGGTGTGGATCGGCGCGAACGCACTCGAGATGAACATCAGCGGCATCATCACCATCATTCCGGCGAACTGGACCACGTCCGGGCGGCGCAGCCGGTCGCCGATCAGCCCGAACAGGGCGCTCATCGCCCCCGCCAGCACGACCAGGACCATCACCGCGGCGACGCCGTCGATTGCGCTGCCGTGGAAGTCGAAACCCAACAGGACAGCGGCGATCCCGAGCAGCGCGGCTCGGGCGAGGGTGAACACGGCCTCGTTGATGGTGCGAGCCACCCCGGGCAACGTCGCCCGCATCGGCAGGGCCGCGAAGCGGTCGTGCAGGCCGTTGGTGTGATCGATCGCGGCGGAGACCCCGGCGTTGGTGCCGGCCATCACCGTGGAGACCGCCAGCATGGCCGGGGTGAGGAAGTCGATGTAGCTGACCCCGGCCGGGAAACCGGGCCCGGTCGCGACGCTGCGGAACACCTGGCTGAACAGCACGAGCATCGCCATCGGCATGGTCAGCGAGAACATCAGCAGTTGCGGGACGCGGGCGCTGGTGCGCAGGTTCCGGACGGTGAGGGCGGCGAGCTGGTCGATGATCGAGGAACGCCCGATCGTGGTTGTGGTGGTGGTCATCGGTGGGCTCCGGTGGTGTGGGCGAGATGGGTGAAGACGTCGTCGAGGCTCGGGGAGGTCACGTCCAGGTCGGCGACGTCGATGCCGTCGCGGTGCAGGTCGGCGACCAGCGCGGTCGCGGTGCGGACGTCGTCGACGGTGATCGACACCCGCACCCCGGTGCCGTCGGCCCGGTCGGTGTCCGGGGTGAACGGCAGATCCGCGATCTGGTGGGCGGGCACGGTGGCGTGCAGGACCTTGCCGCCGACGACCCGTTTCAGCTCGGCGGGAGTGCCACGTGCGGCGACCCGGCCGCGAGACAGGACCACGATGTGGTCGGCGAGCCGGTCGGCTTCCTCGAGGTACTGGGTGGTGAGCACGACGGTGGTGCCCGCGAAGGTGAGCTCTTCGACAACACCCCACAACCCGGCGCGAGCAAGCGGATCCAAACCGGTGGTCGGCTCGTCCAGGAACAGCACCGCCGGATCACCGACGAGGCTGGCCGCCAGATCGACTCGACGCCGCGAACCGCCGGACAATTCCCCTACCCGCCGGGCCGCGTACTCACCCAGTTCGAGCCGGTCGATCAGCGCATCGGCTCGTGTGCGGGCGGTGCGGCGCAGCCCGGCCAGGCGGCCGATCAGCTCGAGATTCTCCCGGGCGGTGAGGAATTCGTCGAGCCCGGCATATTGACCGGTCACCCCGATGCGGCGGCGGACCTCGGTGGCGTCGGCGACCACGTCGCGGCCGCCGATCTGCACGCGGCCGACAGTGGGCCGCACCAGCGTGGTGAGGGCGCGAATCAGGGTGGTCTTGCCCGCACCATTGTGGCCCAGCACGCCCAGCGTCGTCCCCGCGGCGACTTCGAGATCGACACCGTCGAGAGCCCAGGCTCTGCCGTAGGCGACATGCAGATCCTCGACCACGACAGCCGCGGCGCTCATCGCACACCCCCGACGCGGTCGGGCAGCTGGTTGAACAGGTGCATCGTCATCGCAGAGTTCCTCTCCGAAGAAGGTGTGCTCCCACCCGGGCGGATGAGAGTTCACTTCCCCAGACGAACCAGTTCCGCGACGGACGCACAGGCCACCGACGGCAGCCGGTCATCAGGTGGATCCCCGCAGGCGGGCCGAGCAGGTCGAGGTTGGCGCGCCCGAACATCTGGCGTTTGATCATTTTGATCCGGTTGACGTGGCCTTCGACCGCGCCGCTATTCCATTCCATGCTGAAGCCTGCGGTGGCGGCGTCCTGGTCGCGGCGTAGACCGCGAACGAACGAGTGCAGGGCGGGGTGGTTATCGGCGTCGACGGCCCGACGGGATCGGTCATGAGCCATGATGCGGCTCGCCTCACTGTCGGCGGTTTGGGCGGTGTCCATGCGAGCTGGTCGCCGGTGCAGGTATTTCCACCTCGAGCCCGCCCACGGCAGTGTCGGACAACCGCCGCTCGTAGCGGTTGTGCATCCGCCGAGAGGGGACCGAACATCCCGGACACTCGACCGGACCGACCGGCCCCGGCCGTAATCGCGATCACCTGCGCCGTCGCACCGGCTCCATCAATCCGCAACCCGTTCAGCTGCGGGAACAAGACCGTCCACGGTCCAACCTCGGAACGCCGGACACATGATCAATCATCATGCTGCAGCAAACAATTCGCCTGGATCAATCAGGGAAAGCATGCCGGATCCAGTATTCGGCCGGACGCGACACCTGATGGACCGCGAGGTGCGTCGGCGCCTGGCGGTCCTTCGTCATGTCGAGGAAGTCACCGGCAACGTCGCGATGACCTGCCGGTACTTCGGGATCAGCCGTCCCATGTACTACACATGGCTGCGCCGATATGAAACCGAAGGTGTGGACGGACTGCGCGAACGGTCACGACGCCCGTGGTCCAGCCCGACAGCGAACTCCAACCGAAATCATGCACCGCAACGGTTCAGCGGAGGCGGAACAAATTACAGTCCCTTGCAGAAGCTCAACCGGCAGGCATGCAAGCACGAGGGGTTCTCCATGCAGCGTTCCAACTGGCCGCTCCTCGACGGCCGCACCCGGCCGCTCGAGATGAAGGAGTGGGGCGATTTGGCCGTCATGGACCCCGACGCCGGCAAGCCGCCACGCGGACGCGGATTCCTGGCCGCCGAGAAAGACTGGCTGCACATCGATGCCGGCAGCACCCTGGAGAACCCCATCGTCACCCTCTACGCCGGAGATGACCCGGGAGCAGACAGCGGCTGGGACGAGGTCGAAGAGATCACCGTGATCTCCACAACCGGCTTCCTCGCCCTGTGCGACAGCGGATACGAACCTGTGCGCAAAAAAAATCTCGCCACCGCAGGAGTCGGCCCCTACCTGATCCGCGTCCATGCCAGTCACCGGTCGTCGGACGACAAGAAGCCCCGCTTCCTC
>NZ_BDCK01000055.1 GCF_001613465.1 Nocardia niwae NBRC 108934 = DSM 45340 | reverse complement strand
TCCTCCCGATCCATCCGGCGCGCGGCCTCGACGATCATGGCCGCCGAGTCGCGCGGGCTCAGCGCCATGGCGCGCAGCTGATCGAAGATGACGCCGAAACGGCGGATCTCGGTGTGGCCCTCGATCAGTTCGTCACCGGCCAGACCCTCCACATAGACCAGCTCGGGGTCGGCGGGATCGGGGAAGTCCAGCAAGGTGAACGAGCCCGCCATGCCGGGGTGCGCGCCCGCGTCGAACGGCAGGATCTGCAGGATCACGTTCTTTCGCTTGATCTCCTGCAGCAGCCGGTCGAGCTGGCCCCGCATCACCGCGGGGCCGCCCACGGTGCGCCGAATCGCGGCCTCGTCCAAGACCACCCACAGCTCGAGCGGCTCCTCCTTGGTCAGGTTGACCGCGCGGTCCATCCTGGCCCTCGCCCTGCTCTCCATGACCGACGCCTCGAGTTTCGGCATCGAGGTGTCGATCACGGCGGTGGCGTATTCGTAGGTCTGCAGAAGCCCTGGGATGAAGGAGGTCTGGTAGTGCCGGGCGGACAACGCCTCGGACTCGAAGTTGATGTAGGCGGCGTAGACCTCCGACACGCTGCCCTCGTACGCGCGCGACATGCCCGGCTTCAGCGCGTCGGACAGCAACTCCAAGGCGTCTTCGCGCTGTTCGTCACCGATGCGGTAGAGATCGAGCATCGCCATGAGGGTGCGACGCTGCGGCCGCGCCTGCGCGGTCTCGATCCGGTACAGCGTGGTGACGTTGATCCCGGTCTTCGCGCTCACCTCTTCCTTGCTGAGCTGGGCGTTTTCGCGCATCTCGTGCAGCATCGCCGCAAGCCGCCGCAACCGGACGGTCAGGACGGTGCGCTTGCCTGCCATCAGTACAACCCCTTCGGTCTGCGCACTTGCTGGAACGCGTTATCACGTTCGCCCTCGAATGCGGCCTGCGTGCAGCGGATCTGTGCCGAGTGTGGGCACAGCAACAGAGACTACCTCCCGTGATGCACGTTATGGTCGGTGTTTTCGTGGGACTCTGCGTTCGGTGGCCGACTCTGCGGGGCAAACCCGACCGACTGCTCGATCGACTCGGTGTGCGCATACTCCCGACCTGCTCGGCCTCGTTACGCGAACGGGCGGAACGCCGCGCTGCCGGAATGCGACCGCAGGATGCCGAAGCGCGCCCGCGCTCTCCGATCACGCGCGTGGCGGCTCGAGGTGTGGGCGTGGCCGTGCGGGGCGATGGCGCTCGGCGCACTCGCGGCTACGGTCAGGTCACCGGTCTCGCGGACCGGCGTGCCGACGGCCGCACAGCCCGTATTGCAGATCAATTGCTATAAAATTCAAACCTATCCAACATAATCAATCCTTCCAGGTTAAGCGCATATTTTGGAGGATGCGGAGAGTTTGCCACAATTTGATTTCATCTCGTGTTCCCGGCCGTGGGCCGCGAGCGCCGATGGATAATGGCCGCGTGACGAGGATGGATCACCTCGCGCTGAGAAGCGCCTCCGCGATAGAGAGTGTCATCGCGGGCACGCCGCAGAGCGTGGGTACCTTCCGCTTCTGGTTCGAGGATCAGCGATGGGAATGGTCGGACGAAGCGGCGGCCATATACGGCTACGCCGCGGGGAGCGCGCTACCCAGCACGGAGTTGCTGCTGGCGCACAAACATCCAGACGACCGCGAGCCGGCCGCCCAGTCGATCGCCGCCGTGCGCCGCGGTGAGCCGTTCTGCGGGCGCCACCGCGTCATCGATACCGCCGGGCGCACCCGTCACGTCATCGTCGTCGCCGATCGCATGCGCGACGAAGGGGGGCGGGTGATCGGCACGGCGGGCTATTTCATCGACGTCTCCGACATCCTCGAGGAGAATCGGCAGGAGATTCTCGACGACACCCTGCCCGAACTGGTCGAGTCACGGGCGGTGATCGAGCAGGCCAAGGGCGTGCTCATGGTCGTCTACGGCATCAACGCCGAACAGGCGTTCCGGGTGTTGCAGTGGCGCTCCCAGGAAACCAACATCAAGTTGCGGACGCTGGCGCGACAACTGGCCGGTGAGGTTCCCGCCATGGGCGGCGGCCCGGCCGCGCAACGGGCCCGCTTCGATCATCTGCTGTTGACCATGCACGACCTGCTGGCATCGAAGTGAGCGCGGCGCCGGAGACCGGCCCCCGATAGATTCCCCGGTGGGAGGAGGGCGGGCATCCGGCGACAGCGGCGCCGTATTTCCCTGCCGCGTCCGGAATCGGTCGCTTGCCTGCATGCGCCACGGCGACTCGCGTCGCGGCGCCCGCCGGGGGCCGCGAACTCGCCGTTTGCCACTGTGTCGCCGTCAAATGATCAGTGCGGCAACGTCATCGAGGGCGCGAGTGTTGCGTGATCTTCGCCCTTCGATCGATCCCACTACCGATAAGTCGGAGACAATTCATCAGAAGTCACCATAGTGGGAGGAAGTCGTTGTGGTCAGTGAGTACACATCGGCACTCGAGCGGGAAATCGTCACCATGCGCGGGCAACACGAGGCGTTGCTGCGCACCGGGCGGCAGTGGTCGTTGCGCACGATGTTCGGTACGCCCGACTGGGACATCGTCGATTACTGCCGCGACTTCCGGCCCAACCGGTTCGGCGACCGAGCGTGCGCGGAGGTGGAGCGCTTCTGCCGCGAGCACGGCATCTGGCTCGAGCCCGCGGGCCCGCATTACAACAGCATGACGCCCTACCTGCACCCCGGCGCCGTCAGCGCTGAACGGATGACGATCATCGGCCTGTACAACGCGATCCTGTTCTGGCTCAACGACACCGTCGGCCGGGAGAAGTTCGGCCACCTGGACGACGACGAACAGCGACAGGCGCGCGTGGCGATCGACCGGCTGTGCGTGCTGCTGCGCACACGCTCCGCGCCGGAGGACGCCACCCCGTTGGAGACCTCGACCACGGCGTTTCTCACGATGCTGTCCGCCCTCGCGGACCCGGACTGGCTCGACGGGTTCGTCGAATCGACCATCGATCACCTGCGGCCCGCGATCCAGGACCAGAACGCCCGAGCGCGCGGCGGGTTGCTCAGCGTCGAGGAGTACATCGATCTGCGGTCCCAGGTGTCGGGAATGTACCCGGCGATCGCGCTGTGCGAGTTCGGCCGGGACGACTACCTGCCGTGGCACCGGATCGGGCACACCGGGCTGGCCGGCGATCTCCATCGCCTGCGGGTGCTGACCGTGGAGATCGGCGCGCTGATGAACGACGTGTTCTCCTTCGAGAAGGAATGCATCGTCGATCTCGCGGACTTCAACTTGATCCCGGCGGTACTGCTGAACCACCCTGGATGGTCGCTGGAGGACGCCGTGCAAGGCGCCACCGAGATCGTGCGCGCGCGGCTGGCCGAATTCCGGGAGGTGGGCGCGATGGCCGCCGAGCGATGTGACCGCCTGGCCGCGGAGGACGCCGGCCTGGCGGCCACGGTCTCGACCCATCTCGCCGATCTGATCGCGTGCGTGCAAGCGACCTGGGTCTGGCAGGTCAAGACGCTGCGGTACAAAGGTGCGTCGATCTTCCGGGAGAACGGGTTGCCGTAGCCCGCCCTCCTCACCATGCCTGGGAATGCTTCCGGGCGGCAGTACTCGACGGTCTCGAACATGTGTGGATACGATGCGTCGGGGGCTATCTCCGGCCTGAATGGTGAGGGGGTTGCGGTGGAACAGATCGAACTCGCCAGGATGGCGAAATTGTGGTGGCGCGCGCTACAGGCCGTCACCGATGGGTCGGTGTCCGTACCGGACCCCGAGGTCGTGCTGCTCGGGATGGTCGAGGAGCTGGTTTCCGGCCTGGAAGCCGAACCCTTCGACGCGAGCGTCGGGCTTCGCGTGGGCGCGCGGCTGGCCTCCGCCGGGCTGGCCGGAGCGGCCGTGCCCAGTACGTCCGCGCAGGTGCTGTACGGGCTGGCCGAACGCGAGACGGCTCCGGACACCGGGCGGCGGCTCGCGGCACTGCTCGCGGCCGTCGGTCAGGGCTACGAGGCGCAATCGCAACACGCCGCCAGCGACGCGCGCCGGTCCTACGACGAACGGTTCCGCGTCGTGTTCGACAACGCGGCGATCGCGATCGCCATCGGTGACACCGACGGCACGCTGCTGGACGTCAACCGGGGCTTGGCCGAGATGATCGGCGTCCCGGCGGAAGCCTTGCGCGGGGTGTCGGTCTACGACTTCGCGCACCCCAACGACCGCGAGGGCATCCGCACGCTGGTGTACGAGAAGCTGGTCCCCGCCGGGGCGGGCACGGTGAAACTGGAACAGCGGATCCGTCGCGCCGACGACAGCTATGGGTGGGCGTCGTTCGCCATCACCTTCGTCAAGGGCGTCGACGGACAGAGCGACTATCTGCTCGCGGTCGGCGAGGACGTCACCGAGCAGCACCGGATGCGCGAGGAGCTGCATCGGCAGGCCCGCCACGACCCGCTCACCGGACTGCCGAACCGGCGGCATCTCATCGAACGGATCGACGCGATGATCGCCGAGGCCCGCAACGGGGACCGCGCGGGGTTGTGTTTCGTCGACATCGACCGCTTCAAACACATCAACGACCGCTACGGCCACGGCACCGGCGACCAGATCTTGACCGCGGTCGCCGGGCGCCTGCAGGACAGTGTGCGCGGATCGGGGTGCCTGGTCGCCCGCATCGGCGGCGACGAGTTCGTCGCGCTGATCCCGCCGCCTGCCAGCGACCACCGGGTGGCAACCGTGGCGAACAGCCTGCTCGAGGCGCTGGTCGACCCCATCACGGCCGGTGACCGGCGACTACGCATGTCGATCAGCATCGGCGCGGTAGTCACGGCGGTGGCGGGCGCGGACGCCGAATCGCTGCTCGACGCCGCCGATACCGGCCTCTACCGGGCGAAAGCCGACGGTAAGGGCCGGTGGGTGTTGCACATCCTGGACACCGACACCTCACGAGGTCCGCAACCGGTGTTGTGAGCAGCGGAGACGATATCGCGCGACGGTTCAGCGGGCCAGCAATCGGTGCAGGAACCTCGGCGAGACCATCGGCCGTTCCTCGGGCCACCGTCCCTCACGCGAGTCGTAGTCCAAGCTGTGCAACAGCGACATGACCAGGTGCCCCTCGTCGACCAGCGGCCGGATGAGCCCGGCTTCGGCGTACCGGACCACCACCGGGACCAGCTCGTCCTTCGCCTCTTCGGTCCGGCCGGCCGCCGCGAGACAGGAAGCCAGCAGCAGCGACGCCTGCGCTGCGGCTCGCGGGCGGCGATCGGCGTCGATCGAATCCCGCAACTGCCGGGCGCGCGCCGAGGCGGTGACAACCCGTTTGGCGGCGCCCGAACGCAGCAGCATGCGGATCGCGGAATCCTCGCGCATCTCCGCGGCCATCGTGGCGATGCCGCTCTCACCGGCCGGCGGTTCGGTGACATAGGTGGCCGTCAGGCCCAGCCGGACCTGCTCATTCGCGACGCGGGTGGCCAGTCGCGGCAGCTTCAGGGCCTGCGCCACCTCCGCGCCTTCGTCCAACCGTCGCGCGGCGGCCGCCAGGTCGCCGCGCAGGGACTTGATCCGGGCGCCGGTGGCGTAGTTCGCCATCAGGAAGTCGACCGGGCCGCCCTCGGTGCCGAGCCTGCCCGCTTCGTCGAGCAGGCGCTCGGCCGCGGCGAGCTGATCGCGTTCGTAGAGCAACTCACCGAGCAGAGCGCCCGCCAGACGAGCGGCGTAGGAACGGGGGCCGGAGGAGGTGGTGGCGATGTCGAATGCGGTGCGGAAGCTGCGTTCCGCCGTCGCGATGTCGAGCTGTTCGCGCGCCGCGACGCCGACCAGGCTGTGGCTGTACATCAGGATGAACGTGCTGCGGGTCTGCCGGTAGAACGGGGTGGCCCAGTCGTGCCATTCGCGCGCCCCGTCGTAGTCGAACCGGCTGAACGCGGAGAATGCGGCGAGGTTCGCGGCCTCGCACAGCACCCACGGCCCCAGCGTGTCGGCGCGGCCCAGACATTTGCCGACCACGGCGTCCACGCCTTCGGGACGGTCGCCGAACGCGCGTTCCACGCACTCGACGAGGTCGGCCTCGAGTGCCAGATCGGGGTCGTCGACCGGGGCCTTGTCCAGCGCCGCGCGCACCAGCCGCAACGCGGCGTGCAGCTCCGTGGGCTGCCGCAGCACCACGTGGGTCCACGCGATCGCGATCTGCAACCGCGGGCGCGCGGCGGCGGCCGCGGGCGGAAGTTTCGCGAGCAGGCCGAGGAAGGTCGCGAGTTGCGCGTCCTGCACCAGAGCGCGGGCTTTCGCCTCGAGGATGTCGACGGCCATCTCGCCGTCGTCACCGGCCAGCGCGTGGTCGATGGCCTCGCTGAGCATCCCGTGATCGCCGAACCATTTCGCCGCCGTGCGATGCAGCGCGGCGACCTCGTCGGGATGGTCTCGCTCCAGTCGCTGGCGCAGAAACTCGGCGAACAGATGGTGGTAGCGGAACCAGTCGCCGCTCTCGTCGACTCGCCGCAGGAACAGATTGCGGCGTTCGAGATTCTCCAGCAGGTCCTGTCCGTGCGGCCTTCCGGTGAGAGCCGTGGCCAGACTGCCGGAGACTCGTTCGGGGAGGGAGGTTTTCAGGAGAACGTCGCGTAGCTCGGGTTCGACGGTGTCCAGCACGTTCTCGGCCAGGTACTCGGCGATGGCATGGTTGCGACCGGACAGGTGCGCGATCAGCGAGGCCGGGTCCGGGTGCTCGCGCAGCGACAGCGAGGCCAATTGCAGGGCCGCCGCCCAGCCTTCGGTGTAGTCGCGCAGCTCGGCGCTCTCGGCGTCGGCCAGGGTGAGGCCGGTTTGCTCGGCGAGGAACGTCCGCGCCTCCTCGGCATCGAATCGCAGTGCGGCGGCATCGATTTCGACGAGCTGGTGACGGACGCGCATGGTGCCGAGCGGCAACCCTTCCAGCGACCGGCTGGTCAGGATGATCTGCAAATGTTGCGGACCCTCCTCGATCAGGTAGTGCAGGGCCTCGACGGCGGCGGGATCGGTGATCCGATCCCAGTCGTCGATCACCAGGGCGAATCGCTCGTCGCGGGCGTGGATCGCGTCGATCAGCGTGGTGAGCACGTAGCGCGCGGCAGCGGCGTCGCCCTCCTCGAGGACGGGCGTGAGGTCCGGGGCCAGCGCTGGGCTCACGCGGTTGAACGCCTCGATCAGATGGGTCAGCAACCAGACGACGTTGTTGTCGTCCCGGTCGACGTTCAACCAGGCCACCGCCACCTTCTCGGTCTCGGCGAGACGCTTGGCCCACTGGGCCGCCAGGGTGCTCTTGCCGAACCCGGCCGGGGCGTGGATGACGGCCAGGCGCGGCGGCGGCACGGTCTGCAGCGCGTCGATCAGGCGCGCACGCTGGACCAGCGGCCGAGTCGGCATCGCCGGGCGGAACTTGGTCTCGGGCGTCGGCGGTGTCTTCGGATGCGGAGTGGAGAACCGCGCGGTGGCGGTCAACGGCCGTGTGCTGAGGTCTTCGGGCGCGGGCCGGTCACCCGCGGGCAGTGTCATGTGCTCGACCTGCATGTCGTTGCCGCGCTGGATATCGCGCAGCATCTCGCCGAACGCGGCGGCCGAGGGCGGACGGTCCGCGGGATTGTGCGCCATGCTGGTCTCGATGGCGGCCGCCACCTCGTCGGGGATGCCGTCGAGCCGCAGATCCGGCAGCGGGTCGGCGGCGATGCGGAGGAACTGCGCGACTACCTGCTCGCCGGAACGACGCTCGTATGCCGCGTGCCCGGTGATCATGGCGAACAGGGTCGCGCCGAGGCCGTAGACGTCCGAGGCGACCGACGGGACGCCGGAGCGCAGCACCTCCGGCGCGGTGAACGCGGGCGACCCGGTCACCACGCCCGTAGTGGTCTCGAATCCGCCTTCGATGCGGGCGATGCCGAAATCGGTGAGTTGCGGCTCGCCGTAGTCGGTGAGCAGGACATTCCCCGGTTTGATGTCGCGGTGCAGAATGCCCGCCCGGTGCGCGGTCTCCAACGCGCCGGCCAGCTTCACGGTGATCCCGATCGCCTCGGGCAACGGCAGAAAACCCTCCCGGCGAATACGGTCTTCCAGCGAGCCGTGCGAGTGATACGGCATCACCAGGTAGGGCCGTCCGCTGCGGGTGGTCCCCACCTGCAGGATCGGCACGATGTTCGGATGCCCCGACAGCGCGCCCATGGCCTGCTGTTCGCGCAGGAACCGTTCGACATTCTCGGGTTCGAGATCCGGTCGCGCGGTGAGAACCTTGACCGCGACGCTGCGATTCAACGCCCGCTGCCTGCAGCGGTAGACGACGCCGAAGCCGCCCTTGCCGATCACTTCGGGGTCGTCGAGACCCGCGCCCTCCAGTTCCCGCTCGATCCCTGGAGGCCGATCGTGCTGTGTGGCGAACGGGTCCGAACCGGCCATGGCCCTGCTCTGCGTCGGATGTCTGTGGTCCTGCGGGTAGATACCCAGTTTATGCCCAGCGAACCTCGTCCTTGTTAATACGTTCGGTATAGAAGATGAGGTAGAAGCGGGTCCTGTGCCGCAGTGATGCCGTGGTTGTGGGGTGGCAGCCGGACACCGGCAACGCGAGGGGAGTCGTGCCGGCGGGTGGGAAGGTCTTTCGGAGGGCGTCGGAGCGACGTCCGGTGCTACGACGTGTGCCAGAATCCGCGCATGACGATCGACGTCTGGGCGCAACACCCGACCCGGCGATTCCTGGCCAACGACATGTTCGACTCGCTGCGTCGGTGGACCGGAGCGGTGATACCGACCGACGAGATCCCCCTGTCGGTCACCCTCGACGCGATGGACGCCGCGGGCGTCGACCGGGCGCTCATCTCGGCCTGGCACGCGCCGGAAGGCGTGCTCATCTCCAACGACGAGGTCGCGGCCTGGGTGGCCGAGGCGCCCGATCGCCTGCTTCCCATCGCGTCGGTGGACCTGCGCAGGCCGATGGAAGCGGTACGGGAACTGCGCCGCCGCGTGGACCAAGGGTTCAAGGGGCTGCGGGTACTCCCGTGGCTGTGGGAGTTGCCGCCGACGGATCGGCGTTTCTATCCGCTGTTCGCGGCCTGTGTCGATGCGGGGATCCCGTTCTGTACGCAGGTGGGGCACACGGGTCCGTTGCGCCCGTCGGATACCGGTCGCCCCATCCCGTACATCGACCAGATCGCCCTCGACTTCCCGGAGCTGACGATCGTCTGCGGGCACATCGGTTATCCGTGGACCGAGGAGATGATCGCGGTCGCGCGCAAGCACGAGAACGTCGTCATCGACACCTCGGCGTACACGACGAAACGCTTTCCAGCGGAACTGGTCTCGTATATGAAGTCCGGCAGCGGGCGCCGGAAGGTGCTGTTCGGCACGAACTATCCGATGATCTTCCCGCAGCACGCGCTCGACGGCTTCGCGGCCCTCGGTCTCGACGACGAGACCCGCGAGTTGTACCTGGACGGCAACGCCCGCCGCGTTTTCGGACTGGCCGGTTGACCGAATTCGCGTGGCGGCGTGTCGGCGGTGTGTTGCGCGAGCTTTCCCGGCTCGAGCCCATAGGATGCCTCGGCGCGCCGGAGTCGACCGGGCCGTCGTGCGGAACACCGGATGATCGGTTGCCGGTCTTCCCGGTCGGCGCATCGTGAGGAGGTCGAATGCTCTGGGTGGTACAAGTGTTCGCCGCCGCGGCCGCTGTGCTCCATGTCGGCATCTTCGTCATGGAGTCTGTGCGGTTCGGTGACCCCAAGGTGTATCGGGGGGTCTTCCGGCTGTCGGAAGCCGAACTGTCCTCGGCGCGGCCGTGGGCGTTCAATCAGGGCTTCTACAACCTGTTTCTGGCGGTGGTGACACTCGTCGGCGTGGCGATCCTGCGGTCGATACCGGAGGCCGGGTGGGCGCTGGTGCTCGCCGGATGCGGGTCGATGCTGGCCGCGGCGGTGGTCCTGGTGGCGCACGACCGCCGTTTCGCCAGAGGCGCGGTGGTGCAGGGCGCGCTGCCCGCGCTGACGCTGCTCGCGGCCGCGACCCAGCTCTGATTGTGGCCTGGCGGTCGGCGAGCACGCTGAAGACCGGTGCACCGCTTCGCGATCGGTCGCAGTGCTCGCGTCGCCGGGTCCGGTGCGCGTCATCGGCACACTGCCGGTGACCGAAGGTCCGCAGTGGTGGGTGAATTCGTACTCGCGGGCGGGCGTGTGGCCCCGAATGCCGACCGGGGGTCGGGAACAAGGAGTGTGTTCGCCCTCGCCGTCCGGGTCGGTAATCGGTCGGCTCCCGTGCCGAAAACGGTTGCGGCCGGTGTGCTCTCGGCGTTCAGGTGCTGTCAGGAGGCCTTGACCGCAGAAATGCAGACGCAATCTTGCGTTCTTGCATCTGTACGTGCATGATCCAGCTAGCCTAGTTGTGACAACCGATCCGATGGCCGGGATAACCGAATCGAGAGCCAATTATGTTGGTACAAAGAGCGTTGGTGTCGGGTGAACTCGGAGTGCGGCGGTGAGCGCGCCGACCGTCGGCGTCTTACCGACCGCACCGCAATTGCTGTGTGCTTTCCAAGGGCGTCGTTTCCAAGACCGGGAACTGCTGCGGTCCGCACACGCACTCGCCGAGCTGCATCAGCGCCGCGTGCAGGTGGCGGACGCCGCACTCATCGCCGAAATAGACTGCAGGCGCCGCGAACTCGTCGACGACATCAACGACTGGGTCGCGCAGGAGATCCCGCAGCACCGTAACGGGGCCTCGCTGCACACCGAAAGCCTCGGCGCCGTGGTGGACCGGATGGCGCGTAGCTGGGTGGACGCCAATCAGGTCATTCACATCGAGGGCGGGCGCAGCGACAATACCCATAAGCATTGGTACCAACTGGCCGAACTCGTCGACGGGTACACTGATCTGGTAACCGACGTGGCCGGTGGCCGCCGCCGTTTGCCCGAACAATGATTTCGTCGCGACGGAGGTCTCGTCCGCGGTAGTGACACTGCCCCGCAGCGTCACTCGTCCGAATGGCGACATCCCGGTGCCGAGTCACCCGACCAGTGGCTTCCCCGGGTGGTCCTGTCGCCGGCACAGTGACGGCGGGCGCAACGGGGCGCCCCGCCCGGCGTGCCGCGTGGTCGACTGGCGCGGCACGCCCGTGAGGGTTCCGCTACCTGGCAATCATTCCGCGACCAGAGCGCGGTCGCCTGCGCGCGCTGCCCGGCGGGCGCGCCGCCGCCGCAGATAGCGACGGATCCGGCTGGCGCAGAAGTACACCAGCGCCACCCCGATGACGAGCAGCACGGCCGCGATCACCGCGGCGGTCAGCGGATGGAACACGGCGAGGGTGACCACGCCGGCCACGGTCACGTCCTCTGCGGTGCTCACCACGATGTTGCTGGCGGGCTCGGGGGAGGTGTTGACCGCCATCCTGGTCCCCGCCTTGACCAGGTGGCTCACCAGCGCAGCCGTTCCGCCGACCGCGCCCGCGGCGAGTTCCGGCAGCGAGCCGTCCTGTCCGGCCAGCAGGGCCGCGACCACAGCGCCCGCGATCGGGCGCACGACGGTGTGCACCGCGTCCCAGAACGAGTCGAGATACGGGATCTTGTCGGCCACGGCCTCGATGAGGAACAACACCGCCGCCGCGATCAGGACGTCGGTGCGCTGCAACGCTTCCGGAACCGAGTCGGTGAAGCCGAACCGGCCGAAGAGGCCGAGCAGCAGAACCACGGCGTAGGCGTTCACGCCGCTGGCCCAGCCGGCGGTGAAGATCAACGGTAGAGCGGACACGAGCCCATGGTATGGGGAGCCAGCGGCGGCGCGGCACGACGTCGTGGGCGAGGTCGATGCGTATCGACAGCCGCGATGTCCGGCCGGGTGATCGCCGGCGCGGGGTGCCGATGGATGTCCCTCCGGCGACCTCGGGACGGGTCCTTTGGACGATGCGCTGGACCGGGTGGAACCGGACCGTGGTCCGAGGCTGTTCCCGCTGGCCCTCGGCAGCGGCGCGGTCGTCCGATTACGCTGTTCGCTATGTCTGTCCGCACTCGCAAGCCCCTCGTACCCGGAACGTTGTCACCGACCCGTGAAGTGCCGCGCGCCATCGAGCGCCCGGAATACGCGTGGAAGAAGACCGCCGACGAGGGACGCGAGCCCTGGGTGCAGACCGCGGAGACGATCGAGAAGATGCGGATCGCGGGCAAGATCGCCGCGCAGGCGCTGGAGGAGGCGGGCAAGGCCGTCGCGCCCGGCGTCACCACCGACGAACTGGACCGCATCGCGCACGAGTACATGTGCGACCACGGGGCTTACCCGTCCACCCTGGGTTACAAAGGCTTTCCGAAGTCGTGCTGCACCTCGCTGAACGAGGTCATCTGCCATGGCATCCCGGACTCGACGGTGATCGAGGACGGTGACATCGTCAACATCGACGTCACCGCCTACATCGACGGCGTGCACGGCGACACCAACAAGACGTTCCTCGCCGGTGACGTCGACGAGGAGGTGCGCCTGCTGGTCGAGCGGACCGAGGAGGCCACCATGCGGGCGATCAAGGCGGTGCGGCCGGGCCGGGCGCTGAACGTGATCGGCCGCGTCATCGAGTCCTACGCCAACCGGTTCGGCTACGGCGTAGTGCGCGACTTCACCGGCCACGGGGTCGGCCCGACGTTCCACAGCGGGCTGGTCGTGCTGCACTACGACCAGCCCGCGGTGGAGACGGTCATCGAACCGGGCATGACGTTCACCATCGAGCCGATGATCAACCTCGGTGGCATCGACTACGAGATCTGGGACGACGGCTGGACCGTCGTCACCAAGGATCGCAAGTGGACCGCGCAGTTCGAGCACACCTTGGTCGTCACCGACTCGGGGGCCGAGATCCTGACCCTCCCGTGACCGGCCCGGCCGGTCGCGGTCCGGTGGCCGCACGCCGGATGGCCGGACCGCGATGAAGGGCGCGCTGCTGGTCGCGGGTACGACCTCGGACGCGGGCAAGAGCGTCGTCGTGGCCGGGATCTGCCGGATGCTGGCGCGGCGCGGCGTGCGCGTCGCCCCGTTCAAGGCCCAGAACATGTCCAACAACTCCGTGGTCACGCTCGACGGCGGGGAAATCGGCCGGGCGCAGGCTTTGCAGGCCCAGGCGTGCGGGCTCGAGCCGAGCGTGCGGTTCAATCCCGTGCTGCTCAAGCCCGGCAGTGATCGCCGCTCCCAGCTGGTGGTGCGGGGCAAGGCGATCGGCACCGTCGGCGCGGAGGACTATTTCCGGCATCGCCGGGAGCTGCGCGACGTGGTAACCGCAGAACTCGCCGCCTTGCGCGCCGACTTCGACGTGGTCGTCTGCGAGGGCGCCGGGTCACCCGCCGAGATCAACCTGCGCGCGACGGACCTGGCGAACATGGGTCTGGCGCGCGCCGCGCAGCTGCCGGTGTTGCTCGTCGGGGACATCGATCGCGGCGGGGTACTCGCGCATCTGTTCGGCACCGTCGCCATCCTCGAGCCCGAAGACCAGCGATTGATCTGCGGGTTCGTCGTCAACAAGTTCCGGGGCGCGGTCGAGCTGCTGCGGCCGGGGCTGGAGCGTCTCACCGAACTCACCGGTCGGCCGACGCTCGGCGTCCTGCCGTATGCCGAGGACTTGTGGATCGACGCGGAGGACTCGCTGGGCACCCTCGCCGACGCGCCGGTCGGCCGTCCGCGGCCACCGGTGGGCGCCGAATGGCTCACCGTCGCCGCCATCCGGCTGCCGCGCATCTCCAATTCCACCGACGTGGAGGCGCTGGCCTGCGAACCCGGCGTGGCGGTGCGCTGGGTGGCCGAACCGTCCCGGTTGGCGGACGCGGATCTGGTGGTCCTGCCCGGCAGCAAGGCGACGGTGTCGGACCTGCGGTGGTTGCGGCGTACCGGCATCGCCGACGCACTGCGGGCCCGGGCCGCCGCGGGCAAGCCGATCCTCGGCGTCTGCGGTGGATACCAGATGCTCGGCACCCGCATTCTCGACCGCGTCGAGTCGGGTGCGGGTGAGGTGGACGGGCTCGGACTGCTCGACCTCACCGTGGAATTCGACGAGCCGAAGGTGCTGCGCCGCAGCGCGGGGCATGCCGCGGGAATTCCGGTGCGCGGCTACGAGATCCATCACGGCCGGGTCACGCACCACGCGGATCCGGCCTGGCTCACCATCGACGGCGAGCCGGAGGGCAGCGTCCGCGGCGCGGTGTGGGGCACCCACCTGCACGGGTTGCTGGAGTCCGACGACTTCCGCCGCGGGTGGCTGCGCACGGTGGCCGGGGCGGCGGGCCGGTCGGGTTTCGTTGCGGCCGCAGACGTCTCGGTCGCGACGGTGCGTGCCGCCCAGCTGGATCTGCTGGCCGATCTGATCGAAGACCATCTCGACCTCGCCGCGTTCGAGCGCCTGCTGGCCGACGGCGCGCCCGCCGATCTGCCCGTCCTGGCCACCGATACGGTGCTCGCGAGCGACCGCATCGGTTGACGCGAACCACCCTGCGCCTTACCTTGCAGTAAGGATTTCGGCTCCAAGTAAGGCGGAGTCGATCGGCATGGTCGGGTGAGGATGATGGCGGCGGAGAAGAGACCCAGCAGCCGAGGGGCGAATGTGGTGTCGGCAACGGTCACGAGCAAGGGGCAGATCACGATTCCGATCGACGTGCGGGTGGCGATGGGCCTGCGCACGGGCGTGCGGGTCGCGTTCGTCCCCACGCCCGGCGGCACCTACGAACTGGTGCCCGAGACGCGCACCATCAAGGCGCTCAAGGGCATCGTGGGCTGGTCCGGTTCGTCGATCGGCCTCGCCGAGATGAACGAGGCCATCGCGGGCAACGTCGTGGAAGGCAAGCACGGATGATCGGCCTGGACGCGAATGTACTGATCCGCTACCTCACTCAGGACGACCCGGAGCAGTCCGCGCGGGCCAATCAGGTGATAGACGGGCTCACCGAGAGCAAACCCGGCTACATCACGATGATCGTGCTCGCCGAGATCCACTGGGTGCTGCGCCGCGGCTACAAGCAGGACCCGGAGGCCGTCACCGACGTGCTGCTCGGACTGCTCGATTCGAGCGAAATCGTGGTGGAGCGCGCCGACACCGTGCGCCAGGCGCTGCGCCGGGCCGCCGACGGCGCGGACTTCGCCGACGCGCTGATCCAGCAGCTCGGTCAGGAGGCCGGCTGTGAGCTGACCGTCACCTTCGATCCCAACGCAGGTGAGCGGGCCGGGATGCGCCTGCTCGCCTGAATCCGGCACCCCCGACCCACCGCCGCGGCGCCGTGATCCGTGTAGCGTGATTCGGCATGGAATCTCGGCAGATCACGGTGGGTGACCGGGCGTGGACCGTGCGGATCGGCGGGCCGGAATCCCGGCACAGCGTGCTGCTGCTGCCCGACGCGGGCGACCCGGCGGATGTCTTCGATCAGGTGTGCGCCCGGCTGCACAATTCGGATCTGCGTACCTTCGCGGTGGAGTCGATCGAGGGTCTGGACGCGGCCGGCGTCACCGCGATCCTGGACGCCCTGGGGCTGCCGTGGGTGAACGTGGCCGGGTGCGGTGCGGGCGCCGTGCTGGCCTGGCAGGCGTGCGCGCGCGGATTCGGCCGTTTCCAGAGCCTGGTGGTGGCCGATCGCGGTCATCCGGCCACCCCCGGCGCCGACGGGGCGGTGGCGGACGCGGCGACCGGCCCGGTCGAGGTGCCGACCACGCTGCTGGTCACCAAGAATCTGCCGCGCCAGGTGGCCGACACCTCGGGGCGGTTCGTCTACGGCGAGTTCCGGGTGGTGGAGGTGGACGTCACCGACGTGGCCACCGAGGCCGACCACGAACTGGCCACCGAGATCGTGCTACGCACCAGCCTCTGGTGAGTTCGCGTCCGCCTGATAGGCGGCCAGCCAGTCCAGCCAGCTGTCGAGTTCGCGGAACGCCTGGGCCAGCGGTTTGGGGCCGGAGAGAAACACATCGTGCTTGGCGCCGTCGATCGGCACCATGTTCGTGCGATCGCCGAGGCAGCCCGACCAGCGCTGGATCTGCCTGACGTCGAGCACCGCGTCGGCCACGTCCACGGCGGGGCCGTACTCCTTGGCGAACTTGGTCATCCGGGAGCGCAGGATGAGCGAGGGGACGCCGATGTCGAGGCCTTGGTGCAGCCGAGCGTGGCCGTTGCGGATCGCCCGCAGCCAGCCGAGCCGGACCGGGAAGCCGTGCAACGGTTTCCAGTCCAAGTTGTAGTTCCACTCGCCGGACACCGAGTGGTGCAGGCTGTCGCCGTAGGCGCTGATCTTGCCGCCGGGTAGCTGGGCCATCTTCCTGAACCGTCCGACCGCTTTGATGATCGGCGTTCCGATGCTGCGGTAGTACGCCGGACCCTGCAGGTCGAACCACGGGCTGTTGAGCACCACACCGGTGATGCCGGCCGCGGCCGTTCCCTCGGCGCGGTTGAGCCGATCCAGCCACAGCGACACGACCAGACCGCCCGTGGAGTGGGCGTTGAGCACGACCGGAGCACCGGTCTCGGCCCGGATGATCCGCAGTGCCTCGGCCAGCTCCCGGTCGTAGAAAGCGAGATCCGTCACATAGTGCGGGGTGTGCCCATCACGCAGGGACCGTCCGCATTTGCGCAGGTCGAGTGCGTAGAACTGGAACCCGCGCGCGGCGAAGTGCTCGGCGAGGTGCTCCTGGAAGAAGTAGTCGGTGAAGCCGTGGACGTAGAGCACCGCGCCCGCGGTCTGCTCGACGACGCCGGAGGGCACGTAGCGCACCAGTGTGGCGACCACCTCGCCCTCGCCCTCGCCGTCGGGATCGGGGCCCAGGGGCAGCGTGCGCTGCTCGTACTGCGGACCCAGGACGTCGGGGCGCCAACCTTCGCCATCCGGCGAAGTGCTGACCGGTTCGGCAAGCGACTGTTCGTTCGTCACGCGACCAATGTATTGGACAGCGTCACGCACCGACAGACCATGGCCGCCCGCCCGCCGCCCGAGTGACGACGATCTCTGTCGCATTCCGCACATTCGGCAGGTTCGCTGCGGGGTGGCGGCGTGGTGAGGTGCACAATTGGGCTTAGGTGAACGACGGGTAACCTAAATCCCGCCATGCCGTTCGGGGCCGGCGGTCGCCGGAACCGAGCCACAACCACACCGTGCCCAGGCAGGTCCACCCGCCCGGTGGGCCCGCGCAGAAGGACAAGGAAGTCGATCTACCCGTGCCGAACGCTGCCATGACTGAAAAGACCGATGTAGTACTCATCGGTGCCGGCATCATGAGTGCCACTCTCGGCGCGCTGCTGCGGCAGCTGCAGCCGGACTGGTCGATCTCCCTGTTCGAGCGGCTCGACGCCGCCGCGGCGGAGAGCAGCGATCCGTGGAACAACGCGGGTACCGGGCACTCCGCGCTCTGCGAGCTGAACTACAGCCCGCAGCTGCCGGACGGCTCGGTGGACATCACCAAGGCCGTCGACATCAACGAGCGGTTCCAGGTCTCCCGCCAGTTCTGGTCCTACGGCGTGGAGAACGGCATCCTCCGTGACCCGTCCGCCTTCATCAACCCGATCCCGCATGTCAGCTTCGTGCACGGCGCCGACAACGTGGAGTACCTGCGCAAGCGGTACGAAGCCCTGGCGCCGCACCCGCTGTTCGAGGGCATGGAGTTCATCGACAGCCCCGACGAGTTCACCCGGCGGTTGCCGCTGATGGCGCGCGGACGCGACTTCAGCGACCCGATCGCGCTGAACTGGACCGACGGCGGCACCGACATCGACTTCGGCTCCCTCACCCAGGAACTGCTCGCCTATCTCGGCGCCTCCGGCGCGGACCTGGCCTTCGGGCACGAGGTGCGCGACCTGTCCAAGCAGTCCGACGGGTCCTGGCTGGTTACCGTGCGCAACGTGCGCACCCGGGAGACGCGCACGCTGATCAGCAAGTTCGTCTTCGTCGGCGCGGGCGGCGGCGCCCTGCCGCTGCTGCAGAAGGCAGGCATCAGGGAGGCGAGGGGATTCGGCGGGTTCCCGGTCAGCGGTCAGTTCTTCCGCTGCGTCAACCCGGCGCTGATCCAGCAGCACGAGGCCAAGGTGTACGGCAAGGCCGCGGTCGGCGCCCCGCCGATGTCGGTTCCGCACCTGGACACCCGCGTGATCAAGGGCAAGCCGGGCCTGCTGTTCGGCCCGTACGCGGGCTGGACGCCGAAGTTCCTCAAGGACGGCAAGAACACCGACCTGTTCAAGTCGGTGCGGCCGAACAACATCTTCTCGCTGCTCGGCGTCGGCGTCACCGAACTCGGCCTGACCAAGTACCTGGTCAGTGAGCTGCTGAAGTCCGAGGCGGGCAAGGTGGTCACGCTGTCGGAGTTCATTCCGCGCGCCGAGGCCAGGGACTGGGAGCTGATCACCGCCGGCCAGCGCGTGCAGGTCATCCGCCGCAAGGGCGTGGGCGGCGTGCTCGAGTTCGGCACCGCCGTGATCGCCGCGCAGGACGGCACCATCGCCGGTCTGCTCGGCGCCTCCCCGGGCGCCTCCACCTGCGTCACCGCCATGCTGGACGTGCTGCAGCGGTGCTTCCCGCAGGAGTACGCCGAGTGGACGCCGAAGCTGAAGGAGATGGTGCCCTCGCTGGGCGTGAAGCTCTCCGAGGACCCGGCGCTGTTCCACGAAGTGTGGGATTGGACCTCCAAGGCGCTGAACCTGGTCGACGGCGGCGACAACACGCCGAAACACGCGGGGGTCGCGGCGAACGCCTAGGTTGTGATAGCAAGGCGCGATGATGTCAACGGTTGCTCTCAAACGTTCCTGGGCGCAGGATCTCGATACCGCGACGCTCTACCAGCTGTTGAAACTTCGCGTCGAAGTCTTCGTCGTCGAGCAGAAGTGCGCGTATCCCGAACTGGACGGGAAGGATCTGCTTCCCGAGACGCGGCACTTCTGGCTCGATGACGAGGGCGAGGTCATCGCCACACTGCGGCTGTGCGAGGAGCACCACGACGGTGTGAAGAGTTTCCGCATCGGGAGGCTCTGCACCGCGGCGCCCGCCCGCGGGCACGGATACACCACGCGCCTGCTGCAGGCGGCGCTGGCCGAGGTCGGCTCGGCGACGGTACGTCTGAGCGCCCAGAGCTACCTGATCGACCTGTACACCAAGCACGGCTTCAAGGTCGACGGCGAAGAATTCGACGAGGACGGCGTCGCGAACGTGCCGATGCGCAGGGGAGGGGAGTAGCAGCCTCCGTGCCGCCACTTCGCGCCCGCTCCGGAAATCTCCGGGGCGGGCGCCGCGTTTTCGGCCCCCCGTCGCATCGGTTCTGAATCGAAGGGCACTGTCGGGTCGATGAGGCCGCGCCCTTAGAGTTGGGGCGTGTCCGTGTCCCATGCCGAAACAGTGCCGACGTCCGACCAGCACAGCCGAACGCTTTCCGGTTCGGACGGTGAGGCGGGCTTCCCCTTCTCGGCGGTGGTCGGGCAGGAACGGCTGCAGCTGGCGCTGATCCTGTGCGCGGTGCATCCCGGCATCGGCGGCGTGCTGGTGCGTGGTGAGAAGGGCACCGCGAAGTCGACCGTGGTGCGCGCGCTGGCGCAGTTGCTGCCGCCGGTGGTGGACGAGACCGGGGCGCGGCCCGCCCGCTTGGTAGAGCTGCCGGTGGGCGCGACCGAGGACCGCGTGGTCGGCTCGCTGGATCTGGAGCGCGTGCTGCGAGACGGGGAGCAGGCGTTCCGCCCCGGTCTGCTGGCCGCCGCCCATCACGGCGTGCTGTACGTCGACGAGGTCAACCTGTTGCACGACCATCTGGTGGACGTGCTGCTGGACGCCGCGGCGATGGGCCGGGTGCACATCGAGCGCGACGGTGTGTCGCACTCGCATCCGGCGCGTTTCGTGCTGGTGGGCACCATGAATCCGGAGGAAGGCGAGCTGCGTCCGCAACTGCTGGACCGGTTCGGGCTGACCGTGGATGTGGCCGCATCCCGGGACGTGGACGTCCGCATGGCGGTGGTGCGCCGCAGGCTGGACTACGAGGCCGACCCGGACACATTCGCCGCGCGGTACGCCGCGGCGGACCACGAGATGGCCGAGAAGATCCTGGCCGCGCGCGACCGGCTGGGCCGGGTGACGCTCGACGACGTGGAACTGCGCCGGATCGCCGCGCTGTGCGCCTCCTTCGACGTCGACGGGATGCGTGCCGACCTGGTCGTGGCGCGCACGGCGACGGCCCACGCCGCCTGGCGCGGGGGCGACGCGGTCACCGAGGACGACGTGCGGGTGGCCGCCGAACTGGCGCTGCCGCACCGGCGCAGGCGCGATCCGTTCGACGAGCCCGGCATCAGCGAACAACAGCTCGACGACGCCATGCGCGATGCCGCCGACCAGGCGCGACGCGAGGAGGAGACGTCCACGCCCAGCGGCGCGTCCGAGCCGGACGGCGCGCCACGGGACGCCGGGGAGCCGGACAATGCTTCCGGCGACGACACCGACGGCCCTGACGACCCGTCGCCGCCCGACGGTCCGGGCAGCGGCCATGCGCCGGAAGGCCGCAGTGGCGCACCGGTTTCCGCCGGTGCGCGGACACCGCGCTGGGAGGTGCCCGGCGTCGGCGAAGGCGCTCCGGGACGCCGCTCGCGCGCGGAATCACGGCACGGCCGGGTGGTGCGCTCCAGCACCGATACCTCCTCGGGCCTGCACCTGCTCGGCACGGTGTTCGCGGCCGCCCCGCATCAGCGGTCCCGCGGACGCGGCGACGGGCCGTTGTTGCTGTCCGCCGACGATCTCCGTGGGGCGTATCGCGAAGGGCGGGAGGGCAATCTGATCGTCTTCGTCGTCGACGCGTCCGGTTCGATGGCCGCCCGCGACCGATTGTCCGCCGTCACCGGCGCGGTGGTCGCGTTGCTGCGTGACGCCTATCAGCGCCGGGACAAGGTCGCCGTGGTCACCGTGCGAGGCGCGGAAGCCGAGCTCGTGCTGCCGCCCACCTCGTCGGTCGACATCGCTGTGCGCAGGCTGGCCGGCATGCGCACGGGCGGGAAGACGCCGCTGGCCGCGGGCCTGTTGAAGGCCCGTGAGGTCGTGCTCCGGGAGCGCGTGCGCGATCCGCGTCGCAGGCCGATGCTGGTGCTGCTCACCGACGGTCGCGCCACGGGCGGCGTCGACCCGGTTCCCCGCGCCCGTGCTGCCGCCCGTCTGCTCGCCGGAGAGGCGGTCGCCTCGATCGTGGTCGACTGCGAACGCGGCATGATCCGGCTCGGGCTCGCCGCGGATCTGGCGCGCGACCTGCGCGGGGGATATCTCCGATTGACCGAGCTGACCGGCGATTCGGTCGCCGACGTCGTTCGCGCCGGTTCCGGAGGCCCGAGCGGAACGTCGGTGTGGGCGGCGTGACTTCGGTGTGTCGGGTCCAGGCCGTCGCGTCGGCGGCGCGCTCGGCCCGGCCGGTGGAGAGCACGCGTCGAACGGGATGTCGGCAGGGGCCGAGCACGGCGATCACCGGCGTTCCCGGCGCGGACGCGGTGTAGTGATCCGAGGACCAGCAAGGAGATTCGATGCCCAAGGGTGTTCCGGAGACCGTTCCCGACGACGGGCTGACCACGCGGCAGCGGCGCAACCAGCCGGTGCTCGCGGTGCACACCGGGCCGGGCAAGGGTAAGTCGACGGCCGCGTTCGGGATGGCGCTGCGGGCCTGGAACCAGGGTTTCGACGTGGCGGTGTTCCAATTCGTCAAGAGCGCGAAGTGGAAGGTCGGGGAGGAAGCCGCCTTCCGCGCCCTCGGCGCGCTGCACGAACAGACCGGCGCGGGCGGCTCGGTCGAATGGCACAAAATGGGCGAGGGCTGGTCCTGGACCCGAAAACAGGGCACCGAGCAGGACCACGCCGCGGCCGCGCTGGCCGGCTGGCAGGAGATCGCCCGCCGCCTGCGGGCCGAACAGCACCGTTTCTACGTACTCGACGAGTTCACCTACCCGCTCAAATGGGGCTGGGTCGACCTGGCGGAAGTCGTCGACACCCTCCGCAACCGCCCAGGCAACCAGCACGTCGTCATCACCGGCCGAGACGCCCCCCAACCCCTCCTGGACGCCGCCGACCTCGTCACCGAAATGACCAAACTCAAACACCCCATGGACGCCGGCCGCAAAGGCCAACGAGGCATCGAATGGTGATCGCCGCGAGTGGCACATCCGTGCGGCGAATCGCGAGAGGCCCGCACAAGGGTGTGCCACTCGCGCAGCGGAGGCGGGGATGAGGGCCGTGGTGGTGGCCGCGCCGGCGTCGGGGAGTGGGAAGACGACGGTGGCTACGGGGTTGGTGGGGGCGTTGCGGCGGGTGGGACATCGGGTGGCGCCGTTCAAGGTGGGGCCCGATTACATCGATCCGGGATATCACGGGCTGGCCGCGGGGCGGCCGGGGAGAAATCTGGATCCGGTGCTGGTAGGGACGGAGCGGGTGCTGCCGCTGTTCCGGCACGGTGCGCAGGGGTGCGACCTCGCTGTGGTCGAGGGTGTGATGGGGTTGTTCGACGGCCGGATCGATGACGACCACTCCGGTCCGGTGGCGGAGGGGTCGACGGCGCAGGTGGCGGCTCTGCTGGGAGCGCCGGTGGTGCTCGTGGTGGACGCCCGGGGGCACAGCCAGAGCCTGGCGGCGCTGCTGCACGGATTCGCCACCTTCGACAGCGGAGTCCGGCTGGGAGGCGTGATCCTCAACCGGGTCGGCAGCGAACGGCACGACCAGGTGCTGCGCGCCGCCTGCGATCGCGTCGGGTTGCCGGTGCTCGGCTCGCTGCCGCGGCTGGCGGACCTCGAGGTCCCGTCCCGGCATCTCGGGCTGATCCCCGCGGTGGAACACGGTGCGGCCGCGACGGCGGCGGTAGCGGCGATGACCGAGCTCGTCGCCGCGCATGTGGACCTGCACGCCATCGCGGCACTCGCACGCGCGTCGGTCAACGGACCGGCGTGGGATCCGGCCGCGGCCGTGCGTGGGCTCGAAGGGCTGTCCGCCACGACATCCCTCGATGGAGCCGCCATCTCGCGGGCGACGGCGTCTGCGGAGGGAGCCGGACCCCGGGAGCCGTCGACGTTTCGTGGGGGAGTCGCCGGGGGCGCCGCTGATCGGGAGGGGCCTTGGATCGCGGTTGCCGGGGGCCCGGCGTTCACGTTCGGTTATGCCGAGCACCGTGAGCTGCTGGTGGCCGCGGGGGCGCGGGTGGTCGTGTTCGATCCGCTGCACGACGAATTGCCTGATGGAACAACGGGATTGGTGTTGCCGGGTGGTTTCCCCGAGGAACATGCCGCGGAGCTGGCCGCCAATTCCGGCCTGTTGCGCGCGGTGGCCGAAGCCGCCCGGCACGGGATGCCGGTGCACGCCGAATGCGCCGGGCTGCTGTATCTGACCCGTTCGCTGGACGGGCATCCGATGGCCGGGGTGGTGGAGGCCGACGCCGCGTTCGGGCCGCGCCTGACCCTCGGTTACCGGGACGCCGTCGCGCTGGCCGACTCGCCGCTGTGGCGGGCCGGGGAACGGGTTCGCGGTCACGAATTCCACCGCACGGGCCTGGTGTCCGCGCCGTCACGGACTCCGGCGTGGGGCTGGCTCGGGAGCGCGGGAGAGCGCGTCCGGGAGGGTGCGCTGAGCGGCAATGTGCACGCCTCCTACCTGCACACCCATCCGGCCGGGAATCCGGAGGCGGTGCGGCGATTCGTCACGGCGGCAGAGCGGTTCGCGAGTTGCCGTGCTCTCGGCTGAGGTCGTCGTCGGCATCGGCCTGCGACCGCGCACCTCGGCGCGCGTGATCCGCGAGGCACTGCGCGAAGGGGTGGGCGAGCACCGGATCGCATGCCTGGCCACCATCACGCAGCGTTCCGCCGAACCAGGACTACGGGCCGTCGCCGCCGAACTCCAGGTGCCGCTTCGGTCCTATTCCGCTGACGAACTGTCGGCCGTCGCCGTCCCCAACCCGAGAGACCGGACACAGGCGGCCCTCGGCACGGCAAGCGTCGCGGAGGCGGCGGCGTTGCTCGCCACCGGGGGTGGGCCGCTGGTGCTGCCCAAGCGCGTCGTGCACGGCGTGGTGCTCGCGGCCGCGCGGTGCGGGCCGCATCCGATCGTGTGAGCGGCGATCACCGGCGGACGCGGTTCGTCGACGTGATGGCGCGGGTGACCGCGCACGGTCGCTTCGGTCCGGGCGGTTGGTTCAGGGTGCCACCGAGCCCCAGTCGGCGAAGCCGGTGGGGTCGTGGCGGCCGATGCTGGCGTGTTCGAACAGGCCCCAGCCCTCGGCATCGCCGCAGCGCGCCCGGGCGACGTGGTCGATCACGCCGTACGGGGTGCGGGCGACGATGGCCGGGTCGGTGAGGTCGTAGCGGCTCGAGGACGACCAGTCGCGGCCCTTCCACTGACCGTGCTGCCAGTCGGGATCGCCGCCGTAGCCGCAGCCGACGTGCAGCGGGACGCCGATGCCCGGCGTGATCTCGATCTCCAGGGGCTTGCCGTCCGGCGTGGTCAGCTCGAGTCGCGCGCCGACGGGGATCCTTGTGCCGGAACGGTAATCGACGGAGATCCGGGGCCAGCCGAGTTGCTCGGTGCGTCCGTCTGGCCAGATCCGGGTCGCGTCGTTGAGCGTGCGCCTGCCGTCCGGTTCCTCCTGCACGATGACCACGACGGCGAAATCCTCGAAGCGCAGCGGCACGTACAGCCACCAGAACCCGCCCGCGGGCTCGGAGGCCGCGCGGCCGGGCGGCTCGGTCTCGCCGACCGGGCGGATGCCCCACGAGCGGTCCCTGGTCCCGGTCCACACCGCCGGGTCGACCGCGATGTCCTCGCCGTCCACCCGCAGCGTCCCCGCCCACGAGCCGACCTGCGCGAACCGCGACGCGTCGATGATCGGCCGGTTGCCCGTGAGGATGACATGCGGTTGCTCCTGCACGGCGGGGAAGGCGCCGGTCCAGGTGAGGTCGAAGCCGAGGTCGTCGTGGTCGCAGACCACCCGGATGCGCCGCAGCGGCTCCAGCACCTCGACGCGGTATCCGCCGACGCGCTGGTCGAGGCTCCGATCGCCGAGCGCGTCGGAGAAGCGCACGGCGCGCACCGTGTCGCCGCGCCGCACGGCGGCGTAGGCGTCGGTCACCCCGAGGTTGGGGTACACGCCGAAACCGGTGATGAGGAACGTGCCGCCGTCGCGGTCGTGGGCGTTGAAGTAGCTGCGGTCGTAGAAGTTGCGGTCGCTGGAAGCCACGCGCGCCAGCGACAGCGGGGTCTGGTGGATGGGGTATTCGTCCAAAGGCACAGGCATGGTCAGTCCCATTCGTAGGTTCCGTCGAGCAGCGCTTCCAGGCTTGCCCGGTGCATGACGTAGTCGTCGCGATCCGGCGTGTCGGTGTCCTCGCCGAAATGGATCATCCTGCGCTTGATCCGGGCCATCACGATCGCGTGCCGCAGCGCGGCGTAGACGATGTAGAAGTCGAGGTCGCGCACCGTATGACCGGTCAGTGTTTCGTAGGTCGACACCACGTCGTCGCGGCGCAGGAAATCGGGGAGGCCGGGCTGGCCGAAACGGGTGGCCAGATCCTGGAAGAACCGGTGGATGAAGATCACCCAGCCCAGGTCGAGTTCGCGCGGCGCCAGCGCGGCCATCTCCCAGTCCAGCACCGCCACCGGGTCGAAGTCGCGGTAGATGATGTTGCCGGGCCGGGCGTCGCCCCAGCTCAGCACGTCCGGACCCGGGTCGGTGGGCCAGTGCTCGTCCAGCCACGCGAAACTTCGTTCGATCAGAGGGATCTCGAAGCCGTCGTCCGCGAGCGCCCAGCGGTACCACGAGCGCTGGGCATCGACGTGCCTGCGCAGTGAATCGCCGGGTCCGTCCAGCATCGGGAAGTGTGCCGCGGGCTCGGGAATGCCGTGGATCTTGGCGATCACCTCGACGGTGTTGCGTGTGAGCCGCAGACGTTCGGCGGGGCCGGCGTCGAACAGCCAGCCGACGAACACGTACGGCGGATTGTCGGTCGGTACCCGTCCGTCGACGCGGCGCATCACGAAGAACGGTGCGCCCAGCGGCTTTTCGTCGTTCTCCAGCCAGCACAGGCCCGGCACGGGCACGTCGGTCGCCGCGGCCACCCCCGCCATCACCTGGTATTGGGTGGCCAGGTCGTAGGTCTCGAAGACGGGGAACGACCCGGCCTCGGGCGCCATCCGCGCGACGAACGACCCGCGCTCCGTTCCTCCCGCGGCGCGCCACTCGGCGTCGAACAGGATCGATGTGCTGGACATGCCCCCGGACTGCGGACGCGACAGATCGGAGATCCGCGGCAGTTCGTCCGACTCGACCTTCGTCTGCAGCCAGCGCGCCAGGTCCCCCGCGAGCGTGTCGAGGTCGCGTTCGCTGACGGTCAGCTGCTGTCGCTGTGCCGGGTCCGGATCGTCGGTCATCATGTCCTCCTGACACGTGCGGCCCGGATGCCCCGCTCGGGTGCGCCGGGATACGCGACTGTAACGCGTTCTAGTTATCGGCGGGCCGGAACCGAGCACGAATCCGGCCGGGCCTCGGCGCCGGGGGTGGGGCAGGCACGTAGGCCGGAAGAAGGACCCGAAAGTCCAGGGTTTTCCCGGAGGTCATCCCATGACCTGGTCGGATACCTTCGGCTCGCGGAAGTGTCGGTCGGCGAGGAGGGCGATGTGAGTACCGTCGAGACGGATGTCGTGGCGCCTGGTGTCGGCGAGGTGGCGGCCGCCGGCGAGCGGCCATGGAGCCTGCCCGCCCGGATCGCGTTCCGCTTCGTCTTCGCCTACTTCGGTCTGTTCTGTGTGCTGTTCGCGCAGATCCTTTTCGTGTTCACCGGCGTCGCGAGCAGATGGCTGCCGGAGAGCGCGATCCTGTGGCAGATGCGAGCGACGAGCCCGCTGGTCGGCTGGGTCGGCGACCACGTCTTCGGCGTGGAGGCCGTCTTGCACGAGGACTCCGGCAGCGGCGACCAAGCCGCCATCTGGCTGCTGATCTTCTGCGAACTCGTCGCGGCGGTGCTGATCACGCTCGTCTGGTCGATTCTCGATCGACGCCGCCGGGAGTACACGAGACTGCGCAGCTGGTTCGTATTGTTCGTCCGGCTGTGCCTGGGCGGGCAGATGCTCTTCTACGGCCTGGCCAAGGCGATTCCGTCGCAGATGCCGTCGCCGTCGCTCGCCGCGCTCCTGCAACCGTACGGGACGATGAGCCCGGCGTCGGTGCTCTGGAACCAGGTGGGCGCCGCGCCCGTGTACGAAATCCTGCTCGGTACGGCCGAAGTGCTCGGCGGTCTGCTGTTGTTCCTGCCCCGCACCGCGACGGCGGGCGCGCTGCTCAGCCTGGTGAGCATGGCGCAGGTCTTCGTGCTGAACATGACCTACGACGTACCGGTGAAGATCCTCTCGTTCCACCTGCTGCTGCTCGCACTGGTGGTACTGGCCCCGCAGGCCGGTCGGTTGGCGAATGTGCTGGTGCTGGAACGCCCGTCCGAACCGGCCACACAGCCCCCGCTGTTCGGCTCCCGCCGCGCGAATCGGATCGCGGCGGCGGTGCAAGTGGCGCTCGGACTGTGGGTACTCGTGGGTGGCGTGCACATCGGCTGGCAATCCTGGCGCGAGTCGGGTGACGGCGCGCCGAAACCTCCGCTGTACGGCATCTGGACCGTCGGCGAGTTCACCAGGGACGGCCATCCCGCGCCGCCGCTGATCACCGACGAGGGCCGCTGGCGCCGGCTGGTCGTCGATCGCGGGCACACGACCGTGCAGCGGATGGACGACTCGTTCCTGCCCGTCGTGGCAGTGGTCGACGAGGCCGCGCACACCCTGGTGCTGTCTGCGGCGCCGCCGTCGCCGGACGCTCAGCCCGCACCTCTGGGCGCCTTCGCCTTCACCCGGCCCGCCACGGACACCTTGCGGCTGACCGGTGAGCTGAACGGGACACCCGTGACGATATCGCTCGATCGGATGGACCTGAACTCCTTCCCGCTGCGCAGCCGGGGCTTCCATTTCGTGCAGGAGTACCCGTACTTCCGCTGACCCGAGTTGCGGCGGCCGTGCGCGATCGCGCCGAAACGTACTACGGCCACGGCACTTTTCGATACCTTCGGTCTGCCACAACTCGGACTGGAAGGACCGCCGTGACCGAAGCGATCCTCGACCGGACGGAAGCCGCGGACGCGCAGGGCGCCGGTATCCGTCCCTGGCGCGCGGCGACCCGGGTGGCGTTCCGCTTCGGTTTCCTGTACTTCGGGCTGTTCTGCCTGGTGTACCCGGCGATCGTCCCCGAGTTTCTCGGACTGACGCGTGAATGGCTGCCGGACTGGGTGAACTCCGGCGCGGCCCGCGCGCTGCGCCCCCTGGTCGAGTGGTCCGGTACGCGGGTGTTCGGCACCTCCGTCGCGGCGAACACGTCGTCGATCAGCGGCGACCAGGCCTACTTCTGGGTGCTGGTGTTCGTCCTGCTCGTGGCCGCGCTGCTCGGAACGGTGATTTGGAGCGTGCTGGATCGGGATCGTCCGCACTACCGGGCCGTGCAGCCGTGGTTTCTGCTGTTCGTGCGGGTGTGCCTGGCCGGGCAGATGATCGCCTACGGCATGGCGAAGGCCATCCCCACCCAGATGCCGCCGACGCCGCTGAGCCGGTTGCTCGAGCCCTACGGGAATTTCAGTCCGATGGCGGTGCTGTGGAATCACATCGGCGTGTCGCCGCAATACGAAATCCTGCTGGGCTGTGCGGAACTGCTCGGCGGCGTGCTGCTGTTCGTACCGCGCACCGCGCTGGTGGGCGCGATGCTGAGCCTGGTGTGCACGACTCAGGTGTTCGTGCTGGACATGACCTACGACGTGCCCGCGAAGATCCTCTCGTTCCACCTGATGCTGCTGTGCCTGGTGCTGCTCGCGCCGGAGGCGGGGCGTCTGGTGAACGTGCTCGTGCTGAACCGGCCGACCGGACCGTCCACGACGCCTCCGCTGCTGGGCACGCCGCGGGCGAACCGGATCGCGGCCGCGGCGCAGATCGCGCTCGGGGTGTGGCTGGTGTTCTCGAACGCGTACACCGGCTGGGAAAGGTGGACCGAGCAAGGCGCGGGGCGACCGGAACCTCCCTTGTACGGCATCTGGGCGGTCACCGAATTCAGCGTGGACGGCAAACCGCTACCACCGCTGACCACCGACCAATTACGGTGGCAACGGGTTGTTTTCGACCGCGACGGTGCTTCCGTGCAGCGAATGGACGGCCAGTTGGTTCCGGTGCTCGCCCTGGTCGATCCCGACGCGCGCACGCTGGTCATGGTCGCGCCACCGGCAGCCGTTGGCTCGCAGCCACAACCCTTGGGCAATTTCGGATTCGACCGGCCGGGACCCGAGCGGCTGACTTTGTCGGGCGCGCTCGCCGGACAGCCGGTCTCGATCGCGCTGACCTCGGTCGCCCTCGACGACTTCCCGCTGCGCAGCCGCGGATTCCACTGGGTGCAGGAGTATCCGTACTTCCGCTGAGCAGGCGGCTCAGGCCTCGAGATCGTCGGCGGACCCGATGTCCTCGTGCCACAGCGCGGGATGCTCGGCGATGAACCGGGTCATCAGATCGATGCACCGCCGGTCCTCGAGGACGGTGACCGCGACGCCGTGCCCGGCGAGCCACTTGTGGCCGCCGGAGAAGGTCTGCGACTCCCCGACCACCACCGCGCCGATGCCGAACTGGCGGACCAGGCCGCTGCAGTACCAGCAGGGCGAGAGTGTGGTGACCATGATGGTGCCGCGGTAGTCGCGCCGCCGTCCCGCCGCGCGGAAGGCGTCGGTCTCGGCATGCATGCTGGGGTCGCCGGACTGCACCCGGCGGTTGCGCCCGCGCCCGAGCAGCGTGCCGCCAGCGTCGAACAGCGCGGCGCCGATCGGGATCCCGCCTTCGGCGAGTCCACGCAGCGCCTCGTCGTAGGCCACGTCGAGCAGTCGTTGCGGTCTGAGCTGCTTCATCGGTCCGCCTTTCCGAGCGACTCCTCCGCAACCTACCGCCGCGTGCTGCCGGATCGCTCGTAACCGCTGGTCACAGTTGCGGGCCGGGCGGTGGCCCTGGCCCGTCGCCCCGCTCCGCCCAGCACCGCTCGGGGCCCGGCTGCGGCGCATGGTGCCGTTCGGCTGCGCCACGCCGATGCGCGAGGGCCGGGCGTGCCGGTCGATTGCCGGTGCCGGACGGTCACGCCGTAGGCTCGAAACTTGTGCCGAACACGTCAGACGCAACGCAAGACCAGCCCACCGGCGACCCGAACTACCTGGTCGGGCTCGATCTGCACGGACGGCGTGTCGTCGTGGTCGGCGGTGGGTCGGTGGCGCAGCGCCGACTGGGACTGCTGATCGCCTCCGGCGCGGACGTCCACGTGGTCAGCCGCGCCGTCACGCCCGCGGTCGAGGGGATGGCGACCTCCGGGCAGATCACCGTCACGCTGCGCGACTACGCCGACGGTGACCTCGACGGCGCGTGGTACGCGATCGCGTGCACCGACGAGCCCGAGACCAACGCGGCGGTGGTCGCCGAGGCGACCCGGCGGCGGATCTTCTGCGTGCGAGCCGACACCGCTCGGCTGGGCACCGCGGTCACCCCGGCCACCGCGCGCTACGACGGGCTGACGCTCGGCGTGCTGGCGAGCGGGCAGCACCGGCGTTCGGCGGCCGTGCGCAACGCATTGCTGGAGGCCCTGCAATCCGGTGTGGTGAGCGACGACTCGACGCCGATCGCGCCCGGCGTCGCCCTGGTCGGCGGCGGGCCGGGCGACCCCGACCTGATCACCGTGCGCGGGCGGCGGCTGCTGGCCAGGGCGGATCTGGTGGTCGCCGACCGGCTCGCGCCGCCGGAGCTGCTCGCCGAACTCGGGCCGGAGGTCGAGGTGGTCGACGCCGCCAAGATCCCCTACGGGCGGGCGATGGCGCAGGAAGCGATCAACAACGCGCTGATCGACGGCGCAAAGGCGGGCAAGTTCGTGGTGCGGCTCAAGGGCGGTGACCCGTACGTGTTCGGACGCGGCTACGAGGAACTCGAGGCCTGTGTGGCCGCCGGGGTTCCGGTCACGGTGGTGCCCGGCGTCACCAGCCCGATCTCGGTGCCCGCGGCCGCAGGCATCCCGGTGACCCACCGCGGCGTCACCCACGAATTCGTGGTGGTGAGCGGGCACGTCGCGCCGGACCATCCGGATTCGCTGGTGGACTGGCCCGCGCTGGCCCGCCTTCGCGGCACCCTGGTGTTGATGATGGCGGTGGAGCGGATCGAGCAGTTCGCCACCGCGCTGCTGGAGGGCGGTCGCCCGGCGGGCACACCCGCCACCGTCATCCAGGAAGGCACGCTGCGCACCCAGCGTGTGCTGCGCGCCGATCTCGGCACCGTGGCCGCCCGGGTGCGGGCCGAAGGCATCCGCCCGCCCGCCATCGTGGTGATCGGCCCGACCGCCGGATTCTCCGCGGACGCGAGCGTCCCGCGCGCCGACTCCGCGGCGGGCTAGCGTTCGCCGCCCACGCCGTACCGGAGTGCGGCTCGATACAGGGAAGCAGGGACTGTGCCTCATCGCATCGAGCCGGACCAGTCCGTGATCCGCGTCGTCGATGACCGGCGGGATCGCCGGGACCGCTGCCCGTCGTGGGGCCGTCCGGGTCGGTGGGCGGACAAATACGGCAGCGGCATCAATTACAGTGACTCACTGTGCTTCGGAACCCCGCTGCGACGATGCAGTATCCAGTGACGCAGCGGGCCTTCGGGCTCGCGATCCTAGTGCTGAGCGGATTGCAGCTCATGGTCGTGCTCGACGGCACGGTCGTGATCTTCGCGCTGCCGCGACTGCAAGAGGAGATGGGGTTGTCCAGCGCGGGCAGCGCGTGGACGGTGACCTCGTACGGGCTCACCTTCGCGGGCCTGATGCTGCTCGGCGGCCGGCTCGGCGACGCCTTCGGCCGCAAGCGCATGCTTGTCGTCGGCGTCGCGGTGTTCACGCTGGCCTCGCTGTTGTGCGGGCTCGCGCAGAACCAGGCCATGCTGCTCGCGGCGCGGGCCTTCCAGGGCGCGGGCGCGGCGGTCGCGGCACCCACCGCGTTCGCGCTGGTGGCGACGACCTTCGCGCCGGGTAAGGCGCGCAACCAGGCAATCGCGATCGTCGGCTCGATGGTCGGCATCGGCTCCGTCGGCGGGCTCGTGGTCGGCGGCGCGCTGACCCAGCTGTCGTGGCGGTGGATCTTTCTGATCAACGTCCCGATCGGCGCGCTGATCATCCTCGGCGCGGCCTACAAGCTCGCCGACACCGAACACCACCGTTCGGCTCTCGACATTCCCGGCGCGGTGCTCGGCACCATCGCCTGCGCGTCGATCGTGTTCGGCGCCACCGAGGGCCCCGAGCTCGGCTGGGGCCACCCGGCGATCATCGGCTCGCTGATCGCGGGCGTGGTGCTGCTGATCGTCTTCGTGGCGCTGGAACGGCGGGTGGACGACCCGCTGTTGCCGTGGTCGCTGTTCGACAGCCGCGACCGCGTCGCCACCTTCCTGCTGATCTTCCTGGCCGGTGGCGTGCTGGGCGCGATGACCTTCTTCGTCGCCCAGTTCATGCAGAACGTCATCGGATACGGTCCGCTCAAGGCGGGTGTCGCGGCGATTCCGTTCACCGTCGGCATCGGCATCGGCGGCGCGGTGGCCTCCAAGGCCGCGCTGTACGTCGCGCCGCGCTGGCTGCTCGCGGGCGCTTCGGTGGTGCTCGGCGTGGGACTGCTGTTCGGTTCGACCCTCGACGGCGAAGTGCTGTACTTCGCGACACTGCTGCCACTGCTCGTGGTGATCGGTTTGGGCGTCGGCATCGCCATGGTGCTCGCACCGCTGTGTGTGCTGGTCGGTGTGCCACCGGCCAATATCGGCCCGCTGGCCGCGGTCGGGCAGATGTTCATGAACCTGGCCACGCCGGTGGCCATCGGTCTGCTCACCCCGATCGCCGCCTCCCGCACCCTGTCGCTCGGCGGCCGCACCGAGAAGGTGGCCGGGATGACGTCGGCGGAGATCGCCGCGCTGGGCGACGGCTACACCCTGGTGTTGTTCGTCTGCGCCCTCATCGCGTTCGCGGCCGGATTGGTCGCCCTCACGCTGCGCTTCACCCCGCAACAACTGGCCATGGCCCAGCACGCTCAGGAAGAAGCGCAGCAAAGCGCTGTTTGATCCGGCGTGGTGACCGCCCCCGTGGGCGGCGCCGTCAGAAGCGGCCCGCCACGCGGCGGGGTGTGACGCGCACGATGATGCGCGGGCCGTCGTTGACCGAGGCGGGGTTGAAGTCCACGTACTTCTGTCCGGTGTACTTCGCCGACAGTTCGTCGGGCAGGGTCTTGTCCGGGTCGGGCGTGAGGGTCGCGCTGCCCCGGATCTCCGCGTAGACGTAGGGGTTGTCCGGCGGGTTGATCAGCACGGTGATGCGCGGGTCACGCGCCAGGTTCTTGCCCTGCTGGCGATCGGTCGTGGTGGAGAAGAGCAGGTCGTTGCCGTCGCGCTTCAACCAGATCACGGTCAGGTGCGGCTGCCCGTTGGGGCCGATCGTGGCCGCGGTGGCGAACACCTTCTCCTCGTCGAGATACTTCTTCAGGTCAGCGGAAAGCTCTGCGGTATCGGTCACCTTCGGGCGAACAAGCGGCCACGGCAAGGCATTCCCGTCGGCGTGGCGCCCGCGTGCGCCGAAGGCCGCCGGTCAGACGGTGTGCCGGTCGGCCACCGTGACCGCTTGGTCGAGGATCGCCCTCGCATCACTTCGCCGGGGCCTACTTGTTCCGCGGGAAGCCGAGGTTCAGTCCGCCGTGGCTGGGATCGAGCCACCGCGTGGTGACCGCCTTGGTGCGGGTGAAGAACCGCACACCGTCGGCGCCGTGCGCGTGCGCGTCGCCGAACAGCGAGTTCTTCCAGCCGCCGAAGCTGTAATAGGACATCGGCACCGGGATCGGCACGTTGATGCCGACCATGCCGACCTCGACCTCGTTGTGGAAGCGGCGAGCGGCGCCGCCGTCGTTGGTGAACAGGGCAGTGCCGTTGCCGTACGGATTGGCGTTGATCAGCGCCAGCGCGTCGTCGTAGGTGTCGACGCGCACCACCGACAGCACGGGTCCGAAGATCTCATCGGTGTAGACGCTCATGTCGGTGCTGACCTGGTCCAGAATCGTCGGCCCGAGCCAGAAGCCGTCGGCCGCACCGTCCGCTTCGACGCCCCGGCCGTCGAGAACCACAGTGGCTCCGGCGGATTCACCCGCCGCGATGTAGTCCGCGACTCGGTCGCGGTGCGCCCGGGTGACCAGCGGACCCATGTCCGCACCGCGAGTTCCGTCACCGGTCTCGATGGTCGCGGCCCGTTCGGCGATCTTGCCGACCAGCTCGTCGGCCGCCCCGCCCACCGCGACCACCACGCTGATCGCCATGCACCGCTCGCCCGCCGAGCCGAATCCGGCGTTCACCGCGGCGTCGGCGGCCAGGTCCAGGTCCGCGTCCGGGAGCACCACCATGTGGTTCTTCGCGCCGCCGAGCGCCTGCACCCGCTTGCCCGCGCCGGTGCCGCGCTGGTAGACGTACCGGGCGATCGGCGTCGAGCCGACGAACGAGACGGCCTTGACGCCCGGGTTGTCCAGCAGCTCGTCGACCGCGACCTTGTCGCCCTGCACCACGGTGAAGACGCCCGCGGGCAGTTCGGCTTCGGCCCACAGCCGCGCCAGCCACAGTGACGGGGACGGGTCCTTCTCGCTCGGTTTGAGCACCACCGTGTTGCCCGCGGCGATGGCGAGCGGGAAGAACCACATCGGCACCATCGCGGGGAAGTTGAACGGCGAGATGACGGCGACCGGGCCGAGCGGCTGGCGGATGGAGAAGATGTCGACCTTGGTGGAGGCGTTCTCGGTATAGCCGCCCTGCAGCAGATGTGGAATGCCGCAGGCGAACTCGACGACTTCCAGGCCGCGGCTCACCTCCCCGGTCGCGTCCGCGAGCACCTTGCCGTGTTCGGCGGTGATCAGCCGGGCCAGCTCCTCTTTGCGCTCGTTCAGCAGCTCACGGAAGCGGAACAGGATCTGGGTGCGCCGGGTCAGCGAGGTGTCCCGCCACGCCGGGAAGGCCTTCGCGGCGGAATCGATCGCCGCGCGGGTGTCGGCGGCGTTCGCCAGCGCGACCCGACCGGTCACCGCGCCGGTCGCCGGGTTGGTCACCGGTGCGGTCGTCTCGCCGGTGCCGGCGAAGTCCTTGCCGTCGAGCCAGTGCGCGATGGTCTGCATGTCTCCTCGATTCGATCGGTGAGCATCGGCGGTGCCGCCGCTCGCGGCCGGGGCGAGAACGCGGCTCGACTACCACTGTCCGGCATACACCCTTCACCATGCGCCGGCGATTCGGACGAAATCTCCGGCGCATCACGTTCCGTCGGCGAACCCCGCACCTTCCTGCACAGCACGCTGTCGATCCGTGATCCGACGGCGGGCCGAAGGTGATTCCGGTCGCCACCGCCTCGCCGCTCGCCCACGGATCCGTGAGACTCGCGCCATGACGGTGGAGGAACGCGTGCCGGCTCGCTGGATCGAGCTCTCGGGGAGCGATCCGGCGCGGTGGGTTCGGATCATGCTGTCGGTCATCGCCCGTACGCGCCGACCTCGATGCCGAACTCGCCGCGCTCTCCGGTGACCGGCCGGACCGACTCAGGTGATGATCAGAAGCTCGGTGGGCGAGGCGATCTCGGCTCGCAACCCGGCCTTGGCCGCCACCCGCGCGACGCCCCGCACGTCGGCCGGTTCCGCTCTGGTGAGCACGAGGGCACGCGCCAGCAAGCCCTTGTGGTGCTTGTTGAAATGGCTCACCACCGTGCGTGACCCGTCCGGATGCTCGGTGAGCACGTTGGCGGTGATCGCGCCGGGCACCCGCCCGAGCTGCTGATAGGTGCCCGAACGCAGGTCGACGACGAGTTCGCCGCCCGCCTCGGTGAGCAGCGCGGTGGCCAGCTCGTCGCGCCACACCGCCGACAGGGTCGGTAGCCCGGGTAATTTCGAGCCGCCGGACAGGCGGTAGGCGGGAATCGGGTCATCGGCGCGGACCGCGCCGAACAGGGCGGAGCCGATGCCGAGCCGGGCGTACGCCTTGGCGCGCTGCGCCTTGGTGAACGAGCGCGCGTCGAGCGCGTCGTAGAGGACGCCGGTATAGCGCTCCAGCGCGGGACGGGTCGGCGAGGTGCGCAGCGCGGCGTTGCGCGCGATCTCGCCGTCGGCCCCCTTGCCGAGACCCAGCGCGGCGCGGGAGCCTTCCGGGTCGGCCGCCAACCGCACCACTTCCTCGATCAGCCGGGTGCGCACGGCCGTGAGCTGCGGCATCGACAAGGAGTCCAGCGCGAGCGGCGCCCCAGCGCCGCCATCGGACTTGGTTTCGGAAGGAGGCAGCAGCACCAGCACGAACGAATACGGTAATGCGCTGGGACCGGCGTCCGGCCAGCGACTACCCTGTGCTTCCGTGATCACCCGCCTCTCCCGCCTGTTCCTGCGAACACTCCGCGACGATCCCGCCGACGCGGAGGTGCCCAGCCACAAACTCTTGGTCCGTGCCGGCTACGTGCGCCGCGTCGCCCCGGGTGTCTACTCGTGGCTGCCGCTGGGCTTGCGCGTGCTGCGCAAGGTCGAGGACGTGGTGCGTGCGGAGATGGACGCGATCGGCGCCCAGGAGATCTCGCTACCCGCGCTGTTGCCGCGCGAACCGTACGAGACCACCAACCGGTGGACCGAGTACGGCGACGGCCTGTTCCGGCTGCGCGACCGCAAGGGCGGGGACTACCTGCTCGGCCCCACCCACGAGGAGCTCTTCGCGCTCACCGTGAAGGGCGAGTACAGCTCCTACAAGGACCTGCCGGTCACGCTGTACCAGATCCAGACCAAGTACCGCGACGAGGAGCGCCCCCGCGCGGGCATTCTGCGCGGGCGAGAGTTCGTCATGAAGGACTCCTACTCCTTCGACCTGGACGAGGACGGCCTCAAGGCCAGCTATCACGCGCACCGCCAGGCATACCAGCGCATCTTCGACCGGCTGCGGGTCAAGTACGTCATCGTGGCCGCCACCTCGGGCGCGATGGGCGGCAGCGCGTCGGAGGAGTTCCTGGCCGACAGCCCGGTCGGTGAGGACACCTACGTGCGCTGCCCGGAATCCGGCTACGCGGCCAATGTGGAGGCGGTGGTCACGCCCGCGCCCGAACCGCTGCCGATCGAAGGGCAGCCCGAGGCCGTGGTGCACGACACCCCGGACACCCCCACCATCGCGACGCTGGTGGACTGGGCCAACGGCGCCGGTATCGGCGAGCGCTACGGCCGCCCGGTCACCGCGGCCGACACCTTGAAGAACGTCATGGTCAAACTGCGCCACCCGGACGGGAAGAGCGAGATCGTCGGCATCGGCGTCCCCGGCGACCGCGAGGTCGACGACAAGCGCCTCGGCGCCTCGGTCGAACCGGCCGAGGTGGAATTGCTCACCGAAGCGGACTTCGCCGAGAACCCGTTCCTGGTCAAGGGGTACATCGGCCCGAAGGCGCTGCAGGCCAACGGTGTTCGCTACCTGGTCGATCCCCGCGTCGGCACCGGCACCAGCTGGATCACCGGCGCCGACGAACCGGGCAAGCACGTCGTCGGGCTGGTCGCGGGCCGCGACTTCACTCCGGACGGGACCATCGAGGCCGCCGAGGTCCGCGACGGCGACCCCTCGCCCGACGGACGGGGCACGCTGGTGGCGGCGCGCGGCATCGAGATCGGCCACATCTTCCAGCTCGGCAACAAGTACACCGACGCGTTCGAGGTCGACGTGCTCGGCGAGAACGGCAAGCCGGTGCGGCTGACCATGGGCTCCTACGGCATCGGCGTCTCGCGCATGGTCGCGGTCATCGCCGAGCAGCAGCACGACGACAAGGGCCTGCGCTGGCCCGCCGCGGTCGCGCCGTACGACGTGCACGTCGTCATCGCGAACAAGGACGACGCGGCCCGCGCGGGCGCCGAAGAAGTGGTGTCCGGCCTGCACGCCCAGGGCCTGGACGTGCTGTTCGACGACCGCACCGCCTCGCCGGGGGTGAAGTTCAAGGACGCCGAGCTGCTCGGCATGCCGTTGGTGCTGGTGATCGGCCGCGGCTGGGCCGAGGGCAAGGTCGAACTGCGCGACCGCTTCACCGGCGAGACCGAGGAACTCCCCGCCGCGTCCGCGGTGGAAACGGTCGTGGCCAAAGTCCGCGGCTGACCCGATGTCGAACGGCCCCCGGCATGATCCCGCCGGGGGCCGTTCGCTGTTCACGCCGAGCCCGCCGGTGGCGCCGCCCCGCCGGGCGGACCCGGCTACCTACGCCACCGTAACCTGAATTCGCAGGTCGCAGATCCACCGACCTCGTCCACGCTGCTGTTACCCGCTGGTAAGTTAACCGGCATGACAAACACCGACGCGCGGTTGTTCAACCCGGCCACCTATGACCCGCAGCAGTTCGACGCCGAGACGCGGCGCCTGTTGCGCGCCACGATCGAGTGGTTCGAGGGCCGGGGCAAGCAGCGTCTGCTCGCCGACGACGCGAACGCGGTGTGGACGGCCGACTTCCTGGACTTCGTGAAGAAGGAGAAGCTGTTCGCCACCTTCCTGACGCCCGCCGCGTACGCCGACGGTGATCCGGACCGCCGCTGGGACGCCGCGCGCAATGCCGCGCTGTCGGAGATCTTCGGCTTCTACGGTCTGGCGTACTGGTACGCCGAGCAGGTGACCATCCTCGGGCTCGGCCCGATCTGGCAGAGCGACAACGAGGCGGCCAAGAAGCGCGCGGCCGCCGATCTGGCCGACGGCGAGGTGATGGCGTTCGGTCTGTCCGAGCAGACCCACGGCGCCGACATCTACAACACCGACCTGGTGCTGACCCCGACCGAGCCGGGTAGCGCGGACGCCGAGGCGGGAATCCTCTTCCGCGCCAACGGCGAGAAGTACTACATCGGCAACGGCAACGTCGCCAGCATGGTGTCGGTGTTCTCCCGGCGCGCCGACCTCGAGGGCGCCGACGCCTATGTCTGGTTCGCCGCCGACTCGCGCCACGAGAACTACCGTCTGCTCGGCAACGTCGTGCACCAGCAGATGTACGTGAGCACCTTCCGGCTGGAGAACTACCCGGTGCGCGCCGAGGACATCCTGCACGCCGGGCCCGAGGCCTTCTCGGCGGCGCTGAACACCGTGAACGTGGGCAAGTTCAACCTCTGCCACGGCGGCATCGGCATGGTCGAGCACTCCTTCTACGAGGCGATCACCCACGCGAACAACCGTGTTCTCTACGGCAATCCGGTCACCGATTTCCCGCACGTGCGGGCGAATTTCGTCGACGCCTACGCGCGCATCGTCGCGATGAAACTGTTCAGCGACCGCGCGATCGACTACTTCCGCAGCGCGAGCCTGGAGGACCGCCGGTACCTGCTGTTCAACCCGATGACGAAGTCCAAGGTCACCTCCGAGGGCGAGACCGTCATGACGTTGCTGCTGGATGTGCTGGCTGCCAAGGGATTCGAGAAGAACACCTACTTCGCCGAGGTGCAACGGCTGATCAGCACGCTGCCCCGGCTGGAGGGCACGGTGCACGTGAACGTCGGGCAGATCCTGAAGTTCATGCCGAACTACCTGTTCGACCCGCAGCAGTACCCGGAGATCGGGACCCGGCAGGACGCGGCCGACGACGAGTTCTTCTGGCGCCAGGGCCCGGCGCGCGGGGCGGGCAAAGTCCGCTTCGCCGACTGGACCCCGGTCTACGACAAGCACGCCGACATCCCCAACGTGGGCCGGTTCTACCAGCAGGCGCAGGCGCTGCGCACGCTGCTGACCACGGCGGCGCCGGACGCCGCGCAGCAGAAGGATCTGGACTTCATGCTGACCATCGGCCACCTGTTCTCCCTGGTGGTCTACGGCCAGCTGATCCTGGAGCAGGCCGCGATCACCGGCCTGGATCGGGACCTGATCGACCAGATCTTCGACTTCCAGATCCGCGATTTCAACGCCTACGCCACCGCCCTCTACGGCAAGCCGTCGGCTACCCCCGACCAGCAGGGCTGGGCCGCGTCCGCGCTGCGGCCACCGGTCGCGGATCGTCCGCGCTTCGACCGGGTGTGGGCCGAGGTGGCGTCCTACGACGGCGCCTACGAGATGCGGCCGTAGGTCTCGTCGAGCCGGCGGCGGCCGCGCGAATGCCGGACCGCCGTCGGCTCGGATACTCCTGCGGCGCTGCGGGCCATCGCATCGAGCGGTCGCCGGGTCAGGCCTTGCCCGGGAACGCGACGGTGGGCGGGTTCGCGCCGAGGATCGACTGCCAGGTGGCCAGCCGGACGGCGGCATCGGTGAGCGCGTCGACACCGCTGCGCCGGATGGCCATGGACGCACCCCGCTCGACCACCGATCGCCAGGCGACGGCGGTGTCGGACTCCACCGCCACCGCCAGCCGGGCGGCCGAGATGGGATCGGTCACGGCGAACGGCACGATATAGGCCGCGTCGGACGGCGGCGCCGTCGCGCCGCTCAAGGCGAGGGCGTCCACGGTGGTGTCGCGCCGGGCCCGATGGGCTGCGGTGTGCTCGGCGACCAGTCTCGCGCGCTCCGGCGAGGCGTAAGCGGCGATCACCCCGTAGGCGTACACCGCGCCGTATTCGGCGTTCAGCGCGGCGACGAGCGCCTCGCGTTCGTCCTCGGTCATGTCAGCAACACCCCTGCCTGCACCGCGCAGGCCGCGCTGATCGAGGCGAGCAGACCGGCCCGGTATCCGGACAGGGCGCGCGCGAGTTCGGCCGCGGATTTCTGCGAGGCGGCCAGTTGCGTACGCAACGTGTCGACGGTCGGCGGCGTGGTGGGCGGCACGGCGCTGCCGGACGCCGCGGCCGACGGGCCCGACGCGTTCGCGCGGGTGCGGTGCACGGGTTTGGTGCCGTCGGCGTAAACGCCGATCACGCGGTCGATCTCGGTGCGCAAGGCGTCGGCGTGCGCGGTGCGCTCGGTCGCGATCGCCGTCAGCGCGGCGTGCCGGTCGGGGGCGACGGCGATGGCGGCGGTGGCCGCCGCGGCGTCGGCGCGGGCCGCGACCTCTTGCGCGGCAAGCGGATCCGGTTCGTAGACCACGTCGTCGCCGGTGCAGCCCGCCAGGGCGCCGAAGGCGAACATGCCGACCGTTCCGCCGCCCGCGAGACGGAGCGCGCTGCGACGGTCGAGGGCGGAGGGCATGCCGGTGAAGCGCCCGGCACGCGGCGGGGCGGGAAGGCGGATGGGCACGGCACCATCGTGCCAGATCCGCGCGGCGCCACCGGACCAGCGTCGGTCGTGGCATGCGCAGTCCTCGACCACTGGTCCTTTACACTCTCGTGGCGCGTTACGCTAGACCTTCGGTAGAGAATTTTCCCACCGCGTCACAACTGAACCAGGAGCCGCCCCACATGCCGATGCCGACCGAGGAAAGGGTGAGCCAGCTCGTAGCTGGTCTCGTCGAACGCCGAGGATTCGACCTCGAGGGCGTCGAAATCTCGACGGCGGGCACGCGCGTGGACGCGCAGGCTCGGGTGCAGGTGACCGTGGATCGCGACACCTCCGATCTGGACGCGCTCGCCGGTCTGAGCACCGAGCTGTCGGCGCTGCTGGACGACGCGGGCGAGTTCGGCGAGACGCCCTACCTGCTGGAAGTGACGACACCCGGGATCGATCGCCCGCTGACCGCCGACCGCCACTGGCGGCGGGCGCAGGGCCGCAAGGTGCGCGTCACGCTGCGCGAAGGCGCGCAGCCGCCGGAGCGATCGACGACCTTCGAGGCCCGGGTCGGCGCGCTCACCGGTGATTCGGTGGCGCTCGTGCTCGGCGGTAAACGCGACCCGCACCGGGTGACCGTTCCGCTGGCCGACATCGCCACGGCCGTCGTCCAAGTCGAGTTCTCGCCACCCGGTGCGCGGGAACTGGAACTCGCCGGCGGAGTCGTTCCGGGGCGGCCCGCCCCGGGCCAGGAAGACGCGGTGGCGGTCGACGACCCCGCGCCGCCTCGAGGAACACCGAATGCACCATCCGAATCCGTAACAGCGTCCGATTCGCCGATCGAAGGGATCGTGGAATGAACATCGAAATCGAAGCCCTGCGCGCGATCGTCGCCGACAAGGGGATCTCGATCGAGACCGTGATCTCCGCGATCGAGTCGGCGCTGCTCACCGCGTACCGCCACACCGAGGGCCACCAGCCCACCGCGCGTATCGACATCAACCAGAAGACCGGCGTGGTCCGGGTGATGGCGCGCGAGCTGGACGCCGACGGCAACGTGATCTCCGAATGGGACGACACCCCGGAGGGATTCGGCCGGATCGCGGCGACCACCGCAAGGCAGGTCGTGCTGCAGCGGCTGCGCGACGCGGAGAACGAGAAGTCCTTCGGCGAGTTCTCCACCCACGAGGGCGACATCGTAGGCGGCGTAGTGCAGCGCGACGCGCGCGCCAACGCTCGCGGCACCGTCGTGGTGCGCATCGGCAGCGAATTGCACGGTACGGAGGGGCTGATCCCGCCCGCCGAGCAGGTGCCGGGTGAGACATACGAACACGGCGACCGGATCAAGTGTTACGTCGTCGGCGTCTCCCGGGGTCCGCGCGGGCCGCAGATCACCCTCTCGCGCACCCACCCGAACCTGGTGCGGCGCCTGTTCGCGCTGGAGGTGCCGGAGATCGCCGACGGCTCGGTGGAGATCGTCGCCGTGGCCAGGGAGGCGGGGCACCGATCCAAGATCGCCGTGCGCACCACCGTGCCCGGCGTGAACGCCAAGGGCGCCTGTATCGGCCCCATGGGGCAGCGCGTGCGCAACGTGATGAGCGAACTGGCCGGCGAGAAGATCGACATCATCGACTACGCCGAGGATCCGGCGGCGTTCGTCGGCAACGCGCTCTCGCCGTCGAAAGTGGTATCCGTCACCATCGTCGACGCCGAGGCCAGAGCGGCCCGCGTCGTGGTGCCCGATTTCCAGCTCTCCCTGGCCATCGGCAAGGAGGGGCAGAACGCCCGCCTGGCTGCGCGGTTGACCGGCTGGCGCATCGATATCCGCAGCGACGCCGCTCCCGGCGACCTGGGCGGATCCGTGCGGACGGAGGCGCATCGGAGTTGACCGGAGCCCGCCCGCGGAGTGCTCGGGATGACAGGTTCGTAACTTCCGCGGGGGAGGGGTTCGGCGTTCCGAGCGTGGCAGCGGTAGAGTGGTCCAAGGTTCAGTCCGAGCCTTCGGTTCCAATGCCCGACCGCACGACCGAGCAGCACCCGGCGCAGCAGCGCCGAGCGGCTCCCGTGCGGACGTGTATCGGGTGCCGGAAGCGCGAACTGGCCGTCGATCTGTTGCGGATCGTGGCTCGGGACCGTGAGACCGGAGACGGCTCCCACGTCCTCGAGATCGTTCCCGATCCGCGGCGCAGACTTCCCGGACGGGGTGCCTGGCTGCACCCCCTTTCGGCTTGTCTGCTCGCTGCAGAGCGGCGCCGAGCGATCGGCAGAGCACTACGAGTGTCCGGACATCTGGATATCTCAGCCCTGGAGCATTACCTCGAGAACAGGCACGAGCACTCATGAGCACACCGTGAAGTACCAACGATGAACGTCCATCGGAGATAACCCGAGGTCGTGCGGGCCGCCGTCCCCAGAACGGTGGAACTGCTCGACCTCTCAGTGAGGAGAGCAGTGGCAGGCAAGGCCCGCGTGCACGAGTTGGCAAAAGAACTCGGTGTCACGAGCAAGGAACTACTCGCAACGCTCAAGGAGCAGGGCGAGTTCGTGAAGTCGGCGTCCTCGACGGTGGAAGCTCCCGTCGCGCGCCGGCTGCGTGAGTCGTTCGCGGCGAAATCCGCCCCGTCCAACGGCAACAAGCCGGGTGCACGCCCCGGACCGTCCGGCCGTCCGGCCCCCAAGCCCGCGGGCGGTGGCCCGCGTCCCGGTCCCCGTCCTCCGGCGCCCACTCCGGCGCCCACCGCGCAGGAAACCGTCGCTCCCGCGGCGCGCACCGGCGAATCCCCGGCCGTGAAGCCGGGTCCCGCCGCGCGTCCGGGACCGGCCCCGGCGCCCAAGCCCGCTGCCGCCCGGGAATCGATCACCCCGCAGGCCGCCGCGGCTTCGGGCCCGACCGCGAGTTCCGCACCCGCGCCCGCCGGTCCGCGGCCGACGCCGGGTGGCCCGCGTCCGGGCCAGCAGCAGCGTCCCGGCGCCCCCGCTCCCGGTGGCCAGCGCCCGGGTGGTACGGGTTCCGGCCCGCGCCCGGGACCGAAGACCCCGCGCGTCGGTAACAACCCCTACTCCTCGGCTCCCGAGCGTCCCGCGCCGCGTCCGGCCCCCGGCCAGGGCGGTCCGCGTCCCGGCCCGCAAGGCGGTCCGCGTCCCGGTCCGGCTCAGGGCGGTCCGCGTCCCGGTCCGGCTCAGGGCGGTCCCCGACCCGGTCCGGCCCAGGGTGGCCCCCGGCCGACGCCCGGCCAGGGCGGTCCCCGTCCCGGCGGTCCCCGGCCGAGCCCCGGCTCGATGCCGCCCCGTCCGAACCCGGGCGCGATGCCCTCGCGTGCGGCGCGTCCCGGCGGCGCCGGAGGCCCCGGCG
>NZ_BDCK01000054.1 GCF_001613465.1 Nocardia niwae NBRC 108934 = DSM 45340 | reverse complement strand
CCGTGGCGCCGGGAGACTTTGAGGCGCAGGCGATCCGGCTTCAGGGTGATCGTCTCCTGCACGCGCAGTCGGTAATCGGGATCCGGGGTCAGATCGAAGGCGCGCAACAGTGTCGCCAAGACCAGCACCATCTCGTGCTGAGCGAATTGGCGGCCGATGCAGGCGCGCATCCCCACGCCGAACGGCCGGTACAACTCCGGATGGCGGCCGCGCACGCGCTCCGGGAGGAAACGGTCGGGATCGAACTGTTCGGGATCGCCACCCCACAGTTCGTGTCGATGAAGCTGGAGCAGGACGATGAACACCCACTCGTTCTTCTCGAACGGGTAGCGCCCACCCAGCATCGTGTCCGCGCGCGCCTTGCGGAAATATCCTGGGGCCGTCGGCCACAGCCGAAGGGTTTCGTCCACGATGCGCCGCACGTAGCGCAGCTTCGCGACGTGCTCGAAAGCGATGTCACCGTCGCCGCAGACCTCATCGATTTCCTGGCGGGCTCGCGCGGCCAGGGCCGGGTCGACCGACAGATAGTGCAGCGCGAACGCCAGGACGCCCGCGGTGGTCTCGTGGCCTGCGGTGAGGAAGGTGAGGATCTGGTGGCGGACGTTGGTCGGATCGAGCAGTTCCCCCGTCTCCGGATCCGGCACGGTGAGCATCCGGTCCAGCAGGTCCCCGTGCGCGCCCGCACCCTCCCGCGTGCGCTGCGCGATCACCTCGTCGATGGTCCCGTTGACGAGGTCCACGTCGCGCCGGTGCTGGGCGCGCTGCTCGCGGAACACCGTGCGCTCGACGAGCGGGTGGGAGTAGGCGGCGCGGTTGATGTAGGTCAGCGCGCGCAGCATCGCGGCGACCACGGGGTGCTGGTCGGTGCGGGTGAACGATTGGAAGTCGTAGCCGAACGCGGTCCGCCCGATGACTTCCAACGCGACCTTGTTGGTGTCGGCGGGTACGTCGACCCACTCGCCCGCCCGCCCCGCCCAGTACTCGACGAGCCCGGCGGCGCAGGTCCGCATCGTCGCGTGGTAGCCGCGCATCGCCGACGCGGTGAACGACGGCGCGAGGATGGCGTGGGCCTTGGCCCAGTTCGGTTCGGAGTTGTGCGCGGTGAACAGCCCGTCCCCGGCGACGGTGCGCAGGTCGCGGATCGGCACACCCAGGAATTTGGCCCAGAGCTCGTCGTCGTTGATCTCGCGCAGCAGGTCCGGATCCGACACGTACGTCACGCGGGTGCCGAAGATATTGCGCTCGTAGATCCCGCCGTACTTCTGCGCGCCACGCATGCCCCATTGACTGCTGTCGGTGACGTGCAGGTCCCATACGTCACCGGCGAGCGGCAGCCGGAACGGCGGGTGCGGCAATTCCCGGTCACTCGCGCGAATCCGGCGCTGGGAATTCGTCGTGGTCATCTTGCTCCGTCCAGTTGTGCGCACAGATAGGTCTGCGCCCGTCCCCAATGCCGCGCGACACGGCGCAGCGTACGGGTCTCATCGACGATGTCTCGACCGGGCGCCGACGCCTGCAGCCGAAGATAGGAACCCGGCTGTGCGCCACCGGCTTTGCGGTGCAAGGCGCGCGCGATCTGCACCGCATCGGCGACGTCGGCGGGCACGTCCGCCGGTAGCGGTTCGGCGAATCGCCCGAGCACGAGCAGCGCGTCCCGGATCTCGACCGCCATCCGGTGTAGTCGCCGCCGCGGGTCCGGATCCGGGTCGGAGTGCGCCAGGCGTGGAATCTCGGCGCACGTCGTCACCAGCTCCCGCCACATCGGGGTCAGTTGTCGTACGGTGCGCGAGGCCGAGTCGATGCCGAGCCGCCGCGCGATCTCGGTGCCCACCCGGGCGCCCGCGGCCAGCGAGCCGAGGCCGACCATGTACACGAAGTTGTTCTCGTTGGCGTGGAACCGGAAATCGACGAACGCGGTCCCGGTCCCGGTCGCCGCGCAGACCGAGCTGGCGAAGATCGAGACGGCCTCCTCCAACGTCCAGGCGCCGATGAACAAGATCAACTGATAGGTGAGCTTGTGCGACGGGCGCAGCTGCCCCGCGCGCAGCTCCCGGACGCTGGCCGTGAACACCAGGAGCCCGGTCACCCCGCACCACCCGGAGAAGAACGCGAAGTAGGCGATCGTCTGCCACCCTTCGGTCCGGTCGATGTACTGCCCGAGGACGCGGGCGTGTGTGCCGAGCAGCAGCATCAGCACCATCGACATGCCCGCCGCGGCCCACACGGTCCGCTGCATCCGCCGGTAGCCTGCCGAGGCCTGCTCCCACCACCGTTCCGACCAGGACTGCGCCAGCACGATCAGCGGCGCGAAGGTCGCGACGATGAACGTGGTGCCGAGTTGCCTGGTGAAATCCACGCTGAGCAGGCCCGCGTGGGCAAGGGCGGTCTGTACGGCTCCTTCGCGCAGCAGCGCCGCGATCACCGCGCAGATCAGGGCATAGGTCACCTGACGTTCACTGGGCCGGGCCCTGCGGTGCAGCCACGCCAGCCGCAGCAGGGCCACGGCGGAGCTGCCCCCGATGATCAGCCACGCGATGACCGGTGGAGCCGAGGAGGTCACCCCTCACCGCCCCAGAACGATCGCATCGGGCGAGAGGAGCGCCAGCGCGAGACGCCCGACAGCAGCAGGTCCGCGAACAGCTCGGCCTCGTCTTCCTGATGGTCGGCGAACTCGCTGCGGCCGAGTACCCGCCGGACCATGGCCGGGTCGATACTCGGCAGCAGCTGCCCCACTCCCGTGAGGGCCGCGGTGCCGGCCTGGTGATCGAGCACCATGTGGCCTGTCTCGTGCGCGATGATCTGGTCGATGTGGAAATCGGTGGTGCCCGCGGCGTAGGCGAACACGTCCACGTCGGTGCAATCCAGCCACAGGCCGCACGGTGCGCCGCGGCCCGGTTCCAGGGTTCCCGGTAGCAACGTCGAAGCGACCGGTACGAGTCGGATCGGCCGCCCGCGCCACTCGCCCAAGGCGGTCAAGAATTTCTCCCGGTTCCAGGGCGACGGAACCAGTTTCAGCACGGCCTCGCGCGCAGCCATCACCCGCTGCGTCGAGTCGTCCATCGGAAGCCCCCTCCCCACCGAAAAACATGTGGTGACTGGACTTTACAACGAACGGCGGACACCGGCCGCCCCGCCACCGAACCGTGGTGGAGCCGCGCTCTCGTGCGCGCGGCTCAGTCCCGGGCCGGGCCGATCCGGCGCTTGCGCGGTTTCAGGTGCAGGCCGGGCAGTGGCGGCGCGGGTATGCGCTGCTGCGGGGTGTGGCCCGCGATATCGGCGAATCGGGTGACGTCGTGGTTCTCCCAATCCGCCCGGGCGGCGGTGATGTCCTCGTGGCCGCGGCCGACGAAATTCCACCACATCACCAGTTCCTCGCCGAACGGCTCGCCGCCGATCAGCGCGAAGTGCGCGCCGCCGGTGCTGCCGAGCCGGAGTTCGTCGCGCTCGGTGCCCAGGTACAGCAGGGGGCCGGGCGCGAGTTCCTCACCCGCTACGGTCATCTCGCCCTCGATCACCAGCACGGCGTGCTCGAAGCGAGGGTCGAGCGGAAGGGTCACATCGGCGCCGGCCGTCAGCCGGACATCGGCGCCGACGATCGGTGTGTAGGCGATCGCGGGCGAGGTCTTCCCGGCCAGTGCGCCGATCAGGACGATCGCCCGGAGGCCGGGCGTCTCCACGACCGGCAGCTCGCGATGCTGCTCGAAATGCGGTGCTATGTCGGTACGGTCGCCCGGCAGGGCGATCCACAGCTGCAGGCCGTGCCCGGCGGGTGCGCCCGCGACGGCGTACTCGGAGTGGGCGATGCCGCGACCGGAGGTCATCAGGTTCAGCTGACCGGGCTCGATCTCCACGTCCGAGCCCACCGAGTCGCGATGGCGGATACGGCCCTCGAACGGCCAGGTCACCGTTTGCAGGCCGATGTGCGGATGCGGATCGATGTCCGGCGGCGCGCCGGTCTTGGTGACCGTCGGCGAGCCGAAGTGATCCAGGAAGCACCACGCGCCGACGGTCGGCAGGTCACGCTGCGGCAGCACGCGCTCGACGAAGACGCCGCGCACCCCGCCGAGCGGCACCTCCCGGGCCGGATACCGCTCCGCGACCGGGCCGGGGCCCGGCGCGGGTTCACACAGCGTCTCGGCCGGGCGGGGATCCAGATCGCTCACCGATCGACGCCCTTGCCGATCACGTGTTCGTCGTAGTCCGGGTGCTTGTCCAGGTAGGACTTGATGAACGGGCACACCGGACGGATCACGCGCTCGCGCTCGACGGCGTCCTCGATCGCGCCCTTGGCCAGGACCGAGCCGAGGCCCTTGCCGGAGAAGGCGCCGTCCACCTCGGTGTGCGTGAACACCGTCTCGTCGTCGCGTTCCTCGTAGTCGGCGAAGCCGGCCAGCTCCCCGCCGTAGAACACCTCGTAGCGATGCCGCTCGTCGTTGCGGACGACCTTGGACTCCGAAGCCGATTCGGTCATGGTTCCCTTCTCCTTCCGTGCGCGGACCGGATGTCTGCTGAGAATCGAAACCCGGTTGAACGCGCCGATCGTGGTGGCCACCCAGATGACGACGGACAACTGATCATCCGTCAGATACCGGCGCGCCGAAGCGTACTCACGCTCGACGACGTCTTCGCCCGGCAGCGTCGCCGTGACTTCCGCGATCGCGAGGACGGCTTGCTCGAACGGGGTGTACGTGCCGCCGCGTCGCCAGCCGGGCAGCACCGCGATCTCCTGTTCGGTGGCGCCGGCCGCCAAGGCGGCCCGGTAGTGCACGTCCAGGCAGTACGCGCAGCCGTTGAGCTGGGAGACGCGCAGATTGATCAATTCGATGATCCGGCGATCCAGCCCCACCGCCGCGCCAGCGGCCCTGACCTCGCTCGCGACGCTGTTGAGTGCACGGAACGCGGCCGGCGTCTGCTTGTCGATCCAGACGCGATCGTGTGGCGCTTCGGGCTTCATATTCGTGGGATGTTAGTCGTCGCCGGTGAACGGCGCAGACCTGGCCGCCGGATAAGCGGACTTCGGTCCGAAAGTTTGCGCGCTGATCACCGAGGATCGGCGCCGCCCTGATGGTCCGGCGTCGTAGCCGATGCCGGACCATCAGGTGCTTCAGGCGATTTCGGTGAATCGCCGCAGCTGGAACGGTTCGACCAGGACTTCCTGCAACGCGGTGGCGAGAGCCTTCAGATGCGGTGTCCGGAAGTGTGCGGCCAAGGCGTCCTCGTCGGCCCACTCCTCCAGGAGCACCATCCGGCTCGGGTCGGTGGGATGCAGGTAGAGCTCGTAGCGCAGGCAGCCGCCTTCCGCGAGGGTCGGTTCGATCATGCCTTGCAGGAGATCCTTCAGTTCCGCTTCGCGACCCGGCTTGGCGATGAAGCGCACGTTGAGCGTCAGCGTCGACATGGTCGTCTCCTGATCTCGAAGGTCATTCCCGGCCCGCGGAGGTGAACGACATGTCCGCGTACCGGGTTCCGGACACCTGACCCGCGATCGGCTCCAGTGTCGCGAGCTCGTCGGAGGTCAGTGCGATGGTGGCGGCGGCGACATTCTCGGTGAGCCTGGTCCGGCTGCGAGTGCCGGGGATCGGGACCACCGCGAGGTCGTGCACGCCTGCCTGGGCGTGCACCCAGGCCAGCGCCACCTGGGCCAGGGTGATGCCGCGTGCTTCGGCGATGGCCCGCAGCGGAGCGAGCAGTTCGGCGTTGCGGGCCGCGTTCTCGCCGGTGAAGCGCGGCATCGAGGAGCGGAAATCGTTCGTGTCCGCGGTGCCGATGAACGAACCGGTCAGGAACCCGCGACCCAGCGGCGAGTACGGCACGAACGTCACACCCAGTTCCGCCGCCGCGGGCACCACGCCGCGCTCGACATCCCGGGAGAACAGCGACCACTCCGACTGCACGGCCGCGATCGGGTGCACCGCGTGCGCCGCCCGCAGTTCGTCGCCCGTCACCTCGGACAGACCGAGGGCGCGGACCTTGCCCTCCCGCACCAGTTCCGCCATCGCGCCGACCGTGTCCTCGATCGGCACGGCGGGATCCTTGCGGTGCATGTAGTACAGATCGATGGTGTCGATCCCGAGCCTGCGCAAGCTGCCTTCCACCGAGCTGCGGATGTAGGCGGGGGAGTTGCCGAAACCCCGGTAGGCGGGGTCGTCGGCCTTGCGGACGATCCCGAACTTGGTGGCGATCACCAGCCGGTCGCGCTCGGCGCCGACGAAAGCGCTGAGGAATTCCTCGTTGTGACCGGAGCCGTAGACGTCGGCGGTGTCGAACAGCGTGACGCCCAGCTCCAGCGCCCGGTCCAGCGTAGCCCGGGATTCGGTGAGGTCGCTGGGGCCGTAGAACTCGCTCATCCCCATGCAGCCCAGACCCTGGGCCCCCACCCGGATGTCGCCGGCGCCCAGCGCGGTGGTGGGCAGCGTGCCGACCGTTGTCATACCTTGATCCCTTCGGTGTCCTGCGTGGTGACCACGGCCTGCTCGATCGCTCGGGTCTTGCCCTCGTACAGGGCGATCTTGTGATCGAGCACGGCCACGGTCTGACGAAGTTCATCGATCTTGGCGAGCACCTCCGCGCGGGTGTCCCGGAACATCGCCAGCCGCTGCTGGAGCGTGGCGTCCCCCGCCCGCACCAGCTCGGCGTAGCGGAGCATGTCCGCCACCGACATGCCGGTCGTGCGCAGCCGGCCGATCAGCGCCAGCCATTCCAGATCCCGGTCGCTGAATCGCCGCTTGCCGGTGTGGTCGCGCCCGATGTAGTCCATCAGCCCGATCCGCTCGTACCAGCGCAGCGTGTCCCGGCTCAGCCCCGATCGCTCGGATACCTCGCCGATCGAATACCGCGGCTGCTCCCTGTCGTCACTCACGCCCGCGTGAGAGGCGGTTTCACTCACTGCACTCGCCCTTCCCGTTGAACATCGATGACGCTAGTCACCTGGAGTGTGCTCCAAGCAAGGGCTGGATTCAGCTGCCGTAGTCGGGCAGCTGCTGGACGGCCCATTTGTTGCCGTCCGGGTCGGCGAAGAAGGTGAACAGGCCCCAGCCGAGCTCCTGGACCGGTGTGGCGTCCACACCGGCGGCGATCAACTGCTGATAGGCGTCTTCGGCGCTGGCCACCACCATCTGCATACCCCGGACGCTGCCGGGCGCCGCGTCGGTGATGCCCTCGCCGAGACAGATGGAGCAGCCGGAGCCGGGCGGGGTCAGCTGCACGAAGCGCAGGTTCTCGTCCACCCGGTGGTCGTGGTCGGCGTTGAAGCCGATCTTGGTGTAGAAGTCCTTGGCGCGGTCGACGTCGGTCACCGGAATGGCGACGAGCTCGATTTTCCAATCCATCCGGCGAGCATTCCATCGGGCGCCGACAAAGTCTCGGATTCCGGCCTACGCTGGGAACATGCCTGGAAAGGACATCGACCGGATCAGGGCTCGTTCGGCCTGGGCGACGGTCAAGGAAAGCCCGGTGATCACCGCCATCGCGATCGCGCCGTTCGCGCTCGCGCTCGGGGTGGTGTGGTGGTTGTTCGGTGGACTCGCCGCGTTCGCCCTGCTGCTCGTGCTCGGAGGGGTCGTCGTGGTCGGCGGCAGGTTACTGCGCTGACCGCGCGCACCGGTCGCGTGCGGTCAGCGCGGGATGTGGAAATGCACCAGCTCGCCGGTCCCCGGATCGACGTCCGCCCAGTCGCGGTCGAAGCGCAGCACCGCGAGTGCTGAGGTCGGGAACTTCCGGCTGAGTTCGACCGCGGGGGCGCTGTCGCGATTGCTCGCCAATTCCCAAGCGGTCCACGGCATGCCCGGCGCGTGCCCGACCACCAGCAGCGTCGCCACGTCGTCCTCGCTGAGGCGGACCAGCTCGATGAGCGTCTCCGGCGCGGCCTCGTAGATGCCGGGTTCGAAGACGACCGGCGCGGTGACCCCGGTGGCCGCCAGCGTCTGCCTGGTCCGGGTGGCGGTGGAGCAGCGCACGGCCTCGATCGGCGGCTGGGTCGCGCGCAACCAGTCGCCCGCGAGCCCGGCCTCGCGCCTGCCCCTCGGCGCGAGCGGTCGTTCGTGATCGTCGACGCCCTCCGGATAGGCCGATTTGCCGTGCCGCATGAGGATCAGGGTCCGCGCCATGGAGATACGGTAAGCCCTCCGGGCGAGAGGTCCCTGCCACACTCGAGGCAAACTGAAAGCGGCATCACATCACGAGCACCAGCGGGCGACCCTCGCGGCGGACGTGACGGACGCCGCTCATCTGTCCACCACAACACCCGGGTGGCCACAGCCCACGTACTTCTTCGAGGATCAGCACAATATGGCCTACGTAATCACGCAGCGTTGTTGCAACGACGCCAGCTGCGTCTCCGAGTGCCCGGTCGACTGCATCCGTCCCACTCCGGACCAGCCGGAGTTCGCGACGACCGAAATGCTCTACATCGACCCCGACACCTGTATCGACTGCGGCGCCTGTGTCGACGCGTGCCCGGTGGAGGCCATCTTCTCCGAGGACGACCTGACCGCTTCGCTGGCGCGATTCCGCGATATCAATGCCGCCTACTTCCAACGGCATCCGCTGGAATCGAACTTCGATCCGATCGTCACGCCCTCGCGTCCGCCGAAGGAGCTGGGCACCCTGCGCGTCGCGATCGTCGGCGCCGGTCCCGCGGCCTGCTACGCGGCCGACGAGCTGCTGCGCAGGGCCGACGTGGAGATCGAGATGTTCGACCGGCTGCCGACCCCATGGGGCCTGGTGCGGGCGGGCGTCGCGCCCGACCATCCCGGCACCAAGACGGTCTCTGGCATGTTCGAGTCCGCGTTCCGCCGCGAGACCCTGCAGTACTACCTCAACGTCGAGGTGGGCACGCATATCTCGCACGAGGAGCTGCTGCGCCACCACCACGCCGTGATCTACGCGGTCGGCGCCTCGAGCGACCGCAGGATGGGTGTCCCGGGCGAGGATCTGCCGGGCAGCCACTCCGCCACGGAATTCGTGGCCTGGTACAACGGCCATCCCGATTTCGCCGACCGGACCTTCGACCTGTCCGGCGAGCGTGCGGTGATCGTCGGCAACGGCAACGTCGCGTTGGACGTGGCGCGCGTGCTGACCGTCGATCCCGACGAACTCGCCAAGACCGACATCGCCGATCACGCGCTGGAGGCGCTGCGCCAGAGCAATATTCGCGAAGTCGTCGTGCTCGGCAGGCGCGGCCCGCTGCAGGCGGCCTACACCTCGCCGGAGTTTCTCGCGCTGGCGCATCTGAAGGGCGTCGACGTCGTCGTGGACGAGACCGATCTGGCGCTCGATCACGCCAGCCAGGCGATCGTGGACGACCCGCGGGTCGAGCCGTCGTTGACGTTGAAGTACACGCTGGCCAAGGAGTACGCGGGCGGCCGCAGGGCGGAGGGCAACAAGCGGATCGTGTTCCGCTACCTGACCTCGCCCACCGCGCTCACCGGCACCGAGCGGGTCGAAGCAATCGAGATCGTGCACAACGAGCTGTTCGAAGAAGACGGTCAGCTCGTCGCGCGGCCCACCGAGCGCACCGAGCGCATCGACACCTCACTCGTGCTGCGGTCGATCGGTTACCGCGGCGAGCGGATCGGTGAGCTGCCGTTCGACGAGCGGCGCGGCGTCGTGCCGAACGAGCACGGCCGGGTCATCGGCGAGGACGGGACGATGCTGAGCGGCGTCTACGTCAGTGGATGGATCAAGCGGGGTCCCCGTGGCGTCATCGGGTCGAACCGGGTCGACTCCGAGGAGACGGTCGAGCTGCTGCTCGCCGACTTCACCGCGGGCAAACTCGCCGCGCCGCAAGCCGACCGCGCCGCGCTGAAGGCCCTGCTCGCCGAGCGCCAGGCCGACCTGGTGGACCGGGCGGGCTGGCGAGCGATCGATCAGGCGGAGAAGTCCGCGGGCAAGTCCGCAGGCCGCCCGCGCGTCAAGTTCACCACCCGCGAGGACCTGATCAAAGCCGCCCGCGGCTGAGACCCCCGAGCCGGTCGGATCACCGAGATCCGACCGGCCTCGAGCCCCGATTCCCCGCTCGACCCTTGCGGTAGCGGCCGAGGAAGGCACAAACCAGCCCGCCTGCTCTCGCGAGACCCGGGCGGGGGCACGACCAGTACGGCCTAGAAACCCGGAGAGGCGGGCTGGCCCGGTAGCGGCATGATGCGGACGACGGTCGTCGTGGTTCCCCCGACCACGAACCACAACCGCAGCACCGGCTGCCCGGTGCGATCCCCCGGCTCGTACCGGCTGCGCACGCTCACGTGCTGGCGGGCCAGCACCGGGGCCACGTATTCGATCACCGCGCGGTGCGGGCCCGCGAGCAGTTTGGGGTATTCGACCAGGAACTGTTCCACCGCTTGCCAGTAACAGGCGTTGTTGACGTGGTTGAACTGGTCGATATCGGTGGCGCGCACCGGGAACGGTAAGTCGGTGTCCGACTCCGGCGGGGTCGCGTCGGTCAGATACGGCCGCCACCGCAGGCGATGTTCGGTGGAGGTGCGAGCGAGGTAGGCGAGGCCCTCGTCGCTGATCCGTGCGGGCATGCCGGTGGACTCGCTGATGTTGATCCAGAAACCCTCGGTCTCGATCAGTCCGCCGTTTCCGCTGGTGATCCGCACTCGCATGTTGGTCCACCGAGTGGACATCGCCGAGCACCACCGCAGCAGCCGCACCTCGTCCGGCCACAGGATCGGCCGGATGACGTCGATGACTGTGCGCCGGACGATCCAGTTCGGGTCGGTCCGGTGGAAGAACGTGCTATGCAGGTTTTCCCAGGCGATATCTTGCAAGTAGCGGGCGATGGCGTCGAACCGCAACCGGTCGTAGGGATCCACATCACCAGCCCGGACGGGCCACGCCGAAGCAAAGCCCATGCCCTCCTGGGGAAGCGGGGCGAGTGGCTGATCGAGTGACACTTGTGCTCCTCGCGCTGCACGGTGTGCCGCGTTTCTTCATGCGGTGCTGTTGTGACGACTTTACGGGGCGTACGTCACACCCTCGCGTCGAGCCGTCCGTACCTCCTTAATAGTCCGTCTGCCGGGATCTGGGCCAGCAGAAACGGGGTCTTGCGTGCGCGACCTGGCCGGGAGCGGTCGTGTCCGGGTCAGTAGCCCTGGTAGGCGCCGCCCGAGTTCACCGCGGCTACCCCCGGGACGCTGCCGAGCGACCCGTAGCGGTCGATGGAGTACCGCACTCCGGCGATGATGTTGTCGACCGGGTTCCAGATGTCGTCGTGGCCGGGCGCCTTGTACGCGTTGAACGTGCTGTCGATGGTCTGCATCAGGCCCTTCGACGGGTGCCCCGCCACCCAGTTGCTGTCCCAGCGGTTCTCCGCGTACGGATTGCCCGCGGATTCATGCTCGATGATCAGCGCGATGGCCCGCTCGTCGATCTGCGCGGGGTCGTAGCCCATCGCGATGAGCTTCTGTTTCGCCTCGGCGATCCATCGCGCGACGTCACCGCTCGGCAGCGGGCCGGTGGGGGCGGACGAACTCGGACCTCCCTGATACGTCGTGCCGGACGAGGTGCCGTGCGAGTTGTTGTGCCCGGACATCAGCTGACTTGTCCGGTCCGGCGAAGACGCGGCGACCGGGGTGCCCGATGCGGCGGCCGGTGCGGTGGCTGCTGGCGCGGTGGGCGCGGCGGGAACGTTCGCGCTGGGTTCGCCGAGCCCGGCGTACGCCGCCTCCAATTTCGCGACCGCGCCCTCGACCCGGGTCGTGGCTTGGGCCGCCACGTCTTCCGCGCTCTTCAAGGCGTTGGTGAGTTCCCACGTCCGTGAGGCGGCTTGCAGCGCCTCCTGGAAGACGAGCCCTTCGACGTCGGCCTTGTCCGCGTGCCCGCGGAGGTAGTCGATTCGCGTCTTGGCGTCCACGGTGCCGTTGGTGGCGACATCGAAGGGCGGCGTCTGGTTCAGCGCGTCGTCGCGCAGGCTCAGCACCTTGGCTTTCGCGTCGGTCAGGTTCTGCACCAGGGCGGTGAGCGCCGTCTGCAGCTCGAGCACGGCGGCGCTCACCGCGGAGGCGCGGGTCTTCTCGGTCTGCATCCGGGCGTCGGCGGCGTCGCCGGCGGAGCCGGACCACTGCTTCGCGTCGGACAGTGCTTTCGTGTCGTTCGCGCCTTTGGCGACCGCGGTGTCCAGCCCCTGCGACATCCGTCCGGCGAGCGCGCCCGCCGCCGAAAGCTGCTCCGGCTGCCAGTTCTCGACGTCAGGGATGGTGAGCGTCATGGCAGCTGAAGCCCGATCGCGCGGAGTTTTGCCGCGAAGTCGTCCTCGGCCAGTTCGTACTTGCCCGCCGCGTTGTGCAGGTTGTCGGCGATCGTGGTGAGCCGCGACCCGACCCGCTCCAGGCAACGGTTCACGGCATCGTTCGCGCGCTGGGCCACCGGGCCGAATTCGGTGCCGGGCAGCGCCCCCGCGAGGGCGCCGAAACCTTCGCCGCCGAGCTCGGCGACGGATGTGGCCTCGGTGCGCAGCGCCTGCGCGAACGAGCGCAGCGCCCCCGGGTCGACCTGCATCGTCGTCGCAGGTCGCGGCTGATTTTGCTCGACCATGAATCCCCCTTCCCTCCCGACCGCGAGGTCGCGGTCAGCATAGCAAAATCGGGCGTCCGGACGGGCGTGCTCGGGCGGCGCCCGTTATGTTGTCGGTGTGGCGCCGGCACGGATCATGCCGGGGCGAGGACAGAGAGGTCGGCACATGCGCGCAGCCCAGGTCAGCAAGCTGGAAGGACCGGAAGCGATCCGGGTCGTCGATATCCCGGAGCCCGCGGCGTTCCCCGGGGGCGTCGTGATCGACGTGCACGCGGCCGGTGTGGCCTTTCCCGACGTGCTGATGACGCGCGGCCTGTACCAGATGAAGCCCGAACTGCCGTTCGTGGTTGGCGGCGAGGTCGCGGGCATCGTCCGGGAAGCCCCCGAGGACGCGCACGTGCGGCCGGGTGACCGGGTCGTCGCGCTCACCATGCTCGGCAACGCGATGGCCGAGACGGCCGTCACGCCGACGCAGATGGTGTTCCGGCTCCCCGACAATGTCTCGCTGGAGGCCGGCGCAGGCATCCTGTTCAACGACCTGACCGTGCACTTCTGCCTGCGCACCCGCGGCAGGCTGGCCGAAGGGGAGACGGTGCTGGTGCACGGCGCCGCGGGCGGCATCGGCACCTCGACGCTGCGGCTGGCGGCCGCCCTGGGCGCTGGCCGGGTGATCGCCGTGGTGAGCACCGAGGCGAAGGCCGAGGTGGCACGCGCCAACGGCGCCACCGACGTGGTGCTGACCGACGGCTGGCTGGCGGCGGTCAAGGAGCTGACCGGCGGACGCGGCGTCGACATCGTGCTCGACCCGGTCGGCGGCGACCGGTTCACCGACAGCATCCGTTCGCTCGCCTCGGCGGGCCGGTTGCTGGTCGTCGGCTTCACCGCCGGGGAGATCCCGACCGTCAAGGTCAACCGGTTGCTGCTGAAGAACGTCGAGGTGACCGGCGCGGCGTGGGGCGAATGGGTGATGTCGCATCCGGGCTATCTGCAGGAGCAGTGGGCCGAGGTGGAGCCGCTGCTGGCCTCCGGAAAGATCGCGCCGCCGGAGCCGGTGCTGTATCCGCTGGACAAGGCCGCGGAGGCGGTCGCCTCGCTGGACGAACGGACGGCCACCGGCAAGGTCGTGGTCACGCTGCGCTGACGCGTTCCGGCCCGCCTCATGAAGCTGTCCAACCGGGTACTGAACCGGACCCTATTGGCTCGTCAGCACCTGCTCGACCGCTCGCGGTGGACGGTGCACGAGATGTGCGACCACCTCGTCGGGTTGCAGGCGCAGGATTCGCCGCCGCCGTTCGTCGGTTTGTGGAGCCGCGTCGCGGCCTTCGACCCGGCGACGGTGTCGGACGCGCTGGAGGACCGCTCGCTGGTCCGGATCACGTTGATGCGCGGCACCATTCATGTGGTCTCGCCCGCCGACGCGTTGCGGATCGCGCCGCACGTGCAGCCGGAACTGGAGAAAGTGCCCTTCCGCAAGGGCTTCAACTACGGCGCGATGGTGGGTCTCGACCCGGAGGAGGTGCGCGGGCAGGGCGAAGCGGTGCTCGGTGACGAGCCGATGTCCGCCGCGGACCTGCGCGCCCGCGCCGCCGAGCGCTATCCCGACCGCGATCCTGGTGCGGTGGTGCAGACCTGGCTGTACCAGCTGCCGGTCCTGCAGACCCCGCCGCGCGGGAAGTGGAAGGACAACAGCAGGCCGATCTGGTCGCGGGTCGAGCCCTGGCTGGGCGCTCCGCTGGATCCCACATACCCGTTGGCCGAGTTGATCTTCCGCTACCTGCGGGCGTTCGGTCCGGCGAGCACCATGGACATGCAGACCTGGTCGAAGCTGCCCGGCATGAAGGGCGCCGTCGCGGAACTCGGCGATCGGGTGCGTACCTATACCGACGAACGCGGCCGCACGCTGTACGACGTCGCCGACGGTGAATTGACCGATCCGGACGTCCCCGCCCCGGTGCGGCTGCTCGGCTGGTACGACAACGCTCTGCTGTCGCACCAGGACCGGACCCGGATCGTGCCCGACGGCGCCGCTCCTCCGCTGCGCGCCTTCGCGGCCCAGGTCTCCCCGGTGCTGGTCGACGGCTTCCTCGCGGGTCTGTACAAGGTGTTCGCGAACTCCGGCACCGCCCGGCTGCGCATCAGTCCCATCCGGCCGTGGACCAACGCGGAGCGCGCGGAGGTCGAGGCGGAGGCACACGCGCTGCTGGCCTTCCTGGAGGCGGACAAGCAGCGCAGCGTGGAGATCTTGGACCCGCAGGCCGACCTGCGCCCCTGAGCCGGATCGGCTACTGGTCGCGGGCGGGGCGATAGGCGGGAGCCTTGGTGGTCCCCGTCGGGCTCAGCGTGCGCAGCAGCGGCAAGGCCCGGCGGGAGACCACCGTGGACAGCACGATGACGCTGTGTGAGCGCACTACCGAGGAGGTCCGGTCGATGCTCAGCAGTACGGACTGCAACCCGGCGTGCGAGTCGGCCGCGATCCGGCACAGCACGTCGCCGGTGCCGGTCGTGGCGTAGGCCTCGAGCACGCCGGGGATCGCGTCGAGTTCGGCCGCCACCGCGTCCAGCGCCCCCTGGGCGATCTCCAGCGTGACGAACGCCTGCACGTCGAACCCCGCGGCGGTGACATCGATCTGCGGGTCGTAGGAGGCGATCACCCCGGACTCCTCCATGCGCGCGATCCGGGACTGCACCGTGGCCCTGGCGACCCTGGTCCGGCGGGACAGTTCGAGAATGCCCGCCTTCTGGTATTCGTGCATCGCGGTGAGGATGGCGAGGTCGAGCTCGTCGAGCTTCGCCGATGTGCGCGCCATGACGGCCTCCGTTCGAGCACCGGGCGGGCTTGCTGCCCGTCCCGCTGATGCTATTCAAATTGTCCAGCACCACCCGTCGGTTGCTAGCCGAATTCGCCACACTGCCTACCGCGAGTTGGCGCTGTTGCCTACTCGGCGGGCCCGGCGATTTCCTTGGTCCATGACCATCGAGCACCTGCCGGAGGCCCGCTCCGGCGCCGTTCCCAGCGACGGCGAGCTGCGCACGCTGGTGGGGTTGGTGGACCACGACGCCAGCGGTGACCCGTTCCCGGTCATCGGGTGGGACGCCCTGGTCTGGGTGGTGGGCAACGCCACCCAGACCGCGCATTTCCTGGAATCCGCCTTCGGCATGCGGCTGGAGGCGTACTCGGGTCCCGAGACCGGCAATCGTGATCACAAAGCGTTCGTCCTGCGCAGCGGCGCCGCGCGTTTCGTGATCACCGGAGCGGTGTGTCCGGACAGTCCGCTGGTCGCCCACCATGATCGACACGGCGACGGCGTGGTCGACATCGCGCTCGAAGTGCCCGACGTCGACCGGTGCGTCGCGTGGGCGCGCGCGCACGGCGCGACGGTTCTGGTCGAACCGCACGACGACACCGACGACTTCGGCACTGTTCGCTCGGCCGCGCTGGCCACCTATGGCGAGACCAGACACACCTTGATCGATCGTTCCGGCTATTACGGGCCGTACCTGCCCGGCTATGTCGCCCGCCGCTCCGGATACGAGCGACGCGACGGCGCGCCCGCCCGGTTGTTCCAGGCGATCGACCATGTGGTGGGCAACGTGGAACTCGGGCAGATGGACGAGTGGGTCGAGTTCTACCGGCGCGTCATGGGTTTCACGAACATGGCCGAATTCGTCGGCGACGACATCGCCACCGAGTACTCGGCGCTGATGAGCAAGGTCGTGGCCAACGGCAACCACCGGGTGAAGTTCCCGCTCAACGAGCCGGCCGTAGGCAAGAAACGCTCGCAGATCGATGAGTACCTGGAGTTCTACCGCGGCCCCGGCGTCCAGCACATCGCACTCGCCACCGGCGACATCCTGACCTGTGTGGACGCCTTGCGCCGGGAGGGCGTCGAATTCCTGGAGACGCCCGCGGCCTACTACGAAGATCCGGAACTGCGCGCCCGCATCGGCCGGGTCCGCGTCCCCGTCGAGGAATTGCAGCGCCGTGGCATCTTGGTGGACCGCGACGAGGACGGCTACTTGTTGCAGATCTTCACCAGGCCGCTCACCGACCGCCCCACGGTCTTCTTCGAACTCATCGAGCGCCACGGCTCCCTCGGTTTCGGCAAGGGCAATTTCAAAGCGCTGTTCCAGGCGATCGAACGTGAGCAGGAGGCCAGGGGCAATTTGTGAGGCGGGGGTGGGCGATCTCGTCGAGCCGCTGCGGCTGGTGCGTCGGTAGAGTTCTTCCCATGCGGATCAAGTCGGCAGTCGGCCTCGCGACAGCCCTGGTGCTCGCACTGGCGGGTTGTGGTTCGGGGGAGGGGACCGAGGACTCGGGTCCGTCGCGTCCGGCGCCGAAGGTGGTGGCGCTGGGCCCGTTCGTCGGGGAGTGTGGTCACGTGACCGACGACGAGGTGCGCAATCTCGGTGGCCTGAGCCAGATCTCCGGGGTGTTCCGCAACGCGGTGGGCTGCAATTGGCAGTCGGCCGGAATCGGTTCGGCCAGCATCACGTTCGCTTCCTACCGGGGCAGTCCCATCGAACGGGAACGTGCGTGGGTGTCCGTCGAAGGCCGCGCGCCGGATCCGATAAAAGTAGCCGGACGGGATGGCTTCGCCGCCTTGGATCCGGGTGGGACGATCTGTGATCTGGCGGTGCAGCTCGGTGACGACTTCTTCGAGTGGTCGACGAATATCGGGTCGTTCGCCGCGGGGACCGCTAACCCGTGCGACCGGAGCCGCGCTCTCGCCGAGCTGACTCTGCAGCGGATCCAGTGAGGGGTGAGGAGTGAACGTCGGCCGGGACCTGTTCAGGCGCGGCGCGGCCGCAGCCGCTGCCATGGCCATCGCGTTGTCCGTGGGCGGCTGCGGCCAGGTGATCTCCGGAACCGCGCAGCCCGTGGGCGCGAGTCAGCCGGTGAATGCCAGGCTGGACAAGTTGCTGCGCGAATGCGAGATCCTCTCCGACGACCAGATCGGCAAGGCGATCGGCGAGGGCGTCCAGGTCAGCGACTCGTTCTTCGGCGCGGTCTGCATGTGGGACCTGCTCGGCGCGCCCGGCGGCAATGGCATGGCCACGCTGAACTGGTACGAGAACGGCACACTCAGCAACGAGAAGCAGACGAACAACAAGCTCGGCTACGAGACCACCAATATCACCATCCAGAGTTCGCTGGCGCTGCAGATCCGCAGGCCGAAGGATCCGGACTCCTGCGGCGTCACGGCCAGCGCTCCGGACAACGGCGTCATCGGCTGGTGGATCAACTACCGGCCCGGCTCGGTGCACCCCGATCCGTGCGACGCGGCGAAGAAGCTGATGGAAATGACCTTGAACCTGGCCAGGTAGACGCTTGCCGAACCGACCCGCTTTGACCGTGTGTCCCGGCCACGGGTATCGTGGATCGCTGTGCCCGGAAGCATGCGGGCAAGTTCGTGCGTGACCGTAGGCCAGCGAGAGCGGCCGACGACTCCAGCGTGCCCGGAATCAGGGCTCCGCGCCGCGCGCGACACGCCCGACCTCGGGACGCGAGAAACGTGGCCGGACGTGCGAGTGAAAGCTCGATGACAGCGGTGTGAACGACGGGCCCGGCAGTGGAAGCTTGCCTCCACGAAGGGCCCCGGGAGCGCCGCGAACTTAAAACAGACATGAAGTCCACACACCGCGTTAACTAATAAGGAAAGCCGGTCTATGCCAACCATCAACCAGCTGGTCCGCAAGGGTCGCCGCGACAAGGTCGCCAAGACGAAGACCGCGGCCCTGAAGGGGAGCCCGCAGCGTCGTGGCGTGTGCACCCGCGTGTACACCACGACCCCGAAGAAGCCGAACTCCGCGCTGCGCAAGGTCGCGCGTGTTCGCCTGACCAGCTCGGTCGAGGTCACGGCCTACATCCCGGGCGAAGGGCACAACCTGCAGGAGCACTCGATGGTGCTCGTGCGCGGCGGTCGTGTGAAGGACCTCCCGGGTGTCCGCTACAAGATCATTCGCGGCTCGCTCGACACCCAGGGTGTGAAGAACCGCAAGCAGGCCCGCAGCCGTTACGGCGCCAAGAAGGAGAAGAGCTGATATGCCACGCAAGGGCCCCGCACCCAAGCGTCCGCTGATCAACGACCCGGTCTACGGTTCGCCGCTGGTTACTCAGCTGGTCAACAAGATCCTGCTGGACGGTAAGAAGTCCACCGCCGAGCGCATCGTCTACGGTGCGCTGGAGCAGGCGCGGGAGAAGACCGGCACCGATCCGGTCGTCACCCTCAAGCGCGCGCTGGACAACGTGAAGCCGTCGCTGGAGGTGAAGCCCCGCCGCGTCGGTGGCGCCACCTACCAGGTGCCGGTCGAGGTCCGTCCGGGCCGCGCCAACACCCTTGCCCTGCGCTGGCTGGTCAACTTCTCGCGTGCGCGCCGGGAGAAGACCATGGTCGAGCGCCTGGCCAACGAACTGCTCGACGCCAGCAACGGTCTCGGCGCCTCGGTCAAGCGCCGCGAGGACACCCACAAGATGGCCGAGTCCAACCGGGCCTTCGCGCACTACCGCTGGTGACGTCTGCCCGGCCCGTCGTCTGGGTCGGGAGGCACAGCCGGAACGCGGCACTCACCGGCCGCGTCCGGCGTTGACATAGAGGCGACCACAGGGTCGTCCCCGATAATCCCAACTAGCTACGAGCGGGGAAGATTTCCGTGGCACAGGACGTGCTCACCGACCTGAACAAGGTCCGCAACATCGGCATCATGGCCCACATCGATGCGGGCAAGACGACCACAACTGAACGCATCCTCTTCTACACCGGCATCACGTACAAGATCGGTGAGGTCCACGACGGCGCCGCCACGATGGACTGGATGGAGCAGGAGCAGGAGCGTGGTATCACCATCACCTCCGCGGCTACCACGTGCTTCTGGAAAGACAACCAGATCAACATCATCGACACCCCCGGGCACGTCGACTTCACCGTGGAGGTGGAACGGTCGCTGCGCGTGCTCGACGGCGCCGTCGCGGTGTTCGACGGCAAGGAAGGCGTCGAGCCGCAGTCCGAGCAGGTGTGGCGTCAGGCCGACAAGTACGACGTGCCGCGGATCTGCTTCGTCAACAAGATGGACAAGCTCGGTGCGGACTTCTACTTCACCGTGCAGACCATCAAGGACCGCCTCGGCGCCAAGCCGCTGGTCATCCAGCTGCCGATCGGCGCGGAGGACACCTTCGAGGGCATCATCGACCTGGTCGAGAACAACGCCAAGGTCTGGCGCGGCGAGACCAAGCTCGGTGAGCAGTACGAGGTCGTCGAGATCCCGGACGACCTGAAGGACAAGGCCGAGCAGTACCGCCAGGAGCTGCTCGAGACCGTCGCCGAGTCGGACGAGGCGCTGCTGGAGAAGTTCTTCGGCGGCGAAGAGCTGACCATCGAGGAGATCAAGGGCGCCATCCGCAAGCTGACGGTGACCTCCGAGCTCTACCCGGTGCTGTGTGGCTCCGCGTTCAAGAACAAGGGCGTGCAGCCCATGCTGGACGCGGTCATCGACTACCTGCCCTCGCCGCTGGACGTGGAGGCCACCACCGGCCACGTGCCCGGCAAGGAAGAGGAACTGCTCACCCGCAAGCCGAGCGCCGACGAGCCGTTCGCGGCCCTGGCGTTCAAGATCGCGGTGCACCCGTTCTTCGGCAAGCTGACCTACGTTCGCGTGTACTCCGGCAAGGTCGACTCCGGCGCCCAGGTCATCAACTCGACCAAGGGCAAGAAGGAGCGTCTGGGCAAGCTGTTCCAGATGCACTCCAACAAGGAGAACCCGGTGGGTGCGGCCTCGGCCGGCCACATCTACGCGGTCATCGGCCTCAAGGACACCACCACCGGTGACACCCTGTGCGATCCGCAGAACCAGATCGTGCTCGAGTCCATGACCTTCCCGGACCCGGTCATCGAGGTCTCCATCGAGCCGAAGACCAAGTCCGACCAGGAGAAGCTGGGCACCGCGATCCAGCGCCTGTCCGAAGAGGACCCGACCTTCTCGGTCAAGCTCGACCAGGAGACCGGCCAGACCGTCATCGGCGGTATGGGCGAGCTCCACCTCGACATTCTGGTCGACCGCATGAAGCGCGAGTTCAAGGTCGAGGCGAACGTCGGTAAGCCGCAGGTGGCCTACCGCGAGACGATCACCAAGCGGGTCGAGAAGCTCGAGTTCACGCACAAGAAGCAGACCGGTGGTTCCGGCCAGTTCGCGAAGGTGATCATCGCGCTGGAGCCGTTCGTCGGCGAAGACGGCGCGCACTACGAATTCGAGAACAAGGTCACCGGTGGCCGCGTGCCGAAGGAATACATCCCTTCGGTGGACGCCGGCGCCCAGGACGCCATGCAGTACGGTGTGCTCGCCGGCTACCCGCTGGTGAACATGAAGGTCACGCTGCTCGACGGCGCCTACCACGACGTCGACTCGTCGGAAATGGCGTTCAAGATCGCGGGCGCGCAAGCGCTCAAGGAAGCGGCTCGCAAGGCCGGTCCGGTGATCCTCGAGCCGCTGATGGCGGTCGAGGTCACCACGCCCGAGGACTACATGGGCGATGTGATCGGCGACCTGAACTCCCGCCGTGGTCAGATCCAGGCCATGGAGGAACGCAGTGGTGCCCGTGTCGTCAAGGCGCTGGTTCCGCTCTCGGAGATGTTCGGTTACATCGGTGACCTGCGGTCGAAGACCCAGGGCCGGGCGAACTACTCCATGGTGTTCGACTCGTACGCGGAGGTTCCGGCCAACGTGTCGAAGGAGATCATCGCCAAGGCGACCGGCGAGTAATGGCTCCCGGGCGTTTGTAAACCCTTTCCCCGTTGTCCGCGGGGATGACCCCGCACTGCTGCAATTGCACGCACCAACAAGTCCAGGAGGACAAAAAAGTGGCGAAGGCGAAGTTCGAGCGGACGAAGCCGCACGTCAACATCGGCACCATCGGTCACGTCGACCACGGCAAGACCACGCTGACCGCAGCGATCACGAAGGTGCTGGCTGACAAGTACCCGGATCTGAACGAGAGCTTCGCGTTCGATCAGATCGACAAGGCGCCGGAGGAGAAGGCTCGTGGTATCACGATCAACATCTCCCACGTCGAGTACCAGACCGAGAAGCGCCACTACGCGCACGTCGACGCCCCGGGTCACGCCGACTACATCAAGAACATGATCACCGGTGCGGCGCAGATGGACGGCGCCATCCTCGTGGTCGCCGCCACCGACGGCCCGATGCCGCAGACGCGTGAGCACGTGCTGCTCGCCCGTCAGGTCGGCGTGCCCTACATCCTGGTCGCGCTGAACAAGGCCGACATGGTCGACGACGAGGAGATCCTCGAACTCGTCGAGATGGAGGTCCGCGAACTGCTGGCCTCGCAGGAGTTCGACGAGGACGCGCCGGTCGTGCGGGTCTCCGGCCTGAAGGCGCTCGAGGGCGACCCGAAGTGGTCGGAGTCGGTGCTGGAGCTCATGGCCGCGGTCGACGAGTCCATCCCGGACCCGGTCCGTGAGACCGACAAGCCGTTCCTGATGCCGGTCGAGGACGTGTTCACCATCACCGGTCGTGGCACCGTTGTCACCGGTCGTGTCGAGCGTGGCGTGATCAACGTGAACGAGGAAGTCGAGATCGTCGGCATCCGCCCGGAGAAGACCAAGACCACGGTCACCGGTATCGAGATGTTCCGCAAGCTGCTCGACCAGGGCCAGGCGGGCGACAACGTCGGTCTGCTGGTTCGTGGTATCAAGCGTGAGGACGTGGAGCGCGGCCAGGTCGTCGTGAAGCCGGGCACCACCACCCCGCACACCGAGTTCGAGGGCCAGGCGTACATCCTGTCGAAGGACGAGGGCGGCCGCCACACCCCGTTCTTCAACAACTACCGTCCGCAGTTCTACTTCCGTACGACTGACGTGACGGGCGTTGTGACCCTGCCCGAGGGCACCGAGATGGTCATGCCCGGTGACAACACCGAGATGTCCGTCAAGCTGATCCAGCCGGTCGCCATGGACGAGGGTCTGCGCTTCGCGATCCGCGAGGGTGGCCGCACCGTCGGCGCCGGTCGCGTCACGAAGATCATCAAGTGATTCGTTGAATCGCTGGTGACGGCGCCGCTCCTTCGGGAGCGGCGCCGTTCGCGTTTTCGGGGGATGGCCGAACGGCTGCGCCGATCCGCCGATTCGCGGGATCGAGGACTGCGGCTCAGCAGGTGTAAGCGCGGCCGACGGCCGGTTCGCGCTCGGCCTCCAGTAGTTCGCGCAGGCAGCCGAGCGGAACGATGCCTTCGCTGCTCATCTGCACGCCGGTGTGCCGGTCCGGATGCACACAGGTGAGTCCGGTTGTCGCGAGGCGGCAGAGGTACGCGCCCCACGCGATGGTGCTGTCATACGGCAACGTCGCGCCCTCGCCATTGATGAAAAGTCCTGGGTCACCTCGGAATTGGCCCACGGTCAACCGCTGACCGGAGTAGGTCACATACCCGCCGAACCACTGGCCGTAGCCCGTACCCGGCGCGGGGACCGGGTCTTTCACGTCGACCACGCAGTCGAATCCGTCCATCCCCAGCGCGGTCCCGGTGATGCAACTGATTTTGCGGGTCGGGCTGACGAACGCGATATCGTTCCGCAGGTCGGTCACCGGACCGCCGTCGGTCCGGGCCGAGTGAAAGCCGGCGAGATCAACCGGCGTACCTTGCCGAATCCAAGCTATCCGATCTTGCAGGTCCCCGGCCTTCTCCGGCGCGCTCGCCTGCGAGGTCCCCGCTACCGGCTGCGGTCTGCCCGTCGTGGTGTGCGCGCAGCCGCCCAGCAGCAGCACCAGTCCCACCGCAACCATCCATCGCATGCCGTTCACGATATCTCTGCCTCGCAATGGAATTCCCTTCGCGAACCTGGCCGTCGCGCGCCGGATGTTCGCACAGCTGCCATGATCACCGGGATGCGGCGGAGTTCGCGGTGGTGACCAGCAGGCGGTGCAGCACCTGCGCGGGCGGTGCGGCCTGTGTGGCGTTGAGGACGACGTCGGTGAACGCCTCGGCCAGCGCGGTGGCGGGCTGGAATCGTCCGCCGTCGAAGCTGTGGCCGCTCAACTGCGACCGCCATTCCCGGAAGGCGGTCACCGTGCGGTTCAGCGAGCCTTTGTCCTCTGTGCTCAATTGCGGCAGATAGGCGGTGAGCAGCGCTCGCTGTGCGGCGGCGCGAGCGTGGAAGCGGCCTGCCCCGTCGAACGCTCTGCCGAGTTCCCGCACGATCGACGAGTACACCGGCCGCCGGGCGCATCCCGGTGCGAGCAGTCCCGCGTTGTCGGCCGCGGTGACGGTCCGCTGCAAATACTGCGGATCGGTGGCAGCGCGCACCGCCAGCACGACACGTGCGGTAGGCAGCGCTTCGGCCGCCCCCGGAAAGCGCTTCCCGGACGAATCGGGAGTGCCATCGGAGGGGCCCGCCGCTTCTGCTGTCGTGACCGAATCCCATTCCAGCAGAGCCGTTTCGCCGTCAGCCAGTTCCTCGATTCCGATGGCGCGCAGGGTGATCTGCGGGTATCGCGGCAGCACGTCGTCCACTGCGGCGACGATGTCGGTGAGTGCCTCGGCCGCTACGCCCGGAGTGTCGAAGCCGAAGGCGCGCACGCCGTGGCGCTCGGCCAGTTCTCTGGCGAGACGTGCCGCGACAGACTCGGCGGAGGCGTTCACCTTCCGGTCCGGCTTCTCGTTCTTCTGGTCCGGTCGTGCGGTGGGCCGGCCGGGCATGCGCGGCGGAGAACCGGGTGTGCGCGCGTCCGGGGCGGACACTCTCGGCGGTCGACCTGCGGCGTTGGACCACGGCGTACTGCCCGCCGCCGCGCCGCCGGCTTGCTTCGCGGCGGATCGCGTGGCGGCGGACTGCGTGGCAGCGGCTCGCCTCGTTTCGGCGTTGGCCTTCGTCCACGGTGAGGACGGCCGATTGCCCGGCGTAGGCCGGGTGAGCGCGGCATCCGCCTGACGAGACGGGTTCACGCTGGGGCCGGGCAAGCCCGGCTGTTCGGCGCCGAGATGATCTGCGCCGTTCGGAAACCCCCCGGCCTGGCCCGGCCGCTGACCGAAGGCGGGCCCGTCATCGGGTGTGCCCGGGGTCCGAGCAGGCGGCGCCGACGAGGGCGATGACCGATCGGCCGGTGAGCCTGCGGCGGCCGGTTGTCTCGGCGTTGTCGCCGTGACCGCCGCAGTGGGCGCGGGAGATCCCGCGAACGGCTGCGCGGCGCTGGGTACGTCCGTGGCATCGGGGCCGAGCCGATGGGTGGGACCGGCGTCGGCACGCACCGGAAGTGAGGCCGGGCCGTTGTGGAATTCGTTGGCGGCGTCGTGGATACGCTGCCCGGCCGCCCGGTCCTGGTTCTCGAAGTTTTCCGCGAGGTGGCGCAGATCGCTGCCGGCCTGCTGGAGTGCCTCGACGAGGCTGTTCAACTCGGTCATCGTCCGTTGGTATTCCGGAACATAGGATTCGGCGAACGCGCGACCGGCGTCGTCTTTGCCCCAAGGTTCGCCCTCTCCGGCCAGAGCGGCGCGCAGGTTCCGCACGGTGGCCGCCACATCCGCCCCGATCAGGTCGAACCGCGGTGCGTGGTCGCGCAGCTTATCCGGGTCGACCGAAAACTTCTCGCCCACAACCGTCTCCCTACGCATTGCAATCCATTGTCGCGGCCTCGCGGTCGCATTTCACGCCGACGGTCAGACTGCCCGGCGCGGAGCGTTGGATCGAGGCCACCTTGCCAGGTGCTCCGAAAGTATTAGCTAGCGGAATGCTGGATTCAGGCAAGGATTCGATTCGCTACCCATCCGGTAGTTGCATTCTCCACAGTTCATCACCCTGTCGCGATTGCTGCCGGTCGGCTCCTCTCATGGTCAGAGCTATTGCCAGGACTGGGAATAGTGATTTGCGGTCCGATATGTCTAGATAGTCCCGCAGCGACTGTGAGGGTGCCGGGAGGCAGGCTGCGATGGATTCGAGCGGTTTGCTGGCCGAGGTGCCCTCGGCTGTGCGGGAATTGGTCCTCGGTCATTGGCCGGAGACCGACGTCGATGGGATGCGTCGTAATGGAGACGCGTACCTGGTGGCTTCCGGTGAATTGACCAGCTCGGCCGACCGCTATGAGACCGAGGCGGCGGGCACGGAGCAAGCTGTCGAGGGCGCCACGTCGAGGGCGCTGGCCGAACGCCATCAGGTGGTCGTGCGATCCATGCGTGATCAGGCGGCGGTGTGTCAGAGCCTGGGCAAGCAGTGCCACGACGTCGCCGATTCGGCTGTGCAGACCCAGCATCTGCTGATCGCGATGGGAATCGCGCTGGCAGCGCAACTGGCCTATGACGCGCTGCTGTTCTTCCAAGGCGGTGGCGCGAAGGCGTTGATCGACCGGATCGAAGCCGAGCAAGCGATGGCCGCTGCGGCTGCGCGACTGGCCGCGGAGGTGGGCGAGCGGGCAGCCGCGGGCGCAGCGCAACGAGCGGCGCTGCACAGCGCTGTCCACGCGGCGAAGATCGGCCTGCTGACCAGTGCCGCGATCAGTGGTGGCGCACAGTTGTGGGATCTGCATGACGGCGTGCGCGAGAAGTTCGACGTGGGCGCCTTCTTGGAAATGCTGCTCGGTGGTGTGGTCGGCGGCGTGGCCGGTGCCGAGGCGGGGCGCAGGCTCGCGCCGCGTGTGCTGGGCTGGACGCGTGGCAGGGCGGCCACTGCTTCGGGCCGGCTGGCCGCGCACTTGGGCGGCACGATGTTGCTCGGTGGCGCGGGCGGCCTCGCGGGCGGTCTGGCCGGCGCGGCGCCCTCGGTGTTGATCCACCTGGATGAGATCCACAGCCTCGGTGATCTGTTCAAGATGGTTCGCGAATCCGCGATCACCGGCTTCGGCAGCGGGTTCGTCGGCGCGGCGGGTTCTGCGATTCGTGTCCACACCGCAGGCCGTAACGCGGTGCGTTCGGAAAGCGACGCGCCTCGACTCGGTCTGCGCCACTACGAATTCGCCTCACACATCAACGAGCTGTTGCGCTCGGGTGAACCACCGCGGGTGGAGACGATCGAGCGGTTCACCACCGAAGGCAAATCGGCGAAAGTGGTGGAGCGGCTGATCTTCCACGACGGCACCGAGGTGATCCACAAGGTGGTCTCCGATCCGCAGCACGCGCACGCGGAATTCCTGAGCTCGCTGGTCGGCGACGCGGCCGGGGCACGGGTGCCCGCGGTGCATGTCATCGGCGACCACGTCTACATGGAGGTCGTGCCCGGCACGGTGGCGGCGGAGGCGTATCCGCGAAGAGCGTTCCCGCCGGAGGTCCTCAGCGGTCCTGCGGGAATGCGCCAGGGTGTCATGGATGTGCTGATACGCATGCCCGATCGCAACAGCGACAACTGGATGGTCGATCCGGCCGGGAACGTGTGGGGGATCGACCACAGCCGCGCATTCGAGAACTTCCCGGACGCACAGTATGTCGCCGGGCCCTTCGCGGAGAACTTCCTGCGCTACGGCGACAACCTCGAAATCCTGTGGAACGACCACGCTCTCACTCGCCCGGAACTGCACGAGATCCGCCGACGAGTCGAAGAACTGAGCCCGGTCTTCCACGCCGCGGGCCACCGGGACTGGTACGACGGCATGCTCCAGCGGATGACCGCGTTGGAGGAACACGCCATCGGTGGCGGCGACCTCCGTCGTGTCACCCCACCCCATGTGGCTGCGCCTGCGCCCGGTGGTGGCGACCCCCCGGCCCCGGCCTCGAGCGCCCACGCTCGACGAGCACCGGACAACAGCCCCGATAGCCAGGGAATTTCAGTGCGGCCACTCGCCGACCGGCCCGCTTGGATACCGGAGCGTGAGGGTAATGGCAACGATTCGGGCGAACCCGGTACACCAAATCGTTCGCCCGAGGAAGAAGGATTCGAACCACTCGACAGGGAACCGGTCGGCGACGGATGGGATCGGTCAGCCGACGACGCCGAGATCGTTTCCGACGAATCCTGGAACCGGCCCGACGACCTGTCGGACGGCGCCGACGTCCTCGAGGCGCTTGATCGGGGGCTGGTGGAGGCCCTGGAGTATCGGCGGCCCGTCGATTGGGGTGAGCTGATGCGAGACAACCGAATCCTGCTGCTCGGCGAGGACCACTCCAACGTCGCCGCACGGCACTTCCTTCAGGAGCAGGCGGCAGCGCTACGCGCAGCCGGCGTAACGCACTACGGCATCGAGGCCCCACACCATCCCGCGATAGACGCGCTCAATGCCGGTCTGCGGCCCAACCTTGCCGAGGTGCGGTTCGGACCCGGCTGGGCGACCTATCAAGAGGTCGTGGAAGCGATGGCCGCGGAAGGGATCAAGATCGTCCCCTTCGATGTCGCGAATCCCGCATCGCCACACGGCTCGGCGCTGCGCGATGTCCGAGAATCCGCCATGGCCAAACACATCACCGAAGTGATGGCAGCGGATCCGAGCGCCAAGATGGTAGTCCTGGTGGGACGCCTCCACATCACGCGGGATCTTGCGGAGTGGGCGAGGACGACCGGCGCATACGGGCATCCACTGGCGGCCCGGCTGACGGATGCTGGCTTGACGACGAGGACCGTGGGCGTATGGGGTGGGAACGACCCGCTCTCCGTCGTCGAACGGGTGCACGCGGCCGACGAGACCTTCATGGCCGACCTACCCCCGCGTAGCGACGCCCGTTCCCGCCCCCCGCTCTGGGAAGCGGACGCCATCCTCCATCTGCGCCAAGGCGAAGGCGCATTCGAGACAGAAGTGGGTGGCTCACGCCTTCCGCCGCAGGAGGGCCGCGCCGTGTCTCGGGCGGCGGCCGGCCCGGAACCGGAAGCGGCCGACCGTGTGCATTACCGGGAGATCGCAACGGACGATGCCGAAGCCGTCCTCGCGCGAGTGGCCGGCGACCTGCGCGCGATGATGAGCGACTGGGGCAATCGTGACCACGTTATCTCCGCCTTGCATCTGGGCAATGCCATGCTCGGTGCGCAGGTCCATCTCACATCGGTGGGCGGTGATTTCCTCGCTACGAAAGCGGGTGAGGCCGGAGAGCGGGTACTACGAGTCGAGGTATCGACCCCCCCTGCTTCGGAACAGCCCCCCGGAGCCAGGACCGAAATACCGGTTGTGGCACTGGCCCTCATCGAGCAGCGACTCTGGGCATTCGCCCACCGATACGGCATGGAGAAAAGCCCTGACGGCAGAACAGTCTTCTGGTTCGAATTGGATGAAGCAGGACCGGATTTCAGTGCCGCCGCTCTCGAGGCGGTACACGGGAGCCGGAGCGAAGGGGCCGCCACGCTCTCGCAACCCGACGCCGCCGAGCAGACGCCGGATCAGCCGGGCCCACAGATGCCCGATGCGCAACGCCCGGCTTCCGACGACAGCGCTGTCAGGGGAAGCGAGAACGATTCAATTGGCTCGAAGGAGTAGGGCACGCAAGATTCGTCTTTCTCGCTCTCGGTATCCGGCCGGCGATTCGGGCGAATGGCCGGAGCGGTGTCGTCGCTCTCGGCGGCCCGCTTCCAAAAAAATCTTGCCGAGATGCGAGGAGCGCTCGGTCGCTATTCGGCTCCGGGCGAACCGTTCCCGGTTTCCCATTCCATCGTGACGTGGAATGCCGCTTTCCCGCTGGCCTTGCCGAGTACCGCCACGAGAGCACCTGCCTCGACGGCCATTTCGCATTCGAATTCGACCGTGAAACGGTTGGGAGCGGCCCGTTTGAGTCCCTGGCCGATGCTGTCGGCGAACTGGCTCACCGAGGCGACCACCTGATCGAGGGAGGGCAGCCTGCTCGCGATCTCGCGTTCGTCGTCGGAGCCGGAGGCCGCGCCGACCGGTTCGGCTCGGACGAACAGTTTTCCGCCGTTGGGCAGACGGACCGGAACGAGTTGTTCCACGGCATCCCCTCTCGCTTCCGCAGTCCCCCAGATGCTATGTCGACAAAGCCTTTCGGGACGAGAATATGCGCATGGCTCAGTCACGGTCGGCCTTGGTCGAGGCGCTGTCGCACGCTGTGCTCGCCTTGGCCGGTGGCGACGAGACCGTCGGCACAGGTTTTTTCGTGGCGCCCGGATTGGTGCTCACCTGCGCGCATGTCGTTCCGGAAGGGCTCGGGACGGTGTCCGCCGTGTGGGCTGGTGAAACCCTCGCTCTCGCTGTCGTTCCCGAGTGGCGGCTACCCTCCGGTCCGGACGGAACCGGACCGGACCTCGCTCTGCTGCGCCTCGAGCGGACCATCGATCATCCCGTGGTATGCCTGGCCTTCGATATCGAACCGGGTGACGAACTCTGGGGTTACGGACATCCCGACGGCGTCTATCGCGCAGGCGATTCGGTGACCTTCCGCGCCACCGGGCCGTCATCGCGCGGAATGCCGGGCGAGGAGGCGGTGCCCCTGCAGCACGTTTCCGACGGTCGTGCCGGCCCCGGCTTCAGCGGTGGTCCGGTCCTCAACTGGCGCACCGGCGCGGTGTGCGGTGTCATGCGGTTCGCCTACGGGCTCGACCGCGGCGTGCCCGGTGCGCGGCTGGTGCCGATGGCCCGAGTCCTCGCCGCGTACCCTTTCCTGGAACCGCCGCAGGCCGTCACCGCCGACCGGCGAGCTTGGTTGCGCCGCCTCGACGACGACCAATTGCGACACGGCGGTTGGCGCTACCCCGGACCCATGCTGCGCGATTATCTGGAATCGGCGCGCGATGCGGCACTCAATCACCCCTACGCCATCGGTGTTCCCGGCGCGGCCCGGCCGCTGCTGTCGGAGGTGTATCTCGACCAGCGGATGGTCCCGTACGCGGCGGTCAACGTCCCCGACGCGAGTATCACGCGAATTCCCGCACTCGCCGTTCTCGACATGGCCGACAAAGTCATGGTCATCAGCGGCCCCGGCACCGGCAAATCGAGCCTGCTGCGGCGACTGACCGCGACCCTGGCCGATCAGTGGCTGCTCGGGGAATCCCCGCCGCCGGTGGTCCCTGTGCGTATTCCGGCGCGTTCGCTCCTGCTGCGCGGCGGACTCGGCGAGGCATTGCGCACCAGTGTCCAGGAGGATCTCGGAACCCGGCTGTGGCAGGGGATTCCGGAAGGGTTCTTCGCCGCACCGCCCATGGCCGAGACCGCCTGGCTCGTCATCGTCGACGGCATAGACGAGGTGATCGACCCCGACGACCGGAAATCCGTTGTGGAGACACTGGCCAGGCTGTGGCGCTCACCGGATCGTGGATATCGCGTCGTCGCCGCTACCCGGCCGCTGCCCAGCGACGAGCTGAAACCGCTCTTCGAACTCGACGCCGCCGCCTACCGGCTCGAACCGTTCACCCTCGGCGATCTCGAAATCTTGTCCTCGGGATGGTTCGCGCGTCTGGGATTGCGGGACGCCGATGCTCTCGCCGAGCGGTTCGTCGACGCCGTGCACGGCAGCGATATCGGTGAACTCGGTGGCGTGCCGCTGATCGCGACCATGCTGGTGCTGTTGTTCGCGGAACGACCGGAGGCCGGGCTCCCGCACAGCCGAACCGAACTCTACGAACAATTCGTCGATCTGCTGTTGGTGAAGATGCATCGCCGTCCGACCAGTGCGCTCACCCAACTACAGACTCGCGTCGAAGGGTGGGGCAGTGAGGCCAGGCATGCCGTCGACCTGCTCATTCAACGCACTCGAAGCGTTCTGGAGTCCGTCGCCCTCACCTTCCGCGAAGGCGGGCACCAGTCTCCGCTGGATTTGGCGGTGAACGTCACCGCCGAGACGAAACCGCCGAACTTCCCGCTCGGTGAATGGCGCGTAGCCGTCCGAGAAGTTCTCGTCCAGAGCGGGTTGATGACCGCGACCGACACCGATCTGATGTTCCTGCACCAGACGATTCTGGAGTTTCTCGCCGCCTGCGCGTTCACCCGCACCAGAGGCGCCGATATCGCACTCGGCCTTACCCCGATCGTGGGTTACATCGACGAGCAGAGGGAACTGGTCGAAGCGCCGAACGACAACAGCTTCGCCCGTTTCGTGTTCAGCCTTTGGGCACGGGACGGACAGGACATCGGCCCTCTCGTGCTCGCCTTGTACGAGCGTGATCCCGACAGCATCTACGCGAACCGGGACGACAGGGGCGACCGGCCACTCCCTCCGGGCGAAGGCACCGGCCTCAGCGCGGTCCTGCTGCGCGAGCGCAACGTGATACCCGAACCCGCGCGGTCGGTCGTCATCGGCAAATTGGTCAGGGCCGCCTTGGAATACGGCCGGATCTGGGCTGCCACCGCCATCGCCTACGCCGACCGGGTGCGTGGTTGCGAGCTGCTGGCCCGGATGGCCTCGATGTCGTCCCTGGCCCTGTATGTCCGGCTGGACGCGGCCAGGGAACTGGCACGCTGGGACCCGGTGGGTGGATCGGAGATCCTCGCGGAATTCGCTCGCGAGGGCCCGGAACTCGGTGGCTACTCCGAATGGCGCTCGATCGAAGGGCCCGACACCTTCTTCTTCCCCGTGCCCGTCGACATCCGGACCGCGCTGTCGACGAAGCTCGACGCGGCCCTGTACCTGGCGGAGGTCGATTCGGCGCGGGCGATCGGCATCCTCGACGCGATGGCTCTCGATCCGGCGCGGCCCTTGCTGGACCGGGTTCGCATCGCGTGGACTCTGCGGGAACTGGACCCTGTTCTGGCCGAGACCCGGTTCCACGAGATCACAGCACTGCCTTCCATCGACGACCCGATTTCGGTCGAGACATTCGTCGGTCTCGCTCGCACGCAGGGCGAGACCGAATCGCGCATGGACCTGCTGATCGCGTGGGCCATGGACCCCACCCGTGACAGCCGCCAACGGTTGATGGCCGCTATCGGCCTGGCGACCATCGACGGTGGCGCGGGTGTCGACGTATTCCGCGCTCTGGTGGGGCCGGTGGGACAGCCGGTGTCCTATTCGATCACCACCACCGCCGACGGCGTGCACAGCATGAGATGGTCAGCCGACCCCGATGTGCTCGAGTCATGGACCGGTATGCCCCTGCACACCGGCGAGGACCTCGTGATCGCCGCGGAATGCCTGGCGGAGCTGGATACGGCCGCTGCGGTCACGACGATGTTCGACCGGCTCGTCGCTATGAAGATCGAGTTACTGCCCGAGCGGTTCGTCGCACTGCTCGCCACACTGGACCGCGCCGCGGCATGCGAAGCGCTGTCGCAACGCGTTTCGGACGGCTTCGGGCACGAGGTGGTGGCAGAGGCCGGACAGTTGGCCGAGCTCGATCCCGCGATCGCCAGGGATGTTCTCATCGAAGCCACGAACCGAGCATCCCTTCCGAAGGTCGAGCTGATTCGGATCCTCGCGGCGCTGGATCGCCAAGCGGCTCTGGATGTCGCCGCCACCATCATCGAACAGAACTTCTTCGATACCACCGTGGAGGATATGGTCGAGCTGCTGGAGGATCTCGATCCGGAACTGATCGATCCGGCTCTGGTCCGCAGGGCGGACTACCACCAGTTCTCCGCATTCAATCAGGTCGATACGGTACGACGTCTGATCGCGCGCGGCTCACCGCACGCCATCCCGTTACTGCACCGCATCGTCGCGAACGGAATCTTTCCCCACATCGTCGCGGAGGCCCGAAGCCTCCTCGCCGGTAGCACAGGAACCCAGCAACCAGCTCTGCCGCCCGTCGCGGCGCCGTTGCTGCTCGACGCTGCCGATCCGCCGAAGGCTCCATGGTGGAGGCGAATTCGACGCCGTAAAGGCGAGTCGGCCTGATAGATCATCCCTATCCGGGCACGTTCGGCGACCTTCGCGTCGAGGGCTCCGATGAACAGTCGAGGGGAGTGTGACGAGTGGGCGGGGCGGCCATGCCGCACAGCGGGCGGTCGCGCGCGAGGACGCCGGAGTATGAGAGTTTGCTAGTTAGATGCTGTTGCCGAAGTGGTGCAGTGATTGCTTGACAAAATCCCATTGATTACTGAATCCGCACGGCAGACTGTGGCGATGCGGATATTTGCCCGATTGTTGCAGGCGGCCGTTGCCGCAGTGCTGGTCGTGGTAGTCGGTCAGGGAGTCGCGGCCGCCCCCGCCGCGAGTGAAGCCCATATTCATCTGCCGTGGCCGACATCTGAGCCGGACGGGGTGCAGGCGTCGGGAGCAGCGCTGGCAGACGGAATCACCGGCACGATGCTGTGGTCGCGACAGCCGAACACGCCGTTCCCGATAGCCAGCATCACAAAGGTGATGACGGCTCTGGTCGTGCTCGACTCCGGCGACCTCGACCGGGCCGTCACCGTGCCGCAAGAGGCCATCGGCTATTGCGCCAGGTACGACGGAAGCAACGCAGGCCTGGTCCCCGGCGAGGTGCTCACCGCGCGGCAACTCCTGTACGCGCTGATGCTGCCGTCCGGCTGTGACGCCGCCTATGCCCTTGCCGAGTCCTACGGCCCCGGTCAAGACGGCTTCATCGCCGGAATGAACGACACCGCGCGTCACATGGGCCTGGCAGGAACACATTTCACCGATCCCAGCGGACTGCCAGCCCCCACCGACCACTCCACCTACTCCACGCCGGCGGACCTGGTGGCCCTCGCTCTGCGCGCGATGAGCCACCCGGTGTTCCGTGACGTCGTCAGATCGCACAGCTATCACGTCCCCGCCGGACCGGGCAACCGCGCTCACCTGTGGCAGACCACGAACCGGCTGCTGCGCGACTATCCCGGCACTATCGGCATCAAGACCGGATGGGCCGACGCCGCGGGAACCTGCCTGCTGTTCGAGACGGTGCGGGCCGGAATACCGCTGATCGGTGTGGTCCTGCACAGCGCATCCGACAGCGACCTCGCCGCGAAGGACGACGCCGAGCGCATGTTGAACTGGGCCTATGACCCGATCCTGAGCGCGCTGCCGATCGGTTAGCGCCGAAGGCGGCAGGCAGGGGACGCCGCCGCGGAGGACCTGATCGGCGTATACCGTCAGTTCGTCGCATCCTCCGCGGCGGCACCTGCACTTTCCGCCGCCGGAAACCGGTCGTCCGCCGGAATTCAGTGCTGACCGGCGAAGTCGCGGATGAGTGCGCCGGTGCTGCCGGGATCTTCGACCATGGGCGTGTGGCCACAGTGCAGGCGCTCGATCCGAATGCCGGGGACGCGGCGATAGTCCTCGAACGAGTCCGGCTGCCAACGCTTGTCCTGCGCGCCGTAGAGCACCATGGCCGGCACCCCGAGGTCGGTGAGCCGGTCCGGTTCGGTCCGTTCCCGCAGGTAGTCGTCCGATGCGGTGGAGGTCGCGGTGAGACTGCGGTAGGTCATGCCACGCAGGTCGGCGACGAACTGGTCGGGGATCTGCACGTCCCGGGTGAACGCGGAGCTCATGGCTTGCCGGAGGACGAAGTCCGGGAGCAGCGGCCACAGCGGCTGCCCGATCGCCGGAACGAACAGCAGGTCGCCGATCGCACCGCTGCCGGTGACGGCGTCCAAGCGGGGGCCGGAGTCGATCAGCATGATCGCCGACACCAGGTCGTCGCGCTGTTCGGCCAGCGAGGTGGCCACGTAGCCGCCGGAAGAATGTCCGACGACCACCGCCCGGCGCACGCCCAGCCGGTCGAGTACGGCCCCGACCCGGCTCGCCTGTTCGGAGGTGCTGTAGCCGCTGTCGGGTTTATCGGACTTGCCGTGGCCGAGCAGGTCGATGCGCACGACGTACTGGTCCCGCAAGGCGGGCAGCACCGGATCCCAGTAGGCGGTCGAGGCTCCCAGCCCGTGCAGCAGCAATGGTTTCGTCCACGGTTGCTCCTTCGATCGATTGGACGTCACCACGTTCGGGCACGACAGCGGGTCGCGTATTGAAGAAATGTCAGCGTTCGCGGCTGCCAATCCCACCTCCACCGCGACATCCGCGAATTCACCGGCACACCCCCCGCCTCCGCAGCCACCGAACCGTGGCTCACCATTGACGACCGAGCCTGGCCGTCCACGACAGCGACGTAGTCCGGCACGTCGGGAATTTCTGCCGGATTCGTTGATCCGGAAAATGCCTTCGCGGATTCACGCCGCCGGGGGATTCGCAGACATGGGCAACGGGGAAACGTCTGGTCACCGTGAGTATCTACCCGATCCGACGGTTGCGTGTGTGCTGGCGCGGGACGGGTCACCGTTCACATATTCGTCGTGCGCTGGACGGGGCGTGGCGAATCGGGGAAGGGTTGCACCGATGAATTCTGGGCGGATCCGCCGTCGTTACCGCTGGATACACCGATAGCGGTGGGCCTGCGCAGGGACCGTTCCAGCGCGGGCGGGAACACAGGGAGGCAATGATGAGCGTCGAGGACCTCGCGCAGGAGCAAACGATCCGGGTCGTGATCCGGCCGCGTGAGCAGGGGGCGCAGTGAGCAGGACCAGGGTCTTGGTGGCGGGGGCGAGTATCGCGGGGCCCGCGCTGGCGCACTGGCTGCGTCGGCGGGGAGCCGAGGTGACCGTGGTGGAGCGGGCCCCCGAATTGCGGCCCGGTGGGCAGGCGGTGGACGCGCGCGGCGTGACCAAGGAGGTCATCCGGCGGATGGGGCTGGACGCGCCGGTGCGCGCGGCCCGCACCGAGACCGCAGGCGCGCACACCGTGGACGCGGACGGGAACGTGCTGGAGACCCATCGCGCGGACGACGACGGCGGCGACGGATACATCTCGGAGATAGAGATCCTGCGCGGGGACTTGTCCCAGGTGCTCTACGACGACACCCGCGACGATGTCGAGTACGTCTTCGGCGACCGGATCGCCGAACTCACCCAGGACGCCGACGGGGTCGACGTGGTCTTCGCGGGCGGCGATCGGCGGCGCTTCGACCTGGTGGTCGGGGCGGACGGGCTGCACTCGGCGCTGCGAGCGATGGTCTTCGGGCCGCGTGAGCGGTTCATCCGCCATCTCGGTCTCGTGCTGGCTTTCTACAGCGTGCCCAACGAGTTCGGGCTGGATCGCTGGTTGATCGACTACCAGGAGTCCGGGCGTTCCGCGGGCCTGCGGCCCATCCAGGACGCCACCCGGGCGATGGCCATGTTCTCCTTCTCCGCGGGGGACTTCGACGTCGACTACCGCGACGTCGCCGCGCAGAAGCGCCTGCTGCGCGAGCGGATGGCCGGGATGGGCTGGTTGACCCCGCGCATCCTCGCGCACCTGGACGACGCTCCGGACTTCTACCTCGACCAGGTCGCCCAGGTGGTGATGGATCGCTGGTCGAGCGGACGGGTGGGGCTGCTCGGGGACGCGGCGTTCAGCTCGTCGCCGATGTCCGGGCAGGGCACCGGGCTGGCCCTGGTCGGCGCCTACCTGCTGGCCGGAGAGCTGGCCGCCGCCGGATGGGACGCGGAGGCCGGGTTCGCCGGATACGAGCGGCGGATGCGCTCGTTCGTCGAGGCGAACCAGGAGATCGGCCGGTTGCACGCGCGTAGCCTCGCCGTTCCCGCGCCGGAGGCCGAGCCGAGCCCCGATTTCGCAGGCGAATGGTTCGCCGAGCTGATCGAACGCGCGCTCAGCGGCGTCGAGCTGCCCGACTACGCGGGAGTGCCGGACTCGGGGGTCCCGGCCGGACCCCCGATCACCTCGTCGGCCAAGCCGTAGGCGTCACCTGACGTGTCGAGAGGGACGACGTTGCGGTACACCGCTCAACGATCCGGTCATGCCGCATACCGCGCTGCACTGGGAGATGCCCTACAAGCGACCCCACCTCGTCTGCCGTATCCCGGTCCGCCCCAGCCCGTCCGGCCGGAGCGGACCCGGGCCGGTTCCGCACGCGCTCAGACCGTCGCGACCGGAGCCCCCGCGCCGGTCGCGACGACCCGGCGACGTCGGCTCGGCGCCAACAGGGTCGGGTGCCTCACGGACCAAGCCGCGGCCGAGCAGATCAGCTCCTTCACGCGGGCGGCCTTGCGACCCACGTCGACCTTGGAGGTCGGCTGATCCTCCTTGGTCACCTTCTGCACGATGGCATCGCGGCGGCCGAGGCTGATGCATTGGCTGTTGTAGCCGATGGGGGCATCGGGAACTGCACGTCCGGTCAGCCGAGCGGCGATGGCATCGGCACCCAGCCAGGCCATCGGGGAGGCGGTGGCGCAGCCCATGCGCAACGTCGCGCCGCCCACTCCCGCGGCGTGCGCGGCATCGCCGACGGCGTAGACCTCCGGATGCGAGACCGAGCGCTGGGTAGCGTCGACGACGATCCGCCCGGCCTCGGAAACGGTGAGCGTGCTGGCGGCCGCGATCGGGTGCACGGCGAAGCCCGCTGTCCAGACGGTCATCTGCGCGAGGATCTCCGCTCCCGATCGGGTGGCCACGCCGTCTTCGGTGACCCTGACGACGTCGGCGTGCTCGTGGACGGTGATACCGAAGCGTTCGAACGCGCCGCGCAGGTGGCTCTGCGCCTTCTCGTCGAGCCAGTCGCCGACGCCACCGCGCGCGGCCATCGCGACCCGCAGATCCGGGCGCGTCTCGGCGATCTCGGTGGCGATCTCGATACTGGTCAGGCCGCCGCCCACGATCAGCACGGTCTCGCCCGCCCGCAGTTGGCTCAGGCGTTCCCGCAGTCGCAGCGCGGCGTGCTTGCTCGCCACATGGTGGGCGTGCTCGACAACGCCGGGCACGCCGAAATCGGCGACGGTACTGCCCAGGGCGTAGACGAGTGTGTCGTAGGCGAGGGTCTCGGTCCCCTGGTCGCCGATCAGTTCGACCGTCTTGCGGTCCGCGTCGAGCGAATCGACCCGTGCGATGCGCACCTCCACGCCGGTGCCGGCGAACATCTTGCGCAGTGGACGAACCGGCAGGTCCTGCCCGGTGGCGAGCTGGTGCAGGCGCACCCGTTCGACGAAGTCGGGATCGGCGTTGACGAGGGTGATCTCGACGTCGTCGCGGTGCAGTCGCTTGGCCAGGCGGCCGGCGGCGGTGGCTCCGGCGTACCCGGCTCCGAGGACGACGATGCGGTGCTTCATGGTGTTGCTCCTGTCTCGGTGGGTTCGTAACTCGAACCGGACAGCCGCACGAATGCTGACAGGAGCAGACTGTGACTTGCGTCACCACAAATCGGGCAGCGGTGCTCCCGGTGTGTAGGTGGCCCACTGTCGAGTGGCGAACGCCAGCTTGTCGGGGTTGACGTGGGCGTGCATGGCGGCGATGCCGTCTGCGGTCACCTCCAGCACCACGACGCCGACGATGCGATCCTGGGCCACCAGGACCAGTGCGGGCCTGCCATTGACGATCGCGGCGAACGGCGTGGGCTTGCCGCCGAGCTTGTCCCACTTGGCGCCCGAAGGTTTGATAGCGAGCCGCACGAACATCGCGATGCGTTCGGCGCCCACGAGCGGCCTGTTCAAGGTGGGGAAGTAGGCGCCACCGTCACCGATGATGGTGGCGTCATCGGTGAGTAACCGCACCAGCTCGTCGGTTCGGCCGCTGACCGCCGCGGCCAGGAATTCCTCCACGATCCGGCGGGCGGCGGTCTCGTCCACCTCGATGCGCGCCCGTTCCACGGCCAAGTGCTGTTTGGCGCGGCGATAGATCTGCTGGCAATTGGATTCGGTGAGGTCGAGCAGGTCGGCGATCTCGTGGTGTGCGTAGCCGAAGGCCTCGCGCAGTACGTACACCACGCGTTCCTTGGCGGTGAGCCGTTCCATGAGCGTGAGCATGGCGATCGACACCGATTCACGCTGTTCGACGGTGTCGGCCGGGCCCAACATCCGGTCGCCCGCCAGCACCGGCTCCGGAAGCCATTGCCCCACATAGGTTTCCCGGCGCGCGCGGGCGGAGGTGAGCTGGTTGAGGCAGAGATTGGTGAGCACCTTGGTCAGCCACGCCTCGTGGTTCTCCACGTAGGCGCGGTCGGCGGCCTGCCAGCGCAGATACGTCTCCTGCACCACGTCTTCGGCGTCGCTGGCCGAGCCCAGCAAGCGGTAGGCGATCGCTTCCAGGCGGCCCCTGGAGCTTTCGAACAGATCAGCCTCGCGCGTGAGCAACATGTTGGTCATAGTCGGCCATGCGCACCGGTCGTGTCCAGCGGGAACAGTTCCCTGGCCGGGCCTGTTCATGGGCCTCGCGCAGGTGCTGGCCGCGACCGGGAACTCGCACTCCCCGACAAGCAGCTCGTGCTTCAGCGCAACGCTCGGAGAATATCCGGTTTCGAGCGGCTATTCCGAGTCCAGCTGACTACGACCTGCTGATCGCACGCGATGTCGTCGCCACTGTTCGATCCTCGGTGCGACGCACACGCCGAGTCCACTGCTCGCGCCACCGAGTGGGGCGATCGTTCGGACCGACGTCCGGGCCTGCCGATGAGCGGACGCCCAACACCCCGCCGCCTGCCCGGTGCGTCGTGATGCCCGGCTCGGGTTCAGCGATTGCTCTGGGGCACTGCCGTATCCGGGTGTCGATCGGAGGCGCGCAGCGGAGCGCCGACGTGGTGCAGGTGTCGCAGCGCCTCGCGGTAAGAGGAGATCAGCCCGGTTTCGTGGTAGGGCACGCCGATTTCGGTGCAGTAGTCGCGGACGATCACCTGGGCGTGACGCAGGTTCGGCGTCGGCATGCTCGGGAACAGATGGTGCTCGATCTGATAGTTGAGCCCGCCGAGGACGAGGTCGGTCAACGCGCCACCCCGCACGTTGCGGGAGGTGAGTACCTGGCGGCGGAGGTAGTCGGGGCGCTCGTCGCCGGTCGAGGTAGGCATGCCCTTGTGGTTCGGGGCGAAGATACAGCCCATGTACAGGCCGAAGAGGCCCTGATGGACAGCGAGGAACGCGAAGGCTTTGTCGGCGGGCAGGACCGCGAACAGCGCGGCCAGGTAGGTGGCGAAGTGGACGAACAGCAGCGCGCCCTCCCATGCGCGGTGCTTGATCGATCGATTTCCGAGCGCACGGACACCGGCCACATGGAGGTTCAAGCCCTCCAGCAGCAGGAAGGGAAAGAACAGGAACGCCTGCGCTCTCCCGATGAGACGAGCCAGACCGCGGCTGGACCGCGCCTGCCGCTGTGACCAGACCAGAATGTCGGGCGCGACATCGGGGTCGAGTTCCTCGTGGTTCGGGTTGGCGTGATGCCGGGTGTGCTTGTCCTGCCACCAGCCGTAGCCCAGGCCGATGCCCGCGTTGCCGACGAGTCGCCCCACAAGCTCCGTCGGCTGCCGCAGCCGGAAGACTTGGCGGTGCGCGACATCGTGCATGACGAGCGCGATCTGCGCGAACGTCACCGCCATGAACCCCGCGACCATCAGCGTCCACCACGAATCGCCGATGAGGACGAACGCCGCCCAGCCGCCTGCGAACGCGACCCCGACAAGGCTGAGCCGGACGGCGTAGTAGACGGGACGCCGGTTCATCAGCCCCGCGTCGGAGATCCGGCGCAACAGACGGGCGTAGTCACCGTCGGCGCCGCGCCGCGGCGACCGTGGAGATGACTCGGGGACCAAGGCAGGTGTCGTCATAGATCTTCCTGAGAGCTGAGCCGGAGACGCCACCTCCGTCCATCGACGCTGTCACCGGTCGACGTCGGTGCCGGGCGCCGATTTCGATACCCCGAAGCTATCGGCCGGATTCTCGTTATTCGTAACCCTCTGGTATGAGATGGAATCGGTCTGCGGGGTGATATTCGAGGTCTACGGAGGACGAGGGCGGCTGACCGGGTATCGGGCAACGCATCCGGGTCGCCGGTCCGGACGTCCGTTCAGGCTGCTGATCGAGCGATACTGACGTTATCGACCCGCGGCGGTGTCGCTGCCCCGCCGTTCCCAGCCGTCCGGACGATAGACCCACCGTTCATCGCTGCCGTCGCGAGATGGGTGAACCTCGCGTGCCACCTCCGCGCGGCGAGTTCTGACCCGCGAACTGATCGAACAGACGCTCAGCTGCCCCGCAGTGACGCCCAGGGGAAACGCCAAGTGCACCACGAGGCCGGTAGCTGCGAGTGCGCGCGTGGCGGGCGGTCACCCGGGCTGCCGGTGCCGCACGGGGGCCGGGAGGTTGGTTCGTGGTGACGGTCAGCGGTTGAGGTAGGCGGCCAGGCCACCGAGTTCCTCGGTGGCGATGAACACCGAACGGACGTTGATGATGGCCTCTTCGACGTGGGTGGTGCAGCCCCAGGCCGAGTCGCCCCACGAATCGGCGATCTTCAGCTCCGCCGGCGCGGTGCAGCCGGCGGTGCCGCCGAGCTGGCAGTGCTCAGGGTGCGGCGTGGTGGCCTGTACGGCAGCCGCGGCTCGTATCTGGGCGGCGAGCTCGGCGGCGGCAGCGGCGCGTTGCTCGGCATCGTCGCGCAACTGGCGTTCGGCGCGTACCGCCTTGATGGTGGCCAGGCGCAGCTCCAGGTGCTGCGCGACCTGGTCGGCGAGATAGCCGAGCACGGTCCTCTGCACCTCGCTCAACTCCCGAGGCACGGCGTCGATCGCGGTAACGGTGCCGAGGTGGTGCCCGTCGGCGGTGACGATCGGGGCGGCGGCGTAGAACCGCAGCCCCAGCTCACCACGTACCAACGGATGATCGAGGGTGCGCGGATCCGTGACCGCGTCGTTGACCACGTACGGGCCCTCGGCGCAGAACGCCGACGCGCACAGTCCCGGTTCCGTGCCGACCTGCGCGACATCATCCAGTCCCTTGGCCGCGGCGAACCAGACCCGGTCGGCGTCGACGATGCTGACCGTGGAGATCGGGGTGCCACACACCGCTGCGGCGGTCGCCGCGATGGTGTCGAACTGGCCGTCGGTTGGAGCGTCGAGGATCTCGTAACGGCGTACCGCGGCTAGCCGGGCGGGGTCGGTGAGGGCGGTTCTGTCAGCGGTGATCGACACGGTGTGGTGCTCGCTTCCCATGGGGGTGTTCAGGCCGGGATAGGGTACGTGGTTGCGGCGGTCATGCCGCATCCGCTGTGGCTGCCGTGATGCCGGCGCGGTCGAGGACTCGGTACACCGTCGGGCGCGACACCTCGAACAGCTCCGCCAGCTCGGCGATGGTGTGCTCGCCGGCGGCGTGCAGTTCGAGCAGGTGCACCTGGCGGGCTTTCGACAGTTTCAGGGCCCGGCCGCGGGGGGATCGAGCAGGCCAAAGGGATGTTGATGCTGGTGTACGGGATCGGTGAACAGCAAGCGTTCGCGCTGCTGCGGTCCTGCTTCGCAACACACCAACGTGCGACTACGCGAACTGGCCGGGCGGATCCTCACCGAACTACCCACCGCGGGCGGGCAAGCCCCACAGCCCCGATACGCGTCGAGCTGAACCGGATCCTGGCCGGACATCCCCCGGCCGATGAAGCCACCCGCGATCGCGCCGAGCCGAGGCGCCCGGTGCGCGGATCGGCTGACCTGAGCACCTGGACACACCGCCGGAGGGATGGTGTTGGAGAACCGATCGATTCTCAATACCCACTGCTGATTCGGTTTGCTCTTCTCGGAATCAGCCGTCGCAGTGGGGATCATCCGGTCATGGCGAAGAAGCTGATTGAACTGGTCGCGGACGAAACGAGCCGGACCCCGGTCGATCACGCCCGGCAATGGCCGCCTCGATCCAGGTGACGTGCTGATCTCCACCGACGACTGGTCCCACGAACGGGCAGAACGTCGGCCTTCACAGCGTTGTCTGCACGGTCGTGTCCGTATCGAACGGATCGGTGGAAGTGAGTTGCCAAGCCACCCTGTGGCTACCCGATGGGCAGATGACGGGTCAGGGCATGGTGGTAGATCCCGGCACGCCCAGCAAGGCCGAGTACGACATCGCGATCACTGGAGGCACCGGCAGCTACAAAGCAGCCCGCGGCTACATCCACGTCGAGGTCATCTCCGAGACGAGCACCAACCTGACCGTTCACCTCAACTGACGTCCCGGCGAGCTGCTTGGTCCAGTAGCAACCGCTTGCGATGTTGGAACCGATCGGTTCTCGACATTCCCGCGGGTTTCATCCGGAATAGGTGATCCCTGCCTCCCAGAGGTGCTCATAACCTTGTGGTTGAGCGCCGCGTAGAGGTGGGGAGCCACTGGGCGGGTCTGCCGTGTGCACTGACCCGTTCGACCGGCTCACCGCGACACGGCTCCGGGGACTGTTGCGTGATCTGGCCGGGTTCGTGTCATCGACTGCCAGGCAGTGCACGATCTCGTTGGAGGGGAAATGACCAGAACCGATCCACAGGAATTCTCCACTCTGCTCGACACCATCGCCCAGGGCCACAGCGCCGGCGACGGCACAGTTTCGGTGGAGTCCTCCACTCTCATCCCCGAGGTCAGAACGGCGAATGTTCCGCAGGAGGTCAAAGACGCCGTTCAACCGGCCGAGACCGGCATGTTGGAGCAGCTGCGCCACACCGACGACGCCGCGTACGCGTACGCTCAGCGCGTCCTCGCCGGTGACATCTCAGGCGAACAATTCGAGGACCTGATCAATCAACTGATGGAAAGCGCCCAAACCCAGTTCATCCAGCTGCAGGACTCGACCAAGGCAGCACTCAGAAGCCTCGGCAGCCAGCACCCCGACTGGCAAGGGGTGATCGTTTCCGTATTCGAAGCGGTCACCAACCTGCAGCTCAACCTGCTGACAAAGGAGTTCGACTTCCTTCAATCGCTGATGTCGCACACGCCCCAGCAGGCAGGTCAGGTGAACGGATTCTTCAGCGACTTGATGCGTCACCTCGTGGACGGGTGGAGCCAGATCGTGGGGTGATACTGGCAGCTGGGCGTGGGCTCGGGTGTGCCTGTGCGGGTTCGCGCCACCGGCTCCTTGTGTGACGAGCGCACAATCGAAGGAGGAAGCGAATGACCAAAGCTGAGCAAGATCTCGAGGTCGAGCAGTATCCGATGTCCGTCGCGTCGGAGGCGACCGAACGTGCCTCGATCGGCTGGTACAAGTTGCACAACGACTCGGACAGCCCCGTCGCCGCCGTGGTAGCAAACGGCCGAGATGGGGCCCGCCTGAGGGTGATCGTGATTCCGCCCGGTGACACCAGTGGCCAGTTCGATGACGGTAGCCACGTATTCTTCTTGTGGGCTTCCTGGGCTTCAGAGGTGTACGAGTGCGCCACCGGCACAGTCTGGGCACACTTCCATGGGGACTTGCGGGGGAACCAGGTGAACAACGTGAGTTCGTTCCAGTAGCCGTGACCAGGGGTCCTGGCTTGGCCGGGACCCCTGGTCGCCAGCGGGGACGGACGTATCCCCCGCCCTTAAGGGTCCAAGTCCGCGGGACTGGCGATAAGCCACCACAGATAATTTCGCGAGTAGGTAGCACCTGTGGAGAAAAGACCGGGCTCACCGACAGCGAACTGGCCTTCTTAGACGCCCTGGGCTCCAATGAGTCGGCGCGCCTAGCCATGCAGATGAGACGATGCGGGCTATCGCACACGAGCTGACCGCCATCGTTCGCGAGGATGCGAAGACAGACTGGAACGCGAACCGTTACGAGATAAGTAGAAGTATCCGGACGAGTTGAAGGCTCGAGCGGTTCGCTTGTATCTGGAGTCGGACCCGAAACCGACTTGATCCGTAAGCTCGCCCAGCAGCTCGGGGTGCATCACGAGACGCTGCGGAACTGGATCCGCCAGGCCGATACCGGCCAGCGACCGGAACCGGCGTCCGCTGATCTGGCCGAGGAAAACAAGCGGCTGCGTAAACAGGTGGCCGAATTGGAGCGTGTGAACGACATCCTGCGGTCTGCGAGTGCGTATTTCGCCTCGGAGCTCGGCCAGACCCGGAGGTGATCGTGCGGTTTGTGAAGGACAGCCGGCACCCGGTCGAGCTCGTATTGCGGGTGCTGGGTATCGCCTCGTCAACCTATTACTGGTGGTGCAAACGTCTGCAACAGCCTTCGGCGCGGCAGATCGCCGACGAGGCGTTGCTGGCCGAGATCGTCGATATCCATACCAGCTCCGGCGGCACTTACGGCTCTCCCCGCGTGCACGCGATGCTGGCACGGCGCGGCATCCCGGTCGGCCGCAAACGGGTGGAGCGGGGGGATCGGTGCGGGTGTTGGGTGCCGTCGGGTCGGAAGCGGATTCAGTTACTGGCACTGGTGGCGTTCCTCTGACCCGTGTAGACAGTCGGCGGATATCGCTACCGAATTTCAGCCTTGCAAGGTGGCGATGGCCTTCTCGATGCGCCGTTGACGCGTGTCGGGCTTCTTCGCGCTCTCGATGGCGTGCACGTGCTCGCGCTTGCGGCTGTAGGCAAGGTCGTCGTAGGCGGCGCGGGCGACGGGGTCGGCGTCCAGAGCTTCGGCGAAGTCCGGTGGTTCGACGACGACACGAGGCTCGGTGTCGAGTTCGACCTCGACCTCGATTTCCTCGCCGATCTCGACACCCGCGGCCTGCCGGTTGTCGTTGCTGAGGCCGAGCAGGTAGCGACCGCGCATGAGGGCGACCCGGCTCTTCCAGGAATGCCCGTTGATCGTGATCGTCACCGGTGGCCGCGCGCCCTCGCCGAGCGCGGCCACCACCTCGGGCGGAACTTCCAGGCCACGCATGGGCTCGGGCGGTTCGACGTGGGTCCGGAACTTCATGAGCCTTCTCCTGCTGTTCTGCCGCTGGTCAACTTGTGGGCTCAGGCCGTGGTTTCCCACGTGAACCCGTCCGGGTCGGTGAACGAACCAAGGCCGCTGTCCATCACGATGCGGTGCGATCCGCTGCCTTCCGGCGACATCCCGGCGTCCTTGGCGGCGGCCTTGCGCGGATACATCGCCAGGGTCACCGGCGAACCCGGGTTGGCGAACTCGGCGTACTTGCCGCCGAAGCTCTTCGCGACCGTGAACCCGCGATCGACGTAGAACTGCTTGCTGGCCTTGACATCTGCCACGCCGAGCAGCAATACCAGGTTGTCGATCTCGCGAGTGAACGGCCCGACGTCCTTCTTGTTGGAGGTGTCGACCTTCCAGATCGTGCCTTCGGGTGCTTGCAGGACCGCGCCGTATCCCCACAGGCTCTTCTTGGCCGGTTTGACGATGCTGAACCCGGCTGCGACGGCGGTGATGACGAGGCTGTCGACCGCGGAGGGCTGGGAGACGACCAGCGACAGCAGGAATCCGCGGAATCCGGTGCTGGGGGTCAGCGAGGCGCGGAACCCGATCCGGTCACCGAGCCCGAAGGCGGACTCGTAGATCGCGGCGGCGGCTCGGGGGTCGGCCACTTCGAGTTCGATGGTGATGTCGGTGCTGGTCTTCGTGGTGATTTCCATGTCCATAACGATAGGAACGGGCCACCCCGGCGCCATCCGTGCCGACCACGGAACCCACCACGGAGAATTCAGTAGGTGGTTTGTTGGTGGACCGCGGCGGCCCTGTCTCCATGACCGAGCAGAAGACCTTCGGGTCGTGCGCATGGAAATGACGTCGCTCCTGGGAATCGGATCTGCGAGGCCGCGATCTCACGGGTGTCGTGCTGACCCATACGTAGATCGCAGGCGCTCGCGTGAACGCTGCCTGGTTCTATCGGCCATCTGTGACGTCACTCATCGGTGGATGTTGGCGTCAGTCGGGGTCGGGAAATGTTCGTACCGGCGAATTTTGACGTCGTGATCTTGGTTGCGGTGCGAGGATCGGTGTGCTTGGTCTCGGGTCCGGTCCTGGTGGAAGTGAGCAGCTGTCGCCTCGTCAGTCGAAGGTCGAGCTGTATGCGGGGGTTCGGGCAGAAAAGTCACGCGAGCAGTTACCGCGGACCGGTCTCTCGTTCTGCCTGGGTTTCAGGTGTCCAGCATCCCTACAGAACTATTCATAGGGCTTAAGCATAACTGCTGTGTGGCGTGGTCTAGGCTGCGGTCTGCTCGACGGATCTGTCCCACCACCTGCCGACACCGAAAGGCACACATAGTGGTTCGTGGAAGACTTTTCGCTTCGATACTCGCGTTGACCGCCGCCGTACTGGTCAACGCAGCCGGACCGGCCAGCGCAACGACCAGCATATGGATCGGGAGAGCGTTCCCAGACGCACACGGCGACTACAGCTGGTGGGTCGTCGCCGAGATCACCTACGTCTGCGAACCCGGCCAGGCCAACGCCCTGTGGGTCAAGGTCGAGTCCGAACGGTTCACAAGCCCGGAAGGCCAACCCGTCCGTATGAAAGACGAGGCGCTGGATCGGGTGACCTGTGACGGCGAATCTCGGCAGACGAAGGTCAGGGTGCCATTGGGCTACGACTACGGCGAGGGCCCGAATCGCGCAGATGCTCACGACGGCGACGGCATTGAACTCATGACGTATTACTACGATGGCCGTGCGGTCGAGATCACCGCCGCGTTCGCCTACCTGCCGCCTGACGCCGAGGACATGAGCCAGGTCGAGATCCATAACGACACCACCGAAAACCGGAGCCTGACTCTGACTCAGGAATAGTCCTC
>NZ_BDCK01000053.1 GCF_001613465.1 Nocardia niwae NBRC 108934 = DSM 45340 | reverse complement strand
CTCGACCGGTCTGCCGCCGCGGCACCCTGCGCCGAACCTCCCGCAGCGCGACGTCGCCCCCGGTGGTCTGCCGCAACGCGAACCGGGTAGCGGTCTCCCCCAGCGGGATTCCGGCGCCCACCATCTGCCGCAGCGCGAGTCCGGGAACGGCTTGCCCCAGCGTGAGCCGGGCTCCGGCGCGCTGCCCGCCGTCAACGGCCTGCCGCAACGGGACTCCGCTGGGGGCGGTCTGCCGCAGCGTGAGTCGTCGGGTGGCCTGCCGCAGCGTGAGCCGGGTGCGGTGAACGGTCTGCCGCAGCGTCCGCCCGCGCCGTCGAGCCTGCCGCAGCGCGAGAGCGGTCTGACCGGTCTGCCCCAGCGGCAGCCGGGCGCCCAAGCGCCGCAGCGTCAGCCGGTGCCGCCAGGCGTCGCGCTGCCGCAACGTGATCGCGGTGGCCAGCACGCCGCGAGCGAAGAGCAGCCCGTCGCTCCGCCCGGCCGCGACCCCGGCAAGCACAGCTTCCGGTCCAACCCGGCCAAGACGGCGTCGTTCTTCCAAACCAGGCTGCAGCCTGCGGACGAGCCAGGGGCGGCGATGGGCGGAACGCCGATCTTCGCCGAGATGATGTCGGCGTGGCTGCAGGATCCCAACACGGATAGGTCTCAGGTGGCCGCTTCCTTCGAATCGCCGGGTGACGAAGGTTGGCAAGCGGCTCGCCGCGCGAGCGAGGCGCAGCCCGAGACGAAAACGGCGGCGGGCTTGCCGCAACGCAATCCGGGCGGAAGGCTTGTCCCCGGCGGCGTCAGCGGTGCGGCGGATCGGGCGCCGCGCCGTGACCCAGAAACGATCAGGTCCAGCTTGAGTCGTCACCAGCAGGGCGTCCGGGATGGCCGCGCAATGAGAGCAATGAACCTAACCGGAGATAAAGGAGACCGATGAACCCCGATCTAGGTGGTACGAATCGTCAGCTGGATTGGCTGGTTTCGAACTTTGCCAACGAGGTTCCTGGCGTAGCCCATGCCGTCCTGGTCTCGGCTGACGGCCTACTCATGGCCGCGAGTGCCCAGCTGCCCGTCGACCGCGCCGAACAGCTCTCGGCCGTCACGGCCGGTCTGGCGAGCCTGTCAGTCGGCGTCTCGAACCTGTTCGAGGGTGGCACCGTGCTGCAGTCCGTCGTCGAGATGGAGCACGGTTACCTGCTACTCATGGCTGTCGGCGACGGTTCCTATCTCGCGGTGCTGACCAACACTTCGTGTGATATCGGTCAGGTCGGCTACGAGATGGCTCTGTTGGTCGAGCGTGTTGGCCAGACTGTTCAGGCCACGCCACGCGTCACGATGGGTTCCTGATGGTGGGATGGACATAGAAGATCACCGCGTGGGGAGCGCCGAGCCGAGCCTCGTTCGCCCATACTCGCTGACCGCAGGCCGCACCAGGCCCGCGGTCGAGTTGGCGTTGGAGGCTCTCGTCGCATCGCATCCGGTCGCCCTGGAGCGGCAGTTCGAACTGACCAACATCGAGACGTCAATCGTGGAGTTGTGCAGAGAATCGCCGTCCGTTGCCGAGGTAGCAGCCCGATTGGGTATCCCTATCGGGGTGGCCCGTGTGCTCGTGGCCGATTTGATCGAGGCCGGGCACGTGCGCGTATCGGCGACTTTGAAAGACGATTCCAGCGACGATGAGCGTCGCGAGCTGATCGAAAGGGTTCTCAGTGGACTCCGGCGTATTTGATTCGACGGCGCAGGTCGACACTCGTACCAGCAAGCCAACATCGGCGAAGATCGTGGTCGCCGGTGGCTTCGGCGTCGGGAAGACCACGTTGGTCGGTGCTGTCTCGGAGATCGTTCCGCTGCGCACCGAGGCATTGGTGACCAATGCCAGCGCCGGGATCGACAACCTGACCGGCATTCCGATGAAGTCGACCACCACCGTGGCGATGGACTTCGGCCGGATCAGTCTCGCCGACGATCTGGTGTTGTACCTGTTCGGCACGCCTGGCCAGTATCGGTTCTGGTTCATGTGGGACGACTTGATCCGCGGCGCCATCGGCGCCGTGGTCCTCGTCGACACCCGCAGGCTGGAGGACAGCTTCGCGGCCGTCGACTACTTCGAAGCGCGCGGCCTACCCTTCTTGGTGGCGCTCAACGAATTCGACGACGCACCGCGGTACCCGATCGAGGACATCCGGCAGGCGCTCGCCGTGCCCGCCGATGTGCCGATCCTGTCCATCGATGCTCGTCGTCGTGAGCCGGCCAAGCAGGCACTGGTCGCGCTCACCGAGTACGCGCTGCGCAAGGTGATGCAGGGCTACTGAGTGCTCGCATGGCCAGGCGGGGCGCCGGGTAGGGCGAGATAGGCTCGTCCGGTGCGTACTTCGGCGCGAGAGCTGCTCGAGCAACTGCTCGACACGGACTCGTTCGTCAGCTGGGACCGGCCGCCGGTGACGGTGGCCGCTTCCCCGCAGTACCGCGATGCGTTGCAGAAGGCTGCGAGCGCGGCCGGCACCGACGAATCGGTGCTGACCGGCGAAGGGCTGCTGCGTGGTCGGCGCGTGGCCGTGATCGCCTGCGAGTTCGGGTTCCTGGCCGGTTCGGTCGGCGTGGCGGCGGCGGAGCGGATCGTCTCGGCGGTGGAGCGCGCCACCGAGCTCGGGTTGCCGCTGGTCGCGTCGCCGACCTCCGGCGGGACCAGAATGCAGGAGGGCACCGTCGCCTTCGTACAGATGGTGAAGATCGCCGGTGCGGTGGCGGCCCACAAGTCGGCGGGGCATCCCTACGTCGTCTACCTCCGGAATCCCACGATGGGCGGCGTCTTCGCGTCCTGGGGATCGTTGGGCCATATCACTTTCGCCGAACCCGGGGCGCTCATCGGCTTTCTCGGCCCCCGGGTCTATCAGGCCCTGTACGGCAAGCCTTTCCCGGAAGGCGTGCAGACCGCGGAGAACCTGTATCGGCGTGGCGTCATCGATGGCGTTCTCACGATCCCGGTCTTCCGCCGGATCGCCCACCGCGCGTTGAGCGTGTTCAGCGGCGTCCAGTTGCCCGGCTCCGCTGCGGCACAGCGATATTCCGAGCAGCCGCCACTGCGGGAGTCGGCGGCGGTTCGTGTCCAGGCGGCGAACTGCGCTGAAGCGGAACGCATTCAGCCCGGTGACGAGCAGATCGCCGCTGAGGACAATCCGGTGTGGCAGTCGGTGCTGATCTCCCGCCGCCCGCAGCGTCCAGGCATCCGGGAGCTTTTACGTCATGTGACGCAACGAGTTCCGCTCAGCGGCACCGGGCAGGGCGAGTCCGATCGCACTGCCGTGCTCGCTCTCGGCCGATTCCGCGGGCAGCCGTGCGTGGTGTTCGGGCACGACCGGCGCGGGCAGCAGGGCGAGAACACGATGGGACCGGCTGCGCTGCGGGAGGCGCGGCGCAGCATGGCGCTTGCTCAAGAGTTGCGGCTGCCGCTGCTGTTGGTCATCGACACGGTGGGCGCGGCGCTGTCGAAGGAAGCCGAGGAGCGCGGGCTCGCGCCCGAAATCGCCCGCTGCATAGCCGATCTGGTGACGCTGGACACCCCGACCGTCTCGGTGCTGCTCGGCCAGGGCACCGGTGGCGGCGCGTTGGCGCTGCTTCCCGCCGACCGGGTGCTCGCGGCCACGCACGCGTGGCTGGCCCCGCTGCCGCCGGAGGGCGCGAGCGCCATCGTTTTCCGCGACACCGACCATGCGGCGGAACTCGCAGCGGCACAACGGATCAGCGCTGCGGACCTGCTGGACGACGGTGTGGTCGACCGGATCGTGCCGGAGTTGCCCGATGCGGCGGACGAGCCGGTGGACTTCGCTCGCCGCATGGTCGCCGCGATCGCGCACGAACTCGCGGCGTTGCGCGCCCGGCCGGAACCGGAGTTGCTCGCGATGCGGCAGGCTCGGTACCGGCGGCTCGGGTTGCCCGGCCGAACGAACTGACCGGCGGTGCGCGCGATGCCCGAACCCCCTTTCCCAGCAAATTACAAGCCAACACACCCGAGGGCGTGATTGACGGTTCGCCGCCGCACTTCTACCGTCGGAATGTGACCTTCAAAAGCGAGACCAGCACCGTTCCCTCGATCGTGCTGAACGACGGGAACGTGATCCCGCAGCTCGGCTTCGGCGTGTTCCAGGTACCCGCCGAGGACGTCTTCTCGGTCGTCACCACCGCGCTCGAGGTCGGCTACCGCAGCATCGATACCGCCGCGATCTACGAAAACGAAGAGGGCACCGGCCGTGCGATCCGGGAATCGGGCCTGCCCCGCGACGAGATCTACGTCACCACCAAGCTGTGGAACTCCGAGCAGGGCTACGACTCCACGCTGCGCGCGTTCGACGCCAGCCTGCAACGGCTCGGCTTGGACTACCTCGACCTCTACCTCATCCACTGGCCGGTGGCCGCGGCCGACCGCTTCGTGGACACCTTCCGCGCCTTCCAAGCGCTGAAGTCGCAGGGCCGGGTGCGGTCGATCGGCGTCTCGAACTTCACGGCCGCGCACCTGCGGCGGCTGATCGCCGAGACCGGTGAGATCCCGGCGGTGAACCAGATCGAGCTGCACCCCAGGCTGGCGCAACGCGAGCTGCGCGAGTTCCACGCCGCAAACGCGATCGCCACCGAGGCCTGGAGCCCGCTCGGGCAGGGCACCCTGCTCGACGAGAGCGCCGTCACCGCGGTGGCCGCCGAGGTCGGTCGCACTCCGGCACAGGTGATCGTTCGCTGGCACCTGCAACTGGGCAATGTCGTCATCCCGAAGTCGGTCACGCCGTCGCGGATCGCGGAGAACTTCGACGTGTTCGGTTTCGAGCTGACGCCGGAGCAGATGGACGCGATCACCGCGCTGGACACCGGTTCGCGCACCGGAGGGGATCCGGACACGTTCACCATGGGCTTGATCGACTGACGTTCACGCTGCGCGGTCCTCACCGCAGTCCGAGATGTTCGGTGAGTTCGAGCGCCGCCGCGCGTCCGGCGCGATTGGCGCCGACGGTGCTGGCCGACGGCCCGTAGCCGATCAGATGGATCCGCGGATCGGCGGCCACCTGGGTGGCCAGCCGACCCGACATGGTGATGCCGCCGCCGGATCCGCGCAGTCGCAGTGGCGCGAGGTGGTCCAGCGCGCTGCGGAACCCCGTGGCCCACAGGATCACGTCCGCCCGCTGGAAGGCTCCGTCGGCCCATCGCACGCCATCGGGCTCGATGCGCTCGAACATGGGCAGACGGGTGAGTGCGCCGCGGGCCCGCGCCGCGCGTATCCGGTCGTCGAGCGGCAGGCCGGTGACCGAAACCACCGATCCCGGCGGCAAGCCGCGCCGCACCCGGTCTTCCACCATCGCGACCGCGATCCGTCCGTCCTCCTCGGTGAAGGCGCCTTCGCGGAAGCGCGGCGGTGTCCGCGTGACCCAGGTCGTGGTGGTGACCTGGGAGATTTCGTCGAGCAGCTGGATTGCCGAGATGCCGCCGCCGACCACCACGACGTGCTCGCCCGCGAACTCCTCGGCACTGCGGTAATCGCGGGTGTGCAGCTGGCGGCCGGCGAAGGTCTGCGCTCCGGGGTAGTGCGGAACGAACGGATGCTCCCAGGTGCCGGTGCAGTTGATCAGGCCGCGTACCCGGATCGGGCCCGCCACGTCGGTCTCCGCGTTGAGCACCGCGCGGCGTTCGGCCGCAGCGCCGTCCTCGGTGCGGTCACAGACCACGGTGACCGACACCTGCCGGCGCACCCGCAGGTCGAACCGCTTTTCGTACAGCTCGTAGTAGTGCGGCACAGCCGAGGCGGCGGGCACGGAGGACGATCCCGGCGGCAAGGTCTGCGCGAAGGACATACCGGGCAGATCGTGCACGCGGTTGACCGTGTCCAGGGTGAGTGAGGGCCAGCGGAACTGCCACGCGCCGCCGGGCCCGGGAGACCGGTCGACCAGCAGGAAGTGCCGCTCGGGACGCAACCCGAGGCGCTGGAGGTGGTAACCGGCCGACAGTCCCGCCTGACCAGCGCCGATCACCAGGATGTCGAAGTCGGTCGGCACAGCCGGTGATCGTATCGCCCGGCGCGAAGCGGGTAGTTCGCTGTGGCAGAGTGAAAAGATCAGACGGACCGTTCAGTCGGGGAGGTCGCATGCTCGGGGTCAGCCGGGACGGTGACGTGGTCACCATCGAACTTCAGCGGGAAGAGCGCCGCAACGCGCTCAACCACGAACTCGTGACACTGCTGCGCGAGGCCGTGCTCGCCGCTGTCGCCGACCAGGCACGGGTCATCGTCTTGACCGGGCACGGCCCGGTGTTCAGCGCGGGAGCCGATCTGTCCGGGGTGTACTCCGACGATTTCCTGTCCGGATTGCTGGAAACGCTGCACACGATCGAATCCGCGCCGATCCCGGTGATTTCGGCGATCAACGGCGCCGCGATCGGGGCGGGCGTGCAGCTGGCGCTCGCTTCGGACCTGCGGGTGCTCGCGCCGGAGGCGTACATCGCGGTTCCGGCGGCGAAACTGGGCATCTCCGTGGATCGCTGGACCGTACGCAGGCTGGCCGCCTTGATCGGCGGCGGTCCGGCGCGGACAGTGTTGCTGGGCGCCGAGCAGATTCCGGCCGAGGACGCCTACGCCTTCGGGTTCGCCAACCGGATCGGCACGGTCGCCGACGCGCAGGCCTGGGCCAAGCAGATCGCGGCATTGGCCCCGCTGTCCCTGCGCCATATGAAGCTGGTGCTCAATGACGACGGAACGCGCGATCCGGAGACCGCGCAGCAGCGCGCGGCGCTGGAGGCCGCGTGGACGAGCGAGGATGCCAAGGAGGGTCGTTTGGCCAGACAGGAAAAGCGCCCGGCGAAGTTTGTGGGGCGATGATGGACATCAGACGCGTCACGGGCGCCGCGGCGGGCGCGCTCGGCATCACCTGGCTGGTCCGGGCGGTGTGGGACATCCCGTCGGCGATGGGCGCCTCGATCTCGGCCATCCAGCCGTACGCGGTGGGCGCGGCGACCTATCGCGACCGTCAGTTCCACAACACCGAGCCCAGTAGCCAGGTGGTCGCGGGTTCGGCTCCCTCGCTGCTGGTCTCGGCGCTGACCCGGCGCAACGCGGGCCGGCCGCCGGGCCCCGTGCCGCTGCGGACCCCGCAGCCGCCGAGCACGGCGGCCGCTCTTGCCGTCACCTGGTACGGCCACGCCACGACGCTGGTCGAGGTCGACGGGTACCGGATTCTCACCGATCCGGTATGGAGCGAGCGGGTTTCGCCGTCGCCGCTGGTCGGGCCGGCGCGCATGCACCCGGTGCCGCAGCCGCTGGCCGATCTGCCTCCGCTCGACGCGGTGCTCATCTCGCACGATCATTACGACCACCTGGACAAGGAGACCATCCGGGAATTGGTCGCGCGCCAGGGCGCGCCGTTCCTCGTTCCGATCGGTATCGGCGCCCACCTGCGGCACTGGGGTGTTCCGGAAGATCGCATCATCGAATTGGACTGGGGCGGTTCGGTCTCGCTCACCGACCTCGGCCGGGGCCGCGACGGCGGCGATCTGGTGCTCACCTGCACGGAGGCTCGGCACTTCTCCGGGCGCGGCCTGCTGCGCAACACCACGCTGTGGGCCTCGTGGTCGATCGTCGGCCCGACGCGGCGGGTCTACTTCGGCGGCGACACGGGCTTCACCAAGGCGTTCGCCGAGGCGGGCGCGGCGCTCGGTCCGTTCGACCTGACGCTGCTGCCCATCGGCGCCTACGACGAGCGCTGGCCGGATGTGCACATGAATCCCGAGGAGGCGGTCCGGGCACACGCCGACCTGTGTGGCGGGAATCCCGGGCACGGACTGCTGGTGCCCATTCACTGGGCCACGTTCAATCTCGCCTTCCACGGCTGGTCGGAGCCGGTCGCGCGCATGGTGGCCGCGGCGCAGACGGCGGGCACCGGTATCGCGGTGCCGATGCCCGGCCAGCGTGTGGATCCGTCGAGCGCCGCACCTGCGGAATCTTGGTGGGAGAATATCGGGTGAACGACTCCGGATAGTTGGCGACAGGAAGGATCACGGCGATGAGCTTCGCGGATACGGTCAAGGGCCTGGTCGACAAGGGGAAGGACGCGGCGGCCAAGAACGCCGACAAGATCAACCACGCGGTCGACAAGGCCGGTGACTTCATCGATCAGAAGACGCACGGCAAGTACACGGACAAGATCGCCAAGGGCAAGGAGGCCGCCAAGAAGGTGGTGCCGCCGGACCAGTCCGGACCGCACGCCTGAGCCCGGCGGCGGAGACCTCGGCCGGGTCTCCGCCGCTACACTTCGGATATGGCGGCCCGCCGGGAGTTCGGTGGTATCGAGGTTGGCCTGAGCAACCTCGACAAGGTGCTGTACCCGGCCACCGGAACCACCAAAGGCGAAGTGATCGCCTACTATTCGGCGATCGCGCCCGCCATGCTCCCGCACATCGCGGGCCGCGCGGTGACCCGCAAGCGATGGCCCAACGGCGTCGACGAGCCGTCCTTCTTCGAGAAGAATCTCCCCTCGCACGCTCCCTCCTGGATCGAGCGGCGCACTCTGCGGCATTCCGATCGCACGGTCGTCTACCCGCTGATCGATTCCGAAGCCGGACTGGCTTGGCTCGCCCAGCAGGCCGCGCTGGAAGTCCATGTGCCGCAGTGGCGGTTCGACGGCGACGACCTGGGCCCGGCGACCCGGCTGGTCTTCGATCTGGACCCGGGCGAGGGGGTCGGCCTCGCCGAATGCGCCGAGGTGGCGCTCGCGGTGCGGGAGATGGTCGAGGGGATCGGCCTGCGCGCCTTCCCGGTGACCAGTGGCAGCAAGGGAGTGCACCTCTACGTGCCGCTGGATCGCGAAATGAGTTCGGACGGCGCGTCCACGGTGGCGAAACAGGTGGCCACGAATCTGCAACGGCTGCACCCGGACCTGGTCACCGCGACGATGGCGAAGGCGGCGCGCGGCGGCAAGGTCTTCCTGGACTGGAGCCAGAACAACGCCGCCAAGACCACCATCGCGCCTTATTCGATGCGGGGGCGGGCCGAGCCGAACGTCGCGGCGCCCCGCAGCTGGAAAGAGATCGAGAACCGCGGGAAACTGCGGCACTTGCGATTCGACGAGGTGCTGGCCAGGTATCGCTCCGACGGCGATCTGCTCGCCGAACTGGATGCCGCAGGCCCGGGTGATCCGGCCGCGACGGCCGCGGACGCGTTGACGAAGTACCGCTCGATGCGTGACCCTTCCCGCACGCCCGAGCCCGTTCCCGCGCAGGCGCCCGCGCCGGGCGTGAACAACCGCTACGTCGTGCAGGAGCATCACGCGCGGCGCCTGCATTGGGACGTGCGGCTGGAGCGCGACGGGGTGCTGGTGTCCTGGGCGGTGCCGAAGGGGCCGCCGACCTCACCCGAGCAGAACCGACTCGCCGTGCACACCGAGGACCATCCGATGGAGTATCTCGAATTCCACGGCGCCATCCCGAAGGGCGAGTACGGGGCGGGCGAGATGACGATCTGGGACTCCGGCACCTACGAGACCGAGAAGTGGCGCGACGACGAGGTCATCGTGCGATTCCACGGCAGGCGGCTCACCGGCCGGTACGCGCTGATCCAGACCAACGGCAACCAGTGGCTGATGCACCTCATGCGTGCGCAGGACGGAGCCGAACCGCAGGAGGAGCCGGACGAACCGCGGGGCAGGATCATCCGTCCGTCCAACGGACCCGCGCCGCTGCCGCGCGGCCTGTCGCCGATGCTCGCGACACACGGTGACGTCGCCGAACTCGGCGCCGGCGAGTGGTGCTTCGAGACGAAGTGGGACGGCTTCCGGCTGATCGCCGAGATCGAGTCCGGCGCGATCACCCTGCGCAGCCGGGCGGGCAATGTGGTGACCGATCGCTATCCCGGCATCGCGGCGTTGCGGCGGGAGTTGTCCGGGCACCAGGTGGTGCTGGACGGCGAGGCCGTCGTGTTCGACGATCACGGCGTCGCGAATCTGGGTCTGCTGCAGGCCGATGCGGCGCGGTCGGCGTTCGTCGCCTTCGACGTGCTGTACCTGGACGGCACCTCGTTGCTGCGCAAACGCTATGCCGATCGGCGCAGGGTGCTGGAGGCGCTCGCCGCCAACGCGCCGTCGCTGGTAGTGCCGCCACGTCTGGACGGTTCGGGCGCCGACGCCTTGCGCTACAGCCAGGAGCACGGGTTGGAGGGCGTGGTCGCCAAGCGCAAGGACTCGGTGTATCTGCCGGGCAAGCGCGGCCATGCCTGGGTGAAACAGCGCAACTGGCGTACGCAGCAAGTGTTGATCGGCGGATGGCGGCGCAGCTCGGCACGGGAATTCAAGTCCCTGCTGGTCGGCATTCCACACGACGGGCGGCTGGTCTACGTCGGACGGGTCGGCACCGGGTTCAACGACGCGGATATGCGGGAGCTGGCCGCGCGGCTGCGCGCGCTGGAACGCAAGACCTCGCCGTTCGACAACGACCTGACCGCCGAGGAACGCAAAGAAGCGGTGTGGGTGACGCCGAAACTCGGTGGCACCGTGCGGTTCATGAACTGGACCGAGACGGGCCGGTTGTGGCACCCGGCGTGGCTCGGCGCTGGGTAGGGTTGTCTCGCGGTTGTTCTCAGCGCGAGAAGAGGAGTGCAGGGTGGACTTCAAGAACCTGGCGGGCAAGGCGATGGATCTGGCCCAGAAGAACGCGGACAAGCTGGACGCGGTGATCGACAAGGCAGGCGACCTCGTCGACGAGAAGACGGGCGACAAGTTCGCTAGCCAGGTCGACGCCGCCCAGGACGCGGCCAAGAAAGCCCTGCGGGAGCAGTGAACTTCAGTTGCCGCCCGCGAGCAGCGGGGTGATGGTCGCGATGTCGGTCACCAGTGTGTGGCCCTGGAATTCGAAGTCGTCGTAAGCCCGCGCCATGGCCTCCTTGTCCCGGCCGCCCACCGCGTCGCTGATCACCACCGGCACGAAGCCGAGATCGGTGGAATGCGCGACCGTGGGCGCGATGCCGATCTCCAGCGCGACGCCCGCGATCGCGTAGGCGCCGATGCGCAGGTCGCGCAGCATCGAGGCCAGCGGAGTCCCTTCGAAGGCCGACATCGACGTCTTGTCGAACACCACCTCGTCCGCGCGCGGCCGCAGCTCGGGAACCAGCTCGAAGGCCGGGGTGTCGCGCTGCAGGATGAAGCGCACCTTGTCCACCGAATCCACCTGCTGCCAGCTCATGGCCATGCGCAGCGCGAAGGTTCCGCTCAGGCGCTCGGGCAGGAAGAAATGGCGGAGGAAGACCACGGGATAGCCGCCCGAGCGCGCCGCGTCGACGACGCCGGCCACGCGCTCGATGATCTCCGGGCCGTCCGGCAACTGGCTGAGCACGCCGACCTGCATGTCGTAGACGATCACCGCCATGCGGTCCGGGGCGCACACATCGGCGAGTCCCTCGGGGATGTCCAGTCCGTTGCCATGCCGCATGCTCGGCTACTCCTGTTCGTCGCGCTCGCGCTGCGGGCGGGGTGGGCCTGGGCAGCTATTCGATTGCGCTGGGGGCGTTTTGGCCAACACTGTAACCAGCCCGGCGGACAGCGGCGGCGGTGGGTGTGACCTGTGGTCGACCGTTGCCGGGTCCCTCGGTCCGGCAGTACCGTGGAAGCCTGGAGGTCAGGTGAGCCCGGCCGCACCGGGACACCCGCCGCCTCGCCGGTGCTGGGGAGGCCCTGATGAAGGATGTTCACGCCGCGCCTGTCGTCGAGCAGGCGAGCAACCGCCCCGTGTGCACGGTGATCCTGGGGATCATCCTGTCCACGCTGATCGTTCTGGTCGCTGCCGTCCCGGCGGCACACGCCGAGCTACCCCCGCCGGACCAGGACCCCTTCTACGCGGCTCCCGCCGACCTCGCGCTCTACGCCAACGGCGCGGTGCTGGATTCGCGACCGATCGCGTTGTTCGGACTGCCATTGCCGATTTCGGCGTGGCAGGTGAAATATCGCACCACCGACTCGAGCGACGATCCCGTTGCCGGCGTGGCGACCGTGATGGTCCCTATGCTGCCGTGGTTCGGCCCGGGCGCTCGGCCGTTGCTGTCGTATCAGGTGCCCGAGGACAGTCTCGGTACGCGGTGCGCTCCATCGTTCGCGCTGCGCGGCGGCTGGGACACCGGCGCGGTGAACACGCTGATCGACACGCCGTTCATGGCGGAGGCGTTGCGGCGCGGATGGGCGGTGGTGGCCGGTGACTACGAGGGGCCGCGATCCCGGTTCCTCGACGGGGTGAACTCCGGTCGCGGTGTGCTGGATGGCATCCGGGCTGCGCGCGATCTCCCACAGGCCGGACTCGGACCCGCGACACCGATCGGCGCCTGGGGCTATTCGGGCGGCGCGTTCGCCACGCTGTGGGCCGCGCAGTTGCAGCCGGGATACGCGCCGGACGTCCGGTTCGCGGGAATCACCTCGGGTGGTGTTCCCGCGGACTGGCCTGCCATAGCACGCGAGGCGGACGGCACCGTGCAGGCCGGGCTTGCGTTGCTGATCCTGTTCGCCCTCGCCCGCAACGACCCCGGCAACGGCGTGCTCGACTTGCTCGACGATCGGGGGCGTGCGGCGCTGGTCGAGAATGCCACCATGTGCGGATCCGACCTGGTGCCGAAATACGTCGGCGCGCGGGTGGACGATTTCGCCGTCGTCCCGGATCTGCTGCGGCATCCGGTTTTCCGCGCCGCGACCGATGCCCAGGAACTCGGCGGCAGCGCGCCGGAGGCGCCGATGTACCTGTACCACAGCCGCACCGACGACGTGATCCCCGTCGGGGGCTTCACCGACCTGGTCGGCCGGTACTGCGCGCTGGGAGCGGCCGTCACCTCGGTGCACTCGATGCTGCCCACCCACAATCCGGCGGCGATCGGTGAGGCGCCGGGCGCGATGAACTTCCTCGCCGACCGGTTCGCGGGTCTGCCGGTGGCGCCCGGGTGCCGAGAGCGGTAGGTGGGCGACGCCCCGCCCGTCCAGGCGGGCGCGTGATATCCGGTGGCGGATCAGGAGGGTGGACGGCCCAGCTCCGGCACGCAGTGTGCGCACAGACGAACGCGCACCGAATCGCGGTCGATCCGGTGCGCGTAGTTCCCGGGGGCGCCGGTCAGTTCTGCGAACGCCCCGTGGTGTCCATCCACTTGGTGCTGCCGGGCGGGGCGGCCAGCGTGCTGATCAGATCGATGCCGGCGATGATCAAGGCCGGCCCACCGACGACGATGGTGCCGATGACGCCGCCGATACCCGCGCCCGCGAGCACGGTGGCGATACCGACGGGTCCTCCGATGAGGCCCGTCAGGCCGACCAGCGCTCCGATCACCGTGCCGATGAAACCGCCGACCGCGGTGGCGATGCCGAACTGCGACAGGAAGGCGTCCATCGCCCGCTGGTTCTCGAACGGCGAGGCGACCGGCGTGGCCGCCGGGCGGGCCTGCGCCGCGTCCTTGACGACGGTCAGTTCCAGCACCCGGCCCTCGTCACGCACCTGGTGCGCCATCGGGTACTCGAGCCCGTCCTGCCGGAAAGCGAGTGGCAGCGTGACCGCGACGTCGCCCGCCGCGTCCTTGATGTCGACCGCGTCACCGCGCACCTCGAATGTGCCCGCGGTGAGTGTCGTGACGACTTTGTTCCCGACCAATTCGGCTCGGTAGCCGATGTCCGGGGCCGCTGACGCGGCCGGTTCCGCGTGCGAGATCCCGGACCCTACCGTGAGCGCGGCGACCAGTGGCACGACAGCGGCAGTGACTTTCCGCAGAATCATTCTCGGTTTCCAATCTTCATCAGGCTTCAAGCAATAGTGAACGCGGCGCACGCCGAATTTCCTTCCCCCGTCGGCGTGTTCAGCCGTGATGTGATCCAAAGAACAGTTACTTCCGAGTGATAACTGTACTGTGGCGGAAGGGGTTTGGGACACGAATTCGCAGGGTAATCTTCCGACTTTGTCGCGCCATTTGTTATAGCCGACAGCTATTTGTAATTGCCGTCGCGAGGGCTTTATCGAGCGCGTCGGTCGGGCCCTGTTCGGTGCGCGGGGGTGAAAGTTTCGGATCGAAGCATCGATCTCGAAGTGCGCGGACGCAAGCGCTCCGAGGTATAAGCCGCAGTACAGCAAGTGCTTTCGACGTATGGGGAGGGGTGCCGCCGGAGGGGCGAGTTGGCCAGGACTGTGTGACCGTTGGCCCGGGCGGCGTGATCGAGGGCCGGATCGCGGCCTGGCGCGCCTGCGCGGGTTCGTTGGTCACCGCCTGGGACATGGGGTCGAACGCGGTGTGTTCGGGTCGTCGGCCGAAGGTTGCCTCCGCTGGTGCCAGTCGTCCTGCAAACAGTCAGCGAATTACCTGGCCGAATTTCGCCGGATACCACTAGGGTCCGCAACCGACCGGAATCCGGTTCCTGTCCCCGTTGTCATCCGCTGCACATCGCGGGGACGTCAGACCAGCAGGTGCACAGCGATGCAGCCGAGGCAGACGCCGACGACGAGCACGAGCGCCAGAGCGTCGCGCAGGCCGGGCGCGCTGGGATGGGCGGTCAGTTGCCCGGTGCCACCGCGTGCGGTGATCGCCTCGCCCAGTTCGCCCGCGCGCCGGGTGGAGACCGCCATGGCCGCGGTGAGGATGTCGATCAGCGGGTTGTCGGCGGCGCGGGCGATCATGCCGTCCTTGGGGCGCAGGCGGCGAGCGGCGCGCAGCACCCGGATCTCCTCCATGAGCAGCGGCAGGCCGCGGAGGGTGAGCGCGACGACGACAGCCCATTCGTCCACCGGTATCCGGAGTCTGCGCAACGGCGCGCCCAGCTTGGCGAGGGCGGGCGCGATGTCGCCCATCGGCGTGGTCCACGCGATGAGGAAGGAGGCCGCCACCAGGATCAGCGTGAACGTCGCGATCTGCGCGTAGCGCAGCACCGCCGCGGCGCCGACGGGCGCCGTGAGCAGCCCGCCCAGGACGAACAGCGCCCAGAACCACCAGGGCAGCCGCGGGAGCGTGCCCAGCGGCAGCCGTGCGACGACGCCCACGAGCACCAGAAACGCCGTCATCACGCCGAGTACCGGCCAGGACGGCAGGAACATCAGCACCAGGCTGATCAGGAACACCCCGATCATCTTGGTGCCCGCCCACAGCCGGTGCACCGGACTGACGACGGGTACCTGGCGCAGCAGGACGGTGCTCATCCTCGACCTCCGTGCTCGAAGCGCCAGGCCGCTTCACCGGGCGCGCGCAGCGCTCCGGAGTCGGCTCGCGCGGCGGCCTTGCCCGGAACCGGCGCGTCCGCCCACACGGCTTCCGCGCTCAGGATGCGGCCCGATCGCAGATGTACCGTGCGGTCGCACACCGCCGCCATGTCCGACACGTCGTGCGAGATGACGATCAGCGTCAAACCGGCATCGCGGAGCCGCGCCAGCAATTCCACGATGTCGGCCCGGCCATCGGGGTCGAGACCGGCCAGCGGTTCGTCGAGCACGACCACTTGGGGGTGGCTGGCCACGATCGCGGCGAGCACCACCCGTTTGGCTTGGCCGCCACTGAGTTCCTCGATCGAGCGGGCGGCCAGCGACCGGTCCAGCCCGACCGCGTCCAGCGCGCGACCGACCGCGCCGGAGCCCGTGGCGCGCCCGCCCCAGTCCGCGATCTCCGCGCCCACGGTCTGCTTCTGCAATTGGAGGCGGGAATGCTGGAATGCGAGCCCGACCGCGCCGATCTGCTTGCCGACCGGCTTGCCGCGCAAGGAACACCGGCCGGTAGTCGGTTCGATCAAGCCCGCCATGATCCAGGCCAGGGTGGACTTGCCCGAACCGTTCCCGCCGACGACGAGCAGCGCCTCACCCTGGCGGACCGACAGGTCGACGCCGTGCAGCGCCGGCGCTTCCCACGGAGTCGCGCGGTTGTAGGTGTGCCGGACATCGCGGAGTTCGAGGATCGGCTCGCCCATCGGCCTGCGGCGCGCGGCGCGCGCCGGGCGGGGCCAGGCGGGCAGGTGCGCGACCGAGCGTCCTCCGGCCAGGTGCACGACGCGGTCCGCGGCGGCGGCGTCGGCTTCGTGGTGGGTCACCAGGACCACGGCCATCGGGTGCCGTTTCGGCAGGCCCGCGAGCAGTTCCACCAGCTCCAGGCGTCCGTCCGGATCGATCATCGAGGTCGCCTCGTCGGCGATCAGCAGTGCGGGCCGCCGTGCCAGCGCGGCCGCGACCGCCAGCCGCTGCTGCTGACCGCCGGAGAGTGTGGCGGTCTCCTTGCCGCCCATCCCGGCGAGACCGACTTCGCCCAGCAGGCCTTCCACGTCCACTTCGGCGGCGAGCCGCGCGGGCAGTCCCCACACCACGTCGTCGGCCACGAGCACGCCCAGAGTCTGGCTTTCCGGTCGCTGCAATACCAGCGCCGTGCCACCGAGCCGCCCCAGTCCGGCCGAGCCGGGCCGATCCACCGATCCCGAGGTGGGCGGCAGACCCGCCAGCACACGGGTCAGCGTCGACTTGCCCGAACCGTTGTGGCCCACCACGGCGACGAATTCGCCGACCTCGACGGTCAGGTCGACGCCGCGCAGCGCGTCGCGCGGCGCGCCGGGATAGCGGAATCCGGCATCGCGCAGCGTGACCGGCAGTGGCGCGATGGGCCGGTCGTCGGGCGGCGCGGCGAGCCGGTCGCCGCCGGGCAGCCAGTCCAGCCGGTCCAGCACCGAGCCCAGGACATACCAGGAGCACACCCCGGTGGCCATCATGCCGAGCGCGATGCCGCCGCCCACCCACACCCACCACGAGCGCAGCACGGCGTCGGCGAGGTCCGCTACGAACTGCCCGAGGGGAGCCAAGCTCACTCGGGCCGCGAGATCCTGCAAGCCGCGCGAGCCATTGCGGATGTTGTCGAACACCAGTTCGCGCGCACTCGACATGGCGAGCAGTGACCCGACGGCGAACGCGGCCCAGACCAGCCCGGCCAGCAGCGAGAGACCGAGTACCGCGACGAGACCGCCGCCGCGCCGCTTCACGGTCCCGATGATGGCGCCCATGGTGGCCGAGGCCACCAGCACCGTCGCCGAAGCCAGGCCGGCCGCGACGAAGGTGACCAGCGTGGCGGCGATGGTCGCGGTGACCAGCGCCCGGGCCCGGAAGCGATGCGCGATCAGCCCGATCGGGACCGCGGCGACCAACTGCAGCGCGCCGGCGAACGGGACCACCGAGCCGATGGTCACCAGCCCGACGGTGGCTCCGCCCAGCACGGCGCCGGTGGCCAACTCCAGGGGACGCAGCGGCCCGCGTTCGGCCGATGCGCCCGGACGGGCCAGTTCATTCACAGCACAAGTCTGCCAGCCCGGCGGGTGGTGCCGCGCGGAGACGAATCCGAGCGGGGCCGCGAGCCGCGCGATCGGTCACGAGACGGGGGTGAGGGTGTAGTGGCGCGGATCGAAGCGCCGGGTGCGGCGGCGATAGCTGGTCTGCGAGCCGGGCCAGTTGTTGGTGATGCGGCCCGCGGAATTGCGGTACCAGCTGGAGCAGAAGTTCCACGGGGTGCGGGCGAGGCGTCGCTGGAGCGCGGTGTTGTAGTTCTCTTCCAGCTCCGCTCGGACCTCGACGCAGTGGCGGGGGTGGTCGGCCAGCCACTGCACGGCCTGGCGGATGTAGCGGGTCTGCGACTCGATCATGTAGATGATCGAGCCGACGCCCAGATTGGTGTTCGGCCCGTAGACGAGGAAGAGGTTCGGGAAGTCCGGCACCGTGATGCCGTAATACGCGTGCGCGCCGTCGGCCCAGGCGTCGGCCAGCCTGCGGCCGCCGCGGCCCCAGACCTCCATCGGCCAGAGGAACTCCGTGCCCTTGAAGCCGGTGCCGTAGATGATCACGTCCGCCTCGTGCACCGCGCCGTCGGCGGTACGCACGCCCTGCGGCGTGATCTCGCTGATCGCGGCCGTCTCCACCCGCACGTTCGGCTGGGTGAGCGCGGGGTAGTAGTCGTTGGAGAACAGCGCGCGCTTGCACCCGATCGGATAGTCGGGGGTGAGTTTCGCCCGCAGCTGCGGATCCTCGACCTGCTCGGCCAGGTGCCGGGAGGCGATGCGGGCCACCCACCGGGCGATGGCCGGGACCTCGACCAGCCCGAGTGAGACGAATTCGGCGATGGACCACCACCCGAACCGTTCGGCCAGCAGTGCGCCGGGCACCCGCGCGAACAGGTTGTGCTGGATCGGTGAGTAGTCGGTATCGAATTTGGGGATCACCCAGGCCGGTGTGCGCTGGAACAGCGTGAGATGGGAGACCAGGGGCTGGATCTCCGGAATGTACTGGACGGCGCTGGCGCCGGTGCCGACGCAGGCGACGCGTTTGCCGCGCAGGTCGATGTCATGGTCCCACTCGGCGGAATGGAACGACGGGCCCGCGAAGGTGTCGATGCCGGGTATGGCGGGCAGAGACGGGCGCGAGAGCTGGCCCACCGCCGAGATCAGCACGTCCGCGATCCGGCTGTCCCCGTCGGCCGTGCGGACGGTCCACCGGCCGGTGCCGTCGTCGAATTCCGCGTCCGTGACGCTGGTGCCGAAACGGATCGCCGACAGCACGCCGTGGCGTTCGGCGACGCCCCGCAGGTAGGCGTGGATGGCGGCGCGCCCCGAGTAGCGCTGTGGCCAGTCCGGCTTGGGTTCGAACGAATACGAGTACAGCGGGGACGGGACGTCGCAGGCCGCGCCGGGGTAGGTGTTCTCCCGCCACACCCCGCCGAGGTCGGCGGCCCGCTCCAGAATGGTGATGTCGTCGAAGCCGTTGCGCCGCAATTCGATCGCCATGCCGATACCGCCGAAGCCCGCGCCGATGACGAGGATCGACGGCCGATCGCGCCCTGCCATGTGAGACTCCTCACTCCGACAGTAGATGACTCCACTGTAGAGCCGCCGTGCCGTCGCATAGAGAAATTCGGCCATAATGTCCGCGTGGAACGGGTGCAGGATCCGGACATCCGCGATTGGAATTTTCCGCGGGGTGTGGCCAGTGTGGCGCTGATGGTCGGCTACGCGGCCGAACACGGCGTGCCCGAGGCGCGGATGCTGCACGGCACCGCGCTCGGCGAGCAGCAATTGCGTGATCCGGACATGCAGATCGACGCGCACACGGAACTGGCGGTCATCCGCAATCTCGTCCGCGAACTCGGCGACCGGCCGGCGCTGGGCGTGGAGGTCGGCCGCCGGTACCGGATCACCACCTTCGGCATCTTCGGCTTCGCCTGCGTCAGCAGCCCGACCCTCGGGGAGGCGATCAGTTTCGCGCTGCGCTACCTCGACCTCAGCTTCACCTTCTGTATCCCGGTGGCGGAATGGGGCGAGAGCGAGTTCGTGGCGGTCGTGCACGACGAGTCGGTGCCGACGGACGTGCGCCAATTCCTGGTCGAACGCGACGTCACGGCGATGCATCAGGTGATGAGCGACCTGCTCGGCACGCGCCTTCCGCTCACCAGGGCCGAATTCCGGTTTCCCGCTCCCGATTACGCCGAGCGGATCGCGGAGGTCACCCTCGTGCCGCCGGATTTCGGCATGCCGCGCAACCTGTTCGCCATCGAGCCCATGCTGTTGGAGAAACCACTGCCGCAGGCCAACGAGCACACGTGGGCGATGTGTCTGGCGCAGTGCCGGGAGCTGGTGCACCGCCGCAGGGCTCGCACCGGCATCGCGGCCGAGGTACGGGAGCGTCTGGTGCCGCGCGGTGGCGCGGACGGATTCGCCGCACCGCCCGGCATCGACGCCGTGGCGAACGACCTCAATATGAGCACGCGCACGCTGCGGCGGCACCTCGACGCCGCGGGAACCAGCTATCGCGCGTTGCTGGACGAAGTGCGCCGCGCGTTGGCCGAGGAAATGCTCACCGCGACACCGCTATCGGTGAGTGATGTCGCGATCCGCCTCGGCTATGCCGAAGCCTCGACCTTCATCTTCGCCTTCAAGCGGTGGACCGGTAACACCCCCGCGGCCTATCGCCGCGAACGCGCCGTCCGGCGCTAGGCCTCCTCGCCCCGGCCGCTCCTGCTGCCCGTGTAGGCCAGTTCCCGAATCTTGCCGATGGCTTTGGGGAACAATTCCACTTCGGCCGGGTGGTTGAGCATCGGATCGAAGTAGTCCGTGCGGTACTCGGCGGATTCGGCGAGACGCAGCGTGAGTTCGGCGACCCGCCAGGTAGGCCCGCCGAGACGGCCCGCGGTGAGCGTGAAGCTGACCAGGTCCTCGTCCAGGTGAGCTTGCATCGCCTCGAGCGAAGCGGACGTGGGCTGGACGCTGTCCGGCTCGGCGAAGAACCAGGTCGGGGCGGAATCGCTGATTCGGTACGGCATCAGGCAGCCGTATCGTGCGCTGGCCCAGCCCCGGGCTGGGGTGATCACCAACCGCCCCAGCGGTCCTCGGCCGGTGGTGGCCAACGCGAAATCCCAAGGCTGGTCGTCCCGGTCGAGCACCCGGAACGCCAGTCCGAGCACGTCGGGCAGGCCGTTCGGCAGTCCGATGCCCTTGGACACCCGGGCGATGACCGCGCGGTCGCCGCTGCCGAACAGCGGCTCGAACTCGGGCTCGGCGTGCAGACGACCGGCCAGGTGCAGGCCCGCCGGGTGGAAGACCCGCGCGTGCCGGATCCGCGCTCCGGTCGCGAACGCGGTCTTCACCACTGCGGCTGGTAGGTCGACCATGGCGGCTCCTCCCGGGTAGGCGTCGTGTGCCTCCCGATTGCCCCGGCTCGGGCCGGGTAAACCGCGCTCAGACCGGTTGCACGCCGATCCGGCCGCCCATCGGAACCGTCCGGAAATGGGTGGTCAAGCGGTAGTCGTCGCCGATGACGTGCAGCGCGACCGCCGGGTCCGGCGCGTAATCCATGACGTGGTCGGGCAGGTCGAGTTCCCATTCCCCGCTCAGGACCGACGCGGTGCTGGGGGCCACCAGCAGCGGGCGGCCGCCGAACGTGGTGGTCGCCGCGGAATGCGCGTGCCCGGTGAGTACGGCGGCGATCCGGTCGTCGCCGGCCACCAGGTCGGCGAGCCGTTGCGGATCCGCCAGGGAGATCCCGTCGATGATCGGGCTGAACAGGTGCGCTGGCGGGTGGTGCAGTGCGAGCAGGATCGGCTTGCCCGCGGGCGCCGCGCCGAGCACTTCGCGCAGCCAGTGGTAGGTCTCGTCGGAGAGTTGCCCGCCCGGTTCCCCGGGCACGCTCGAATCCAGCAGTGCGACGGTGAGATCGCCGATGTGGCGCACCTGGTTGATGGGGGCGTCGGAGAAGGGCTCGCCGAGCAGGGCGGTACGGAAGCCCGCGCGGTCGTCGTGGTTGCCGGGGATGGCGTACACCGGGATCTCGGTGTCGAACGCGAGCTTGGCCTCCGCGTACTGCTCGGGTTTGCCGGATTCGGTGATGTCGCCGGTCACCAGGATGGCGTCGGGCCTGCGGCGCAACCCGGCGAAGAAGTCCATCACCCGGCGCACTCGCTGGGCGTTGCGGGCGCCGAGATCGAAATGGGTGTCGCTGACCTGAGCCACCAGGATCATCGGCATTCGCTTTCGCTAGGGGTTCGCTGCATTGCGTCAGAGGGTGCGCGCGCCGCGGCCGCCGCCCGTCATCAGGCTAGTTGACCTGCGTATAACGCGTCGCCATGACGCTCGCCACCGCTCGGCGGGTGCTCATCGACTTGTGGCAGGGGTCACAGTGCGGTCGGATTGCGCGTCAGAATTCGGAGCGTTCGGCCACCGAGTCCGAGAGCGTGCGCAAGCCGCGCAGGAATACGCGGCGGTCCGCTGCGGGGAGCCGCTGCAGCAGTCGCTCCTCGCCGGCCTGGATGTCGCGCTGGGCCCGGTCGCGCAGGTCCCGGCCCGCGTCGGTGAGTGAGACCAGGTTGACCCGCCGGTCCGCCGGATCCGGCTCGCGGGTGATCAGGCCGCGGCGCTGCAATTCGTCGAGCACGCCGATGATGCGGGTCTTGTCCGCGCCGATCGCCTTGGCCAGCGCCGCCTGGGTGTAGACGGGTTCGCCGCCCAGGCCGAGTAGCACCGAGTAGCCCCACATCGACAATTCGTGGCGTTCCAGAATGGGCAGTTCGGCCGCGATGAGGGCCCGCGCGAGCGGCGCGATCATCGCGGCGAGATCGGGGCGGGCGTGCGGCATGGGTCGACGATACTGCTTGGCAAAATCGTAAGCTTACGCTTACGATAAGCTCATGCATATTGATACTGGGAAAGAATTGCGCGACCGGCATGCCCGTTCCGTTCGACTGAGCGTGGACGCCGTCTCCCGCGTGCGCCCCGATCGGCTGGATGCCGAAACCCCCTGCGCCGGTTGGCGCCTTCGTGACCTGCTGGAACACATGATCGCGCAGAACCACGGTTTCGCCGCCGCCGCGCGGGGCAGCGAGGACACCGAGGTCTGGAACGTCCGCGCGTCCGCGGATCCGGTCGCCGGCTACCGCGCTTCGGCCGAGGACGTGCTCGCCGCCTTCGCCGCGGACGACGTCTTCGAGCGCACGCTCCTGCTGCCGGAAGTGACCGATCAGCGGATTCCCGCTACCCGCGTGATCGGCTTCCATCTCGTGGACAGCGTCGTGCACGCCTGGGATGTCGCCCGATCGATCGGGGAGACCATCACCGTCGACCCCGACGTCGCCGCTGCGGCGCTGGAGATCTCCCTCGCCGTTCCCGACGGCCCCGAACGCTCGGCCCCGGGCGCGGCCTTCGCCCCCGCCCTGTCCGTCCCGGAACGAGCGCCGACCCTCGACCAGATCCTGCTGCTCCTCGGCCGGTCCCCGAACTGGCCGGACTGACCACGCATCCCTCCGACCGGCTGCCGGTACCGGCCATGCACTCGGGCGATCCGGCTGGGGATGATTGTGGACGAATCGCGAGGCGATGTTTCTCGAGCATCAGGGCTGTGCTCTCGCCGTTCCGGACGCGGACATCGCGTTGGAGCCGGTCGTGCACAGCCGAGGCCACCCCGGCGCGGCCGACGCCTTCAGCGCACCGACTCGGCTCTCCGGTGCGGAGCCGACCCGGGTGCGGTGGGAACGCCGGCTAGCCGAGGGTCCGTAGCGCGTCGGCGGCGCGCTGGAGGGCGGCCGGGTCGGCGGGTGCGTCCAGCGGGCGCCAGAAATCGGTGTCCGGTTCGGCGGTCAGCGTCAGTTCCGGTGGGGTGCGCCACGATGCGGTCAGGCCCAGCCGCCAGGAGTGCAGGTAGGTCCGCGGCTCGGCGCCGGAGCGGTCGAACAAGGGATCGCCCACGATCGGATGGCCCGTCCAGGCCAGGTGGACGCGAATCTGGTGGCGACGGCCGGTGACCGGGCGCAGCCCGAGCACGGTGTGCGCGGGGCCGCGCAGCACCGTGACGAACCGGGTGATCGACGGGTAGTTCTTGGCGGACAGCAGGTCGGCGTCGTCGACGAACCAGCGGCCTCCCTCGTGCCGGATGCTCTCTCGTGGCGCCGCGATCCGCACCCGGTTCTTGCGTCCTACGCTGAGCGGCAGATCGAACACGCCGGTATCGGGCAGCCCGGTGGCGGCGACGACGGCCAGGTACGCCTTGTCGGCCGTCTGCTTGTTGAACTGCCTGGTCAGCTCGCCGTGGGCGGGCAGTTCCTTCGCGAACAGGATCAAGCCGGAGGTCACCTTGTCGATCCGGTGCACCGGGTACAGCGTTTCCCCTGCGGCGGCCGCCAGCTCGACGAGATCGGTGTCGTGGCGCTCACCGGTGACCGAGATCCCGGCGGGTTTGTGCAGGGCCAGAATCGCCGCGTCCTCCTCGACGAGGCAACGCGCGCGCAACTGTGACCAGTCCGTATCCACCGGACGAGCCTAGGGCCGCCGTCGTCGGCGGGCGGCAGGCGGTGTCGGCTACCTGCCGTTCCTGCCGTTGCGGCGCAGCAGATGCGGACGCAGGCGGTTGAAACCGCGCACGCGCACGCTGCGCAGATGCTTGATGGCGAAGGCCGGATCGCCCTCCAGCGCGGCGGCGGCGTGGTCATCGATCATGACGGTGCCCGGCCGCGCGACGCCGGTGAGCCGGGAGGCGATGTTCACGACCGAGCCGTACAGGTCCCCGAAGCGTTGCAAGACCAGGCCGTAGGCCAGGGCGACGCGCAGGTCGGGGGTACCACCCACCATCATGGTGGACTCCTGGATGGCCAGCGCGATGTGCGCGGCCTCGGTGGCGGTCTCCGTGGCGAACATGACCTCATCGCCCACGTTCTTGATCACCCATCCGCCGTTCTCGGTGATCGCGGCGGTGGTGGTGGACTCGAACGCCTCCAGCAGCATGGACAGCTCGTCGGGATGCAGATGCCTGGTGAGCCTGGTGTAGCCGACCATGTCGGCGAAACCGACGGCCAGTTCGCGCACCGACTCACCCGCGCTCGTCCCCGGGTCGAGCGAGCGCGACACCGCCGCGGCGAGATGCCGCCGCCACGCATAGGTGTTCAGCTCCTCCAGGGTGGCGATGGCGCCCTCGGTGGCTGTGCGCACCGTCTCCTCGGGGTCGGCGCCCGGATCGGCCCGCGCGATTCGCTCCTCGATCTCCGCCAGCACAAGGTCGACCTGCCATTCCGCCAGGCGCGCCATGCCCTGACCGAGCGTGCGCGCGGTCGCCGACTGCTGCTTGGTGTCGGCCGAGGCCAACACGGTCAATCGCTCGAAGTTGCGCACCGCCGTGACGTCGGCCTCGGCATAGTCGATCGCGTCGTCACCGATGCTCGACGGAAAACCCAGCGCCGTCCACAAGCGCCGCGTGAGCGTCGTCGTCGTCCCGGACTGCTCGGCGACCTCGGTGCGGTTATACCGGCGCGCTCCGGCGAGCAGGTAGGACTCGACGACCGATCGCACCAACTCGGACCTATCGGTGGGCACCATGATCGGTACCTTACGGGCCGGATCCGGCCGGTCGGCTTCCATTGGGGCAGTTCACATACCTTCGCCCGTCCCATGTCGATTCCGATACCGTACCGCCGACGCCCAGCCCCGCGACCTGCTCGGATCACCGCCGGTGCGTTCGCCCACGCTCGCGTTTCGGTGCGGAGCGGGATCCGTTTGCCTACTCCTCACCCGGCAGTGGCCGGGGTGCGTCCACGGAAGGTGCGGCGCAGATCGTCCACCCACTCGACCGGTATCTCCCACGGGATGAAGTGGCCGCCGCGATCGTGGACGGTGAGATTGACGTGGTTATACCAATCGCCGCGATCGCTGTCGAGGAATGCCTGCACCCGGCGGTCGGTGCTGACGCCGGGCGGATTCTCGTACCCGACGAGGGAAATGCCGGTGGGGGCCTCGATCGGGGGCTGCCGGTCGTGCGACGGCGTCCATGGGTAGCGGTTGTTGTTGGCGTAGGTGCGGATCGAAGTGCCGATGGAGTTCGTGACCCAGAAGATCATCGCGTGGGTGAGCAGGTCGTCCTTGCCGAAGACGGACTCGATGTCGCCGCCGTTGTCGCTCCAGCGCACCCAGCGTTGCAGGATCCAGGCGAGCAGCCCGGCGGGTGAGTCGGACAGTCCATAGGCGAGGGTGCTCGGTTCGAGCACGTGCACGGCCAAGTGGACGGCGAAACGTCGTTCCATTTCGATGAGCCGGGCGTATACGTCGGCGGGTATGTCGTCCGGGATGGGTGTGCCACCGGTGATGTCCCAGCCCCGGTCGCCGTTGAACAGCGTGAGCTTCTGGCCGGAGCCGATGTGGATGCCGTACAGCTCGTCGGCGTACTTGTGCCCGAGCTGTCCGGTGACCAGGGCGCCGACGTCGCAGCCCGCCGCGGCGTACTTCGCATGACCGAGGGTCTCGGTCATGAGGACGTGCCAGAGATCGGCGACCTTCCAGAAGTTCATATCCGGGTTGGGCAGCGGTGCGGAGAACCCGAACCCGGGGAAGGACGGGACGATCACATCGAATGCGTCGGCGGGGTCGCCGCCGAACGCGGCCGGGTCGGCCAGCGGATCGATCACCTTGGCCCAATGCCAGAACGTCCAGGGCCAGCCATGGGTGAGGATCAGTGGCGTCGGGTCGGGCCCGACACCCGGCTTCCGCAGGAAATGCACCGGCACACCGTCGATCTCGACGAAGTAATGCGAGTAGGCGTTGAGCGCGGCCTCGGCCGCCCGCCAGTCGTAGTCGGTGCGCCAGTACTCGACCAGCTCCTGCAGATAGTCGCGCGACACACCGTAGGACCAGTCCGCGTTGCCCGCGTCGACCGGCCAGCGCGTCAGTTCCAGTCGTTGCCGCAGGTCGACGAGCACCTCGTCGGAGACGTGAATGGGCTTGGGGTCGAGCGGGAACGGCCGCGTCCCGCCTGGACGCGCGGAGGGTTCGTGACTCACCGGGCCAGTATGCTCCGCGCCTTTCCGCGTCCGGAGTCGCGGCGCAAAAGCGGCCACGGTGGGCTCGAGCACAGCTGTGCGGCCCATGACGCGCTTCGATCGCGCGGAGCTGTGGAGCGGCCGGAAAATCTGGCCGGCATCGGCTTTCGGGACGGCCCTTCGCGATCGCCGGACCGGTAGGCAGGCGGGTCATGGTTTGCGCGTAGGGGTCCAGTAGCCGCAGCGGTGGTCGGCTGCGGCGCGGACGGCCGCGTGCAGCCGTGCGACCAGGCGGGCGGGTGCGGCGAGGTCGTCCCCGGTCCAGCGGACGACCGCCCAGCCGAGGGCGCGGAGCCGCTCGTCGCGCTCCTTCGCCGCCCCGACCGGCTTTCCGGGGGGCAGCGGTGCGCGCGATGCGGCTCGCCCGTCGATCGTCTCGTCGAATACGCCGATCACGCCGAGTTCGGGGAGCAGGAAATCGACGCGGCCGACGCAGATCCCGTCGTCGGAGAAGACGCGTGCTTGCACTTGTGGCACTGGAAAACCGGCTCGGTGCAGGAGGATCCGGCTGCGCGATGCGCCGGCGTTCGCACTGCGGCCATCCAGGAAATCCAGGACGAGAGCGGCTCGGCGGCATCCGGGCCGGTGCCGGGCCCGGCGGAGGTGTTCCCGCAATTCCGTCGTGGTGGTCAAGCCCTGGCGCAGAGCGGAGTCCCCGAGGGCGACCGATTGGTCGAACCCTTCCGAGCGGGCGATGTCGAGCACCGTCCGCGCCGGGGTGGTCGCCCGGATGTCGTCGACCAGGGTGACCTCGTCCGGTTCCACCTGGGCCGAATGGACCACGACCCGCCTGCTCAGCCGCCCGCCGTTGATCCGATTCCTGGTCAGATGGACGCGGTCGAGCGGAATGCCCCAGGTGGTCATCCCGTGCAGCACCGCCGCCGAACAGTGGCTCGTGATCGCCGAGTCGGATGTGGATTCCGCGGTGGCCAGCGTCATCAGCAGATGCCGGCCGGTGGGGCCGAGCGCGGAACCGGGCGCGTTGAGGTAATGCCCGGCGCGCAGCCGCTGCCATTGCCCGGTGCGGCACAGCCGGTGCAACGCCTTGTCGGACAGTCCGGAGGCCAGCGCTTGCCGGCGGGAGATCAGTTGCGGTGGTTCCATACCGACGATCGTCATCGACCGGCGCCCCCGAAACACCCGGCCGCGCAGCGAATGTGAATAACCCCGGGGCTGTGGACAACTTCAGGGGTCAGCCCATCTGGGTCATCCCGGCCGCGACGACCTGGGCTACGTTGAGCACTTCGTCGGCGGTGGGCAGGGGCACTCCGTCGAGCGCGTGCAGCCGGTCGGTGCTGGCGATGGCGAACATGGCCGAGACCCAGGCGGCGGCGCATGCGCGCAGGGTCCCTGGGCGGACCGGGCCCGGGGCGCTCGCCTGCAGCACCTTCGCGGTCACCTCCAGCATTTGATCGCGCAGGCGGCGCAGTTGCCGTCGCACGTCGGGGTGGGTGTCGGCCTCCCGCCACAGGATCACCCGCAGCACCGACGAGTGGTGGTCGCGCAGGTTCAACGCGGCATCGAGGTTGACCAGGCTCGTCGCCGGGTCGCCCGGCGCCACCACCGTGCCGATGTCATCGATCGGCTGTGTGGGCACCCGCTCGGACATCAGGGCGGACAGGATCGCTTCCTTGGTCGGGAAGTAGTAGAAGACGAGTCCTTTGGGGACGCCTGCCGCGGCGGCGATGGCCGCCGTCGCGGTGGCGTCGTATCCCTGTGCCGCGAAGAGTTTCTCCGCGGCGTCGAGGATGAGCTGCCGGGCGTCGCCGTCGGCTTTCGCGCTCCGGCGTCGCCCGGCGCGGCGGGTTCTCGGAATCTGCATCAGTGGTGCGGAGCCATGTCGTGCAGACGTCCCGACACGGTCGGCAGCGCCGCCACCGCGACCACCGCCGTCACCACCCCGACTACCCATGCGGTCCAGGATGCGCTGCGGTACTCCGTGAAGTCCATGACCCACGGGGACAGGAACAGCAGGACGCCCAACAGGCCCATGGCGTAGTCGGCCGCTGCCATCTCGGGGCGGGCCATCTGGGCCAGACCGGTGAGGGCGATGAGCACGCCGAGCACGATCAGCGACCACATGGCGTTGTCGTTGGTGTCCACCCAGAGGGGGGACAACGCGGCGAAGGCTCCGAGCACGACAGCGAGGAAATCCTGCGCGCGGCTCTCGGTGAACATGGGTACCTCCTCAGGCGGTGAGTGTTGCTGACCTCGGTATAACTCTGATTGACCGCCCGATCAATATCGGAACGAAAACGATTGCGCGGCAGTTGCCCCACTGACCGCGCGTGATGGTCGTCACAGAGGAATGAACCAAGCGGAGGTTAGGGTGGGCTTTCGTCGCGCCGCCGGTTCCACGGAGCCGGCCGCCGGGTTCCAAAGAAGGGATGGCCGCATGACCGCGCCGATCGTGATCGTCGGAGCCGGCCTCGCCGGCCTGCGCACCGCGGAGGAATTGCGCCGCGCGGGTTATGCCGGTGAACTCGTGCTCCTCGGTGACGAGTCGCGGTTGCCGTACGACCGGCCGCCGCTGTCCAAGCAATTCGTGCGCGGCGAAACCGACGACACGACGTTGCGTCCGAGCGAGTTCTACGCCGAGAAGCAGATCGATCTGCGATTGAGCACCGAAGCGGTCGGGGTGGACACCGACGCCCGCCGCCTGCGCCTCGCCGACGGCACGGCGCTGGACTACGACCAGCTGATCATCGCCACCGGCCTGCGCCCGCGCCGCCTGCCCGGACTGCCCGAGCTGAGCGGTGTGCACGTGTTGCGCGGCCATGCCGACGCCGTCGCCCTGCGTGCCGATCTGAGCGGCGCGGGGACGGCGCTCGTCGTCGGCGCGGGCTTCATCGGGTGCGAACTCGCCGCGAGTTTCCGGGCGCGGGGCGTGGACGTCGTCTTGGTCGAACCGCAGGCGACCCCGCTGGCCTCGGTGCTCGGCACGGAAGTGGGCGAATTGGTCGCGCGGATGCACCGTGCGGAAGGGGTGGATCTGCGCTGCGGCGTCGGCGTGGACACTCTCCTCGGTGACGACTCCGGACGAGTGCGCGGTGCGCGCCTGTCCGACGGCATCGAGGTGGCCGCCGATCTCGTCGTGATCGGGGTCGGCTCGCGGCCGGTGACCGAATGGCTGAGCGATTCCGGAATCGCGCTGGCCGAACCGTCGGCCGGTGGCGGCGTGCTCGCCGACGAGGTGGGACGAACCTCCGCCGCGGGCGTGTGGGCGGTCGGCGACGTGGCGGCCTGGCTGCACGAGACCGGTTCGCGCAAGCGGGTAGAGCATTGGACCAACGCGGGGGAGCAGGCCAAATTGGTCGCCTGCGCGCTGCTGGGGGCGCAACCGCCCACGGCCGCGCGCGTCCCGTACTTCTGGAGCGACCAGTACGACGTCAAGATCCAGGCTCTCGGTACGCCGGGGGCGGCCGACGAGGTGCACATCGCCTCCGCCGACGGCCGCAAATTCCTCGCCTACTACTCCCAGGGCGGCACTCTCACCGGCGTCGTCGGCGCGGGCATGACCGCCCAGGTGATGAAGGCGCGCGCCAAGATCGCCGCGAGCGCTCCGGTGACGGAGTTGCTCGCGCCCAGCTGAGCTCGCCCCAGGGCCCCGCGCGCAGCGTGTACCGGTGTGGATGGGCCGTACTCTTGGCATTCTCGCCGCTGCGCCGACCGGCGTGCCTTGACTCGGTCGACCGGCCGTGACCGATGCGACGCGCGGCGTCGTGATGAATCGCCTGCGGGTGCTCGCCCGCATCGGGGCGCAGGCGCTCCCGTCCGGTGCCTGCGGCAGTGCGGCGGATAACCCCGCCGGAGGCGTGCCCGCGGCTGTTGCGGAACGTGCGCCGGGGCGCGCACGCATGCGGGGGGTGTCATGCGGCTGTAATACGGTGGTGCGGTGATCGTCGCGCTCATCGACTCGGGTCTGGGGTTGCTGCCCACCTCCGCTTGGTTGCGCAAGTTGCGGCCCGATGTGGATCTGCTGCTGCAGCTCGACCCGGAGGGCGCGCCGTGGGGGCCGAAGCCGGAGGACTGGGTGGTCGAGCGTGTGGTGGACGCCGCGCGGACCTCGCTCCGGTCGGGCGCCGAGGTGATCGTCCTGCCGTGCAACACCGCCAGCGTCACGGCGCTGGAGCACGTGCGCGCCGACGTCGGGCCCGACGTGCCGGTGATCGGCACCGTGCCCGCCATCAAGCCCGCTGCGGCCGTCTGCCGATCGGTGGCGGTCTGGGCCACCGCCGCGACCACGGCGAGCCGGTATCAGGCCGATCTGATCGCGAAATTCGGCGGGGAGGCCGACGTGGTGGGCGTGGCGTGCCACGGATTGGCGGACGCGATCGACCGCGGCGATCTGGCAGCCGCCCACGAAGCGATCGCCAGCGCTGCGGAGCGCACGCCGCCGGATGTGGAAGGCGTGGTGCTCGGCTGCACCCACTACCCCCTGGTGACCGATGCGATCGTGGCCGCGTTGCCGAACGGTGTCCGGCTGTTCGACAGCGCGCAAGCCGTTGCCGCGCAGACCATTCGGCGCATCGAGGCGCTGGGCCGCCCGAGCACGGGCAACGGCGAGGTCCGGGTGCTGAACAGCGGACGCCCCGGTGTGCTGCCCGCCAGCGCGGCCGCCTTCGAGTCGGGACGGGTCCTCGGCGCGCAGGGGTGACGCGCTGCCCGGTATCGGTGTCACTTCCGAGTGCAGGACCGGTCTCGCCGGGATGTCGTAGCGCGCCGGTACCGTCCGTCGTAACAGCTTCGGCAGAGGTCTCCGTCGCACCCGGACCCGACTCGGGTGCGGCTGTCCGGGTGACACCATCCCTCTCGCGCGCAGCGCAGATCGGAACAGGAGCGTGGTTCGATGGGTGACTCGGTGAGCGCGGCCGACGTGCAGGCGGCGCTGCGGGAGCTGGCGAATCCGGCCGACGCGACGAACCTGCGGCGGTTCTTCAAGACCGGGCCGGGCGAGTACGGCGAGGGGGATGTGTTTCTCGGCGTCCGGGTTCCGGCGAGCCGCGGTGTCGCGAAACGCTTCGCGGCGCTTGCGCTCGACGAGATCGACCTGCTGCTCGACAGTGACGTACACGAGGATCGGTTCGCCGCGCTGGTGATCCTGAACGCGCGCTTCGCCGCGGCGTCGCGGCCGCGCTCCTTCGATGACGCCGCCCGCGCGGCCATGGTGGAGCTGTACCTGGCGGCCGTGCGCCGCGGCCGGGTGAACAACTGGGATCTGGTGGATGTGTCCGCCGAGCACATCGTCGGCCCATGGCTGCTGGACAAACCACGTGAGCTGCTGTTCGAACTGGCGCGGGCCGAGTCGCTCTGGGAGCGGCGGGTCGCGCTGCTGTCCACCTTCGCGTTCATCAAGGCGGGCGACGCCTCGACCACCTTCGCGCTGAGCCGACTGCTGCTCGGTGATCGCCGCGATCTGATCCAGAAAGCGGTGGGCTGGATGCTGCGCGAAGTCGGCAAGCGCGTCGACCGGAGCCTACTGACCGAGTTCCTCGACCGGCACGCCCCCGCGATGGGGCGCACCGCGTTGAGCTACGCGACCGAGCACCTGCCACCGGAGATGCGCGCCGAATACCGCGCGCGCTAGTCACCGCAATCGATCGGCTAATGCCACGATTGCGGGTGAACGCATAATCGCGTTCGGAATGCGCGCTCGATCAGAACTGGATCTTCAGGTGGTCGGTCACCGGATGCGCCTGGCATCCGAGGATGTAACCGTTCTCGATATCCTCCGGGTCGAGAATTTCGGCATTGTCCATTTCGACCTTGCCCTCGAGCACCGTGCACGCGCACGAGCCGCATTCGCCTTCCTGGCAGGAATAGGGCACGTCCAAGCCCTTGGCCAGCATGATGTCCACCAGCGTCTGCTTGCGCGGCCATTTCAGCTCGTGCACTTCGCCGTCGAGTTCGACCTCGACGGTCGCCGCGTCGGCCGCCTCCTCGTCGGAGACCTCCACCGGCGCCTGGTCGGCGAACGGATCCCCGGCCAGGGAGTTGAACACCTCGGCGTGCGTGCGTGAACGTGGCACGCCCAGTTGCGCGAGCGCGTCGTGCACCCGGTCCATGAACGGCTTGGGCCCGCACATGAACGCGTCGTAGCCGCGATACGGGGCCACGAGGGTGGCCAGCGCGTCGGCAGTCGGCAGGCCCTGCAGATACTCCAGCCAGTGGATCACGGTGAGGCGCTGCGGGTGCTTGTCGGCCAGCTCGCGCAGCTCGCCGGCGAAGATCACCGACTCGTGGTCGCGGTTGGCGTAGACCAGCACGATGCGGCCGGTGCCGCGGGCCAGCGCGGATTTGAGGATGGACATGACCGGCGTGATGCCGCTGCCCGCGCCGAACAGCAGCAGGTCGTCGTCCAGGTCCTTCGGGGTGAAGACGCCCGAGGGCGGCAGGACCTCGATCTGGTCGCCCGCTTTCACGTTGTCGCACACCCAGTTCGACCCGTAGCCGCCCTCGGTCCGCTTGACGGTCACCTTCGGCCGGTCGTCGGTGTGCGGCGAGCTGGCCAGCGAGTAGCACCGCGCCACCGAGCCGGTCCGGTCGCTGGGGATGCGCAGGGTGAGGAACTGTCCCGGCTGGTAGCGGAACTTCTCGGCCAGCTCGTCGGGAACGTCGAAGACCAGCGAGCGGGTGTCGGCCGTCTCGGTGATGACCGCGGATACCCGCAGCACGACCGAGCGCGAGCCGTGGGGAACCTCGACAGTGGTCATGTCGTCCTCTCGAACCTGGCACGGGCGAGCCGCGACGCAAAAACTAGAACGTGTTTCAGTTTCATCGTACGTCGGGCGTCGCCTGGCGGACAAGCTGGGCCTCCAGACCGGCGATCAGCACCTCCATGCCGAAGTCGTAGGAGTACCGTCCGCGCAGGTCGCCGATGTGCCGGGTGGCCCGCTCGACAACGGGGGGCAGCGTGACATCGGCAGGGGCCGAGCGGTCGCGCGGGTTCACCCGGCTGCGACCGAACAAGTAGGTGTGGATGGTCGCGTAGGCGGCCAGGATGTTGCGGTCGCCGAAGCCCGCCTCGTCGAGGATGTCCATGATCGCGGCGATCAGGTCGAGCTGTTTGCCGAGCATCTGCTCGATGAGGATGTCGCCGAGGCCGGGATGCTTGCGCAGCTTCTCGTCGATCTGGTCGACGAGATCGCGCAGCCGATGTTGCCAAGGCCCGGATTCCGCTGGCGGGGTGCGCACTCCGGTCAGCGCCGCGCTGGCGACGAGGTCGAGCAGCTCCCGCTTGTCGGCGACGTAGTAGTAGGGCGCCATCGGGGAGACGCCGAGTTCGCGGGATAGTCGCCGCATCGACAATTTCTCGACGCCGTCCTCGCGCACCACCCGCAGCGCGGCCTCGACGATCTCGGACTCCGACAGTGTGCGATTCGTGGTGCTCGCCGGCCCTCCGTGGTTACGCAAGCGTCCGCCTCCGGGCCTGATGCGCGCACCGCGGTGTGCTGCCGCCCCCGTTCGCCTGCATTCGTCCGACTCCCATGCCACCTCTACCACCGCGGGCGTGTGCCGCCCGTCACATTCCGTTCAGCTGCTTGCCACCCGCAGTCTAGAGCGCCGGGTATCGGCCCCGTCGCCGCCTGTTCCACTCCGCTCGCGGCCGAATGGGCCGGTCGTCCCCGGGTGCGCGACGCCTGGAACGCCCGTTCGCCGATTCGGTGACTGAAACCTGTTCTTTTGTCAGTTTATGACGTTATTGTGTGAGCACGAATTGCACCGGGCAGTTCGCACTCGGATCGTCCTCGCGGAGGTAGTCATGCCGGAATACGGGTCCATCGGACACGCGGAAACCGACAACACCGGACGGATGGCGGCCGCCGCCGCGCAGTCGGCCGAACAGGCCCCGCTGGTCGAGGAGAGCCTCATCGAAGAGGTGTCCATCGACGGCATGTGCGGCGTCTACTGACGGGCGGTCGAGGACGATGCTCGATCTCGATACCCGCTGGCAGCTGCACCCGCGCGTGGCGCTGCGCCCGGAGCCGTTCGGCGCTCTGCTCTACCACTTCGGCACGCGCAAGCTGTCTTTTCTGAAGAGTCCGCGGATCGTCGAGATCGTCCGGTCGCTGCCGGAGCACCCGTCGGCCCGCACCGCCCTGCGGGCGGCGGGCATACCGGACGCTGGCGCCGACGCGTACGTGAAGGCGCTGACCCAGCTCGCCGATTCGGACATGATCGTCGGCGCGCCCGCCGGTGCGCCCGCACCGGCCGCCGTCAGGCGAGGGCCCGCGGTGGCGGGGGCGGACGCGCGGTCGGACGCCGCGGTGCGCCTGGTGGACCGTTTCGAGTCCGGCCTCGCCGCGCCGATCTGCCTGACCTGGGAACTCACCTACGCCTGCAATCTGTCGTGCGTGCACTGCCTGTCCTCCTCGGGCCGCCGGGATCCGCGCGAGCTGAGCACCGAGCAGTGCAAGGCGCTGATCGACGAGTTCGAGCGCATGCAGGTGTTCTACGTGAACATCGGCGGCGGCGAGCCCACGGTGCGCCCGGACTTCTGGGAGCTGGTCGACTACGCGACCGCCCACCACGTGGGCGTGAAGTTCTCCACCAACGGCGTGCGGATCACGCCCGAGGTCGCGGCCCGGCTGGCGGCCAGTGACTACGTCGACGTGCAGGTGTCGCTGGACGGCGCCGACGCGGCGGTCAACGACGCCGTGCGCGGCCCTGGCTCCTACGCCATGGCCATCCGCGCGCTGGAGAACCTCGCCGCGGCGGGTTTCCGGGACGCGAAACTGTCGGTGGTGGCGACCAGGCACAACATCGGGCAGCTCGACGAATTCCGCGCCATCGCCGAGAGATACGGCGCCACCCTGCGGCTGACCAGGTTGCGGCCTTCGGGGCGGGGGGCGGACGTGTGGGACGAGTTGCACCCGACGCCCGACCAGCAGCGCGTGCTCTACGACTGGCTGCTGCGCAACGGCGAGGGCGTGCTCACCGGCGATTCGTTCTTCCACCTGTCGGCCTTCGGCCAGGCGCTGCCGGGCCTGAACATGTGCGGCGCGGGCCGGGTGGTCTGCCTGGTGGACCCGGTGGGCGACGTCTACGCCTGTCCGTTCGCCATTCACGACCGGTTCCGCGCCGGAAACGTGGTGGCCGACGGCGGTTTCGAGACCGTCTGGCACTCCTCGGAGCTGTTCGGGGAGCTGCGCGAGCCCAGCGGCGGCGGCGCGTGCGCGTCGTGCAGCCACTACGACGCCTGCCGGGGCGGCTGCATGGCGGCGAAGTTCTTCACCGGGCTGCCCGCCGACGGTCCCGACCCGGAGTGCGTGCAGGGCTACGGCGAGGCGGCGCTGGCCGACACCGAGCGGATGATTCCGCGTTCGTCGGTCGACCACTCGCGCCGGGTCACGCCGCGTGCGGGCGGGCGCAGGGGCGGGCCGGTCCCGTTGACGTTGAGCGCGACGCGCCCGGCCGGATTCACGCCGGAGCGCCGCCCGGCGCGGGCCTGTGACGAGAGCCCGCTGGCGTGACGCCCTCGAGTTTGCCAAAAGTGTGCTGATGGTGCGGAAGTGGCCCGATCCCGCTCCTCGACCTGGCGGTAGCCGTTGCGTTGCCGGATGCTGGTCCACGGTGCCGGGCGAACTCCCGGCATCGGGTGCGGCGCGGGCCGCTTCCGGTGGCGGGCCGGTTTCGCCCGGAAATCTGCCGTTTTTTCCGGACTGTTGATGTCTACCCGCGAAACTCCGCCTAGCATGCCAGGAATGCGCCATGATCGCCTGCCCGACGGATTCGGGGTGCGGATCGATCCTCGGGTACGCGCATACTCCGACGGGCGGGTCCTGATCGGCGGTTCACCGGCCAGGTTGCTGCGACTTGCCCCGGAGGCCGCCGAGATGATCGGTGACGGGTACCTGGAGGTGACCGGCCCGAAGTCCGCCGTCGTTGCCAGACGGCTGCTCGACAGCGGAGTGGCCAATCCCCGCCCCCGGTTGCTGCCGTCGCCGGAGGACGTCACCGTCATCGTGCCGCTGCACAACAACGCCGAGGGCCTGGCGCGGCTGCTGGCCGCGCTGCGCGGGCACAACGTCATCGTGGTCGATGACGGGTCCGACCAGCCGGTCCGGATCCCGCGCAACCGCGGCACCCGGTGCCGGGTGACCGTGCTGCGGCACGACCGCAAACAAGGGCCCGCCGCCGCCCGCAACGCCGGCTTACGGGCGGCGACAACCGACTTCGTCGCCTTCCTGGACTCCGACGTGGTGCCGCGCAGCGGATGGCTGGAGGTGATGCTCGGCCACTTCAGCGACCCGGGGGTGGCCCTGGTCGCCCCGCGCATCGTCGCGCTGGACCCGGAGTCCACCGCGCTGGCGCGCTACGAGCACACCCGCTCCTCACTCGATCTGGGCAGGCGCGAGGCCGCCGTGCACTCGCGCGGAGTGGTGTCCTATGTGCCGAGCGCGGCGCTGCTGGCGCGGCGCAGGGCGCTGCTGGAACAAGGCGGCTTCGACGAGTCGATGCACGTCGCCGAGGACGTCGACCTGTGCTGGCGGCTGGAGCGGGCCGGGTGGCGGCTGCGCTACGAGCCCGCGGCGCACGTGGCGCACGACCACCGGGTGTGCTTCCGCGCCTGGTTCGGCCGAAAGCTGTTCTACGGCACGGGTGCCGCGCCGCTGGGCGAACGGCACGCGGACACGGTGTCACCGCTGTCGGTGCCGTCCTGGACGCTGCTGGCGGCGTTCTTGTTCGCCACGCTCACCAGGTGGGGGCTGTTCGGCGGCATCGTCACCCTGATCACCGCCCTGGCCCGGTTGCGCCGCGTCTTCGCCGAGCTCGACAACCCCACCCGGATCGCCGCGATCTACCTCGCGCGTGGCTTCTTCGCCGGGCTCTGGCGCCTGGCTTCGGCGATGTGCAGGCACTACTGGCCGCTCACGGTGCTGGCGATGATCTTCTCGCGGCGTATCCGGCGCATCGCGATCACCATGGCCGTCGCGGACGGCCTGGCCGACTGGTTCACCCATCGCGATGCGGGCGGTCTGGACCCGGTGCGGTACGTGATCTACAAGCGCCTCGACGACATCGCCTACGGCACCGGTTTGTGGCTGGGCGCGTACCGCGCGCGCAGCGTGGAAGCGCTGAAACCCACTACGCCGTCGCGCTGATCGACCCGGACCACCCGCGATGACCTGGATCTTGCCCGCACCCTCGCCCAGCCGCCGCCCGGCGCCGCGGACCGCGCCGAGACACTGAACGGGAGTCCGAATGGCCGACACGCTCATCGTCGGGGGCGGTACCGCCGGATGCGTCCTGGCGGAACGGTTGAGCACCGATCCGGCGCGGACGGTGCGGTTGCTCGAGGCCGGTCCGCTGTGGACCGGTCTCGACGCGATGCCCGCCGAGTTGCTGGACGCGGCGGTGCTGCCGATCGGTCCGGAGGCGGGGTGGCTGTGGCGCTACGAGGTCGCCCTCGCCGAGGATCCGCCGGTGCCGGGAACCATCGTGCGCGGCAAGCTGATCGGCGGTTCGGGAGCGGTCAACGGCGGCTACTTCGTCCGCGCCACCGCGGCGGATTTCGACGCCTGGCAGCAGGCGCTCGGCGGCTCGGACACCTGGTCGTTCGAGTCGGTGCTCCCGTTCTTCTGCCGGGTCGAGCGTGACCTGGACTTCGGCGATCGGCCCTGGCACGGCGCGCACGGCCCGATTCCGGTGGCGCGCACCTCGGCTCCCACTCCGGTCAGCGCGGCGTTCACGGACGCCTGCCTCGCCGCCGGGTTCGCCGAGGTGCCCGATCTCAACGCCCCCGACAGCGGCGAGGGTGTCGGCATCGTGCCGTGTAATCGCGAACAGGGGAGGCGGATCGGCCCGTCGATCGGCTATCTGCTGCCCGCGCTGACCCGTCCGAATCTGACCGTCGCCGGGGATACGTTCGTCACCCGCGTTCGCTTCGACGGCACCCGGGCGGTCGGCGTGGAGTGCGTACGCGACGGCGAGAGCGGCGTCGAGTGGGCCGATCGCGTCGTGCTCTGTGCCGGAGCGATCGAGTCGGCCGCGCTGCTGCTGCGCTCGGGCGTCGGCGACCCGGGGCAGCTTCGCCCGTTGGGCGTCCCTGTGGTGCACGCCGCCCCGGTCGGCGCCTGGCTCAGCGACCATCCCGAAGTGGGGATCTCCTACCTGCTCGATCTGGACGAGCCGCCCACCGTCCCGCTGGAGACGGTGCTCGAGCTCGATGACGTCGAAATCCGGCCCTACGCTGTGTCTTTCACTCCGGGCGTGCACAGGCTCGGCGTCACGCTGATGCGCCCGTGGTCGGCCGGAGCGCTCCGTTTGCGGTCGGCCGAACCAGACGCGGCGCCGCGGATCGATTACCGCTACCTCACCGCCGAGCCGGATCGCGCCCGGCTGCGCGACACGGTGGCGACCGCGGGCGGGCTGCTGCGACGAATGAACGCGCGGCCGGTGGATCCGATACCGCCGCCCGTCGAGCTCGACGCATGGTTACGCGCGAATCTCGCCACTTCGCAACATTTGTCCGGAACCTGCCGTATGGGCCGGGAAGACGATCCGGCGGCCGTGGTGGACGAATTGTGCGCGGTGCACGGCGTCACCGGATTGTCCGTAGTGGATCTGTCCATCGTCCCCGTGCCGTTGAGTCGGGGACCGCAGGCCACGACCATGATGATCGCGGAAAAGGCGGCCGCACACTTGGCCGAGTGAAGTGAAGGACGGTTAGGTCACAATTCGCCGCGCCGCGTACCGGGTGTGACCTGGCGGACAAAGCCGAACATCGGTCGTTGCCGTCCGATAGGCGCCGGTACAGTTTGGGGCGGAAAGAAAGGCAAATGGTCAGCAACATCGCAGGTGGGCGACCCCCACGGCCGGGCGTCGAGCCGGGCGCCCAACTCGGTGCGCTCGAAGCCTACGCCGCGCAGGCGCACGGATATCTCGGTGCGGGCGGCGATCAACTTGCCCGGCTCGCCGGTTTGCTGCGCCCTGCCGTCCTGGAGTCCTGGCTGCGCAGCGTGCGCGGCGGCATCGACCCGATGGACGCGGTCGACGGGCGCGGTCTGCGCGGCGCCGATCTACAGCGCTATCTGCAGGCCCATCCGATCGCCGCGCTGATGCCGCTGATCGACAAATTGCTCGTACAGGACACCGCCAGAACGGGTTTGATCGTCGTGATCGCCGATCAGTTCGGCCGGGTGCTGTCGGTGCACGGCGGCGCGGAGCAGGTCGCGGCCGCCGCGGAGATCGGTTTGCGCGCCGGCGACGACCTCAGTGAACGCCGCATCGGCACGAACGCGGTCGGTCTCGTGGTGCGCACCGGGCGCGCCGCGTGGATCCATGGCCCCGAGCACTTCCTGCACCGGATGCACCAGCTCACCGGCGCCGCGGCGCCCGTACACGATCCGGACGGCAGGCTGGTCGGCGTGCTGATGATCGCGGGCGGGGTCCGCGTGGCCAAGCCGGAGATCCTCGCGCTGGTCAAAGCGACCGCCACGGCCGCGGAAATGGACTTGCTGCTCACCGCCATGCGCTCCGGGGAACGCGGAACCGACGGTCGCGGGCGGCGCGACGCCGCGCAGCCGCATCCGGCGGGCCGGCTCGGGCTCGACGTGCTCGGCCTCGGGCAGCCGCAACTGAGCGTCGCGGACGATCGGGTGCCCTTGTCGCAGCGGCATGCCGAGATCCTGCTGCTGCTGGCCGAGCATCCGGAAGGGCTCGGCGCCGATCATCTCGCGCTGCTGCTCGACGACACGGACCTGGACAACGGCACCATCCGCGCGGCCGTATCCCGATTGCGGGCGGTGGTGGGCCCGAGCGTTTTCGGGTCGCGGCCTTACCGTCTGTGCGTTCCGGTCGCAACCGATGTGGAGGCGTTGCGCGCCGCGCTCGATTCCGGTGATGTCGATTCCGCATTACGTCTTTACGCCGGGCCGGTGCTGCCGCGCTCGACGGCGCCGGGAATCATCGACATTCGCGACGAGCTGCGGGTCCGGTTGCGCACCGCGGTGCTGGCCTCGGGTGACGTCGCGGTGCTGCGCCGGTGGACCGCGGGCCCGGAGGGGCGCGACGACGCCGCCGCGTGGGCGGCCTATCGGGCCACGGTGGATCGGGACTCGCCGTTGTATGCGCAGATCGAGGCGAAAATCCGGGTGCTGGATCGCCGCCTCGGCGCCGATGCAACGCGAATGCAACGTTTCGGCTCATAATCTGCACAGCCACCGGCGTAGCGCGCGCCGTCGCGGTCGCGTGCCGGTCGTGAAGAGCGGTTTTCCTCCGGCTTCCGGCCCTGGTAGTTGCGTTGGACATGCGTCCAGAAGTTTTTAGTGCAAATAGTTCCTTTTTATTAACGAAGCGCCTAATGTTCGCACTGCACGGATGAGGACCGTGTGACGTAGCTGACATAGCCGTGGCGCCCGCTCCACGGCGATGACGTTGGAGGATTGGCGGCTTTCGCGCGAGTGCGCCTCGCACCGCTCGCGCTCTCATCGAATCGCACGTGGTGGTCGACGCCATGCGCCCGGCCTGGGCAGCCGGGTGCAGCGGCTTCTTCGTGCTGCCCAAAAGCGTTCGGACAGCCGTTGTTTCGCCGGGTAGGAGGCTCTGGTGCACGATACGGAGTTGGGTGGGTACAGCGCGTTGCCGCAGCGTTCCGCGCCACCCTCCCAGGACGCACCCGAGCCGTTCGCCCTGGCGCCCGCGCAGCTCGGCGTCTGGTACGCCCAGCTGCTCGAGCCGGACGTGCCGATCAACGTCGCACAGTATGTCGACGTGCGCGGTGAGCTGAATGCCGCGTTGCTGCAGGAGGTCTCGATCGAGGCGGCGCGCGAGTACGAGTCGGTGCTGGTGCGCCTCGGCGAATACGGCGGCGTCCCGCACCAGTGCGTCGACCCCGGGCTCCCGGTCGATATTCCGCTGGTCGACCTGCGCGACCGGGAGGACCCGGTGGCGGCCGCGCACGCCTGGATGCGCGCCGACGCGAGCGCTCCGGTCGACCTGCTCGCCGACCGGCTGTTCGCGGGCGCCGTGCTGCGCGTCGCCGAGCGCCGGTACTTCTGGTACCTGCGGGCCCATCACATCGTGCTGGACGGCTATGGCGCGCTCACCAACACCATGCGCGTGGCCGAGCGGTACACCGCGCGGGTGCTCGGCGCCGAACCCTCGGTCGTGCGGCCCGAACCGCTCGCCGCGCTGACCCGAGCCGAACTCGCCTACCGCGACAGCCCCCGATTCGAGTCCGATCGCGCGCACTGGGCCGCGCGGGTCGCCGGGCTGGACGGTGCGACCAGCCTCGGCGGTCGCCCCGCACCACGGCGCGCGACGAATCTCGTCGCCGGACGAGCGCTGACACCGGATCTGGTCGACCGGATGAACGCGCTTGCGGCAAGCCAGGATTCGACACTCGCGGTAGTGCTGGTCGCGGCGTTCGCCGCCTACCTGGGCCGGCTGACCGACCGCGACGAGGCGGTGCTGAGCCTGCCGGTGACCGGGCGCACCACCGCCGCGCTGCGGCGCTCGGCGGGCATGCTGTCGAACATCGTGCCGCTGCGGGTGCCGGTCGACGGAACCTGGGGCGCCTTGCTGCGCGCCACCCGCGTCGAGGTGGCGGGCGCACTGCGGCACCAGCGCTACCGGCACGAGGACATCCAGCGGGACGCCGAGCGCGCCGCCGGTCTCGCGCACCGCGGGCTGTTCGGGCCACTGGCCAACATCATGCTCTTCCGCAGCGATCTCACCCTCGGCGCGACCGTGGGCCGCTACCACGTGCTGTCCACCGGTCCGGTCGAGGACCTCGGCCTCAACGTCTACTACGGCGACCGGGACCGGGTGCACGTCGACTTCGAGGCCAATCCGCACCGATACACCGCCGACGACGTCGCACGGCAGCACGCCCGGTTCCTCCGCTACCTGGAGCGTCTGGTCGCCACCGCGCCGGACACCGCGCTCGCCGCCGTCGACGTCGCGACCGAGCTCGAACTCGAGGTCAGCACCCGGATCTGGAACGAGACGGGTTTCGACGTGGAAGCGCAGCTGCCGCGTCGCTCCCCGGGCTTCGCTCCCGTGGCGACGCTGGTGTCGATGTTCGAGGCGCAGGCGGTCCGCACGCCGGGCGCGGTGGCGCTGCGGGCCGCCGGTGCGCCGGACCTGAGCTACCGCGAACTCGCCGCGCGCACCAACCGGCTCGCCCGGCGGCTGATCGCGCTCGGCGTCGGACCCGAGACGTCGGTCGCGCTGTACCTGCCGCGCTCGCCGGAACTGGTGATCGCGATGTACGCGGTGCTCACGGCGGGCGGCGCCTACCTGCCGCTGGATCCGGATCATCCGCCGGAACGCATTGCGCACATCCTGGCCACGGCCCGCCCGGCCTGCGTGCTCACCGTGGGGCACGACCAGACGCCCGAACTGGGCGCTCTGCCGGTGCTGCGGGTGGACGAGGTCTGCGAAGCCTTCGGGCCCGCGCCGGTGTGGGACCGGGAACGCGTCGCGGCCCTGCGGCCGGAGCACCCGGCGTATGTGATCTTCACCTCCGGATCGACCGGCCTGCCCAAGGGCGTCGCGATCACCCACCGCGCCATCGTGAACCGGTTGGCGTGGATGCAGCAGGCCTATCGACTATCCACGGAAGACGTTGTGCTGCAGAAGACTCCGGCTACGTTCGATGTGTCGGTGTGGGAATTCTTCTGGCCGCTGCAGATCGGCGCGACGCTGGTGCTCGCCCAACCGGACGGGCACCGCGATCCCGCTTATCTGCGCCGCGTCATCGACGAATACCGAGTTACCACAGCACATTTCGTGCCCTCGATGCTCGAGGCGTTCCTCGCCGATCAGGACGTCGCGTTCCGCACGCCGCTGCGCACGGTGTTCGCCTCCGGGGAGGCGCTGCCCGCCGCGCTCGCCCAGCGGATGCGCGCCCTCACCGGCGTTCGCCTGCACAATCTGTATGGTCCGACGGAAGCAGCGGTCGACGTCACCTTTCATGAAGTCACCGACACCGATACCCTCTCGGTGCCGATCGGCGCGCCGGTGTTCAACACCAGGCTCTACGTCCTCGATTCGCGGCTGCGGCCGGTACCGGTCGGGGCGCCGGGTGAGCTGTATCTGTCGGGGGTACAGCTCGCCCGGGGCTATGTCGCGCGCCCGGAGCTGACCGCGGCGCGATTCGTGGCCGATCCGTTCGGCGGACCGCACGGTCCCGCGCGGGCGGGAGACCGGATGTATCGCACCGGTGACCTGGTGCGGTGGACGGCGAGCGGCGAGCTCGAGTACCTCGGACGCACCGATTTCCAGGTCAAGCTGCGCGGTCTGCGCGTCGAACTCGGTGAGATCGAGGCCGTGCTGAGCCGGGTGGACGCGGTGGCGCGCGCGGTCGTCGTGCTGCGCGACGACGCGGGCGTAGGTGCGCAGTTGGTGGCCTACGTGGTGGAGGCCGAGCCGGGTGCGGTGCGGCCGGAGGAGCTGCGCGCCGCGGCGGCCCGGGCGCTGCCCGGGTATATGGCGCCCGCGGTCTACGTGGTGCTCGACACCCTGCCGGTGAACGCCTCTGGGAAGTTGGATCGCCGCGCGCTACCCGCTCCCAGCAGGGCTTCGTCCGGCTACTGCGCGCCCGCCACCCCCGTGGAACGGGCGGTCGCGCGGGTGTTCGGCGAAGTGCTCGGTAACAAGCTGGTCGGTCGCAACGACGACTTCTTCGCACTCGGCGGAAACAGCCTGGTGGCCACGCAGGTCGCCGCCCGGCTGTCCGCCGACCTGAACTGCCCGCTCGGAGTCCGTGACGTGTTCGCCGCCCGCACGGTGGCCGAACTCGCCGGACTCGTCGAGCGGGCCGGTGGATCCGGCGGCGCGTCCTTGGTCGCGCAGCTGCGGGCACGGCCACGGCCGCCGCTGGTTCCGCTTTCCCCAGCGCAGCAGCGTATCTGGTTCCTCAACCGGTTCGAGCGCTCCGGCGCAGGCTACAACATGCCGTTCGTGGTGCGGCTGCGCGGCGCGGTCGACGTCACTGCCCTGCGGCAGGCGCTCGAGGACGTGGTCATCCGGCACGAGGTGCTGCGCACGATCTTCCCCGCGCTGTTGCCTGGCGACGGCGGCGGCCCGGCCGCGCAGCAGGTCGTGCTGTCGGTGGCGGAAGTGGCGGGCGCGCCGGAGGCGATCGCCGCCGACGAACTGGACGTGCGGCTGACCGCGTTCGCCGCGCGCGGCTTCGACCTGGAGCGCGAGATTCCGATCCGGGCCCGGATCTTCGCGGTGGACGACGGCAGTCACGCTCTGGCGCTCGTCCTGCACCACATCGCCGCCGACGGGCTGTCGCTGCGGGTGCTCGCCCGCGACGTGATGACCGCCTACGGGGCGCGTCGCGGCGGGAGCGCGCCCGCGTGGACCCCGCTGCCGGTCCAGTACGCCGACTACAGCCTCTGGCAGCTGGAACTGCTCGGCGCCGCGGGCGATCCGTTCGCCGCCGAACAACTGTCGTACTGGACCGGCGCGCTGGCAGGCGCGCCCGACCAGCTCGACCTGCCCGCCGACCGGCCCCGTCCGGCGGTCGCCTCCGGCCGGGGTGCGGTGTTCGGCTTCGAGCTGCCCGGCGGCCTGGTCGCCGCGATGGGGGAACTGGCTCGCGCACAGGGCGTTTCGACCTTCATGCTGACGCACGCCGCGCTGGCCGCGCTGTTGGCGCGCCTGTCCGGCAGCGCCGATCTCGTGATCGGCACTCCGGTCGGCGGCCGGGGCGCCCGCGCGCTCGACGACCTGATCGGCATGTTCGTCAACACCCTGGCCCTGCGTACCCGGGTCGACGCCGACGAGCCGTTCACCGACTTGCTCGCCCACGTGCGCGAGCGGGATATCGCCGCGTTCGGTCACGCCGAACTTCCGTTCGAGCAGGTGGTCGCGGCGCTGGATCCGCCGCGCTCACCGGCGCGCCATCCGCTGTTCCAAGTGCTGCTCGCCTTCGACAACGCCGAGGCAATCGCCTTCGAACTGCCCGAACTGTCGGTCGCCACCAGTACCCTGGAGACCGGAGTGACCAAGCTCGATCTCCAGCTCACGGTCACCGAGAACTCCGCCGGCGCCGGACTCGGGGAAGGTTCGGCACCGGCGGGGGTTCCCGCGGAATTCACCTACGCCACCGATCTCTTCGACGAAGCCACCATCGCGGGCTACGCCCGTGCGCTGATCGGCTTTCTGGAGGCGGTCACGGCCGATCCCGGCATCGCGGTGCGCGATCTGCCCCTGCTCGATCAGGCGGGGCGAGCGCGCGCGCTCGCGGCGGGGCGGGCTCGCGCGAGCGTCCAGGACCCGGCGGAGACGTTGCTCACCGCCTTCGAGGCACAGGTGCAGCGCACGCCGGGCGCGGTGGCGGTGGTCGACGACGAGCGGCAGCTGAGTTACGCGGAGCTGGCGGGCGCGGTCAACCGCTTGGCGCGCCGGTTGATCGCCGCGGGCGTCGGCCCGGAGCGGACGGTGGTGCTGGGCCTGCGGCGCTCGATCGATTTCGTGGTGGCCGCGTACGCGGTGCTGACGGCGGGCGGCGGATACGTGCCGGTGGATCCGGACCAGCCGGCGACCCGGATCGCGCAGGTGATCGCCGCGGCGCGCCCGGTTTGCGTGCTGAGCCGATCCCGCGACGACCTGGCGGACGAACTCGTGCGGTGGTGCGCGCTCGCGGAGCAGCCCGGCACGCCGATCATCTCGGGCGACGCCGCGGACGTCGCGGCGTACTCCGACGCGCCGCTCACCGACGCCCACCGCTGCGGTCCCCTGCGCGCATCCGGCGTCGCGTACGTCATTTTCACCTCCGGTTCGACCGGCCGCCCCAAAGGCGTCGCGGTGCAACACGATTCGGCGGTCAACCAGATCAGGTGGCTCGCGGACGAATACCGCATCGGCGCCGGCGACGTGGTGCTGTTCAAGACACCGGCCACCTTCGACGTCTCGGTGTGGGAGCTGTTCGCGCCCCTCACCCGTGGCGCGCGGATCGTCGTCGCCGATCACGACGGACATCGCGACCCCCGGTACCTCGTGAAGGCCATTGCCGCGCACCAGGTCACGATGACCTCGTTCGTACCGTCCATGCTCACGGTGTTCGCCGACACCGCCGCGCCCGAGGCGATCACGTCGCTGCGCACTGTGCTGGTCGCGGGCGAGGCGATGACCGGTGAGGCCGCCGCCGCGTTCACTGCCGTGAGTTCCGCGCGGCTGCACAATCTCTACGGTCCGACCGAATTCACCGTGCACGCCACGCACGCCCCCGTCGACCCGGCTGTGGGGGGTCCGGCGCCGATCGGGCGTCCGGTGCCGGGCAGCCGCGCCATGGTTCTCGACGCACGGTTGCGGCCGGTGCCGGACGCCGTGGTCGGCGAGCTGTACTTGTCCGGCGTGCAGTTGGCGCGCGGCTACCACGGCCGCGCCGACCTCAGCGCGGACCGCTTCGTCGCCGACCCCTACGGGCCGGCGGGCAGCCGGATGTACCGAACCGGGGATCTGGTGCGGCGCCGCCGCGATGGCGCGCTGGAATATCTGGGCCGCGGCGACTTCCAGGTGAAGCTGCGCGGGCAGCGGATCGAACTCGGTGAGATCGAGGCCGCCCTGTTCGCCATGGACGACGTGCGCGCGGCGGCGGTGCGGGTCTTCGCGCAGCCGTCCGGCGAGACGCTGGCCGCCTATGTGGTCTGCGCTGTCGCGCCCGATCGGCTCGCCGCCGAGTTGGAGCAGCGGCTGCGCCTGGTGCTGCCGTCGTACATGGTGCCCACCGCGTACGTTCCGCTGACCGCCATGCCGCTCACCCCCTCCGGCAAGCTGGACCGCGCGGCACTGCCCGACCCGGAGCCGGTCACGAAGACCTTCCGTGCGCCCGGCACGCCGGGGGAGCGGACCGTCGCCGCGGTATTCGGGCAGGTCTTGGGCGTCGACCCGGTCGGCTCGGACGACGATTTCTTCGCCCTGGGCGGGAATTCGCTGATCGCCACGCAGCTCGCGGCTCGCCTGGCGGACGCGCTGGACACCGAGGTGCCGGTGCGGGCGCTGTTCGAGTACCCGACCGTGGCGGCGCTGGCCGCGCACCTGTCCGGCGGCCGGGTGCGCAACCGGGCGCCGCTGGTCGCCGGGCCACGGCCCGCGCTCGTCCCGCTCGCGTACGCGCAGCAGCGCATGTGGTTCCGCAACCAGTTCGACAGCGCGTCGGCGGCCGACAATCTGGTCGCCGCCATCCGGTTGCGCGGCGCGCTCGATCGGGCCGCGCTGGCCGCTGCGGCCGCCGATGTGCTCGCCAGGCACGAATCGCTGCGCACCATCTTCCCGGCGGCGGACGGGATTCCGTATCAACTGGTGCTCCCGGTCGACGAGGCGCGCGTCGAGCTGGTCCCGGAAACGCTCGACGAGCGACTGCTGACGGAGCGGATCCGCGAGCTGGTGGGCATGCCCTTCCGGGTGGATCGCGAGCCGCCGGTGCGTCTCGCTCTACTGCGCCTCGGCGACGACCATCACGTGCTCGTCGTCGCGCTGCACCACATCGCCGCCGACGGGTGGTCGCTCGCACCGCTCACGCGTGATCTCATGCGCTCCTACAGCGCTCGCCGGACGGGCGAGGCACCCGGCTGGATGCCCTTGGGCGTCCACTACGCCGACTACGCGTTGTGGCAGCGGGAGATGCTCGGATCCGAGGACGACCCGGATTCGATTCTGGCCGGGCAGATCCGGTTCTGGCGCGGCGAGCTGGCCGGTCTGCCGGACGTCTCGGCGCTGCCCGCGGATCGAGCGCGCCCTGCCGTCGCGTCGGGTCGCGGCGCGCGCCACGCGTTCACCATCGACGCCGCGACGCATCGCCGGTTGCGGGAGATCGCCGACGGGGCGAACGCCTCGCTGTTCATGGTGCTGCACGCGGCATTCGCCACACTTCTGGCCACGCTGTCGGGGCAGCGGGACATCGTGATCGGCACCCCGGTGGCCGGTCGCGGCGACCGCGCGCTGGACGAATTGGTCGGCATGTTCGTCAACACCGTCGTCCTGCGCGCCGTCGTCCGGCCCGAGCTGACCTTCTCCGACTTGGTCGCGGCGGTGCGCGAGCGAGACCTGACCGCCTTCGCCCACGCCGACGCGCCGTTCGAGCGCCTGGTCGAGGTGCTCGCGCCGGAGCGGTCGGCGGCCAGGCATCCGCTGTTCCAGGTGATGCTCGACTGGCAGAACACCGCGCGGACCGAACTCGAGCTGCCCGGCCTGGCCGTGTCGCGGCTCGATATCGATACGGGAACCGCGAAATTCGACCTGCACCTGACGGTGGCGAAGGAGCCGGACGGTTCCGGCCTCGCCGCGCTCTTCGAATACGCGACCGATCTGTTCGACCCGGCCACCGTCGCGTCGTTCGCGCTGCGCTTGCGCCGGGTGCTGGACGCGGTGGTCGCCGATCCGGAGGTGGCGCTGGAGGCGATCGATGTGCTCGGCCCGGAGGAACGCGCCCTCGTCCTGGACGCGTGGAACGCCACCGGCCGGCCGGTGGATCCGGCCGCGACGCTCGTGTCGCTGTTCGAGGCGCAGGCGGCGCGGACCCCCGGCGCGATCGCGCTCACCTTCGAGGGCGAATCGGTCAGCTACGCCGAATTCGCGGGCCGGGTGCACCGGCTGGCCAGGCTGCTGGTGTCCGTCGGCGTGCGGCCGGACAAGCCCGTGGCGGTGGGCATGCGGCGGTCGATCGATCTCGTGGTGACCCTGTACGCGGTGCTCGCGGCGGGCGGAGCCTACGTCCCGATCGATCCGGGACATCCGGCCGAGCGGATCGCCGACGTGCTGCGGACGGTGCGTCCGGTGTGCGTGCTGACCCGGTCCGAGGACGGGCTGGAGATGCCCGGTGAGGACGCCGGGCTGTGGGCGGTGCTGGATGTCGACCTGTTCGACACCGAGGACTACTGCGGCGAACCGCTGACCGATACGGATCGGCTCGGGACGCTCAC
>NZ_BDCK01000052.1 GCF_001613465.1 Nocardia niwae NBRC 108934 = DSM 45340 | reverse complement strand
GCGCACGGCTCCGGGATACAGCTGGCCTACCAGTTGATCATCGGCGCTCCGATGGAAGCCGTCACCAATCTGTGCACGCGACAACTCCGGGATCGGCTGCGTGATCTGGGCGTCCCGGCAACATTCGAGCTGCGTCCCACCGGAACCCACTCCTGGGGGTACTGGCAGGACGACCTGCACAAGTCATGGGACACGATCGGGGGTGCGCTGGCCGATCATCCGTGAACGTCGTCGCTCTCGTTTGGACCAGGGGTCAGTGGTCGGCGATCCAGGTGTCCGTGTATTCCGCCTCCGCGGCGAGCATTTCTAGGAGGCGGGCCACCACCGCGGCTTCGATCTTCTTGCCGAACAGGGGGATGCCGACTTCGGCCGCGCCGTCGACGACCGCCACCGCCGCGTCGTCACTCTCGGTGAGCCGGACGGTGCCGCTCACCTTGGCGGGCACGCCCTCGACGCGGGCGTCGAAACTGCCGCCCTCATGGGTGTAGGTCTCGACGCGGGTGATGACCAGGCCTTCGGGTCGCACCGCGGTGATGACGCCGGGCAACTCCGCCGCCGGGACGGTCTGCACCATCCGCACCTGCAGCCTGTCGTCGTCCGCGTCGAACTCGACGAGCCGCGCGTCGGCTCCGCCGACCTCCTCGATGCGGTCTTTCCAGTACTGCGCGTCGGCCAGCGCCGCACGCAGCGCGTCGGCCGAATGGGAGTAGGTGGCCGTATACGCCAAGGGGGTCGCCATACCGACACACGCTACCTGCCGCGACGCGTCCCGAATCGACGGATCGCCGCCGTCCTCGCGCCGGAATCCGCTGAATTCTACTGCTGGGCAGAGGCTTTCACGGCGTCCCTTCCGTTGTCGCCGCCGGGAGTGGGCGCCTCGCCACGGCAGGAAAGGCGCCGCCCCCGATCTGCGGTGGTGTCGGCCGGGAACCTCTGCGGAGTCCCACGCCGTAAGACCCGGGCGCCGACCGGGCTCGTCCTGAGTCGGCGCAGGCCACGGTTTCGGGTAGCCGGGCCGCGATGGGCGACTTTCGCTGTCGGTCGCCCACCGCGTTACGGTTCACGTCTCCAGGAATGCCAGCATGTCCCGGCGGAGATCGAGGTCGATCTCCCGTTCGGCGGCCGCCGCGACCCACTCGCGGGCGTGGGGCGGCCGAGCGTCCGGCAGCCACGCTTCGAGCGCGGCGAGGGCCGCGCGGCGGCACCCGATGACCCGATTGCCGAGCGCGGCCCGCAGCAGCGTGTGCCCCGCGCCCGGATGGTCGCGCAGATTCCAGGCGATGATTTCGATCACCCTGTCGCCCACGTAGCCGGGGCCAAGGCCCAGCGCTTCGGTTGGGCCCGTGGCCAACTCGTCGAGCGGAAGCAGCTGTTCGGCCAGCGCGAGGACGTGCTCGACCGTGGTGCGGCCGGCGTGCTGCATCGCCCACTGCCAGACATACGCGTTGTGCGGATCGATCCGCAAGCGCGCGAGCGCATTCGGCAACACGGCCATGCCCAGCCGTGCCGCGCAGGAGAGTGCGACCGCGAATGCGTTGGATCGGCGCGTGCCGGGAGTCTCCGGTTCGGTGGGGACGGCGTGGGACGCGAGCTCGCGGGTCACCAGATCGCGCCACCGCCGCTGAGCGGTGAGGAAGGTGTACCTGGATCGCAGCCGGTCCGGTTCGCCGTCGGGCCACTCGAAGCCGGTACCGGCCGCCAGGCGTGCGAGGGCCAGCGCGGCGTCGAGACGCCCGAGGGTGGGTTCGGCCTGGGTGAGCAGTTCTGCGAAGCGGTGCATGACCGGTACCGCGTCGTCGTAGTCGGACATGTCCTCGGCAGGCCCGCCGTTCGCGAGGGCTCGCAGGATGTCCGCCGCGCCGTCGAGCAGGGCGTCGTCGATGTCGTCATCGAGCAGAGCCTCGTACAAACCGCCGGTCGTGGCTGCGATCCACGCGAGGTACTCGTTCATCACGCCGTTGCGGAAGCCTTCACGCAGCAGCCACGCTTTGATGTCCGGATCGGCAGAGCCTTTCAGCCGTTCCACCGCGTGGATCCGGCCCCAGCCTTCGAGGCGCTGCGCCAGTTCGAACACCGCGCGGTGCCGATCGGGCTGGGTCTTCATGAGCGCGACCACGGCGAACAAGGCGAGTTCCTCGAGCGAACCCAGCAACTGGAGCAGTTCGCGGTCGCGTTCGTCGCCACACGTGCCCAGCAGCACGATGCCGAGTTTGGCGACCTCGCGCCGCGTGGCGTTCTCGGCCACGAATCGAGCTGCGCGATGAAGCTTTCCGGGTGGATAGTGCCGTGAGCGGAGCTCGGTCACGAGATCGTCCGCGATGTTCACCGCCCGTAGATCGGCGAAATGCTCGAGCAGGCGGGCCGGATCATCGAGGTCGGCGAGAATGCGGTCGGTGAGTTCGGCGACCGGATGCGCATTCGTGCCGAAGTGATGGGTGCTGACGCCGTCGTATACGACACTGGGAAAGACGATCTCGCCCGCGTCGCGGGGCTGTTCGTCCGGTAGGGGGTACCCCTCACGCGGCCAAGGGCCGGGACCGTGCAGAGCGGCGAGAGAGAGCGCGTGGGCCACGAACGTGGCCGAGTGGGGGCTCATCGAGCCGGGCGCAGGACGCCCTTTCCGTGAATGATCATGAACACGAGGATGGCAGCTCGCCGGGCGGGACGCAACCACGCGCGCCCAGGCTCCGGGTGATAGCGGATCCTTCGAAAACTATCATCATGGTCCGAGCGGGCCGCCATTGGCGAGGTCGCTCAGATCGGGCAGCCGAGCAGAGCCGAGAAGCCCGAACGGACGCCGCGATCGGCGAAGTTCGTGGCGAAGCGGCCGGTTCATCGAGCAGGGCCGGGCCTTGGTCGCACGCTTCATCGTGCACTGGCAGAAACGGGGCGAGCTGGGCGTCTTCGACGCGGAAGTGGTCGCCGAGCTGTTCGTCCGCCTGACGATGTCGTTCATCTCCGATCCGCGGGGCGCGCTGCCGCTCGCCGATGCCGCCGCGGCGAAGGAGTTCGCCCGGCGTTTCCTGGCGCCACTGTTGTTCCCGCACCCGGGCGGGGGTTGGTCACCGCTTACTGCTCGGGCGCGATGAGCCGCCGACTTCGCACTGCGGAAGTCCGGCGCCCGCTCATCGCGGCGCCGGTGCGGGCGCGGGCAGATCGGGGGCGCCGCCGCCGACGTCGGCGATGGTCCGGTCGGTGGCGCGGTTCGAGCGGAACCGGCTGCCCGGCGAACCCGCATCGTGATGCCGTGCAGGCGGGTTCGCGATCACTCCAGCCGATTCGGTCAGGGAGCGATGCCGCGAGACTGTCGGTGCCGTGGCCTACCGTCCGAGAGATGAGCAACAGAATCGCCGGCTTCACCTACGAGCGGGTGCCGGTCGGTGACGTCGGCCTGCACGTCGCCATGGCGGGATCCGGTGCTCCGATCGTGCTGCTGCACGGCTTCCCGCAGACCCATCTAGCCTGGCGTCACGTGGCGACCGACCTCGCGCGGGATCATCTGGTGATCTGCCCGGATCTGCGCGGCTACGGCGACAGTGACAAGCCCGTCGGCGGGCCGGACGGCGAGATGTACGCCAAACGGACGATGGCCGCCGACATCATCGAGCTCATGCGGTCGCTCGGCCACGATCGGTTCGCGCTCGCCGGTCACGATCGAGGCGGATTGGTCGCTTTCCGTGCGGGACTGGACCATCCGGACTCGATCAGCCATCTCGCGATACTCGACGTCCTACCGGCAGCGGACATGTGGTCGACACTGCGGGGCACCTCCGGGATCTTCGCCTTCCATCTGTACCTGCTCGCACAACCGTCCGAACTGGCCGAGCACATGATTCGCGCCGACCCCGATCTGTTCTTCGGGCACTTCCTCGACGGCTGGTGCCGGATACCCGGCGCGATCCCCGCCGACGTCCGCGCCGCGTATCTCGCCGCGTCCGGGTCTCCCGACGCCATCCGTGCGATCTGCGCCGACTACCGGGCAAGCGCCTATATCGACCATGTCCACGACGAAGCCGACCGCCGTGCGGGTCGGCGGCTGAACATGCCGGTCGCGGCGCTCTGGCAAGACCCGGGCGAGGTGGTCCTTCCATTCGATCCCCGCTCGATCTGGTCCGGCTGGGCGCGCGATCTTCGCGCCGACACCATGCGGTGCGGTCACTTCCTCCCGGAGGAAATGCCCAGCGCCGTCATCGACGTTCTCAGGAAGCTGATCGACTGACGCGCGGCGGATCTCAGGGCAGCCGCATCAGCCGCCGCGAGAGAGTGAACAGGCGGCGGGCGAGCTTCACGACCGGCAGGCCCAGTGGAAGCAGGAGGATCGTCACGCACAGTATGGCGCCGACCAGCCACACCACGGCCGCCAGCAACCCCAGGACCGTGCCGAGCACGGCCGTGAGAATCCCCAGCACCACACCGAGTAGACCCTGTAGCAATTTCATAACGACCTTTCGGTTTCCATTCTGCGCTTCTTCGGGCCGATCCGCATGCACCGATTTCGATCGGCACGGCGCGGTACGTCTCCACCGCCGAGGCGAACGTCGCCGGACGCGAGCGCGGGTAGCGTCCCTGGCATGAGCCGAGCCATCATGGAGCTGTCGCATCCGATCTCGGACGGCATGCTCACCCAGCCGGGCTTGCCCGCACCGCGGGTCACCACGGCTGTGGCACGTGACCAGTCGCCGCTGGTCGACATGACCTACGACATCGCGCGCGTGGATATGGTGGGTCCTACCGGGACCTATATCGACGCGCCGTTCCATTTCCACGCGGAGGGAGCGGATGTCGCCGAGCTGCCGGTGGAACGGCTGTTCAACGTGCCGATCGTGGTGATCCGCGCCGCGGGACTCCACGCGGTGGGGCCGGATGTGCTCGGCGATCCCGCGCGCCTGTGGGGCAAGGCGGTGCTGGTGCACACCGGTTGGTCGGACAAGTGGGGTTCGTCCGCGTATCGGGAACCCGGCCATCCGTTCCTGGTGGGTGAGGTGGCGGATGCGCTGGTGGCCGCGAATGTGGCACTGGTGGGTATCGACTCGCTGAACATCGATGACACGTCCTTGCCGACGCGGCCGTGTCACCACACGCTGCTCGGCGCCGGGATTCCGATCATCGAGCAGCTGACGAATCTGGACGCGGTCCCCGACACCGGCGCCAAGTTGGTCGCACTGCCTGCGCCGGTGCGTGGGACGGGATCGTTCCCGCTGCGCGCCGTGGCGTGGACCGAGCACCGGGGAGCGGGGCAGCGGTAGCAGTCTTTCGACCCCGGCTGCACTCCATCGCGAAGTGCGGTCACACCAGCAGCTCGGAACAGCCGGCGGTGATCACCGCGCTGTTGCTGGAGTTCCTCGCCGCGGTCGACGGATCCCGACCGGCGGCCGAGACCTCGAATCCGCTTCTCTCGCCGGGAAACTAGGGCAGGAACGGCGGGATCGCGAGATCGCCGCCGAAGATGTCCGGGACGTCGCGCTCGACGCTGTCCGGGAATCGGGCGGGCCGCTTCTCCAAGAACGCCGTGACGCCTTCCCGGGCGTCGGCGGCGGCGCCGCGGTGGTAGATGCCACGGGATTCGATGCGGTGGGCGATCATCGGATGCTCCGATCCGAGGTTGCGCCACAGCATCTGCCGGGAGAGCGCCACCGAGACGGGTGCGGAATGCTCGGTCACGCGGCGGGCGAGCGAACGGGCCTCGTCGAGCAGTGTCTCCGCCGGATGCAGCGCGTAGAACAATCCCGCGTCGAGCGCTTCGGCCGCGTCCACGAGACGGCCCGAGTACACCCAGTCCAGCGCGGTCTGCATCGGCACCAGCCGGGGCAGGAACCAACTGGAGCAGGACTCGGGAACGATGCCGCGCCGATTGAAGACGAACCCGATCCGGGCACTGTCGACGGCGAGCCGGAAGTCCGCCGCGAGCGTCATGGTGATGCCGACCCCGACGGCCGGGCCGTTGATGGCGGCGATTATCGGCTTACGGCATTCGAACATGCGCAGGACGAGCTCGCCGCCACTGTCGCGGAAGGATTCGGCGGCATCCGGGTCGTCCGCCACGAACGTCTCCGCCCCCGCCGACAGGTCCGCGCCCGCGCAGAAGGCGCGTCCGGCGCCCGTGATGACGACTGCGCGGATCCGATCGTCGCGGTCGCAGGTGTCGAACGCCTCGATCAGCTCGGATCCCATGGTTGTGGTGAACGCGTTCAGCTGCTCGGGACGGTCGAGGGTGATGGTGGCGATGGCGTCGGAGACGTCCAGGCGAATATCGGCCATAACGGACAGCTTGCCATCACGCCGAGCCGGCCGCTCCTGCAGGGGGTTCGCGTCGCCACGGGCACCTTCCGCGCCGTTTCGCATGAGAATGGCTGTTTACTTAGTGCACTCGCTGCGGCTAGCCTGTCGCCGTGTCTCGAACGGACACGGCGCCTGGCTCCCCGCCCCGGGGTGGCAGCGGAAAACCGTCGGCCGGCGGTTCGCGCCGTCGTTCGACGACCCGGAGAAAAGGAGTGGGATGGAGATCAGCAACTCGGTCGCCGCGGTGACCGGTGGCGCGTCGGGACTGGGCTTGGCGACCGTGCGGGAACTGCACGGCAAGGGAGCGAAGGTCGTGATCATCGACCTGCCGTCGTCCTCCGGTGAAGCCGTCGCCAAAGAGCTCGGTGACGGCGTGGTCTTCGCCGCGGCCGACGTCACGAACGAGGAGCAGGTCACGGCGGCCCTCGATGCCGCACAGGAGCTGGGCGACCTGCGGATCGCGGTGAACTGCGCGGGAATCGGCAACGCCATCAAGACCGTGGGCAAGAGCGGGGCGTTCCCGCTGGCGGACTTCACCAAGGTGATCAACGTCAACCTGATCGGCACCTTCAACGTGATCCGGCTGGCCGCCGAACGGATCGCGAAGACCGATCCGGTCGGTGAGGAGCGCGGTGTCATCATCAACACCGCGTCGGTGGCGGCGTTCGACGGCCAGATCGGGCAAGCGGCGTACTCGGCCTCCAAGGGCGGGATCGTCGGCCTGACTTTGCCGGTGGCGCGTGACCTCGCGGCGATCAAGATCCGTGTGGTGACCATCGCGCCGGGTTTGTTCCACACCCCGCTGTTCGCCACACTGCCGGACGAGGCCATCGCCTCCCTGGGCGCGCAGGTGCCGCACCCCTCGCGGCTCGGCGACCCCACCGAGTACGGCGCGCTCGCGCGCCACATCGTGGAGAACCCGATGCTGAACGGCGAGACCATCCGTCTCGACGGCGCGATCCGGATGGCCCCGCGCTGACGTAGTCGAGGTGACGCGGGTGTCGGGGTGACCGACATCCGCTGCCGTCGGTCGCGGGCGCGACGCACACCGGTGTCACTTCTCGGCCGGATCGCGCGTGCAGGCCGCTAGGAAGGCGACGGTGTGGTGGTTCCCGCCGGACCAGCGCCCGGGCGGCGCGATTACTCCTGCGGCCGTGCGTGATCGAGGCCGGACAAGTCGCGTGTGACCGTATCGCTGCGGTCGAGGAAGCCACCGGGGCATGGTCGGGGGTTGCGGGCCGAGCGACGCAGGCGGGCCGTGTCGAGGCCGATCAGGCGCAGGCCACCCACGTAGTGGGCGACCGGCCGCTGCTTTGCATGAACACCCGCCCCAGCGGGCGGGGCGGGTGTTCATGTGCCCGGGACCAATTGCCTGCCTTCGGAGTTCGCGTTGCACCCCGCGCACGGGCCTCAGCGAGTTCGTCTCGGGCCGGGTGATATGCGGATGCCGACGACGGTGATGACCGTGACCACCAGCACCGTCATCAGCTTCATGAGGTTCCACGTCTCGGGGTCGCCGAGTGGCTCGGCGGCTCGTATGTCTCTTCCACGCGGGCGATTCTGCGGGGGCGTGGGCGGCTCGACGAAAGGGCGCTCCGCACGAGGCGGCGTCTGCACGGGGATGACGGCCGGAACGGGAACGATACGAACGTCGGGCGGAGGCGGCCCGAGTTGGAGGGGACTCATGGGCGGCGGCGGGGCGGTGGGAAGTAGCAGCAAGCAGGTCAGCAACGCGCTGCCGGAGAAGGCGCTGCCGACCGCGGCGCTGCCCAGACTCGAACCGCTGGACCCGGGGTCGATGAGGCCCGGGACGAGGGAACTGGAGCCGAGGGAGCCGAAGCCGCTGCCGGTCGCGAGCCCGAGCAGCAGCAACGCGCTGCCCGTCGCGGCGCTGCCGGAACACGCCAGCTGGACGCTGCCCGTATCGAGTTGCAATGTCTCGGCCGGACTTGCCGCCATGACCGTCGGGATGGGTGTGGCATCCGCCGGCGGGGCTGCGCCCGTGCCGGATTCCGGAGTCCCGGTGGCGAGCAGGCCACCGCGAGCGCCGGCGCCTCCGGCACTGCCGGTGGGGACATTGCCCGCGCTGCCGGACGGCAGCCGAATCGGGCCGAGAGCCAAAGACCCGCCGTTGGTCATGCCCTCCGCGCCGAGCCCGGACGCGCTGCCGGAGGACAGGGTGCCAGGGCTCGGATCGTCGCTCCCGAAGGGGCTCGCCGAGCCCGGGCCCGCCGCGGCGCCCGAACTCCCGGTATCACCCAGCGGCAACCACGGCGGGGCCTCCGCTGATGCTTGCAGCGGCCGAGCCGCGAAGACCACTATGGTCAAGGGCAACATCGCAGTGGCCAAACCCTTTGCCAGTCTCGGGGTTCGAGTTGCGTCTCGTTTGCATCGCATGTGCAGTCGCCTCGTCGTAGTCGAAACCGGGCCGGAAGTTCATGTGGTGTGCTGATAGCGGGACAGAGCGAGCTCGAAAGCTTCCCTCGGGACCACGTTTCCGCCGGAGAACGGTTCGTCCAGGTTGTAGATCGCCCGGATCACCACACCGACGATCGCGCCGAGCAGCGCGGTGGTCACGACGCTGCGCTTGGTGACCTGGACACCGGAGAGGATCACGCTGAACAGCAGCAGGACCGTGCAGATCCACATGGCCAGATAGAGGAAGCCGGGAACGCGGTAGGCGGCGTCGAGCGCACGGTCGGCGCGGGACTGGGCCACCGCGTCGAGACTGGTCAGAGCGCTGGTGCGGAGTTCGTCGACCTCGTCGTCCGCCGAGTTCACCGCGGCCACCGCGTCGCGCAGGTCGTCGAGGGTGTCCTGGGTCGATTGACTGAGACGACCGTCATCCGCCATGACCGCCCATTCCTCGGTGAGGACCTGCTCGGTGTACTCGCGGACCAGTCCCTGGATCTTCGCGTGGTCGGGCTCGGGCAGGCCGTGCGCGGCCCAATAGGTATCGATGAGCGCCTTGGCTTCGGCGATGGTGTGATTGCGCGAGTTGTCGTACTGCTGCCACGCGATCACCACGATGAACGCGACCACCGCCATGAAGATCGTGTTGATCAGGTTGAGCACCAGCGCGCCCACCGTGTCGTCGTCGGTGTGCCGCCATGCCTTCGGATGTAGGCGATCCCCGGCCACGAAGACGATGACCGCGACGAGCGCGGTGAGAGCGGGCACGAGAAATTCGAAGGCCATGCGGAACTCCGTTCTGTCTGATGGTTCGCGCGACCGTCGCCTCGGTGACGTACCGCAGGGCCTGATGCGCCGACGGGTGGTGAACCGGCGCCGTTCGGGCACCGCAGGCGCGCGCGGCCGAGACTGCTTCGATCGTCGATCAGGTTGCGGGGAAGCAGAGTTCACCGGCGAATAGCCGCAACTGCCTCGACCCGAGCATTTCCATGGTCATGCCTGGCCCTCACCCCCGGATGGATACCGAGACGATCGACGATGACGCTGTCGAGGGTCTGCGCTTGTTCGGATCTGATCAGTGGTGCACAGCAAATCGGTACGCGACGCACGGCGTCCGGGCGAACCAGCCGCCGTTGAATTGTCCTACCCGGCGAACCGCCCGGACGAGACCGATGGTAGACCGCGAATCCATCTGCGTGTGGCGAAATTTCGGAGATCCGCTGCGGCGGTGCGGATCCGCGCGCCGGTCCTCCGGCTCTCCATAGCGGGCGGACATCAGGGGATGCGGGATCGGAGCGCGTCCGTGTACGCTTGCACAGCTACCGATCGGCGTTACCGGAATTGCCCTGGGTCGCGGATCCCGCGTCCCGACAACAGAAGAGCCACAGATGACCAGATTCGCGCATTATGTCGGCAGCCTGCCTGCCGAACTGATGACGGGTGATCGTGCCGTCATGCAATGGTTTGCCGACCACAGTACGGATCGGCCGGTCACCGCCCTGCCGTGCGACCTCGATCCGGACTGGATCATGGACTACTTGCGCACGCGCAAGCAGCACGCCGACGTCTTCGAGATCGTCCGCGCGGGTGAGTACGCCGACTACGGAGATTTTCCCAGCTACGGCCTGCGGTCCGGGTGCACGCTGGAGCCCCGGCACGTCTCGATGGATCGGGTCGAGCGAATCGGCCGGGTCGTGGACGCGTTCGAGTCGCTGCGCGGCGACCGGCCGGAACTGGCCGCGACGAAAGTCCAGATAAGTCAACCGAATCCGCTGGATCTGGCGATGTTCGTCTTCGCAGGCGCCGCCGTCTCCGGCGGGCTCCCGGTCGGGCCCGCTGTGCGGCGCTCCGGGCTCGTGGTGAGTGCGCTGCGGCAGCTGCCGGTGTTCACCGAAGCGGTGGTGCAGGAGATGACCGAGGTCGTCGACCGGTACGGCGACCGTGTCGTCTGGCAGCTCGAGTCGCCCATCGCGCTGCTGAGCATGGTCAAAGCCGAGCAGTTGTGGTCGCAGTGGGCACTCGCCCCGCTGATCGCGCGGCAACTCGCCGGTGTACTCGGCCGCATGCACGAGATCGGGGCGGAAGTGATCGTTCACCTGTGCTACGGCGACTACCAGCACAAGAGCCTGCTGAGCCCGCGCACGCTGGCCCCGGCGGTGAAGTTGCTCGGCCGCACAGCCCGGTTGCTGCGCGAGCAGGGGACTCCGCTTCCTCCCGTGCACATTCCGTGCGCCTACGGTGCCGAGCCGGCTCCACAGGACCCACGGTTCTACGCGCCGTTGCGCAAGCTCGATCCCGAATGGGATGTGATCGCCGGTGTGGTCTCCCCGGACTCCGGCGAGGACAGCGCTCGCGCGCTCGCCCTGTTCGAGGAAGCGGCCGGGCGCGCGGCCTACGGCGTCGCCACCGCCTGCGGTCTCGGTCGTTGCACGGTGGATGCCGCGCGACAGGCGGCCGCGAACACGGTCGCTCTGGCCGGCGCCGGTGACGACCGCGAACGGTGATCTGCCCCGCGATATTCGACGGCGACCAGTCGCACGGGGGTTGTCACGCACGCCACGTGCCGGGTACGGTGCCGAGCTGGTTCGCGATGATCGTGCCAGTACAGGCGCCGACCAGCGCGTTCGCCGTCGCGCCGTGGTGCGATTCGGCGAATCACGTTGTCCGGAACCGGCTCTGGCGCACCGGACGGTACCTCCTTCGTCAGCGCCACCATCGGAGCGTTGCTATGTTGCTAGCGTAAGCGGGTCGCCAAGCTCTGGACGACAGGTCTTGGAAGGCACGTGCACCCGCTCACCGATCACATTCGTCGAATTGCTGTTCCATTACCTGGAGTCACGTTCTTGACCACACCACAGTCCCCGATGGCCGCGCCGCACACCACTGGAACCGGAGCGTGCCCCGTCCAGCACGGATTCCCGACGGAGACGGATGCCGCGCGCGTTCAGCTGCACACGAAGGAGTTCGTCGCCGACCCGCACCGCGCATACCGCGAGATGCGCCGCGAACACGGCTCGCTGGTTCCGATCGAGCTGGCGCCCGGCGTACCGGCCACCCTGGTGATCGGCTACCAGACCGCGGTGCGCATTCTCAGTGACCCCGACCATTTCCCGGCCGATCCCCGCACGTGGCAGAAGACCATCCCCGACGACTCGCCCGTCCGGCCGATGATGGAGTGGTACCCGGCCGCGCGGTACAACACCGGGCTCGCCCATGATCGCTATCGGCACGCCTCCGTCGACGCCATCGACGGAATCGATCTGTTCGACGTGCCGACCACGGTCGAACACATCGCGGTCCCGCTGATCAATTCGTTCTGCCAAGCCGGATCCGCCGATCTGGTGAGCCAGTACGCGTTTCCGCTCGTCCTCGAGGTCCTCAACCAGATGGTCGGCTGCCCGGCCGAGATCGGCGAGCGGGTCGCGACCGGTATGGCCGCGCGCTTCGACACGGTGCGGGGGCCCGAGGGCATGAAGATGCTCAAAGAGGCGCTGATGCAGCTCATCCGGCTCAAGCGCCACCAGCCCGGCGACGACGTCACCTCGCGGCTGGCGCATCACTCGACCGAACTGGACGACATCGAGATCTTCGCCCAGCTCATGAGTTTCTACGGGGCCGGGTTCGAGGCGCAGCGCAATCTGATCACGAACGCCCTGCTGCTGATGATCACCGACGACCGGTTCCGCTTCGGCGACGTCCTCGGACGGAACTTGTCCACCACCGACGCTCTCGACGAGGTCCTGTTCAACGACCCGCCGATGGCGAACTTCTGCACGACGTACCCGAGGCAGCCGATCATGGTCGACGGTGTCTGGCTGCCGGCGGACCAGCCGGTCGTCATCAGTCTCGCCGGCTGCAACAACGACCCCGAGATCCGCGGGACCGACGAACCCGGCGGCAGCCGGATCGGCAATCGATCCCACCTGGCGTGGAGTGCGGGGCCGCACGCCTGCCCGGCCAAATCCGTCGCCTACATGACCGTGCAGAACGCCATCGATCAACTGCTCGACGCGCTGCCGGAGATCCAGTTGGCCACGCCGAAGAACGAACTTCAGTGGCGGCCCGGTCCGTTCCACCGGGCTCTCGGGGCCTTGCCGGTCGTCTTTCCGCAGTCCGCGCCGGTGCGCATCGTGTAGAGCGCGGCAGCGGGGCAGTGGCCCGCCACCGGAGGACCGACGGCGGGGCGCGGGAATATCGGGTGTGCCGGGCCGGCCCTGGGGCCATACTGGTGGTCGGCGACGAAAGCGCCGGCGCGGCCGGTGGACGTCGGTGTAGATACTCGTCGGCACGGGGCGGGACGGTACGCCAGGAATGGTCAGCGGAATCGGCGACGGCGAGTTGTACGCGCGCGTCCGCGAGGAGGAATCCGCGTCGTTGCGCTCCGCGGTCGGCAACGCCGTCCGATTCACGACGTCGGTGGCTGCCGTCGTCGTGGTCTGGGCTCGTGGGCCGCAGGTGCTCGCGGTGTGGGTGCCCGGGGTGGACCTGTCGACGTGGCGGCATCTGGTGCTGTTCCCGCTGGCGGTACTCGGCGTAGGGGCCTTCGCCGCCGGTGCGGAGACCGTGAGCGACGCGTGGCAGGGATTGCGGGCGAGGTCGATTCGGCGTCGCGTGGATCGCCATCCCGACCAGATCGCGCTGCTGGTGCCACCGCGGGAAGCGCATATGGCCACGGTGCAGGCGGTACGGAGTCATCGGTCGGCCGCGGTGCGGCGCTTGCTCTGGGTGGCCGTACCGATCGCGCTGTCGGTCGGGGTGCTGGTCGGCGGGGTGTCGGTGGAGGAGCCCGACGGGACACGGCGTCCCGCGCCGGAACTGGAACCGGCCATCCTCGGGCTCATGTCATTGCTGGCGGCTGTGCTGTTGATGTCGGTAGCGCTGCGGTGGCGGCGGTGGCATGCGAGCCGATCAGTCGAGAGGTGGTCCACCGACCCCTCCTACAGCGCAAGGATCAGTCCCATCGGCCCGGATCCGGTCTGGTCTCGCGCAACGGAGATCCCGGCTCTCACGGTGCAGTTCACCACTCCTCCCCGAGGGCGGGGGGATCTGCGGCGGGTTTCGCTGCGATCGAACGTCATCGGCGCGAAGCCGGTACAGATCGCCTACCTTCGTCTGTTCGACAACCGGGCGCGCGCCCGGGAGTTCCTGCGCGGGGCGTGGCGAGAATTCGGGTATGTGCACTTGTTGCGCAGCGCCGCGTCGGTTAGCCCCCAGGAAGTCCGGGCAGTGCGCCGGAACAACTCTTTCCGCTCCCTGTTCGTGGCGTCACCGCGCATGCTGCGCGAGGAGCTGGCGAAACAGCCGGTGGAGCCGTTGCCGCCAGGGCGCAGGCGGCTGATGGGCGTGACGGATCTGGCGGTGAAGGTGCGCGACCCTGCGGGCAGCTATCCGGTTCGTTCCATCCTGTGTCACGTCAGTTTCTGGCAGACGGCGGTGGACATGCTGCTGTCCCGGGTCGACTATGTCGTGCTGGACCTCGCGGGATACGTTCCGGCCAACGCCGGAACGCGATTCGAACTGCAACGCGTGATCGACCGCTTTCCCATCACCAAGGTCGTCTTCCTCTGCGATGATCAGAGCGATAGGACATTCCTGAAAGCGCAGGTGCTGCACCACTGGTCTCGAATGGACAGTCGTTCACCGAATTCCGGTACCACCGCCCGGATCGCCCGGATCGCCGTGACCGGCGGTCATCGGGCCACGACCCGGTATCTCATGGCAGATCTGCAGGTCCGTCACGGGTGACGCAGCGCACCGGGTGGAACCACACACCACGGCGAAGAAATTCGCAATTGCAAAGCCGCGCAAATGGATTCGACACGGATAAGTCGGCTGCTACGCTTCCGCCATGTCGGTTGGAAAGCGGCGCTCGGCCCGTGCAGCACGCTGACGATTACCCCGGGCTCTTCCAGTCCGCGGACACGGCGGCAATGTACGGTCAGCAATTCTATCTCCGTGCCTACGGGGCCCGGCTATGGCTGGCAGTGGTGGCAGCGGCTTGCGCGGCCTTCACCGTCCGTGTCGGCTCGTCGGGCACCGACATCGCGGCCATTCTGACCGCGATGGCATTCGTCGGAATCCTCGCCGTCGACGTGGGTGTCCTGCGCAGCCGACCCGGCAAGTCCTGGTACGAAGGCCGCGCACTCGCCGAATCGGTGAAGACTTTGACTTGGAAGTACGCGGTACAGGGTGCGCCGTTCGTCGGCACGCTGTCGCCGGCCGAAGCCGATCGGATGCTGATCGACCGCATCAACCTGCTGCGTCAGGACATTTCGGCGCTCGCGCTGCGGCCGACCACGGCCCCGGCGATCAGCGATCGTATGCGGCAACTGCGTTCCGCCTCCTTCGACGAACGGCGCCGCGTCTATCTGGACGACCGCATCCGGGAACAACAACGGTGGTATGCCACCAAATCCGGCTACCATCAGCGCAGGTCCCAGGTATACGGCACGATGTCGCTCGTCTTCGAGGTGGCAGGTGTCGCCGGGGCGTTGGCGAAAGCGCTCAACGCGGTGAACTTCGACCTCGCAGGCATTTTCGCGGCTGCGGTAGCGGGTGTGGCCGCGTGGTCCTCGGCGCGCCAGCACAGCACCGCGGCCGCCGCGTACGCCCTGGCCTCGAACGAATTGAGCATCGTCGCCGAAGTTCTGGACCAGAACCACACCGAAGGAGCCTGGGCGGACGCGGTATCCGACGCCGAGGAAGCGATCAGCCGCGAACATACTCTCTGGCGAGCCTCGCACGGCGAATGAGACGCACCACCCGGCGCGGTCCTTACGATCGGACGTCCGATGGTCCGGCGTGGCTGCCGGAGATGACCCGATTCCGCGCTTACCATGATCAAGCTGTGTGACGTGGCGGCGTCGCATGGCGAACGGGGAAGCGGCCCGTCCGGCGCGCGCGTGACGCCGGGCGGGCCGTTGCATTCGGCCAGGCCGACCGGTCGTATCGCGCATCGCGCAGCCGCTCGCCGAGACGGAGGGTGAGTTCCGCACCGCCGTGTTCGGGTAGGCGATCGGAGCGCCACCGCCCGGCGCGCTACCCCGAAGCGATCGCGTGGCATGCGGAGAGGGCGTTCATCGGTGACGGGCCGGGCGGTGGCGCTCCGATCGCGACGACGGCTGCCGTCTACTCGGGCGGGGCGGGGTGCCGGATGTCGTCGGCCACCGAACCGCCCGCGACGTCGGCGGACACACCGATCTGCTCCTCGTAGCGGTGCTCGGCGCGCACTTCGTCGCTGTCGCTGCTGATGTCTTCGAGCCTGCGATCGCTCTCGAGTCTCCCCGTTTCCCCGGTCTCCGGAACTCGGTTCGGATCGATGTCGGGCTCCTCCTCCGCGAGCCGGTCTTCGATCGGTCGAGGATGGGCTTGCTCCCACGGCGTCACGCCGTACTTGGTGACGCCGCTCCAGTGCTCCGGCGGGTCCATTCCGGCCTCGAGCGGGTCGGAACGCAGTCGGTCCTCGTCGAGATCCTCGGCGCTGCTGAGCGCCGCCGGATCGGATTCGGTCGAGTCGGGCGCACCCGTGTCCTGCGGCGGGTCGTAGGTCTCGTTCGGTTCGGTCATCGCTGCCTCCTCTCTTGCATTCAGCGACTTCCCGCAACCGTCGTCGGCAAACCCCTGGAAACGGGCGAAGCGTCCGCGATCGGAGCCCGAGATCGCGGCTGGGCGGCAGCGGCGTCAGCTACGGGTGAAGACGCCGAGGTGTTCGGTGTCGTAGTACTCCAAGGTGAGCTTCGCGCCGTCGAAGGTCGCCTGGGAAACCGAACCGTGGGTGGCGTTCTCGCCGGGTGGCGTGAAGACGAAAGTGTCTCCGTCCCAGTGCTTCAAAGGGAAGGTCATATTGTTCGGGCCGAGGGTGAGGGTGAGGGAGTTGCCGGTGGCGCTGATCGTCGCCGGGCCGTAGTAGGCGTTGTCGTAGGTGCCCGCGTAGGACGCCGGCGGACGCGCGGGAGCCGGGTGCCCGGGCGGCTGCTTGCCCGCCAGCGCCCCGGCCGGCGCGCCGAGCGGCTCGAACGCCGTGCGATAGAGCGAGCGCCAGTCCTGCTGGATCTTCCCGAACTGGACCAGATCGGCGAATTCCGCGTTCAGTGTCTCCGGCACGCCGATCGGCGCCGCGTTGGTGAGTGTCACGATGCCGAGGTCGGCGGAGGGGATCAGGGTGAACGCGGTGCCCGCGCCGAGGGCGAACGCTCCGGAGTGGCCGAGTACGACCCGGCCGGAGGCGGAATCGCTCACGTTGAAGCCGAATCCGTAGAACCCGGCGCGTGCGTCGGGGGTTTTCGGCGGCGCCGAGACGACTTGCGGGGAGATGGCGGGCAGGAGATCCTCCGGCGGCACCAGGACCGAGCCCCCTGCGGAGCCGTCGGCGAGCACCATCGTCATCCATTTCGCCATGTCGGTCACCGAGGAACTGACCCCTCCCGCGGGGGACTGCGCGTCCGGTTGGCGCTGCGGGTTCGCCGGCTCGTACTTCCCGTCGATCAGGACGTGCCCCTCGGCGCGGTTGGTACGAGATGCGAAGTCGGCGTACCGCGAGCTGGTCGATGTCATGCCGAGCGGGCTGTAGAGCATCTGCGCGGACAACGTCTCCCAGTCGGTCCCCGCCGCCGTGGCCACGGCGACGGCAGCGGCGGTCAGTCCGAAATTGGTGTACTCGTAGGAGTCGCGGAAGGCGCCCAGCGGCAGCAGTCGGAGCCGGTCGAGAATCTGCTGACGGTCGAAGCCCAGGTCCTCGAGCAGGTCGCCCGCGTGGTCGGGCAGGCCGGAGCGGTGTGCGTACAGGTCGCCCACCGTGACGTGCTCGGTGACGTAAGGGTCGGCGAGCGCGAAGGACGGCAGCAGCCGGCGCACCGGCGTGTCCCATTCGACACCCCCCGCGGCGATCCGGCGGGCGACGACCGTCGCTCCGACCGGCTTGGACAGCGACGCCAGCTGGAAGACCGTATCCGGCTCCACCTTCTCCTGCGTGACGACGTTGCGGACGCCGAAGCCCCTGCTGTACACCACCTTTCCGCCGTGCACGACGGCGACCGCCATGCCGGGGATGCCGGACGAGGCGAGCAGGCCATCCGCGAGGTGATCCAGTTCCCCCACGGCATCGTCGATCCGGCCCTCCGGTATCGGCACCCCGGCGACCTGATTGGGCATCGCCGCGGAACTCGAAGGCGCTCCCGTCTGCGTGGAGTCCGATCGCTCGCCGCCGCATCCGGTCATGGCGAGTATGGCGGCCGCCGCCATCGCCGTGGGAGCGAGCAGTGTCCGACGCAGTGTGCTCAAGGGTCGCCTCCTGGCTTTGTAGCGACAAAAGACCAGATAAAGGCTAGTTCAGTAGAGGTTGCTGTGCGGCAGGTTCAGGCTTTCGCGGCAGGTGCTCGCCCGCCACTGCGCCCGGTCGACCGCTGCGTCGGACCTATCCGGCGGCGGGGGTCTCCCTGATCTCCACGATCGGGAGCACCAGGGCGGCAGGCGAACTCGCCGGAACGGACGGGTTCACCGGCGCGATCGGCGCGATGCGCCGGTATCCGGTGCCCACCGGTGGACGGGTGTCCACTTCGCCCTTGTTCGGCCAGTACGCCGCGGCCCGCTCGGCCTGCGCGGTGATCGTCAGCGAGGGGTTGACGCCCAGATTGGCCGAGACCGCCGCACCGTCCACGACGCTGAGCGTGGGATAGCCGTACACCCGGTGGTAGGCGTCGATCACGCCGTGCTCGGCATCGGCCCCGATCACCGCGCCGCCCAGGAAATGAGCCGTGAGCGGGATGTTGAAGATCTCACCCCAGCTCCCGCCTGCGATGCCGCCGATCTTCTCCGCGACGCGCCTGGTCACCTCGTTGCCGACCGGGATCCACGTGGGATTGGGTTCGCCGTGGCCTTGCCTGCTGGTGAGTTTGCGGCCGAACAGCCCCCGCTTGGTGTAGGTGGTGATCGAGTTGTCCAGGTGCTGCATGACCAGCGAGATGATGGTCCGTTCGCTCCAATTCTTGGTGCTCAGGAAGCTGAGCAGGTTCATCGGATGCCGCAGCACCAGACCCAGGAAACGCAGCCAGCGCGGAATGCGACCGCCGCCGTCGACCATGAGCGTCTGGAGCAGGCCCATCGAGTTGGAACCCTTGCCGTAGCGGACCGGTTCGATGTGCGTGTCGGGGGTGGGATGGATGGACGAGGTGATCGCGACACCCTTGGTGAAGTCGGTGCCGGGACGCACCTTCTTGGTCGCCGCCCCGACGATCGATTCCGAATTGGTGCGCGTCAGCATGCCGAGGCGATCGGACAGGTCGGGCAATACGCCTTTGTCACGCATGGCGAACAGCAGCTTCTGGGTGCCCCGCGTGCCCGCCGCGAGTACGACATGCGTGGCGGTGAACGTTCGGGGCTGTTTGCGTACCCAGGCGCCGGTGCGGGCGGTGGAGACGTCCCAGGTGCCGTCGGGGTGGGGACGCAGCTCGGTGACCGTGGTCATCGGAATGACCTCGGCTCCGCCCTTTTCCGCCAGGTAGAGGTAGTTCTTGACGAGCGTGTTCTTCGCGCCGTACTTGCAGCCCACCATGCAGTCGCCGCATTCGACGCAGCCGGTGCGTTCCGGGCCGACGCCGCCGAAGTACGGGTCCGGCACGGTCTTGCCCGGCTCGCCGAAGAACACCCCGACGGGTGTCTGCACGAACGTATCGCCGACCCCCATGTCGTCGGCGACGGCCTTGAAGACCTCGTCGGCGGGCGTCATGTGCGGATTGCGCACCACGCCGAGCATCTGCTGCGCCCGCTCGTAGTACGGGGTCAGCTCGTCGCGCCAGTCGGTGATGTCACGCCACTGGGCGTCGCGGAAGAACGGCTCCGGCGGCACGTACAACGTGTTCGCGTAATTCAACGAACCGCCCCCGACGCCGGCGCCGCCGAGGATGAGGACATTGCGCAGCGGGTGGATGCGCTGGATCCCGTAGCAGCCGAGCGCGGGCGCCCACAGGAACTTCTTCAGCTGCCAGCTGGTCTGGGGCAACTCGTCGTCGGCGAAGCGCCTGCCCGCCTCCAGCACGCCGACCTTGTACCCCTTCTCCACCAGCCGAAGCGCGGTGACGCTGCCGCCGAACCCCGAACCGACGATCAGCACGTCGAAATCCGTCGTCCGCTGGTCCATGTGGAACTCCTCGATCGTGTCGCCAGTGACTCGGCTAACACTACTCCCGGGTAAGTAACGGTACGCAAGTCGCCTGGAATCAGCGGATCGCTCCGGTATTCGAGTTTGCCCGCCATTGGCCGGACTGTTTAGAGCAATGCTCTCGTTAGTTGACAATGCTCTCTGAAGCGCGCATCGTTTCTGCTATGCCGACGACACCCCGCGCCCGAGCCAGGGCCCAGACCATGAACGACATCGTCCGGATCGGGCGCGAACACCTGGCGACCGAAGGCGCCGCCGCCCTGTCGCTGCGGGCGGTCGCGCGTGATCTCGGCGTGGTCTCCTCGGCCGTCTATCGGTATGTCCGCAGTCGCGACGAATTGCTGACCCTGCTCGTCGTCGACGGCTACAACGCCCTCGGCGACGCGGTCGACGGCGCGCTGGCCGAGGGCGGAGACGATCCGATCGAGAGACTACGGATCCTCGGTCGCACGGTGCGGCGGTGGGCGCTGGCCGAAACCGCCCGCTACGGACTGCTGTTCGGCACGCCCGTCCCCGGCTACGACGCACCCGCCACCGAGACCGTCGCACCCGGCACCCGGGTGATCGCCACGATGCTGACGCTGTTCGCCGGGGCCCACCGAGCAGGCCGACTGGTTGCGCCCGCCGCCCAGCCGCGGATATCGGCGGCGCTCGCAAGCAGTTTCGCGCGCATCCGCGACGAATTCCAGCTCGACGTGCCCGACTGGCTGATCGTGCGCGGCGTGACGTTCTGGGTCGGGCTGTTCGGAGCGGTGAGCGCGGACGTTTTCGACATGTACGGCACCGACACCTTCGCCGATCGCGACGAGTTGTTCGAACTTCAGCTGGACGGGCTGCTGGACATGCTCGGGCACCGCGCGTGATCTCGTGGCACGGGGGAGCCCGCGAGTGCTCCCGGCCGCGTGTGTTCCGATGGAGCTCGTGACGACCTCCAATGAGCAGCCGCCCGCCGACACGCGTGCCGCGATCGCGTGGGCGCAGCGGATCGGTGCGCGGATCCCGCTGGTCAACGCGCCGATGGGCGGCGTGGCGGGCGGTCGGCTCGCCGCGGCGGTGACCGCGGCCGGTGGCCTGGGCATGATCGGAATGGGCAGCGCGGGATCGGTGCGGGCGCTGGAGCAGGAGTTGCCGCATATTCGCGGAGTGGCCGGTCCGTTCGGTATCGGTCTGGTCGATTGGGTGGTCGCCGGGCAGCCGGAACTGCTGGAGGCGGCGATCGAGGCCCGTCCCGCGCTGATCTCGGTGAGCTTCGGCGATCACCTGGGCTGGGCGGCCCGTGTCGCGGATGCCGGGATCGTTCCGGCCACCCAGGTCTACAGCTGGCAGGACGCTCGGCGTGCACAAGACGCGGGCATCGGCGTCCTCGTCGCCCGCGGCGTGCAGGGCGGCGGACACGGAGCCGTGAACGCGCCGCTGCTGCCGCTCCTGGACGAGGTGCTGGCAGTCGCGTCGGTCCCGGTGCTGGCCGCGGGCGGCATCGGCGCACCAGCAGACCTGGTCGCCGTGCTCCGGGCAGGGGCGAGCGGCGCGTGGCTCGGCACCTGTCTGGCGGCGTGCTCGGAATCGCTGCTGCCGGAGGCCGGCCGTCGAGCTCTGCTCGCCGCGTGTGGCGCGGACACCGTGCTCACCCGCGCCTACGACGTGGGCATGGAGCTGCCGTGGCCTGCTCGGTTTCCCGCCCGGGTGCTGCGGACCGGATTCACCGACCGCTGGACCGGTCGCGAAGACGAACTCGCCGCGGATCCGGCGGCCAAACAGGCACTCGCCGCCGCGCTCGCCGCGAACGATCCAGCGGTGACGCCGATCGACGCGGGGGAGGGCGTCGGCCTGGTGACCGCCGTGGAACCGGCTGCGCACGTGCTCGAGCGGCTGTGGTCAGGGATGACGGGCTGAGCCGTTCAGTCCTCGCTGCTGACGCGCTCGCCGATATAACGGATCAGTTCGGGATCGGAGGAGGTCAGCCGATCGACCTCCTCACCACCGGTGCACTGATAGAGCGCGACGGTGACCGAACCGGATCTGCGTCCGGCGACCCGCCAGATTCCGCCCGAATCGGCCCAGCGTCGCAGTACCGCGATGGGATCGTCGGTCATCAGTCGTCTCCGCTCGCTCGAACCGGTCCGGACTCCGGTGTCACCGCGGCACGGTGACCGGATCGGAGCAGCTGGCCGGCACGTCGACGAAGGAGCAATCCTTCGGCGGCCGCGTCGGCCGATACTCGGGAGCGACGCCGCCCGCGCGTGTGATGCCGGTGTACGCGGCCACCGCGTCCGTGGGTTTGCGCGTGAGCGCCGGATCGCTCAGGACGTCGACCGTGTACAGGCCGAAACGCGGTGTGTATGAACCCCACTCGTAGTTGTCGGTGAGGCTCCAATAGTTGTAGCCGATCAGATTGATGCCGTCGGCTCTGGCGCGCTGGAGCCAGTAGACGGTGTCACGCAGGGAGTCGGCCCGGCCGTATCCGTCCGCGCGCGGCAAGCCGTTCTCGGTGGGCATCCCGTTCTCGACGATGTAGAGCGGCTTGCCGGGGAACCGGCGCGCGTAGTGCTGCAACGCGTAGTAGATGCCTTCGGGCTGTAGCGGGTTCTTCCACAACTCTGTGAGATTTCCCGTGGTGGTGAGGCTGTCAGGGGAGAGGCCGTAGTAGTAATCGATGCCGATGTAGTCGAGCTTCGTGTCGATCCGGTCCACCAGAGGCTTGTTCACCACGTCCTCGGCGGCCGGGATATAGGCGACATTGCTGGTCACCATGGCGTCCGGCTGAACCCGGTGGATGTAGTCGTAGATGCGGTTGTGCGCCTGCGCGATCCGTTCCTGCATCGCGGGCGCGGCGGCCGGCGGCAGTCCGCCGTTGCGCAGCTCGTTGAGCAGATAGATGGTCGGCTCGTTGAACGTGACCCACAACGGTTGATACGGGGCGTAGCGATCGACGACCGTCTGCGCGTTGGCCAGCCAGTCCTCGACGACGCCCGGGTTGTTCCAGCCTCCGCGGTCGACCACCCAGCCCGGATAGACCCAGTGATCGATGGTGATCATCGGACGCATGCCCGCTGCCGTGATCGCGGCGACGACGTTGTCGTAGAACTTCAGCCCGTCGGGGTCCCACTTGCCCGGCTCCGGCTGCAGACGAGCCCACTCGACGCCGATGCGATACACCTGCACGCCGAGTCCGGCTGCCAGCGCGATGTCCGAGCGGTAGCGCGAATAGAAGTCGATCGAATCCCGGTAGGGGTCCGACGTTTTCCCCGACGCGACGTAGCGAGACCAGTTGCTGTCCGGGGCGTGGCCTTCCGACTGATATCCCGACGCGGCGACGCCCCAGAGGAAGTCCGGGCCCATCGGCGCGAGCACGGCGGGCGGCTCGGGCCGGGCGGCCGCCGGAGCGATGCCTCCGAGGAAAACCGCGGCGACGGCCGCGAGCGCTGCCCAGACGTGGCGGGGGAATGAACGCATCGAACTCCTGTTCCGAGACGGGTGACGGGCGCTCGTGGACCTCGGCGCACGGACCGGGGATGTGGGGACCACGGGGGACAGGGTAACTGGTCGCTTGTCCGTTTTCTCGGAGACGGAGAGCAAGGCCAGGTGCGGGGAAATCTCCCCGCTTCTGCGGGAGTCGTGATGGAAGTGCCTATGCAACTGCGGTTCACGTCATTAACATTTAGATACGTAGATATTCGCATCTATATATACATTCCGCCCTCCACTAAACCTCAAGCCCACCCCAACCCAGCAAGGAAGGGGAGGGACCTCTGAAAGCCTCCTGTGAGATGGCCCTCGGTCCCGGCGCGCTCGGCCGGTCGGAGGCGGAGGCCATGTCAGGATTCCTCTATGTCCTTCAATCCGCTGCCGCCACTGGCCCGACGGCTCGCGGAGCAACGCTGGGTGATGCGGACGGCGCCGCTCGTGTTGCGGCTCGAACGCTTGATCCGGCGGGTGAGCGGGGGGCGGAAGGGCGTCCTCGATCTGGCAGGGCTCCCGTCGGTCGAGGTGACCGTGCCGGGGCGGAAGACCGGTATCCCGCGTACCACGTCGTTGCTGTATGTACCGCACGGTGCGGACTTCGTCGTCCTCGGCTCGAATTGGGGCAGTCCCGGTCATCCGGCCTGGTCGGCGAACCTGCGTGCCGCGCAGACCGCTTCGGTCCGGCACAAGGGCGAGCAGTTCCTGGTCACGGTACGCGAGATCACGGGCGTGGAGCGAAAGCCTTACTGGGATCTGGCGGTCGAGTTCTGGCCCGGCTACGCCATGGAGTACGAGCGCTCCGGCGGGCGATTGTTCCGGATCTTCGAGTTGCGCCGCCTCGCCGACTGAGGCGCTGTGGCGGGCGTCGTCCGGGTGCGGGTGGGCCGGTTACGGTGGGACGGTGACCACGCATCTGACCCACTGGGGCGCGTTCGAGGCGGACAGCGACGGTGAACGGCTCACGGAGGTCCGGCCGTGGCGTGGTGACCCGGAGCCGACGCCGCTGATCGGCAACGTCGCTTCGGCGCAACACCATCCGACCCGTATCGATCGACCGTATGTCCGCCGGGGCTGGTTGGAGCACGGTCCGGGTCCGGGACCGCGCGGTTCGGAGTCCTTCGTTCCGGTGTCGTGGGAACGGGCATCGGACCTGCTGGCCGCGGAACTCGGACGCGTGTACCGGCAGCACGGGGCGGAGGCGGTATACGGCGGCTCGTACGGCTGGGCCAGCGCGGGGCGTTTTCATCACGCGCAAAGCCAGTTGCATCGCTTCCTGAACTGTCTCGGCGGCTATGTCCGGCACGTGAACAGCTACAGCCTGGGCACCTCGACGGTGTTCCTACCGCACGTTCTCGGTGATATCGGTTGGGTGACACAGCGTGCGACGGCCAAGACGGTTCTCGTCGAACATTCCGAGTTGGTGGTGGCTTTCGGTGGTTTGTCGCCGAAGAACGCGGCCGTGTCGCCGGGTGGGGTTTCGCGGCACAACGCGCGGGGCTGGATCGCGGCGGCACGGGCGCGGGGCTGCCGGTTCGTGTCGATCAGTCCGCTGCGCGACGACATGTCGCCGGAGGGCGAGGCCGAGTGGATCGCCCCGCTGCCCGGCACAGATGTGGCGATGATGTTGGCGCTGGCTCAGGTGCTGGATGCGGAAGGGCTGGCGGACGAGGAATTCCTGGGCGAGTACACCGTCGGCTACGACCGCTTCGCGCGGTACCTGCGTGGCGCGGTGGACGGAGTGGTCAAGGATCCGGAGTGGGCCTCGGCGATCACCGGGGTTCCGGCCCGGCGTATCCGTGGACTGGCGCGTGAGATGGCTGCGGCGCGCACCCTGGTGACAGTCAGTTGGTCGCTGCAGCGGGCGCGCCATGGCGAGCAGCCGCTGTGGGCCGCTGTGGCGCTCGCGGCGATGTTGGGCCAGATCGGGCTTCCCGGAGGCGGATTCGGGCATGGTTACGGTTCGGTCGCCGGTGTGGGGGAGCCGGCGCGCGTGGCTGTGCCGCGACTTCCGCAGGGGCGCAACAGCGTGCACGCGTTCATCCCGGTCGCGCGGATCGCGGACATGCTGCTGAATCCGGGTGGTTCCTTCCGCTACAACGGGCAGGATCTGGTGTATCCGGATGTGCGGTTGGTGTATTGGGCCGGCGGCAATCCGTTCCATCACCACCAGGATCTGGCTCGGCTGCGTACGGCGTTCGAGCGTCCGGACACGGTTGTCGTACATGACGCCTTCTGGACGGCGACCGCGCGGCACGCGGATATCGTGCTGCCGTCGACGATGTCGATCGAGCGCGACGACTACGGCGTGGGCGAGGGTGATCGCTCGTTCTTTCCGATGAAGGCGCTCACCCGCCCGCGGGCGGAGGCGCGGGATGATTATTCGATTTTCGCCGAGACGGCCGATCGGCTCGGTGTCGGGGCGGAATTCACCGAGGGGCGCTCGGCCGCGCAGTGGCTGCGGTATCTGTACGAGAGCTGGCGGGTCGAGCAATCCCGTGCGGGCCACCAGTTGCCGGACTTCGACGCGTTCTGGTCCGGTGAAGCGCTCGAACTTCCGGTACCGGATCCCGAGCAGGTGCTGGCCGCGGACTTTCGTGCCGACCCGGACCGGTATCCGCTGGGCACACCCAGCGGGAAGATCGAGATCTTCTCGGCGACGATCGAGGGTTTCGGGTACGCCGATTGCCCACCGCATCCGGTGTGGCTGGAGCCGGAGGAGTGGCTCGGTGGTGCGGCGGCGGCGCGGTTTCCGTTGCAGTTGGTGGCGAATCAGCCGCGGACCAAGTTGCACAGCCAGCTCGATGTGGGCGCTTACAGCCGGTCGGTGAAGATTTCGGGGCGGGAACCGATTCGGGTGCATCCCTCGGACGCCGACCTTCGCGGCCTGCGTGCCGGTGAGATCGTGCGGGTGTTCAACGATCGGGGCAGCTGCCTGGCGGGGTTGGTGGTCGATGAGGGGGTGCGTCCGGGTGTCGCGCAACTGTCCACCGGGGCGTGGTACGACCCCGACCCGGCGGATCCGGCGTTCTGCCGTCACGGCAATCCGAACGTGCTCATCGCCGATCGCCCCTCGTCCACGCTCAGTCAGGGGTGCGCGGGACAGCTCACGCTGGTGGACATCGAGCGCTTTGCGGGGCGGCTCACGGATGTGGCGGTTCTCCGCCCACCGGAGGGATCGGGTCCGGAAGTGCTCTGAGGCCGCCGAGCGGGGCGGAGGACATCGGTTGGAGGTGACGGTGGATCTGGATCTCGCCGCGTTGCGGGCGTTCGTGGCGGTGGTGGAGGAGGAGCAGTTCGGTCACGCCGCGGCGGTGCTGGGTATCAGTCAGCAGGCGGTTTCGAAGCGTGTCGCGAAGCTGGAATCGCAGCTGGGGGTGGAACTCTTGGATCGTGGGCACGGCGGCAGTGTGCCGACCGGTGCCGGTGCCCGGCTGTTGCCGCACGCGCGGTCGCTGCTGGCGGGGGCGGAGGCGGCGGTGCGTGCGGCGCGGGAACAGGTGCGGCCGTTGCGGGTGGCGGTGCTGGGGAAGCGTGTGGCCGCGACGGAGTTGATGGAGTTCTATCTGGCGCGTCATCCGCACGCCGAGACCGAGATCGTCATCTCGAACATGATCACGACCTCGCGGGAGGCACTGCGCAGTGGTCTGGTGGACGCGGCCCTGGCTCGTGCCTATGGCGGCCCGGTGGCGTTGCCCGACGACATCGTCGCCGCTCCGGCGTTTCTGGAGCCCCTGTATTTGCTTGTGGGCAAGGATCATCCGTTCGGGGGCCGGTCGACGATCGCGTTGCGGGAGATCGCGGGGCGGCCGGTGTGGGTGCCGGGGGCGGCGGTGGCGTCGGAGTGGGCCGATTTCTATCGCGATCTGAGCGCGTTCAGCGGGATTCCCGTCGACACCAGGGGGCCGCTGGAGGGTATGGCCGGGATCGTCGAACGTATCGCGGATTCGCCGTCGTTGATGACGTTCTCCGGTGACGGGGGCCAGACGCCGTGGCATCCGAATGTGCGGCGGCTGATGATCGTCGATCCCACTCCGGCCTATCCGCTGGCGTTGTTGTGGTCGGCGGGCAATCGGCATCCGCGTCTGCGTCATCTGGTCGAGCACGTCGCGGACAACTACAACCGTGATATCGCCGCGGCCTGTTGGGTTCCCGAGGCCGATGAGGCGTTGTTCGGTGTGCCCGCTGCGGTGGCCGGTCGGTAGTGTCGGGCCGTGCCTCTACGATTCCCGGGGTGACCGGATACGACCCGCTCGATGCGTTCGAGCATCTCGATACTTCGACGTTGCCGCCGCGGCAGCAGCGGATTCTTGCCACGATCCGGGATTGGGTGCTTCGGCACGGGTATCCGCCGAATACGCGCGAGATCGGTGATGCGGTGGGGTTGCGGTCGGCGTCGTCGGTGTCGAAGCATTTGCGGAGTCTGGAGGAGCGGGGTTTTCTGCGGCGCAGCAGGACGGTGTCGCGTCCGATCGACGTGCGGATGTTCTTGCAGGCGCCGGCGCGGCGGGAGGTCGCGGAGGATTCGGTGATGGTGCCGGTGGTCGGCGATATCGCGGCGGGCGCTCCGATTCTGGCCGAGGAGCACGCCGACGAGATGATGACGTTGCCGCGTGAGCTCGTCGGGCGGGGCACGGTGTTCGGGTTGCGGGTGCGCGGTGATTCGATGATCGATGCGGCGATCTGCGATGGGGACATGGTGGTGGTGCGCAGGCAGCAGGAGGCGCATTCCGGTGAGATCGTGGCGGCGATGATCGATGGGGAGGCGACGGTGAAGGTGTATCGGCGGCGCAACGGTCATGTGTACTTGGAGCCGCGCAATCCGGCCTACGCGGTGATCGATGGTGACGAGGCGGTCGTGCTCGGCAAGGTCGTGTCGGTGATGCGGCGGGTTTGAGCCCGGGTGAACTCCGGTCCGTCGGGATGGCGGGCCTGCTCTTACGGCGTTGGCCGCCGTACCCTGAATTGCATGTCGGATTTCGCGGGGATGTCCTGGGGCGGCGGGTTCGAGCAGGTGGTGGGCTTGCTCGCCGGGCGCCGGGTCGTCGCGTTGACCGGTGCGGGGATTTCGACCGACAGCGGGATCCCGGACTATCGCGGTCCGTCGTCGCCGCCGCGCAATCCGATGACTTACCAGCAGTTCGTGGGCGATCCGGTGTTCCGGCAGCGGTACTGGGCGCGCAACCACGTCGGCTGGCGGCGGATGGACGGGGCGCGGCCGAATCCGGGGCATCGGGCGCTGGAGCGGATGGAGCGGATGGGCGTGGTCACCGGGCTGATCACGCAGAATGTGGATTTGCTGCATACCAAGGCGGGGCATCGTCGGGTGATCGATTTGCACGGCACGTATGCGCGGGTGCGCTGTCTGGGCTGTGCGTCGCTGGTGTCGCGGATGTCGCTGGCCGAGCGATTGGAGGCGGCGAATCCGGGTTTCGCGGAGGCCGTGAGTGTCGATGGGCTGGAGGTCGCGCCCGACGCGGACGCGGTGGTCGGTGAGACCGGGAGCTTCCGGATGGTGGACTGTGCGTGCTGTGGCGGCATGCTCAAGCCGGACATCGTGTACTTCGGGGAGAACGTGCCGAAGGAGCGGGTGGCCGCGGCGTATGGGCTGGTGGATGACGCGGACGCGCTGCTGGTGGCGGGGTCGTCGCTGTCGGTGATGTCGGGGCTGCGTTTCGTGCGTCGTGTCGCCAGGCGGGGCTGTCCGGTCGTGATCGTCAATCGGGGACGGACGCGCGGTGACGACTTGGCCGCGGTGACGCTGGACGCTGGGTGCTCGACTGTTCTGCCCGCGCTTGCCGAGCGGTTGGGCTTGGTAGTGGAGCCGGTGTAACCGGCTGGCGGCTGGATCGCACAAGGGCGGGGCTTGCCTATCGAGCGCATGAGGATCGCCGGGCGTGACATTTCCGCGACCATTTCGTAATGTATCGGTGACCTGTTCTCGACAGTAATCGGTAACCGACATCATGCCCGGTCAACATCGCAAACGAACCGACGCCCGCAAGCTCGCTTTCCTGGCGGTTTGCACCATCGCGGCGAGTCTTGTGGTCGTGCTGTGGGCTGTGATGCGACCGGGCCCGGCCGCCCAGCATGCCGCGGCGGCGGGCTCGCTGCCGTCCACCACTGTCGCGGCGGGCCCGGCCACGACCACCGTGCCGCCGGCGCCTCAGCCTGCCGTGGGCGCGGCCGCCGCCGCGCAACCTCCACCGTCGGCGAAGGAGGCCGTGCAGCATCCGCCTCCGCCGCCTCCGCCGGTCCCGTGTTCGACGGAACTCGCCGGCACACGGCCGCACGTGGCACAGGTGGGCAACCTTCTGAAGAAGACGTTCGCTCTGACCGACGTCGGTGGCGCCATCGGCCGGGGCGACGGCGACCACGGCGCGGGTCTGGCGCTGGATCTCATGACGTCGGATTCCGCGCGGGGTGACGCGATCGCCGATTTCGTTCTGGCCAATCAGCACCGTTTCGGCGTGACCTATGTGATCTGGCGGCAGCGGTACAACGACGGCAGCGGCTGGTCGTATCTGGAAGACCGCGGGAGCCCGACCGCCAATCACTACGACCATGTTCATGTGTCGTTCGACAAGTCTGCCCAAGTGGATGTGACCTGCTGATCGCGGAACCGCCGATACCTCTGCGCGCCCGCGGCTTTCCTCGGCGGCGCTGCCGCAGTGCCGCACCGAAGCCGGTGTCCGACTGTTTGGGTACGTCCGACGGAGGGTACGGCCGCAACACGTTCGTTCGCCCGTCACCACGCGGGTAGGACGAGTCGGTGAACTTCTCACGGCTCGCGTGGAACACAGTGACGTGCGGTCGAGATGCGGGCTCGACACCGAGCTCGAAGGGTGTGGTGGAGGAGGACTGGTATGCCCGATCACGTGCCGACAGTCGGTGTCGAAGAGGAATTCTTGCTGACCGACCCCGAAACCGGTGCTCCTACACCGGCGAACATCCGAGTTGCCGAAGCGGCGAAGAAGGCGGGCATCGATCTGCAGTTGGAGCTGACCAGCTGCCAGGTGGAGACCAGCAGCGGGGTGCACTCCGATATCGGTGACCTGCTCACGGAATTGCGCACGCTGCGAAGGACTGTGGCCGAATGCGCGGCCGGCCTGGACACTCGGCTGCTTGCCGTCGCGGTCCCCCCGACCGTGCCCGGAGGGTTCCCGGTCACCGAGACACCTCGATATCGGCGGATCGCGGAGACCTTCGGGATGATCGCTCATGAACAAGGGCTGTGTGGATGTCATGTGCATGTCGGTGTACCCGATCGTGACACCGCCGTGCTGGTGGGCAATCACGTCCGGCCGTGGTTGCCGGTATTCCTCGCGCTGACGGCGAATTCCGCGATCTACCGCGGCAGTGAGACGGGGTATGCGAGTTGGCGCAGCATTCTGTGGCGGCGCTGGCCCAGCGCGGGGCCGCCACCGTATTTCGCCTCGGTCGAGGACTACGACGCGATCGTGGCGACGATGCTCGCCAGCGGGAGCATTCTCGACAACAAGATGGTGTATTGGGATATCCGGCCGTCGGAATCGTTTCCCACCGTGGAGGTACGCGTCAGCGACGTACCGGCCACCGCGGAGGAGGCCGCGCTGCTGGCCGCGTTGATCAGAGCCACGGTCGCCATGGGCCTGCGATCGATCGAACGAGGTGAACCCGCTCCGCCCGTCCCCGCTGAAGTGCTTCGCGCCGCGTACTGGAATGCCGCGCAGTCGGGTCTGGACGGCGAGGGACTCGATCCGGTCGAGGGGCGTGTGCTGCCACACCGCGAATTGCTGGACAGACTCGTCGGTCATATCGACCCGGCGTTGCGGGAGTTCGGCGACCGGAGCTTCGTCACCGAAGCGATCGCCGCTCTGGACAAGCGTGGTAACGGCGCCCGACGCCAGCTTCGAGCGATGCGCGGCCGCCATGAGGTAGGCGATGTGGTCGTGGAACTGGCGCACGCGACCCTGGAAGGATGTGTCTGAGTCTCTGTCCGCTCGACGAGAGATGCCGAACAGAAACGTAGGTGACTGCCGATGCCGAAGATCGTGTTGTTCGGCGCTACCGGGTACACCGGCCGCCTGACCGCAGAGGCTTTGTTCGCTCGGGGCGCCGCGCCTGTGCTGGCTGCGCGCAACGCGACCGCGCTGCAGAAGCTGGCTGCCGACCTCGGCGGCGCGGAGACCGCGGTCGCCGACGTGACCGATCCGGGATCGGTACGGGCCCTGGTGGGCCGGGGCGACGTGCTGGTGACGACGGTCGGTCCGTTCTTGCGCTACGGCTGACCCGCGCTGGCGGCGGCACCCGCGCATCCATGGCCGGGATGCTGTTGGAGCACGGCTTCGCCCTGCGCGGTGGCCGGGTGGTGCCCGAGCGGACCGGTGCACGGATTCGCAGGGGCTCGGGGTAGACCCGATGTCCTTGCTGTTGAGGGCCTGGGCGGGCCTCGTGGTCGCGCCGCGCGCGAGTTCAGGATCGCGGTGATCGCAATCGTTCTGTGAACCGGTTACGCGCCTTACTGTTCCGGACAGTACTTCTCGTGTGAGGACCGTGGCAGATGACGTTGCAGTTGAATCCGACCACCTCCGCGCCACCTTCGGCTACGGCCGAGGCGACCGTCGAGAGCCGGGTCCGGTTTCCCTGCAGGCTGCTCGGCCTGGTCAGGGCATCCTCCGGATTGATTCTGGCGGTGATCATCTGGCAGCCGGGCGCGCGTTCCTGGCTCGGCACGAGCACCCCGGCGCCGGCCGAGGTGCTCGAGGCCGGCATGAATCCCGAGACGCCGACAGGAGCAGACGCATGAGTGAACCGTTGCAGATCAGCACGGACGTCCTGGTGATCGGTGGTGGGCCAGCCGCGTGCTGGGCCGCGATCCACGCGCGTGAGGCCGGTGCGGAGGTGACGTTGGTGGACAAGGGTTACTGCGGGACCAGCGGCGCCACCGCCCCGTCGGGCACCGGCGTGTGGTATGTGGCGCCGGAAGCGGCCGCGCGGGCGAACGCGAAGGCAAGCCGGGAGGCGTTGGGCGGGCATCTGGCCGACCACTACTGGATGGATCGCGTGCTCGATCAGACCTACGCGAACATGAATCGGCTCGCGGTGGAGGGTCGCTATCCGTTCCCGGTGGATCCGGCTACCGGTGAGCAGATCCGCACCGGTGTGCAGGGTCCGGAATACATGCGCCGGATGCGGGCGTGGGTGAAACGGCTCGGGGTGCGCGTCCTGGACCATTCGCCGGCGCTGGAATTGCTGGTTGACGATGACGGTGTGGTGCGCGGTGCGGCGGGCTATCAGCGCCGAGCCGACCGTGACTATCGTGTGGCCGCCGGTGCGGTGGTGCTCGCGACTGGTGGTTGCGCGTTCCTGTCGCGGGCGCTGGGAACCAACGTCGACACTGGTGACGGTGCGCTGATGGCGGCGGAGGCGGGTGCTCGGTTCTCGGGCATGGAGTTCTCCAACGCGTACGCGATCGTGCCGAAGGGGTCGACGATCACCAAGACCGCCTACTACGGTTACGCGACCTTCTTCCACGAGGACGGGCGGGTGCTCGAGGGCGCGGGCTCGACCAAGGGTCGTTCGGTGATCGCGCGGACGTTGTTGCGGGAGAAGGTGTTCGCGCAGCTCGATCGCGCCGATGCGACGGTTCAGGCGCAGATGCGGCTGGGGCAGCCGAACTTCTTCCTGCAGTTCGACCGGCGCGGCATCGACCCGTTCACCGACCGGTTCGAGGTGGACCTGCTCGCCGAGGGCACCGTCCGCGGCACCGGCGGTATCGATGTCGTCGACGACGACTGCGCCACCTCGGTGGCGGGTTTGTACGCGGCGGGTGACGCGGCGACCCGGGAACGGATCTGCGGTGGATTCACCGGCGGCGGTAGCCACAACTCGGCGTGGGCGATGTCGTCGGGTAGCTGGGCAGGTCGTGGCGCGGCGGTGTTCGCGTTGCGCTCGGCTCGTGCTCGCAGTGCCGATCTGCGGGGGGCCGGGCGTACGGGGTTGCGCCCGGAGAACGGTGCGGCGGTGCGAGCCGAGGACGTGGTCGAGGCCGCGCGGCAGGAGTTGATCCCGTTCGAAAAGAACTATCTGCGCCACGGCGACCGGATCCGGCCCGCGCTCGCCGAGCTGGACAGCTTGTGGGAGGACGCCACTCGCGGTCTGGGTGGGGACACCGGAGAGCAGCGGGTGCGCGCCCGGCAGGCCGCCGCGATCACCGCGGTGGGGCGGTTGATGTACCGGTCGACGCTGGCGCGTACGGAGACGCGCGGGATGAGTAAACGCGCCGACCACCCGGATCTGGACCCGGCGCAGCACCACCACATCCTGTCCGGCGGTCTCGGCGAAGTGTGGACGGCGACGGCCGTGACCTCCGGCAGCTCGGCGGTGGCGTGATGATCGAGATCCTGCGCGCGGGTGACTGCATCGCTTGCGACAAATGCGTGGACGTGTGCCCGACGAACGTGTTCGACCGCACCGACAGCGGAATACCGGTCATCGCACGGCAATCCGATTGCCAGACCTGCTTCATGTGCGAGGCCTACTGCCCGGCGGACGCGTTGTACGTCGACCCCGAGGCGACTCCGCTGGCCGATCACGAGACGGTTCGCGACGAGAACATCGGCCGCTACCGCAAGGAGCTCGGTTGGGGCCGCGGGCGCAAGCCCGGCAGTCTCGTCGCGGTGGGGCCGCGTCTGCCGCACGGTGCTGCGCCGCCGCGGCTGTCGGAACTCTGAACAACGGAAGCGAATCACGCGCCTTCTCCGGCCGATCGTGCCCGCCGTCATCTCGGCTGCTGGTCGGCTGTGGGACCGACGGCGCGGGCTCGGCCGCCCGCGCCGAATTTCAAGACCCTCCGTATCGGCGCCATCGGCACCGGCAACGTGCTCACCGGCCCGGTCGGCTTCGCCCGTCAGCGCGGCGCCTTGCTGCCCGCGCTGAAGCCGCTGGGTGTGTCGGTCGGCAGCCAGGACTTCCTGGACAGCCATCCGCAGTTCGGTGCCGCGTGGCAGTCGGTGATCGTCGAGGCCGACCGGTATGCGAAGGCGCATTGGGATGACTGCGGCGACCCCGAGGTCGCCCGGTCGAAGTCACCGGAAGCGGTGGTGCGGGCGACGGCGCGGCTGTCGGCGTTGTGCCGGTGCTGATCTATGGGGGCCTTCGCCGCCGCCCGGTGACCCGCAGCGGGGGCTAGCGGTGCGGTCCGATCAGCGCGATCGCGGATTCGACGGCCACGTCGACGATGCCCGCGATGTCGTCGCCGTCCTCCACAGTGGTGGCGATGAGTTCGCGGAAGCCGCCGAAGAGGATCGTGGCCACCTGGCGCGACGGTGGTCGCAGTCCCGCGGCCGCGAATTCCGGTGTGTCGGCGAGTTTCTGGATCAGCGTCACGAACGCCTCGCCGACTTCGCGCTGCAACGGCCGTGTGTCGTCCCCGAGGGCGGGCACGACGCGGATCCAGCTGAGGGTGAGGGAGGGTTCTTCTCGTGCGGTGCGTATCCACGCTTCGATGGCCTGACGCACCTGGGTGCGCCAGGGCATGTGCGGGTCGACCGCGGCATCGATGCGCTGGATCATCTCCTTGTGATGCTCGGTCAGCAGGGCGATGAAGCAGTCCTGTTTGCTGGTGAAGTGCTCGTAGAAGGTGCGGCGCGAGGTGCGGGCGTGGCGGACCACGTCGGCGACGGTCGAGTCCTGGTAACCGCGTTCGCCCAGCGTGACGGCCATGGCGTCGAGCAGGCGGCGGCGGAAGCCCGAATCCGAGCCGTTGTCGGCGGTGGTACGAATTACGGGCGCAGCGCGGGTCACGAGAATCAGGTTAGTTACTCCCTTCAGTTCGCTGTGCCCGGCCCGAGGTCGTAGCCGGGAAACGGCCCCTTGCTCGCGCGGTCATGCCGTGGAGTGTCCGGGATCGGGTTGCGCGGCCGCGGGGTGGGTGTCGTCGGACGGTGCGCCGCCACGGGTGAAGCGGATGGTGCCGTCGTCTATGCGGCCGTAGCGCAGGGTGAGCACGTCGTGGGCGTAGCTCATGCCCAGCCGCCACGGGGGCCGCGAACCCGCTTTGGGGAACCGGTCGATGTCGCGCAGCACGTAACCGGCCTGGAAGTCCAGCAGCGGCGCGGGCGTTACCGCGGAGTCCGGCCGCGGGGTGGTCTGGCGGTAGCCGCCCGCGTCCATGTGCCGCAGCAGCCGGCAGACGAATTCGCTGACCAGATCGGCTTTCAGCGTCCAGGACGCGTTGGTGTAGCCGATGGTGAAGGCGAAGTTCGGCACGCCGCTGAGCATCATTCCCTTGTAGGCCATGGTCTGTGGCAGCGCGATCCGCTGTCCGTCCACCGTGAGCCGGATGCCGCCGAGCGCGAGCAGGCGCAGGCCGGTGGCAGACACCACCACGTCGGCCTCGAGGTCGCGGCCGGAGGCAAGGTGCAGCCCGGTCGCGGTGAATCGTTCAATGCGATCGGTGACCACCGAGGCGCGGCCGTCGCGGATCGCGTGGAACAGGTCTCCGTCCGGCACGAGGCACAGTCGCTGATCCCACGGCTGATAGACGGGCTTGAAGTGGGTGTCGACGTCGTAGCCGGGTGGTAGTTGCTTGATGGTCAGGTTGCGGATGAACTTTCGCATCTGCTGGGGACGCCGTCGGCTCATCTGGTAGATGAGTGTGCTGAGCAGCACGTTCTTCCACCGGACCACGGTGTAGGCCCGTTTCGGCCCGAGTAGTCCGCGTAGCCGGTCGGCCAAGGCGTCGCGCGCGGGCACGGGCAGGATATAGGTGGGTGAGCGTTGCAGCATCGTCACGTGCGCGGCGGTGTCGGTCAGCGCGGGAACCAGGGTCACCGCGGTGGCGCCGCTGCCGATGACGACCACCCGTTTGCCCGCGTAGTCGAGGTTCTCGGGCCAGTGCTGCGGATGCACCAGCTGTCCGCGGAAGTCGCCGATTCCGGGGAACTGTGGTGTGTAGCCCCGGTCGTAGTGGTAGTAGCCGCTGCACACCAGCAGGAAGTCGCAGGTGAATTCGCGGGTGCCGCCGTCGTGTTCGGCCAGCACGCTCCAGCGTGATTCGGCGCTGGACCAGGATGCTTCGATCACCCGATGCCCGTACCGGATGAACCGGTCGATGCCTGCGTCGGCGGCCGTCTGGCGGATGTAGCGCAGGATCGCGGGACCGTCGGCGATGGCTTGGGCTTGCGTCCACGGGCGGAATCGGTACCCGAGGGTGTGCATGTCGGAGTCCGAGCGCACTCCGGGGTAGCGGAACAGATCCCAGGTGCCGCCGAGGGTGTCGCGCGCCTCGAGGATCGCGTAGGTGCGCTGCGGGAAGGCCGTCCGCAGGTGGTGGGCCGCGCCGATGCCGGAGAGGCCGGCGCCGACGATCAGGACGTCGAGGTGTTCGCTCATGCCCGCGCTCCTTGCGTGTCGCGGGTGCGCAGGAGGCGCTCGAGCAGCGCGACCACGCCGTAGTAGTGGGTGGGAGTCACCCGCGCCAAGGCGTCGAACAGGTAGGCGTCGGGACCGACGAGGATCCGGGACTTGCCGTGTTCGACTCCGCGGCAGATGGTTTCGGCCGCCCTCTGCGGCGTGGTCAGTGCCAGCGTCTCGAATTCCGCCGCCATCTGCTCATGGGTCCGGCCCCGGCCCTCGGGGTCGGTGCGGACGCGGGCGTTGCGCGCGATGTTGGTCCTGATGCCGCCGGGATGGACGTTCACCGCGCCGACACCGGTGCCGCGCAGTTCCTGGCGCAGGGCGTCGGTGAATCCGCGCACCGCGAATTTTGCTGCGCAGTAAGCGCTTTGGTTGGGCATGCCGAGCAACCCGAACACGCTCGAGGTGTTGACGATCACGCCGTGGTCCTGCTCGACGAGGATGGGCAGGAAGGCGCGGGTGCCGTTGACCACCCCGTCGAAGTTGATCCGACGCAGCCATTCGTCGTCTTCGGCGACGGCGTCGAGTACCGAGGAGGAGACCGCGACACCGGCGTTGTTGAACACCGCCGCCAGGGGCGCGGTCAGCCAGTCGCGGACCTCGTCGGCGAAAGCGAGCTGGTCGGCGGCGTCGCGCACGTCCAGGACGCGGGTGAGCACCGGTCCGGTCAGCGCGGCCGCGGTCTCCTTCAGACCGGCCTGGTCGATATCGGCGATCGCGACGGGAGAGCCTGTGGCCGACAGCAGTCGGGCGAGACTGCGGCCGATCCCGGAGGCCGCGCCGGTGATCATCACCGGGCGGCCCGACAGTGGCCTACGTGTGCGGGGCATCGGTGCTCCTGCTTCGGGAGGTGCGGAGGAGGGCGGCGGAGGGCGCGCTCATGCCGTCGCCTCGACGGCACGGTCGAGTGGTCGCCCGCTGGGTCGCGGGGTGCGCCGGTGCACCACGGCGCGGCCCTTGCCGGCCGGGACGAGCGCGACGCCGCGGAAGTGGGTGCGCTCGTCCCGGGCGCCGGTGGGTTCCAGCGTGAAATCCCGCAGCAGGGTGCGCAGTACGACGTTCATCTCCATCGTGGCGAACGCGGCGCCGATGCAGCGGCGGCTGCCACCGCCGAAGGGGATCCAGCTGAAGGTGCCCGGGCGGACTCCGGCGAACCGGTCGGGGTCGAAGGTGCGGGCATTCGGGAAGAGGTCCTCGTTGTCGTGCATCAACCGGATGGCGACCACGATCTTCTGGCCCTTGGGCAGGGTCCACCGGCCCAGCGGCAGGGTGTCGGCGCGGACCTGGCGCAGGGTGATGTCGATGACCGGCCGCACGCGCTGCACCTCCAGCAGTGTCGCCTCGCGCAGCTGCGCACCGCCGGCGTCGGCTTCGGCGACCAAGCGGCGCAGGACATCCGGGTGCCTGCGCAGCCGCTCGATCGTCCACGACAGCGTCGTCGCCGTCGTCTCGTGCCCGGCGGTGAGCAAGGTCAGCAGTTCGTCGGCGATCTCGGCGCGTGACATGGCCGTGCCGTCGTCGTAGCGGGCCTGCAGCATCATCGCCAGCACGTCGTCGCGCTCGTCGATGCCGTCGGCGGCGGCGCGGTCGATGAGCCTGCCGACGAGTTCGTCGTAACGGTGGCGGTAGGCCCTGAAGCGAGCCCAGGGGCCGAATCGGCCCAGCGCCCGCTGCGGAACCGGGATCGCGGCGAGGGCCGAGGCGACCAGGACGAGTTTGGGCAGCAGTCGGCGCAGTTCTTCGAACTCCGCGCCCTCGGCGCCGAAGACCGCACGCAAGATCACGTTCAGCGTGATCCGCATCATCGAGTCCATCGTGGCGAACTCCCGGCCCGAGGGCCATGTCGCCATCTCGCGGACCGCTTCCTCTTCGATGAGCGATTCGTACACGGTCAGCCTGCGGCCGTGGAACGGTGGGGTGAGCAGTTTGCGCTGTGTGCGGTGTTCGGCGCCGGTCAGGGCGAACAGCGAACCCGGTCCGAGGAATTGTCCGAGGTTGACGTCGATGTTGTCGACGAGGTCGGTGCTCGTGGTGAACAGGGCTTTGATCTCGGCCGGGTCGGCGAGCACGACGCAGGGGCCGAATCGGGGCATGTGGATGCTGAAGGCCGATCCGTAACGGTCGTGCAAGTGGCGCCAGGTCCGGGTGCGCGCGGCCAGCAGCCGCAGGTTCTGCACGATCGGCGGCGTGGTTGGCCCGTCGGGAAGTCGCACAGCGGGCATGCGCCCACCTCCTCGCGTGGTACTCCGATGTACCACTCGTACGGTACGCGCCTGTACCAGCTGTGACAAGGGTCACCTCCGGTCCGTTTCCGGGCGCGGGAGTTCCGGCGAGTGGGGCGAAGATCGCGAAGCGCCCACCGGCGCGGCGGCTTTGACGCATAATCGGGTTCGATTGGCACGCAATGACATCGGGGGTCGATGGGGACGCGCAGAGCGATGCTGCAAGCGGGAGCGGTCCTCCCGCTGGCCGCCGCGTGCGCACCGGACCTGCTGCTGGGCAGCTCGGATGCGGTGCGCATCGGGGTCTCCTGGAGCGGGCAGGAACTGGCGGCCTTCCACGCCGTCCTGGACGGCCTTGACCTCGGCTTCGCGATCGAGGTGATCCCCCTCGGCGACAACACCGATACCGCGTTCACCGCGGGCGGCCGGTCCGCACCGGACGTGGTGCTGCTCCCACAGGCGGGACGGGTCCGTGAACTCGCCGGACAACGCAAACTGCGACCCGTCGCCGAGACGGTGTGGACCGACGAACTCGGCACCCGCTACGCCCAGCCATGGCAACTGCTGCTGCGCTCCGAAGGGCGGCTCTACGGTGTGCCGTTCAAAGCCGCCGACAAGTCGCTGGTGTGGTTCGACCGGCAGCATTTCGACACCTATGGCCTGGGTGAACCGGCGGCCTGGACGCTCGGCGACTGGGTCGACCGGATGGAGGTCCTCGCCCAGACCCCGATCCGCCTGCTCGCGCTGGCCGCCGCCGACGGATGGGCGCTGACCGACTTCTTCGAAAACGTTCTGCTCGCCGAATCCCCCCGGATCTACGACGAATTGGCCTCCAGAGAACGCCGGGAGTGGGACAACCCGGCGGTGCGGGCCGCGTTCGGGCATCTGGGCGTGCTGTGGGGACAGCGCGACGCGTTCCCCGGCGGCGTCGGGGTCGCGTTGACCAGGCAGTTCTCCGACGCCGTCCGCGAGGTGTTCCAGCACCGCCGGGCCGCGGCGGTGGTCGCCCCCGATTTCGCGGAACCGATCGTGCGCAGCGCGGTGCGCGCCTCCGGGCGCACCGTCGAGGACGCCGTCGGCGTGGCGCCCTTCCCCCCGGTGACCACCACCTCGGGGCGGCCCAAGATCGTCGGAGGCGACGTCATCGTGGTGACGCAGCAAGCCAACCCCCGCGCCGACGAACTGGTCGGGAAACTGGCCGGCGCGCGCGCCCCGCTGCCGTGGATCGAGCGCTACGGCGGCTTCCTGGCGCCGAACCTGCGCACCGAGGTGGACTACTCGCCGTTGCTCGCGCCCTCGGCGCGTGAACTCGCCGCGCGCAGCACCTTCGATCTGTCCGACCGGATCGGGCCGGTGGGCGGCCGGGAAGGACTGTGGCGGGTGCTGACGGAATTCCTCATCGCGATCGGCGACGGCGCCCAGCGACGGGTTGACGAGGCCACCGACCACGCGATCGCGGCACTGGACGACGTCGAGCGGCGGCGTCGATGACCTCACCGACGGATTTCGACGTCAACGGTCTGCGCATCGAGCTGGCCACCCGGCGCATGCGCGGACCCCTGGTGCCCGGCGGCAGGCCACGGCGGTGGCTGGGGTGGGCGGCGGGCCTGCCCGCGACGGTGCTGACGGTCACGCTCCTGGCCCTGCCCGCCGCGTGGACCGTCCTCATCGCCACCCGGGCCGAGCCGCTCGGCGTGCTCGCCTGCGCCCTCACCGCGGCCGGTGCGCTACTGCCCGCCGTCCTACGCCGGCGGCTGGGCGTGCCCTGGATACGAATCCTGGTGTGGCCGTCGGCCATCGGTGGCACGATCACCGGATTGTGGTTGCTGGGCGGGACGATGACCCCCGACGGCCGTGGCGCCTACCTGCGCACACTGCTGTGGGTGGCGTTCGCGATCGGGCTGTTGCTCCTCGCGCTGGCGATCGCCTGGTGGGGGCGCGCGGCGCGCTGGCTGTGGTTGCCGCTGATCGTTCCGTTCGGAGTGTCGGCATTCGTGTCGGGCGTCGCGTTCCGGGTGATCTTCGGCAGCGGCGCGCGCTGGCTGGACATCGAGGACGTCGGGCTCTACCGATGGTGGCTCGCGGCGATGCTCGGCTCGGCGTTCCTGTGGACCTGGCTGGGTTTCCTCACCGCGCTGTTCCGTGCCGGAATCCATGCGATAGAAGCCGATCCGGCGCGCGCCGGATACCTCTACCGCGACGACGGCAGGCCGCTGGCAGTCCGGCTGTACGAATTGCTGCGGCCGGTGCTGCTGATCGCCGGGCTGGCCGTCGGCGTCGCGGCCGCGCGCGTATTCGACGTGGTGCTGATCGGGGTGCCCGGGGCGCTCGAGTACCAGGTCGACAGCGCGACCGTGCATTGGTGGCGGCTGTCGGCCGACGCCGAGCCCGGTGTCGCGGCCGCCTACGCACTGCCGCTTGCGGTGCTCGTTGGCGCGGTCGCCTGGCTGCTGCAAGTGGATGTACGCCGCCACCGCGCCAGCTGGTCGGCGGTGCGCGCGATGTCGGTGGCGGGCCGGCGGCGCATCGGTCCGGTGCGCGCGGCGGGCATCGTGCTGGTCTCGGTGCTGGTGCTGTACCCGATCGGCGTGCTGGCCTACACCGGGTTGCACGGGCACGACGGATTCGGATTCTCGGCCATCGGTCTGCTGTGGGGCGACGACGGACTGTGGCGCTCGCTGCAGACCACCGCCTGGGTCGCGGGGATCGTGACCGTGGTCGTGGTGACCGCGGCCGCGCCGGTGGCCTACCGGCTGGCGGCGCTGCGACCTGACGGCACCGCCGCCCGGCTGGCCGTGGTGGCGCTGGTCGTGCTCGCGGTGATCCCGGCGCAGACCTACCTCGGGCCGATCGACGGTCTCGTCGATGCCCACGAGTTGTCGGGCACGCGGATCCCGCTGATCCTCGTGCACGCCGCCGCCGGATTGCCGATCGCCATTCTCGTGTTGCGCGGTGCGATGCTCGCCCCGCCGGGCAGTGCCGCGGCGGACGCCCTGCACGGCCTGGCCAGCCCGGGCACCATCGCCCAGCGCGTGCTGGCCTCGTCCGGGCCCGCGCTGGGGGCGGTGGCGGTGCTGGAATTCGTCCAGGTGTGGAACGACTTCTTCCTCGGGCTCGTGGTCAGCGGCGCGGGCGCGAGCCCGTGGTCGCTGCTGCTGTGGGGCGAGGCACGGCAATTCGGTGAGAACACCGCGCAACTGGCCGCCGGATCGCTGGTGTCGGCCGTGCTGCCGGTGGCGTTGCTGCTGGTCACCTGGCGTCGCTGGGTGGTGCCCGGCCTGACCGGTGGGGTGCTGCGATGAGACCCGCCGCGTCGGGGTACGGCGAGGAAGGGGGCCGGTGAGTACATCGACCGAACCCACCGAACCGGTCGGGCAGACCGCGACGCCGCGATCCTCGATCTGGATCGGGTTTCTCGGCACCGCATCGCTGGTCGCCTACACGGTGCTGTTCGAGCTGGTGCGCACCCTGGTGGTCAACTCCTTCGGTGAGAACGCCGTCGTCCAGTTCTTCAACGGGCCGCTGCGCTGGTTGTCGGTGCTTCTCATCGTCGCGGCCGCGGTGTATGCGCTGTCCCGGTTCGCCCGCGGATATCGCACCAAGGTGCGCACCGCCCGGGAAATGGACCTGATCGCCGGTCTGGTCGAGCCGGGCCCCGCGCTGGCCGACCGCAGGCCACGCGCCGCCGCGCCGCCCCCACGCAGGGTCGCGGCGCTCGACGGGCATCTCATCGCCGCGGTGCTGCGGGACCTGCCGGTGCACGACTACGAAACCATCGCGCTGCTGGCCGTGCTCAACGCCATCCGCGACACACCGGGGCGATTGCCGCTGGCACGCGAACCCTCCGCGCGCACCGCGGCGAAACTGCTGGAAGGTCTTCACCGCCGGGAGATTCTCGCCGAGGACGGCGCCCAGCGATTCCGCGTCCATCGGGTGCCGATACTGCCGGACCGAGCCATGGTGACCGCCGGACCGCAGTGGGCCGCGGCGCTCACCGCGCTGCTGCACCACTACGCCGACCGCGCGGGCCGCTGGGCGATCGCGCTGGAATCACGGCGCTTCGCCGTGGGAGCTCGCCGCTGGTTCGAGACCGAGGAGCCCTACCTGCGGGCCCTGGTGGCCGCCTGCGCGCATCCCGGCCGGGAGTTCCCCCCGGCCGCGGTCGCGCACCTCATTCGCCTCGGCAACGCTCTGGACGTGTGGTACGCGCGAATCGGGCTGGGGGAGAACGTGCTCGGGGTGGCCGATGATCTGCGCTCGCTTCCCGGGATAGACGAGATGGACCGTAACCTGGTGTTCCTGCGGGCGGGACGGCTGGACAAGCGGCCGCGCGGCTACCGCCCGCGGCGGCTGTCGACGAGCTTGGCCGCCCGCTGGGAACATCAGACGGCGTTGCGGCGGCTGGACACCGCCCCGGTGAATCTGGACAAGGTCGCCGACCAGCTGGAGACCGCGTGGTGGCTACTGCCGCGCGAGGACGTGGCCGGTGAAGTGTGCGCCCTGATCAACCTCGCCGTCGTCCACATCCGCCAAGGACGGCTCGAGGCCGCGCAAGACCGTCTCGAACTCGCCGAATCCCTCACCCGCACCGGCCTCGATCCCGACGGGCGCGCGCAGACCCACGAGACGATGGGCGCACTGTGGTGGGCCCGCGGCGAAGCCCGCCGAGCCCTGCGCTGCTGGCAGCTCGCCCTGACCGCCTACCGTGTCCTGGACGACGACCCCGGCATCGGCCGCTGCCTGCAACACCTCGGCTCCGCGGTCGTCGCCGACCCCGACCACGCCACCCTGCTGCTGCCCGCCGATCCACCCCTCACCCGCACCGAAGCCCTGCGCCAAGCCACCGGATGGCTGGCCGAGGCCCGCCGCCGACACCCCGCCGCCCGTCACACCGAACACTATGCGGCACAGGCCCGTTCGACCTTGCGCGCGGACCGCGGTGTGCGGGGCCTCCTGTCGTCCCGCCGCCGCGCCCCACTCGCACGCATCGATCAGTGGCCCGCCTCCGTCGAAGACCACGCCCACCGGCCACGCTGATCAACTGCCCGCGCCCTGCTCGTGCGGACCGAATGCCGCCAGGGCACCCCCTTTCATCCGCTGGTTCCTACAGCACATCGTCGGGCGACGTTCGGGGTTACTTTCTCACCCCGCGGTGCGGATCTGGGTCAGGAATTCCTGGTTGGTTCCGGTTTGCCGCAGGCCGGTCAGCAGCAGTTCCAGCGATTGCTGCGGGGGACGGCCCGACAAAGTGTTTCGCAAGGATCGAGTGGCGGCGAGCTCGTCGGTGGACAGCAGCAATTCCTCTTTGCGTGTGCTGGATCGGTCGATGTCGATCGCGGGGAACAGGCGGCGGTCGGCGAGGTGGCGATCGAGCTTCAGTTCGGCGTTTCCGGTGCCCTTGTACTCCTCGAAGATCACGGTGTCGGCGAGCGAGCCGGTCTCGACCAGAGCTGTGGCGATGATGGTGAGTGAGCCGCCGTTCTCGATATTGCGCGCGGCGCCGAGAAACTTCTTCGGCGGCGCGAGTGCGCCCGCGTCGACGCCGCCGGAAAGGATGCGGCCGGACCCGGCGGCCGCCAGGTTGTAGGCGCGGGCCAGGCGGGTCAGCGAGTCCAGCAGTACGACGACGTCGTGGCCCGTTTCCACGAGCCGTTTGGCGCGTTCGATGGCCAACTCGGCGAGCGCGATGTGTTCGTGGGCCGGCTGGTCGAAGGTCGCGGCAGCTACCTCGGCCGGGACGGCGCGTGACAGGTCGGTCACCTCCTCCGGGCGTTCCCCGACCAGTACCAGAATCAGCTGGCATTCGGGATGGTTCTTGGCGATGCCGTGGGCAATGGATTGCAGCACAGAGGTTTTGCCCGCCTTGGGCGGGGCCACCACCAAAGCGCGCTGTCCTTTGCCGAGCGGCATGACCAGATCGGTGGCGCGGGTGATCAGCTCGTGCGGCTCGGTCTCGAGCCGCAAACGCTCCTGTGGATAGAGGGGAACCAAGTCGGCGAACTGCGGACGCGCCGTGGCATTGGCGGGTGGCAGGCCGTTGACGCGGTCGACTCGGATCAGCGGTGCGCGCTCGGCGCCCGCACGTCTGGGGCCCACGGCGCCGGTGACGGTGTCGCCGCGACGGAGTCCGTGCTCGCGGACCAGCCGCGCCGGCACATGGGCGTCGCGTGGCCCGGGCAGATAGCCGTCGACACGCAGCCGAGCGTGGGTGTGGGTGAGGTCGAGGATGCCGGTGACCGCCGTCGCCCGGTCATCCTCGAGTTCGCCGTCTTGTCTGTGAACAGCGTTGTTGTGCATGGTTTCTTCTCCCGGAATTGTCAGTGAATGCCGGCGGGTGGCCGCCGTGAATGCCGCCTACGCGAGACGACGCCTGCCGCACCCGCCGAGATGACGTGTGGCAGAGAGTCGTTCGACCTGCGGGATGCCGATTGCACGGCATACGAGACCGTGGCGGTGAATGTGGACTCTTGTGGGAGGGAGTGGTCACCTACATCCACAAGATGAAGACCGCTCCTACGTTAGCGGCACCACCCACAACATGCAAGGGCGCCCAATTATTGGTTCTGGCGCACTTTCGATGCTCTTGGGCTCACCGATAGTGCTGGTAGACAGTGGATTGGGCGAGATTCTGACCGCAAAGAAATTGCGCTGGCCGATCCTGCACGTCACACTGCGTCGTGGCCAATATCGCGACCGTGTTCGTCCGCGTCGACCAACAGTCGGGCACTGTGGTTACCGCGGAGGACATCCTTGATGCCGCTACATGGCGGAGAGGGACCTACAACATTCCTTTCTGGCATCGCCGCACAGGGTCGCTGTTGGACGTCCAGCTCGGTACACGCTGGACTGGAACGCGCGTGCTGGACTTGGTTTGGGAGTCATTCGGGGAGCAGCTCGACTCCGCATGGGTGCGCCACGGCGAAGACGGCAGTGACGACCCTGATGTTATCGAGCACCGCACTCATAGGACTGCGACCGAGGATCTCGGGCAGCCGCGCTGGTGCCGATTCGGCTACGACAGCATTCGCGTCCGGCTGCTTCCCAGCACAGCGGACCGGATCCCCGACGCGCTGACGGATTTGAAGTGGCAGGTGCACCATGGTTGGTGGCAGGCTCCGATCGCCGGTTGGCGGTATGGGCAGAACGAGCGCAAATCGTGGTTCGCCGACGAGACCACCGCCTCACGCGAAACCCCCAGTACTCCCGAAATCGCATACTGGGGGCTCCCCAGCGAGGAGTGGCTGGACGACTGGCGATCCACCACGAAGTTGCCGAGCCGGTTGATCGACGCACTCGCCGACGCGGAGCCCCAGCTCAGTGGAGTGGAGCTGACGTGGAAGGGTCGACCGGTAGCGGCCGCCGAGCGGATCGAACACATGGCGACCGGTCGGCCGACAAGGTTGGTGACGGAGCCCGAAGCACCCTGGGGCTGGTGGTCGCTCGACGACTGGGACAACTGCGTCGATGAACAATTCCTGACCGCGTTCGGCGACGGCACGAATCATCGGTGAGCCCTCCCAGCGATGCCGTGCAGGTTCGGGATTCACGTGCCGGCGTTGGGGAAAGCGGCATCAACCACAGCGATCACCGAACGTGCGCCAGAACCCGATTATTCCGCCGCCCGGCGGCATACTTTCCGTGTCGAATCGGCCCGACCCCCGACTTCGCCCCGCTATCACCACGAGAGCTGGGCCGAGCCGGAGGCGGATATTCGCTCGTGCTGCTGCTCGTGTCTCTTTAGGGTGGTGCCGGTACGGCGACGGCCCGAGATCTCCGGGTGTTGTGGTCGCTCGCCGCTGAACGGAGGTTGCTATGCACAAGCTGATGGTCCTGTATCCCGAGCCCGCCGATCCCGACCACTTCCGCGCCTACTACGTGAACAACCACCTCCCGCTGGTCACGCGCATGCCCGGCCTGCTCGCGTGGCGCTACAGCTTCGAGGTGGCAGCGACGCAGGGACAGACGCCGTACTTCGCGGTCTTCGAGGCCGAGTTCGCTGACGCTGCGGCAATGACCGCGGCGAGGACGTCTCCGCAGGGCCGGCAGGTGGCTGCCGATGTCGCCAACTACGCCACCGGTGGTGCGGTCGTCATCCACTATCCGGTGCACGACGGCACCTGCTGAGCCCGGCCCCGAGGCACCTATCTGTTGTCGCGCAATGCCTGTGCGGCGTTCAGCCCGCCCGGCCCGGCACCGGCGATTGCGGTCGCCGAGGGTGCGGTCATCGGTGTCACCGCTGCCGGGAGGGTGTGCCGGTGAGGGCGTGGGCGAGGTCGGTGCCGAGCCGGTCCCAGCTGGCGTCGAATGTGGCGACACCATTGGCTTCCAGGGTGGCGACGACGTCGTCGTAGTCGACGCCGAACCCGGCGAGCTCGTCGAGGACCTGCCGAGCGTGAGGGTAGCTGCCGTGGATGCTGTCGGCGGGGACCAGGCCGTGGTCGGCGACAGCGTGCAGGGTCGCTTCCGGCATGGTGTTCACCACTCCGGGCCCGACAAGTTCGACCACGTAGCGGGTGTCGTCGTAGCGGGGGTCTTTCACCCCGGTCGACGCCCACAGCGGACGCTGCGGACGGGCACCGGCCCGCGCCAGCGCCCGCCACCGGTCGCTGTCGAGACTCTGCTCATAGAGCTGATAGGCCAGCCGCGCGTTGGCGATCGCGGCCTGACCGCGCAGGGCGGCGGCCTGATCGGTGCCGAGTTCGTCGAGACGCTGGTCGACCTCGGTGTCGACACGGGAAACGAAGAAAGACGCCACGGAGTGGATGGCGGTGATGTCTTTCCCGCGTGCGTGGGCTTGTTCGAGCCCGGACCAGAACGCTTCGATCACCTCGCGGTATCGGTGCAGGGAGAACATGAGGGTGACGTTGATGTCGATGCCGTCGGCAAGGCAGGCGGTGATCGCCGGCAGCCCTTGTTTGGCGGCGGGGATCTTCACGAACAGGTTGGGCCGGTCGACCAGCCACCATAGGGCGCGAGCATCGGCCACCGTGCGGTCGGTGTCGTGGGCGATCCGCGGGTCGACCTCGATCGAGACCCGCCCGTCCACCTGGCCGGTATCCTCATATACCGGGCGCAGCACATCGCAGGCCCAGCGCACGTCGTAGGTGGTCAGCTCCCGCAGGGCCGTGTCGGTGTCCAGCTGGCGCAGAGCGAGATCACGGATTTGCTCGGCGTAGCAGTCGCTGCCGGTGATTGCTTTGGCGAAGATGGTCGGGTTGGTAGTCACACCGACCACATGCCGGTCCCGAACCAGATCGGCGAGGCTGCCGTCGGTGAGGCGTTCGCGGCTGAGGTCGTCGAGCCAGATCGACACCCCGGCCTGGGTCAGCGCAGTCAACGGGTTAGGCATCTCATGTCCTCCTCCCACTCGGTGCGGATTCCGGCTCGGGTCGAATTCCGACAACGGAGCCGGGGCCGCCTTTCGGGGCGGGGTTCTCGGTGGTAACGGTGTGTCCAGCGGGATGACCATCGGTCACAGTTGGTTGTCGTGGGGATGCCCCCATACGGGCCGTTGCAATCGGTTTGCCGAGCACGACGAGGGTGCGGGACCGTCGACGATGGGCTGGAGATCGCCTGGCTTCCGAGTCTCACAGCCTCTCAATGGCCTGGTCGCCTGGTCGCATCCCGGGTTCTCCAGCGGGTCGTAGTGGCTGACCAGCCATCCGCTCGAGCGGTATCGGAGGCACGGTAGGCGGCCGAGATGGGGGCTGTCGTCGCCGCGGAAGGCACGCTCACGCCAATGCGAGGGGTTTCCTGTGCGCCGCAGGTCACGTCGATTTCCTTGGAGAGCTGTTCGAGTAAGGTGTCCGCGCATCGGGCGGGAACCGTCGAAGGCGGGCAGATGCCGCCGGCACTTCAGACACCACTGCGTAGTGGGAATGGTTTGCAGTAGGCGGAGCGGAATCTCGGTGCGGCAGCCGCGGCACCGGCCGTACCGGCCGGTGGTGATAAGGGTGAGGGTTTCATCGATGCCCTCTGTATGACCACCTCCACGCAATCGAAAAATTGGCTGACAACCCCAGGATCGTTCACGCCGTAACGGCTGCGCTTGTCCGTCCGCGACAAATGCGGGTGCGCCATTTGTCCGATTCCTCCACTCGTATCCTCGAGGCACACCGTCGACAGCAAACCAGTGGAAGCAGCAAGGCGATTGCGGTCAACCGACACTTGCGGTCGAGTCGGGCCTATCAGCGCGGTGGGCGCTGCGGCGGCGATATGCGCGGACCGCGATGCCCGGGGCTGTGGGACGACTCCAGCTGCGAGGCAGACGTGCCGAGACCCGAGTCTCGTTTCAGGCCACAACCTATCCCCGCTGGTCTACGTTCGGCGACCACTTGCCGCACTCGGCCCGACCGGGTACCGGCCCCTACGGGTCCGCGACACGCTGTTCTGATCATCTACGTGTCTGAGGCATCCTGTGTCGATGTGCGCGCTGCGCTGTCAGGCCGCGATCGGGTTGATCGGGGTCAGCACTCCCAAGCGTTGCTCGATGGCGCCCGCCGCGGTCAGGCACAGGTCTTCCCGATACATCCGGCCGATGACCTGAGCGCCCTGAGGCAGCCCGCCGATCACACCGGCCGGAACGGCTACCGCTGGGACTCCCACCAGGGTGGTGGCGGTGCACAAGCGCAGTGGGCTCATCATCCGCTCCTGCTCGTCCGCGTCGCGCGGAACAGTTGGTGGTGGCGGCAATTCGGTGTATACCGGGCCGAGTAGGAGCGGATACCGGTCGAGGAACTGCGTCCAGGCGCGCTGCACACCCAGCCTGGCGGCGGTCAGCTGGATATAGCCGGGCAGATCTGATGGTGGGTGCCGACGCATCATCAACTCCATGTGCAGGCGACTGGTTTCGCTCAGCAGTGGCCGCAGTGTGGGCCAGGCCAGAGAGAATTCGGTGCTGATCAATCCGGAATAGACTGCCAGCGCTTCGGCCAGTGCGGGTACCTGCACTTCTTCGATCCGGTAGCCGGCGTCGGCCAACGCGTCTGCCGCATCGGCCAAACCGGCGCGCACGTCGGGATGCGTTCGGTCACCATCGAGATCGGTCACCAGCCCGACCGTGACGGGGCCGCTCAATGGCGGACCGTCCGGCGGTGCGGGAACGGCCCGGGGATCTTGCGCGTCGGTGCCGGCCAGTACTTCGAAAGCCAGCCGCAGATCCGCCACCGACCGGGCGAGTGGACCATCGACCGGGAACAGTTGTGACGCCAGTGTCGGTTCGTGACCGCTGATCCGATGGTCCGCGGCGAATCGGCCGTAGGTGGGTTTGAGTGCGGTGATCCCATTGAATGTCGCCGGATTGCGTAAGGAGCCACCAGAATCGTTGCCCAGTCCCAGCGGCGCCATGCCGGTGGCTACCGCGACACCGTCGCCGCCACTGGTCCCACCAGGTGTCCGGGCATGCGGATCCCATGGGTTGCGCGTATCGCCGTACAGCGTGCTTGTTGTGTGCAGACCGGCGATCGTCAGATCAGGCAGGTTGGTTCGGCCGATCGGGATCGCCCCAGCCGCGCGCAGCCGACGCACCGGTGGCGCATCGGCCGTAGCCACCAGGTTCCTCAGGCCCGGCACACCCATCGTCGTGGCCGATCCCCTGACATGGATGTTCTCCTTCACCGTGAACGGGACTCCGGCCAGCGGACCCACCGCTTCGCCCGCCGCGCGCCGCCGGTCGATCGTGCGTGCGGCGGCGAGGGCGCCGTCGGCCAGCACATTCGTTACCGCGTTCACTGCCGGGTTGACCGCACCGATCCTCGCCAGATGCGCTTCGACCACCTCGACTGCGCTGATCTCGCCCGCCGCCACGGCCACAGCGACCTGCGCCGCACTCGCCTCATACAGATGCTCCACGCGACGCAATATACATAGCTGTATTTAGATACACTATCGAATATGAATCAGCGACTCAGCCGCGAGGAAAGCCGACGACAGACCCGCGACCGGCTGCTCGACTCCGCCGCGAAGTTGTTCGCCGAACGCGGCGTCAACGGCACCTCGGTAGAGCAGATAGCCGAACGCGCCGGATACTCCAGAGGAGCCTTTTACGGCAACTTCGCGGACAAGCATGAACTCACCCTCGAACTGCTCACCCGGCGAACGCAGCGCGAACTCGTAGAAGTCGCCGGACTCGACCACGCCAACCGAGAACCGTTGCGCGAGTTCAATCGCGCCCGTGCTCGTCATCTCGACGAATGGCTGGCGCTACGGCTCGAACTCGTACTCCACATCCTGCGCAATCCCCAACTGCGATCACGCTTGGCCGAACGCGAACTCACCGCCCGCAACGCCATCGCCACCGGAATCACCCACGAATTGCCGCATCCTCCAGCAGATCCCGCCTTCCTGGCGCTGATAGTGCACGCCCTCGAAGATGGCCTTCTGGTTCAGAAGCTACTGACCCCCGACGGGATCCCCGACGACATCGTCGTCGACGCCTACGACTTGTTGATCACCGCATGGGCGGCACTGGCCGAGAAGGACCGGGGGGCGGCGCAATAGCGACGAACGCGGCACCCGACCTCATCGTGCTCGAACAAGGCATCGACACCACCACCCCCGCCGGGCGGTTCCTGTTCCACGTCATCGTCGCCATGGACGAGATGACCGCCGACCTCATCAGCGAAGGAACCCTCGAAGGCCTGAACCCCGCACCCACGTCGGCGCTCGAACC
>NZ_BDCK01000051.1 GCF_001613465.1 Nocardia niwae NBRC 108934 = DSM 45340 | reverse complement strand
TATCGGGTTGGCTGTGCTTGCTGAACGTGCGGGCGATGAGCGCCGAACGCAGCTGCCACACTCCCGACGTGGTGGTGGGGTCGAGTCCGGTGACCTGGCTGATGCGCCTGAGCCGATAGTCGACGGTGTTGGTGTGGATCTGCAACGAGCGGGCGGTGCGTTGGCGATTGAGGTTGTTGCTGATATAGCTCCGCAAGGTTTGGAGCAGCTCGGGGTACTCGTCGAGGGGGTTCAGCAGCGACCCGAGAGTTTCACGACCCGGACCCGGCCGGGTCAGCTGGTATTCCAGCGCCATATCGGCGAAACGGTACAGACCGGGGGCGTATTGCAGCCGACGCACCGTGTCGAGCAGTTCGTGGGCGCGGTCGGCTGCGCCGGGCACCAACGCGGCCGACGCTGTGACAACGACCGCTGTCACCGGTACGCGCGCGGCCGCCGACAGCTGGGCGAGCAGTTCGTCGAGGCGCTCGTCGTTCAGCGTCGGAGTCGGGATCAGAATCGTCCCGCCGTCGACACTCAGCAGCGCGAGTGCATTCTCGCCGCAGCGGCTGGCGAGTTCGGCTTGCAGGCGGCGCAGTTTGCGGCGGGCTACGACCTTGCCGTCGAGCATCGGATGCTCCTCGTCCGGATGTTTCGGAACATCCACTGCCAGTACCGAATACTCCTCGGCGATGCCGATTCCGTCCGCGCGGGCCGTCAGTGCGGTGGAATATCCCCCCAGCAGCGCGGAGGTCAGAGCGTGGACGGCAGTGTGCCGCTCACCGACCGCCGCCTTGTGCTCACGGACATACGCGCGGGCGACGGTGGCGCACATGATGTCGAGCCTTTCCACGACCAGTTTCATGCCGTGTACCAGATCGGCGTAGTCCCGCACCGTCCCGTTCGCGAAGACGAGATCCATACCGAGCTTCAATCCTTGATGGATGGAATGCATGACCGTGTCGATCGGCATGCCGTCGCGGGCCCAGTCGGTTGCCGCATCGGCCAGCCGGGCGGTCTTCGCCGGAATGTCCTGCCCGTCCAACATGCTGACCGACAGCTCGAGGCAGACCCGGGCGACATCGTCACCGGGCAGCACGGCGCGTGCCATCACGTTGTCGCCAGACTGCCCGACCAACTGCTGCACGCCTTGTGCGGGGAACGGCATCGGTTCGCCCGAGACGGTCGATCCACGCCGGAGTGCCCCGTTGGCTGTCATCGTCGACTCCCTTCCGCCCAGTTGCTGCGGTTCTACCGGCCGATGGTGCGGTCGGCAGCCGTGCCAGGCGGCCGAACTCCCACGGCGATCGCTTTCGACCTGTGGCCTGATCGGTCGTGGTCCAACGATAAGAGGATCCGGAACTCACCTTCCACTCTTCTTTGGCAACCCATTGCCGGCGGTGGATCACGGCGGCAACATGCGGCGGAAGATCGTTCGCATGACCTTCGAAGAGATATCCAGCTCGTTGCGTGAAGCGATTGCTCACTATTTGCTGTGACGCTCACAGGTCGAGCGCGCAACGAACGTCGGTCAGAAATTGCGCGTACTTGCTGCCGCTGGAGCCAACCGTGGACGCCCGTCGCCGCAGTCCGATCAGGGGATTCGGTGCGGGGTCCCTAGGTCGTCCAGCAGCTCGCGGGCGATCGAATGGCCGGCGAGATACAGTCCGGTCCGCCGAGCTCAGGGTCGTAAGATCAGTTGAGCCGCCGTATTTCGGACTCGAGCCATGCGCAGATGATCCGAGCGGTCATCGTGATGGCCTCGCGGCGTTCATGGCCGTGGATCTCCCGGGCCGTTGCGCGCAGCACCGCCGTGAAGCCGATGTCGACCAGCACGTATGCCATCACGTCATACCTGTGATCGTCTCCCGGGCCGAGCAACTGGATCAACAGCACCTTTACCAGCGGACGCAGACGCGCTTCGAACTCGGGAATGCCGCTGCCACGGCATTGAACTTCGCCGCCCAGCACGCGCACCAGATGCGCGTTGGCGCCCAGCTCCTCGGTGAGCAGCTCCAGCATCTCGGTGGGCACTTTCGGAACCAATGGGAGCAGCTTGGGAATCGGGCGCTTCGACAAGTCGGATACCCAGCGGGTCAAGCGCCGTTCCGCGTTGTCGAAAAGGCGCTCGCGAAGCTCATCGATGATTGCAGCCCGATCGGGGAAGTACCGGTAGACCGTACCGATGCTCAACCCGGCCGCCGCCGCGATCCGGTTCGTCGAGGTTTCAGCGATGCCGCACTCACCGAACAACCGCGCCGCGGTGTCGAGTATCTGCTCCCTCGTTTCCTTCGCGCGCTGCTGGGTCGGGCGACGGCGCTGTCGGGCAGCCTTCTGCGGCATCACACTTCCCTGTCTCGTGGGCGAAGAGTGAGCTTTGCTCACTTCAGCTTCAGCTACCGGATGTCACTGCCGCTTGTTGTATGTTGTTAGACCGTTGAATCGACGGCCGACGTCGCGGGAACGGCCGACACCCACGGCGCGCGAGATAGGTCACGGGCTGGCCAACGGAGGTGCTGATGGCAGCCGGTCAGCTGCCCAGAGGCAGATTGCTGCGGGGTAGTCGGCTGGGTCGACTGGTCGCGGGGCAAGCTGTGCGTGGAGTCGGAACTCGGCTGTCCATGGTCGGCCGGCCTGACGAAGCCCGTCGGATACTCGCCGAGCGGTCCACTCTGCAAGCCGCACAGCAGATGGTCACAGTGCTCGGCGGCATGAAGGGTGCGGCGATGAAGCTGGGCCAGATGCTGTCGGTTCTCGATGTCGACCTCGTCCCCGAATCCCACCGTGAACTGTTTCGCGTGAAGCTCGGCGAGCTTCGAGATCGCGCGCCGGAGGTTCCGTTCAGGGCGATGCGGAAGGTCCTCGAGGGTGATCTCGGGCCGATGTCCCGAGTGTTCGCAGATTTCGAGGAGACGCCGGTGGCCGCGGCCTCGATCGGGCAGGTGTACCGGGCGAGGTTGCATGACGGGCGAATGGTCGCGGTGAAGGTGAAATACCCCGGTGTGGACGAGGCCGTCCAGGCGGACATGCGTAACTTGCAGTTGTTCGCCAAGCTGTGGAGATCGGTGCTGCCGAGCGCGGCCGACGCCGCCGTCCTGGACGAGATCGCACGCAACATCGGCGGCGAACTCGACTACCTGCGCGAAGCGCGGACCCAGCATGAAGTCGCCGCGCGCTTCCACGAACATCCCTTCATCACCGTCCCCGACAGCGTCGAGGAACACAGCACGCACCACGTTCTGGTGACAGAGTTCGTCGAAGGGAAGTCCTTCCAAGAGATGCGGGCTCTGCCCGTGACCGACCGAGATCGGATCGGCGAGCTGATCTACCGCTTCTACATCGGTTCGCTGTTCTCCGACTACGAGTTCTGCGGGGACCCGCATCCCGGCAACATCCTTCTGGACGAAGGCGGTCGCGTCGTCTTCGTGGATTTCGGGCTGTATTACCGAATGGATCCCGCGGATGCCGAGTTCGAGCGTGCGTCCCTGCTGGCGGCCGCGGAACACCGGGCCGTGGATCTGTACCAGGCGTGGGTCGGCCGCGGCATCATCGACCTGGCCGCGGGCGTCACACCACAGGAATGCCTGGAATACGTGTGGGCGGCGTCGGGCTGGCATCTGCTCGACGAGGAGATCACGATCACTCCCGAACTCGCCACCGCGGCGGTAGTCCTCGCCGTCGATCCGAGGGCGGACGAATTTCGGGGTATGCGGCATCAATTGCTTCCGGCGGAGCACGTGTTCTCCAGGCGGGCGGAGTTGTTCACCTTCGCCGCACTCGGACAGCTCGAGACGACCAACAATTGGCATCGACTGGCCCGTGAGTGGCTCTACGGCGAGCCGCCGGCAACCGAGATCGGGCGAGCAACGGCACGGTGGCGAGCCGGGCGACTGCCCGGACCATCTCGCCGCTGACCAGGTCTTCACCGCACTGCGGAGACATCGAATTCGCTGATGCCGTCGGTGGTGACCTCGAGCATGCAGGCGGTGGAGATGTCGAAGAACAGGCCCGATACCGTCAGGCCGCGGGCAGCGGCGGCCCGACAGATCACCGGGTGGCGTCGCAGGGTCTCGAGCTGAACGGCGATGTTGACCATGCTCAGCTGGGCGGCTTCGCCATAACCCGCGGCAGCCGCGGCCGCGCGCACCGGGTGCCCGGCACGGTAGGCATCCAGGCTTGGGCGGGCATGGGCGAGCCAGGTGTCCAGTCGCGGTCCGGTGGAGGCGCCGGCCAGCAGGGCCTTCATGGCACCGCAGGAGGAATGGCCGCACACCACCACGTTGTGGACCTTCAGGTTGTCCACCGCGAAGGACAGGGCCGCCTCGACCGAGACGTCCGATCCGTCCGCGGGGTGCAGATTGCCGACGTTGCGGACGGTGAACAGGTCACCAGGACCGCTGTTGGTGATCACATTGGGCACGATGCGCGAGTCGGCACAGGTGAGAAACAACGAGTGCGGATCTTGCCGGTCACGCAGCTGGTCCAGGTGTGGCCGGATCACGTGGGCGTGGCTGCGATGGTAGGCGATCACGCCGGCCGCGACCGCGTCGCCGTTTCGGTCGCGCCACGGGCCGAGTACCTCATCGAGCATGCCGCGAGCCCGGCCGCGTCGAGGCGGGCCGGTCCTGCTGTGTTCCATGCGCGCGGTACCGATCTCGACGAATTCCACTTCTCCGCCGGTACTTTCGTGCTGCCGGGCCCAATCGCGGATGGTCTCGTAGCCGGCGTGATCGAGGAAGTCGACGGTCAGCTCGACCAGTACGTCGGTACCGGTCGGCACCGTGGCCAGTTTCTTGGTCAGCTTCGGCAGTGCCAGGAAGGTGCACGTGCCCTCGACGCGGACGACCCATCGATCGGTGCCCGTCTCCGGCGCGACCTGTACCGATACCTTCACCACTCGCCGCAGCAACATCGCGAACGCCACGGCCAGGCCGATCAGCACGCCCTCCAGCAGATTCAGGAAGACTACGCAGACCATGGTCACCGCGTATACCGCCAGGTCGCCGGTGCGATGGGCGAGCTGGATGTGCGCCAGTTTCACCAGCTGGACACCCACCACGACGAGCAACCCGGCCAGCGCCGACTTCGGGACCTGCTGTACGACGCCGACAAGCGCGATGGAGAACACCAGGATCCACGCGCCGTGCAGAATCGCCGAGGCCTGGGTGCGTGCACCGGCGGCCACGTTGGTGGAGCTGCGCACGATCACGCCCGTGACCGGGAGTCCACCGAGGATGCCGGAGGTCATGTTGGCCGCGCCCTGAGCCACCAGCTCACGGTCGAAGTTGGTCCGCCTGCCGGTGTGCAGCTTGTCCACCGCGACCGCCGAGAGCAGGCTCTCCACGCCGGCGATCAAGGCGATGGTAAGCGCCGCCAGCGCTACTCCGGCCCAGTTGCCGCTGGGTGGGACAGGCAGGCCGGTGGCGTCGAACAGCGAGCTGTCGATCTCGATGCGGTCCGGACTACCGGGCAGCACCAGCGAAAGCGCCGTACCCATCAGCACCGCGACCAGCGGGCCCGGGATCAGGCCAACCCTGTCGGGTACCCGTCGCCAGGCGACGATGATACCGATGACGATCACGCCGACGACGAAGTCGTCACCGTGCGCGTTCAGCAGCTGACCGGGGAGTTCGGTGATGTTCTCGAAGGCCGAGGTGCGCGACGCCCCACCCAGCAGCACGTGCACCTGTTGCAGCGCGATGGTGACTCCGATACCGGCGAGCATGGCATGCACGACGACCGGTGCGATCGCCAGCGCGGCACGCGCGATCCGGCTCAATCCGAACAGGATCTGCAACAGGCCGGCCGCAGTGGTGATGAAACAGGTCGTCTTCCAGCCGAACTGATGAATGGTCTCGGCGACGACCACGGTGAGCCCGGCCGCCGGCCCGCTGACCTGCAGCGGGCTCCCACCGAGGAAGCCGACCACGATGCCACCCACGGCGGCCGCGATCAGGCCGGCGGCAATCGGGGCGTCCGAGGCGATGGCAATGCCCAGCGACAACGGCAGGGCGACGAGGAACACCACGATCGAGGCGGGCAGATCATGCCGGGAGATCGACAAAAGTCGATCGGACCAGGCGCTCCCCGGCGGAGCGGCCGATAGGGGGTTCGCATCGGTGTCGGTGGGCATATTTCTCCTTCACCAGGCCTACGGGCCGGTCTGGTCGGTCGAACATGTTCTCCAGGCATCCCGAACAGCTGCGGCACGATTCCCGGAAATCAGTGCCCGCAGCCTCTCCGCCATGGGAGTTTTCCAAGATCAACGTACTGGCAAAAGCGCAGTGGAAAACGGGACGAACGAATGTTTGTGACCGGCACTATTCCGAGGGAAAGCATCTTCCTCGGCATCACAACGCGTCCCCGGGCAAATTTTGCTTCAGAAATGAGTTACCTGCGCCGGCAGATACCGCCGCTGTGCAGAGGTTTCACCCGGCAGTGCAGGGACCGGGTGTAGCACGACAGGCACTCATGGTCGACGTCGGCATATTCGATGCCGGGCGACGAAAGGCCACAAGCAATGAGCAGAACTATCGTGTGTATTCGGGTCACAGTTAGTGTTGATGCCACTGATTACTGTGATGATCTACGACGACTGAGGAAAGAGTTGATCTAGAAATCCAAATTCTGGAAAAGGACCTGGAAGGGCCCTCGAGTTCGTGATCTGATCGTTCCGTCCCGAACCCGGGAAATTCTCCATGAACACGACTGAGGATGACTGCATGAACTCGAGAATTATCCGCCCGCTCGCCGTGGCCGCATTCGCACTATCGGCCACCGCCCTCGGTGTCGGCACAGCCTCGGCGGATGCGGCCGCGGCCACCCCCGTCACGGGCTCGGTGGAATTGTGTATTCCCATCCCCCTTGGCTCGGCCGAGAACACCTTCTGCCTGCCTATCGGCTAGCGGAGTGGCACGCGGCGGTGCCGACACGGTCCAGGGTGAGCACCACGGCGCGCTGCCCGGTTCGAGCCGTCACCGCCGCGCAGCCTGCGCAACGTGGCCGCCGGTTGAGCGACGCCCGGCAAGGCACACCGAAGACCGCCCGGGTTGGGCACCATCCCTCGCTGATCGTGGGGGTCGGCGCCGGGATCGGGGGAACAGCCCCGCACACCGGCCGGTCACCAGGCGCGGAGGGAGCTGCCCGGGCGGCGCATCGGCCCTCGACGTGATCAAGCACCCGGCGGGCGGTGTCGAGGCAGAACGCCACCCACAATTCGCTTCCGATCGGGTGAGAGTGAGTAGTTGCATGTCGGCCGTTGATGTCGCGGACCCCACAGCACTGGCCGCCACAGCCGCGCGCCTGCGCATCGCATTGACCGTGATTTTGCGCCGCATCCGGAGTGATCCGAATGAGTGTCGATTGTCCGCGACGCAGTGGGCGGTGCTGGGACGGTTGCATCGAGGCGGAGCCATGGCCGCTGTCGATCTGGCTCGCCTGGAGATGCTGCGCCCGCAGACCATGCGCAATGTCGTCGACGGGTTACGAGATCAGGGGCTGATCGTCGGCGTACGCGATCCGGTCGACGGACGCCGCGTGAACCTGATACTCACCGACGACGGTCTGGCCTGGGTGCGCGGGCAACGGGGGTCGCTGAACATCACTCTCGCGCGTCTCCTATCGGAGAGCTTGCCACCCGACGAACGGAGCAAGGTGCATGAAGCGCTGGATCTACTGGAAAAGATCGCCTACGGGTGATCTACCCGAGCCACGCACCTGCCTGCGCACGTGAGCCGAGGTAGTCCTCGGCAGATCAGATCGGTCTCGGAGACTGTCATCGTGACGTATCACTATCGCCTGCCGACCGCTCCTCCTGAAATTCACGTTACTCGGAGTAATCCGTTCTCTGGGTTCGCGCGCTAGCTACGCTGATGCAATAGCGCAGTTAACGGGGGTGGAAGGAAGCTCCACCATGTCTCTCACCTTCGCCGGACGGCAAGGACTCACTGTATCCGGTCGGCCCATGTCACTGCCGCTGAAAGACGTGCGAGCCCTGTCGCGGCAGATGGTCGGGCATTTCGTCGAAACCGTCGCCCCCTGCGGGACCTTGCCCGGTGACGCGATCCATGGCGACATCACCGTCATCACCCGCGTGTGCTTGGAGTTGGCAGTCAGCATGCTGGATGGCAGCAACATTCCGGAGAAGGCCGGGCAACTTGAGGACGCCGCGGCGCAATGGGCTCGCGAAGGTGTGCCCATCGGTACCATTCACCACGCTGTCCATGAGGGCTTCAAGATCGGCTTCGACCTGGTGGTGTCCACCGCATTGGCCGAGCAGCGTGCCTCCGGCTCAGCTGACACCGAGCCGATGCTCACCGTCAGCGCCGCCGACTATCAAAGCATCCTCGACGCCGCCAAACTCGTCGTCGAAATGCTCGACACCATGACCACGGCGGTCTCGGTGGCCTATGTGCGCGAATTGCGCGCGGTTGTGTCGGAGCACCACACCGCGGTGCACACGCTCACCTCGGCGCTGCTGGGGGGCCACCCCACTTCCACCATGGCCCGCGAGTGTGGCATCGACATCTCCGACCGCTACCGCGTAATAGCCCTCGCCATTCCGTCCCACCCGGACGAGTCCAACTCGATGCTGGACGCGAAAGTCGTTGCCCGCCGCAAACTCCGGCGTGTGCAGGCGGAATTGGCCACCCGCTGCGACGACACCGTGCTGTCGCTGCTCTCGGTCGACGGCGGCACCCTGCTCATCCCCGCCGATCACATCACCAAGGCCGCCCTGAAGGAACTGATCGGGCATCTGTCGCGGGCGGCCCGCGTGCACATCACCGCGACCGAGGTGACCGCCTCCACCGACACCGTGCCCACTGCCGCGGATCAAGCCCACGAACTGCTCGACATGGTCACCCGGCTCGAGTCGCTGCCGGGCCTGTATCACTTCGACGAGCTGGCTCTGGAATACCAGCTCACCCGCCCCGGCCCCGCCCGAGAACAGCTCGGGTCGCTGCTCGATCCACTGGAGGAATATCCGGAACTGCTGGAGACTCTGCAAATCCATATAGCGCACAATCTCAACCGCCGGCGCACTGCGCGGCTACTACACGTACACACCAATACCGTGGATTACCGGCTCAAGCGGATCGGTCAGCTCACAGGGTTGGACCCCACCCAGGCGAATGGGCTTTGGCGCCTACGTTCGGCACTGGTCGCCCGCACATACCGCAAATGAGCAGAACGCGGCCGAGCGGGTGTGGAAATACTCCAGTCGATGCTCGTCCACTATTGCCGCCGCCGCGGATTGCTTCGCCCCACCGGACAGCGCCGCGGGTTGCCCCCAATCGCAGATTTCGCACGACGGGGTACCCCTCGAGCTGAATACAGTGGAATGTCCGCTCGCGTTCGGTGTCGACAACATCGGTAGTGGTGTGGAACACAACGTGATGTGAAAGAAGAATCATGGACGATACTCGACGAACTGAAGCAGACGGATTGCGGGCGACCTGGCGGGTGTTTCAGGACCATCTCATCTCTATCGTCGCCGTCCACGATGCCTCTGACGCCACGACAATCGCATCCTTCGGTCCCGACGATCTACCGGACCTCGTTCGAGCGCGAGAACTCCTTCCGGAACTCAACGCGTTGTGGGACGCCGTACGCCACGACTTCTGGACCAGACTCATCCCTCCGCAACCACAGTGCCGACGATGGCGACGGATGTGATCTCGTCGCCGCGGTCACTTTCGAGTCACTTTCCGTGGAGCCGGGCAGGGTGTTCGGTTCCACCGCGCGGCCGACCGGAAGAGTCCTTTTTCGGCAGCCCGCCAGTAACACCTGTCCTACTCCTCCCCCGCGGGTTCACTGCCCGTCCCCCGCACTGCACCCCGTTCCCCAACAACACCGCCGTGCAGAACCGCCCGGTCATCCAGGCCGTTCTGCTGGATATGGTTCGGAGGCACGCGATGTGGAAGCTCATCGCCCCGTGCTGGGGCAAGGCCCTGGTTCTGCCGTCGAACCGGTAAGCAGTTCTGCCCGAACCGGCGCTGCCGCACTCTCCCTCAGCGGGAAGGCGGCACCGCTCGAGTGCCCAGCCGCCCCTGGTCCGTCCGAATCCACTCCGAGGTTCCGTCCGGATGTCGATGGAACTCCCAGGCGGTGTAGTCGCCGTCCTTCTCCACCACCTTGACGTGATCGGCGAAGCCGTCGTGATCGATGTCGGTCCACACCTGCACGGCATCGTCGCCGGTGATGGTCGCGCTGTCGAGCAGACCGTCTTGGTCGATGTCCTGGGTGGGATGGTGCAGTTCGACGGCGCCGAGACCGCCTAATTCGGCGTGCGCGTCGACATGCGGTAGATCCAGTCCCGGAAGATCACCCGACGTGACCATCGCCCCCGCTTTCGCGCACCATGCCTTCGAAGAACTCGGCCAGCATCGGCCCAGAATATCGAGGTCTTCGTCGCCATTCAACACCTTGTACCACTGGTCGCCGAACTCGAAGCCAACCTGGGCCACCTGCACAACAACCGAAACTGCCACTCGCAGCACGCAAATCGCTCCATCGCCGCTACCACGACCCCGACGACGCGAGCCTGGCCGAACTCGCCGCAGAACCGCGAGCTCGCGCTGCTGCTCAGCCGGTCGGGTCACTCGGCGTCCGCTCGAGCGAGCGTTTCGTCGGCGAGAGCTTCCGCCGCCTCGTCCGGCGCGTAGGTGGCCAGCGCGGTGACGAGGTCACGGATATCGCGGCGAATCGACGGTGGCTGCTGGGCGTGGCGGGCGATGTCGAGTTCGTTGGCGACGGTCAGGACGGCGAAATCATGGAGTTCGGTTCCTTCGATCGTCTTCGATCCGCCAGTGAATCTGTCGATCACGGGTAAGGGGCGTCGGCCGAGTTCGCGGTAGGTGCGCGAACGATCGCATGCGCCGTAGAGATACACCAGCGCCGCCGCGTCAGGGCCGATGACGTGACGCAGCTGTTGGTCGTCCGTGGACGGCAGCAGGGCGTGCCGGAACCCGTCGGTGCCGTATGACGCGTGACAGATCGACGCCAGCCGAGTTCGTGGCGCGGCGTTCCATTCGACGGTGAGGGCGTGCACCCGGCGAAGGTGCTCGAACAGAGTCCCGCCCGGGTGCTCGATCTGTTCGGCGCCGAGCGAGCGCTGCAGCTCGAACGCGCGACGGACTACCTCGTCGGTGCCCAGCCACTTGGTGGCGTGCGCCGAAACGATGCGGGCGAGTTCTCCGGGGGCGTCGCGAGCGACGAGATGCCCGGCCTCCGGTACACGGGCAACGGTGACGCGTCTGTTGGCCGCGCGGAGCCGGTCCACGTCGGCGTCGCCGAGCGGAGAGCGTCGCCCTCCCCGCACGAGCAGGATGGGCAGGTCGGATGCCGCGACGATCGCGTGGAGCTCGGAGCGGGACGCGAGAATGTCGTCGGCGAGCTGGATGTTGCGCGCGAGGAGCCCGCGGTCGTCGAGCCAGCGGCGGGCGCGATCCGCATCGACGTCAGGAACGACGTCCACGAGCACGAGGCCGGCGACACGCTGCGCGACGGACGACTCCGCGAGGGCGGCGACGGCGGCGAACCCTCCGAGGGAGGCGCCCACCACGACGATCGGCGCCGGTTCGCGAGCCACCATCTCGATCACGTCGTCGGCAATCGGCCGCAAAGTGGTCGCCCGACCGGAACTTTCGCCGTGCCCGCGCAGATCGAAGGCCACCGTCCGCAATCCGCACTCGATCATCCCCTCCGCGACCGGTGCCCAGACGTCGCGACTCTCTTGGCCCGCGTGCAGCAACAGGACCGTCGGCCCCGTGCCGGTCACCGTGGCCCGAAGTATGACGTCGTGCAGCGCGAGGCTCATATCTGCCATCGCTTAGCCGCCTCCTTGCCGAATCCGCCTCTCAGCTCGTCGATTTCGAACATCGACATGCCCTCCGATCTACCTTGAGATATCAAGGTAACGGTACGCGGTAAAACCTTGGTAAGTCAAGGTAAGATTCCGCCGGTGACCAACCCGAGAACGCGCAGACCACCGGACGAAGCTCGCCGGTTGATCCTCGATGCCGCGGCTTCGCTGCTGGCCGAGGGAGGCGTTGCCGCCGTACAGGTGCGCGCGGTGGCAGCGCGGGTGGGCATGACCGACGCGGGCGTCACGCATCACTTCGGCAATCGCGAGAAGCTGCTCGCCGAACTCCTTCGTCACGGTGGACGCCGGCTTCGAGCCGCGCTCCAAGACGTCATCACCGCATGGCTGGAGCACGGCACCGATCTCCTCGACCTCATCGAGTCCCTCGAGACCGTGTACCGGGGCGGCTACGGCGAACTCGCAGCGGCGCTGCACGCGGCGGGATGGCGCGACCATGGCGCCGGCATGCTCGACCCGGTCGTCGACGCCCTGCATCGGAGCCGGCCCCCCGGAAGTTCTCTCGACGAGACACGACTCGCGGTCGCGGCCCTTCACCAGGCGATGGCAACCGAGCCCCTCTATGGCAGCGACTTCCGCCGGAGCGCCGGCATCACCGGCGCCGCAGCACAAGACTCCACCGCTCAGCTGCGCTGGTGGGCAAGCCAGCTTCAGCGCGCGCTCGACATCGAACCAGCGCGCCGTTGACCCGAGCGGGGTTGTCCGCGAGACCGGCGGCGAGGCCGGTCCCCGGAGGTTCGAGTTGCCGACTTGTCGCCCCTATCCCGGAGTGTGGACGACTCCAGCCGTGCGTCGCTGATGGCATGGGCCGCCAGCGATTGCGGAGGCGGGTAGCTGCCGTTAGGTTCATCCCATGAGTTCCGCCTTTCCTCATTTGCTGTCGCCGATCGAGCTGGGGAGGGTGCGACTGCGCAACCGAGTCGTGATGGGCTCCATGCACACCGGCCTGGAAGACCGGGCCTGGCACATCGACCGGCTGGCCGCGTTCTTCGCCGAACGCGCACGCGGCGGAGTGGGGCTGATCGTCACCGGCGGATACTCCCCCAGCCGCGACGGGTGGCTGTGGCCGTTCGCCTGCGCCATGCTGGACGAGACCGACGCGCAGCGGCACCGCGTGATCACCGAGGCCGTCCACGCGGAGGGCGGCAAGATCGCCCTGCAGATCCTGCACGGGGGCCGCGATTCGAATATCCCCACCAATCTGGCTCCCTCGGCGGTGGCGTCGCCGCTCACCGCGTTCGAGCCGCGGGCGTTCACCGAGCAGGAGATCGAGACCACGATCGCCGATCACGTGCGCTGCGCACAGCTGGCGCAGCTGGCCGGTTACGACGGTGTCGAGATCATGGGCGGCGAAGGCTTCCTGATCAACCAGTTCCTCGCGCCGCGCACCAACACCCGCACCGATCGCTGGGGCGGCTCGGCAGCGAACCGGCGACGGTTCCCGGTCGAGGTCGCCGCCCGGACCAGAGCCGCCGTCGGCGACGACCTGCTCATCATGTTCCGGATGTCGCTGGCGGAATTCGTGGAGGACGGGCAGACCTACGCGGAGATCATCGATCTGGCCAAGGAATTGGAAGCCGTCGGGGTGGACGTCATCAACACCGATATCGGCTGGCACGAATCGCGGGTGCCGACGATCGTCACCTCGGTGCCGCGGGCCGCGTTCGTCGGATACACCGCGGCGCTCAAGGAGCACATCTCGATTCCGGTGTGCGCGTCGAACCGGATCAACATGCCCGAGGTCGCCGAACAGATCCTGGAGCGGGGTGAAGCGGACCTCATCTCGCTGGCCCGGCCGTTGCTGGCCGATCCGGAGTGGGTGAACAAGGCCGCCGGATCCCGCGTGGACGAGATCAACACCTGCATCGCCTGCAACCAAGCCTGCCTGGACCACACCTTCACCCGGCAGACCGTGTCCTGCCTGGTGAATCCCCGCGCGTGCCACGAGACGCTGCTGCAACTGCTGCCCACCAGGCGGGCCAAGCGGGTGGCGGTCGTCGGGGCCGGTCCGGCCGGGCTGTCTGCCGCGATCGGGCTGGCCGAGCGCGGGCATCAGGTGGAGCTCTTCGAAGCCGAGGATCGGATCGGCGGTCAGTTCGACCTCGCCCGCCGCATTCCCGGCAAGGAGGAGTTCGACGAGACGATCCGGTACTACCGGCGCAAGCTGGAACTCACCGGCGTCACCGTGCGTTTGAACGCCCGCGTCACCGCCGAACAGCTCGCGGCCGGCGGCTGGGACGACGTGGTGCTGGCCACCGGCGTGCGTCCCCGTGTTCCCGACATCCCCGGTATCGATCACCCGATGGTGCTGTCGTATCCGGAACTGATCCGGCGGGAGAAGCCCGTCGGGGACCGGGTGGCCGTCATCGGCGCGGGCGGAATCGGATTCGACGTCGGCGAATTCCTCACCGCGGGCCACCAAGGGCCGTTGACGCTCGACCAATGGCGCGACGAGTGGGGTGTCACCGATGACATCCACGCTCCCGGCCAGCTGCGGCCCCGCAGGCCCGCGCCGGGAATCCGGGAAGTGACCCTCCTGCAGCGCAAGTCGGGGCCCTTCGGACTGACTCTCGGGAAGACGACCGGCTGGATCCATCGCGCCGCCCTGGAGGCGCGCGGTGTCGAGCAGATCGGCGGAGTCAACTATGAGCGGATCGACGATCGCGGCTTGCACATCAGTTTCGGCCCGCAACGGCAGGGCCGCCGGGTGATCGAAGTCGACAACGTCGTGGTGTGCGCGGGCCAGGAATCGGTTCGCGACCTAGGCGACCAGCTCGAATCTTTGGGCGTGCGCGTGCATGTCATCGGCGGAGCCGACGAGGCGAAGGAGCTCGACGCCGAACGCGCCATCCAGCAGGGCACCCAGCTGGCGGCGGAACTCTGATCGTGGACCGCGGTGGGCCCGGGGACCACATCCCCGGGCCCATCGGCAGTCACCCGTTTCCGCCGCCCACCCGCACGAAGGTCGCGACGGCGGTCGCGTAGACCTTGCCGTTGGCGTCGACCAGGCGGCTTTCGGCGGTGGCTGTGGTTCGGCCGACGTGCACCGCCTCCGCTATCGCCTGCAGCGCACCCTGGTTGTGCGAGACTCCGCGCACCAGATTGGTGGTCATGCTCACGGTCGTGAGCATGGATTTGTCGTCCACCGACAGCTGGACCGCGCCCCACATCGCGACGTCGAGCACCGTGCCGACGACACCGCCGCCCACGACGCCGAGGAAGTTCACATGCCGCTCGTCGGGGGTGAGGCTCAAGGTCATCCGCCCCGGCTCGGCGGCGACCACCTCGATGTTGAGCACTTTGGCCAGCGGCGGCAGCGGCAGGGCGCCGGTGCGGATGCGCTCGACGAGTTCGTCGCGGGAGAGCTGGATCATGCCGAGCACGGCGATACCGGGGTCGTCCCACTGCAGGTGCAGCGAGCGCACCCCATCGGTCACCGCGATCGCCGACGGGTCGTTGAGTGTCATGACTTTCCTCTACTTTCCGGAGATCTGCTGGTCGATGAGAGCGAACAGTTCGTCCGCGGTGGCGGCCGCCGCCACGGCGTCCCGGCCCTGCGCGGCGGCGGGCTCGGGTTCGGACTCGGGTTCGTCCACGGCGTCGGTCAGCGCCGCGCGGATCCGTTCGGCCAGCCGGGCTTTGTCCTCCGCGGACGGCAGCGTCGCGAACAAGGCGGTGAGCGCGGTGATCTGGTCGTCGATCGCCGAGGTGGTCGCGGTCGCCTCCCAGTGCGACCGCAGCAATTTCGCCACCGCGCTCACCGTCGGGTAGTTGAATACCAGGGTCGAGGGCAGACGCGTCCCCGTGCCTTCCGACAGGCGGTTGCGCAGCTCGACGCCGCCCAGTGAATCGAAACCCATCTCGCTGAACGGTGTTTCGGGATCGATGGCGTCCGCGGATCGGTAGCCCAGTACCGCCGCGGCGTGCTCGCGGACGAATCCGAGCACCAACGCGTCGCGTTCGTCCTCCGGCGCCGCGGCGAGCCGGTCGGCCAGCAGACCGCCGGACGTGCGCGCGGCCGTGACTCGCCGCGCACGGCTGGGCACCAGGCCGCTCAGCACCTCGGGCAGCAGCCCGGCACGTGCCTGCGCCGCCAGGGCGGGCTGGTCGAATTCGACGCAGGCGACCACGGCCGCGTCCGTGGTGAGCGCGGCGTCGAACAGCGACGTCCCGTCCGCCTCACCGAGGATCCGCAGACCCATGCGCTGCAGCCGCGCCAGCGTGGCGCGGTCCATCTCGGCGGTCATGCCCGTGCCTTGGTTCCACAGCCCCCAGGCGACCGACAAGCCGGGCAGCCCCTGTGCGCGGCGGGCATGCGCGAGCCCGTCGAGGAACGCGTTCGCGGCCGCGTAGTTGCCCTGTCCGGGCGACCCCAGAATCGCCGCCGCGGAGGAGAACACGACGAACGCCGCCAGATCCCGGCCCTGAGTGAGCTCGTGCAGGTGCAGTGCGCCGTCGACCTTCGGCGCGAGCACGCGATCGAGCTGTCGTTCGGTCAGCGTCTCGATGGTGGCGTCGTCGATCAAGCCCGCGGAATGGATGACCGCCGTCAGCGGATGCTCCTGCCCGATCGACTCCAGCACGGCGGCCAGACCCTCGCGATCGGCCACGTCGCACGCGGCGACCCGGGTGCGCGCACCCAGCCCGTCCAGCTCGGCGACCAGTTCCGCCACCCCGTCGGCGGACGCGCCGCGGCGCGACACCAGCAGCAGATGCCGGACGCCGTGTGCGACGACCAGGTGCCGGGCGAGCACCGCGCCCAATCCGCTGGTCCCGCCGGTGACCAGTACCGTTCCGTCTCCGAAAACGCCTGTGCTGAGCAGTGTTTCGGGTAGGTCGGCAGAGGCGAGGCGCGGTAGGTGGAGTTCTCCCCTGCGGACCGCCACTTGGGCGTGCCCTGATTCGATGACGCCGAGCACCGTCTTCGCGTCCAGGTCCTCGTCGTGGTCCAGGAGCACGATGCGGCCCGGTTGTTCCGACTGCGCGCTGCGGACCAGACCGGTCACCGCCGCGGCGGCCAGATCGATCGACTCGCCGGGCAAGCCCGTCGCCCGGCGGGTCGCCACCACGAGCCGAGTCTCCGCCAGCCGCTCGCTCGACAGCCAGGACCGCAGCAACTCCCATGTCGTACGTGTCGCGTGCCGCACGGTCCCCGGGTCCACCGGGCCCGCCGGACCGTCGCCGGGCGACCACACGACCACTTCCGGAAGCGGTTCGGCCGCAGTCAGTTCGGTGACATCGGCGTAGCGGCGCTCGACGCCGGATACCCGTGTCGGTCCCATCGTCGCCAAGCGGTCGGGCACGGCCCGCAACGCCGGTAGCTCCGCGCGCGTCCAGCGCAGGAGCAGGGGCGCCGCACGACGCCCCGCGGCCACGGGCCCCAGGGCGTCGGCCGCGATGGGACGAGCGGAGACCGCATCGATGCGCGCCACGGGCGAGCCGGTCTCGTCGGCGATGTCGATCGCGACCTGGCCCTCGGCATCGCGGACGACGTGAACGCGCACGGCGGTGGGTCCAGGTCGCCACAACCGCACACCGGCGAACGAGAAGGGCAACGGCACCTGCTCGGCGGGCAGCTCACCGATCAGATCGCCGAGCGCCGCGTGCAGGCAGGCGTCCAGCAGCGCCGGGTGGATACCGTACGACGCCGCCGCGGCGGTGACGGATTCGTCGAGGGAGACCTCGGCGAAAGTCTGCTCACCGCGCGACCACAGCGCGGTCACGCCTTGGAAGCCGGGACCGTAGTCCAGGCCGCGTTCCGCCAGCCGGTCGTAGAGCGACCCGTCCGACGGCGCCGCATCCGGAGGCGGCCATGCCCGTTCGCCCCAGACCGGCGCGAGGTCCTCGTCTGCCGTGCTCAAGACACCGCTGGCGTGCTGTACCCACGCCTGCGTGTCGGCCGCGTCCCGGGCCGCCGGGCGGGAGTGGATGGTGAAACTGCGCCGCCCTTCCTCGTCCCGCCCACCGACAGTCAGCTGCACATCGGTTTCGACGCCCGCGCTGAGCAGGAGGGGAGCTTGCAACAGGAGTTCCTCGACCACCCCGGCGTCCAGATGCGCGCCCGCGGCCAGGGCCATCTCCGCGAAGGCCGTTCCGGGCAGCAATACCGAGCCGAACACCGCGTGGTCGGCGATCCAAGGCTGGGTACGCGTGGAGCACCGGCCGGTGAACAGCCATTCGTCCTTCCCGGCCAGCGGTACCGCGCTGGTCAGCAGCGGATGCCCGAACGACCCCGTCACGACCTCGGGAGCGGGCTGCACCCAATAGCGGCGGCGCTGGAACGCGTACGTCGGCAGCGCCACCCGCGTGTCTCCCGCGGGCAGCAGCGACCGCAGGCGCACCGGTACCCCTGCGGCGTAGGACTGCGCGAGGAGGGTGACGAACTGGGCCACCTCGTCGACCGACCGCCGCGACGACGCCGCCACCAGCGACTTCGCCGCCACCTCCGGACGCTCGGCCAGGCATTCCCCGGTCATCGCGGTGAGCGCGGCGTCCGGCCCGACCTCGACGAAACGGCGTACCCCGGCGTCGAGGAGACTGCGCACCCCGGGAGCGAAACGCACACAGCTGCGCACCTGCGCCACCCAGTAGCCCGGATCGCACACCTCGTCACCGGCCTGCGCGCCGGAAACGTTCGACACGATCGGCACGGTCGGCCTGCGATAGGTCAGCCCCTCGGCCACCGCACGGAATTCCTCCAGCACAGGCTCCATCAGCATCGAATGGGACGCGTGCGAGATCCGCAGCAGGGTGGTCTTGCGTCCCGCCTCGGTCAGCCGCCGCTGCATCTCGCCGACGGCATCGGCGTGCCCCGAGAACACCACCGACTCCGGGCCGTTCACCGCCCCGATCGCGAGCCGGTCGCCGAGGCCGGTCAGCAGGTCCTCCGCTTCCGTCTCCGACACCGCGGCCGCCAGCATCGCCCCACCGGAGGGCGCGGCCCCCATCAACCGTCCTCGCGCCGCCACCAGGACACAGGCGTCGGCGAGCGACCAGACCCCGGACACGTATGCCGCGACGAGTTCGCCGAGCGAGTGACCCGCCAGCACATCCGGTACGAGACCGTACGACTCCAGCAGCCGGAACATCGCCACCTCGAACGCGAACAACGCGGGCTGCATCCAGTCCATCCGATCCAGCACCCCGGCCGCGTCGGTGAACATCACCTCCCGCAGCGAACCTCCGAGATGCCGGTCGAACTCCGCGCAGACTTCCTCCAGAGCGGTCGCGAAGACCGGGAACGCCCGGTACAGGTCCGCGCCCATGCCGACGCGCTGCGCGCCGCCGCCGGTGAACAGGAAGGCCGTGGCACCCGGCACCGCCTGTGCTTCGACCGCATGAGGCGATGCCGCGCCCGCCGCCAGCGCGGCCAGCCCGGCGAGCAGTTCCTGCCGATCGCGTCCGACCACCACGCCGCGGCGATCCAGGAGCGCGCGGGAGTCGAGCAGCGCGCGCGCCACCCGCCACGAGTCGATCTCCGGCTCGTCCCGCAGCCAGGAGCGCAAGCGTTCGGCTTGAGCCCGCAGCGCTTCGGAGGTTTTCCCGGAGACCACGAGCGGCACCGCGTCGCCCGCCACCGGATCGGGGCCCGCCGCCGTGCGCTCGTCGTGCGCGGACGGGGGCGCTTCCTCGAGGATCACATGCGCGTTCGTGCCGCTGATGCCGAACGACGACACTCCCGCGCGCCGCACCCGGTTACCGACGGTCCACGGCTCGGCGTCGGTCAGCACCCGCACCGATCCGGCCGACCAATCCACGTGCGGGGAGAGTTCGTCCGCGTGCAGAGTTCTCGGCAACACTTCGTGGCGCAGGGCCTGCACCATCTTGATCACGCCGCCGACACCGGCCGCCGCCTGCGTGTGGCCGATATTGGACTTGAGCGATCCGACCCGCAGGGGACCTTCCGGACGGCCCTGACCGTAGGTGGCGAGCAACGCCTGTGCCTCGATCGGGTCGCCCAAGGTCGTGCCGGTCCCGTGCGCTTCCACGGCGTCCACGTCGGAGGGGCCGAGCCCGGCATCGGCCAGCGCGGCCGCGATCACGCGCTCCTGCGACGGGCCGTTCGGCGCGGTGAGGCCGTTGCTGGCGCCGTCCTGGTTCACCGCGCTGCCGCGCACCACCGCGAGCACGTTGTGGCCGAGCCGCCGTGCGTCCGACAGCCGTTCGACCACCAGGACGGCCGCGCCCTCCGCCCAGGCCACCCCATCGGCGGCGGCCGAGAACGATTTGCACCGCCCGTCCGCGGCCAGGCCGCGCTGACGGGAGAATTCCACGAACACCGTGGGCGTGGCCATCACCGTCGCACCGCCCACCAGGGCGAGCGAACTCTCCCCCTGACGCAGCGCCCGGCACGCCACGTGCAGCGCCACCAGCGAGGATGAGCACGCCGTGTCCACCGTCATCGCGGGGCCTTCCAGGCCGAGCGAATACGCGATGCGCCCCGAGACCACACTCGCCGCCGAGCCGGTACCGACATAGCCTTCGGCCTCGGGACCGGCTTTGCGGGTCAAGACCTCGTAGTCCTGATACATCACTCCCGTGTAGACGCCGGTGTCGGTGCCCCGCAGCGACACCGGATCGATACCCGCGTGCTCGAGCGCTTCCCACGACACCTCCAGCAGCAAGCGCTGCTGCGGGTCCATCGCGTTCGCCTCCCGCGGGCCGATTCCGAAGAATCCGGCGTCGAAGTCGGCCGCGTCCGTCAAGAACCCGCCCTCCTTGACGTAGGAGGTGCCGGGGTGCTCCGGGTCCGGATGGATCAAGCGATCCAGATCCCAGCCGCGATCCGCCGGGAACTCACTGATGGCGTCCGTACCCGAGGCCACCAGATCCCAGAGCTCGTCCGGCGAGCCGACTCCGCCGGGGTATCGGCAGGCCATGCCGACGATCGCGATCGGTTCGTCGGCTCGCGTGCGCTGCCGCGCGCGGCGGACTCCCGGTCCGGCGCCCTCGATCCGGGAACGCAGCAACCGAGCGACGGCGGCCGAAGTCGGGTGGTCGAAGGCGAGGGTGGACGGAAGACGCAGACCGGTGGCCTTGGTGAGGCGATTGCGCAGGTCCACCGCGCCCAGCGAGTCGAATCCCAGCTCGCTGAACGGTTTGTCGGCCTCGATGAGATCGCCCGTTGGGTGGCCCAATACCTCGGCGACCTGCCCGCGCACGAATTCCAGCACGATCTCGTCGCTGCGGTCCGGTGGCGCCGACGCGAGCCGCTCCGCCAAGTCGCCGCCGCCCCCTGCGGCGCGGCGCGGTACCGCCACCAGCGAACGCAGCGGCGGCGGCAGCAACCCCGCGCGGGCCTGCGCGGACAATGCCGCGGTGTCGAAATCCACGGCGGCGACCAGCGGCGTGCCCGCGCCCGCGGCACGGTCGAACAACGCGAGTCCGTCGGACTCGGTCAGGGGCCGGAAACCCATGCGCGACAGCCGTTCCAGACCGGCGCGGCCCAGGTCGGCGGTCATCCCGCCGTTCTGATTCCACGGGCCCCAGGCCACCGTGACCGCGGGCAGTCCCGCCGCGGCGCGACGCCGGGCCAGCGCGTCCAGCACCGAGTTGGCGGCGGCGTAATTGCCCTGGCCCGCCGAGCCCAGGACCGCGGCGATCGACGAGAAGAGAACGAACGCCGAAAGGTTCCGGTCCCGGGTGAGTTCGTCCAAGTGGAGGGCGGCGTCGACCTTGGGCGCGAAGACCCGTTCGATCCGGTCGGGAGTGAGCGCGTCGAGCGTCGCGTCGTCCAGGACGCCCGCGGCATGGATCACGGCGGTCAGCTCCGGACCGTCGGCCAACTGGCCGAGCAGGGCCAGCACCGCGGCACGGTCGGCGACGTCGCAGGCCAGCACCCGCGGCTGGGCACCGAGTCCGGTCAGTTCGGCGACCAGCTCGGCCACACCGTCGGCGCGTTCGCCACGGCGGGACACCAAGACCAGGTCCCGCACACCATGCGTCGCGGCCAGGTGCCGGGCCACCAGGGCACCCAATCCACCTGTGCCGCCGGTGATCAGCACCGCGCCCGAACCCAGGTTGACGGGCGCGCCGGTCGCCTCGCCGCGCCGGGTGAGCCGGGGCGCGAGCAGGTCGCCGTCGCGCGCCGCCAGCTGAGGCTCGTCGGTGGCGAGGGCCACCGAGATCAGCTCGGGCCCGACGACCGCGCCGCGCTCGGCGTCCACCAGGACGATCCGGCCCGGATGCTCCGATTGCGCGCTGCGCAGCAGTCCCCAGGTCGCCGCGGCCGCCAGGTCCGGATCCTCGCCCGGCCGCCCGGCGCCGTTGCGGGTCACCACGACCAGCCGGGTATCGGCGGACTCGGGCAGGCGCAACCAGGACTGCACCGTGACAAGCGCGGTGTTCGCGCTGCGGCGCACGCTGTCGGCCTCGGCGCTGTCGGTGTGCCCGGTTCCGGGCTCGGCGAACCACACCACCGCATCGGCGTGGCGGCCGTTGGAGGTCCCGGCGACCGCGGTCAGCGCGGCCATATCCGGATGGTGTTCGTCGAAATCGGATCGGGCTGGTCCGCCGACCGCGGCCAGCCGCACCGCGCCGGACGGCGCGCCGGAGGACACCGCCACCCACTGCACGTCGTAGAGACCGTGGGGTGCGGCCGAGGGGGTGTCGCGCACCGCCTCGCGGTCGACCGGCCGCGCCTGCAGCGCGTCGATGGTGAGCAGCGACGCGTCCATATCGTCGCGCAACTCGACCCGCACCCCGTCCGCGCCCATGGGCCGGATCAGCGCCCGCGCCGCGCTCGCGCCACCACGAGACAACCGCACGCCGGCGAAGGAGAACGGCAGCGGCGCGTGATGTGCGGGCGAATCGGCGGCCAATACGTCGACAGCGGCGTGCAGTGCGGCATCGAGCAGAGCTGGGTGCACACCGAAACGCGAGGCATCCGAAGTCGTCTCGCCGAGACGCACTTCGGCCAGGACGGCGTCGTTGCGGCGCCAGATCCGGCGCACGCCACGGAATGCGGGTCCGTAATCGAGGCCGCGTGCGGCCAGTTCGTCGTACAGCGCGTCTCCGGTCGTCACGTCCTCGTCCGGGGCCGGCCCGTCCGTACCGCCGGAGTCCGGCGCGTCTTCGGTGGCGGGCGCGAGTACACCGCGTGCGTGCGTGGACCCGGCGGTCCGGTCACCGACTGTCCGCGACGCGATGACGAAGCGCCTGCGCCCCGCGTCGTCGGGTGATTCGACGCTGATCTGGAGATCGACCTCGGTTCCCTCGTCCAGCCGCAACGGCGCCTCCAGGACCAGTTCGTCGACCGTCGCGGCGTTCAGTCGCGCGCCGACCGCCAGCGCGAACTCCACGAACGCGGTGCCGGGCAACAGCACCGTGCCGAACACCGTGTGGTCGGCCAGCCACGGCTGTGACAGCGTGGACAGGCGGCCGGTGAACAGCCACTCGTCCGTGCCGGCCAGGGCCAGCGCCGCGCCGAGCATCGGGTGGTCCATCGCGGTCAGACCGGCGCGGCTCACATCGCCGATCCCGTCGGTCGGCGGCAGCCAGTACCGCTGACGCTGGAAAGCGTAGGTGGGTAAGGCGACTCGGCGCGGCGCGCGGCCGGCGAACAGCGGCCGCCAATCCACTTCGGCGCCCGCGGCGTGGGCGGCGGCCAGGAAAGCGGTGAGCTGCCCGGCCTCGTCCGCGCCACGCCGCGCGGCGGCGACCACCGTGCAGCGGGCCTCGATATCGGGTTGGTCGGCGAGACATTCCCGGGTCATCGCGGTCAGCACCGCGTCGGGACCGATCTCCAGGAACCGCACCACCCCGCTCGCGGCCAGCGCCCGGACGCCCGGCGCGAACCGCACCGCCGCCCGGACCTGACGGACCCAGTACTCGGGATCGGTCAGCTCGTCGCCTGCCGTCGCCCCCGAGACGTTCGAGACGATCGGGATCGTCGGCCGTCGATAGGCGACACCGGAAGCCACCGTCCGGAACTCGGACAGCATCGGGTCCATCCGCGCCGAATGGAAGGCGTGGCTGACGCGCAGCCGGTTCGTCCGGCGGCCTCGGTCGCCGAAGTGCCGCTCGATCTCCGCGACCGCGTCGGCGTCACCCGACAGCACCACCGACGACGGCCCGTTCACCGCCGCCACGGAGACCCGGCCGTGGTACGCGTCGAGCGCGGCCGACGCCTCCTCTTCCGGCACCGCCACCGCCAGCATCGCGCCGCCCGCCGGCAGGCCCCCCATGAGACGGCCGCGTGCCGCCACCAGCGCACACGCGTCGGGCAACGACCACACTCCGGCGACATACGCCGCCGCCAGTTCGCCGATGGAATGGCCGAGCAGCACATCCGGGGCCACACCGAAGGATTCGACGAGCCGGTACAGCGCCACCTCGAAGGCGAACAGCGCGGGCTGGGTGAACTCGGTCCGATCCAGCGGTCCCGGCGCGCTGTCGCCGTCCGGCGCCTCGGCACAGAGGAGGTCCTTCAGCGAACGTCCGAGCAGCGGATCGAATTCGGCGCACACCCGGTCCAGCTCCGCCGCGAACACCGGGAACGCCGCGGACAGTTCCCGTCCCATTCCGGCGCGCTGCGCGCCCTGACCGGTGAACAGGAACGCCGTGCGTCCCGCGCGAGCCCGGCTCTCGATCACGCCCGGCGTGGAGCGTCCCTCGGCGAGGGCCGCCAAACCGGCCAGGAGTTCGTCCCGGTCACGGCCGACGACCGCGCCTCGCCACTCCAGCCGAGCACGGGAGGTGAGCAGCGAATGCGCGAGATCCCGCGAATCCGTCTCCGGGGCGTCGGTCATCCAGCGGCGCAAGCGGTCCGCCTGTTCCCGCAGTGCGGCGCCGGAACCCGCCGACAACAGCAATGGAACGGCGTGCAGTGACGCGTCTTTCGTTTCGGCGGGAGCGGGCTCGGACTCCGTTTCGGCGGGGGCCGGGTCGGCGGGCGCTTCCTCGAGGACGACATGGGCGTTGGTGCCGCTGGCGCCGAACGACGACACGCCCGCGCGCCGGACCCTGGCACCGGTGGGCCACGGCTCGCTCTCCCGCAGCAGCCGCACGGTACCCGCCGACCAGTCCACATGGGGAGTGGGCGCGTCGATGTGCAAGGTCTTCGGCAGCATTTCGTGCCGCATGGCCTGCACCATCTTGATCACGCCCCCGACGCCCGCCGCGGCCGAGGTGTGCCCGATATTCGATTTCAGCGATCCCAGCCGCAAGGGCGTCTCGGTCTCCCGAGCGCCGTAGGCGGCGATCAGCGCCCGGGCTTCGATCGGATCGCCCAGCATCGTGCCCGTACCGTGCGCTTCCACCACGTCGACGTCGGCGGGCGCCAAGCCCGCGTCGCGCAACGCCTGCCCGATCACGGCTTCCTGCGACCGGCCGTTCGGCGCGGTAAGTCCGTTGCTCGCGCCGTCCTGGTTGATCGCGCTGCCGCGGACGACCGCCAGGACGGTGTGCCCGTGCCGCCGTGCGTCGGAGAGCCGTTCGAGCACCAGCACGCCGAGTCCCTCGGAGAAACCGGTGCCGTCGGCCGCCGCCGCGAATGCCCGGCACCGGCCGTCGGGAGAGAGGGCGCGCTGCCGCGCGAACGCGATGAGCAGGGACGGATCCGACATCACGGTGACCCCGCCCGCCAAGGCCAGGGTGGCGTCGCCGTTGCGCAGCGCCCTGGACGCGAGGTGCAGGGCGACCAGCGACGACGAGCATGCCGTGTCGATCGAGACCGCAGGCCCCTCCAGCCCGAGGGTGTAGGCGATCCGGCCAGACAGCACGCTGCTGGAAACACCCAGATAGGCATGGCCTTCCGTTTCGGCCGTGATATCGGGGGAGCCGACGCGGGGCCCATAGTTCTGGTGGGCCACCCCGGCGAACACGCCGGTGTCGCTACCGCGCAGCGACAGCGGGTCGATGCCTGCGTCTTCCAGGGCCTCCCAGGCCGCCTCGAGCATCAAGCGCTGCTGTGGGTCCATCGCGGCGGCCTCGCGCGGGCTGATGCCGAAGAAGCCCGCGTCGAAATCGGCCACGCTGTCGAGGAAACCGCCCTCCCGCGTGTAGACCGTCCCCGGGACGTCCGGATCGGGATCGAACAACCGCTCCAGGTCCCAGCCGCGGTCGGAGGGATACCCGCCGACGGCGTCCACGCCCTCGGCGGCTACGCGCCACAGGTCCTCGGCGGATCGGACGCCGCCCGGGTACCGGCAGGCCATCCCGACGATGGCGATGGGCTCCCGCGTCCGATCGGTGAGTTCGCGCAGGTGTTGTTTGGTCTCGTAGAGCTCCTTCGCGGTCTTCTTCAGATAGCGGCGTAGCTCGTCGGTGTCGGCCATCGGTGGGGCTCCTGATCGTGCAGTTCAGCTGAGGTTGTCGATGAACTCGAAGAGTTCGTGATCGTCCGCGGTGTCGAGATGGTCGGCGTCGCCGCTCGGATCGACCGCACCGGCGTCCCTGCCTTCGAGTTCACGCAGCAGGGCGGACAATGTGGTCGCCAGCGACGACCGGTCGGCGGCCGACAGTTCCGTGGAGGCGACGCTGCGGCCCAGCGCTTCCACGTCCGCCGCGATCCGTTTCGCGGGATCCTCCACCGGAGCGATCACCTGACGCAGATAGCCGGCCAGTTCCCGCGGACTCGGGTAGTCGAACATCGCGGTCGAGGGCACCGGGACGCCCGCGGCCGATTTCAACCGGTTGCGGAATTCCATGACACCGAGCGAGTCGAATCCGATGTCGGTGAAGGGTTTGTCCGCGGCGATGGACTCGATGTCACTTCCGAGCACCGCCGCCGCCTCGGCGCGTACCAGATCGAGGACGACGCGGTCCTGCTCGGCGGTCGGCAAGCCCGCCAGGCGGTGCACCGGCTCGGATGTGCCGGCCCCCGCGTTCTCGGCTCGGCGCCGGCTGGGTCCCAGCAGGTCGCGCATGATCGGACGCGGATCGTGCTCGGCGATCTCCGAGAGCGCGACCCGGGCCGCGACGAACGCCGCACGACTGTCGGACAGGGCGGCATCGAACAGGGCCATGCCCTCTTGCTCGCTCAACGGCGGGAAACCCTCCCGCCGCAACCGGGCGAAGTCGGCGTCACCGAGCGCCCGAGTCATACCGGTGTCCGCCTGCCACGGGCCCCAGGCGATCGAGGTCGCGGGCAGACCGTGCACGCGCCGGTGCTGGGCCAGCGCGTCCAGGAACATGTTCGCCGCAGCGTAATTCGCTTGTCCCGCATTGCCGATCACACCCGCGATCGACGAATACAACACGAACATCGACAGATCCGCATCACGCGTCGCCGCATGCAGGTTCCACGCCGCGTCCACCTTCGGCCGCAACACTTCCGCGACCTGCTCCGCCGTCATGTTCTCCAGGAGCGCGTCGGCCAGTACCCCTGCCGCGTGCACGACGCCGGTCAACGGATGCTCCGGTGGGATCGCCGCCAGTACCGCGTCCAGCGAATCCCGGTCCGCGGCGTCACAGGCGACCACGTCCACCTGCGCGCCGAGGCCGACGAGTTCGTCGCGCAACTCCGTGGCACCGGGCGTGCCCGGGCCGCGTCTGCTGGCCAGGACCAATCTGCGCACCCCGTACTCGGTGACCAGATGCCGCGCAGCCAACGCACCCAGACCACCCGTACCACCGGTGATCAACACCGTGCCCTCAGCCCGCAACGACCTCGGCACGGTCAACACGTTCTTGCCGATATGCCGAGCCTGACTCATGAATCGCAACGCCTCGGGAAGTTTCCGCACGTCCCATGCGGTCAGTGGAGACGCGGTGAGCACACCCGCCTCGAAGAGGTCGACTACGCGGACCAAGATCTCATGCAGCCGGTCGGGGTCCACGTCCATGAGCATGAACCCGCTGTAGGCGACTCCGGGGTGTTCGGTGGCGACCTGGGCTGGATCACGCCGATCCAGCATGCCCATTTCGACGAACCGGCCTCCCGGCCGGAGCAACCGCAACGACGCGTCCACGAACTCACCCGCCAACGAATCCAGCACCACATCGACACCACGCCCACCGGTCAGCGCGCCGAACTTCCCCTCGAACTCCAACGACCGCGAATCACCGATCTCCTCATCGCCGAAACCCAACCCTCGCAACACATCCCACTTCGGCCGACTCGCCGTCACCAGCAACCGCGCACCCAACCACCGCCCCACCTGCACCGCGGCCATGCCCACCCCACCAGTCGCGGCATGCACCAACACCGTCTCCCCGGCCTGCGTCCCGGCCACATCCACCAACCCGTAGAACGCCGTCGCGAACACCGCGGGCACCGCCGCCGCCTCCGCGAACGACCAGCCCGCAGGCATTCGCACCACCAACCGGCAATCAACCACCACCAACGACCCCACACCCGTCAAGAACCCGAAAACCCGGTCACCGGGCACGACTTCGGACACACCGGCCCCCACCTCGACCACCACACCCGCGCCCTCCACACCCAGCACAGCATCCGGGTCGGGGTAAGTGCCGAGCGCGACCAGCACATCCCGGAAGTTCAGGCCGACCGCCATCGTGCGCACCCGAATCTGCCCCGGAGCCAGCGGCGCCCGGGCGTCCCGGAGTTCACGCAGACCGAAGTTGTCCGCACCGAGCGTGCCTTTCCCGATCGGCGCGAGTTCCCATTCCCGATGGTCGGCGGGTCCGGCGGCGCGCAGTAGCTCCGCGCCGCGCAGGCCGGCGTGCCCGGCCCGGTGCAGTCGCGGTGCGTGCGGGACTCCGCCGCGGACGGCGAGTTGCGGTTCGGCCTCCAGCGCCAGCGCCGATACGACACTGTGCCGCAGGCGATCCCACTCGTCGACGTCGACGAGGGCGAGCCGGTCCGGGTGTTCGCTCTGAGCGGTGCGCAGCAACCCCCACGCGGCGGCCGCCGCCGGATCCACGGACTCTCCGGCGTGGACGGCCACCGCCCGCCGGGTCACTACGGCAACGCGGCCTTCCCGCGCCAGCAATTCCCGCAGGCGCGACGCCGTCTCGGTCACCACCGCGCGCACGGTCGCGGGCAGCTCTCCCCCGTCGACGTCGGTTTCGACCCGGGCCACCGTGATGTCCCGGCCCGCGAGGTGCACGGTCTCGAGGTCACCGGCGACGCCCCAGACTCCGGTGGCGCTCGGTTCTGCCACAGGCAGAGCTGTCCAGTCGAGTTCGTAGCCGACTGCGCGGTGCCGCACCGAGGTGAACGCGCCGGTCGCGAGACTGCGCAGGCTCAGCGCACCGATTTCGGCCACCAGCCGTCCCGAGGTGTCGGTGAGGGTCACCGCGATCCGGGTTTCTCCCGCCGCCGAGCCGGACACGGCGGCATGAACCCGCACCGTGGTGGCTCCGGCGGCATGCAATCCGACGTCTTCCCAGGAGTACGGCACAGTCACCGCACCGGCCACCGGCTCGGGCGCCAGCCCACCGACCAGAACCGAGTGCAGCGCCGCGTCCAGCAGCGCCGGATGCAGGCCGTACCCGCCGGCCTGGCTGCGCGCGGACTCGGGCAGCACGACCTCGGCGAAGACTTCGCCGTCGCCGCGCCACAGCGCGGTCAGCCCACGGAAAGCCGGGCCGTACGCATAGCCGAGTTCGTCCAGATCCGCATAGGCGCCGGCGAGATCAAGCGCGGTCGCACCGGACGGCGGCCGGCTCGCCCCCGCCGTGGCGGCCGACGGGCCATCCGCCTGCGCGGTCACCGTCGCGGTCGCGTGACGCGTCCACGGAGCGTCGGCATCGGGCTCCGCACCGGCGCGCGACCGCGAATACACCGTGACCGCCCGCGCACCGGATTCGTCCGGGCCACCGGCGACCACCCGCAACTCGATCGCACCGGCGGCGGGCACCGGCAGGGGCGCCTCGATCACCAGCTCGGACACCGCCGGGCAGGCCAGGACCGTGCCGACGTGCAGGACGAGTTCGACGAAAGCGGCGCCGGGGAACACGACCGCCCCGCCGACCGCGTGATCGGCCAGCCACGGATGATCCGCTGCGGACAATCGCCCGGTGAACACGACATCCGGCGAGTCCGGCAACCGCACCAGAGCACCCAGCAGTGGATGACCCGCGTCGTCCAGACCCGAGTGCGCGACGTCCGCCACCCGGACCGGCGGCAACCAGTACCGCTGCCGCTCGAAGGCGTACGTGGGCAACGCTACCCGCGTGATCGCACGGCCCGTGAACAACGGCGTCCAGTTCACCGGCACACCTCCGGCGGCGGACTCCGCCAGCGCGATCACGAACCGGTCCGGCTCGTCGGTCGAGCGCCGAGCGGCCGCGACCACGATCGACTCCGCTTCCGCCGCGGGCATTTCGGCCAGACACTGCCGGACCATCGCCGCCAGCACGGCATCCGGGCCGACCTCGAGGAACCGCCGGACGCCGTCGTCGATCAGGGTCGCGATGCCGGGCGCGAACCGGACACACCCGCGTATCTGGGCCACCCAGTAGTCCGGATCGGTCACTTCGGCGTCGACCAGAGCGCCCGACACATTCGACACGATCGGGACGGAAGGCCGATGGTATGTCAAACCTTCTGCTACTCGCCGGAATTCGCCGAGCATCGGATCCATCGCCGCCGAATGGAACGCGTGACTCACCCGCAGCCGCGAGGCCCGCACATTCGCCGCGGCCAGCCGATCGGCGATCGCGCCGATCGCGGTGGCCGCCCCGGAGAACACCACCGATCCCGGCCCGTTCACCGCCGCGATCGAGACCGGGCTCGCGAACTCGCCGAGCACGTCCACCGCCCTGTCCTCGGGCATCGCCGCGGCCAGCATCGCGCCGTCGCCGGGCAGTGCGCCCATCAACCGCCCGCGCGCCACCACCAGCGCGCACGCGTCCGGCAGCGACCACACTCCGGCGAGGTAGGCGGCGGTCAGTTCGCCGATCGAATGTCCGATGAGCACGTCCGGAACGACGCCGAACGATTCCAGCAGCCGGAACAGCGCCACCTCGAACGCGAACAAGGCGGGCTGGGTGAACTCGGTCCGATCCAGCAGCCCGGCGCCGTCCGGATCGAAGACCAACTCCCGCAGCGACCGGCCGAGCATCGGATCGATGTGGGCGCACAGTTCGTCGAAGGCCGTGGCGAACACACCGAACGCCGCGTACAGACCGGCGCCCATCCCGGCGCGCTGCGCGCCCTGACCGGTGAACAGGAACGCGGTGCGGCCGGTCGTGTTCGCCTTCGCCGCGATCGCGCCCGGGGTACCGGCGGCCAATTCCGCCAGCCCGGCGAGCAGTTCGTCCCGGCCCCGGCCGACGACGGCGCCACGCCACGGCAGCTGTGCGCGGGAGGTTATCAGCGCATGCGCGGTGTCCCACAGGGCGGCGTCGGGATGGTGGATCGACCACTGCCGCAGCCGCTCGGCCTGCGCTCGCAGCCCCGACTCGGAGTCGGCCGACACCAGCCAGGGCACGGCCGTCTCGAGGGGAGGCCCGGCAGCGGGCACGACCGGCGCCGGTGCGGGCGCCTCTTCCAGGATGGCGTGCGCGTTGGTGCCGCTGACACCGAACGACGAGACGCCCGCTCGACGCACCCGGTCACCGGACGGCCACGGCTGCGGCTCGGTCAGCAACCGCACGTCACCCGCCGACCAGTCCACGTGCGGGCTCGGCTCGTCCGCGTGCAGTGTCTTCGGCAGGGTCTCGTGCCGCAGCGCCTGCACCATCTTGATCACGCCACCGACACCCGCGGCGGCGATGGTGTGGCCGAGATTGGATTTGACCGACCCGATGAACAGCGGGCGACCGGCGCGGTCGCGCCCGTAGGCGTTGACGAGGGCAGTGGCCTCGATCGGATCGCCCAGCGTCGTGCCGGTTCCGTGCGCCTCCACCGCGTCCACGTCCGCGGGTGTGAGCCCCGCGTCGGCCAGCGCCGCGGCGATCACCCGCTCCTGGGACGGACCGTTCGGCGCGGTCAGGCCATTGCTCGCACCGTCCTGGTTGACCGCGCTGCCGCGAACCAGAGCGAGAACAGGGTGCCCGAGCCGCTGGGCATCGGACAACCGTTCGAGCACGAGCACCCCGACGCCCTCGGCGAAACCGACGCCGTCGGCGTCCGCGGAGAACGATTTGCAACGTCCGTCGGGCGCCAGGCCGCGCTGGCGCGCGAAGTCGACGTACAGATACGGATCCGCCGCGACCGTCACGCCGCTCGCCAGCGCCAGCGAAGTCTCTCCGTTGCGCAGCGCCCGGGTGGCCTGATGCAAGGCGACCAGCGACGACGAGCACGCGGTGTCCACGGTGACGGCGGGACCTTCGAAACCGAAGACGTAGGCGACCCGGCCGGAGATCACGCTGTGGGTGGTGCCGGTGAGACGGTAGCCCTCCAGGTCTCCGGTGATCCGGTCACCGTAACCGGATGAGCACGCTCCGGCGAACACCCCGGTATCGCTGCCGCGCAACGCGGCCGGGTCGATACCGGCGTCCTCCAGCGCCTCCCAGGTCGCTTCCAGCAGCAGGCGCTGCTGGGGATCCATGGCGGACGCCTCCCGGGGACCGATGCCGAAGAAAGCGGCATCGAAATCTCCCGCGCCGGACAGGAATCCCCCGCGCCGGGTGTAGGAGGTACCCGGTTTGTCGGGATCCGCGTCGAACAGTCGCGCCAGATCCCAGCCGCGGTCGGCGGGGAAGTCTCCGCTGGCGTCCGTGCCGGCGGCCAGCAGTTCCCAGAGGCTCTCCGGTGAGGTGACTCCGCCGGGGAAGCGGCAGCTCATGCCCACGATGGCGATCGGTTCGTCGACCGGTCGGTTGCGCCGGGGCGCCTGCTCGGCGGGTTCGGAGGCGCCGTCGGGCATAGCCAGGGACCGCACCAGTTTCGCCATCGCGGTCGCGGTCGGGTGATCGAAGACCAGCGTCGACGGCAACTGGAGGCCGGTCGCTTCGGACAGCCTGTTGCGGAATTCCATGACACCGAGTGAGTCGAATCCGATCTCGCGGAACGGTGTATCCGCCGGGATCGACTCCGCGCCGGTATGCCCCAGCACCGCAGCGGCCTGGGCGCGGATGAGGTCGAGCACGACGCGGTCCTGCTCCGCGGCGGAATGACCCGCCAGCCGCGCGGCCAATTCCGGACGTTGCGCCACGTCATCGGCGACCCGGCGGCGGGACGGCCGCGCCAGATCACCGGTCAGCGCGCGTGGTTTCGTCTCCGCCAGGGCGTCGCGGTCGACGCGGACGGCCACGAACCCGGACGCGCCACTCGCGAGCGCGGCGTCGAACAGGGCCATGCCCTCTCGCTCGCCCAACGGCGGGAAACCCTCCCGCCGCAACCGGGCGATGTCGGCATCGCCGAGCGCGCTCGTCATGCCGGTGCTGCGATCCCACAACCCCCACGCGATCGAGGTCGCGGGCAGACCGCGCACATGCCGGTGCTGGGCCAGCGCGTCCAGGAACATGTTCGCCGCAGCGTAATTCGCTTGTCCCGCATTGCCGATCACACCCGCGATCGACGAATACAACACGAACATGGACAGATCCGCATCACGCGTCGCCGCGTGCAGGTTCCACGCCGCGTCCACCTTCGGCCGCAACACTTCCGCGATCCGCTCCGCCGTCAGGTCGGTGAACAGACCGTCAGCCAGCACACCCGCGGCGTGGACTACGCCGGTCAGGGGATGCTCGGACGGGATCGCCGCGAGCGTCGCCGCGAGGGCGTCCCGGTCCGCCGCGTCACAGGCGACGACCTCCACGTGCGCACCGGCGGCCACGAGTTCCTCACGCAGTTCGGCCGCACCGGGCGTGTCCGGGCCGCGTCTGCTGGCCAGGACCAATCTGCGCACCCCGTACTCGGTGACCAGATGCCGCGCAGCCAACGCACCCAGACCACCCGTACCACCGGTGATCAACACCGTGCCCTCAGCCCGCAACGACCTCGGCACGGTCAACACGTTCTTGCCGATATGCCGAGCCTGACTCATGAATCGCAACGCCTCCGGCGCCTGCCGCAGATCCCATGCGGTCAGCGGGGACGACTTCAAGGTTCCGGTCTCGAACAGCTCCACGACCGTGGTCAGGATCTCCCGCAGCCGTTCCGGCGCCACGTCCAGCAGGACGAAACTCTCGTACCGCACTCCGGGGTGTTCGGCGGCTACTCGCTCGGGGTCACGGCGATCCAGCAAACCCATCTCCACGAAGCGGCCACCGGGCGCCAACAACCGCAACGACGCGTCGACGAACTCGTCCGCCAACGAATCCAGCACCACATCGACACCACGCCCACCGGTCAGCGCGCCGAACTTCTCCTCGAAATCGAGCGATCGCGAATCACCGATCTCCTCATCGCCGAAACCCGACCCTCGCAACACATCCCACTTCGGCCGGCTCGCCGTCACCAGCAACCGCGCACCCAACCACCGCCCCACCTGCACCGCGGCCATGCCCACCCCACCAGTCGCGGCATGCACCAACACCGTCTCCCCGGCCTGCGTCCCGGCCACGTCTACCAACCCGTAGAACGCCGTCGCGAACACCGCGGGCACCGCCGCCGCCTCCGCGAACGACCACCCCGCGGGAATCGGTACCAGCAACCGGGAATCAGTCACCGCGAGCGACCCCACACCCGTCAAGAACCCGAAAACCCGTTCACCGACGGCGAGTTCCGTCACCCCTGCGCCGACCTCGACCACCACACCCGCACCTTCCACACCCAGCACAGCGTCCGGGTCGGGGTACATTCCCAACGCGATGAGCGCGTCGCGGAAGTTGAGACCGACCGCCCGCACCGCCACCCGGACCTCGCCGGGGCCGAGCGGCCGCAATGCCTCCGGCGTCTCCAGCAACGTCAGGTTGTCGCCGGACAAGGTGCCCTTGCCGTGGTGGATCAGCGCCCACGCCTGCTCCCGCGTCGCCACACTCGCGTTCCCGACCTCGCCCGCGGCCCGGTGCAGGCGCGCGACGTGCGGGATGCCACGGCGAACGGCGAACTGCGGTTCGGAGCTCGTGGTGATCGCGAGGGCGACATCGTGCCGGTAACCGGCCCAGTCGTCGACGTCGACCAGGAGGATCCGATCCGGATGCTCGCGCTGAACGGTGCGCAGCAAGCCCCACGCCGCTCCCGCGGCCGGATCGACCGGCTCGCCGGGGTGCGCCGCCACGGCCCGGCGGGTGACCACGACGATGGTGTCTTCCCGATCCAGCAGCCGCTGGAGCCGGGTGGTCGCCGCGGTCACCACATCTCGCACCGATTCCGGCACGTCGCGGTCCCCGGTCTCGTCCAGCCGGATCACCGTCGCCGCCCGGCCCGCGAGATGGACGGTCTCGCTCTCCTCGGCGTCGCTCCAGACTCCGGTGTCCGCGATCGTGCCGGGCTCGGGCAAGGCGATCCACTCCACCCGGTAGCCGAGTCCCTCGCTGCGCGGCCGGGACCGTCCGAGTGCCGCGACCGGGATCGGGCGCATGGTCAACGCGCCCACTTCGGCAACCGGCAGACCCGATGCGTCGGTGAGCGTGACCGCGATCCGCTCGGCTGCGGCCGTGACGCCGACTACGGCCGCGTGGACCCGCACTGTGGTCGCTCCCGTCGCGGACAACTTGACGTTCTCCCACGAGAACGGGACCGCGACCGTCCCTTCCGGCACGTCGGATACGAGCCCGCCCAGCAGGATCGAATGCAGCGCCGCGTCCAGCAGAGCCGGATGCACCCCGAATCCGGCGGCCCCGGCGCGGGCGGACTCCGGCAGTGTCACTTCGGCGAAGACTTCGCCGTCACCGCGCCACAGTGCGGTCAGCCCTTGGAACACCGGACCGTAGTCGTAGCCGCGTTCGGCCAGATCCGCGTAGGCACCGGCGAGATCGATGGCGGGCACACCGGCCGGTAGCGCGGCGGCCACAGCCGGGCCCACGGCGTCCGCTTCCGCGGTAATGGGGGCGGAGGTAATGGTGGCGGAGACGTGGCGGACCCACTGCGGTGCGCCCGCGCTCTCGTCGGCCGCCCCGCGCGCGGCGTGAGACGTCCCGTCCGACCGCGAATACACCGACACCGAGCGGGTGCCCTTCTCGTCCGGAGCGGCGGCCACCACTCGCAGTTCGACCGCTCCCGTCGACGGGACCATCAGGGGCGCCTCGAGCGCCAGTTCGGACAACAGCGCGCATTCGACCACCGCGCCGACATGCAGGACGAGCTCCACGAAGGCGGCGCCGGGCAGCACGGCCACGCCCGCGACCGCGTGATCGGACAGCCACGGATACGCCGAACGCGACAGCCTGCCGGTGAACACCGCCTCGTCGCTGTCCGGCAGCCGCACCATCGCCGCCAGCAAGGGATGCGCCGCCTCGTCCAGGCCCGACTGCCGCAGATCCGGCGCACCGCCCGGCGCCAGCCAGTGCCGCCGGTGCTCGAACGCGTACCTCGGCAGGTCCACCCGGGTGGCGACGGGCGCCGACACGTGCCCCGCCAGTTCGATACCGGCGCAGTGGGCGCGGGCCAGCGCGAGCGCGAGCTGCCGCGGCCCGCCATGTTCGCGTTTCAAGGTGCCCAGGACGGCCACCCGATCGGACGCGCCCATGGCGTCCGCCGTCAACTCGATCCCGACCGTGAGGACCGGGTGCGGGCTGACCTCGATGAAAGCGTTCACCCCCGCTCGCTGCAGCGCTTCGACCGACTCGGCGAACCGGACGGGCTCGCGCAGGCCGCGATACCAGTAGGCGGCGTCCAGCAGCGCCGTGTCGACATAGTCCGCGGTCACCGTCGAGAAGAACGGCACGGAACCGGATTGCGGCGCGACCTCGGCCAGCTCCGCCAGGATCCGTTCGCGGATGGACTCCACCGCGGCCGAATGCGACGCGTAGTCCACCGGAATCCGTCTCGCCCACACGCTGTCGGCCGCGCAGGCCGCCAGGAATTCGTCCACGGCCGTGGTCTCACCCGAGACCACGGTCTGCGCCGGGCCGTTCACCGCCGCCACGGACAAACGGTTCCCGAACCCGGTCAACCGGTCCGCAACCGCGTCCGCCGCCAGACCGACCGACGCCATGCCGCCGGCTCCCGCCAGTTCCTCGGCCACGATCCGGGACCGCACGGCAACCACACGCGCACCGTCGGCGAGCGAAAGCCCGCCCGCGACCACGGCCGCCGCGATCTCCCCCTGCGAATGTCCCACGACCGCGGCGGGTTCCACCCCGCTCGTCCGCCACACTCGCGCCAGCGACACCAGCACCGCGAAAAGCGCGGGCTGCACCACGTCCACCCGGTCCAACGATGCCGCGCCCGGCTCTCCGCGCAGCACCGCGGTCAGCGACCAGTCCACGAACGGCGCCAGCGCCGCCTCGCATTCCGCGATCGACTCCGCGAAGACCTCGTGTGTGGCGAGCAGTTCGGCGCCCATCGCGGGCCACTGACTACCTTGTCCTGGGAAAACGAACGCCACCCTGCGCGCTGCGGCCCGGCCGGTCACCACGGCGTCGCCGTCGGCGCTCGCGGATGCGGCCAGGCTCGCGAGCCCCGACCGCAGATCATCGAGGTCGCGCCCGACGACCGCGGCGCGGAACTCCAGCTGCGCGCGATGCCGCAGCAGGGTGTGCGCCACATCGTCCGCGTGCACGTCGTCGCACTCCGTCAGCCATTCGGTGAGCCGAAGTGCCTGCGCGCGCAGCGCCTCCTGGGTGCGTGCCGTCACGGTCCACGTCCGGACGCTCCGATCACCGCAATCGTCCGAGACACCGGCGCTTCCGGCCGGAACCACCGACGGCGGCGCCTCCTCCAGGATCAGGTGCGCGTTGGTCCCGCTCATCCCGAACGACGACACCCCGGCCCGACGCACCCGGTCGCCGGCCGGCCAGGGCTCCGGCTCGCTCAGCAGCCGCACGGACCGCGCCGACCAGTCCACATGCGGGCTCGGCGCATCGAGATGCAGTGTCTTCGGCAGCATTTCGTGCCGCAACGCCTGCACCATCTTGATCACACCGCCGACGCCCGCGGCCGCGACGGCATGGCCGATGTTCGATTTCACCGATCCGATGCGCAGCGGTTGCGCCCGCTCGGCGCCGTAGGCCGCGATGAGCGCCTGCGCCTCGATCGGATCCCCTAGGGCGGTGCCGGTTCCGTGCGCCTCCACCGCGTCCACCTCGGCCGGGGTCAGCCCCGCGTCGGCCAGCGCCGCGGCGATCACCCGCTCCTGCGACGGACCGTTCGGCGCGGTCAGGCCGTTGCTCGCACCGTCCTGGTTGATCGCGCTACCGCGCACGACCGCCAGGACCCGGTGCCCGAGGCGGCGGGCGTCGGCGAGGCGCTCGACCACGAGCACGCCGACGCCCTCGGACCAGGTGACGCCGTCGGCCGCGGCGGAGAACGGCTTGCACCGCGCGTCCGCCGCCAGCCCTCGCTGGCGCGCGAAGTCGACGAACAGCGCCGGACTCGCCGAGATGCTCACGCCACCGGCCAGCGCGAGGGAGGTCTCGCCCTGTCGCAGCGCCTGACACGCCAGATGCAGCGAGACCAGCGACGAGGAGCACGCGGTGTCGACCGTGACGGCGGGACCTTCCAGGCCGAAGGCGTAGGCCACGCGGCCGGAGATCACGCTGTGCGAGGTCCCGGTCAGCCGGAAACCTTCGTACTCCCCGGTCACGCCCTCCGCGTAACCCGAGGCGCAGGCGCCGACGTACACGCCGGTGTCCGTACCGCGCAGCGCGGCGGGATCCATGCCCGCGTCCTCCAGAGCTTCCCAGGCGACCTCCAGCATCAGCCGCTGCTGCGGGTCCATCGCCGCCGCCTCGCGCGGGCCGATGCCGAAGAACCCGGGATCGAAATCCGCTGCTGCGGAAAGGAATCCGCCTTCCCGGATATAGACCGTGCCCGGCTGAGCCGGATCGGGATGGAACAGCCGCTCCAGGTCCCAGCCACGGTCTTCGGGGAACGGCGTGATCGCGTCGGTTCCGGACGCGACGAGATGCCACAGATCCTCGGCCGATCCGACACCGCCGGGGAAGCGGCAGCCGATGCCGACGATGGCGATCGGCTCGTCCGATCGGGTGCGGCGCGCGGCGCGCGGCGCGGCGGGATCCACGCCTTCGAGGCGCGCGCGCACCAGCCGCGCCACCGCGGTGGGTGTCGGGTGATCGAACATCAGCGTCGCGGGCAGTGCCAGTCCGGTGGCGGCGGCCAGCCGGTCGCGCAGCTGGACTCCGCTCAGCGAGTCGAATCCGAAGGCCGTGAACGGCAAGTCGGCGGGAACGGCTTCGGGTGACTCGTAGCCGAGTATCGCGGCGGTCTGCTCGGCGACGACCCGCCACACCAGCGCATCGCGTTCCGGCTCGGGCGCGGCGCGCAGTCGCGGCGCCAGCGGGCCTTCCACGGTGGCACGCCTCCTGCGCGCCGGAGCGGGCGCGGGCGCCGTGGACTCCCCCACCCGGTCCACCATGCGCATCCCCAGCGAGCCGAGTTCCAGGACGGGCTCACCGTCCTCGGATACGGCTGTCACGCGTACGGTGTCCGCACCGATCAGCTCGATCCGCACCCGGGCCGCGGCGACCCCGGTGCGATACAGCCGAGCGCCGGTGACGGAGGACGGCATCGGCGTGCCGGCGTCGTCGGCGAGCAGATCCGTCGCGGCGTGCGTCATGGCATCGAGCAGCGCGGGATGGATGCCGAACCGGCCCGGATCGCCCACCGACTCGTCCAGCGACACTTCGGCGAACGCCTCGCGACCGCGTCGCCAGGACGCCGTGACTCCCTGGAACGCCACGCCGTAGCCGAGCCCACGGCCGGTCAGCCGGTCGTACAGCCCTTCGGCGGTCACGGGCTCGAACCCGGTCGGGGGCCATTCGACGCCCGGCCGGGCGGAGGTCTCGTCGTGGTCCGCGGCCAGCACGCCCTGCGCGCACCGGGACCACTTCGCAGCGGCGGCGTCGGTGGCGGGCCGGGCGTGGACGGTGAAGGACCGCCGCCCGCTCTCGTCGGCGGCCGCGACGCGCACCTGGATCGCCCACGGCAGGTCCGCCGGGAGCGGCGCCTCGCTCCGCAATTCCTCGATCCGCGCAGCGCCCACCCGAGCGCCGACGCTCCATGCGGCCTCGAGCCACACCGCCGCGGGCACCGTGGGAGCGCCGAAGACGAGGTGATCCGCCAGCCATCGCTGGCTGTCCGGGGCCAGGAGCCCGGTGAACAGCCATTCGTCGCGCTCGGCCACCGGCACCGCCGCACTCAGCATCGGATGGTCCGGCGCGAGCAGCCCCGCGCGGCGCAGATCCGCGGCACCCGCGCCGACCTCCGGTGTCCAGCACCGGCGGCGCTGAAACGCGTAGACCGGCAGGTCGACTCGCGCGGCGAGCGGAGCCAGTTCCGCCGCCACCGCGTCGATGCCCGCGCAGTAGGCCCGGGCCGACGCGGCAGCGAACTCCTCGGGTCCCCCGTGACCGCGCCGCAGTGTGCCGCACACCGCCACCCGATCGGCCGCGCCCAGCGCCTCGGCCACCAGTTCGATCGCCGAGGCAACCACCGGATGCGGGCTCGTCTCCACGAACGCCGTCATCTCCGCGCGCAGCAGCGCCTCGATCGACTCGGCGAAGCGCACCTGCTCGCGCAACCCGCGATACCAGTACGCCGCGTCCAGCCCGGCCGTGTCCACGAACTCGGCCGTCACCGTCGAGAAGAACGGAACAGCACCCGTTTTCGGCTGGATCGGCGCCAGGTCGGCCAGGACCCGATCGCGAAGGCGTTCCACCGCCGCCGAATGCGACGCGTAGTCAACCGGAATGCGTTTCGCCCAGACCCCCTCGGCCGCGCACTCGGCGAGGAACTGCTCGATGGCGTCGGCCGCGCCGGACACCACGGTCTGGCCCGGAGCGTTCACCGCAGCCACCGACAACCGGCCGCCGAAGGCGGCCAACCGTTCCGCGACCGCGTCGCCCGGCAAACCGATCGACGCCATACCGCCCGAGCCCGCCAGCAGTTCCGCGACCGCGCGCGAGCGCAGGGCCACCACGCGCGCCCCGTCCTCCAGCGACAAGCCACCGGCCACCACCGCCGCCGCGATCTCGCCCTGCGAGTGTCCCACCACGGCGGACGGGCGCACACCGGCGGCCTGCCACCGCCGCGCCAGCGACACCAGCATCGCGAACAGCACCGGCTGCACCACGTCCACGCGATCCAGCGAGCCCGCTCCCGGCGTCCCGCGCAGCACCTCGGTCAACGACCAGTCCACGAACGGAGCCAGCGCCGCCTCGCATTCCGCGATCGACGCCGCGAAGATCTGATCGGACGCCAGCAGTCCGGCGCCCATGCCCACCCATTGGCTGCCCTGCCCCGGGAACACGAACACCACCCGGCGCGACGCGGCGCGGCCGGACACCATCGTGGGATCGCCGACGCCCGGATCGGGCGCCTGCTCGGCAAGGGTGGCGAGCCCGGCACTCATCCGCTCGGCGCCGGACCCCACCACCGCCGCCCGCCACTCCAGCGGCGTCCGGGTGTGGGCGAGCGAGTACGCCACCTCGGCGATATCGGCCCCCGGGTTCTCCGTCAGCCACTCCCGCAGACGAACTGCCTGCTGCCGCAACGCTTCCCGGGTCCGTGCCGACAGGACCCATACCGCGGGCCGTGGCTCGGCGGCGGCCGCCACGGCCGTCGCCGCGGGCGCTTCCTCGAGGATCACGTGCGCGTTCGTTCCCCCCATCCCGAACGACGACACACCGGCACGGCGCAGCGCGTCGCTCGTCCATGGCTGCGTGCTGGTCTGCACCCGCAACCCCAGCTCGTCCAGTGGGATCCGGGGATTGGGGTTGCGGAAGTTCAAGCTGGGCGCCAGCTGCCGGTGCCGTAGGCACAGTGCGGTCTTGATCAACCCCGCGATTCCCGCGGCGCCTTCGAGATGCCCGATATTGGTCTTGACCGAACCCACGGCCAGCGGCTGCCCGGCCGGACGGCCCGCGCCGTAGATTTCGCCGAGCGCCGCCGCCTCCACCGGGTCGCCCGCGGGCGTGCCCGTGCCGTGCAACTCCACGTACTGCACCGAGGGGCCGTCGACCCCGGCCGCCGTCAGCGCGGCCCGGATGACGGCGGCCTGGGCAGCGGCGCTGGGCGCGCTCAGCACCTGCCGTTCGTTGCCGTTGTTGACGGCGCTGCCACGGATCACGGCGTAGATCCGGTGTCCCGCGGCGATCGCTCGCTCCACCGGCTCGAGCACGATCATGCCGCCGCCCTCACCGCGGACCGTACCGTCGGCCCGGTCGTCGAAGGTGTGGCACTTCCCCGTCGCCGAATGCGCGCCGAACTGTTCGTATCGTTCGCCGCTCAACGGGGACAGGATGAGATTCAACCCGCCCGCCACGGCCACGTCGCACTCGCCGCCGCGGATCGCCTCGCAGGCCAGGTGCACCGCGACCAAGGAGGAGGACTGCCCGCTGTCGACGACCATGCTCGGCCCGGTGAACCCGTAGTAGTTCGAGATCCGGTTGGCGGTGACCCCTCGTCCGACGGCCCACAGCGAGTGCCTGCCGACGCCGGGTATGCCCTGTGCTGCCACGATCTCGGCGAAATCGGTGCCGGTGCACCCCAGGAACACGCCCGCCCGCGCACTCGCCCCGAGCCCGAGACCGGCGTCCTCCAGAGCTTCCCAGCTGAGTTCGAGCCCGAGCAGTTGATGCGGGTCGAGGGCATTCGCCTCGTTCGGGGGGACCCCGAAGAATCCGGCGTCGTATTCCGTAGCCGAGTCCAGGAATCCCGCGGTCTCCTCGACACCGGGCCGGTCGGCGGACGCGGACCCGACGGCATCGCGGCCCTCGCGCAGCAGTCGCCAGAACTTCTCCAGGTCGGACGCGCCCGGCATGCGGCACGACATTCCGACGATAGCGATATCACTCGCTGCTTCGACCATGAGATTTCCTCTGTCTCGCCTCTTCGATGCCACGTGTCACGCCCGCCCGGCGGTCATCGCGGAGCACCGTCACTGCCTGCCGCCGAACGCGCGAGCGCCGGCTCCGTTTCGCCGAGTTCGCCCAGCCAGCGCCGTATCTCGGCCGCGACGGCCGAGGTGGCCGCTCCGATGATCGAGAAATGATCGGCGTCGAGCTCGACCGTCTCGCCGGTGTGCAGCCAGGCCGGCACCGGCTCGGCGAGGTCCAGCCCCGGCAGCGGTGTCGCGGCCCGCAGGTCGAACGTCGGCGCGGTGATCGGCAACGGCAGGCGTTGCTCGAACAACCGCGCGTATTTCGCCATGGCGACCAGACCATGATCCGCGACCTCGGTGACCTCGTGTCCCAGGTCGAGGACCGAGCCGATCGCGCTCAGCAGCACCCGGCGGTTCTGCTCCGGATCGTCGGGTGAATACGTGTCCAGCAGGATCACCGCGGCCGGGCCGCTCCCGTCCCGCTCGAGCCGATGCGCCAGCGCGTGCGCGATCGCGCCGCCCGCCGAATAGCCCAGGAGCACGACCGGCCGGTCGTCGCCGCGGTTGCGCACCGCCGCCGCCAGGTGTTCCAGCAGCACGTCCCAGGATTCGGGCAGCGCCTCCCCGGGCTGCGTGCCGGGCAGGCGCAGCGCCGCGATCGTCCGGTCGGCGCCGAGTTCCCTGGCCAGCCGGGCGAACTGGTGCGGCCCGGTGCCGACCACGAACGACGGGACACAGAGCAGGGTCGCCGGTCCGGTTGCCCTGCTCAGCGGAATCGGCGCCGGTTCTGCCACATCGGTGAAGGTGTCCACGAGTTCTGCGCCCGCCAGCAGCATCGGTATCGCGGTGTCGACTCGGCCGCGCCGGTGCGCGGCCAGCACCAGCTCGGTGAGCGCGCCCCTGGATCCGGTTTCCACGGGCACCGCCACCGCGGTGGCGGGCGCGTCCGCGGGCGCCATCTCCGGAATCCGGGAAGTCACGTACGCCGCGAGAGCCTCGCCGGTGGGATGGTCGAAGACGAGTGTCGACGGCAGCGTCAGCCCGGTGGACTCGGCCAAGCGATTGCGGAACTCGATGCCCGCCAGCGAGTCGAATCCCAATTCCGTGAACGGAGCTCGTGGATCGACCGCGTCACCGGAGGCGTGGCCGAGGCTCGCCGCGATGTGCTCGCGCACCGCGGCGAGCACCACGCCGTGGCGCTCGGCTTCGGCGGTCACGGCCAGCTGCCGGGCCAACGACCGCACTCCGCCGGCCCGGCGCGGCGCGGCGGTGACCAGGGAACCCAGCATCCTGGGCAACGCGCCCGCCGCGGCGAGAGCGTTGAGCACCGCGGGATCCAGACGCACGCCGACACCGGTCGGCTCACCCGCGGCTATGGCGCTGTCCAGCAACGACATTCCGGAGGCGTCGTCGAGCGGTATCAGACCCTCGCGGCGCATCCGTGCGATGTCGGCGCCGGTGAGGGTGCTCGTCATTCCGCTGTCCGCGCGCCAGGGTCCCCACGCGAGCGAGGTGGCGGGCAGTCCGCGCTGGTGCCGGTGCTGCGCGAGCGCGTCGAGGAAGGCGTTCGCCGCCGCGTAGTTGGCCTGGCCCGGGCTGCCGATCGTGCCCGCGAACGAGGAGAACAGCACGAACATCGACAACTCGAGAGCGGCGGTGGCTTCGTGCAGGTGCCAGGCCGCGTCGGCCTTGGGCCGCAGGACGGCGGCGAGCCGCGCCGGGGTGAGGTCGTTCAGCAGTCCGTCGGCGAGTGTTCCCGCGGTGTGCACGACGGCGGTCAACGGATGCTGCGGCGGGACGGTCGACAGCAGCCGGTCGACCGCGGCCCGGTCGCTCACGTCGCACGCCCGCACCTCCACGTGTGCGCCGAGTTCGATCAGTTCCGCCGCCAATTCCGCGGCGCCCGGCGCGTCCGGGCCGCGCCTGCTCGCCAGCAGCACCCTGCGCACACCGTGCTCGGCGACCAGGTGCCGGGCGGTGAGCCCACCGAGGCTTCCGGTGCCGCCGGTGATCAGCACCGTGCCGTCGGGATTCGGGCGCGGAGCTGGTCTTCCGTGCGGGCCGGCCGCCGTCCGGCTCAACCGGGGCACGTACACAGCGCCGTCACGCACGGCCGCCTGGGCTTCGTCGGCCATGGCCAGCAGAGTCGCGACGGCACGGCGGTATCCCGCCCAGCCCGCCACGTCGAGGAGGAGAATCCGGCCCGGGTTCTCGTGCTGCCCGCTGCGCAGCAGTCCCCACACCGCCGCGCCGGGGAGGTCCACCGGCTCTGCCGGTGTCACGGCGACCGCCCCGCGGGTGACGACGACGACACGGTCGTGGCGGGTCAGGAGCTCGGTGACCCGTTCCGCCGTATCGGCCAGCCGGGTGCGCACCACATCGGGCACAACACTGTCCGCCGATGTGTCCTCGACCCGGAGCACCGCGACGGAACCTCCGTCGACGCGCACGATCTCGTCGGCGCCGGCAAGCGCCCAGTGCTCGTCCGCGCCGAGTCCGTCGCGCTCCCCGGTCGGCAGCGGCACCCACCGGAGCCGATACGGGTCGTGCCCGGTGCGCGCGGCGCCGGCGGACCGCAGCGTGTCGATCGGGATCGGGCGCATGGTCAACGCCGCGACCCGGAAGATCTGCTCCCCATTCACATCGGTGAGGGTCACCGTGATCGGCTGGTTGTCCCCGTCCCCGGATCGGTGCTCGGCCGCGGCCAACCGCACCCGCGCCGCGCCCGCGCCCAGGGCGTGCAGGTCCACGTCCTCCCACGAGTAAGGCACGTAGATCTCGTCCGGGGCGGGCTCGCCCGTGAGCCCGGTGAACCGTATTGCGTGCAGCGCGGCATCCAGCAGGGCCGGATGCAGCCCGAAGCGGTCGGTCGCCGAATTCTCCTGTCCGGGTAGGCGCACTTCGGCGAAGACCTCGTCGCCGCGCCGCCACAGTGCGGTCAATCCCTGGAACAGCGGCCCGTGCCCGTAGCCGCGGGCGGCGAACTCGGTGTACATGTCGCTGACGTCCACCGGCAGCGCCCCTACCGGCGGCCAGGGTTCCATCGTCGCGGTCGTCTCCGGCGAGGTCGACTGCGCGACAAGAGATCCGGTGGCGTGCCGGATCCATTCCGCCTGTTCCAGTGCGCCGGCGCGATGTGGACGCGAATACACCGACACCGCACGCGCGCCGGTGTGGTCGGGGCCGTCCGCGAGCACACGCACTTCGACCGAGCCGTCGGCCGGGACCGCCAATGGCGCCGTCACCACGAGCTCGGCCAGGCGCGGATTGCCGGTCATCGCACCGAGGTACAGCGCCAGCTCGGCGAAAGCCGTCCCCGGCAACAGCACGGTTCCGCCGATCATGTGGTCGGCCAGCCACGGATGGCTCGACAGCGACAAACGGCCGGTCGCCACCACACCGCGGGAGTCCGGCAGCCAGACGGCGGCGCCGAGCAGCGGATGGTCGACATCGTCCAGGCCGGAAGACCGCACATCGGGGGTGTGCTCGGTGGCGGCGAGCCAATACCGCTGATGATCGAACGCGTACGTCGGCAACGGAACCCGGCGCGCCGAACTGCCTTCCCACAGCGGTTGCCAGTCCACCGCCATCCCGGCGACGTGCGCGCGGGCCAGGAAGGTCACGAAGTGCCGCGCTTCCGCTCCCGCGCGGCGGGTTGCGGCGGCGGTCAGCAGGCCGCTCGCGGCCTCGTCCCCGAGACAGCCGCGGGTCATGGCCGTGAGTACGGCGTCCGGACCAATTTCGAGGAACCGGCGCACGCCGGTGTCGGCCAGCGCCCGGATACCGGGCGCGAACCGGACCGCGGCGCGGATCTGCCCGACCCAGTACTCCGGGTCGGTGAAGGTCTCCCCCACCGCCCCGGTCACATTCGACACGATCGGCATCAGCGGTTGCCGGTAGGTCAGCTTGGCGGCGACGGCGCGGAACCCGGCCAGCGCCGGTTCCATCCGCGCGGAGTGGAATGCGTGGCTCACCTGCAGCCGCGTCGTCTTGTGCCCCTGCGCCGCGATGGTCCGTTCCAGTTCGCCGATCGCGTCGTCGTCACCGGAGAGCACCACCGCTTCCGGTCCGTTCACCGCGGCGATCGAGGCGCGGTCGCCGAATCCGGTGAGCAGTCGCGCCGCATCGGTTTCGGAGACGGACACCGCCAGCATGGCTCCGCCCTCCGGCAGCGCACCCATCAAGCGTCCGCGCGCCGCCACCAACGCGCACGCGTCCGGCAGCGACCACACCCCCGCCACGTACGCGGCCACCAGCTCACCGACCGAGTGCCCGATCAGCACGTCCGGGACCACGCCGAACGACTCCACCAACCGGAACAACGCTACCTCGAACGCGAACAACGCGGGCTGCGTCCACTCCGTCCGATCCAGCACACCCGACGGATCGGCGAACATCACCTCCCGCAACGACGGCGCCGGATCGTCGGTCGAAGGCGTCTGCGCCGCACCGGATTTCTTTCGCAACCGGTCGAATTCGGCGCACACTTCGTCCAGCGCCCGGGCGAAGACGGGGTAGGTCGAGTACAGCTCGGCGCCCATGCCCCTTCGTTGCGAGCCCTGGCCGGTGAACAGGAACGCGATCCTGCCCGAGCCGGCCGTCCCCTCGATCACACCGGGCCCGGGACCGGCCGCCAATTCGGCGAGGCCGGCCAGCAATTGCTCCCGGTCGTCGCCGACGACGGCGCCGCGCCATTCCAGCTGCGCGCGGGTCTGCACCAGCGAACGTCCGATGGAATCGGCGTCGGCGTCCGGATGCTCGACCGCCCAGGTGCGCAGCCGATCGGCCTGCGCCCGCAGACCGGCCTCCGATTTCGCCGACACCACCCACGCGATCACGCCGTCCGGCTCGGATCCGCGGTCGCGCGCGGCGGGCAGCCGGTCGCGCGCGGGCGCTTCTTCGACGACGACGTGCGCGTTCGTCCCGCTGATCCCGAACGACGACACCCCCGCACGCCGTACCCGCTCCCCGGCTGGCCAGGGCTCCGCCTCGGTCAGCAACCGCACCGAACCCGCCGACCAGTCCACATGCGGCGAAGGGGAATCCACGTGCAGCGTCTTCGGCAGCATCTCGTGCCGCAGCGCCTGCACCATCTTGATCACGCCGCCCACGCCCGAGGCCGCGACCGAATGGCCGATATTCGACTTCAGCGAGCCGATCCGCACGGGTTCCCGCCGGCCCTGGCCGTAGGTCGCGATCAAGGCCTGCGCTTCGATGGGATCGCCCAGCGGGGTTCCAGTCCCGTGTGCCTCCACCGCGTCGACGTCGGCCGGTTCCAAGCCCGCCGCTGCCAGCGCCGCCGCGATCACCCGCTCCTGCGACGGACCGTTCGGCGCGGTCAGGCCGTTCGACGCACCGTCCTGGTTCACCGCCGAACCCCGGATCACCGCCAGTACCTCGTGGCCCGACCGCCGGGCGTCCGAGAGTCGTTCCAGGGCCAGCACGCCGACCCCTTCCGACCAACCGACGCCGTCCGCGGCGGCGGCGAAGGATTTGCACCGCCCGTCGGGGGCCAGCCCCCGCTGCCGCGCGAAGTCCACGTACAGCTCCGGGCTGCCCGACACGGTGACTCCGCCGGCCAGCGCCAGCGACGTCTCCCCGTTCCGCAGCGCCTGGCAGGCCAGGTGCAGCGCCACCAGGGAGGACGAGCACGCCGTGTCCACCGTCATGGCCGGGCCCTGCAGGCCGAGGACATAGGCCACCCGTCCCGAGGTGACGCTGTCGGAATTGCCGGTCATCCGGAAGCCCTCGTACGCACCGACCACCCGCTCGGAATAGCCGGACGGAGTGGCGCCGACGAAGACTCCGGTGTCACTGCCGCGCAGCGCGGTCGGATCGATGCCCGCGTCTTCCAGGGCTTCCCAGGCGGCCTCCAGCATCAGCCGCTGCTGCGGGTCCATGGCCGTCGCCTCACGGGGGCCGATTCCGAAGAAGGCGGGGTCGAACGCGCCCGCGTCGGTGAGGAATCCGCCCTCGCGCACGTAGGTGGTGCCGGGTTGGTCCGGGTCCGGATGGTAGAGCCGATCGAGGTCCCAGCCGCGGTCCGTGGGGAAGGGCGTGATCGCGTCCGTACCCGAGACCAGAAGCTGCCACAGCTGCTCCGCCGAACCCACGCCGCCGGGATACCGGCAGCTCATTCCGACGATGGCGATCGGCTCGTCGACCCGGGTCCGTGGCGTCACCCGCGCCGGGCGTGGTCGCGCGGCCGGCGCATCCCCGATCCTGGACACGAGGAACTCCGCCACCGCACGGGCGCTCGGATGATCGAACACCAGGGTCGAGGGCAGTGACAGTCCGGTGGCCTCGGCGAGCCGGTTCCGGAATTCCACACCGGCCAGCGAGTCGAAGCCCAGCTCGGTGAACGCGGTCTCGGGGTCGATCGCCTCAGCGGTGGCGTGCCCGAGTACCGCGGCCGCCTGTTCCCGGGTGACGGCCAGGGCCACTTCGGCGCGGTCGGCGGGTGTGGCCGAGGCCAGCCGTCCGGCCGGCTCCCCGCGAGTGCGGCCCGGCCGCGCGGATGCGGGGGCCAGCGCACTCAGCAGTGCAGGCAAGGCTCCCGCCTCGGCCTGTTCCGCCAGTCCCGATCGATCGAATTCCGCGCCGATCACCAGCGCCGACCCCGCGGTGAGCGAAGCGTCGAACAGCGACAACCCCGTCGTGTCGCCGAGCGGACGGAAACCCAAGCGCCGCAGCCTCTCCAACCCCGCCGGACCGAGGTCGGCGGTCATCCCGGTGCCCGCGTTCCACGGGCCCCAGGCCACCGAGACGGCGGGCAGGCCCGAGGTACGGCGCAGCCGGACCACCGCGTCGGCGAACGAATTCGCCGCCGCGTAGTTGCCCTGCCCGGGGGAACCGGCCAGCCCGGCGACCGATGAGAAGACCACGAACGCCGAGACATTCGCGTCCCGCGTCGCGTCGTGCAGCAGCCAGGTCCCGTCCACCTTCGGGCGCAGCACGCGGTCCACCTGCGCGGCGGTCAGGGTCTCGATCGTCCCGTCGTCGACCACACCCGCGGCATGCACGATGCCGGACAGCGGGAACTCCTCGGGTACCGCCGCCAGGACCGCGGTCAGGTCGTCGCGATCCGCGATGTCACACGCCTCGACGTCCACCTGGGCGCCCAGCGCCGACAGGTCCGCGAGGAGTTCGGGGACCCCCGCGGCGTCACGACCGCGTCGGGAGACCAGCAACAGCCGCCGAATCCCGTACTGGGTCACCAAATGTCGCGTGATCAGCGCGCCCAGGCCGCTGGTGCCGCCGGTCACCAGAACCGTGCCCGTCCCGAACGAGATCGACTCCGTTTCCCGTGCCGCCGCGATCCGGCGCACCCGGGGCGCCGACAGCCGGCCGCCGCGCACCGCGACCTGCGGTTCACCCGCGGCCAGCACCGCCGACACCGTCCCGGCGTCGATATCGCCGTCCCGATCGAGGAGCACGATCCGGCCCGGATGTTCCGCCTGCACGCTGCGCAGCAGACCCGCGACGGCGGCGGCCGCCGGGTCGGGCGATTCACCCGGCAACCCGAGCGCGTTACGGGTGACCACGACCAGCCGGGCCGCGTCGTACCGCGTATCGGTGAGCCACGACCGCGCCAGTTCCACTGTCCGCGTGACCCATTGCCGGGCCGCGTCAACCGGGTCGGCGTCCACCGTGTCGGCGGTCTCGGCCACCCACACGATCGTCGCCGCGTCCGAACCGTCGTCGTCCGGTTCGCGCGGGCCGGTGACGCGCAGGTCGATTCCCGCCACGCTGCCCGCGCCGAGCATCGCCATCGATCCCGCCGGCCCGGCGTCGCCGGTGGGTACCGGCGCCCAGTCCATCCCGTGCAGCGGCACCGGCGCCGTATTCGACCTGACCCGCTCCACCGTGCGCCGCTCGACCGGATGCACCACCACGGAGTCCACGCTCAGTACCGGTGCGCCGGTCTCGTCCACCACATCCATCCGGATCCGGTAACCGCCGGACAGCACCGCGCGAACCCGCACCGGCCCGGAGCCCGACCGGATCGTCCGCAGCCCACCGACGGTGACCGGCAGCGGCACCCGTCCGGCGGGCAGATCGTCCATGACGAAGTCGAGCGCGGGGTGCAGACAGGCGTCGAACAAGGCGGGGTGGATGCCGTAGCCCGACGCCTGTGCGGCGGTGGCGTCGTCCAGCGCTACCTCGGCGAACACCTCGTCGCCGCGCCGCCACGCCGCGCGCATGCCGCGGAACGCGGGACCGTAATCCATGCCCAGATGCGCGATCCGGCGATAGATCGCCTGTTCGTCGAGCTCTTCGGCGCCTGCGGGCGGCCAGACCCGATCCCAGCCGGTGCGGTCGCCGGGGCCGGGGTCGGGGTCGGCGGCGAGCACGCCACCGGCATGGGGCACCCAGGCCTGGGCGTCGTCGGAGTCCGCGGTCCTGGAGTAGAGGGTGAAGCGCCGCCGTCCGCCTGCTTCGGCCGCACCCACCGACACCTGCACGTCGACGGCGCGCTCCCCGAGGGCGAGCGGGATGTCCAGCTGTATCTCCTCCACCGAACCTACGCCGAGGCGATCGCCGATCGCCGACATCAGTTCGAGGTACGTGGTCGCCGGAACCACCGGTGTACCGAACACCACGTGGTCGGCGACCCACGGATGGCGGGCATTCGACAGCTGCCCGGTGAACAGCCATTCGTCCTTGCCGGCGACCGGGACCGCATCCAGCAGGATCGGATGGTCGATGGCGCCGGCCGCGACCGGCCGGACCAGGTCCAGCCAATAGCGGCGACGCTGGAAGGCGTAGGTAGGCAGGGGAAGACGCCTGAGGGACCGGCCCCCGAGCAAGGGCTCCCAGTCCACCTCGATGCCGCTGTTGTGGGCGTGGGCCAGGAAGGTCAGGAAATGCCGGACCTCGTCGACGCCGCGCCGTCCGGCCGCCGCGACCACTGACCGGGATCCGATCTCCTCGGGCAGGCACTGCCGCGTCATCGCCGCCAGCACGGCGTCGGGCCCCAGCTCCAGGAATCGCCGGACGCCCAGGTCCACCAGGGTGTCGACGCCCTGGGCGTAGCGGACGGTGTCGCGCACGTGACCGGCCCAGTACAGGGAGTCGGCGAACGCCTCGCCGCCGACGACCCCGAACACGTTGGAGATCACCGGCAGCAGCGAAGTGCGGTAAGCGACTTCTGCGGCCAACGCCTCGAATTCCGGCAGCATGGGCTCCATCAGCGCCGAGTGGAAGGCGTGGCTGACCCGCAACCGGGTTGTCCTGACCCCGTCGGCGGCGAGCGCGGGCTCGAGTTCGGCGATGGCGTCCTCCGTGCCGGAGAACACGATCGCCGACGGTCCGTTCACCGCCGCGATGGACAGCCGCCCGCGGAATCCGGCGATGGCTTCGGCCGCCCGCTCCTGCGGAAGCGCGGCCGCG
>NZ_BDCK01000050.1 GCF_001613465.1 Nocardia niwae NBRC 108934 = DSM 45340 | reverse complement strand
CGCGGCGGAGGCGCTCGCGGCGGAACTGGCCGCGCTGCCGCAGACCTGCCTGCGCTCGGACCGCATGTCGATGCTGGAGCAGGAGGGGATGACCGAGGAGTCCGCGCTGCGCAACGAGTTCCGCCACGGGCTGACCGCCCTGGCCGACGGCGCGCTGGACGGCGCGCAGCGCTTCGCGTCGGGCGCGGGCCGGCACGGCGCTCGCGCCTGAGGCCCATGGGCAGGCTGAGCGTCGTCGACGAGATCTTCCTGCGCAGCCACCGCGGGCTCGGCACGCCGATCGCGTTGCAGGGCGTGTGGCGGACAGCCGACCGGGTCGACCCCGCGTTGCTGACGCGGGTGCACGCGGCCTTGGGGTCGGGGCCGTTGGGGCGCAGGGTGGTTCGACCACGTGTGCCGGGCGCCCGCCGGGCATGGCGACCGAATGTCCGCGCGTACCCGATCGACCGCGCCGAGAGTGTCCTCCCGGTCGCGGAACTGCTCGACTGGGCCGATGCGCAGGGCGCCGGGCTCGATCCGGAATACGGCCCCGGCTGGCGGCTTTCGACCGCGCCGCTGGACGACGGTGGTTCGGTCGTCTCCCTCACCTGTTCGCACGCGCTGGCCGACGGGCGCGCGCTGGTGCTCGCGGTGGACGACGCGCTGGGCGGCGCTCGGGTGCGTCCGGCGGATCCGTCCGCGCGGGAATCGGATTGGGCCGACGCCCGGCGCCAGTGGTCGATCGTCCTGCGCGGCACCGCGGCTGCGCTGCGGCACGGGATACCGCGGCAACCCGCCGCGCCGCGACGGGACGAGCAGCCGCGCGTGGCGGGCAACGCGACGCGCGGCGCGATCCTGCAATGCCCGGCCGCCGAGTGGGATCGCGTGGCGGCGCGCGCGGGCGGCACGGCGAACAGCCTGTTCATCCATCTCGTCGCGACCGTGCTGTGGGGCAGCGGATTTCCCGGCGACACGATCGAAGCCAGCCTGCCCGTCGACACCCGCGACGAACCCCGGGTCGACAACGACCTCGCCATGACGCGCATCGCGATCACCCGCGCCGACACCCCGGCGACGATCCGCGCACTGGCCCGTTCCGCCTACGAGCACCGCATGTCCGCGCCGGGCGGAATGCCCGAACAACTCCTCCAAGTGATCCCGGACCGCTGGGCCTACGCGCTGTCCGAGGGCGCGGGCGAACGGGACATCCTGTGCTCCAACATCGGAACGCTCCCCACCTCGCTGCTCCGGCTCGGCCCGCACCGCTGCACCGGCGTCGCGGCGCGCGCCATCCACCCCGGCCTGGCCGCCGCGCGACTGCCGCGCACCCGTCTCTCGGGCTACCTCTGCCGCGTCGGCGACGACTATGTGCTGAGCCTGGTCGGCCTGGACCCGGCGCGGATCGCTTCCGCCGGTGCGTTGCGCGAACTCGCGTTGCGCGCGGCGCACTGCGCGGGCTTGCACGCCGACGCGTGGTGATACCCGCGGGCTGACGCGCCGAGCCGCGGTCGTCGGCACTCGCGCGCCCGCCGAGCCGCAGGCATATCCCCAGCCGCAGGCATATCCACAGCCGCAGGCATATCCACGGGCACGCACCCGGCTCGCGGGTCTCCGTGATGGTTTCGGCGACACGCGCAATATTTCGGCGAACAGCAGGGAGTTTCGGCGACCTGGTATGAAATCGGATGGTTTCGCCCGCCGGTCATCGGCGGTTCGCGCGAATGCCGACGACGACCGCGATCGGTCGGGTCGGCCGACTCGCCGTGTCGGCGTGATCACCGGCGTCGGCCGTACCGCCCGATAAAGTCTGCGGCGTAGGCCGAGTGGGGGCCGCCGCGACGACCCATTTGCCGTGCAGTCCTTTCGCGCATGAAGTTCCGATTCCATCGATACTCGACTGGAGCATGATGAACCGAAAGCATTCGCGTACTCTCGCCGCGATCATCGCGGTGGTTGTGGCCGCCACCGGCGCTTTCGCTGTTTCCGATTCCGTGGCGGGCGCCGCGCCAGGAGAGATCAACGCCGGTGGACTGCATCTGATCGCGTCGGCGAACGCCAACAATGTCGTGCCCGCGGGTGAGTTCGCGCCGGGAGTTCCGTTCGTGCACGCGGTGAAGGTGTCCGGAGACTTCTCGGTATCGCTCGATGGACCCTCGGCGCTGCGCGGTGGAGAAATCGCCGTCGGATATCTGGTCGGCTGCGCGGTCGACATCTCCAACGGCATCTCGATCGGCATCTCACCGAGTGTCGGCGCCGGCGTCGGGATCGCGCCCTCCTTCGGCCTGGAGGGCTCCCTCACCTTCGAGGGGCCCTCCGTGGAGATGGGCATGCCCGACCAGCATATGATCCCCTCTCTGCAACTGCTGGCGCCACCGAGCGTCACTGTCGGCGCCGGCGTCGCCATCCAGCCCAGCTTCGAGGTCGAGGGGGGCCTCGCCGTCGAACTCGCGGTGAATCTGGCCCCCGGTTCGGTCACGGCGGCGGTGATCGGCGCGGCGGAAATCGACGAGGATTCCGAATTCCCTTACACCTTCGCTCACACCAATACCCCGTTGAATATCAGCGGCTGCCTTTCACCGGCCTCGGCCATGCCGTTTGTCACCGTACGGGCCGATTCGAGAAGGGCCACAGCGCAAACGACGGGTTACGGCGCAGCGTTCTGGTTCTGACCGGCACACGCGCCGATCCGACCAGCAGCGCGCGCAGGCACCAGTCGAACTGCGCGTCCGAGATCCACTGCGCGAGAGTGGCGGCACTCGCCCGGGTGCGCGGTCAACGGTCACCGTTGACGGTGTCGAACGTGCCCGCGCGCCCGGCGATCCGCTCGGATTCCAGTGCCAGCGGAAGTTTTTCCCGCGTCCCCTTGTGACTGATGTGAAACGGCGAGTGGTCGTGTGAGCGACACGCGCCGGATCAGCCGGCCGCGCGCTCCAGGACATCCGAGGGAACTCGAACGCCGGGGTCCAGGTCCGCGGAGTCGATCGGGTTGTCCCAGGTCTGGCGCAGCGGGAGGACGCCCGCCCACACTCCCCCGTTGTCGATGTCCGCCGGGTCGTCCTTCGGGCCTCCCGCACGGACCTTCACCGAGGCCTCGGTGAGGTCGAGGGCGAGCACTTTCGTGGCGGCGAGTTCCTTCTTGCTCGGGGGACGCACGCGCGACCACGCGCCGGGCGCCGCGTGCTCGACGATCACGCGCAGCCCGTGCAGGCGCTCGTCGTGATCGGTCACCTCGCGAGCCCGTCCGAGCACGACCGCGGAGCGGTAATTCATCGAGAAATGCATGGCCGAACGCGCGTAGACGACGCCGTCGACCATGGTCACCGCCACCGAGATGTCGGCGGCGACGGCCGCGCGCATGTTCCCCGCACCGGTGGAGCCGTGCAGATAGAGCGTGTCACCGTCGCGGCCGTAGGCGGTGGGCAGCACGACCGGCGTACCGCCGAGCAGCACCCCGAGGTGGCAGATCAGCCCGGCGTCGAGCACCGCGTCCAAGTCGGCGCGGTCGGTACGGGCGCGGTCGGTCAACCGGGTCGGCGTGCTGCGCGGCGTGGGCGAGAGTGGAGTGCGCGTGCTGGCGGTTTCGATCATGCACCCAGCATCCGGCCGCTAGTGGCATTATCAAAGCGCCAATTCGGATGATTTTCATCAGTCCACTTTGCGAGGTATCCATGCTCGAGGACCTTCCCCTCGACCTCGATCGCGAGCTGGCGCAGCCATTGTCGGTGCAGATCGCCGACCAGCTGCGCCGGGCCGCGACCGGCGGGCCGCTGCGCGGCGGCGACCGGCTGCCGTCCACTCGCGCACTGGCCGGGCGGCTCGGCGTGAGCCGCACGGTGGTCGCGGCCGCCTACGACCAACTGCACGCGGAAGGCTGGATCAGCGGCAAACGCGGGTCCGGCACCTATCTGACGACCGCACCGGCCGCCGCGCCGGAGCGCACCGAATCCGCGCCGGGCACGGACACCGTCCCGCAGCTGTTCGACCTGGCCCCGGGGGCGCCGTGCACCGACGCGATCGACCCGGCCGCGTGGCGCCGCGCGTGGCGCGCCGCGGCGGATCACTCGCCGCTCGTCCGCAAGGACCGCGCGGGCGAACCGGAGTTCCGCACGGCGGTCACCGAGCACCTGCTGCGGCACCGCGGGATCGGCGCGGGCAGCGACACCACGCTGCTCGCCACCGCCGGAACCAGTTCCGCCGTGAGCGAGCTGGCCGCGGCGCTGCTGCGGCCGGGCGACGCCGTCGCCATGGAGGACCCGGGCTACCAGCGCGCCGCGGGAGCTTTCGCGGCGGCCGGACTGAAGGTCGTTCCGGTGCCCGTGGACGCGCACGGCTTGCGCGTCGATCTGCTGCCGCCCGGAATCAAAGCGGTGTACTGCACTCCGGCGCACCAGTTCCCGCTCGGCGCGCGGATGCCGGCGGCGCGGCGGGTGGAGCTGGTGGAGCATGCGCGCCGGTCCGGGATCTTCGTCATCGAAGACGACTACGACGGCGAATTGCGCTACGACACCGCGCCGCTGCCGCTGCTGGCCACCATGGCCCCCGACGTGGTCGTCCACTTGGGCACGACGAGCAAGATCCTGTCCCCCAGCCTCGGCGTCGGCTGGCTGCTCGCCGCGCCTGAGGTCGCCGCCGCGGTGCTCGCCCACCGCGAACGCACCGGCACCGGCCCGAGCCCGGCGGGTCAGCGCGTGCTGGTCGCCTTCGCCGCGCACGGTGATCTCGCCCGGCACCTGCGCAGGCTGCGTCGCGCGCTGCCGCCGCGGCGGGCTCTGGTGGTGACCGAATTGCGCCGCCGCGGACTCGGGGTGCTCGGCGACGACGCGGGCTCGCACGTCGTCGTGCCGGTGGAATCGGCCGAGGCCGAGCGGCGTGTCGTGGCGGCGGGCCCGGCGCGGGGCGTCGCGCTCGACGGGCTTTCCAGGTACTACCTGGGAGCCCGCCGGGACCACTTCGGCGTCGCGCTCGGCTACACGGCGCTGCCCTTGCCGGAACTCGCCGCGGCCGTACCGAGAGCCGCCGAGTGCCTCGCCCGGCCGTAGCATGGGCGGCACGAGCGGTCAGACCCGGACGCGGCAGCGTAGCGTGACCACGCAGAGCCCCGGTCAGGCCCGAAGCGACAGGGCATGAGCGGTCAGGCCAGAGACGGCAGCGCAGCGTGACCCCGCACGGTCCCGCTCAGGCCGGAAAGGACGGAGCATGAGCGAACAGGACATCTTGGCGCGCATCAAGGAACTGGTCGACCAGGAGCACCAGCTGCGCTCGCAGGCCACCCGCGGTGAATTGGACCCGAAGACCGAGCGCCAGCGCCTCGCCGAACTCGAAGTGATGCTGGATCAGGCCTGGGACCTGCTGCGCCACCGCCGGGCGCGGATCGACCAGGGCGAGTCGCCGGACACCGTGCGGGCCAACACGGTCTCGCAGGTCGAGGGATACCTGCAGTAGGCGCGGCGATGTCGAGCACAGCAGCCGACTACGACGTCATCGTGATCGGTGGCGGGCCCGCGGGCGAGAACGCCGCCGCCTACGCCGTCGCGGGCAGTGACCGCACGGCCGCCATCGTCGAGCGTGAACTCGTCGGCGGCGAATGCTCGTACTGGGCCTGCATTCCGAGCAAGGCGCTGTTGCGGCCGGGCCACGTCCTCGCGGCGGCGCGAGCGATGCCGGGTGTCTCGGCCACCGGTCTCGACGTCGAGGCGGTGCTGCGGCGGCGCGACGCCTTCGTGCACGACCACGACGATTCGTCGCAGGCCGACTGGGCGCGCAGCAACCGCATCGACGTCGTGCGCGGCAGCGGCCGCCTGACCGGTGTGCGCTCGGTCGAGGTCGGCGGGCGGCAGTTGCGCGCCCGGCATGCCGTGGTGCTGGCTACCGGCACCACCGCGAACGTTCCCGGCGTGCCGGGTCTGCGCGACGCGCTGCCGTGGACCTCGCGCGACGCCACCAATCTGCACGAGGTGCCGCGCCGGGTCGCCGTCGTCGGCGGCGGCGTGGTGGCGAGCGAGGCCGCGACCTGGCTGGCCGCGCTCGGGGCCGAGGTCACCCTGCTGGTGCGCGGTTCGGCGCTGCTGGCCGCGACCGAGCCGTTCGCAGGCGAGCGGGTGACGGCGGCGTTGACCGAGGCGGGCCTGCGAGTGCGCTTCCGGACCGAGCCCACCGCCGTCGAGCGTCCGGCCGCGAAGGACACCGGAGAAGGCCGGATCCACGGCGGTCCGGTGACGATCCGGCTGCGCGGCCCGGAAGAGGAATCCGTGCTCGAGGTGGACGAGATCGTGGTGGCGGCCGGACGCGCACCCGCCACCGAAGGGCTCGGCCTGGACGCGGTCGGGCTGACCGGCGGATACGTCGCGGTGGACGACCACCTCGCCGCACGCGACGTCGAAGGCGAGTGGCTGTACGTGGTCGGCGACCTCAATCGGCGCGCCGCCCTCACGCACATGGGCAAGTACCAGGGCCGGGTCTGCGGTGACGTGATCGCCGCGCGGGCCGAGGGCAGGCCGCTGGACGACCCGCGCTTCGTCGCGAGTTCCGATCACGACAAGGTCCCGCAGGTGGTGTTCACCGCGCCCGAGGTGGCCTCCGTGGGTCTCACCGAAGCCGCGGCCAGGGAGGCGGGTCACCCGGTCGAGACCGTCGAACTGGACATCGAGGTGGCCGGATCGGCGCTGTCGCGCGACGACTACGCCGGTCACGCGAAATTGGTCGTCGACAGCGCCACCGACACGCTGCTCGGGGCCACGTTCGTCGGCCCCGAGGTGGGCGAGCAACTGCACGCGGCGACCATCGCGGTGGTCGGCCGGGTGCCGCTGTCCACCCTCTGGCACGCCGTGCCAGCCTTCCCGGCGGTCAGCGAGTTCTGGCTGCGCCTGTTGGAGGCGCGGCGCGCATAGCTACCATTTGAAAATGGTGGCAACAACCGATATCGCGACCGCCGACGGAGTCGTCCGCGGTCGCCGTGGCCGCCGCGTCCTGCGCTGGCGGTCCATTCCCTACGCGGCTCCTCCGATCGGGGACCTGCGATTTCGCGCTCCGCAGCCGGTCCGGCCATGGTCGGGCGTGCGGACCGCGACGGAATTCACCTCGGCGGCGATGCAGCACCGCTCCGGAGCGCGGATCGGGCCGCGCGCCTACCAGCCGACCAGCGAGGACGCGCTGACACTGAATGTCACCGCGCCCGCGACGGCGGCGGCGGGCCCGCGGCCCGTGCTGGTCTTCATCCACGGCGGCGGGTACCTCATCGGGACCTCCGCGCTGGGGATGTATTCCGGCGCGCGACTGGCGGTGCGCGGCGACGTGGTGGTGGTTTCGCTGAACTACCGGCTGGGCGCGTTCGGCTATGTCGACTTCAGCGAATTCGGCACCGCGGAGCATCCCTTCGACTCGAACCTCGGATTGCGGGATCAGCTGGCCGCACTCGAGTGGGTGCGCACCAATATCGCGGCCTTCGGCGGCGACCCGGACAACGTGACGATCTTCGGTGAGTCGGCCGGCGCGCACGCCGTGCTCGGTCTGCTGGCCACCCCGGCGGCCGAAGGATTGTTCCACCGGGCCATCTCGCAGAGCCCCCCGGCCGATTGGGCGATCACCGCCGAGGAGGCCCGCGGCTTCGCGCGCCGCTGTGTCGCCGCCCTGGGCGCCACACCGGACACCGCGCATACCGCGCTGCGCACGGCGGGCGCCAACGACATCCGCCGCGCCGTCGATCGCCTGATCGGGCAGGTGGTCCGGGAACAGCCGGGCGCCTTCCCGGTGTGTCCGGTCGTGGACGGCGATTTCCTGCCGCTCTGCCCGGTCGACGCCATCACCGACGGCTCCGCGCACCAGGTGCCGCTGATCATCGGGACGAACCGAGACGAGGGCACGCTGTTCGCCAGGTTCGCCGACGAACTGCCCACCACGGCCGACCGGCTGCGCTCCGCGCTCGGGAACTCCGCCGAGGCCGAATCCCGGATCGCCGCGGCCTATCCCGGGTACCCCCAGCCGAAGGCGGCGGTGCGAGCGGGCGGCGACTACACGTTCTGGCGTCCTTCGGTCGCCGTCATGGAAGGGCACAGCAGGCACGCGCCGACCTACGCCTACCGCTACGACTTCGCGCCGCGCGCCCTGCAGCTGGCCGGGCTCGGCGCCACCCACGCGACCGATCTCATTCCGGTCTTCGGCATCGGCGACTCTCCGGTCGGGCGGGCTTTCACCGCGGCGGGCGGCAGGCGCGGACTGCGGGCGGTGACCGATCAGTTCCAGGACAACTGGCTGGCCTTCGCCCGCACCGGAGCTCCGCTGCCCTCCTGGCCCGCTTATACCGAGGCCCGTAGGTCCACGTTGATCATCGACTACCCCACGCGCGTGGAACACGACCCGGACCGGGCGAAACGACTCGCGTGGCAGGGCGTGCGGGTGCCGACGCTGACCTGACCCGCTATTTCAGCAAGCGCGACATCCGCCGGTCCGCGAGGCCCTTGCCGCCGGTCTGACAGGTGGGGCAGTACTGGAAGGACCGCTCGGCATAGGCCACCTCGCGGACCGTGTCGCCGCAGACCGGGCACGGTTGCCCGGTCCGGGCGTGCACCCGCATGCCGGAGCGCTTCTCGCCTTTGAGGCGGGCGGCGTCCTGGCCGACCGAGCGGCGCACCGCGTCGGTGAGCACCGTGCGCAGGGCGGTGTACAGCTCGGCCACCTTGTCGGCCGGGAGGGCTTTCGTGTTCGCGAACGGCGAGATCCGCGCGGTGTGCAGGATCTCGTCGGAGTAGGCGTTGCCGATGCCCGCCAGCAGCGCCTGGTCCACGAGCGCGGTCTTGATCCGCTGCGAGGTGCCCTGCAAGATGTCTGCGAACTGCGCCTCGGTCACCTCCAGCGCGTCGGGGCCGAGCCGGGCGATGCCGGGCACCGCCTTCGGGTCCGCCACGACGTACACCGCGAGCCGCTTCTTCGTGCCCGCCTCCGTCAGATCGAACGCGGGCGTCGCCCCCTCGGGGGTGAAGAAATGCACGCGCAGCGCGAGCGGGCTCTTACCGCCCGGTTTGGGCGGCGCCGGGCTCGGCTCATCGATCCAGCGCAGCCATCCGCCGCGCGACAGATGCGTGATCAGCCACAGCCCGTCACATTCCATGCCGAGGAATTTGCCCCAGCGCCCAGCGCCGGTAACGTCTCGGCCGGACAGCGCGGTGACGGGGGGCTCGAAGGTCTTGACGGCACTCAGTGCGGCCACGTCGACACGGCCGACCACGGCGCCGACCGCATGCTCCCGGAGGAACTGAGCCAACGCCTCCACTTCCGGTAGCTCTGGCACGCAGTCCAGACTACCCAGCCCCACCGACAACCGGCCGGTTCGCGCGCGGCGGCGGGCGGCTCACGCGCCGCGCCGCAGCAGGTAGATGTCCATGATCCAGCCCTTGCGCTCGCGCAGCTCGGCGCGGCGGCGGACGATCTCCTCCCGCACCGCGGGCAGCGGTCCCTCGATCAGGGTCTCGTCCGGCATGCCGAGGTAGGCACCCCACCAGATGTGCATGTCCGGGTCCTCGATCGCGGTGAACGAGCAGTCGCCGTCCAGCATCACCAACGTGTTCTCCGCGCCGAGGCCCTCCTCGCGCAGGCGGCGGCCGGTGGTGATGCGCACCGGCTCGCCGATGCCGTGCAGCACCACCCGATGCCGCGCGGCCAGCGCCTGCGCGCTGGTGATACCGGGCACGACCTCGTACTCGAAGTTCACCACCCCGCGGGCGAGCACCCGCTCGACCATCCGCAGGGTGCTGTCGTACAGCGCGGGGTCACCCCAGACCAGGATGCCGCCGACGCCGTCGGCCCCGGCGAACGCCGATTCCAGCAGCGCCGAGCGGCGATCGTGCCAGTCGTCGACCACGTCCAGGTAGTCCGCCGGCGTCCGGTCCCGGGGCGGATCGGCGATGGGGACGATCCGGTACGGCCGGTCCAGGTGCGCTTCCAGGATCGCCGTGCGCACGTCGACCAGCTCCTGCTTCGCCTCGCCCTTGCCGATGACGAAGAACGTCTCGACCTGACGCATGGCTTTGACCGCCTGCACGGTGACCTGGTCCGGATCGCCGGCGCCGATGCCGATCACGTAGAGCTTGCGCATGCGCTCGAGCTTGCCAGGCCCGCGCACGACCACGGTGGCCAGGCGGCGCCCGGGACGCGCCCGATCGGCTCACCGGCCGCCGGAGAACGACGACTAGAGTTGCCAGGCGTGGCTCATGACGCGCTCGATCCGGCCTCGGCTCCCGACACCCAGTACGAAGACCTGCTCCGGCTGGTGCTGGAATCCGGCACGAAGAAAGCCGATCGCACCGGCACCGGGACGCGCAGCATCTTCGGCCACCAGTTGCGCTACGACCTCTCGGCCGGGTTTCCGCTGGTCACCACGAAGAAAGTTCATCTGAAGTCGATCGTCTACGAGCTGTTGTGGTTCCTGCGCGGCGACTCCAACGTCGGCTGGCTGCGCGAACACGGCGTCTCCATCTGGGACGAGTGGGCCGACGCCGACGGCGAGCTCGGCCCCGTCTACGGCGTGCAGTGGCGGTCGTGGCCCACCCCGGACGGCACCCACATCGACCAGATCTCCCAGGTGCTGCAGACCCTGCGCACCGACCCGGACTCCCGCCGCATCATCGTCTCGGCGTGGAACGTCGCCGACCTGGACAAGATGGCGCTGGCGCCCTGCCACGCGTTCTTCCAGTTCCATGTGGCCGACGGCAAACTGTCCTGCCAGCTCTACCAGCGCAGCGCCGACCTGTTCCTGGGCGTGCCGTTCAACATCGCCAGCTACGCGCTGCTGACCCACATGGTCGCCCAGCAGACCGAACTCATGCCGGGTGACTTCATCTGGACCGGCGGGGACTGCCACATCTACGACAACCACCTCGACCAGGTCACCGAGCAGCTGAGCCGCGATCCCCGCCCCTTCCCCACGCTGCGGCTGCACCCCGCCCCGACGCTGTTCGACTACCGCTACGAGGACGTGGAAGTGGTCGGCTACGAGCCCCACCCGGCCATCAAGGCCCCGGTGGCGGTGTGAGCGCGAGCCGCACGATCGGTCTGATCTGGGCGCAGACCCTCGACGGGGTGATCGGGCTCCGCAACACCATCCCCTGGCGACTGCCCGAGGACATGGCGCACTTCAAGGACGTCACCTGGGGACATCCCGTGATCATGGGCAGGCGGACCTGGGATTCGCTGCCGCCGCGGTTCCGGCCGCTGGCCGGACGGCGCAACATCGTGGTGACCAGGCAGCCCGACTGGTCGGCCGACGGCGCCGAGCGCGTGTCCTCGGTGCCGGAGGCGCTGGCCACCTGCGCTCCGGACGCGGTCTGGGTCGCCGGGGGCGGCGAGATCTATCGCGCCGCGCTGGAGTTCGCGACCGACCTGCGCGTCACCGAGATCGACACCGCGGTGGAGGGCGATGCCTTCGCGCCGACGATCGGACCCGAATGGCAGCCCGACGAGCCGGAGCCCTGGCGCACCTCGGCCACCGGTCTGCGCTACCGCATCCGGCGCTACACGCGGCAGCCGACGGCCTAGCGGAACGCCACGCCGAGGGGCGGGGCCGGTCAAACCCGGCCCGCGCCGCAGCCGACTCGGGCATACTCCTCGATATGCGGCGGCCGGACGTGTCCGGCCGGACGCCTCGAGCCGTTGCCACCAGCCCGGCATCGGCTGTGGTGATCTGCGAAAGGCGGCCCATGGAAAAGAAATCGCTGACTGCGGTAGCGCGCCAGCAACTGAAGCTGGCGACCCTCGCCACGAGCGGGCGCAGTTCTCAGACACTCTATGGCGGCCATACGCATACGCTGCGGCAGACGGTGGTGGGCCTGACGGCCGGGCACAGCCTGGCCGAGCACGACAACACGGGTGAGGCCACCCTGCTGGTGCTCAGCGGCACACTGGTTCTGCTCAGCGGCGCCAACGAATGGAAAGGCTCGGAAGGCGACCTCATCGTGGTGCCCAAGGCGCGCCACAGCGTCAAGGCCATCGACGACGTCGCGTTCCTGCTCACCGTCGCGATGTAGCCGCCTCCGCGCGGGTCCGCACTTCGGCCGGACCGGCCGGGCATTAGGGTGTCGATCATGGGTGAGCCGCAGCCGATCCTCGAACCGCTCACGCCGTCGGCGATCTTCTTGGTCGCCACGATCGACGAGGGCGGCGAAGCGGCGGTCCGCGACCTGCTCGCCGACATCACCGGCCTGCGCCGCTCGGTGGGCTTCCGGCTGCCGGGCGCAAACCTGACCTGCGTCGCCTCGATCGGCTCCGACGCCTGGGATCGCCTCTTCGCGGGTCCGAAGCCCGCGGAGCTGCACCCGTTCCCCGGATATGTCGGCGCCCGTCACACCGCCCCGGCGACACCGGGCGACCTGCTGTTCCACCTCAAATCCGAGGTGCAGGACGCCTGCTTCGAACTGGCCATGGCCATTGCCGACCGGCTGGCGGGCGCGGGGACGATCGTGGACGAGACCGTCGGCTTCCGCTACTTCGAGCAGCGCGACCTGCTCGGTTTCGTGGACGGCACCGAGAACCCGGAGGGCCGTGCGGCGGCCGCGGCCGCGCTGGTGGGCGATGAGGATCCCGAGTTCACCGGCGGCAGCTACGTGATCGTGCAGAAGTACACCCATCCGCTGGCGGACTGGCGGGCGCTGTCGGTCGAGGAGCAGGAGCGGGTGATCGGCCGCACCAAACTGGACGACTTCGAACTCCCCGACGAGATCAAACCCGCCGACTCGCACGTCGAGGTGAACACGCTGATCGATCCGGACGGCACCGAGCGCCAGATCCTGCGCGGCAACATGCCCTTCGGCAGCGTGCGCGACGGCGTGTTCGGCACCTACTACATCGCCTACGCGGCCACGCCGAGCGTCACCGAACGCATGCTCACCCGCATGTTCCTCGGCACCGGCGACGCCGCCTACGACCGCATCCTGGACTTCTCCGTCGCCCACACCGGCACGTCGTTCTTCGCACCCACTGTCGATTTCCTCGACGATCTGCCGCCTGCGCCGTGGGAGACGGCGGACGCCGCGGTGTCCGTGGACGCCGACGGCGCCGGTCCCGCAAGTCCGCCCGGCACCGCCGCGCCCTCCGGTGACGGCGCCCTCGGTATCGGCTCGTTGAAAAGGAGCACCCGGTCATGAACAACCTCCATCGCGAACTGGCGCCGATCACCGCCGAGGCGTGGGCGGTCATCGAGGAGGAGGCGACGCGCACGTTCAAGCGGCACATCGCCGGCCGTCGCGTCGTCGACCTGTCCGGCCCGCACGGCATCGACTACTCCGCGGTGGGCACCGGACACACCACACCGATCGACTCGCCCGACGCCGGGGTGTTCGCCCGTCAGCGCGTGGTCGCGCCGCTGGTGGAACTGCGCGTGCCGTTCACGCTCTCCCGCGAGGAACTCGACAACGTGGAGCGCGGGGCGCAGGACGCCGACCTGGACCCGGTGAAGGACGCCGCGAAGAAGATCGCGTTCGCCGAGGACCGGGCGATCTTCGAGGGGTACCCGGCCGCGCAGATCACCGGTATCCGGGCGGGCTCGTCCAACGAGCCGATCACGCTGCCCAGCGACACCCGGCTGGTACCCGAGACGATCGCGCAGGCGTTGAGCGCCCTGCGGCTGGCCGGCGTCGATGGACCGTACTCGGTGCTGCTCAGCGCCGAGCTGTACACGGCGGTCAGTGAGACCTCCGATCACGGGCACATGATCCGCACCCACATCGAGCGCCTGATCCCGGAGGGCGAGATCATCTGGGCGCCCGCCATCGACGGCGCGATCGTGCTCACCACCCGCGGCGGCGACTTCGATCTGCGCATCGGCCAGGACCTGTCCATCGGCTACCTGTCGCACGACAGCACGTCGGTGCAGCTGTACTTCCAGCAGAGCCTGACGTTCCTGGTGTACACCGCCGAGGCCGCGGTCCCGCTGACCCTCTGAGCGCTCCGGCCACATCTGGGAAACGCCAGGTGTGCGCCGGTGCGCGGAGGCGGTACCGTGAGCCGGAAATGCGGCAGGGACAGGTAGGTGAGATGACAACGGTGCGGGCGGGTGTCGTTCCGACGCAGCGCGCAGCCCTCTACAGCGTGCTCGGCATCCTGGCGACCGTCACGATCTGCGGCTCGTTCATCGTCGCGTTCGGGGTGAATCGGGTGTTCACCGGCCTGCTGGCCGGCGCCGTCGTCGGCATCGCGGTGCTGGCCGCGCTGTTCACCAGGGACGCCGTCGTGCTCACCGATCACGCCATCTACCGGCGCAAGCCGTGGACGGTCTCCAGCATCCCGTGGGACCGGGTGGTGGCCGGGCGGTTCACCCTCGACGAGCGCGCCCGCTGGTCGCTGGCGCTGGATCTGTCCGGTGGCGACGAACCACACGGCGAACTGGTCCTGTTGTCCATCCCGCCGGTGGTCCGCCCCGTCGCGGGCGCTTACGACCTGCGTAAACGTGATCAGGTTACGGAGATCCGAGCGATCCTGCGGCACAAGCGCGTTCCGGTGACCGTGCTTCCGCAGATCGCGGGGGCGCTGCAGGAACACTGGCAGATCGCGCCGCCGACGCACTGAGCGGTCGATAGGTCCGGGACATCCGATACTCCGGCGCATCGCCCTTCACACCCCACCGTCCGAGCCCAATTCGTTCCCTTCGGCCTCGCCGGGGCCTGAGATCAGCCGTCTCCGCACCCGGAAGCGTAGAGACCGGCTGGGCCCTGCCGAATCACCGGACCATAGATCGGACCGGGATCCAACCGAGTTGCGGTAGTTCCGTGAGTTCGTCAGTCGACGGGCTGTGCCTCAGCAAAGGGGCGGCCTATCCGTTTCGTCTATAGGCGCGTGAACTCGCCATCGACAACGCCAGCGGTGAACGCGTCCCATTCGCCTGGGGTGAACACTAGCGCCGGGCCGGTCGGGTTCTTGGAGTCACGAACGCCAACCATGCCTCCGTCGAGGTGTGCCACCTCCACGCATTCGCCGCTGCCCCCCGAACTGTGGCATGACTTGAACCACTTCGCCCCCATCAGGTCGAGTTCAGCGTTCACTGTCGTAACTCCTTGCTATCTCTCTCAACAGGGTGCGGCTCGAGCGGGCATCCATAGTCGCTCCGGCCAGCGTACGGAACGTGTTCCTACAGCGCTGGATGTCCTCGCGCTTCTCGAGATACGCATCCCCCGTGTAGCTCTCTGCGTAGATAACAGACGGTTCAACCGGTTTGCCTTGTGAGTCCTTCGGGAAGGTCATCACAATGAAGGGAGTGACGAGCCTGCCGGTGGGCAAGCCGACTTCTTGCCTGAGTATCCGTATCTCGATGTTGTCGAGCGTGCTCATGTCCGCCGCATGCCGGCACTGATCAGACATCACCTGTCGGTTGCCCACGATCGTCCGCAGTGCGTTCTCGTGTATTACGGCCGTGAGTTTGCACGGGTTCCGTGGCCGAGTGAGTAGATGCTGACGCCGCGCCCGAACTGCTGCCAGCCGTTCCAAGTCCGCCTCCGAAACTTGAGGTTGCCTGGCTCGGTTCATGGCCTCGGCGTAGGCGCGAGTCTGGAGCAGTCCGGGAATAATGAGTGGCTGAAATATGGCCAATTCATCTGCGGCAGATTCCAGTTCGATGTAGGTGTTGAACTTCGGCTCGAGCACGTCACTGTATGTTCGCAGCCAGGAACGGACCGGGGCTTGTCCCGCGAGTTCCTTCCACGCCACAAGGTCTTCCTCATCGACCCCGTACAGCGCGCCCAGGGCGTCAAGGTCCGTCGCTCTGACCTTCTTGTTGCGGCCGTTCTCCAGTCTGCTGATGGTTGCGTTACCCCAGCCGAGTGTCCGCGCCGCCACCTCCAGGCTCAGGCCCGCCGCCGTCCGCGCCTCTCGCAGCAAACGGCCCAACTGCCTACGCGGCAGACTGGTTTCGGCGTCCTCCGGCCGGTCAGCTTCTTCGTTCACCCCTTGCGACCCCCTTCCGCTCTGCGATGCAGCTTCGTTTCGCAACGGAAGGAGCGTAACTCGGTCGGCGGAAGGCTTTCTGCGCTTTCGCGTGAGTTTCACGGACGGATCGCGTCGCGCACCGAACGTCGACCCTCGACAACATCCTGTTCGCATGGCGAATAACGCTCTTCCACATCGGAATCCGTTCGTCGGTCCACCTGCCGCAGCGGCGGTCGATGTCCCTGCCGATGTTGTCGATCGGTTCCTGAACGCTCTGCATGAGTGGCAATTCGAGCAGACCCACACCGACCAACCTGACCAAGAAGTCTGAAACGGATGGAAACCATACCTTTCGGGGACACACCCCTGTCCCGCTGCCACTTCTACCGGCGCGTGTGTGATTTACCCGCTGTGATCGACCCGCCCGAGCTGGGACGAATCATCATGCGCGCGTCGCACGTTGGAGCGTTGACCATGCCCGCTCCGCTAGGGCGAGCCGTCAGGCAAGTCATGCAGCGCCGCAAAGATGCGGTAGGTCCGATCGTGGCGCATCCTCGCTCGAACAGGTGGACCTACATCGTGCGGCCGGATCTTCCGGACGACACGAAGCTTTTCGCGGCGATGTTCCGGCTCGACGTGTCGATTGTCCGGGAGGGTGGCACGGTGGCACTGCCGTCGCCCACAGCTGAATCCGGCGCTGTCAGACATTGGATAGAGGCACCGCGCGACCGGTTTCGTCCATCCGGAATGGTTGTGGTCGACTACATCCGCGCGTGTAGCGGTCCGGGTAGCCGGTGACCGGAGGCAGAGCGCGATGACTTCCCCGCTGCCGAACGATCCCGATGTGCATCTGTCGGTGTTCCTGCACGGCATCCGGCTCGACTTCGCGGCGTGCCGCACTGCCGCGTTGACGTTCCTCGAAGAGCACCGGAAACGCCACTATGTCGACGCGGTGCACATACTTCCTGATAGTGCCGAGGGGTGGCCCAGGTTGCCGAACGAGAAGTTGTACTTGGAGCGGTGAGGGCTCCTTGCCCGGTGACCTGGGTACGCGCGACACTGACCTGTTCGGACCATGACGAGAAGGAGCTGGGCGTGGGGAATGACGAGCAGTTGACCATGGATCTCGGCGTACCCGTCGAGCAGACCGAATGGGGGAAATGGGTCGACCCGGACCGCCGCGCGGCGCAGGTCCAGAAATTCATGGACTATGCGGGCATACGCGAGATTCCTTCGGAGCCGTGGCCGGAAGGCTCAGCGGAGGTCGAGCGGCTCGATTCGATCGTTGCCGAGCTCTTTCCGGACCTGGCTACCGCGATGGCCCCCGAGAACGCTGACATGGCTGACGCCTTCATATGTTTCCTGGGCGAACTTTTCATCAGGTTCGCAGGCGCACGCTGGGAAGATTACCAATGGTTTGGTCGCGAGAATTCATTCTACGACCACATCAATCCACTGCTCGAATACGGGTTCGACACCGACGGTGACACCGCATACGGATTGATGAAGCTCATGATCGAGGACTACGACCCGGCCGATGACGGGATGTTCTCCGGTATGGCGGAGATGCTGCGCGAATTCGCCGAAGAATACTCGTCGTCACGTAACGACACGTAGTCGAGAACCTGTTACCTGACTAATTCAAGAATTCGGGGGTGGGTGCTGTCATGCCAGATGAGTACGACAGGATCCGAGAGCAGTTCGATAATCCAGCTCGCGGGCGGATTTTCGAGAACGGTATAGAACACCTATTCCATGACCGACAAAACGGTTATGTGCAGCAACCGGACCGGTACAACACATCGCTGGGTCCACGGCATTACGACAAAGCCAGGGCCGACGAGCAAGGCCGGATTCACGCCATCGAAGACAAATCGGGTCGGACCGGCAGCAAGAACGATCTCCGGGAGCTGCAAAAGGATCGCGAGCTGCTCGCGAAACGTGAGATCGAATCGCTCTTGATTCGGACCGTCGCGGGTGAGCAGATGTCGCCGATATACCAGAAGTTGCTGAGCGCGCTGAAGCAGGAATTCGGCAACAGGGTGATTCACCAGGAGTTGACGCGGGAACAGGCCCGTGCGGCATTCGCCAAAGGGTTGGGCCGCGAAAAGAACGCTCGCCAGCTCGAATTGAAGACAAGATACGAGCTGAACCGTGCCAACCGCGCCCGCCAACGGCTACCGAAGATACGTGAAATTATTCGGGCGCGAGAGCGAGTCGCAGGATTTCGGAAGGTGCAGCAGTTCCGCGAGGCCGCTGAGCGTGGCCGGGCGGAAGCCCCGCAGCGAGCCGAACACGCCAGACAAGTTCAAGAGCCCCGAGAACGACCAACCGCCGACACCGGAGAACGGGCGGCCCGACAGGCGGCCGAGGCACGTGCGGCAGCCGAGAAGCAACGCGCGACGGTCGAGAAGGAACGCGCGGCAGCAGAGCAGGAACGCGCCGAACAGCTGGCGCGGCTGCGAGCGCAGGGAATGCCACCGGAGGTGGTGAAGATCCTGGGGCTCGGTCAAGCGGAACCACCATCGGCGGCGGTGCGGAAGCCGCCGGGTCATGCTCCGCCGATTACGCGGGGACATTGGCACAGCCAGGATCGGAGCCGGGGGATCGAGCGCAACCGGTAGCCGCGCCAGGTCCGGGGTCATGGGGTGGGCATCGCCAGGCGGTCCAGCAGCACGACCGCCTCGGCCCGGATCGGGTCGAGATCACCGGACCAGCCGAGCGTGCGCAATACCGCCCCGGGGATCGTGCGCACGGCGTACCTGGGCGCGGCTCCTTCGTCGGAGCGGATGCTGATCACCGTCTCCACCAACCGGAACGGCAGCAACTGCGTACCCGGCACACTCACCGCGCCGACCTCGGCCAGCACCTGCGCGGCCAAAGCCTCGTAATGCCCACGTAATTCGTCGCGGCGCAGGCGGAACGCGGCGAAGCGCTCGGTGCGCAGTTCCGGAAGCAGGTACAGCGCACCCAGATTCCAGCGCGACGCGCACAACTGCCGCACGTCGAACAGCGCCAGCGCGTACAGCCGGACCGGCACCGGTCCGGACGCCGCGCGCAGCCGCTCGGCCAGTTCGATCGGGGCGGCGACGGTTTCGGCGAGCAGCGCGTCGAGGATGTCGTCCTTGGCGGCGAAGTGGTGGTAAAGCGAGGCCTGCCGGATGCCGACGGCGTCGGCGATCGCGCGGGTGGAGGTGTTGGCGTACCCGTTGGTGGTGAACAGTTCGCCTGCGGCGTCGAGGATCTCGGCGCGCGGCGTCGATCCGCGCCTGCGTCGCTGTTCGAGACGCGGCCGTCCGGGCCCGAGGTTTGCCACGGGTTCATTCTGGCAGGTCGGCGTGGGGATGCTCCGGCGCGGTGGACGAGCGCTCAGGTTGCCGACGGCGCGCGGTGCGTTTTCTGTCACTTGATAGAAATAGCCGCAACACAGAAGTTACCGAAGGTCTCGAAAGCGATACACGCAGGTCACCGAAAGCGCGATCACGGCCGCAAAACTGTCGTCTGATAGTTATTGGTCGTACGCCGAAGGACCGCCCATGGCCACCACGCTCGCTCCGACACCGCCCCCGGATCTCACCGGCGACAACGCCGACCTCGCGGGGTTCGGCTACCAGCCCGTCCTGCACCGCAAGCTCGGCCGCTACGCCTCCTTTGCGGCAGGCTTCTCCTTCGTCTCCATCCTGACCACGATCTTCCAGTTCTTCGGCTTCGGCTATTCGTTCGGTGGAGCCGCCTTCTTCTGGACCTGGCCGATCGTGTTCGCCGGACAGTTCCTCGTGGCGCTCAACTTCGCCGAACTGGCCGCGCGCTACCCGATCTCGGGCTGCATCTACCAGTGGTCGCGACGACTGGGCGGTGAACTCGTCGGCTGGTTCGCGGGCTGGATGATGATCATCGCGCAGATCGTCACGGCCGCCGCGGCGGCGATTGCGCTGCAGGTGGTGCTGCCCTCGATCTGGAGCGGATTCCAGCTCGTCGGCACGGATACCGCGCTGACGTCGCCGTCCGGCGCGACCAACGCCGTACTGCTGGGCAGCATCCTGCTCATGGTCACCACGCTGATCAACGTCCTGGGCATCGACCTGATGGCGCGGATCAACTCGATCGGCGTCACCGTCGAGATCGTCGGCGTGCTCGCGATCATCGCGCTGTTCTTCACCACCGCCGAGCGCGGGCCGGACGTGGTGCTGCGGACCGACCAGGCCGCGCCGGGCCCCTACTGGGCCGCGTTCCTGGTGTCCGGGCTCATGGCGGCCTACGTCATGGTCGGATTCGATTCCGCGGGCGAGCTTTCCGAGGAGACGAAGAACCCGCGCCGGGTCGCGCCGCGCACCATTCTCACCGCGCTGTCGGTCTCGGCGCTGGGCGGCGGGCTGATGCTGCTGGGCGCGCTGATGGCCGCGCCGAGCCTGTCCGACGGCGCCCTGGCCTCCGACGGCCTCGCCTACGTGCTCACCGCGAAGCTGGACAGCCCGGCGGGCAAGGTGCTGCTGGGCTGCGTCGCGGTCGCGATCACCGTGTGCACCTTGGCGATCCAGACCGCGGGATCGCGGCTGATGTTCTCCATGGCGCGGGACGGGAAACTCCCGTTCGCCGCCCGGCTCGCCGCCGTGCATCCGCGTTACGGCACACCGGTGCTGCCCGCCGTGGTGATCGGCGCGCTCGGCATCGCGCTACTGGTGCTCAATCTCGGCAACGCCGCGATCTTCGCGACGCTGGCGAGCGTCTGCATCGTCACGCTGTATCTGGCCTATCTCCTGGTGACGGTGCCGCTGCTGGTTCGCAGGTTCACCGGTCTGCCCGACGCGGGCACCGACGCGCGGCTGTTCGGTCTGGGGCGGTTCGGCATCCCGGTCAACGCACTCGCCGTGATCTGGGGCGTCGCGATGGTGGTGAATCTGGCCTGGCCCCGGGCCGAGGTCTACGCCCCGGACGGTGGCGGCTGGTGGATGCTTTGGGCCGCACCGCTTTTCGTGCTGCTGGTGCTCGCCGTCGGCGTCCTGGTGCACCGCTTCGTGGTCGGCTGGTCGCGCACCGTCGCGAGCGCCGAGCCCGCACCGCAACCGGCTTGAACGCCCGATGCGGCGGTGCGCTGCCCGCGCCGCCGCATACGCCGACGAACCAGCATCCGAAGGGAACAACGTGACAAGTACTGCCGACACCTCCGGTGCGCGAGCGCACGCACGAGCGCAGGCCGCGGCGGCGACGATCGCGACGCCCGCGCTGCCCGCCGATATCGACGCCGCGCGAATCTCTTTCGCGCAGCGGATTCCAGCGGGCGGATACGCGAACATCGCGCTGGGGCGCGGCGCCCGCGTCCGCCTGTCCGACCCGGACGGCGCGGCCTGCGCGCACCTGCTCCTGGTGCGCACCGGCGCACCGTGGGAGCGCCTGAACGTCGCCGACACGGTCAAGGTGCCGTGGCAGGCATATCTGAGCAGCGGTCACCCCTTGCTGTCGGATCAGGGCCGTGTGCTGGCCACCGTGTTCGCCGACACCTCAGGCCACCATGACGCGCTCTGCGGGCCGACCGACCAGGCCCGCCACTCGCTGCGCCTCGCGGGCGCCAAGCACGGCCTGGAACCCCGTGACATCGGGCCGACGGTCTCGTTCTTCCGCGGTGTGCGGGTGGAGCGCGACGGCGCCCTCGTCTCGACCGGCAGCGCCGCCGCGGGCTCCTCTGTCGACCTGCTCGTACACCTGCCGCTCACCGTGCTGATCGCCAACTCCGCGCACCCGCTCGACGACCGGCCCGCGACCGACCTCGACGTCGTCGCGTGGGCCGCGCCGGAAGACCTCGCCGCGCCCGGCAACGACGACCCGGAGTACCAGCGGGCCGTGCGGAACACCGAACAAGCCTGGGCGGCCGCCCTGACCCTGGAGGCAATCGCATGACCACGGCCCGCGTCATCGTGCTCGACGAGATCGTTCCCGCCCGCTCACCGTGGTCGGCGGTGGTCCGCGCGGGCGAGTACCTGGAGATCATCGATCTGCACGGTAACCAGGCGGTGGACTGCCTGCTGTACTCGGCGGCCGACCACGCCGACCGCTACAGCGCGCAGGCCACGGTCACCGCGCAGCGCAACATCTTCCTCACCACCGGCAGCGTGCTGCTGACCGACGCGGGCACCGCGCTGATGACCGTGGTGGCCGACGAGGTGGGCAACCACGACACCATCGCGGGCGCCTGCTCGCAGGAGTCCAACACGCTGCGCTACGGCCACCACACCCGCCATCAGCACGCGTGCGTGGAGAACTTCCTCACCGAGGCCCTGCGCTGGGGCCTGGGCAAACGCGACCTGGTGTCGAACATCAACTGGTTCATGAACGTTCCGGTCGAGGCGGACGGCACGCTGGGCATCGTGGACGGCTTGTCCGCGCCGGGCAAGCGGGTCATGCTGCGGGCCGAGATCGACACGCTGGTGCTGGTCTCGAACTGCCCGCAGATCAACAACCCCTGCAACGGCTTCGACCCGACCCCGGTGCGCATGGTGGTGTCGCGATGACCGTCGCCGAACTACCGGTCGCCGGGACAGCACAGGCCGAACCGGCGCGACCCGGCCGGGTCGAGGTGGTTCGTCCCGGCATGCTCACCACGGTGCAGGACTGGCCCGGCCGGGTCGGGTACTGGCACGTCGGCGTGCCGCCGTCGGGACCGATGGACGATCTGTCCTTCCGTCTGGGCAATCGCGCGCTCGGCAACGAGGAGAGCGCCGCCGGACTGGAGTGCACGCTCGGCGGTCCCGCGCTGCGGTTCACCGCGCCCGCCCACGTTTGCGTCACCGGCGCGCCGACGGAGGTGACCGTCGACGGTATCGCGGTGCCGCAGTGGCGGACGGTGCGGGTGCCCGCGGGCGGGGTGCTGGACGTCGGCGCGGTGCGCGGACCCGGCATGCGCTGCTATGTGCTCATCGCGGGTGGCATCGACGTGCCCGAATACCTCGGCAGCGCAGCCACCTTCACGCTCGGCCGGTTCGGCGGCGGCACCGGCGGCGCGCTGCGCGCGGGCGCCTCGCTGGCGCTGGCCGCGCACCACGGCCGGGTCGCCACCGCCGTGCCGATGGACGAGCAACCCGTGCTCACCCACCGCTGGGAGCTCGCGGTCACCGAGGGCCCGCACGGCGCGCCGGAGTTCTTCACCCGCGCCGACTTCGAGACCGTCCTCGGCACCGACTACGAGGTGCATTTCAACTCCGATCGCACCGGCGTCCGGCTGATCGGGCCGAAGCCGGAATGGGCCCGCACCGACGGCGGCGAGGCGGGACTGCACCCGTCCAACATCCACGACACCCCGTATTCGGTGGGCGCGCTGGACTTCACCGGCGACACGCCGATCCTGCTCGGTCCGGACGGGCCGAGCCTCGGCGGTTTCGTCTGCCCGGTCACCGTCGTGGCGGCCGACCGCTGGAAACTCGGCCAGCTGTCCCCCGGTGACAGCGTGCGGTTCGTGCCGGTGCGCGGTGACCGCGCGGCCTCGATCCGGGAGTTCGGTCCCGCGCGCCGCGCCGGGTGGCCGACGGTGCTGTCCACCGGCGGTGACGGTGACGACGGGGTGCTGCGCCGCACCGAGGTCGATGACGAGACGGCGGTGACCTACCGGCGGGCGGGCGACGACGGCGTGCTCGTCGAATACGGCGCGATGACGCTGGATCTCGGCCTGCGCGCCCGGGTGCACGCGCTGCACCAGCACCTGCTCGCCGCCGGAGTGCGTGGCGTGACGGAGCTGACCCCCGGCATCCGCTCGTTGCAGATCCGGGTCGACCCGCATGTGCTGTCCGTGTCCGCCCTGCTCGGCCTGCTCGCCGAGACCGAGGCGCGGTTGCCCGCCTCCGATCAGCTGGTCGTGCCGAGCCGGGTGGTCCATCTACCGCTGTCCTGGGATGATCCGTCCACCCGCGAGGCGATCACCCGCTACATGCACGGCGTGCGCGCCGACGCGCCGTGGTGCCCGTGGAACATCGAGTTCATCCGCCGCATGAACGGCTTGGCTTCCGTGTCCGACGTCTACGACACCGTGTTCGGGGCCGAGTACCTGGTGCTCGGTCTGGGTGACGTCTACCTCGGCGCGCCGGTCGCCACCCCCACCGATCCGCGGCATCGGCTGGTGACCACGAAGTACAACCCCGCCCGCACCTGGACGCCGGAGAACGCGGTCGGCATCGGGGGCGCGTACCTGTGTATCTACGGGATGGAAGGGCCGGGCGGCTATCAATTCGTCGGACGCACCACACAGGTGTGGAATCACCGAGCCGGTGCGGCGCCCGTGGTCTCCCCCGGAGCCGACCGCGCCGCGTCCGGAGATGAAACACCATGGCTGCTGCGCTATTTCGACCGCATTCGCTGGTATCCCGTCGAGGCGGAGGAACTGCTCGACCTGCGCGCCGACTTCGCCGCCGGCGACGTCCGGGTGCGGGCCGAGGACGGCGAATTCCGTCTGGCGGACTACCGGGCCTTCCTCGCCGAGAACGCCGCATCCATCGAGGAGTTCCGTGCGCAGCAGGCCGAAGCCTTCACCGCCGAACGGCATTCCTGGCGCTCGGCGGGTGAGTTGCCGGGGTGAGACCAGCGCAGGTACTTCCGGCGCGGGATCGCAGCGCGGGTCCTGTCGGCGTGAGTTTTCGGCGCGGGTCCTGACCGCGACGAACCTCGCCACGCGCTCGGCGCTGCGGCCGACCCGGTTCAGGCCGGAACCGCGGCGACGGCTTCGATCTCGCACACGGCGCCCGGCACCGCGAACCCCGCCACCTGCGCGACGGTGATCGCGGGCGGGTTCGGACGTCCGCCCCAAACCTCGCCGAACGCGGCGAATCCGTCCTGCATCGACTCGCCTTCGCGGACCAGGATCGTCCACTTCACCACGTGCTCGATCGACGCACCCGCGGCGGCCAGACAGGTCCGCAGGTTGGCCAGGGCTTGGCGGGCCTGTTCGGCGACGCCGGGGCCGACCACGCGGCCGGTGGCGTCGACGCCGTTCTGTCCGCCCACGTAGATGGTGTCCGCCGCGGAGGACACCCGGACGACCTGGGTGAAAGCGGGGTTGCTGTGCAGGGTTTCGGGATTGATGTGCGTGGTGATCGTCATGCGAGCACTGTAACCAGTTAAACTGGTGTCATGCAATCCCGCGCCGACCTACCCCCCGATCTGCGCCGCCGCTTCCGCACCGGACGCGCCGCCCTCGACCTCGTGCACACCGGCGGCGAGGGCGAACTCGCGGTGTGGGAGATCGTGCACACTGTCGCGGACCTGCGCCGGTTCCTGGCTGTGATCCTCGACCTGGAGGAGCTGGACGCCGCCGAATCGGACCTGCCGGCGATGCGGACCCTGCGGGCGGCGATCACCGGCGCGGCGTACGGCCGCGCAGCCGGAGAACAATTGCGCCCGGCGGACGTCGCGGCGATCAACGCCGTCGCCGCGCAACCGCCGCTGATCCCTGAACTGCGGATCGACGGCAGCGCGGAATATGCCCGCCCGACGGCGGCCGCGGCCTTGTCCACGCTCGCCCGAGACGCCGTCGACCTGTTCAGCGGTCCCCTGTCCGGTCGCATCCGTGTCTGCGCCGCCGACGATTGCGGCCTGCTCTTCGTCGATGCCTCACGTCCCGGCCGCCGCCGCTGGTGCTCGATGGACCGCTGCGGCAACCTCAGCAAGGTTCGCCGCCACCGCGGCCAGGAGTGACCCACGCAACGGCTGTCACAGCCCGTGCCCGCACGTCGTCGTCTCGATGAAGCGATGGGAACGCCCCATCGGGCACCGACGAGATCGGAGACAGTCATGACCACCGAAGTCCTGGTCACCGGCGGCACCGGCACCCTGGGCCGGGCGGCGCTGCCCCTGCTGCGCGAGGCGGGCGCCGGCGTGCGCGTGCTGAGCCGCACCGAACGCCCCGCACAGGAGGGCGTCGAGTTCGTCGCGGGAGATCTGCTGCGCGACAAGGGCATCGATGCGGCGGTGGCCGGCGTCGGCGCCATCCTGCATCTGGCGGGCGACGCGAAGGGCGACGACGTGGCCACCGCGAATCTGCTGCGGGCAGCGGCGGCCGCCGGTGTCGGGCACATCGTCTACATCTCGGTGACCGCCGCCGAGCTGCTTCCGCTGACCTACTTCCGCGCGAAGTTCGCCGCCGAGCAGGCCGTGGCCGCGTCGGGCATCCCCCACACCACGCTGCGGGCGGCGCAGTTCCACGACTTCGTGCCGAAGCTGGTGGACACGATGCTGAAATCGCCGGTGCTGCCGATCCTGGGCGGTGTGCGCCTGCAGCCGGTGCACGTGCGCGAGGTGGCGGCGCGGCTGGCGGAGCTGACCCTGGGCGCGCCGGCCGGGCGAGTGCCGGATCTGGTCGGACCCGAGGTACTCGGCATGCGCGAGCTGGTCCGGGACTACCTCGCGATGCTGGGAAAGAAGCGCGCGCTGCTGACCATGCCGTTGCCGGGCAAGGCGGGCCGGGTGTACCGGGCGGGCGAGAACCTGGTCACCGACGGCGCCGACGTCGGCGAGCTGACCTGGGCCGATTACCTCGCCGAGCGAACGGGTGCGGTCCGGGCGGGATGATCGCGGACGATGATCACCGTCTTTCCCTGGGCGTGTCCGTCGGCGACGTGGCCCACCGCCGCGGCGGCCGCGGTCAGCGGATGACACCGTTCGATCACCGGGCGCAGCTTTCCCTCGGCGGCGAGCCCGGCCAGGAACTCGAGGTCCGCGCGGCGCGGCCGCATCAGTAGCGGCCGCATGGTCTGGCTCACCACCAGGCCGGTCACCACCACCTTGGCGATCCACATCAGCGGTCCGAGCCAGTTCCCGCCGGGCGCCCCTGCCGAGGAGACGAAGACGCCTTCCGGCGCGAGTACCCGGCGGCAGGCGGTCAGCGATCGATTGCCCACCAAATCGAGCAGCACGTCGTATCGGCCCGGTTCGCACGTGAAATCCGCAGTGGTGTAGTCGATCACCCGATCGGCGCCCAGCGCGCGCACCCTCTCGGCGTGACGCGTGCTGCACACCGCCGTCACTTCGGCGCCGAGCGCCTTGGCGATCTGCACCGCGCTGGTCCCGACGCCGCCGGAGGCGCCGTTGATCAGTACCGCCTGCCCGGCGGTCGCCCACGGATGACACAGCAGCACCTACCACTCATCCCACCTGAGAACTATCCCCACATGAACGCGCTCGCTCAGCTGGTGAACGACGGGAAGCACTCGGGGATCGCGGATTTCCGGTTCGGCCTGGAACTGATCCTGGACGGTCTGGAGCGACTGCTCGCCGAGAACCCGGACTGACGCTCAGTCCATCCGGAACGTGGCCTCCGGGTTGGACTTGTCCCGGATGATGCGCAGCGCTTCGGACAACGCCGCGAGCTGCTCTGGCGTGAGCAACCCGACGAACCAGCGGTCCACGGCGGCGAGATAGTCCGGCAGCACCTGCGCCAGCCGCGCCGCACCCGCCTCGGTGAGCACGGCGAAGGCGCCACGCCGATCCCCCGGATCCAGCTCGCGCACCACCAGCTCGCTGCGCGCCAGGCGGTCGATCAGCCGGGTGACGCCACTGGTGGACAGTTCGGTCTGCGCCGCGAGCTCCGTCATGCGCAGCCGCCGCCCCGGTGAACGACTCAGCCGCATCAGGGCGTTGACATCCAGTCCGGACAGGCCGTGCGCCTTCCACACCGGCTCCAGCTTGGCGACCACGCCGCCGTACGCCTCGAAGAACAGGCCCAGCGTCGTCAGACGCGGGTCGTCGAACAGCTTGTGCACGTCCATGGCGCAAACCTACCCCGGATTGTTGCCGCGCGGATAGTTGACACGAGGAAGATTGCGGCGTAGAAAATATGCATACGCATTATTCCTCGTGGCAACTAGTGGAGGCCCCCCATGTCGTCGACTGCCTGGATCGCCGGATTCCGCACCGCCGTGATCCGCCCGGACGAGCAGATCAAATTCGCCGAGTCGCGCGCGTTCCGCGACCAGACAGTGCGCCAGGTTCTGCACCTGGCCGGCGGCGGTTCGCAACTGCGCGTCGGGCTGACCAACCGCTTCGGGACGGCGCCGCTGACCGTCGGCGCGGCCCGAGTCGCCCTGCGCAAGACGGGCGACGAGATCGTCGCCGAGACCGATTCCGCGCTGCGGTTCGGCGGCGCCGAGCAGGTCGTCGTCCCGGCCGGCGGCGAAGTGTTCAGCGACCCGGTGGACCTGGCCGTCGCCGCAGGCACTGATCTGGTGTTGAGCCTCTACCTGCCCGGGCCCACCGACCTGGCGACCTTCTCGCACCAGCCCGCCGAAACCGCGTACATCACGGACGGCAACGCCGTCTCCGAGCCCGCGCTCGCCACTGCCGAGGAGATCACCGGCCGGTTCTACGTGGCCGGCGTCGACGTGCTCGCGCCCGCGGACACGCCGGTGGCCGTCGCGTTCGGCGATTCGTGGTTCGAAGGCGTCGGCACCACACTCGGCGCCAATCGCCGGTCGGTGGACGTCCTCAACGCGCGCCTGGACCGCGGCTGGGTGGTCAACCGGGGTATCGCGGGAAACCGGCTGCTGCTCGACCGGGTGGGCGAATCGGGCTTGGCGCGCTTCGACCGCGACGCACTGGATGTTCCCGGCGTCACCAGCGTGCTGATCAACTTCGGCATCAACGATCTGAGCCTCGGCGGCATGCTCGGGCAGCCGCCGGCGACCGCCGACGAACTGATCGCGGGCTTCACCACTCTGGCCCGGCGGGCGCACGCCGCGGGGCTCACCGTCCACGCCGCCACGATCGGCCCCTACGCCGGCGTCATCTACGAAGGTCTGCACGTCGACGTGGCGCAGCCCGCCCGCAATCAGGTGAACGAGTGGCTGCGCGGCACCGATGTCTTCGACTCGGTGTTCGACGTGGCCCGGGCGGTGGAGGACCCACAGCGCCCCGGCTTCATCCGCCCCGAGTTCGACAGCGGAGACGGCATGCACATCAACGACGCCGGGGCCAGGGCGATGGCCGAAACCGTCGATGTGGCAGCGCTGTTCGGCTGACTACCGCGAGCTAGGGCCGGAGCCCGCGCAGCACGATCTCGACGCCGCCACGGAATTCGTCGGCAGCCGACATGGTCTTGGCCTGCCCCGCCGTCTGCGCAAGATGCGGGTACTGCTCCGCGGGCAGGTCGGCCAGCACGATCGTCCCCTGTCCGCGCAGCGGGGCGTAGTGCTTGTTCTGGAGGTAGCCGATCAGGAAGGCGACCAGCGTGCGCTGGGCTATCACACGGGCGCGGCCGGTGAAACCGCCCTCGGTGAGCACCGCGAGCATCGTTTCCATGACGCGCAGCGATTCCACCGATGACTGCCGACGCCGCAGCACGATCGGCACGGCGGCCGGATGGGCCGAGAACCCGTCCCGGATGTTCGCCATCAGTGCCGTCGCCCGCTCCCGCCAGTCGCTTCCCTCCGGCAGCGACGTGTCGATCGCGGCGAACACCTGATCCGCCACCAGGACCTCCAATTCGTCGCGGTCGCGGACGTAGCGGTACAGGGCCATCGTGGACATGCCCAGTTCCTTGGCCACCGCACGCATGGTCAGGGCGGGCAACCCTTCGCGATCGAGCACGGCGAGGGCCGCCGCGGCGAGATCGGCGGTGGTCAGCGAACGGGGGCGGGGCACGGATTGACAGCGTACGCGTTACGCGCATACTGGTCGTAGGCGTACGAGGTACACCTACGAAAGGAGCCCCGATGTCGCTTCCCACCGCTGTCCCGGACCGGACGCTGGTCACCGTCTCCGGTGCGCAGATCCCGGTACCGGACCCGGATCGCCTGACCCACCTGCAATTCCGGCGGTTCGCCGGATGCCCGGTGTGCAACCTGCACCTGCGCTCGATCGTCACGCGTCACGCGGAGATCGCCGCCGCGGGCATCCGCGAAGTCGTCGTGTTCCATTCCAGCGTGGCGGAATTGCGCAAATACACCGCCGAACTGCCGCTGGACGTGATCGCCGATCCGGAGCGGAAGCTCTACCGCGAATTCGGCGTCGAGAGCTCGCCCCGCGCGTTGCTCGACCCGCGCGGTTGGCCGGCCATTCTGCGCGGCGTCGCCCACGACGCCTACACGGCGCTGCGCCGCAGGCAGGCGGCCCCGCCCACCGCGCCCGAGGGCGGCAGTCTCGGACTGCCCGCCGATTTCCTGATCGCGCCCGACGGACGCATGCTCGCCGCCAAGCACGGCGCGCACGTCTACGACCAGTGGTCGGTCGACGAACTGCTCGCACTCGTGCCCGCGGAGCGGCACGCATGAGGATTGCCGGAAAGCCCTGCGCGGCACAGGCATTCGCGCTCGTTCCCGCCGGATTGCTCGCCGGAGCGTTCGGCTATGGGGCAGTCAACGTGCTCTACGCGTTCCGCAGAGTGCCTTCGGACGTCCGCTTCACCCTCACCCACGACGGCATCGATTACGCCTTCTGCGCCCCGGCCTGCCGCAAAGTCTTCACCGTCCCCCGCTGAGCGCGGCCACCGCGAGTGGCACATGGTGGAGAGCTCTCTCGCACTCTGCCTCGACCATGTGCCATTCGCGGGTCCCGTTCCGTCGGCGAAGCGGTGCGAGGTTGACGGATCAGAGCTGTTGCGTGCGCCGCGCGGGCTCGGCCGGAGTTCTCCTGCCGCGCAGGTGGTCCACGGTGAAGGCGAGCGCGGAAACGAGGACCGCGACGCCGCCGATCGCAGCTGCCAGGCCGATCATGGAATTGAGCCCGTCGATCGACGCGGAGGCCGCGATGTGCGACAGGTCCGACGCGATCGGCTGGAACTGCACGGGCAGCCCGTCGGCCACCGAGCGACCGGCTCCGGAGCTCGCCGCCTCCAGGAACTGCTCACGCGGTCCCGGTGGGACAGCGCCGGGTAGCGCATCGAGCCCGTCGGCCGCGGAACCGCGGGCCGCGTGGTTGAACATCGCGCCCAGCCCGGCCACCCCGACCGCGAGACCAACCTGCCGGAGGGTGCCGAAGGTCGCGCTGGCCATGCCCGCGTTCTCGTCGGAGGCGAAGGTGAGCGAGGCCGCCTGGTTGACGGCCGTGATCGCGCCGAGGCCGAGGCCGCCGATCACCAGTCCCGGCAGGAAATGCGTCCAGGAGTCGCCCGCATCGAAATCGCCGATCAGCCAGGTGCCCAGCGCGACCGCGGCCATCGTGACCGGCAGCGAGACCGCGAACGGAATCCGCTTCGCGAACACCATCGCCAGCGGCGCGCTGATCAGGGCGGCCCCGCTCACCGGCAGCAACCGCAGTCCCATCTGCAGCGGCGTGTAGCCGAGCGTGTTGATCATGAACACCGCCAGGTAGTTGCTCGCGGCCATGAGCGTCGCCATATGGCCGATCGAGACGACGGCCGTGCCGGTGAAGCCGCGTTTGCGCACCATCGACACGTCGAGCAGCGGATGCTCGGCCTTGAACTGCCAGGCCACGAACCCGGTCAGCAGCACCGCGGCCGCGGCGCCGAGCCCAAGCACCGTGCCCGAACTCCAGCCCAGCGCGTTGCCGCGGGTCAGCCCGAAGACACCCGTCACCAAGCCACCGGTGAGCAACAGCGAACCCGGCCAGTCGGCCTTGCGCCCGGCCATCCGCGCCGACTCGGGCATCCGGAGCAGGGCGAGCACGCCGAGGACGATGCCGATCGGGACGTTGACGGTGAAGATCGAGCGCCAGCCGAACTGGGTGACCAGCGCGCCGCCGAGCACCGGCCCCGCCACGGTCGCGCTCGCCATGACGGCGCCGTAGACGCCGATGGCCTTCGCGCGCTTGGCCGCGTCGGGGTAGGCCACCGCCAACAGCGGCAAAGCCGTCGCGAAGATCATCGCCGCGCCGACGCTCTGCACGGCGCGCAGGATGTTCAGCTGCAGGATGGTGCCGGCCAGCGCCAGGGCCAGCGACGACGCCGTGAAGACCGTCATGCCCGCCAGGAACAGCCGCTTCCGGCCGAACCGGTCACCGAGAGTGGCGAAGGTCAGCAGCAGTCCCGCCATCGGAATGGCGTACGCGTCGATGACCCACTGCAGTCCGTCGATGGACGTGTCGAAGTCTCGGCGGATGTCGGCCAGTGCGGCGGAGACCACGGTCAGGTCGAGCATCATCATGAAGATGGCCCCGCTGACCAGGAACAGCACCAGCCCCGCGCGCAGCGGACTTGCGGAAGAGCCGTCCGGCTTGCCGCCGGACGAGGTTGCGATCGTCGACATGTCTTCCTTGTGAAGTTCGCGCACCGCCCGCGTAATGCGCTGCGAGCGAGTCCATTGCGGACGGAGAGAGACCGCGACCGAAGCCGCGTCCCCGACCCTATCGATGGTCAAGCACGGCGTAAATGACATATCAAGCCAGACAATCGCGCGGGGCGGACAATTCGAGCGCGCTCGCTACCGTGGTAGCGCCCACCGGACGGAGGTTGTTTCCCGGTTCACGGGGTGAGGCGTGCTACGCCGAGCTATTCCTCGAGTGGCAATCGTCAGGGCTGTTCCAGTACGTCGAATGGGATGGTCGCAGCACCGAGGGCCTGCCCCAGCCACCTGATCAACAACTGATGGCGAGGCTTGGGGGCGGCGTTCACGACTAGCTGACCATTCAACACCTCGTAACGCAATCCGTCTTCGGGCATGTGGTCGAGGGCGGCAGCCGTCCAGCCGTCGTCATGCGGAACTGGCATCGCCATGAAACCACCTCCAACCTCATATGACAGTGGCGAGGGTCGCTGCCGATAGACCTCGAGTGTAGTCAAATGAACCGAAGCCGGACGGCCACTCGTCGGCAACCGACTTCGAAGGGCTCGGGCTCCAGTGGACACGGACCCGGCTGAGGATCACCCGTGGCGGCGCTCGGTATCGGTGCGTCCCCGCTACAGACGAGCCCCTCCCGTGCTGGGAGGGGCTCGTCTGTTCCGATCAGCTGACGATCGTGATGGCGTCGTCCGCCGCGTCGGTCGCTTCGCCTGGTGCCGCGAACCAGTGGGTGACCTCGCCCTCGGTGAGGTCGGTTTCCAGGTCGCCGGTGGGCACGACGGACAGGGCGCCCGCGGTGGCGGAGGTGAGGAACTCCAGGACGGCGGGACGGCCGGAGGTCGCGGTGGTGTACGTGGTCGACTCGAAGTCGATCTCGTATTCCTCGCGCACCCGTTCGGCCTCGTCGAGCGCCTCGGACTGGGTGATCGAGACGACCCCGTCGGCCGTGGCGACGACGAACGCCGGGTGGTCCTCGCCGAGCGGGCGGACCCGGTCGGCGTAGGAGACCGGGTGCGCGGCGGCCGCGGCGATGTCGTGGTTCACCTGGGCATCGTCGAGCGCCAGCCAGCGAATGTCGCTGTCGGTCACCGACTCCGAGCTGATGCCGAACCCGGCGCCGGCCGCGGTCAGTTCCTCGGCGGTGAGGTCGCCCGCGAACAGGCATGCCGCACCGGCCTTCTGCACCGCCCAGGCCGCGACCACCGCGTCCACCGAACGCGGCAGCCGAACCGCGACCACGTCACCCGGTCCGGCGCCGCAGTCGATGAGCACCCGGGCCAGCTGCGAGGAACGCCGATCCAGCACGTGGAAGGCGACCTCGTCGTCACCGGCCAGCAACGCGGGCGCTTCCGGATCCTCTTCGACGACCTCGGCGAGCACCTTGGCCACCGTGCGCGCCCCGACCCGGCCGACCGGCTCCGGCGTGGACGCGGCTGCCGTGATGCCGGATTCGGCCAGCAGCCGGGCCCGTTCGCCTTCGTCGAGGATGTCGATGTCGCCGACCAGGGCGTCCGGATCGCCGAGCAGCGCCTCCAGCACCCGCACCAGCCGCTCGGCGAGGATCTCGACCTCTTCGGCGGTGAACCGGCTGCCCAGGTACTTCAGGGTCAGCTCGATGGTGGCCTCCGACATGACCAGCAGCGTCATCGGGTAGTGCGTGGCGTCGTTGACGCCGACGCCGGTCACCGACATGCCGTCGATCGAACTGGCGGCCGAGATCGCCTCCTTGTCCATCGGATACGACTCGAACACCAGCAGCGTGTCGAACAGCGCGCCGGTGCCCGCCACCCGCTGGATGTCGGTGAGCCCCACGTAGTGGTGCTCGAGCAGACCGGCCTGATCGCCCTGCAACCGGCCCAGCAGCTCGCCGATGGTCTGGCGGTCATCGATGCGCAGCCGCACCGGCAGCGTGTTGATGAACAGACCCACCATCGACTCGACGCCGGGCAGCTCGGCCGGGCGGCCGGACACCGTCGCGCCGAACACCACGTCGCCGCGTCCGGTCAGACGCCCGAGCAAGATGCCCCACGCGGCCTGCACCAGCGTGTTCACCGTGACGCCGAGTTCGGCGGCGTGCTTGGTGATCCGGCGGGTGCGGTCGGCGTCGAGTTCGGTGACGACCTTGCCGATCTCGTAGTTCTCCGCAGCGCGCGGCTGCGGCGCGAGCTGGGTCGGTTCGTTGACGCCCTCCAGCGCCGCCGCCCAGGCGCGCAGCGAGGCGTCGCGGTCGCGCCCGGCCAGCCAGCCGAGGAAGTTGCGGTAGGAGGCCACCCGCGGCAGCGCGGTCTGGTCGCCGCGCACCGCGTACAGCACCAGCAGGTCCCGCATCAGCAGCGGCATCGACCAGCCGTCCAGCAGGATGTGGTGGGTGGTGATGGCCAGGTGCCATTGCGCATCGTCAGTGCGCAGCAGCGTGAACCGGATCAGCGGCGGGGTGGCCATGTCGAAATGCGTCGCCTGATCGGCCGCGACCTGCCTGCGCAGTTCCGCGGTCCGCTCGCCCGCGGGCAGCTCGGTGAGATCCACCTCCCGCCACGGCGCCTCGACCCGTTCCAGCACCACCTGCACGGCTTGGCCGTCGGCGTCGGTGACGAACGCGGTGCGCAGGTTCGGGTACCGGTCGACGATGCCCTGGGCCGCCGCCCGCAGCCGCGCCACGTCCAGCGTGCCGCCCAGGTCCACCACGGCCTGCATGGTGTACACGTCCACGGTGGACTGGGTCATCATCGCGTGGAACAGCAGACCCGACTGCAGCGGCGACAGCGGCCACACCTCCGACAGCGCCGGATAGACGCGTTCCCACTGCTCGATGTCGGGCTGCCCGACCCGCACCAGCGGCATGTCCGACGGCGTGAAACCGCCCGCGTCCGGCCGCTGCGCGTGGGTGGCCAGCGCGGTGAGCGCCTCGACCCACAGCTCGGCGAACTCCCGCACCCGTTCCCGGGGCAGCAAGCCGGTCGGGAAGGCGAAGGACGCCCCCAGGCGCGGACCCTCGTCGGAGTCGGTGACGATCGCGTTGATGTCGATCGTCGCGTTCGCGGGCATGTCGAGGTCCATGTCGACATCCAGCTGCCCCAGGTCGGCCACCGGCACCCATCCGATCTCGGCGAGCTGCTCGGGGATCTCCCCGGCCGACATCCGGCCCAGGTAGTTGAAGCTGATCTGCCCGGAGGAACCCAGGGTGGGCGCGGTCTCCGGATTCAGATGCCGCAGCAGGCCGTAGCCGAGGCCCTTGTCGGGCACCGCGAGCAACTGTTCCTTGATCGACTTCACGATCTCGCCCAGCGCGGCGCCACCGGCGAACGCGTCGGTGAGGTCGGCGCCGGCGAGGTCCAGCCGGACCGGGTAGGCGGAAGTGAACCAGCCGACCGTGCGCGACAGGTCCGCGCCCGGCACGACGTCCTCTTCACGACCGTGGCCTTCCAGCTTGATCAGGGCCGCGTCCGAACCGTCGCCGCGCCAGCGGGCGACCGCCATGGCCAGCGCCGAGAGCAGGCCGTCGTTCACACCGCCTCGGTACAGGCCCGGGATCGCGGTGAGCACCGCGTCGGTGACCTCGGCGGGCACGGTGACCTCGACCCGTTCCACGGTGGCGAACGTGTCCACCGCCGGATCGAACGCACGCTCGCCCAGCAGCGGGTCCGGTGTGGCCGAAACCTGCTGCCAGAACGGCAGCTCCGCGACCCGTTCCGGCGCGCTCGCCGCCTCGACCAGGCTGTGCGCCCAGCGCCGCATCGACGTGCCGTTGGCGGGCAGCGCCACCGGCTGACCGGCGACCAGCTGCGACCAGGCCACCGCCAGATCCGGGATCAGGATGCGCCAGGACACGCCGTCCACCACGAAGTGGTGCGCGACGATCAGCAGCACGTCCCGCCGCTGGCGGTGCCCGATAACGGCGTCCGCGGGTCCCTCCGTGGTTACGCTCGCTGCCTCCTCCGGGCCCGTCGCTCCCGCCGAGAAGGCGAACCAGACGAACTGCGCCATAGCGGCATTCGCCGGATCGAGCCCGCCCATCGCCCCGTCGAGCGCCTCGGTGGCGACCCGGGCCAGCTCCGCCTCGTCGGCGTCGGCGGCCAGGTCCACGCGGTGCACGAGGGCGTCGACGTCCACCGCGCCGTGCGGCAGCGCCTCGAACGTCCAGTCCGTGCCGGTGCGGCGCAGCCGTGACCGCAGCACGTCGTGGTGGTCGAACACCGCCGCGATGGTGGCGACCAGGGTCTCCCGGTCGATGCCGTCGGGCAGCCGCAGCGCCATGGTCTGCGAGAACCGCTGATACGACGAGCCGCTCGCGAGGATCTGCCGCATGATCGGGGTCAGCGGGATCTCGCCGACACCGCCGCCCGGCAACTCCTCCAGCCGCGCCTGCTCGGCGCCCGTGCCGAGCGCGGCGATCTCGGCCAGCGAGGCCACGCTGCGCCGCTCGAATACGTCACGCGGAGTGAACAGCACGCCGCGCGCCTTGGCCCGCGAGACCAGCTGGATGGACAGGATGCTGTCGCCGCCGAGCGCGAAGAACGAGTCGTCCAAACCGATCTGCTCGACGCCGAGCACCTCGGCGAACACCTCGGCGATGACGGCCTCGACCTCGCTGGCCGGGGCACGGAACTCGCGCGGGGCCAGCTCGGGCTCGGGCAGCGCCTTGCGGTCCAGCTTGCCGACCGGGGTCAGCGGGATCTCGTCGATCACCACGATCGCCGTCGGCACCATGTGCGGCGGCAGGCTGCGCGAGGCGTACTCGGTCAGCCGCGCGGTGTCGATCTCCCGGCCCGGCGCGGCCAGCACGTAGGACACCAGAATCGTCGCGCCCGCTTCGGTCTTGCGGCCGATGGTGATCGCGTACTCGACGTCTTCGTGGCTCGCCAGCACGGTGTCGATCTCGCCCAGCTCGATGCGGAAGCCGCGGATCTTCACCTGGAAGTCCGAGCGGCCCACGTAGTCCAGCTGCCACGGCACCGACGCCACCGCGGCGTTGCCCGCCCGCTCACCGGGTTCGGCGAACCAGCGCACCACGTCACCGGTGCGGTACATCCGCGCGCCCTCGTCGCTCCACGGGTTGGCGATGAACCGTTCCGCGGTGAGGTCGGGGCGGTTGTGGTAGCCGCGCGCCAGCGCGCCGCCGGCCAGGTACAGCTCGCCCGCGACGCCCGGCGGCACCGGGTTGAGCCGGTTGTCCAGCACCAGCGCGGACATCCCGCGCACCGGACGGCCGATGGTGATGTGCCTGCCCGGGGTGAGCTGCGCGTAGGACGAGATGATCGTCGTCTCGGTCGGGCCGTAGGCGTTGAAGTACTTGCGGCCCGGCCACCACTTGGCCAGCAGCTCCGGCGTGGTGACGTCACCGCCGACCGACGCCACCTCCAGCGCCTCCATGCCTTCCGGATCGACCGTGCCCAGCACCGCGGGGGTGATGATCGTGTGGCTGACCCGCTCGGTGCGCAGCAGCTCCGCCAGATCCGGGCCGCCGATGACGGTCGAGGGCACGACCACCAGCGTCGCGCCGGTGTAGGCGGCGCACAGCCACTCCAGCACCGACGGGTCGAAGCTCGGCGAGCAGATGTGCAGGAACCGGTGGTGCGATTCCAGCTGGTACAGATCCGCCGCGACACCGACCAGGCCGCCCATGCCCGCGTGGGTCACGGTGACGCCCTTGGGCATACCGGTCGAGCCGGAGGTGTAGATGACGTACGCCGGGTGGCGCATCGCCAGCGAGGAGATCCGGTCGGCGTCGGTGACCTGCTCGGCGGACTGGCTCTCGACCAGCTCACCGAGCGCCGGATCGTCGATCCGCAGCCACTCCACGTCGCGCGGCAGCCGGTCGACGTACTCGCTCGCGGTGATGCCGATGACCGCGCCGGAGTCGTTGACCATGTGCCGCATGCGGTCTTCGGGGTAGGTCGGGTCGACCGGCACGTGCGCGCCGCCTGCCTTCGCCACGGCCCAGAACGCGGCGACCATCTCGTAGGACCGCGGGAACGACAGCGCCACGATGCGCTCCGGTCCCACACCGCGCGAGATGAGCACCCGCGCCAGGCGCGAGGAGTACTCGTCCAGTTCGCGGTAGGTGATCGAACGGCCCTGGTAGCGCACCGCGATCTGCTCCGGGTCCAGCCGCGCGCCGTACTGCAGCAGGTCCGGCAGCAGGCCGGTGGCCATGACGTCCTCGCCCGCCACGTGCGTGAGCAGGTGGTACTCGGCCGCGTCCAGCAGCGGCAGGTCACCGATCGGGGTTTCCCGATCGGTGGTGATCGCGGTGAGCAACCTGGTGAAGCGCTCGGCGAACACCCGCACCGTCTCGTCGTCGAACAGGTCGCGCGCGAAGGAGAACTCCGCGTACATGCCCGCGTCGTCGGGGTTCTCCCCGGCCTCGCGGATGGTCAGCGACAGGTCGAACTTCGCGGTGTCGACGTCGAAATCGACCGCGCCCACGTGCAGTCCGGGCAGCTCGAAGCTGCTCTCGGGCAGGTTCTCGAACGACAGCGCCACCTGGAACAGCGGGTGCCGCGCGGTGGAACGCTCCGGGTTGAGCAGTTCCACCAGCCGCTCGAACGGCAGGTCCGCGTGCGCGAACGCCTGCAGGTCGGCGTCCTTGGTGCGGGCCAGGAACTGGTCGAAGGTCAAGTCGCCGTCCACGTGCGAGCGCAGCACCAGCGTGTTGACGAACATGCCGATCACGTCGTCGAGCTCGGCTTCTCCGCGGCCCGCGATGGGCGTGCCGACGGCGATGTCGTCGGTGCCGGACATGCGCGCCAGGAACAGCGCCAGCGCGGCGTGCACGACCATGAACAACGTCGCGTTCTGCTGTCTGGCGATCTCGGTGAGCGTGCGGTGCAGCTCGCCGGAGATCGGGAACACCACGCGTCCACCGGCGAACGACTGCGTCGTCGGACGCGGCCGGTCGGCGGGCAGGTTCAGCTCGTCGGGCAGCCCGGCCAGCGCGGTGCGCCAGTACTGGGCCTGCTGCGAGATCAGGCTGTCGGGGTCGTCCTCGGAGCCGAGCACGTCACGCTGCCACAGGCTGAAGTCGGCGTACTGCACCGGCAGCGGGGCCCAGCCGGGTTCCACCCCGGCCGAACGGGCCGCGTAGGCGAGCATCACGTCGCGGGTGAGCGGGCCCATCGACCAGCCGTCGGCGCTGATGTGGTGCGCGACGAACACGAGCACGTATTCGGTCGGGGCGACGCGGAACAGCTTGGCCCGCAGCGGAACCTCGGTGGTCACGTCGAATCCGGCCGAGATCACCTCGATGATCCGGTGGCGGATGTCCTCGGGCGCGACCGCTTCCGGCCGCAGGTCCGGCAGGGCCCGCTCGACGGGCACGATGACCTGGTGCGCCGCGCCACCCTGCTCGGGGTAGACGGTGCGCAGGGTCTCGTGCCTGGCGATGACGTCGCCGACCGCCGCTTGCAGCGCTTCCACATCCAGCTCGCCGGTGAGGCGCACGGCCACCGGGATGTTGTTCACCGCGGACGCGGTGTCGAACTGGTTGAGGAACCACATGCGCTGCTGCGCCAGCGACAGCGGGATGCGCTCCGGACGCGGCCCGGCGACCAGCTCGCGACGGCCACCAGCGCCCGCGTGCTGCTCGACCTTCGCGGCCAGCCCGGCGACGGTGGACGCTTCGAACAGCACACGCACCGGAACCCGCGCATCCAGCGCCGCGCCGATCCGCGCCGCCACCTGCGTCGCCAGCAGGGAGTTACCACCGAGGGCGAAGAAATCGTCGTCCGCGCCGACCCGCTCGGCACCGAGCACCTCGGCGAACACGGTCGCCACGATCTCTTCGATCGGGGTCGAGGGCGCACGGAACGCCTGGACCTCGAACTCCGGCTCCGGCAACGCCTTACGATCCAACTTCCCGTTGACGTTCAACGGCAAAGCATCCAGCACCACGAACGCCGACGGCACCATGTACGACGGCAACCCAGCGGTCAGCTCGGACTTCACCCGGGCCACATCGACACCAGCTTCGGTATCGCTCGCGACCAGGTAGGCCACCAATCGGTCACCGGTCTTCGGGTCGGACTTGGCGATCACCGCTGTCTGCGCGATCTCCGGCAACGCCAGCAGGGCGGCTTCGATCTCACCCAGTTCGATACGGAAACCACGGATCTTCACCTGGAAGTCCGTACGACCGCGATATTCCAGTTCGCCGTTACCGTTCCACGCGACCAGGTCACCGGTGCGGTACATCCGCTCACCGGGCTCGAACGGGTTGGCCACGAACCGATCGGCGGTCAGGTCCGCGCGACCGAAGTAGCCGCGCGCCAACTGCGCACCGGCGAGGTACAGCTCACCGGAGACGCCGTCCGGCACCGGCCGCAGCCGGGAATCGAGCACGTAGACCTGGCTGTTCCATTCGGGCGCACCGATGGACACCGAAGTCTCGTCGGCGAGGGTGACGCGGTGGCTGGTGATGGACACCGCGGCCTCGGTCGGACCGTAGAGGTTGAACAGTTCCGTACGCGGGTTCTCCCGCAGGAACCGCTGCGCCACCGAACCCGGCAACGCCTCACCGATCGCCAGCACCCGCCACAGCGAGTTCGGCATACCGGCGGTCAACAATGCATCGAGCATCGACGGCACGACGTGCAGCGTGGTTACCCACTCACGAGCCATCAGCTCGTTGAGGTACGCCGGATCCCGGTGACCATCCGGGGAGGCGATCACCAGACGACCACCACACACCGCCGCGGACCAGAACTCCCACACCGACAAGTCGAACGTCGCCGCAGTCTTCAACAGAATCGCATCCGCAGCATCGAGACCGAACTCGATATTCTTCCACTGCAACTGGTTGGCGATAGCACCATGCGGCACCGCCACACCCTTCGGGCGACCCGTCGAACCCGACGTGAAGATCACATACGCCGTGTTATCCGGACGCAACGGCGCAACCCGATCAGCATCAACGATCGGGGTCGCAGCAACACCCGACAAATCCAGCTCATCGATACGCACCACATCGGCCGCATCGGTGCTGAATTCGGCGTCGGCGTTGGTCAGCACACAGACCGGCGCCGCCGTCTCGAGAATGTAGCTCGTCCGCTCAGCAGCCTGATCCGGATCCACCGGCACATACGCACCGCCGGACTTCGCCACCGCATACATCGCCACGATCAGATCCACCGAACGGCGCAACGCGAGCGCCACCCGCGACTCCGGACCCACACCCAACGCAATCAGATGCCGGGCAAGACGATTCACGCGAGCATCGAGCGCGGCGTAGGTGATCGACTCGCCGTCCTCGGTCACGAGCGCGACTTCCTTCGGCCCGGCCGCGACCGTGGCGTCGAGCAGCGACACCAGCGTGGCGGAGGTGTCCACCGGCTGCGCGGTCGCGTTGCGCGCGATGAGCAGCTGGGTCCGCTCGGCGGCCTCGAGCAGTTCGAGGTCGCCGACCGGAGTGCGCGGGGCGGCGACGATCTCGCCGAGCAGGCGCGCGAACCGGTCGGTGAAGCCCTGCACCGTGGCGTGATCGAACATGTCGGTCGCGTAGGTGAAGAACCCGGTGATGCCCTCGGGCACGCCGCCGTCGTCGTAGCGGTCGGTCGCGATCAGGTGCAGGTCGAACTGGGACAGCTCGGTGTCGATGTCCAGGCCGGACACGCTCAGGCCGGGCAGCTCCAGCGCGGACTGCGCCAGGTTCTGGAACGACAGACCCACCTGGAACAGCGGGTGCCGCGCGGTCGAACGCACCGGGTTGAGCACCTCGACCAGGCGCTCGAACGGCACGTCGGCGTTGGCGAACGCCTGGATGTCGGTCTCGCGCTGACGGGCAAGCAGGTCGGTGAACGCCTCGCCCGCCTCCACCCGGGTGCGGAACACCAGGGTGTTGACGAACATGCCGATCAGGTCGTCGAGCGCGGCCTCGCCACGACCCGCCATCGGCGTGCCGATCGCGATGTCGTCGGTGCCCGACAACCGGGCCAGCAGCACCGCCAGCGCGGTGTGCACGACCATGAACAGCGTCGCGCCCTCCGCACGCGCCAGCTCGATCAGCGCCTGATGCGTCTGCGCGTCCACCCGCAGCTCGACCTTGCCGCCCGCGAACGACTGCACCGCAGGGCGCGGCCGGTCCGAGGGCAGATCGAGCTGGTCGGGCAGCTCGGCCAGCGCTTGGCGCCAGTAGGCGACCTGCTTGGCCGCCAGCGATTCCGGATCGTCCTCGTCGCCGAGCAGTTCGCGCTGCCAGATGCTGTAGTCCGCGTACTGGACCTGCAGCGGCGCCCAGTTCGGCGCCTCGCCCGCCGCCCGCGCGGCGTAGGCGATCATCAGATCCCTGGTCAGCGGGCCGACCGAGGAGCCGTCACCGGAGATGTGGTGCACGACCATGGCCAGCACGTAGTCCACCGACCCGTCCGCCGGAGTCTGCGCGCCCTCTCCGGCGAGCTGGAACAGCGCGACCTTCACCGGCACCTCGGTGGTGACGTCGAAGATCGTCGAGGTCAGCGCCACCACGGCGGACTCGATCTGCGACGGCGCGACCACCCGCACCTCCAGGCGCGGCACGGCTTGGGCGGGCGGCAGGATGACCTGCACCGGGCCCGCCTCGGTCTGCGGGTATACCGTCCGCAGGATCTCGTGGCGGCTCACCAGGTCCGCGATCGCGGCGCGCAGCGCGGCCACGTCCAGCGCGCCCGACAGCCGCACCGCGATCGGCACGTTGTAGGCCGCCGACTGGGTGTCGAACCGGTTGAGGAACCACATCCGCTGCTGCGCCAGCGACAGCGGAATGTGCTCCGGACGCGGACCCGCCGTCAGCGCGCGGCGGCCGCCCATGTCGGCGTGCTGCTCCACCCGCACCGCCAGCGCGGCCACGGTGGACGCCTCGAACAGCAGACGCACCGGCACCCGGGTGTTGAGCGCCTCGCCCAGGCGGGCGGCGACCTGCGTGGCCAGCAGCGAGTTGCCGCCCCACGCGAAGAAGTCGTCGTCCAGGCCGAGGCGCTTGGCCTCGCCCCCTTCGCGATCCGACAGCCGCAGCACCTCGGCGAAGGTGTTCGCCACGATCTGCTCGATCGGCGTGACCGGCGCGCGGAAGACCGCCTTCTCGAAGGTGGGCTCCGGCAGCGCCTTGCGGTCCAGCTTGCCGTTGGCGTTGAGCGGCAACGCCTCCAGCCCGATCAGCATCGACGGCACCATGTACGACGGCAGCTCGGCCGACAGCGCGGACTGCAGCGCGCGCTTGTCCAGCGTGCCCGTGCGGGTCACCACGTAGGCGACCAGCCGGTCGCCGATGCTCGGATCGGTGTGCGCGACGACGGCGGCGGCGCTCACCGCGTCCTGCCGCAGCAGCGCGGCCTCGATCTCGCCGAGCTCGATGCGGAAGCCGCGGATCTTCACCTGGAAGTCGGTGCGGCCGCGGTAGTCCAGCTCGCCGGTGGCGCTCCAGGCCACCAGGTCGCCGGTGCGGTACATCCGGTCGCCCGCCGCGCCGAACGGGTCGGCGACGAACCGGTCGGCCGTCAGATCCGCACGCCCGAAGTACCCGCGCGCCAGCTGCGCACCGGCCAGGTAGAGCTCGCCGGACACGCCGACCGGCACCGGCCGCAGGCGGGAGTCGAGCACGTAGACCCGGCTGTTCCACTCCGGCGCGCCGATCGACACCGACGCCTCGTCGGCGTCGGTGACCAGGTGGCTGGTGATCGACACCGCCGCCTCGGTCGGACCGTAGAGGTTGTGCAGTTCGGCGGCGTTGTTGCGACGCAACCGCTGGGCGGTCGCGGCGGGCAGCGCCTCACCGATGGCCAGCACCCGGCGCAGCGAGTCCGACAGACGGCCACCGGATTCGGTGAGCAGCGCGTCCAGCATGGACGGCACCACATGCAGCGTGGTGACGCCGGTGGCGCGCATCAGCTCGTTCAGGTAGGCCGGGTCGCGGTGCCCGTCGGCGGAGGAGATCACCAGCCGGCCACCGGACACCGCGGCCGACCAGAACTCCCAGACCGAGAGGTCGAACGTCGCCGCCGTCTTCAGCAGCACCGCGTCGTCCGCGCCCAGCTCGAAGACGGTCGTCTCCCACTGCAACTGGTTGACGATCGCGCCGTGCGGGACGGCGACGCCCTTCGGCTGACCGGTCGAACCGGAGGTGAAGATCACGTACGCGGTGTTCGCCGGGCTCAGCGCACCGGTGCGCTCGTCCGCGGTCACCGTGGTGGCCGCGTAATCGTCGAGGTCGAGCGCGTCGATCTGCACGACGTCGGCCGCCGCGGTGTGGAAACCGTCCCGGCCGGTGGTCAGCACGCATACCGGCGCGGCGGTGCCCAGGATGTAGTCGGTCCGCTCGGCGGGCTGATCGGGGTCGATCGGCACGTAGGCCGCTCCGGCCTTGGCGACCGCGTACATCGCGACCACGAGATCGCTGCTGCGGCGGATCGCCAGCGCGACCCGGTCCTCCGGGCCGACGCCGCGGCCGATCAGGTAGCGGGACAGGCGGTTGACCCGGGCGTCCAGCGCGGCGTAGGTCAGCTCGCGGCGGCCGGTCGGCTCGTCGGCGACCAGCGCCACCGCGTCCGGAGCCGCGGCCACCGTGGCGTCCAGCAGCGACACCAGCGTCGCGGTGCGCGTGGAGCCTGCGGAACGCGCCGCGAGCAGAGCGTCGAGATCGTATGCGGTGTCGTTCCACGCGGTGAGGATGCGCTCGCTCTCCTCGGCCGCGAGCAGATCGATCTCGCCCACCCGCACCGTGGCGTCGGTCAGCACGGCATCGAGCACCCGCAGGAACCGATCGGCGAAGCCCTGCACCGTGCTCTCGTCGAACAGGTCCGTGGCGTAACCGAATTCGGTGATGATCTCGGCGGGCGTGCCGTCCTCGGCGTACCGGTCGTACAGCGTGACGTGCAGGTCGGTCTTGGCCAGCTGTGAGTCGAAGTTGACCGCGCTCACCGTCAGGCCGGGCAGCTCGAACGTGGTCTCGGCCAGGTTCTGGAACGACAGGCCCACCTGGAACAGCGGGTTGCGCGCGGTCGAGCGGACCGGGTTGAGCACCTCGACCAGGCGCTCGAACGGCACGTCGGCGTTGGCGAACGCCTCCAGGTCGCGTTCCTTCACGTCGCCGAGCAGGTCGGCGAACGAGTCACCGGCGTTCACTTCGGTGCGGAACACCAGGGTGTTGACGAACATGCCGATCAGGTCGTCGAGTTCGCGTTCACCGCGACCGGCGATCGGGGTGCCGACCGCGATGTCGTCGGTGCCGGACAGGCGCGACAGCAACACCGCCAGCGCCGCGTGCACCACCATGAACAGCGACGCGTTGTGCGCGCGGGCCAATTCGTGCAGGCGGGCGTGCCGCTGCGGGTCGATCTCCAAGCGGATCGCCTTGCCCTGGAACGACTGCGCGGGCGGGCGCGGCCGGTCGGCGGGCAGCTCCAGCTGATCGGGCAGACCAGCCAGCGTGGCCGTCCAGTACGCCACCTGACGGGCGGCCAGCGATTCCGGATCGTCCTCGGACCCGAGCACCGCGCGCTGCCACAGCGCGTAGTCGGCGTACTGCACCGGCAGCGGCTGCCACTGCGGCGCCTCGCCCTGCACCCGCGCCACATAGGCGGCCATCACGTCACGCGCCAGCGGGCCCATCGACGAGCCGTCGGCCGCGACGTGATGCACGGTGAACGCCAGCACATGGTCGTTGTCGGCGATCCGGAACAGCGCCACCGCCAATGGCACCTCCACGGTGACATCGAAGGTGGTCAGCGCGAAGCCGATGACGGCGCCGAGCAGGTCCTCCTCGGCCACGTCGATCGGGGTGAGCGCCGCCGCGGACCGGTCCGCGGGACGGATCACCTGGTGCGGCCCCTCCGCCGAACGCGGGTAGGTGGTGCGCAGCACTTCGTGGCGGGCGAACACGTCGCCGATGGCCTGTTCCAGCGCGGCCACTTCCAGCGTGCCGGACAGCCGGACGGCCAGCGGGATGTTGTCCACCGCGGAGGTGGCCGTGTCGAACTGGTTGAGGAACCAGTACCGCTGCTGCGCGGGCGAGAGCGGGATGCGCGCCGGGCGCTCCCCCGCCTCGAGACGCGGCCGGTCGCGACCGGAGCCTGCGTTGTGTTCCACGCGGGCGGCCAGCGCCACCACGGTGGACGCCTCGAACAGGTCGCGCACCGCGAGCCGGGTGTCGAGGGCAGCGCCCAGCCGCGCGGTCACCTGGGTGGCCAGCAGCGAGTTGCCGCCGAGTTCGAAGAAGTCGTCGTCCAGGCCGACGCGGGCGACGCCGAGCACGTCGGCGAAGGTGCCCGCCACGATCTCCTCGATCGGGGTGGACGGGGCGCGGAACACCTTGGCCTCGAACACCGGCGCGGGCAGCGCCTTGCGGTCCAACTTGCCGGAAGCGTTCAGCGGGAAGGCCTCCAGCACGACGAACGCCGACGGCACCATGTACGCGGGCAGCTCGCCGCCGAGTTCACCGCGCACGTTCTCGATGTCCACCGAACGTCCCGCGGTCGCGATGACGTACGCGACCAGCTGGTCGCCCAGCCGATCGTCCGAGCGCACCACGACCACCGCCTGGGCGATCGAGTCCAGCGCGGTGAGCGCCGACTCGATCTCGCCCAGTTCGATGCGCAGACCGCGCAGCTTCACCTGGAAGTCGGTGCGGCCCAGGTATTCCAGCTCGCCCTTGTCGGTCCAGGTCACCAGGTCGCCGGTGCGGTACATCCGCTCGCCCGGCGCGCCGTAGGGGTTGGCCACGAACCGGTCGGAGGTCAGATCCGGGCGCGCGACGTAACCGCGGGCCAGTTGCGCGCCCGCGAGGTACAGCTCACCCGCGACACCCACCGGCACCGGGTGCAGACGCGAATCCAGCACGTACACCTGGGTGTTGAACACCGGGGCGCCGATCGGCACCGATACCGCGTCGGCCTCGGTCACCTCGTGATAGGTGACGTCGACGGCGGCCTCGGTCGGGCCGTACAGGTTGTGCAGGCGGGCGCCGGTCAGCTCGACGAGCTTCTGTGCCGTCTGCGCGGGCAGCGCTTCACCGGAGGCGAAGACGTTGCGGAGGCTGGTGCATTCGTCGGCACGTTCCTCGGCGACGAACACCGACAGCATCGACGGCACGAAGTGCGCGGTGGTGACCCGCTCGCCGGTGATGACCTGCACGAGGTAGGCCGGGTCGCGATGACCGTCCGGCTTCGCCACCACCAGGCGCGCGCCGACCTGCAAGGGCCAGAAGAACTCCCACACCGACACGTCGAACGTGGCCGGGGTCTTCTGCAACACCACGTCGGTGTCGTCGAGGCCGTACTCGTCCTGCATCCACACCAGGCGGTTGACGATCGCGGCGTGCGAGACCGCCACGCCCTTCGGGCGGCCGGTAGAACCGGAGGTGAAGATCACGTACGCCGTGTTCGACGGACGCAGCGGCACTCGGCGTTCGGCGTCGGTGACCGGCTCGTCGGAGTAGCCCGCCAGCGAGACCACGTCGATCTCGATCGCCTGAGTCGCGCCCGCGTCGAACTCGTCGCGCGAGGTGGTGAGCACGCACACCGGCTGCGCGGTGTCGAGGACGTAGCGGGTGCGGTCGGCCGGGTGGTCCGGGTCCAGCGGCACGTACGCGCCACCGGCGACGCTCACCGCGTACATGCCGACCACCAGGTCGATCGAGCGGCGCATACCCAGCGCCACCATCGAATCGGGGCCGACGCCCAGCGAGATCAGATGGCGGGCAAGGCGGTTCACCCGGGAAGCGAACTCGGCGTAGGACAGACTCGTCCCCTCGAACGTCACCGCGGTCGCGTCGGGGGTCCGCGCGAGCTGCGCGGCGAACATCGACACCAGGGTGGCGGCCGGGGCCATCGGATGCGCGGTGTCGTTCCACCGCTCGAGCACCTGTGTGCGCTCGACGCTGTCGAGCAGCTCGACATCGCCGATGGCCACGGACGCGTCCGTGGCGATCGCGCTGAGCATCCGCACCAGCCGGGACGCGACGCCCGCGATGGTGTCGGGATCGAACATATCTGTGGCGTAGGCGAATTCGGCGGTCATGCCGTCGGCCGCACCTGAGGCGTCGAACCGGTCGGCCAGGTTGAGGTGCAGGTCGAACTTGGCGGTCACCACGTCCAGCGGCACACCGGCCACTTCCAGGCCGGGCAGCTCGAAGGTGGCCTCACCGGTGTTCTGGAACGACAGCATCACCTGGAACAGCGGATGCCGCGCCTGCGAACGCGCTGGGTTCAGGATCTCCACCAGCCGCTCGAACGGCAGGTCCGCGTGCGCGAACGCCGCGAGGTCGGTGTCCTTGGTGCGGGCAAGCAGATCGGTGAACGGCATCGCGGGATCGACCGCGCTGCGCAGCACCAGCGTGTTGACGAACATGCCGATCGCGTCGTCGAGCACCGCCTCACCACGGCCCGCGACCGCGGTGCCGACGGCGATGTCGTCACTGCCGGACAGCCGCGCCAGCAACGCGGCGAACGCCGCGTGCACCACCATGAACAGGCTGGCGCCGTTCGCGCGGGCCAGCGCGTTCAGCTCACGCAGCAACCGCGCGTCGAGCGAGAACTCGTACACGCCGCCGCGGTTGGACGCCACCGCCGGACGCGAGCGGTCCGAGGGCAGATCCAGCTGATCCGGAAGCCCGGCCAGGGTGTCGGACCAGAACGCGACCTGCTGGGAGATCAACGAGGCGGGGTCGCCCTCGGCGCCCAGCGTCTCGCGCTGCCACAGCGCGTAGTCGGCGTACTGCACCGGCAGCGGAGCCCAGGCGGGCGCCTCGCCGCGCGAACGCGCCGAGTAGGCCACCATCACGTCGCGCGCCAGCGGACGCACCGACCAGCCGTCACCGGAGATGTGGTGCACCACGAACACCAGCACGTGGGTGTCGGGCTGCGAGCCGTCCATCGAGCCCGCGATGCGGAACAGCGCGGCGCGCACCGGGACCTCGGCGGTGACGTCGAAGCCGGTCAGCACCAGTTCGCTGACCCGCTCGGAGATCTCGGCCTCGGACACCTCGATCGGGGCGAGGTCGATGGCGCTGTGCCCGGCGGGCAGCACCACCTGGACGCCCTGACCGTCGGCGGTCTCCGGGTAGACGGTGCGCAGCACCTCGTGCCGGTCGACCACGTCGGCCACGGCTTGCCGCAGCGCCTCGGTGTCCAGGGTGCCGGTGAGCCGGACCGCGAGCGGGATGTTGTTCACCGCGGTCTGGTTGTCGAACCGGTTCAGGAACCACATCCGCTGCTGCGCCAGCGACAGCGGGATCTTGGGCGGACGCGGGCCCGCCACCAGCTCGCGGCGGCGACCGGTGCCCCGGTGCGATTCGACTCGCGCGGCCAGCGCGGCCACGGTCGGCGCTTCGAACAGCGTGCGGACCGGGATCCGGGTGTCGAGCGCGGCTCCGAGCCGCGCCACCACCTGGGTGGCGATCAGCGAGTTGCCGCCCAGGTCGAAGAAGTCGTCGTCCAGGCCGACCGCGCGTTCGGCCTGCGCCAGGCCGAGCACCTCGGCGAAGACATCGGCGACGATCTCCTCGACCGGCGTCGAGGGCGCGCGGAACTCCCGCGCCTCGAAGACGGGCTCGGGCAGCGCGCGCCGATCCAGCTTGCCGTTCGGGTTCAACGGCATCGCGTCGAGCACCACGATCGCGGCGGGCACCATGTACGACGGCAGCTGCGCGGACAGGTGCGCGCGCAACGCCTCGACGTCCACCGTGGCACCGTTCGCGGGCACCACATAACCCACCAGCTGGTCGCCGGTGCTGTGTCCCATCCCACCCTGCACCCGCCCGGGTCCGGAGCGCACCAGCGCGACCGACTGCGCCACCGACTCGTGGCCGGTGAGCGCCGTCTCGATCTCACCGAGCTCGATGCGCAGACCGCGCAGCTTCACCTGGAAGTCGGTGCGGCCCAGGTACTCGATCGCGCCGGTGGCGTCGCGGCGCACCAAGTCACCGGTGCGGTACATCCGCGCGCCGGGCTCCCCGTACGGGTTGGCCACGAACCGGTCGGCGGTCAGGTCCGCGCGACCGAAGTAGCCGCGCGCCAGCTGATCACCCGCGAGGTACAGCTCACCCGCGACGTTCGCCTGCACCGGGTGCAGGCGCGAATCCAGAACGTACGCCTGCGCGTTCCACACCGGCAGACCGATCGGCACCGCCCCGTCCACCTGCTCGGCTACGGGTGCGTGCGTGGCGTGCACGGTGAACTCGGTGGGACCGTACAGGTTGTACAGCGCCGCGTCGCTCACCCGGCGGATGGCCACGACCGCGTCGGCGGTGAACGCCTCACCGGCGACGAACAGCGTGCGCAGGGAGGCGAGGGCGTCTGCTCCGGCCGGGTCGATGGCGCCCGCGAAGACGGTCAGCATGGACGGCACGAACGAGGTCATGGTGACCCGCTCGGCCGCGATCACCTCGGCCAGGTACTGCGGGTCGCGATGCCCATCCGGGCTCGCCACCACGATCCGGCCGCCGGTGCTCAGCGGGCCGAACAGCTCCCACACCGACACGTCGAAGGTGGCGGGGGTCTTGAACAGCACCACGTCGCCCGAGCCGATGCCGTATTCGCCGGTGATCCAGCGGATCTGGTTCACCACCGCCGCATGCGGCACGGCGACGCCCTTGGGGCGTCCGGTCGAACCGGAGGTGAAGATCACGTACGCCGGATGCTGCGGGCGCAGCGGCGCGATGCGCTCGGCGTCGGTGACCGGGTCGTCCGCGTAACCGGACAGGTCCAGCTCATCGATGCGCAGCGTGGCACGGCCCGCGCCGTCGAACGCGTCGCGCGCGGTGGTCAGCACACAGACCGGGTCGGCCGAATCGAGCACGTAGTGCACGCGTTCGGCGGGCTGGTCCAGATCCAGCGGCACATAACCGCCGCCTGCCGCCTGCACCGCGTAGGCGGCCACGACCAGGTCCACCGACCGGCGCAGGCCGAGGGCGACCAGCGTCTCCGGACCCACGCCCGCCTCGATGAGGCGGCGCGCCAACCGCCGCACGCGGGCGGCGAATTCGGCGTAGGTGATCGAGGTTCCGGTGGCCGGGTCGACCACGGCGACCGCGTCCGGGGTGGCCGCGGCCTGCGCGGCGAACTCCTCGACCAGCGTGCTCGCCGGGCCGAGGTCGCGGGCGGTGTCGTTCCAGCCGCGCAGCGCCTGCGCGGTCTCCTGCTCGTCGAGCAAGGCGAGGTCGCCGATCGGACGGTCCGGCTCGGCGGCGACGGCCTTCAGCAACCGGCCGAAGCGGCGGCCGAACTCGGCCATGGTGGCCGGGTCGAACAGGTCGGTGGCGTAGATCAGCTCGGCGGCGATGCCCGCGGCGGGGGAGCTCGCGCCGCCGTCGGCGTCGCGTTCGGACAGCACCAGTTGCAGGTCGAACTTGGCGACGTCGATGGGCAGCTCGACACCGCTCACCGTCAGACCGGGCAGTTCCAGGCTGTTGTGGCCGGTGTTCTGGAACGACAGCATCACCTGGAACAACGGATGCCGCGCCTGCGAACGCGCCGGGTTCAGGATCTCCACCAGCCGCTCGAACGGCAGGTCGGCGCGCCCGAACGCGGCGATGTCGGTGGCGCGCACCGCGCGCAGCAGCTCGGTGAACGTCGCGCCGGACTCGATCGGGGTCCGCAGCACCAGGGTGTTGACGAACATGCCGATCAAATCATCGAGCGCGCGCTCGCCACGGCCGGCGACCGGGGTGCCGATCGCGATGTCGTCCTCGCCCGACAGCCGCGCCAGGAGCACGGCCAGCGCGGTGTGCGCGACCATGAACAGCGTCGCGCCCCGCGTGCGGGCCAGTTCGGTGAGCTGGGCGTGGGTTTCGGCGTCGATCTCGAAGACGTGGGTCGCGCCGCGACCGGAGGCGACCGCGGGGCGCGGCCGATCCGACGGCAGGTCCAGCTGCTCGGGCAGCCCGCGCAGCGTGTCCGACCAGAACGAGATCTGCTCGGAGATCACCGAGGCCGGATCGTCCTCCGCGCCGAGCACCTGGCGCTGCCACAGCGCGAAGTCGGCGTACTGGACCTCCAGCGGACGCCAGGCGGGCTCGCCGCCGTCGACCCGGGCGCCGTAGGCGGTCATCACGTCGCGGGTCAGCGGGCCCATGGAGAAGCCGTCGGCCGAGATGTGGTGCACCACCAGCGCCAGCACGTGCTCGGTGGGGCTGATCTCGAACAGCCGGGCGCGGAAGGGCACCTCGGCGGTGACGTCGAAGGCGGTGCCGATCAGCTGCGAGAGCCGTTCGGGCAGTTCGGCTTCGGTGACGTCGATCGGCGTCAGGTCCGGGATGACCTTGGCGGTGGCCACGATCTGCTGCCGCGCGGCGCCGTCCACCTCGGGGTAGAAGGTGCGCAGCGACTCGTGGCGGGCCAGCACGTCGGCGACGGCGATCTGCAACGCTTGGCGGTCCAGCAGGCCCGACAGCCGTACCGCGGCCGGGATGTTGTCCACCGCGGAGTCGGGGTCGAAGCGGTTGAGGAACCACATGCGCTGCTGGGCCAGCGACAGCGGCACCAGCTCCGGCCGCTGCTGCGGCGCCAGCGGGGCGCGGCCGCCCGCGCCCGCCTTGGTCTCCGCGCGCGCCGCCAAAGCGACCACGGTGGAAGCCTCGAACAGCTCGCGCACGCCGAGGTCGGTGTCCAGCGCGGCCGACAGCCTCGCGGCGACCTGGGTGGCCGACAGCGAGTTACCGCCGAGGGCGAAGAAGTCGTCGTCCAGGCCGACCCGCTCGAGACCGAGCACGTCGGCGAAGGTGGCGGCGACGATCTCCTCCACCGGCGTGGTCGGGGCCCGGAACACCGCGGCCTCGAACACCGGCGCGGGCAGCGCCTTGCGGTCCAGCTTGCCGGAGGCGTTGAGCGGGAACTCGTCGAGCACCAGCACGACCGACGGCACCATGTAGGCGGGCAGCTGCCGCCCCAGGTCCTCGCGGACCAGGTCGGTGTCCAGCGCGGCGTCCGGTGCGGGGATGACGTAGGCGACGAGCTGATCGCCCGCGTGCGCGTCCGAGCGCACCACCACGACCGCTTGTGCGACTTCCTCGAGGCCGGTCAGCGCCTGCTCGATCTCTCCGAGTTCGATAC
>NZ_BDCK01000049.1 GCF_001613465.1 Nocardia niwae NBRC 108934 = DSM 45340 | reverse complement strand
GCTAGCCCGTCGCTGATCGCTGCGGTGGCGGCAGCGTTGGGTGTCAGCGTGATCGACCTTACGGAGCAGCCGTACTGGTCGCGTAATGCTGCACCGGACTCAGAGCAGTCGGGTGTGCCAGGGCTTCGGCAGGCGTTGGTAGAGGGTGACGATCCGGATATCGATACCGCTGTTCGAGGGCTGGCCGAGGTTCGAGCGGCGGTCGCTGAGATCAAAGAGTTCGACCGACGAACGAAGCACGCGGAAGCGGTGCGGGCCTTGCCCGATGTGTTACGCCACCTGCATCGGGCTAGTCATGATGTCGCGGCCTCAGATCGCGCAGAAGTGTTCGAATTGCTCTCTGCTGCCTACTCTTACGCTGTCGTAGCCCTGTATCGGCTAGGGCATCTCGACTTGGCGCACTTAGCGGATGAGCGCGCGAGGCGTGCGGCATCCCTCGGCGGAGATCCGCTGCGCGCGGCTATAAGTGAGTGGAACCACGCTCTGATCCTGCTGTTCGATGGGTCGTACAACGCAGGGTTGCGCAGCATCGACCGGGCGGCAGCACTCGTCGACTTGGCGCCGAGGGGCTCCAGTTCATCAGCGGTCCGCGGCGCTCTGCACCTACGGGCCTCGGTCTTGGCGGCGCGAAGTGGCGACGGTGAACTCGCCGACGAGCACTTGCGCGCGGCTGGTGATCTGGCGGTGCCGTCACACGAGGCAGCAAACCATTACGGGACGAAGTTCGGCGCGGCAAACGTCGATATTCATCGTGTTGCGGTGCCGGTCGAACTGTGTGACGGCACCACGGCTGTGTCGAGAGCTGACGGCATTCGCCTCCCGGCTGACACGGCACCGAGCCGCAGCGGACACTACTGGATCGATCTGTCGCGGGCGTGGCTGCTGCATGGCGATCGGCGGCGTGCGCTGGATTCGTTGAATCAGGCGCGACGGATCGCGCCCCAGTTGACCCGCTACCACCCGCAAGTTCACGAGACGGTGCACGCGTTGGCAGCGCGTGACGCGCGCACCACCAACAGCTTGGCGAACTTCGCGGCGTGGTGCGGGGTGAAGGGCTGAGCCGATGGAAGAGACGAACGCACACCGCAGCCCGGTACTGTACGCGCTCGTGACGGGTTCACCCGCTGCGCGCGATGTCGGCAAACTGGTCGAATTGGCTCAACGTGACGCCTGGGATGTCTGCGTCATCGCCTCCCCGGACGGTCGGCGATTCATCGACGCTGATGGGCTGGCCGCACTGACCGGTCACACAGTTCGCAGCAAGTACAAAGACCCCGACGCGCCAGACGTGCTGCCACCTCCAGACGCGATGATCGTCGCTCCGATCACCTGCAACTCGCTGGCCAAATGGGCGGCCGGGATCTCGGACACTCTGCCGCTGGGACTGTTGGTCGAAGGTGTGGGCAAGCAGCTGCCCATCGTCGCAATGCCGTTCTCGAACTGGGCACAGATCAGGTTTCCTGCGGTACAGGAAGCGATGGCGAAGCTCGAACGATGGGGTGTAACCGTTCTCGTCGGCGACAACGTATACCGCCAACATGATCCCGGGACGGGAGAACGGTACATAGACCAGTTCCCTTGGGCGCTCGCATGGAAGACCCTTGTCGACAGGTGGTCGCGGACACGCTGACTGCCCGCCACTGTTGACGAGCGGGGGCCTGTTCGCGATGCGAGTCCCCGATCGATCTGTCGGATTCTGGTCGGTGATGTGGACCCGCTATAAACGCCTGTTCACCCGCACGGTGCATCCATGCCATACCGGCTGTAGCTGGCGCTAATCCTTCCACGCTCTGCCTAGCCGGGAGATGATCGGCCTATGGGTGTGGGCGAGTTGATCCGTGAGCTTCGGAAGGCTCGGGGATGGTCGCAGGGGCGGCTGGCGGACGAGCTGGCCGTCCACTCGGGGGCAAGTATTTCTCGGGAGTACATCTCGAGGCGTTGGGAGAACGGAGACACGGTGCCCAGCCGGTTCTGGCTACGCCATCTATCGGCCGTGCTGGACGTGCCTCTGGCTGTTTTCGAGGACGATGGCATGAACAGACGGACGTTCCTGGCTCAGGTGGCCGCGACCAGCATCGCGCCGGTAGTGGCATCGGATCTGCTGGCGGCTGGATTCTCGGCGCGGTTGGATCATGCCGGGCCGAATACCGAGACATGGCAGGCGAAGCTCAGCGCCTATGGCACGGACTACATGTCGTTGGGTGCGGCGGATATTCAACGACGCCTGGCCATCGACCTGGCGATCCTGCAACAGCAGCTGGACAGCCCGCGGATGTGGGCAACGGCGGCCCGGCTGATGACCCTGTACGCGAAAACGTTCCCGGGGGCGGACGGCACCAAGGCGGTCACCTGGTATCGCATGGCCGCTGAGGCCGCAGACCGCTCCGAGGACGAGCAGACCCGAGTATGGGTGCGCGGGCGGGCAGCTATTGCCCTCGGCTATGAAGGTGCGGCGCTGCCGGTCGCGGATCTCTTCGCCGACCAAGCACTATCGCTGTCGGACAAGCCCAGCTTGGGGCGTCTCAACGCGATCATGGGCAAGGCGCACGCGGCAGTGCTGCGCGGCGACCACGGGACAGGGCGTGCTCTCGTGGAAGAGGGACGCCGGGTGTTCGACAAGTCCGGCTCGTATGAGCAAACCTCTGATTACGCGGTCCCGTGGTGGCGCATGAACGTGTTTCTCTCCTTGCTGGCCGCGCGGCTCGGGGATGAGAAATCGGCGGTGACAGCCCAGGAGCAAGCGCGAAGAGAACTTCCGGCCGAACTGCCGCGTTTCGCGACACATCTGGAGATGCACCGGGGTCTGATGCTGGTGACAGCCGGTGATCGAGCCGAGGGCGTCCGAACGGCGCGTAACGCGTTGGATGCGCTTCCGCCCGAGAAGCACTCACTCACACTGCGGATGCTGATGGACGAGATCGCCGGAACAAAGGACACAATAGCCGGTGTCGCGCGCGGATAGCGGTCCGCCATGGCCGCGGCCATCGGTTCCGGTCGATCAGTAGCAGCGGTTTCCGGTGCGGTTGTGGGCATCGGGCTCCCGTGCGGGGAGGTTGCTGTTCGGTGGTGAAGATATTCCCCTGTCGATAACCATCTATGTCACGTTGACAGGTTAGTCCCATGCGATCACTCTTAACCACTGAAAGCTATTTCAGAGGTTAGAAGGTGGTAGGTGGCGCGAAGCCGGATCGGCGACACATCCGCTACCACGCCGGCCGTTCGGCATCCGCGCCGACCTGCGACCGACCCCGAGTGTCCGTTCGATGAACACGACTAGGAGAAACACAGTGAACGCAGTACGTCACAACACCGTCGAGGTCCAAGGCCTGCCGGTCTTCTACCGCGAGGCGGGAGATCCGAGCAAACCGACGCTCGTGCTCCTGCACGGCTTTCCGACGAGTTCGGCGATGTTCCGCAATCTGCTGCCGGAGCTGGCCGCGGATTATCATCTGATCGCGCCGGACCACATCGGGTTCGGACAGTCGGCCATGCCGTCCGTGCTCGCCTTCGACTACAGCTTCGAGAAGCTCACCGAGATCACCTCGGAGCTGTTGGACGTCTTGGGCGTTCAGCGGTTCGCCCTCTACATTCAGGACTACGGCGCACCGATCGGGTTGCGCATCGCCTCCCGCAATCCGGACCGTGTCACCGCGATCATCACCCAGAGCGGCAACGCCTACCTGGAGGGCTTCACCCCGTTCTGGGAGGTGCTGTTCGCACATGCCAACGACCGGGCGGCACATGAGCCCGAGGTGCGTAAGCTGCTCGAACTCGACGCCACGAAATGGCAGTACACCCATGGCGTACCGGCTGACCGGCTGACGCGGATCAGCCCCGACACCTGGACCTTGGATCAGCACTACCTGGATCGTCCGGGCAACAAAGAGATTCAACTGCAGCTCTTCGCCGACTACAAACTGAACCTCGATCGCTACCCCGAGTTCCAGAAGTACTTCGCCGAGCACCGGCCTCCTGTCCTGATCACCTGGGGCGAGCACGACGAGATCTTCGGAGCCGACGGCGCGCGCGCCTACCTGCGCGATCTGCCGGACGCCGAACTGCACCTGCTGAACGCAGGCCACTTCGCCCTGGAAACGCACGGCACCGAGATCGCCGCACTGATCCGCGACTTCCTCACCCGCACGCTCGGCTGAGGCCGGCAGCGCGCTGGAGCGACACCGCGCTGAGCGCCGATTGCGGACGGGGTATGCCTGGGAACGGACGTACCCCGTCCAGCGCCGGGGTCCGCGTCCAGTTCGTCGAACCGGTGGAATCATCGGTTGCCGGATTCTGTCCCGCCTGCCCCACGAGGGTTGGAGGGCCGGCCTGCGGTGCGATCCAGTGAAACAGCCCGGCGACGCGACGAAGCGCTGCCGATGGTGTCGGACACCGGTGCCAGACTCGGGGACGTGAGATGGGCGGTGGCGGAATCGGGCGAGGGGGGCGCGTATCTGTGTCCACTCGATTCGGACGGGCGGCCCGCTGGGGCGGTGGTCTACGAGCCGTCGATCGCCGAGGCGGTGCGTTCTCGCCCCGAGGTGGAGCGGTGGGTGTGGCGGTCCACCGCCGCGATCTACCGCCCCCTGCTGGCGGCGGGCGTGCGGGTCGAGCGCTGCTACGACGTAGAGGCCGCGGAGGCATTGCTGATCGGACATGAGGAGGGGCAGTCGGGTCAGCCTCGTTCGCTGGCGGCCGCTTGGGCTCGCCTGCACAATCTGCCCGTTCCGCCGGATGCCCCCGCCCGGGCCGCCGAGAGCCAGCCGTCGTTGTTCGAGCCGGGCCCGGTGCCGCTCCCGGCCGGTACGAATGACCTCACCGCCCTGGTGGAGGTCTACGCGGGTCAGATCGCCCGGACGACGGTCACCGAGCATCCGGAGCGGATGCGACTGCTGCTCGCCGCCGAATCGGCGGGCATGCTGGTTGCCGCGGAGATGTCGCGGTCGGGGATCCCGTGGCGCGCGGACGTTCACCGCGAGTTGCTGGACACGCTGCTCGGCGAGCGCTATCCGGGCGGGTCGCAGCCGCGCCGGATGGCGGAGTTGGCCGAAGAAGTCTCGCGGGCTTTCGGCAACGGAGTGCGGGTCCGTCCGGACTCGCCCAACGATATCCTCGAGGCCTTCGCCCGCGCCGGAATCGAGTTGTCTTCCACGCGGAAATGGGAACTCCAACGCATCGATCACCCCGCGGTGGCGCCACTGCTGGCCTACAAGTCGCTGTATCGCTTGTATACCGCCCACGGCTGGTCCTGGCTCGAGCAGTGGGTGCACGGCGGCCGCTTTCGTCCCGAATACCTGCCCGGCGGCACTGTTTCAGGCCGCTGGACCACCAATGGTGGTGGGGCCCTGCAGATCCCGAAAGTGATCCGCCGGGCGATACGCGCTGATCCGGGCTGGCGGCTTGTGGTCGCCGACGCCGACCAGATGGAGCCACGGATACTCGCCGCGGTCTCGCGCGATCCAGGGCTGATGGAGGTGGCCGGTCGAAGGGAGGATCTGTACGCGGATCTGGCGGCCCGTGGCTTCGACGGCGATCGCGCGCAAGCGAAACTCGCCCTCTTGGGCGCCATCTACGGTCAAACCTCCGGCGATGCCCTGACCCACTTGGCCGGTCTGCGTCGCCGCTATCCGGACGCGGTGGCCTATGTCGACGACGCGGCGCGTGCCGGTGCGGCGGGACGTCTGGTGCGTACGTGGCTGGGGCGGACGTGCCCGCCGGTATCGGCCGCGTCGCCCGACGAGCAGGACCTGTCGCGGGAGGAACTCGGCGAGTACGGCGGCACCTCGGCGGCGCGTGCCCGCGGCCGCTTCACTCGTAACTTCGTGGTACAGGGTAGCGCCGCCGACTGGGCCCTGCTGGTCCTGGCGGCCCTGCGCCAGGCGATGTCTCGTGCCGGGCTCCGTGCCGAGCTGGTCTTCTTCCAGCACGACGAGGTGATGGTGCACTGCCCGTCGGAGGAGGCGACGACGGTCGCCGAAATGATCGCCACCGCGGCCGATACCGCAGGTCGGCTGGCGTTCGGACCGACACCGGTTCGGTTTCCGTGCACAACGGCGGTGGTGGAATGCTACGGCGACGCCAAGTAGGGACTCGAGCCCGACGCAGGTGAGACGTGACGGTATTTCCGTGGTGCCATCGAGGCGTCGGAGCGACGCGGCATCTCCCGGCCCCGGCATCGAGATCGACACTCGATGCCGGACCGTAGCTTGCGGGTGGGCTCGACCAACGGATTCGCTGCGGTATCAGGAGGTCGGCGGTCGACCAGGGCGGTGTGGACGCCCGAAGGCAGAGCCGAGGACGTGCCCCGCACGATGCCGCAGTCAGGTGCCGTTGATCTCGAGCTCATTTCGGGAGGGCGGTGACGCACTCGTACATGTGACCGTCGTAGGAGCCCAAGGGGGCGACGTTCCAAAGCATTCTGGTCGCTTCCATGCTGGGGGTGTAGAGTTCGCCGCCCGCGCTGTTGAAGTAGCCGAACGAGGTGCCGGGGAACTTCTTGCCGGACGAGTTCAGATATTGCGACATCGAGTCGACGAACGCGGCGAATCGCGCCGAGTCACTGGATTCCTCATCCGCTACCGTGGCGGCATTCTGCGACCAATCGTCGTATTGCTCCATCAGCGAACCGGAGGGCGCGGGTGTGCCGGAAGGGAAAGCGATGGCCTCGTAGATGCGGGACCGATCCCGGAACCCGGACAGGGTCCAATAGATCGACGATGCATCGCCGTGATCGGCGGCCTCGAAGTCCGCCATGTGGCACACGCCGTACGCGTGGACGTCGAGTTTCAAGCCCAAGTTGTTCAACATCCCCGGGAGCGTGTCGACGAAGAGATCGAGACAGGCGTTGTCGTCGCTCCCGTGCTCCTCCGCCTCGGCGGCGGCCATCAGGCAGGCGAGCTGATAGGCGCCGTACGCGTCGTCCCGGCCGCCGTTGGAGCCTTGAATGCGTTTCTTCAAGGCCTCGGGATCGCGCATCTCGCTCCGGGTGGGCATTTCGAAAGTCTCGACTCGCTTCATTCGTGACCCTCCTTCACTCGATGATCCGTTGTATGTCCGTCCTCAACCCTGACCACGCTCCGCCCGCACGTCCTCGCACATTTCGGGTGGTCCTCGCACCCACCGCCGGTTTTCACGATCAACGGCGCATGGTGGAGGGCCTGCTCGCGAAATGCCACAGCCGTGTGCCGTTGATCATGAACCTCGTGTGCGACGGAAGAATTCGCCCGAATTGGGCGGTGACCTGCGTTGACGACGGGCGGTGGCGGGGGTGGGGCGGAGGGGCTCTGTTTGTGCCCTGATCGCCCGGGTAGTCGACCAATGTCCCGAGTCGCCCCACAAGGGAGCGCTTGTCAACCGAGAGACGCCCGGACGCGCGATGGTGCGGATGGGCGAGGAAAGGGGTAGCAAGTGAGCACAATGGCCGCCACGGTGGACGTCGAGGTACCGGTTCGCACCGCCTACAACCAGTGGACGCAGTTCGAGTCGTTTCCGCAGTTCATGGAGGGTGTCGAAGCGGTACAGCAGATCGATGACCGGCATATGCACTGGCGTGTCCATGTCGGCCCGTCGACGCGGGAGTTCGACGCGACCATCACCGAGCAGCATCCCGACGAACGCGTCGCCTGGAAGTCCGACAGCGGGCCCAAGCACGCGGGTGTCGTCACCTTCCATCGGCTCGACGACACCCACACCAGGGTGACCGCGCAGATGGATGTCGACCCGGAAGGGTTCGTGGAAAACGTCGCCGACAAGCTCGGCGTGCTCAAGCACCGGGTGAACGGTGACCTGGAGCGCTTCAAGCACTTCATCGAGCATCAGGGCCGCGAGACCGGCGCTTGGCGCGGTGACATTCCGCGTCCGGATGCCGGTGGTACCGCGACCGAACGCGGCACGTCTCCCCGGCCCGGCGCCGGCGGAACCGGCATGCCGGGTGCGGGCGGAACCGGTACCCCGGGTGTCGGCGGAACCGGCACTCCTGGCGCCGGCGGAACCGGCACATGGCCGGGCGGAACCGGTACGCCGGGCGTCTGACCCGTTCGAATTGCGCCCCCTGGGGATTCCCCAGGGGGCGTCGTTCGTCTCAGGCGGAGTCGCGCTCCTCATCAGCGTCTGCTGGGTGCGATCCCGGCGGCACCTGGACCGGACGCAGCAGCGCCCATGCCACGAAGGCCAGCGCCACCACGCCCATGCCGAGCCCGGCCCAGAGATTCACGTTCACTCCGCCGGTCTTGGCCTGCTCGGCCGCGGTGTCGTGCACCAGCCCGGTGACCACGAGGACGACCGCGTAGCACCCGAGCAACGCGCCGACGATGGTGCGGATATCGAAAAGCATTGCGGCGTCTCCTTATCCGACGACGATGTTGAGCACGACGACCAGCGCGAACGCGATGCCCGCCAGCAGGACCGGGCGCTGGTACCAGGGCAGCGAACCGGCCTCGGGATCGGTGCGGACTTCCTTCGGCGTCTCCGAGTAGACCAGCCCGACCAGTTCCGCCGCCGGCTTCGGCTCCGTCACCTGGGTGACGACAACGCTGACCGCGATGTCGACCACGAACGCCACACCCGCCGCGACGAAACTGGCGCCTTGGCCGGACAGCTCGAACACCTTCGCCTCGTGCAGGAGGAAAACGACGATGGCCGAACCTGTTCCGGAGACCAATCCCATCCAGCCCGCCGTGGGGGTCATCCGTTTCCAGAACATGCCGAGGATGAACGTGGCGAACAGCGGCGCGTTGAAGAAGCTGAACAGGGTTTGCAGGTAGTCCATCATGTTGCTGAAGCCGGAGGCGATGAACGCGGTGAAGATCGCGGCCACGGTCGCGCCGACGGTGGCCAGCCGGCCCACGCCGAGGTAGTAGCCGTCCGGGCGATCGCGCCGCACGTACTGCTGCCACAGGTCATAGCTGAAGACGGTGTTGAACGCCGAGATGTTGGCCGCCATGCCTGCCATGAACGCCGCGAGCAGGCCGGCCAGACCCACCCCCAGCAGGCCGTTGGGCAGGACGTCCTTCATCAGGTAGAGCAGGGCCTGGTTGTAGGTCGTGTCGCTCTCGAAGTCCGGATTCGCGGTCACCGCCGCCTTGTACTCCGCCATCTGCGGCACCAGCACCGCGCTGATCATGCCGGGGATCACCACGATCAGCGGGATGAACATCTTCGGGTAGGCGCCGATGATGGGGGTGCGCCGCGCCGCCGAGATGGAGTGGGTCGCCATCGCGCGCTGTACTTCGACGAAGTTCGTGGTCCAGTACCCGAACGAGAGCACGAACCCCAGCCCGAACACGATGCCGAGAATCGAGAGGAAGTCGTTGCCGAACCCGCTCAGCGCATTGCCCGGCCAGGATTCCAGCTGTGCCGCACCGCCCGGTGACGCGGAGACCTTGTCGCGCAGCCCCTCCCAGCCGCCGATCTTGTGCAGGCCGACCAGAGTGAGCGGCAGCAGCGCGGCCACGATGACGAAGAACTGCAGCACCTCGTTGTAGATCGCGGCCGACAGACCGCCGAGGGTGATGTAGGACAGCACGATCACCGCGGCCACGATCACCGAGACCCACAGTGGCCAGCCCAGCAGCACGTTCACGATCGAGCCGAGCAGGTACAGGTTGACCCCCGCGATGAGGATCTGGGCGACGGCGAAGCTCAGCGCGTTCACCAGATGGGCTCCGGTACCGAAGCGGCGGCGCATGAACTCCGGCACACTGCGCACCTTGGAGCCGTAATAGAACGGCATCATCACCACGCCGAGGAACAGCATGGCGGGCACCGCGCCGATCCAGAAGTAGTGGAAGGTCGGGAACCCGTATTCCGCGCCGTTGGCGGACATGCCCATGATCTCCACCGCGCCGAGGTTGGCGGAGATGAATGCCAGCCCGGTCACCCAGGCGGGCAGCGAGCGCCCGGACAGGAAGAAATCGATGCTGGAGGACACGCGCTGCCTGGCCAGCAGACCGATGCCGAGCACGAACACGAAATACAGCGCTACCAGCGCGTAATCGACGGGCTGCGCGTCCAGCCGGAGGGTCTCGGCGGCTACCGGGTACGGGGGTGAGGCAGCCGCGTGCCAGCCGGGCACGGCGGCGAGTACGGACGGTTCGGCGAGCGGCACAGCGTTCCTCCTGGCGGGTACGACCGGGGCGGCGAGCGAGATCGCTCGTCGTGCGAAAGCGTGCGTCGTGCTGGTCCTGCCCGGCGCGCGCGACCTCCTCGTCGCCCGCCGAATGGTGTCGGCTGACACCACTCTGCGTGATCATGCCCTACCGCGGGGTACATTCGCGCACAATGCACCGGCCGCTCAGCCGATGCGGTGCGCTCCGGCGGCTGGGACCACCACGAACGTGCGCGGCTCGGGAAGGCCTTCGCCGGCGAAGCGCCGCCGCACCGCCTCGACCACCGTCGCGGTGCGGTCCTGGTCCACGAGCGCGACGACGCTTCCGCCGAACCCGCCACCGACCATTCGCGCGCCGTGCGCCCCGGCGGCGAGCGCGGCGTCGACCGCCGCGTCGAGGGCCGGAGTGGACACTTCGAAGTCATCCCGCAGCGAGGCGTGCCCCGCCGTCAGGATCGGCCCGATACCGCGCGGGTCGGCGCTCCTCCGCAATTTCTCGGCAACCGCGAGAACCCTGGCGTTCTCCGTCACCACGTGCCTGGCGCGGCGACGCAGCACGTCGTCGGCGATCCGGCCGACATCGGTCACCGTCACGTCCCGCAAGGTGCCTGCGCCGAGCGCCGTGGCCGCCGCGGCGCATTGGTCGCGACGCTCGGCGTAGCGGCCGTCGGCCAATTCGTGCGGTTGTCCGGTATCGATCACCAGCAGTTCGAGTCCGAAAGCGGCCAGGTCGAAGGGGATCTGCTCGTGCCCGCTGCCGCGCGGCGCGGCGGTGTCGGCGGCGAACGCCCGTACGTCCAGCAACAGCGCGTGCCCGGCCGTGCACAGCATCGCGGCCGACTGGTCGAGTAAGCCGGTCGGCGCGCCGACGTAATCGTTCTCGGCGGCGCGGGCCACATCGATCAACGTCCGGTCGGTCAGGCCGGGGGCGAACAGATCACGCAGCGCGATGGCCACCGCGCAGGACAGCGCCGCCGAGGACGACAGGCCCGCGCCGATCGGCACCGCGCCGTCGAGGTCGAGATCCACACCGGGAATCCGGTGCCCGCGCCGGATGAACTCGGCGACCACACCGAGCGGATAGCGCGCCCACCCCGGCATCCTGGCCCGCTCCGCGGCGAGATCGGACACCGCGACGAGCACCGGCTCGCCGGGCCGCTGCCGAGAGCCGACCCGCACCGACCCGTCGGTGCGCGGCGCCGCGGCACACCGCGTCACCAGGGGCAACGCGATCGGCAGGACGTAGCCGTCGTTGTAGTCGGTGTGCTCACCGATGATGTTGACCCGCCCCGGGGCCACCCATGTCCGCACACTCGCTCCTCGCTGTTCCGGTCGGTGCCAGCGTACGAGACACGCCACGCGAGCATTCCCCTCCGCGCGCTCGGCTGCTCGACCGGCTGGCGTGACGCGCGGTCGATCGCGACAAGAGACCGGCCCGCGAAATGCCAGCCGCGCGCGTTATCCCACCCGCACCACGAGACGTTCGGGCCGCGCCCGAAAGCCGTCGCACGACAGGTACCGCATCCCGCGGAGTTCCCGGCGGACACGGCCGATCTTCGCGTGCAGACGTGGCGGGGCGGGTTTCACCCTTGTTGCGCCAACTGCCCGCGAAACAGCGGCGTTTCATGCCATGATCAAATCAGTTGTCCAGGTATTCGTTGCCGAGCGCGCGCGGTCGGTCAGGACATCCGCTGGTACAACAACACTCGGTTCTCGTTCGCCGACAGCGTCCGCGCGGTGCTCGACGAACAGGCGAACGTCGAAGTCGCGGTGGAGGATTCCCAGATCTAGTACGCGGCCCGGTGCACCGGGAACGGAGCGACCAAGGGGGGCTGATGACACCCAGTGAACAGCCACAGACCATCTGTCGGCGCAGTATCGGAACGGGCTGGTACGCGGTGCTTCTGGGGGGAAGCGGAGCTGCGATCGCGGTACACCTGGCGCTCGACTCGCAGCTGGTGACATTCGTGACGATGGTGGTCATCGTCGGCGCGACCGTCGCCATGGTCGCCGCCGGGGTGCGCACGCACCGGCCCGCGCATCCGCTGCCGTGGTATCTGCTGTCCGGCTCGGCGGTATTGTTCGCCACCGGCACCACGCTGCGTGACGTCGGCGACCACGCGGTCCACCCGCTCGACGACGCGTTCACCCTGCTCGGTTATCTCGGTGTCGGCGTCGCCGCGCTGCTCTGGCTGTGGCCGCGCCAGGTGCACGGCAACTACGACCTGATGCTGGACTCGGCTCTCATCGGGCTCGGCGCGCTGCTCGCCTCGTGGACCTTCCTCATCTCTCCGATTCTGCAGTCCACCGCGACGGGCCTGGACGCGCTCGTGGCGGGGACCTACCCGGTGCTCGACGCACTGCTGCTCACCTTGGTAGCGCAATCCATGGCCACCGCGGCCCGCGCGGAGACCTCGCTGTGGCTGTTGCACACCGGACTGGTCGCGGTGCTGCTCAGCGACCTGGGCTACAGCCTGGAGACCGCGGGCGCGACCGCGCTCGGGCACGAGGTGCTGGTGGCTCCGCTGCTCGCCGCCTACGCCACCGTGGGCGTCGCGGCGCTGCATCCGACCATGGCCACGCTCGGTATGCCGCGGCGCATCCACCCGCACCACTCCAGACAACGCGCCAGCCTCATCGCGATCGCGCTGATCGTGGCCTCGCTCGTTCCGGTCGTCGGGTCCAGCCTGCGGCCGCTCGACCGCGCGGTGGTGTCATCGCTGTTCGCGCTGTTGCTGATCGGCATGCTGGTGCGCAGCGAGCGCGCGATCGTACGCAGCGCGCGCAGCGAGCGGCGCGCGCAATATCAGGCCGAACACGACATGCTGACCGGTTTGCTGAATCGGGCCGCGCTGCTGCGCGCTCTGCGGCAGCGCGGCGAACTGTGGGCCGAGCAGCCGATCTGCCTGCTGTTCATCGACCTCGACGGGTTCAAGCGAGTCAACGACAGCTACGGCCACTCCGTCGGCGACGAACTGATCGCGACAGCGGCGGCCCGGATCCGGCGGGTGGTGCGCCGCGAGGACGTGGTGACCCGCTACGGCGGCGACGAATTCGTCGTGCTCGCGCCGCTCGCCCGGCCGGAGGCGGCCGTGCTGGCCGAACGGCTGCTCGGCGCGTTCGTCCGGCCGTTCGGGCTGAGCGCGGGCGAGATTCCGATCACCGCGAGCGTCGGCGTGGCGTGCGTCGGTCCGCGCAGCTCGGACACCGACATGCACAGTCTGCTGCGAGACGCGGACGCGGCCATGTACCACGCGAAGCAGTCCTCGCTCGGCTACGCGTTCCACGACGACGTGCGGCACGCGCCGCCGGACAGCGAACGCCGGATCTGGCGCACCGCCGCCCGATCCGCCAGTCCCGCGGTCCGACTCAGTCGCTGAGCTCGTCGAGCAGGCGCCTGGCCTCCTCGAGCTCGGCCTGTAACTGCTGCACTTTGGCCTCCTGCACCCCGCGCAATGCCTCCAGGACCCCGGAGACCACCTCGGCGACCTCGGGATGCAGGATCTTCGCCGCCTGCGCCACGGCGGAGCCGGCCACCGGGATACCGCGCAGGGTGCGCTTCTTGCCGCTGACGACGTCGATCGACCACTCGCCGTCGGCGGTGCCGGTGAGCGTCACGGTGACCTCGGGCGCCTTGGGCTTGCGGGCGGCAGCAGCTTTGGCGGGCTTGGGCGCCGGCGCGGCCGGGACCTGCTTGCTCGCGCTGCCTGCTCGGCCTGCTTCCCCGGACGCCTCGGCGGGCTTCGGGGTGGCAGCGGGTTCGGGTGCGCTCGCCTGCTCGGGTTGCGCGGTGGTGCTCGTCGTGGTCGACGACTGGGTCACAGAAGATTCCTTCCTTGTCGACTTCGGCTGGGCAGTGGCGCCCGCCGCCCCTCGCGGCGGCTTGGTCAAGGTCACCTCGACGGGAGAGAAGGACAGTACATCCTTCGATCCGGTCGGCCGGACCTGCAGGAAGTCACCGTCGGCCGGGTCACCGAGTGCGATCACCTTGCCCGAGCGCCCCTCCGGAACGCCGACCGCGGCGGCGGTGAACCACACCATGGGCGGGCGGCCACCGGCTATGTCCGTGGCGATCTGTTGAATCTCGCTGTCCGACAAAGGTTGCGGCTTGGTTCGTGGGGACGGCATGGTAACTCCGAGCGATTCGTGGTTGGCTGCGTGCACAGATGATGCCCCACGACGCCGACAGATTTGCGGGCCACCGTCTAATCGGGCCTGGGGGCACCCCGTTCCGGACATTCAGCGAATATCTGGCAACAGTCGCGGGGCACCCCGCTCAAGCGGGGCGTCGTCCGGGTATCCGCCGCCGTGTGATCGTGATCGGATGTGACCGCCGGAACACGCTGGCCGCGGTCGTCTTTCGGCACCGGCACCGCTCCTGCCACCGCACGTCTGTCCACGCCGATCGTCGATGACGCGATGCCGAGGGTGCGCAGGCGCGATCAGCTCGGCGTCGGCGCGCGCAGCGCGGGGAACCAGATGTCGGTGAGCACCTCGACGGCTTGGTCCACCGAGACGTCGATGGTGCCCTGCATCGCCCAGCGGGTGAAGAACCGTTCCAGTTGGGCGACAAGCAATTCGACCCGCAAACGCGCCTCGTCGCGCCGCTCGGCGGGCCATCCGGCGAGGTAGGCGGTCATCGCATTGGGCAAGGCGAGGATTCCGGTGCGGGCGATCTCCCGGAACTCCGGCTCCAGCGCGGTCGCCTCGTCCCAGGCGGGCAGCAGGTCCTTGTATTCGTGGAACCACTCGATCGCGCGGGTCACCCAGGCGGCGAACTCGGCGCGCGAACCGGTCTCCAGCACCCGGTCGAGATCCTGATAGAAGTGCAGCGCGGTGGGCACGGTGCCCTGTTCGGCGATCGCGCGCAGGATCTCTTGCTTCCCGGCGAAGTGCAGGTAGAACGTGGCGCGGCTGCAACCGACCGCGGCGGCGATGTCGTCCACGCGCACGGCCGCGTAGCCGCGGGTGGCGAACAGCTCCTTGGCGGCCTCCATCAGCCGGGCCCTGGTCTGCTGCTTCTGCTCGTCCCGCAGGTTCGTGTTCGCGTTCGTCCGCATGGTGAGCGAGTACCTCGAATCCGTAAAAGCCGTGCTGACGTGCTGCTTCCGTTAAGTGAGTCTACGCATGAACGCTCTTGATGGACAGTGCGTCACTCACTAGACAGCGTGTCTAGTGAGTGTTAGTTTGTTGCCTACGTCACTCCGGTGCGCCATCCGCGCCGGACGGTTCGGCCGTCGTCGAGGACGGCCTCCAGCACGAGGACAGTGAATGACGTCAACCGCACTCCCCCGCGTCTGCGTGATCGGGGCGGGCCCCTCCGGGATCACCGCCGCCAAACGCCTGAACGACCACGGCATCCCCTTCGACTGCTACGAGGCGTCCGACGAAGTCGGGGGCAACTGGTACTTCAAGAACCCGAACGGCATGTCGGCCTGCTACCAGAGCCTGCACATCGACACGTCCAAGTTCCGCTTGGCCTTCGAGGACTATCCCGCGCCCGACGAGTGGCCGGACTTCCCCCACCATTCCCAGCTGTTCCAGTACTTCCGCGACTATGTCGATCATTTCGGCATCCGCGACCGGATCGTGTTCGGCACCAAGGTGACCGCCGCGGAACGCGCTCCGGACGGCCGCTGGCTGATCAGCACGAGCGAGGGCCGCACCAAGGACTACGACGTGCTCGTGGTCTGCAACGGGCATCACTGGGACCCACGGCTGCCGGACTATCCCGGGGAGTTCGACGGCACGCTGCTGCACAGCCACGCCTACAACGACCCGTTCGACCCCGTCGACATGCGCGGCAAGCGCGTCGTCGTGGTCGGCATGGGCAACTCGGGCCTGGACATCGCCTCCGAGCTGTCGCAGCGATTCATCGCCGCGAAGCTCTTCGTCTCCGCCCGGCGCGGGGTATGGGTGCTGCCGAAATACGTCAACGGCAAGGTGGGCGACAAACGCTCGATGCCGCGGTGGATGCCGCCGAAGCTGGGGCTGAAGCTCAAGCAGCGATTCGTCCGGAAGTTCCGCGGCAACATGGAGGACTACGGTCTGCCCAAGCCCGACCATCTGCCCTTCGAGGCGCATCCCTCGGCGAGCGAGGAGTTCCTGCACCGCGCGGGCTGCGGCGATGTCACGTTCAAACCCGCGATCACCGCGCTGGAGGGGCCGCGGGTGCGCTTCGCCGACGGCAGCGTCGAAGAGGTGGACGTGATCGTCTGCGCCACCGGCTACCGGATCTCCTTCCCGTTCTTCTCCGACCCCGAACTGCTGCCCGACCGCGACAACCGCTTTCCGCTGTTCAAGCAGATGATCAAGCCCGGCGTCGACAACCTGTTCTTCCTCGGGCTCGCGCAGCCGCTGCCCACGCTGGTGAACTTCGCCGAACAGCAGAGCAAGCTGCTCGCCGCCTACCTGACCGGGCGCTACCACCTGCCGTCCACTGAGGAGATGCGGGCGGCCATCCGGTCCGCGGAATCGGCCAGGACGGGCCGCTATTACGACTCGCCCCGGCACACCATCCAGATCGAATTCGAACCATATGTGCGGGACATGCGGCGAGAACTGGCGCGCGGCGCGAAACGCGCGGCCGCGGCGGGCAACGCGCTGCCGGTTCCGGCCCGGGCGCTCGAGCACGTGTGAGGCGGCGATGACCACAACCACGGGAACCGCCACGTCGGGATTCTGCGCGGAGCGTTTCGAGCAGGTTCGAACGGAACTGGAGACCCGGCTGGCCTCCGGGGACGAGCTGGGCGCCTCGATCTGCGTCACGGTCGACGGTGAGCCGGTCGTCGACCTCTGGGGTGGCTACCGCGACCCGGAACGCAACGCGCCGTGGGCCGAGGACACTCTGGTCAACGTCTTCTCCCTGACCAAGACCATGACCGCGCTCAGCGCGCTGCTACTGGTCGAGCGCGGCGAACTGGATGTGCACGCGAAGGTGGCAAGGTACTGGCCGGAGTTCGCGGCCAACGGCAAGGGCGACATCGAGATTCGTCATCTGCTCGCACACACCTCCGGCGTCTCGGGCTGGCAGCCGCCGATCGAGCTCGCCGACATCTACGACGCGGAGGCGTCCGCCGCCCGCCTCGCGAGCCAGCCGCCGTGGTGGGAGCCGGGCACGGCGTCGGGGTATCACGCGCTGGCCTACGGCCACCTGATCGGCGCGGTGATCCGCCGCGTCACCGGACGCTCGCTGGGCGAGTTCTTCGCCGAGGAACTCGCCGGGCCGCTCGGCGCGGACTTCCACATCGGTACCGCGCCCGCGCACCACGGGCGGATCGCCACCTTGATCCCACCCGCGTTGCCGGAATTCGACATGGCGGCGCTCGATCGGGACAGCGTGCTGGTCAAGACGCTCACCAGCCCGCTGCTCGACATCGCCGAGACCGCGAGCACGGGCTGGCGGCAGGCCGAGATCGGCGCGGTGAACGGCCACGGCAACGCCCGATCGGTGGCGCGGGTGCAATCACTGGTGTCCTGCGGCGGCGAACTCGACGGGCGGCGGCTGCTGTCGGAGCGGACGATCGAGCTGATTTTCCAGCAGCAATCCGACGGCGTGGATCTCGCGCTTCTGGTGCCGCTGCGTTTCGGCATCGGCTACGGTCTGCCGCAGCGGCAGACCGCCCCGGAAGTGCCCGACGGCCGGGTGTGCTGGTGGGCCGGGTACGGAGGCGCGATGGTGGTCAACGACCTCGAGCACCGCACCACGTTCGCCTACACCATGAACCGGATGGCTCCCGGCCTCATCGGCTCCGATCGCGCCGACGCCTACCTGCGCGCGACCTTCGCGGCGGTCCGCGGATGATGCGGGCACTGCAGCTCACCGAGCCCGGTGTGCTGGAACTGCGCGAGGTACCGATCCCGGAGATCGGTCCCGCCGACCTGCTGCTGCGCGTAGGCGCGGCGGGCATCTGCCATTCCGACCTGCACGTGCTGCACATTCCCTTCCGGATGCGCGAGGAGCCGCTGACCCTCGGCCACGAGATCGCGGGCACCATCGAAGCCGTCGGCGAAGGGGTGGGCGGCCGCCGGGCCGGTGAGCGCGGCATCGTGTATCTGTGCTGGTCGTGCGGGGTCTGCCGGGAGTGCACCGGCGGCAACGAGAACGTCTGCCGCGCCGCGGGCCGCACCGCCATGCCGCCCTGCCCCGGCCTCGGGCCGGACGGCGGGATGGCCGACTACATCCGGGTGCCCGCGAGTTCGTTCGTGCCGATCGGCGACCTGGATTTCGCCGAGGCCGCGCCGCTGGCGGACGCCGCGCTGTCGAGCTATCACGCCATCCGCGGCGCTCGTGAGCAGCTCGTGCCCGGATCGGTGGCGGTGGTGATCGGGATCGGCGGGCTGGGGCACGTCGCGGTGCAGATCCTCGCCGCGACCACAGCGGCGCGGGTGCTGGCCGTGGACGTCAGCGCAGACAAGTTGGAACTCGCCATGCGCTGTGGTGCCGCGGAAGGACTCCTCGCCGATGACGACACCGCCCGCGAGATCCTCGACCGGACCCAGGGCCGCGGCGCGGACGCGGTGTTCGACTTCGTCGGCGTCGATGCGACCGCACGACTGGCGGTGGAGTCGGTTGCGCCCAACGGGGCCTACCGCATGATCGGCCTCGGCGGCGGCGCGCCGGAGATCACGGCGGCGCCTGCCGGTGGGCCGGGCTGGCCGTGGGGCGCGTCGGTGCGCAAATCCTACGGCGGCACCAAGTCCGACCTGTTCGACTCCGTGGCCTTGGCCGCGGCGGGAAAGCTCCGGGTCGAGGTGGAGCGCTATCCGCTGACCGAGGGCCGCGCCGCCTTGGACCGGCTGGAACGCGGCCTGGTCACCGGCCGCGCGGTCCTGGTCCCGGAACCGTGACGAATCGACCCCGCGTAGTGACGAGGAAGTACCCGATATGACGAAGCCCTTCGACCCGCAGGTGTACGTGGCGGAAGCCGCGGCCCGGCTCACCGGACCCGGTGGCCGATTCGAGATGGTGGTCGAGGACGTGCTCGGCGCACCGATGCCGGTGGTGCGCCACCGCAAGTCCTCGCTGCGCGAGGTGCTCGCCGCCGCGGCCGCGCACGGCGACCGGGACTACCTGGTCACCTCCGACCGCAGAATGTCCTTCGCCGAGCACGCCGCCGCGGTCGCGGCGCTGGCCACGGCCCTGCGTGATCGATGCGGCGTCCGCAAAGGCGACCGGGTCGGCATTCTCGCGGCGAACACCCCCGAATGGGTGCTCACATTCTGGGCCGCCCAAGCGCTCGGCGCGATCGCCGTGGGCTACAACGCGTGGTGGGCGCCGCGCGAGATCGACTACGGCATCGAGCACACCGCCCCCGCGGTGCTCGTCGTCGACGCCAAGCGCGCCGCGCTGGTGGCGGAGCTGGACATCCGGATCCCGGTGCTCACCATGGAGCACGACGTACCCGCGCTCATCGCGGAGTACCGGACCGACGACCTCCCGCAGGCGGAGATCGACGAGGACGACCCCGCGGTGATCCTGTACACCAGCGGCACCAGCGGACGACCCAAGGGCGCGGTGCACTCCCATCGGAACCTGGTGGCCGTCACCGACTATCACTTGTTCAACGACGCGCTGGCCGCCGCGCTCACCGGGGCGACCGAACTGCCCAGCGGGCGGCGCTTCCTGCTCACCTCACCGCTGTTCCATATCGCCAGCCTGCACAACCTCGTGGTCCCCCGGTTGGTCACCGGCGACGCGGCGGTGATCCACCAGGGGTCCTTCGACGCCGATCGGGTGCTGCGTTTGATCGAGGCCGAACGCGTCACCAACTGGGGCGCGATGCCGACCATGGCGACCAGGATGCTCGAACTCGACCTGTCCCGCTACGACCTGTCCTCGCTGTCGTCCTTCTCACTGAACTCGGCGCCGTCCTCCGCCGCGCTGCAACAGAAGCTGCGCGATCAGCTGCCCGTCGCCCGCAACGCGCTGGTGACCAGCTACGGCCTCACCGAATGCAGCACCGCCGCCACGCTGGCGAGTCCGGCCGAGCTCGCGGCGTTCCCGGAGACCGTGGGACGCCCCGTCGTCGGGGTCACGCTGGAGATCCGCGACAGCGCGGGCAACGCGGTCCCCGACGGCGCCGAAGGCGAGATCTGGGTGCGCAGCCCGTACGTGATGCTCGGGTACTGGCAGGACGAGACCGCCACCACCGCGGCGATCACCCCGGACCGCTGGCTGCGCACCGGTGACATCGGTGTGCTGGAGGACGGACGGCTGCGTTTGTCCGGGCGTCGTTCGGATCTCATCCTGCGCGGCGGGGAGAACGTGTATCCCACCGAGATCGAGCAGTGCCTCGAGGAGCATCCCGCGGTGCGCGAGTGCGCGGTCCTCGGCGTGCCCGACGCCGACCTCGGCCAGCAGGTCGCCGCGTTGGTGGTGGTCGAAAACGCCACGGCCACCAGCGAAGAGGAGCTGCGCGCGTTCACCGCCGAGCGGCTCGCGTACTACAAGGTGCCCGCCCGCTGGCGGCTCACCACCACCGCACTCCCGCGCAACGCGACCGGCAAGGTCGTGCGCGCCCATCTCGAGGTGTAGATCCATGTACGACACCATCATCGCCAACGGCCGCTGGTTCGACGGCACCGGCGCGCCCTCCGCGATCCGCCATCTCGGCATCCACGACGGGCGGATCGCGACGATCTCGGCCGAGCCGATCGACGATCCCGCCTGTCCGAATATCGTCGATGCCACCGGGAAGTGGGTGATCCCGGGCATGCTCGACATCCACACCCATTACGACGTGGAGGTGCTCCAGCATCCGGCGCTGACCGAATCGGTCCGGCACGGCATCACCACGGTGCTGCTCGGCTCGTGCTCGTTGTCCACCGTGCACGTCGACGCCTCCGACGCGGGCGACCTGTTCGCGCGGGTCGAGGCGATTCCGCGCAAGCACGTCGTCGCGGCGGTCGGCGAGCACAAGACCTGGCGCTCGGCGCACGAGTACGCGGACGCGCTGGAGCGGCTTCCATTGGGCCCGAACGTCGCCGCGTTCATCGGGCACTCGGATATCCGCGCCGCCGAGATGGGCCTGGACCGCGCGACGCGCAAGGATGTCCGCCCCTCTTCCGGCGAACTGGCCGGAATGGAGGCGAAACTGACCGAGGCGCTGGACGCCGGCTTCGTCGGCATGTCCTCCCAGCAGCTGTTGTTCGATAAATTGGACGGCGAGGTGTGCCGCTCCCGCACACTGCCGTCGACTTATGCGACAACCAGGGAACGGCACCGGCTCAACACCGTGCTGCGCCGGCGCGGCGGGGCGTTGCAGGGCGGGCCCGACGTGTCCCGGCCACACAGCCTGATCACGATGGCGGCGGCCAGCGTCGGCCTGTTCCGCAGGCCGCTGAAGGTCAGTCTGCTCTCGGCCGCCGACATCAAAGCGATTCCCGGTGTGGTGCACGTTTTCCCGCTGATCGCGCGGGTGCTGAACGCGCTGGGCGCCGATTTCCGCTGGCAGCATCTTCCGGTGCCCTTCGAGGTCTACGCCGACGGCATCGACCTGGTGGTCTTCGAGGAGTTCGGGTCCGGCGCCGAGGCGCTGCACCTGGCCGATCAGGTGGACCGCCGCAGGGAACTGCTGCGCGACGAACGCTATCGGCGCCGCTTCCGCGCGGACTACGACAAGAAATTCGGTCCACGGGTCTGGCACCGCGACTTCTTCGACGCGCAGATCGTCGAATGCCCCGACCGCGCGGTGATCGGCAAGACCTTCGGTCAAGTGGGCCTCGACCGCGGCGGCTCGCATCCGGTGGACGCCTTCCTCGACCTCGTGGTGGAGCACGGCGCCGAAGTCCGATGGCGGACAACGATTTCCAATCATCGGCCCGAAGTCCTCGACCGGCTCGCCGCCGACCCCGGCGTGCAGCTCGGCTTCTCCGACGCGGGCGCGCATCTGCGCAACATGGCGTTCTACAACTTCGGGCTCCGCTTCCTGCGCCGGGTGCGCGACGCCGCGGAGGCCAGCCGTCCGTTCCTCTCGACGGAGCAGGCGGTACACCGGCTCACCGGCGAACTCGCTGACTGGTACGGCCTGGACGCCGGGCACCTACGGGTGGGCGACCGAGCCGATGCCGTGATCCTGGACCCGGCCCGTTTGGACGACTCGCTCGACGCCTACCACGAAGACCCGATCGCCCCGTTCGACAACCTGCCGCGCATGGTGAACCGCAACGACGAGGCGGTCACGGCGGTGTTCGTCGGCGGCGTGCCGGTATTCGGCGCCGGTGCGCCTGCCCCGGCGCTCGGCAGCCGCCGGACCGGCCGATTCCTTCGCGCGGCGACCGCGGTCCGCTGATCCGATCGGCCCTGCCCGGCCGGAGCCGCCACGTAGAATCACGAAGGAACGGCGGCTCGCTCGCCGGCGGTTCGTAGGAGTCGGCGTGGACGTTTTCGAGCATCAGGGCAGGGCCGTGGTCTTCGACCGCACCGGCAGCGGGTCCCCGGTCGTGTTCCTGCACAATGCGGGCACGCAACGCCGCATCTGGGACGCCCAGGTCGCCGCACTCCGGGACGACCACGAGGTCTTCGCGCTCGACCTCCCCGGTTATGGGCAATCCGACCAGCCCGCTTCGGGCTACCGCCTCATCGATTACGTCGACATGCTCACCGCGTTCCTGGACGCCCACCGTCTCACCGACGTGGTGCTGATCGGCAACTGCCTCGGCAGCGCCACCTCGCTGCGCTACGCCATGGGTCACGCGCGGCGGGTGCGCGCGCTCGTGCTGCTCAATCCGCTCACCTCGGACACCGTCAGCTCCGGACAGTCGGCGGGCCTGGCCTGGCTCGACGCGCGCCTGCCGCTGGGGCCGCTGGCCCGCCGGATCACGCTGCCGAACCCGGTGGTCTCGCTGATCATCGGCAACCAGCTCGGCCCCCGCGGTCGGGCCAGGAACGACCAGCACGAGCCGCGCGTGCGAGCGCACTGGACCGATCGGGGCAGGCTGCAAGCCTTGCACGGCCTGGTGCAGGATTTCCCGTCCTATCGCGCGCTCGACACGTTCGATCCGCCCGAAGGCTTCCCGCCGATCTGCACGATCTGGGGACGGCGCAATCGCATCCTTTCGGCGAGGGCGGGCGGCCGGCTCAACCGCAGGCTGCGCCCGCACACGGCGGTGGAACTACCGGACTGCGGTCATCTTCCGATGGTGGAGGCCCCGGAACGGGTCACATCGATCATCACCGACTTCCTCGCCGCCACGGCGGTGCCGGCGCCGAAGCAGGCCGGCGGCCGCTGAGCCGCGCTCACAGCGGAGCCGCGGTCGGGCAGAGTTCGGCGAAACTGGCCGAGTGCACACCGCATCCGGCGCACTCGAACACCACGCCGATATCGAGCATCCAGTGGATGCGGGTATGGCAGGTTTCGCAGAGGAAGTCCACCCCCGCCGGATGGCAGCAGGACCGTTTACGAATGAACCATTCCGCGCGGTGACGGCAGGGCACCGAATCGAAGCGGAACGTGCACTTCGGCGCGGCGGGCAACTCGGCGACGACGGCATCGAAAGCCGTTGTGGCCGTATGGGTGTTCACAGCAGATACCTTCCGGCGGAGCAGGGCGGGAGCGCGGGCCGATGCGGGCCGCGGCGCCTTCCCCCTGGATCGATCTCTCTCCATCAGCTGTTACCCGGATGAGGCGGCCTTCACACGGCGGCGGACCGGCTTGTTTGGTCACGAATCGCGCGGGAATCCGAGACGTGACGACATCTAGGGAAGGGGTTCTGTCATGTTGTTGCGCCGACTCGCCCGGCCGCTACTGGCCACCGCGTTCGTAGTAGACGGGGTCGATACGCTGCGGCGCCCGGACGAGCGGGTCAAGGCCGCGAACGCACTGCTGGAACGGGGGCACCGGCAGCTCCCGGAAGAAATCGCCACGAAGTTGCCGTCGAATCCCACGACCGTCGTGCAGGTCAACGCCCTCGCCCAGGTGAGCGGCGGAGTGCTGCTGGCGCTGGGTAAGGCGCCGCGTCTGGCCGCCCTGGTGCTCGCGGCGACCGTCGTGCCCGCGGCCGTCACCGAGCAGGACTTCTGGAACGAGCAGGACCCCGCCCGCAAGTCGGCGAAGCGGAACGCGTTCCTCAAAGACCTCGGGCTGCTCGGCGGCCTGATGATCGCCGCGGCCGATACCGAGGGCAAGCCCTCGCTCGGCTGGCGCGGCCGCCGGGCCGCACGCGACGCCGCGGCCGCGGTCACCGCCGCGCTGCCGTTCGGCGCGACCTCGGACACCGCCACCGGCGCTGCGTTGCGCAAGCACGCGCACGAGGCCGCCGAGCGAGCGCGCGCGCTGGGAGCGGTGGCCGCGAGCAAAGGCGCGGAACTCGCCGAGTCGGCCCAGCGCCACGGGCCGGAGTGGGCGGAGGCGGCCAAGGAACACGGCGGCGAGCTGGCGGAGACCGCCAAGACGCACGGGTCGGAGTGGGCGGAGATCGCCAAGGAACGCGGCGGCGACTGGGCCGAGATCGCCAAAGAGCGCGGCAGCGACTGGGCCGAGATCGCCAAGGAACGCGGTGCGGAGTGGGCGGAGGTCGCCAAAGAGCGCGGCGCCGAGTGGGCCGAGATCGCCAAGGAGCGGGGTGTCCATCTCGCCGATCTGGCCAAGCAGCGCGGGAGCGAATGGGCGGATATCGCCAAAGAGCGCGGACCGGAGATCGCCGATGCCGCGCGGGAGCGCAGCGCACACACCGCGCAGCTGGCCCGCGAGCGCGGAGCGCAGACGGCCCACGCGGCCCGCGAGGCGATCGAATCGCGGCGCCACTGAACCGGACGACGCCTCCTACCGGCGGGCGGCGAGCACACCTGCTACGGCGGTCCCTCCGGTGCCGCCGTAGCGCTCGGCCGCGCGTCTGAGGCGTATCGCCTCTCGACACGATCTAGCCGGGCATGACGGCCGTCAGGCGGTCTCGTCGTAGCCGGTCCCGAGAACCACGAGGGCGGCATCGAGCGAGGTCACCCGATGGAACCGGTCGGCGAGGCCGGTGACGTCGATGGCGCGGTCCACCGGCCGCACGGTGGTGATCAGAATCATTCGGCGGCGTGCGCGCACGGCCTCGGCCTGCGCTTCGACCAGGACACTCAACCCCGCCGCCGCGAGGAAGGTGACCGGCGACAGGTCCAGCACGAGCGTGGCCGCGCGACGCAGGTAGGCGCTCGAGAGTTCGGCGTGGAAACGGGGCGCGGTCGCGACATCGATATCGCCCGCGACCATCAGCATGGTGATGTCGCGCCGCGGGCGGCACACCGAAAACAGAAGCGGGGCAGTCCGTTCGGTGTGACGTGACATGCGCTGACTCCTGGCCGGAAGCTGGCAGTGCACAGACCCTTGTGCTTCCAGTGAAGCACGGAGCGAAAGCTCTGTACAGGCGCGAAGTCCATTCGGAGAGCGTCCTTTCCGGCCGACGCGCCGCTCCGCTAGGACGTACTCGCGCTCCCGCCGCAAGAGATGGTGACAGCCTCCCCGTTGAAGTGGCGGCCGTGCTCGGAGACCAGCAGCAGCACGGCCTCGGCCACCTCGGCGGGCTGGATCAGATCGCCGTTCGGCGGCCCGGATTCGATGATCGCCATCCAGTCCTCCTTGGTCGGATTCTCCTTGTCCGGCACCATGAGCCGCCAAGTCGCCGGGTTCTGGATCATGTCGGTGTCCACCCCGGAAGGCAGCAGTGCGTTCACCGTGATGCCGTACTCGGCCACCTCCAGCGACAGCGACTTCACCAAGCCGAGCACGCCCCATTTGCTCGCGGCGTAGTGCGCCGCGTTGCGCACGCCCATCTTCGCCACGATGGACGAGGTCGCCACCACACGGCCCCAGCGGCGTTCGATCATGTGCGGCACGACGGCGCGGAAGCTGTGGAACACGCCGGTCAGGTTGGTGTCGATCATGTCCTGCCACAGCTGATCGTCCATCTCGGCGACGGGCGAGTTGGACGCGATGCCCGCGTTGGCGATGAGAATGTCGATGCGGTCGAACTCCTCGATCGCGCGCTCGGCGACCGACCGCATCTGTTCCAGGCTGCGTACATCGGCCTGGACGGCGACGCAGCGGCGGCCGGTCCGCTCGACCAGCGCGGCGGTCTCGGCCAGGTCGCCGGGAGTGCTCAGCTCGTAGGGAAGGCCGGCGAGGGGCGCGGCGATATCACACACCACGATGTGCGCGCCCGCGTTCGCCAGCGCCAGGGCATGCGCGCGCCCCTGCCCCCGGGCGCCGCCGGTGATCACCGCTACCCGGTCGTCGAGGTTTCCCATGGATGACCTCTCCTCGGTCGGTCCTGCTTCGGCCGCCCCATCGTGTCACGCGCGCCCGGTGTGAGCTCCCGTTTTCCGGCGGGGCCGTGCCGCCGACGGGCGATTTCCCAGAATTGGGGACGGACCGGGGGCCGTGCCGCCCCTGGCACACACGCCGGCGCGCGGCGCGCCCGTCACCTGCTTCAACGGGGTGTTGTGCCGAATTACGCAGGGGCAGTGGAACAATGAATGCGGTCTCGGCACCGCAGCGGGCACGGCCACGGCACGGACGAACCGGCCCGGCTGCGGCACGGAGACCGCATGTAACCATTCCGACCCGGTCCAGCGACCAATTGTGTGCGATGTACGCTGCGCCCCGGAACGATCCTGCCCGTGCCCACGCATCGTTCCGGGTGCGGACGGCGCATCGACAATGGTTTCTGGGGGCCCGATGACCGATTGTGAGTACCTTCCCGTGAATCTCGACCGACAGCCCGACGCCGAACCGACCGAGCACGACAGCACCGTGGCCGACCGGCTCACCAGCCCGCGGCTGCGCAGGCTGCTGCACACGGCCATCGGCCTCTCCGAGGATTCCGTCGATCTACTGACGACCATGACCACGCGGCTTCGTGCCGCCGAGGGCATGATCCTGCGCGACCCGCTCGACGACTGCTGACCTGCGCGCGGCCGGGTAGAAGCCGCGCGCGACGAATACCGGTGGCCGGAGGTTGCCGGATCGGCAACGATATTTGCCGATCCGGCGGAGCCGGTGGATGGTGGGACGCATGAGCGCCACACATCACCACGCCGACCGGACGACGCCCACGACGGTCGATTACTGGGAGTCCTTCTACCAGGAGCGCACGCAGGTCTGGTCGGGACGGCCGAACTTCCTGCTAGTCCGCGAGATCGAAGGGGTCGCCCCGGGCCGTGCGCTGGACCTGGGCTGCGCCGAGGGCGCCGACGCGATCTGGCTGGCCGAGCGCGGCTGGCAGGTCACGGCGGTGGACGTCTCGGAAACCGCGCTCGCCCGCGCCAGGGCCAACGCCGCACGACAGGAGCTCTCCGGCGAAATCGATTGGCAGCGGCACGATCTGGACCACACTTTTCCGGCCGGACAGTTCGATCTCGTCTCGGCGCAGTATCTGCACTCGCCGCTCGCGCAGGACGGCGAACGGACCCGGATCCTGCGCCGCGCCGCCGAGGCGGTGGCGCCCGGTGGGCTGTTGCTGATCGTCGGGCATGCGGAATGGCCGACCTGGGTGGTGGAACCGCCCGCCGACCTGCACTTCCCGACCACCGCCGAGGTGCGTGCCGACCTCGCGCTCGACCCGGCCACATGGCGGGTGGAAGTGGACGAGGTCGCCGAGCGCGAGCACGCGGGCCCCGAAGGGCAGCCGGGCACCCGAAAAGACAACATCCTGCGAATTCGCCGCGACTGACCGCGGGCACATCACGGGCGAGCAACGCACCCGCGCAATCGTCGCCGGTCACGACCGCATCCGTGCCGAGACGATGGAGATCGGGCCAGTTCAAGCGGTACGTCGCCGATGGGCAGGTGCACTATTTCCTCGCGCAAGGCCAGGGCATGCGGCCAGGCTCCAGGGGCGAAGAGTCGGCGGCTGAGGAGATCACCGAGTGGGTGAAGGCCCACTACACCGCGAAGACGGTCGGCAGCGTCACGGTCGACGACCTGACCGCGCCCACCGGTGGCTGATCTCCAGACCGGCCGCCGGGGTATCGCCGCATCGTAGGTGCGGCGATACTCCATTGGCGCGCGGCGGCGACACCCGTGGCTCACAGAGAACACCCAGCTTGCTCGCAGGTTGCTCGGTGTCTCCGAAGTAATCATGGGATCATGACCGCTACCCAACCGGAAGCTCGCGTCCTCATCGTGGACGACGAGGTCGATGCCGGCGAAGCGCTGAGCGAGCCGAAGATCCTCGACCACGTGTGGCGCTACGACTTCGGCGGTGACGCGGGTGTGGTCGAGTCGTACGTGTCGTATCTGCGGCGCAAGGTCGACACCACCGAGCCGAAACTGCTGCACACCCTGCGCGGTGTCGGATACGTGCTGCGCCGGCCCCAGGTGAGCCGGACGTGAGCGTACGGACGGAACTCACGCGGCGGATGTCGGCGGTCCCGCTGCGCGTGGGACTGGTGATCGCGCTGCTGTTGCTGACGGCGGCGGCGCTGTTCGCCTCGGGCGCCGCGGTGACCTCGGCGCTGAGCCGGTCGCTGACCCAGCGCACCGACGAGCAGCTCTACGACGCCGCGCGAAGCTGGGCGCAGCCGCGTCCGATGCGGCAGGTGACCACAGCCGACGGTCGCACGCAATGGATTCCGGCCGATCTCCCGGCCGTGCCCGTGCCGCAGCGGTCGGCGGGCGAACAGCCGCGCCGGTTCTTCGAACTGCGCGTGGGGGCCGACGGCCAGGTATACCCGGATCCGCCGGGCGGCGGCTCCACCGGGTCCCCGGATCTCGGTGGCACGACCACCCAGACGCCGCGGACGGTGGATTCCTCGGACGACTCGTCGGTGCGCTGGCGGGTGTTGACCACCACCAACCAGTACGGTTCCACCACCATCGGCCTGCCGCTGACCGACAACCAGGAGACGGTCTCGCGGCTGATCTTCTTCGAGATCGGCACCGGAGCGGCGGCTCTGCTTGCCCTGGGCGCCGTCGGCTACCTGGTGATCCGGCGCAGCTTGCGGCCGCTGCGTGAGGTGGAGCGGACCGCCGCGGCGATCGCGGGCGGTGACCTGCACCGACGGGTTCCGGTGCGCGGCGTCGACACCGAGGTCGACCATCTGGCGCGGTCGCTGAACGAGATGCTCGCGCAGATCCAGCACGGCGTGGCGGCGACCGAGGCTTCGGAGGAGGCGGCTCGCCGCTCGGAGGCGCGGATGCGTCGCTTCGTCGCCGACGCAAGCCACGAGCTGCGCACACCGCTGACCACGATCCGCGGGTTCGCCGAGCTCTACCGGCAGGGTGCCAGCACCGACGCGGGGATGGTGGTGGGCCGGATCGAGGCCGAGGCCGAGCGAATGGGCCTGCTGGTCGAGGATCTGCTGCTGCTGGCACGACTGGACGAAAAGCGCCCGCTGGAGCGCAGACCCGTCGACCTGCTCGCGCTCGCCGGTGACGCCGTGCACAACGCCCGCGCCATCGCGGCCCGCCAGAAACCCGCGCCCGACGCGCCGGACCGCCCGATCACGCTGGTGGTCGGCCGAGGCGAGGGCACCATGGACGTCGTCGGCGACGAGTCCCGTCTGCGCCAGGTCCTGGTCAACCTGCTGGGCAACGCCCTCACACACACCCCGCCCGAAGCGGCGATCACCGTGCGGCTCACGCCCTCCCCCGATCGCGTCCGCATCGATGTGATCGACACGGGGCCGGGCCTGGCGCCCGAGGCCGCCGCGCGGGTGTTCGAACGCTTCTATCGCGCGGACGCTTCCCGCACCCGGGCCAGCGGCGGCACCGGTCTGGGCCTGTCCATCGTGCGAGCGCTGGTCACGGCGCACGGCGGACGGGTATCGGTGGACAGCGAACCCGCGCGCGGCGCGACCTTCACGGTGGTGCTGCCGCGCGATCCCGCCGATCCGCAGCCCCCGGTGGAACGAACACCATCCCCGTAGCCGTTGCCTTCCGCCGCCGGGCCTAACGGCATCGCGATCGCACCGAGTACGCGCGGCGGAACCAGCCGTACTGTCGGCGTTCTACGGCAACCGCGGCCGCGTCATCGTGCTCGAGGGGCGGCATCTCACGGGAGATATGTGCCACCGGCGAGCCCACATCGGCGGAGACGGCCGGGACGGGCCCGGGTCGTGGACGATATCCGTCGAGCCGCGTGGACTGCGCAACGCGCACCGGCACGGAGGTCGGCGGGCACCAAACCGGCGAGCGCCGCCATCTGACTGCCGCTGCGCGGGCCCCGAGGGCAGATCGGCATGGTGGCCCGCCTTCAGCGCGGCGCGGGGCGGAAGATGTCGTCGAGCGGAGCGCCGGAGGCGGAAAATGCGCCTTCTTCGGCATACCATTCCCAGCGCATCACCCGGGCGAGCACCGGAGTGGGGATGCGCAGCAGCACCTTCGCGATGGTGGCGAAGCGGCTGGACCCTTCGATAATCGAGCGGTGTGCCGCCAATGCGCTCTTCCGTTGCGCGGCATGGGCGCCGACATCGATGCGGTGTGTGATCGCCGAGCGCGGACTGTACAGCGAGGCGAGGACCGCAGGGTCGTAGCGAAAGGGGGCCGGCAGCCGCCGCAGCGGATGAACCAGACGCGCATAGCGCTCGCGCGGCATGGTCGCGTCCAGGACGCGCGCCACGCCTGCGAGTTCGGCCGCGCGCTTGCCCACTTCGTGCACGCGGACGTGGTCGCGGTGCCCGTACCCGCCGTTGCGGTCGTAGCTGAGCAGAATCTCGGCGCGCTCCTCGCGCAGGATCGTGGCCAACCGCCGCGCCGCGTCTTCCGGGTCCGCACGGGCGAATCGCATCCGGTCCGGCGGGTCCGCGTACAGCACCGCGCCGTGCCCGCTGTCGGCGTAGCCGAGGTGCACCACCCGGTGCACGCCGAGCGCGGCGGCGCTCGCCTCCAGCTCGCCGAGCCGCAGCGGCGCGCGGCCGTCCAGATCGGCCATATGGCCGTCGGTCGCGACCACGATCACCGTCCGGTGCCCGGCGGCGGCCAGCTTGGCCAGCGTCCCGCCGGTCAGCAGCGTCTCATCGTCGGGATGCGCGTGAAATGCCACAACGGTCGCCATCGCATCAGTGTGCCAAAGACTTTCACCACAGGTCCCGGGCCAGCCGGGTCGCGCCGACGAGCATGTAGCCGCCGGTCAAGGCGACCAGCGCGACGGCGGTCGGGCGGGGGACGTCACTGCGCAGGAGCCGCGCCCCGCCGTGCGTGGTGTCCAGGACGTCCACCAGCAACGCCAGGCGCTGCCAGCGCGGCAGCTCCTCGGCAGGCGCGGTCAGATACCCGAGGCCCAGTGCGATCGCCCGCGCGCCGAAGATCCGGCTCATGTAATCGAGTTCGGGTGTGGGGCGCACACCCAACGTTTTGCTCAACGTTCGCGGGGCCAGGAGTGCGGCCGATCCCAGCGCGACCCGCCCGAGCGCCAGGCCGCGCAGTGCACCGGCCAGTGGAGAGCGGGTGCTCCGCATGCTGTACGTCGCCATGTCCCGAGCCTCGCCCACAACGCCGCTCAGGTCGATTACCTGCGAGGTAATCGACCTGACAGCGGATCCGCGCTCGCCACACCCGCGCCCGCGCCGACCGCCGCCAGAGCGATACCTCCGGCCACCGCCGCCTTCGCCACCTTGGACTTCAACACCTTCATACCTGTCTCCTCGATCCGGCCCGGCGGGCCCTCGGCCGAACTTCGACCGCAGAAACGATCCTGAATGCGGGATCTCGAGACCGCCCGATACGCCGCTGGGAAACTCCTGGCAACCGATCGGCACGCTCAGCGGATACACAGCGTCGAAGAAGGCGCGCGCGAAATCGCCGCCGGGTAACGCCCTTCGTCCACCCTCTACGGCACCGACTATCCGACGTCGGACGGCACCTGCATCCGGGACTACGTGCACGTGGCCGACCTCGTCGCCGCGCACCTGCCGGCGCTGGAGGCCATCCGCCCCGGCTCGGCTGGAAGCCGCAGCGCCCCGGCCTGACCGACATCGTCTCCGACGCAGGGGAATTCCACCGGTCGGTGTCCGGCGTTGATCGACGAGCAACGATATGAGGTAATCGGTGAATTGCGGGCAACCTTCGTCGGGCGCCCGAATTCACGAGTCGTTCAGAGAATGAGCAGAATCAGCGCCTTCTGCAGCGTGTCCACGATGCGGCCGATGGTGATCGCGATTTCGACTGTGCCCATGACAGGCCCCTTTCCTCGGGCATGGCAGATCTCGACGTATCAATTCAAGCGCGCGGGAAGGGGATTCGCCAAGCGCGCTCGGGTGGATCCACGAGGCTTCATCCAAGGCCCCTCGCTCTTCGAATCATCTGTGTCGCGGCACCGGTCGCGGCCGTGCGTGCGGAGCACCGCACCACGCCGACATTGCGATCCACCGTCAGGAGTACCTGTGGCGTCGTCACCACCGTTGGTCCGGGAAGACTCGCACGACTGTTTCCGGTATGCGGCCGCCACAGTGGGGCAGGCCGCGGCGATAATCGGCACGCTGAATCGAGAGCGCGCCGATCCCGCGGCGGTGCATGCGCGGCTCGTGGTGCTCGCCGATCGCAGCGACGGATTCGGGTGCGAACTGCTCGGCGCGCCGGACACGGCGGACCGGTGCGCGCTCGGCCGGGCGCTGCACAGCGTCGTCGTCCACCTGCGGACAGCGGCCGAGCGCGCGAACCGGCATCGCGTGACGGCGCCGGTGGACGAACTCGCCGAGGTGATCGACATCGTCGCGGAATGCGGGCAGCATACGGCCCGCTCGCTGACAACTCCGCTGAATACCCTTCTGACACACCGTTATCGGTCTGCTATCCGCCAGCTGGCGGACGATGCCGACGACGCTTTCCGGCGCCTGTTCGCGCGGTGGTATTTCGACACCGACGACCTCACGGCGGTCGCCGGAATGCGCGACCTCGGCGACGAACTGGAGAACGTGGTGCGAGCCTTCGAGGAAGTCGCCGACGCCGTACTCGTCACGGATCCGCTGCCGGGGTGAACCGCCCGCACTACATTCCGACGAAGTCGATGATCGGCGCCGGATAGTCCGCCGGATCGACGTGCTCGCGCCACGGCCGGTGGATACGTCCACCGGGCAGGTGCGCCAGCTCGGGAATCCAGCGCCGGACGTAGTCGCCGTCCGGGTCGTAACGCTCGGCTTGGCGCAGCGGGTTGAGCACCCGATTCGGCCTCGTGTCGGTGCCCGTACCCGCCACCCACTGCCAGTTGAGCTGGTTGTTCGCCAGGTCTCCGTCCACCAGCCAGCGCAAGAAGTGCTCCGCCCCCACCCGCCAGTCGACGCGTAGCGACTTGGTCAGGAAACTGGCCGTGATCAACCGCGCCCGGTTGTGCATCCACCCCTCCGCGTGCAGCTGCCGCATACCCGCGTCCACGATCGGATGCCCGGTGCGGCCTTCGCGCCAGGCGTCGACGGCCTGCTCGTCGTCGCGCCAGCGAACCGAGCGGGGACGATAGTCCGACCAGGCCGCGGACGGGCGCGCGGCCAGCAACTGGTGGTGGAAGTCGCGCCAGGCCAGCTGGCGGGCGAACGCGCGCCCGCCCGCGTCGGACAGGTCGACCCGGTGCACCAGCTCCACCGGCGACACGCAGCCGAAATGCAGATACGGCGACAGCCGCGAGGTGTCGTCGGCGGCGAGATCATCGTTGTCGCGCGCATAGTGCGCGACCGGCCCGGACAGCCAATCCCGCACCATCTTTCGTCCGGTCGTCTCACCGCCGACGGCAAGCCGCGGTGACGTCGGGCCCTGGCACAGCTCGCCCGCGTCCGGCAGCGGCAAGCTCGTCACCCGCGGCACCGTGAGGCCGCGCGGTTTGCCCAGCGGCTTGCGCTGCGGTGCTTCCGACCAGCGGCGGAAATACGGGGTGAAGACGGCGAAGTGGTCGCGCCCGGTGGCCGGCCGCAACGTCTCCGGATCGGCGGCCGTGACGGTGGCGGAATGGGTATGCAGCAGGCAGTCACGCCGCGCGAGACGCTCACGCAGCGTCCGTTCGCGCCGGCGGCTGTAGCCGCTGACGTCGGCGGCTACGTGCACGCTCTCGGCGTGCACCTGGGAGACCACTCGGTCGACCTCCGCGGCCACATCGCCGCGGCGCAGAACCAGATTGCCGCCGAGCGCGCGCAGTTCGTCGTCGAGTTCGGCCAGGGCGGCGGCGAGGAACCGGGCGCGGTTCGGCGCGGCGAAGCGGCCGGACAGGATGGCCTCGTCGAGCACGAACAACGGCACCACCGCGGCGCCCTCGCGGTGCGCGGCGGTCAGCACCGGGTTGTCCCGCACCCGCAGGTCGCGGGTGAACAGAGCGATCGTGACGGTCATCGCGCACGCTCACGCTGTGCGGCACCGACGGTCATTCGCGAGCCTCCTTGTCCACGAGCGCGGCCGGGCTCGGCGCCCGTGAGGGCCGCGCCGGCGCGGCGTCGGGCGGCTCAGCCCCACCGCCGCCGACGCGTCCCTCGCGAGCGCCGAACATGCAGGATCACCCCGCGCAGAGCGGGACGATGCGCGATTCACCGCCCGTCGTCGGTGAGGTCAAGTACACACACGGGTTCTGGCCCGCCGCGGTGATCGACGCGCGCACCTGCTGCCAGGCAGCCGCGTCCAGTGACGCGGCGCGCGCCAGGACGAATCCGGATATCCGGCTCGGATCGGTGACCACCGCCCACGAATAGTCCGGACCGAGGGCCGTGACGATGTAGTTGGTCGGTCCGTCCAGCCGATCCTGGGTCGGCACGCTGGGGAAGCTGACGTGCAGCTGCGCACCGGTCTCCCGGTCGTTGACCGTCGCGGTGCCGTTGATCTCGTTCTGCGTGCCCGCCCACGTGGTGCACGTGTTGCGCACCGCGATGTTGCCTGCCGGATCGAGGGAGTAGTTGGCCTGCGTATCCCGCGCGCAGGCGAGGTTGAAGTACTGCGGGATGGCGGCGAGCTGACGCCATGTGCCCAGATACCGCTCCAATTCCAGGCGCGGCACCGGCGCGGGCCCGTCGATCGGGTTCGGCGCCGCGGATGCCCCGGCGGTCGCCAGAGCCGTCGCGGACAGCGCCGCCACCACCCCGGCGAGCAGTCGGGTCGACGAACGGGGCAGATTGCGACGATTCAAGCTAACTCCTAGGAAATCGGCGACGCTGACCAGCCTAGCATATAACGATGCATAATTGATGCAACATTTGCTGTTCACGGAATGGAGGGCGAGGTGACGCCACCGCCCGGACCCGCCGATCACCCGGGCGGAGCGGATCCTGTCGGCGGCGGCGGGCAGAATAGGGCGATGCCCGCCGGTCCCGTCCCCGTGTCCGACGCGGCCGGATACACGGTGCGCGCGGTCGCCGAGCGTCTCGGTATCCCGACCGCGACGCTGCGCAGCTGGAACCGCCGCTACGACATCGGCCCACCGCAGCACCGCCCGGGTAAGCACCGCCTGTACACCGAGGCCGACATCGCCATGCTCGAACGAATGCTGGCGCTGATCAACGCGGGCGCGAGCCCGGCGGGCGCGGCGGCGACAGTGCGCGGGCCTGCGCCCACGCTCGGCCGCCGGGAAGCGCTGCTGGCCGCGGCCTTCGCGCTGGACACCACGGCGGTGTCGAGCCAGATCGAAGCGCACGTCCGCGCGTTCGGCGTGGTGGACACCTGGAACCTGTTGTGCAGGCCCGCGTTCGCCGACATCGTCGATCGGCAGCTCGGCGGCGAGGGATGCATCGATGTCGAGCACTTGCTGTCCTGGTGCGTCATCTCGGTGCTGCACCGGACGAACCCGCCGTCCGTCCCGGACGGCACGGCGCCGGTGGTGCTCGCCTGCACCAGCGGGGAGACGCATTCGCTGCCGCTGGAGGTGCTGCGCGCCGCACTGGCCGAACGCGGCGTCGGAGCCCGGATGCTGGGCGCGGACGTGCCCGCCGCCGCGCTCGCCGACACTCTCGCCCGGTTCGACCGCTCCGCCGCCGTGTTGCTGTGGTCGCAGCAGGAATCCACGGCGTTGACCTCCGCGGTCCGCGCCTGCCTCGGGGCGGGCGCGCGCGTGCTGGTCGGCGGCCCGGGATGGGAGGCGGTCTTCCTCCCCGAGGGCGTGGAACGGGTCGAGAGCCTGGTCGACGCCGCCGACCGGCTCGCCTGAGCGCGCAGGCGAATTCCGCCGAACCGCTTCGTCGCCGGACACGAATTCTCGTGCGGCACACCATCCCGGCTCGGATGGGCAACCGGCAGCGCGGTTCGTTTCCTTCCTCGGCACACTGTGCCGGTTCCGATCGGCAACCCGCAGCGCGGTTCATTTCCGGTGTACAGCGAACGCGACTTGGCGCGCATCTGTCCGCGCTGGGGGTCCGCCCGTTCAGTGCGCAGTAGGCCGGGGCCGGCCCCCTCGGTCGGCGCACCATCTTTACCTGCGATCCACATTCGATGCAAAAATGACTCGCATCAAGTCCGATATTGGCGCGTCAGCAATCGAAGTGGGAGAGAACCTTGTCGCGCGACGAGGGCTCCTGCACCGGTAACCGGTGAGCACTCCCCGTCCCCCTCGACGCTTGCTCCCTCCCTCGGCTGCCCCGTGCCTACCAGCCGGGACCGGGATGCTTGACGTAGGCGCCGTAACGTACTCGCGACTCCGGCTCCGGGAGAGCGTTTGGCGACGTCGCGTCACCCTACGGGCGCGCACCGCATCAAGTGCGGCGACCGCACCGACCATGTCGCCCCATTCGGTCTCCCGCCGATCACTCGGCGGGCGCCGCTCGCGCACACCGATTCAGCGGCGGCGAGCCGCGCCTGGACAGCTCCTTCCGCGCTCAGGCCGCCTTCAGGCGCGGCATGCAGCCGGATCGCCGCGTCGTGGGCGAATTGCCGGTCCCGTCGATCGGCTCACCGCGCGAGGACACACCCCGGATTCGGCACGACGGTTCGCGCGCCCCCGGGCTCAGCCCACGAGCCTCCCCAGCAAATGCCGCAGCGCCGGTTCCAAAGCCGGGGCGCGGAACCGATGTCCGGCCGCCGCCAGCCGTACGGGAACGACCCGCTGGCTCGCGGACGCCACCTCCCGGTTCCCTTCGCGGCCGAGCAGCAGCGCGGGACCGAATCCGGGCACCGGGAACAAGGCGGGCCTGCGCAGCACGCCCGCGAGGACCTTGGCATACTCCGCGTTCCGAACCGGTTGCGGCGCAACGGCATTGACCGCACCGACGAGTCCTGCATCCCACAGCGCCCGATGGTAGATGTCGATCAGGTCATCGATTCCGATCCACGACAGCCATTGCCTGCCGTCGCCGATGCGCCCGCCCAGCCCGGCTGTGAACAACGGGCGCAACAGCCGCAGTGTGCCACCGCGCGGAGACTGCACGATGCCCGTACGCACGCGCACCACCCGGACACCGGCTTCGGCGGCCGGAGCCGTCGCATCCTCCCACTCCTCGACCACATCGGCGAGAAAGCCTCCACCGCGCATCGACCGCTCGGTCAACGCCTCGTCGCCGCGGTCGGCGCCGTAGTAACCGATCGCGGAGGCGCTCACGAAGACCGGCACCGCCGCGCGGGCCGCCACCTCGGCGAGTTTCCGGGTCGGCCCGATCCGGCTGCTCGCGATCGCGCGCTTGTGCCCCTCGGTGAACCGGCCCGCGATCGAGGCGCCCGCCAGATGCACCACCGCGTCCACGCCGTCCAACAGGTCCGGTGCGGGGTCTGCGGTATCCCACTGTCTTTCATCGGCGGCGCGCGGCGTGTGCCGGACCAGTCGCACGACGCGGTGCCCGCCGGTGGACAGGAACGCGGTCAGTGCCGAACCGACCAGGCCGGACGCCCCGGTCACCGCCACGGTCCTGGACCTGAACCCCTCCCCCGCGGCCCGCGCATGGGCCGCGAGATCGTCGGCGAGCTGCCGGTGCCGGTAGGCGAACATGGGGCGCAGCACCGCGGCTGGGACCGGTGCGTCGATCCGGTCCACCACCCGGGTATGCGTCTCGTCGACGACCTCGAAGTCGTGGGTGTGCCGCCACGGCAGCAGCCCCGCAGGCAACGAGCCGACTCCGTCGACGGTGACCGCGTCGACGAACCGGCGCGGCGGGTCGTATTCGCCGGGATCGTGCCGGGCCACCCAGCGCAGGCCGCCGGGCAGTCCGAGCACGGCCTGCCCATCGGAGAGCGAGTCCGATTCGGCGCGCGGCGTCACCGGCTGCCATGGCGGCGCCAGGCGGGTCAGCGCACCGGGGCGGCCGTGCCAGGCGAACACCTCGGATCGGGGTAGATCGATGACGCTCGCGTACTCGATACCCATGTCTCGACTGTAGCCCGAAACCGACCAGTTGCAGCGTTTCTGCATCGCTCGACGGCACGCCGACGCGGAAAGACCAGCACTTCCCCTGTAACCAGTTCGTCCGATGCACATCGCTGACTCGATTTTCGATTCACGGACGAGGCGAGCCGACCGGTTCCGCGCGTCGGTCAGACCACGAACGGGATCAGTGCCTTCCGGTCCGCGGGATAGTCGGCGAACTTCTCCCGGTACCACTTGTGCGTGGCGAAGGCTCGCGGCACCAGGTTGCCCGCGGTGATCAGGAAGATGACCACGCCGGCCAACGACCAGGTCGCCAGCGCGAAGCCCGCCCAGGCGATCAATTCACCCAGGTACGCCGGGCTGCTGACGAACCGGAACCCCGCGCCGTAGGGGATCCGGTACTCGGCCGCGCCCGGATCCGACTTGTCCCGCAGATTGCGCACGATGGATTCGGAGCGCACCAGCAGCGCGAACCCACCGAGATAGACCACGAGCCCGAGCAGGAACCGCGGATCGGTCAACCATTCCGGCCCGTATTGCCCGAGATAGTCGTGACTGAACAGCGAGCCGTTGAGGTAGCCGTGCAGCGCCGTGACGAACACGCCGGCGGCCAGCACCGAGACATTGAAGCTGCTCCGCTTACCGGGCACCTGCCGGATGGACAGCGGGAAGAACCAGCCACGGTTGCCGTAGTGCAGCACCCAGATGGCCGCGAGGACCAACGCGGTGGGTTCGAAGCGGTTGGGGCCCGCGAGATAACACAGGGCGAACACCACCGTCGCGGGGATCTCCATCAACCACCACCCCAGCTTCGGGTTGAGGTTGAAACCGACCTTGGTGGAGGCGAAGCGCCCATACGGACTCTGCGCGAACAGGCCGCCGACCACGACGAACGCCGCGAACGCGAAGCCGATCGTCAGCGCGGTGTCGTACAGGGTGTTGCCGGTATACCAGTCCATCGAGTTCCCTTGTCCTGCGGAGGCGACCGGCGCGGACACCGGAACGCGACGCCAAAACTAGAACTTGTTCTACCATGTGTCCAGTCCGGCTCACGTCTACGGAGGTTGTGTCATGCCGCTGGATCCCTCGGCCGCAGCGCTGCTGACGGCCGTCGAGGCGTCACCGCGCGCGGTCGCGGCGCACGACAAGTCCGCGTGGGTAGGGCTGTTCGCCCCCGACGCGGAGGTCAACGACCCGGTGGGTTCCCGCCCGCATGTCGGCCGCCCCGCCATCGAACGGTTCTACGACACATTCATCGGACCGAACACCATCGCGTTCCGGGTCGACCGCGACCTGGTCCATCCGCCGACGGTACTGCGCGATCTGACCATCGCCACCACGATGTCGACCGGCGCCACCGTCCTGGTCCCGATGCACCTGCGCTACCGGCTGGTCGAGCAGGACGGCGCATGGAAGATCGCCCATCTCGCCGCGCACTGGGAACTGGCGGGCATGATCTGGCAACTGCTGCGCACCGGGCTGCCCGGATTCGCCGCGGCGCTGAAGCTCGGGCCGCAACTGATCGTCAACCAGGGCGTCGGCGGAGCGCTGGGCCTGATGCGGGCGCTCGGCGGGGTTGGCCGCCGCGGGAAACGAGCTACGACAGGGCTTTTCGCTGCGGCGGCGAGCACCGACCTGAGCCGTGTGCGCGAGCTGCTCGGGTCTCGCGCCGAGATCGAACTGCCCGCGGGGACGCCGGTGTCGGTGGAGGAATTCACCAATCGGGTGCGGAATATGCGCTGGAGCAAAGTGATCGCCGCGGGCCGAACCGTCACGGCGAGTGTCCGGCTCGGCGCGGTATCCGGAGTCGCGCTCGTGCAGTTCGCGAATAGCGGCGACGACATCGCGAGCGTGACGTTCTACCTCGACGGCGACTGACCCGCCGAATCGTGCGTCGTGGGGTCGTCGGATCGGCCGACGCCCGCGCGCCGGACCCGCGCCGATAATCTGCTCCCCGAACGGCCGCGCTCCGGTTCGGCGCATGCGTGCCGACAGCCGGATGCACTGAGGCACCCGGCTGCCCGCGATCAGGGAACTCGCCGAATCGGTGAACGGGCTGCGCACCCGGTCAGGACGCGAGCTGTCCGGCGCGCTCCCGGGCCGGGCCCGGCGCAGGAGCTCCGACCGGCTCCGGCTCCGGCACGGCACGCTCGGTCCAGCCGGGCGGCCCGAAGATGTACCCGAGCCGGCCCCGCCAGGTGCTCGCTGCGCGCACGTCGCGGATCAGCGCCGCCAATTCGTGATAGTTGACCTTCAGCGGGTTGTCGGTGCCGATGTTCTTGGTGAGGCCGTAGCGCACCGGTTCGGACTCGGCGGCGAAGCTGCCGAACAGACGATCCCAGATGATGAGGATGCCGCCGTAGTTCTTGTCGATGTAGGGCTTGTTGGAACCGTGGTGGACACGGTGGTGCGAGGGCGTGTTGAACAGGAACTCGATCGGACGTGGAAGCGTCCGCACGCGCTGGGTGTGGATCGGGAACTGGTAGAGCAGCCCGATGCCCTGCAGCAGGAAGATCATCCAAGCCGGGAAGCCCAGCAGGGCCGCGGGGACCCACGCCAGCCCGCGCAGGATGTTGGGAATCGGATGCAGCCAGGAGAGGCGAAGCGCGGTGGAGAGGTTGAAGTGCTGGCTGGAGTGATGCACGTTGTGCGCGGTCCACATCAGCCGGACCCGGTGGTCGGCGCGATGCGCCCAGTAGTAGCACAGATCCGTGACGATCACACCGAGCACCCAGACCCACCACGATCGTGGCGACAGGTGCAGCGGCGTGATCGCCGCGGCGACGACCACCGCCGAGAACGGCACCAGATACTGCATCAGCGGCTTGACCAGCCTGCCCACCGTGAAGGTCGTCAGGTTGGAAGCGGTGTCGCGGGTCGATCCGCCGTTGCCCGACCGGTCGGGATCGCGACGGTAAGCGATCCACTCCACCAGCATGAGCACCGCGAACGCCGGAATGGCGTAGGTCAGCAACTCGAACTGCACACGGCCCATGGGCACTCCTTCTTCCTCTGGCGTCCGCCTTCGACGCTACGGGTTCGGGCCTGCGAGAACATCGCGCCGACGAGGGACTTCGCGTCCCCCGTACGGGGGACGCGAGCGCGCCCGCGCGCAGGCAGAGTTGTCGTCCGTGCCGCGTCTTCGATCGGGCCGGATCATTAGGATCGCCCCAGGACCCGGCGCCGGAACCGGACGGAGGCGGTGACGAACTGTTGGACGTGACCAGATCGCTGGCCCGCCAGTCGGTGGTGGTCGCCGTGGTGGCCGCCACCATCGACGCGGTGGTGCTGGGGCTGTGTGGCGTCTTCGCGGTCGCGCCGTGGCAGACGATCGCCGCTGTCACGGCCATCGTCGCCGCCGATCTCGCCTTGGCCGCGCCGCCCAGGACGGCAGGCGTGGTCGCGGTGCTGCAAGTCCTCGTGCGACTGCTGGCCGCGCTGCTGCTGTATCGGCACGGGTTCCCGGTGCGATTCGCCGACGTGGGGTTCCTGGTGGCCGGATACCGTGCGGGAGCGTGGCTCGCCGGACCGGGTTCCGTGCTGACCATGTTGTCGCTGTGCGCCGGGGTCGCCGGGGCGCACCTGTTCACCGACAGCGCCGCGGCGCACGACTGGAGACTGTTGCTGGCCGCGACCGTCTCCGCGGGCTGCGTGCCGTGGCTGGTCGGCCGCTACACCGCGGCGCGCGGCGCCTACATCGCCGATCTGGAGCAGCGAGCCCGATTGCGGCAGCAGGAGCACCGCACGGCGCTGGAACGCGCGGTCACCGAGGAACGGGCCGCCATCGCCCGCGACCTGCACGACGTGATCTCCCATCACGTCAGCGCCATCGGCATCCACGCCGGCGCGGCGCGGCTGGCCCTGGGCGGCACGGCGAACGCGGCCGCCGCCCGATCGCTGTCCGCGGTGGAATCCAGCAGCCGGGCCGCGATGGTCGATCTGCGCCGCCAGCTGGATCTGTTGCACGGGCGGGAGGACGACGGGCAGCGCCAGCCGGGGCTCGCCGACATCGAAGGGTTGATCGAGCACGTCCGCGCGGCCGGGCTGCAGGTCGAGACGACCGTGCGCGGCGACGCGGTGGAACTACCGGACTCGCTGAATCTCACCCTCTACCGCATCGTGCAGGAGATGCTGACCAACGCGCTGCGGCACGGCGACGGCACGCACGTCCATTTGGACGTGGAGTACCTCCCGAAGCGAGTGGTGCTGCGCGCGACCAACCCCCTAGCCCCCGGACCGGTCACCGCCGACCCCTCGGTTCAGCGCGGCCTGAACGGAATCCGCCGCCGCGCCGAGTTGTTCGACGGCGAACTGGACTACGGCCGCGACGCCACCCAGTGGCACACCACGGTGTCCGTACCGATCGGAGGATCATGAACCCGCCGATCCGCGTCCTGATCGCCGACGACCACAGCATGTTCCGCTCCGGCCTGCGCGCCGTCGTGGACAGCCAGGCGGACCTGGATTGCGTCGCCGAGGTGAGCGACGGCCGCGCCGCGATCACCGAGACCGCCCGGCTGCGACCGGATGTCGCGATCCTCGACGTCCGCATGCCGAAACTCGACGGGCTGGCCGCCACCGCCGCGATCGTCGCCGCGGGCGGGACGCACGTTCTGGTGCTCACCACCTACGACAGCGACGCCAACCTGTATCGCGCCCTGCAGGCGGGCGCGAGCGGGTTCCTGTTGAAGAGCCTGCCGCCCGAAGAACTGGTCACGGCGATCCGGATCGCGGCACGCGGCGACGCGCTGATCGACCCGTCGATGACCCGCCGCCTGGTCTCCCGCTTCGCGAGCACGCTCGCGCCGCCGCGCACGCCGCCGGAAGTCCAGCAGCTCACCGCCCGCGAACTGGAGGTGCTGCTCCTGCTGGCCGACGCGCGCAGCAACGCCGAGATCGCCGCGCAGCTGGGTGTCGGCGAGGAGACGGTGAAGACCCACGTCTCCCGTATCCTCGCCAAACTCGGCGTCCGCGATCGGATCCACGCCGTCGTCTACGCCCATCAGCACGGCCTGGTGTCGCCCGAATCGGCACGCTCGGACTGATCCGGCAGCCCCGCACGCGGCCCCGACCTGGATTCGACAACCCGCGCGACTGTGACCGCCATCGATACCGCATCGCCGCATCGCCGCATCGTCGGCGAGAAAGCGAGCCGTGACCACGCCCGGTGCGGCCCGCGTCACAGCCACGATGCGACACCCGGCCGGTCTACGAACCCGGTCGCCCCACCGCAGGGACCGAATCGACCGGCCCTTTCGGCGAAAACGTCACTCGTAAGCCACGTCGATCAGGCCCGGGACACTCGCTCGCCGCGAGCCGAGTCCGCGGCACCCGCCGGAGCACGAACCGCGAAGTTCCGTCGAGTGGCAACCGGCCGCGGAGGCCCGGTTGCCACTGCCGGTCGGCTCAGGCGCCCGTCGGCGGTTCCCCGACGGTCGTCGTCGGATCGATGACGCCGAAGGCCTCGCCCTGCGGGCCCTGGACGATGCCCATCCGGCCGAAGGGGCTGTCGTCGGGTCCCGATGTGACGGTGGCGCCGAGTTCGCGCGCCTTGGCGAGCGCGTCGTCGGTGTTGTCGACCTGGAACCAGGCCAGCCAATACGACGGGTTGTCACCCGGCATCTTCGTCGAGTCGTTGACGCCGCCGACGGCGTCGCCGTCCTGCGTCAGGCTGAACGTGGAGTACACGAAGTGCTCACCGTCGCCGATCTCGGTGTAGTGCCAGCCGAACACGTCGGCGTAGAACTGCTGCGCCTGCTTGTAGTCGCTGGTGTGCAACTCGTTCCAGCAGTACGCGCCGTGCTCGTTGTAGATGCCCGCGCCGGCGTGGGCCTTGGCTTCCCAGATCCCGAAGACCGCGCCGGTGGGATCGGCGCCGACGACCATGCGGCCGACATCGAGCACGTCGAACGGTTGCATCATCAGCGAGCCGCCCGCATCGCCGATCTTCTGCGCGACGGCGTCCGCGCTGTCGGCGGCGAGGTAAGTGGTCCACACCGACGGCATCGGCATGCCTTCCGGCTTCGGTCCGATGCCCGCGGCCGCGCGGCCGTTGCGCATCGCCATCAGATATCCCCCCGCCTCGGGCGGGCTGTCCTCGATCTCCCAGCCGAAGAGGGCGCCATAGAATTCGCGGGCGCGCGCCGGGTCGTCGACCTGGCAGTCGACCCAGCACGGCGTTCCCTGCGGCCAGCTTCCGTCATGAGTGGGCATTGCGGGTGCCTCCTGACTCGGGTTGCCGATGTGCGGGCCGAGACAGCCGGCACACGGCCAGTCAACCACCAGCATTCCGTCGGAGTGAGCCGATTGGCCCGAAGCACTCCGGCGCGTTCGCAACCCTGGAAACCCAGGGGAAAGACCCCCTACACAGATCAGTCCCCGGTAGTCTCGTCGAAACCGTGAGCCTCAGTCGTCGCCGACGACTCCGGTGTTTCGGCTGGCTTGCCGGGGGCCTAGCCGGATCCTGGGTCGGTTGCCTTCACTGCCTGCCGACGTCTCAGCTGACAGTGCGCTCACCTGCCGGTGTTCCGGTGTAATGACTAGTTTCCTCCTCATTTTCGGCTAGTCAAGAGCCTGATTCGAGGCCGTACGCGGCAGCCGCACCGCGCCGCGGCCATCCTTCAGCAAATCGATCTTGGCGTGTACCCTTGGCCTCCGAACCATGTGATTGTGACCGTGGTCACACCGTCACTTCGGAGACATCATGAGCGCACCGAACCGATTCGACGAGTTGCAGCATCGTGTCGCGGACCTGGCACCGGTCTTCCGCGAACCCCTGGACTCGCCCTATGAGATTTCCAACGCCTTGTTCGCCGCCCTCCGGCACGTTCTGCACGACGTGGGCGGACAGCCGGATATCCCGGTCGAGTACCGGGAGAAGGAGGAACAGCCCTGGGAGATGAGCACCTACGTCACCTGCGAATGCCTCGGCTGGCGCGGCGTATGGAACTCCGAGGAACGCAGGCGAGCGGAGAACGACCTGGGCGCGACGTTGTACTTCGGTCTCCCGTACTACGCCCGCTGGGCGACCGTCGCGGCGAAGACCTTGGTCGCCAAGGGATTGATCACCCCCGACGAACTGTCGGCCAAGTTGGACGAAGTACGCGCCCGAATGGAGGCGCGCGCATGACCAGGAAGTACCGGATCGGCGATCGCGTGCGGGTCCGCGACGCCACGTCGATGTTCCACACCCGTACCCAGGCCTACACCCGGGGACACACGGGCGTGGTCGTCGAGCACCGGCCGGAGTGGATCATCCCGGAGGACGAGGCGTGGGGGCGCGAAGACGGTCGCGTCGAGCCGTTCTACGTCGTGCGATTCCGTCAGAAGGATTTGTGGCCCACATACACAGGCTTCGACGTCGACACCCTGGAGACGGAAGTCTCCGAGCGCTGGCTCGAGCCCGCAGAGGAGGACGCCCCGTGAGCCGGACCCACGATCACGACGCGCACGCGCCGATCCGGACGAGCGAGGAGATCAGCGAATTCGAAGTGCTCGAGACGGCGGTCCGGGAACTGGCCATCGAGAAGGGCCTGTTCTCCCAGGAAGACCACCGCAGGTTCAGCGAGTGGGCCGAATCGGTCGGGCCGCACGGCGGATCGAAGCTCGTGGCCAAGGCGTGGACCGACCCCGACTTCAAGGCGCGCCTGCTCGCCGACGGGACCGAGACATGCAAGGAGGTCGGCATCGACTGGCGCGATCCGACCGGATCCGGGACGCCGAGCGACTACACCTACTTCTACGTACTGGAGAACACGCCGCAGGTGCACAACGTCATCGTGTGCACGCTGTGCTCGTGCTATCCGCGACCGGTGCTGGGGATGTCCCCGGACTGGTATCGCACGCCCAACTACCGTCGCCGCCTGGTGCGCTGGCCACGCGAGGTGCTCGCCGAATTCGGCCTGCATTTCCCGCCGGACGTGGAGATCCGGGTGCACGACTCGAACCAGAAGTCCCGGTTCATGGTGCTGCCGATGCGCCCCGAGGGCACCGAGGGCTGGACCGAGGAGCAGCTGGCCGCCATCGTCACCCGGGACACCATGATCGGCGTGGCGCTGCCCCAGACCGATTGGACGGCGCAGCAGCCACCGAACCGAGTCGAGCCCGCCACGAGGAAGGACGGACACCGGTGACGAGCGGTCCCTACGAAGTCCTGCTGAGCGCCCTGGATCCCGCGGTGCGCCGGGAGGGTGCACTGCCCGAACTCGATCGCAAACCCGACCCGTGGGAGTCGAGCATGCAAGCCACCTGCGAATGCCTCTCCTGGCGCGGCGCCCTGGACAACTTGGAACGTCGTCACGCCGAGGACACGCTGGGCGAGACGCTCTATCACGACTTCCCGGTACGCACCCGCTCGGTGGTGGTCACCGCGCACACGCTGATGGAGCGGGGCGTGATCACCCCGGACGAACTGCGCGCCCGCATGGACGCCGTCCGGGAACGACTGCACCGGCAGTAGCCCGCAACCACAACCGGCCGCGGAGGAAAGCGACGCGCCTTCGAACCGGATCGGCCGAGCATCGGAGCACAAACGAAACGGCCCGGAACCTCGTGGTTCCGGGCCGTTTCGCTAGTAGCGGGGACAGGATTTGAACCTGCGACCTCTGGGTTATGAGCCCAGCGAGCTACCGAGCTGCTCCACCCCGCGTCGGTGAACACAACATTACACACGCGTTCACGAAGACCGCAAATCGACTGCTCAGGAGCGGTTTCACGAGACGCAGCCCCTCAAGTCGAGTCACTACCGACTCCGCGACAACGCTCAGCGGCAACCTCGACCGCGAGCCACGCCTGAACACCGCGCCCACCAGATTTGCCACCGGATAGCCACTTCAAACGTGATCCGTTTCACTATATCACAGTGATATCACTCACATAACGATGCGATAACGTACCACGACTGCGGTGTGTCGATGGCGTTTCCCACCTGGAAAAACGGGGATATTCGGGTTATTCGCTTCATGCAATTCCGGCGTTATCCAGATGTGATCTGCTGAGATTTCTTCGTTACCGTCACTCCACGGGCCCGGATCATCCGAGACGGGCTCGAACTCGAACCGCCGAACACCGGTGACCCTGTCCCGCGGCTCGAGGATCCCCGACGACCTGGGGGCAGGGACACGGCAGGAATTCGCCGTGCCGGCGGGCGCAGGGAGGGAAACGACCATGACTGAGAACCGGAAGATCAGCACCCGCGCCCTCGGCTTCGCCGCCATCACCGGCGCTCTTGTTGCCGTCCCGTTCGCATTCTCCACCGCTTCCGCCTCCGCGGCGAACCACGACTGGGATGGCGTCGCGCAGTGTGAGAGCGGTGGCAACTGGGGGATCAACACCGGAAACGGCTACTACGGCGGCCTGCAGTTCTCGCAGAGCACCTGGGCGGCCAACGGCGGCAGGGGCTCGGCCCACACCGCGAGCAAGGAAGAGCAGATCCGCGTGGCGGAGAACGTGCTCGCCACCCAGGGCCCCGGCGCCTGGCCGTCCTGCGGCAAGTACCTGCGCCCGGGCACCTCCTCGCCCGAGCCGCTGGTCGAGGCCGAGGAACTCCCCTCCGTGCCCGAACCCGCCCAGCCCGCTGTGAGCGCCGCGCAGTCGGCGATCGAGCAGGCCGAGTCCGCCGCGGGCGAGCTCGCCCAGCGGTACGGCGTGAAGGACCAGTTCCAGCAGATCCTCAGCCAGAACAGCGCGCTGATCGATTCGCTCGGTCGCTGACGGCTCCCGCGTCACACACCCGAAGACGCCGCCATCGTCACGATGGCGGCGTCTTCGGTATTCATGCCTCTGCGATCGGCGCCGGTCAGCGACCCGCGTCCTGATACGCCTTCACGGCGGATTCCAGCTCGTCCAGCGCCCGGCCGAAGTCCTGGAAGTTTCCGCTGCGCATGGCGTTTCGCACGTTCTCGATCTTGCGGTTGAGCTCGGCCGCCGCGGCGTCCTTGGCCGGGGAGGATCCCGGCGCGGGCGGCGGGACCGACGCGGGCGGCGGAGTAGCGGCGCTGCCGGTCCCGTTGGTGCCCTCGGCGGGCGCCGGAGCGGTACCCGGCTTCGGCCTGGTACCCGAGTCACCGCCGAACGGCGTCGCCAGCGCGCCCGCACCCGGAATGACCTGGTTCAGCGCGTCCGCCAAGGTCGAGGCGTAGCCCACCTTGACGTTGCCCGCCTCATCCCGATAGCTCACCAGCACCCGCAGCAGCTGCGGGAAGGTCGCCGTGTTCGGCCCGGTGTTGCGTTCGTTGTAGAACGGCTCCACATAGAGAATGCCACCGTCGGCGACCGGCAAAGTCAGCAGGTTGCCATATTTGATCTTGTTCGAATTCGACAGCAACGTTTTCTCGCGCGACACCTCCGGCGACGTCGTCATCCGGTTCTGCGTCTGCTGCGGACCCAATGTCTGTGTGTCCGTGGGCAATCGGAGAATCGTGAATTTGCCGTACCCGTCCGGATCGGAGCGCACCGAGATATAGGCGGCGAGATAGGGCCGGTTGTAGCCGGTCATCGCGCTGGTCAAATTGAACGTGGGCTTGTTCGTTTTCCCATCGCCGAGCAGCACGTAATACGGCGGCTGATTGGCGGTGGTGCCGCCCTCGGTGGTCGGATCGGCGGGCACCGACCAGAAGGCGTTGTTGGTGAAGAACTCTCGGGGATCGTCCACGTGATACTTCGACAGCATCTCGCGCTGCACCTTGAACAGATCCTCCGGGTAGCGGAAGTGCGCCCGCAGTTCCGGCGAGATCTCGCTCTCCGGCTTCACCGCGCCCGGGAACACCCCGCGCCAGGCATTCAGCACCGGATCCGACGTGTCCACCTCGTAGAGAGTGACGCTACCGTCGTACGCGTCGACCGTCGCCTTCACCGAGTTGCGGATGTAGCTGACCTCCTTGCGCGGCAGCAGCCGCCCGGTCTTCTTGTCGATGCTGTCCTCCAGCGCACCCTCGAGCGAGGTGGTCTGCGCGTACGGGTAGTTGTCCAGCGTCGTGTAGGCGTCGACGATCCAGACGATCCGTCCGTCGACCACCGCGGGATAGGCGTTGCCGTCGGTGGTCAGCCAGGGTGCCACCTTCTGCACCCGTTCGCGGGGGCTGCGGTTGAAGATGATCTTCGAGTCCTCGCCGATGGCGGAGGAGAACAGGATGTTGCGCTCGGCGTACTTGGCCGCGAAGGCGAGTCGGTTGAACCAATTGCTGATCGGCACGCCGCCCTTGCCGGTGTAGGTGTATTGCGCGACGTCCGAGTCGTACTCGCGCGGTCGCTGGCCGTCCGTCGCGCCGACGATCGCGTAGTCCGGGTTCGCCTGCGAGATCAGCTCCCCGAAATACACCCGGGGCTGATCCACCTTGATCCGCTGCTTGTCCGCAGGCGTGAACAGGTCGCTCACCATGAAGATCGGATAGCCGCCGTCGCCGCTGCCGCCCGCGGCGTTGGGATCGTCCGACGGCGGCTTGTTCACCCGGTTGGCGGGGGCGGCGACGAAGCCGTTGCCGTGGGTGTAGACGGTGTGCCGGTTGATCCAGTCGGTCTGGTTGCCGCTCAGCGCCGCGGGCGAGAGCTCCCGGGCGGCGACGATGTAGTCCTGGATGTCGCCGTCGAGGTTGTAGCGGTCGATGTCCAGCGACTCCGGGAAACCGTAGAAGTTCTTCAGCTGACGCAGCTGCGTGAACGTGGGCGAGAGGATGTTCGGGTCGAGCAGCCTGGCGTTGCCGATGGTGGCGGCGTCCACCGGCACCTCGAGCGGGCTCTTGCTGCTCTCGCCCTTGTAATCCTTGTAATCGATCCTGTCGTTGGTGATGCCGAACGCCTGCCTGGTGGCGGCGATGTTGCGTTCGATGTACTCGCTCTCCTTGTCCGCGGCATTGGGACGCACCGAGAACTGTTCGACCACCAGCGGCCACACCGCGCCGACCAGGATCGAGGACAGCACCAGCAGCGCGGCGGCCATCGCGGGCACCCGCAGATCGCGCAGCACGATGCCGGCGAAGAAGGCCAGCGCGCAGATCACCGCGATGGACAGCAGGATGAGCTTGGCGGGCAGCACCGCGTTGATGTCGGTGAAGGAACCGCCGGTGAACGTGGGTTCCTTGCGGCTGCTGGAGAGCAGCTCATATCGGTCGAACCAGTAGGCGATCGCCTTGAGCAGCACGAAGGTTCCGGCCAGCAGCGCCAGCTGGATCCGCGCGGCGCGGGTGAGCGTGCCCTCGCGGCCGGTCAGCCGCAGTCCGCCGAAGACGTAGTGGGTGACCAGGCTGGCGAAGAACGCGATGACCACCGCGACGAACAGCCAGTTCAGCACCATGCGGTAGAAGGGCAGGTCGAAAGCGTAGAACCCGACGTCGAGACCGAACTCCGGGTCCTTCTCGCCGAAGGATCCGCCGTTGAGGAACAGCTGCACCGTCACCCAGTTCGACTGCGCCACCAGGCCCGACAGCAGGCCGAGCAGCACGGGGATGCCGACGCCGAACAGCCGCAGCCTGCTCATCACCGTGGTGCGGTAACGCGCGATCGGATCATTCGGGCCCGCCACCGGCACGAACACCGGCCTGGACCGGTAGGCCAGCAGCAGCGCCAGCCAGACCACCAGCCCGACGAAGGCCGCCACGGCGAGGAATAGCAGTACCCGGGTTCGTAACACCGTGAGATACACGTTGCGGAAGCCGACCTCGCCGAACCACAGCCAATTCGTGTAGGTGTCCGTCAACCGCGGCCCGAGCAGCAGCAACGCCGCGAGGACGATGGCCGCCACCAGCAGCACACGGCTGCGTCGGGACAGCGAAGGTAAGCCGGTGGGGGGCCGCATGCCCACGATGCCACTCTCCAAGGTCCGGCGACGCTCGCACCGATACGCCCGGCCGATGCGCCGCAGTCCGATGTTGCGGGTGGTCCTTCCGGACCGTCCCGGCCCACTCTACGGAAATCGGACACCATGCAGCTGGCAGGGTTGCGCTTGCCGCGCCGGGGAAGCGTTCGTCCGGGTTTCCGGCAGCCCCGGTCGGCGGTTTGGTTGGATGTTCGCGTGACCCCAGACCTGCACGCCGAACTCGTCCTTGCCCGATCCGTCCGGGAGGTGGCGGAATTCGTCGATGCCGAGGGATGGGGGCGTCCCCCGCAGATGTTCGCCCTGGTGCCGACCGCGGACCTGGTCGCGGCGCAGCCGGAATTGGAGGACCAGCTCGACGAGGGCGACGAGCTGACGCCGGTCGCCCAGGAGGCGTTCCCGGACGACATCACCGGCGGCTCGATCGCCTTGGACGAATTCCTGGCCACCACCAGCTGGCCGCCCGCCGTCCGTGGTTGCGTACTCGTGCAGGAGATCGTGGTGCTTCCGCCGGACGCCGAATCGACGCTCGATGACGCGCTCGCCCCGCTGCTGGCCGACCACGACGCCGCCGACGCGGCCGCGCGCGCCGCCGCCGAGGCGCACCCGCAGCGCCGGGAGGCCCGGTTGTTCGCCGCGGTGCTGCGCGACGGCGCGTCGCTGTGCCTGTTGCAGCTGCGTCCCGAGGACGACGCCGACGATTTCGGCGACCTCGACCTGCGCACCTACCCCAACCTGGCGCCGAATCTGGTGGAGGCGCTGCACCATACGCTCGAGTGACGTACTGACGGTGCCGGGCGGGCGCGCTATGGCACGGCTCCGCCGGGCAGGTGCGCGCGGTCCGCGCCGGCGGTGCGGCCCGCACTCTTGCGGGCGACTACCCGGTCGCGCCGAGCGCCCGGGACGGTTCCCCGGCCGCACGGTGCGGCATCACCCGCAGCTCACCGGCTCCTTGCCCGCGCTGATCTCGTTGAGCGACTGCACCGCGCCGGTGAGGTTCTCGACGCGCACCAGCCGCAGGCCGTCCGGGGTCCGCTGCTTGGCTTCGTTGCAGTTGGCGGCGGGAACCAGGAACGTCTCCGCACCGGCCTCCCGCGCGGCCATCATCTTGTACTGGATGCCGCCGATCGGGCCGACCTTGCCGTCCTGATCGATGGTTCCGGTGCCCGCCACGAATTTGCCGCTGTCCAGCTCGCCCGGCGTGAGCTTGTCGATAAGGGCCAGGCTGAACATCAGGCCCGCCGAGGGGCCGCCGATGTCGGCGAGATTGAAGGCCACCTGCAGCGGCGGGCGGGCGCCCTCGCCCGGTGTCACGCCGAGATAGCCCTTGGCCGGGTCGTCGGGGCGGGTGCCGAGGACGATCGTCGCGGTCTGCTCGGCGTTGTCGCGGCGGTACACCACGGTCAACGTGCTACCGGGCGCCTGCGACGAGACCGCGGTGACCACGTCCTTGGGCGCCGTCATGGGCGTGCCGTTGATGGCGATCAACTCGTCGCCCGCGCGCAGGACGTCACGGGCGGGCCCGTCGTCGGCCACCTTGCGCAGCAGCACGACCGTGGGCAGGTTCAGGAAATGCAGGGCGGCGACCTCGGCGTTGCCCTCGGAATCCTTGAAGTCCTCCTGGTTGGACTTGTCGATCTCCTCGCGGGAGACGCCGGGCGGATAGACCTCCGAGCGCGGCACCAGGCCGTGCTTGCCGCTGGCCCAGAAGCCGAACGCTTCGAAGATGCTCAGCCCGTCCCGCACCGACACCGTGGTCATGTTGAGATGGCCCGTGGTCGGATCGACCTCCGTGCCCCGGACATCGACGACTTCCTTGCCGTCCACTTGGCCGAGGGTGTTGAAGGTGGGGCCGGGACCAAGTGCGACGAACGGCACAGTCAGCACACTGCCGACGACACCCAGCACGAGCACCGGGATCAGAGCGGCCACCAGGGTGAGGATCCGACGATTCACCCGGACCACAGTAATGACAACCGGCGGCGCGAGGCGCCGGAGGCGGTCATTTCACCCGGGCGCGCCGTCACCGGTTTCGCGCCGCGCGAACACGGGGACGCTGTGCTACACGCGTAACGTGAAGGGCATGAACGACCTCCCCTTCGGATTCTCGAACCGCGACGACGACGATCGCAAGCGCGGTGACGAGCCGAGCGGTCCCGGCCCGAACGATCCGTTCGGTTTCGGTATCGGTGGGTCCGGTGCCGGCGGATTCGACCCGGCGCAGCTCGGGCAGATGCTGACCTCGCTCGGCCAGATGCTCAGCGGTATGGGTCAGCCGGGTTCCGCGCAGGCCGGGCCGGTGAACTACGACGTAGCCAAGCGGCTGGCCCGCCAGCAGCTCGGCTCGGCCGTCGCCCCGGTTTCCTCCGGCGCCGCGAGCGCCGTGGCCGACGCCGCGCACCTGGCCGAACTGTGGCTCGACAGCGCGACCACCCTGCCCGCGGGCGCCACCAAGACCGTCGCGTGGACCGCCAACGACTGGATCGAGCAGACCCTGTCCACCTGGCAGCGCCTGTGCGACCCGGTCGCCGAGCAGATCTCGGGGATGTGGACCGCGGCGCTGCCGGAGGAGGCCAGGCAGTTCGCCGCGCCGATGGTCGGCATGCTGGGCCAGATGGGCGGTCTCGCGTTCGGCTCGCAGCTCGGCCAGGCGCTCGGTCAGCTCGCCAAAGAGGTGCTGACCTCCACCGACATCGGCCTCCCGCTCGGGCCCACCGGCACCGCGGCGCTGCTGCCCGCGGCGATCTCGGAGTTCAGCGCGGGACTGGAGCAGCCGGAGAGCGAGATCCTGGTGTTCCTCGCCGCGCGGGAAGCCGCCCATCAGCGCCTGTTCGCGCACGTGCCGTGGCTGCGCCAGCAGGTGCTCGGCGCGGTCGAGGACTACGCGCGCGGCATCAGGATGGACTTCTCCGCGATGGAACAGGCCGCGCAGGGCATCGACCCGATGTCGCTGACCGATCCCGCGAAGCTCGAGGAGATCCTGGCGCAGGGCACGTTCGAGCCGCAGACCACACCGGAGCAGAAGCAGGCGCTGGAACGCCTGGAGACGCTGCTGGCGCTCATCGAGGGCTGGGTGCAGGTGGTGGTGGCCGATGCGGTCGGCGACCGGTTGCCCGGCGCGGGCGCGCTGGCCGAGACGCTGCGCAGGCGGCGGGCCACCGGCGGCCCCGCCGAACAGACCTTCGCGACCCTGGTCGGTCTCGAGTTGCGTCCGCGCAAGCTGCGCGAGGCGGCCGCGTTGTGGCGCAGGCTCACCAACGACGCGGGCGTGACCGCGCGCGACCGCGTGTGGGCGCACCCCGATCTGCTGCCGGATTCCGACGATCTGGACTCCCCCGCGGGCTTCATCGACTCGGTGATCGGCGGCGGCGCGGCCGTGTTCGACGATCCGCTCGCGCAACTCGCCGAAACCGAGGCGCGCGAGCAGGCCGCGCGTGAGCGCACGGACGACAGCGGGCCCGACCTGGGCAAAGAGGGCGGCGCATCGTCCTGATCCACGCTGTGGACGAACCGAAACCCTGTGGATAACTGGGGTTTCGGCACGAGTCGCCCTGCACGCGGTTCGCATACTGATGACATGACAACGATGCGTCGTGGTCCGCGATTGCGTCCGCGGGTGACCGTGCTGGTCCGCCCGAGCGGTGGCGTGCAACTCGGGTGCGATCCCGAGACCGCGATGGTCCTCGATCCGGAAGGTATGGACGCGCAGACCGTCGTCGCGTTCCTCCGCCTGCTCGATGGTCTGCGCACCAAGCCCCAGATCATCTGGCGAGCCGGAGAATGCGGGATCGACGCCGACCGCGCTGTGGCATTGCTCACGCTGATCGACGAAGCCGGGCTGCTGGAGCATCCGCAGGAACGCGCCGCGCAGGTGCGGGCGGTGCGGGTGCACGGGCTCGGTCCGCTGTCGGACGCGGTGTCGGCCGGGCTGCGCGCGCTGGGGGTGCGGCCGAGCCGTTCTCGCGACCATCCCTCCGGCGCGGCGACGGTACGGTCCTGGGGAGCGGACCTCGTTGTGCTCGCCGACACACTGATGCCCGATCCACGGCTGGTCAGCGACTTGGTGCTGCACCGGATTCCGCATCTGCAATTGCGCATCCGGGACAACAAGGGCGTCATCGGGCCGTTGGTGCTGCCCGGCGCCACCAGCTGCCTGCGCTGCGCGGATCTGATCCGCGCGCAGAACGACGCCGAGTGGCCGCACCTGGCGGCACAACTGCTGGGCCGCGTCGGACACGCCTCCCCCGCCGGGATCGCGGCCACCACCGCGGTTGCTCTGGGCGAGCTGGAGGCGATCATCGACTGTTCGCCGCGGCGCCCGCCTGCCACGTTGGACGCCACGCTGGAACTGGATCTGGATTCACACGTCCTCGATCGGCGCGGATGGAACCGCCATCCCGACTGCGCGTGTAGGCACGTTTCCGCAGGACACAGCCTCGAAACCCGGCAGTGATCAAGATTGCGATGGCCGATCGGCCGGTTCGTCCGCCATGATGGGTACGTGTCTGAGATCGTGCGCCGTCGCTCGTCCCGCAACGCCAAGTTGGCCAAGATTCCGCTCGGCATCGCCGGTCGGGCGGCCGTGGGGTTCGGCAAGAAGCTCGCCGGAGGCGACCGGTCCGAGATCAACGCGCAACTCAACCAGAAGGCCGCCGAGCAGTTGTTCACGGTGCTGGGTGAGCTGAAGGGCGGCGCGATGAAGTTCGGGCAGGCACTCAGCGTGATGGAGGCCGCGGTTCCGGAAGAGTTCGGCGAGCACTATCGGGAGGCGCTCACCAAGCTGCAGGCGGCCGCGCCGCCGATGCCCGCCGCCACCGTCCACCGGGTGCTCGACCAGCAGCTCGGCACCCAGTGGCGCACCCGCTTCCGCGAGTTCGACGACAGCCCGGCCGCCTCGGCCAGCATCGGGCAGGTGCACCGGGCGGTGTGGTCGGACGGACGCACCGTCGCGGTGAAGGTGCAGTATCCCGGCGCCGACGAGGCGCTGCGCGCGGACCTGAAGACCCTGTCCCGGATGTCCGGTCTGGTCGCCTCCGTGATTCCCGGTGCGGATGTCAAGCCGATCCTCGCCGAGATCACCGAACGCACCGAGGAAGAGCTGGACTACCGCAACGAAGCGGCCAACCAGCGTGCCTTCGCCAAGGGTTTCGACGGACACGGCGAGATCGTGGTGCCGAAGGTGGTGGCGAGCGCGCCGAAAGTGATCGTCACCGAATGGCTGGACGGTGTCGCCGTCTCCTCGATCATCAAGCAGGGCGCCGAGGATCCGGCGGGCAGCCTCGCGCTCCGCAACCGTGTCGCTGGACTGATGGGCCGATTCCACTTCTCGTCCCCGGAGGTCGTCGGGCTCCTGCACGCCGACCCCCATCCGGGCAATTTCATGATGCTGCCCGACGGCAGGCTCGCGGTGATCGATTTCGGCGCCTGCGCGCCGATGCCGGACGGCTTTCCCCCGGTGCTGGGCCGGATGCTGGCCCTCGCGGTCGAGGAGCGCTTCGCCGAACTCACCGAACTGTTGTACGACCACGGCTGGGTGATCCCCGGCCGGGTGGTCACCCACCAGGAGATCGCCGACTACCTGCGGCCGTTCACCGACCCGATCCAGACCGACTCGTTCCACTTCACCCGCAGGTGGATGCAGCGGGTCGCGGGAAAGGCCTCGGAGTTGTCCAGCCCGGAAATGAAAACCGCACGGGCGCTGCAGCTTCCCGCGGAATACGTGATGATCTTCCGCGTGCTCGGCGGCTCCGTCGGCATCCTGGCGCAACTCGACGCCGAGCTGCCGTTCATGCAACTCGTCCGCACCTGGATGCCCGGCTTCAGCGAGGAGCGCACCGCTTCCTGAGATCCCCGGATCGGGCACGTGGGTGCTCACGCGCGAGTGCTGGTAGGCCCCCGTGTGCATCCGGCAGCGCCGCGTCGATCGGCGCTCAGCGTTGATCGATGCGGCGTGGAGAAGGTGTAGACGCCTGATATCGGATCAACGCAGAGCAGCCGCCCACCGGGCGACGGTGGGCGGCTGGTCTGCTTTCTCGTTCGTTGGCTCGGCCCGTGCCGGGACCGACCGAATCGAGCACATCGACCGGAGGGAGGGAAATCACTCCCCGGCTCATGCCGGGACCGCGACCTTGCGCGGACGACCGCGGGGCCGCTTGCGGGCGATCACGACACCCTGGTCGAAGATCTCCCCGCCCCAAACACCCCACGGCTCACCACGATCCATGGCGGCGCTCAGGCAGCCTTTGCGGATCGGGCAGGTCGCGCACAGCGCCTTGGCCTGCTCCAACTGGACCGGGCTCTCGGCGAACCAGAGGTCCGGGTCTCCAGCACGGCAGGGCAGGACCTTGGTGATCTCCTGGGCCCGGGTAGTCGGCGCCACGGTTCGGCATGTCACGTCAGTAGTGGCCTGCGGCCAACCCTGTGCGGTGAACACGTCGTTCTCCTTCAGCTCGTTTGCAGCGGTTCGTTTGTTGTGCGAAACCGGTGCCGGTCGGCTGAAGGGCCGGAGAATACTGGCCACGGTTTCGCTGTCGTGCGATCCGTGGCCAGGAGGTCGGGGAGGAGTTCCCTACCTAGGTCGACATCTGTGTCGAGTCCTGATCACGGTCGCTGGGTGTGCGGTGCGGAGGCGTGCTGCCCGCGGATCCGCCGGCTCGAAGCCGACTTCGTCCGCGAAGACACCGACTGCTGCCTCGGCAGCCGCCGGGTGCCAGCCCGCGCTGGGCTTGCCCTGGATCTCGGTACGGATAGACGTGTGCATCGCAACGGAATTCACTTGCGTGCCCGACGTGCCGAACGCACCGATTCCGGACAGACCGATCCCCTGCAAGGCGAGGATCCCCCGGGAGGCCGCCATGGGCGCATAGACCGCAACGCCACTGGCGCCGAAGTTCATGATGTTGTCCACTGCTCTGCCTCCCTCCTGTACTCGTTCGGTAACTGTGCGCGCCGAGATGCCCTCCCGGTGCGTGAATCCACCATAGGCAAGATCGTCGAGCGCGACAACCTATTTTCTACCTGCGGTTTTGTGACGTCGATCGAATCCGGGACGCGACGATGGCCAGTACGTCGGCGCCGAATTGGTCGATCTTCTTCGCGCCGATGCCGGCGATCGCGGCCAAGGCGGCGTCGTCGGCAGGCAGTTGTTCGGCGATCGCGGTGAGTGTGGTGTCGGTGAACACGACGAATTCGCGGACCCGCAACGACTCCGCCTTCTCCGCACGCCAATCCCGCAGCGCCGCAAGCAATTCGGTGTCCAGTTCGGCCGGGCAGCGGCGGCAGCGGCCGAGCATGGTCGCGTACGTGCCGATCAGCGGTTTGGCGCAGACACGGCAGGTCGGGCGGACGCCGTTCGCGGCCGACGGCGGGGCCGCGATCCGCGACGCGGGCGAATCGTCGGGGACGAGGCCGTTGAGGAACCGGGAACGGCGCCGGGTACGCCTGCCGCCTTCGTTCCTGGCCAGCGCCCAGGACAGCCGCAGATGCTCGCGCGCCCTGGTGACTCCGACGTAGAGCAGACGCCGTTCCTCCTCGAGCGCCGCCGCGTCGGCGACCGAGCCGTCGTCGGCGAGGACGTGCGCGATCGGCATGGTGCCGTCGGAGAGGCCGACGAGAAACACCGCATCCCACTCCAGCCCTTTGGCGGCGTGCAGGGAGGCCAGCGTGACGCCCTGCACGGTGGGTGGGTGCCTTGCCTCGGCGCGGGTCGCGAGCTCACGCAGCAGTCCGGACAGGTCGAGCCGGTCGTCGTGGCCGACCAGTTCTTCGGTCAGCCGCACCAGGGCGACCAGCGCGGCCCAGCGTTCACGCGCCTGGACGCCCGCCGGCTCGGTGGCGGTGAGGCCGACCGGCGCCAGCACCGCGCGGACCAGGGTGACCAGGGCACTGCCACTGCGCGCCTGGTCGGGCAGGTCGTCGCGGGACGCGGCCTGCCGCAACGCCTGCACGGCCTGCCTGACCTCCGCACGCGCGAAGAAACCCTCGCCCCCGCGTACCTGGTAGGGAATGCCGCGCTCGGTGAGCGCCTGCTCGTAGCTCTCGGACTGGGCGTTGATCCGGTAGAGCACGGCGATCTCGGCGGCCGGTGTGCCCGCCTGGATGAGCCGGCCGATCGCCTCGGCCACCGCCGCGGCCTCCGCGGGCGCGTCGTCGTATTCGGCGAACACCGGCTCCGGTCCGTCGGCACGCTGGCCGATCAATTGCAACCTGGTACCCGCGATGCGCCCGCGCGCCGCTCCGATCACCCGGTTGGCCAGCGACACCACCTGCGGGGTCGAACGATAGTCGCGTTCCAGGCGGACCACCGTGGCCTCGGGGAAGCGACGCGAGAAGTCGAGCAGGTAGCTCGGGGTGGCGCCGGTGAACGAATAGATGGTCTGGTTGGCGTCGCCCACGACGGTCAGGTCGTCGCGGTCGCCGAGCCACGCGTCGAGCACACGCTGTTGCAGCGGGGTGACGTCCTGGTACTCGTCGACGACGAAGCTGCGGTAGCGGCCGCGGAACTCGTCGGCCACGGCCGGATAATCCTCCAGAGCGGCTGCCGTATGCAGCAGCAGGTCGTCGAAATCCAGCAGCAGTCCGTCCGGAGTCGCCTTGAGTTTCTCGTAACCCGCGTAGACATCGGCGACACGTAGCGCCTCATAGGGCGTCTCGCGCCGCTGCTTCGCGACCGCCGCCACGTAGTCCTCCGGCGCGATGAGCGAGCCCTTCGCCCACTCGATCTCGCTCAGCAGGTCGCGGACGCTGTCGGTGGCCGTGGACAGCCCGGCCCGGTGCGCCGCCTGCGCGACGATCGGGAACTTGGCATCGATCAGCCGCCAGGGCACGTCACCGACGATCTGCGGCCAGAAATACTTCAGCTGCCGCAACGCCGCCGCGTGGAACGTCCGGGCCTGCACCTGGGTCGCTTCGCCGCCGAGGCCGAGCGCGCGCAGCCGGGTGCGCAACTCGCCCGCCGCCCGCGCGGTGAACGTCACCGCGAGCACCTGATCGGCCTTGACCTGCCCCTGCGCGATCAGATGCGCGATGCGATAGGTGATGGTTCTGGTCTTGCCGGTACCCGCGCCCGCGAGCACACACACCGGACCGCGCGGCGCGCGCACGGCGGCGGCCTGCTCGGGATCGAGATCTGCGAGGTCGACAACGGGCACGCGGACCATCATGACAGCGCCCACCGACAGGCACGGTGGCGCCTTCGCGCCCTTGCGGTCGGCTCGCCTCGCGCTCCACCTGAGGCGTGCCGCAGCCGTACCACGGATGACGAGGTGATCGCCCGGCCTCCGGAGTCCGTCACACGCCGGGCAGCGGGAACGACAGGACTTCCGGACGGATCAGCGGTCGCGCAACAGCCGCAAGGAACGGACGAAGGCGCTGGCCCGGCCGTCGAGCGGGCCGAAGAACTCCGCGTCGCACGCTTCCACCGCCACGATGGCCCGGTTGACCAGCGCTACGCCGGCATCGGTGGCGACCAGGGCCTTGGCCCGGCGATCGCTCGGGTGGTCGCGGCGGTCGATCAGCCCCTTTTGCGCCAGCGCGCGCAGCACCTGGGAGGTCATCATCGGGTCGGTGGCGGCGTACTCGGCCAGGTCACGCTGCCGGACCGGATCCGCGCGGCCCGCCGCGAGATAGGTGAGCGAAGCCAGCAGCACGAATTGCACATGGGTCAGGTCGAACGAAGCGAGCGCCGCACGCTGCGCCGCCTGCCAGCGATTGGTCACCTGCCACAGCAGCAGGCCGGGGCTTTCCTCGGCCGTGCGGAACCTGGAGCGCAGCCTTCCGTCCCCCGCCTCGTGCATCGGCCTCCCTCACTCGTCCGTCATCGCGCGCGCGATCAGCGTGTAGTCGTGCGGGCTGAGTTCTATCAGGCCGCGGCGCAGTAGCATTCCCCAGTTCGGCACGCTGGTGAATTCCAGCTCCTCGCGCAATGCCTCGATCGGGGTCTCGCGCGCCCCGGCTCGGTAGCTGACCGCACGGCGCCAGGGCTGGAAGCAGCCGCCGTCCTGCGGGTCGGCCTGCCAGGCCGGACGGTCGTCGATAGCGCCGATCGCGGTGAACGAACGCACCGGCGCGCCCGCGCGCATGCCCTCCCGCGGCGAGTAGTAGACCAGTCCGTCGCCCGGCCGCATGCGTTCCACGGGCGCACGCTTGCCGTGGTTGGCCTGGGCTATGCCCAGCTCGACACCACGCCGGACGTGTTCGCGGGACACGACGGCCAGCCAGTATCTCGAGCCGGAGCCTGCGCCGCTCACGCCGCAACCCCCTCGGCGACGGCGACCAGTGCGTCCAGGTCGGGCTGCACGGATGCGGCCGAGCCCGCGCCCAGGATTCTGGTCCACAGCCATCGCAGTGGTCCGTCGATCAAGACGGTCACCGTGACCGTGGTGCCGCCCTCGGCAACGGTGATCTCGTGGGCGAAGGTGAGCCGTGCGCCCAGCAGCCGGGATACGTCGACGAACTCGCGGTCGGTGAGGCGGGTGACGACGAACCGGATGTTCGGACCGCCCTTCGGCCGCAACGTCCCGGTGACGCCCTCGGCGAAGGGTCCGTCCAGGCGCGCCCACTCGATGTCGGTGTTCCATTCCGGCCAGGTCGGCATGTCCGCCCAGCGGGCGAAGAAGGCCGTCGGCGGCGCACTGGAGGTGGCGTGCGCGGTGGCGATAATGGTCATGCATTTAGTATGCGCGCATACTAAATGGTGCGCAAGACCACTGGTTCGAGTTGGAACAGTGAGCACTCCTCCGGCGTTGCAGTGTCCGTGACTGACGCGAACCCCACCCTGACGATGTACTCGACCACCTGGTGCGGCTACTGCCGCAGGCTCAAGAAGCAGCTGGACGAGGCGGGCATCACCTACGTCGAGATCGACATCGAAGACGATCCGGCGTCGGCCGAGTTCGTCGGCAGTGTGAACGGGGGCAACCACGTGGTGCCCACCGTGAAGTTCGCCGACGGCTCCACCGCGACGAACCCGTCGCTGGCCACCGTCAAGCAGGTTCTCGCCGGACTGTCCTGATCGGCCGACGCGCGCGGGTCGCATGCCCCCGCGCGCGGGTGCGCTAGTCGAGCGCGGCCCAGGACTCGATGATCGTGCGCGCGATGGAGATCGAACCCGGCAGCAGCAGCTGCGCGCCCTCGTCCCGCTTCGACCAGTCGCCCACCGCCAGCGCTTCGCGCACCTGCGCGCGGGTGAACCAGGCGGCTTCGGCGATCTCCCCGTCGGAGAAGGTCAGCGGTTGTTCGGGATCGGCGACCGCCGCGAAGCCGAGCATGAGCGAGCGCGGGAACGGCCACGGCTGGCTGCCCAGATAGCTGATCTCGCGCACGTCGAGACCGACTTCCTCCCGCATCTCCCGCTCCACGCACCGCTCCAGCGACTCGCCCGCCTCGACGAATCCGGCCAGCAGCGAGAACAGCGAGGTCGGCCAGCTGCTCTGGCGGGCGAGCAGCACCCGTTCACCGCCGTCGTGGATCAGGCAGATCACCGCGGGATCGATGCGCGGGAACTCTTCGTAGCCGCTCTCGGTGAGGCGTGACCATCCGCCCTTCGCCGACACGGTCACCGCACCGTCCGCGCCGTGGAAACCGGCCTTGTCGTGCCAGTTCAGCAGCGCGAGCGCGGTAGAAAGCAGCCCAGCGGTGCGGTCGTCGACGGCGTCGCCCGCCAGCACGCGCAGATCGGTGAGCGTGCCCTGCAGCTCCGGATCACGCACCGCCCAGAGATGAACGCCGTCCTCGACACCGAGGAACACCGCCGCCGGGCTCGGCTCCGCCGACAACTCCAAGGCCGGTTCCAGCAGCAGCACGCCGTCCTCCAAGCGCACCTGCCCGCGGCGGTTGATACGCAAGAGTTTGGCGGCGGCCCACCCCTCCTTCAGAGCCTGCGCATCACCTCGAATCTGCTCGGCCCGGTCGATCACAGAGCGGGACAGCAGCGGAACGCCATTGAGCTGAAAAGCCGACACGATTCGAGACTATCGCGCCGGAGCTACCACCCGGCTCGCGGCGGGGTCACTTACCCGCCCGGCGGATGTACAGCAGTTTGTCGCCGGCCTCGACCGCGTCGACTTCCGGCTCGCCCACCCGGTAGAGCACCCCGTTGCGCACCACGCCGAGGACGATGTCGCTGAAATGCCGTGGCGAGCCGCCGATCTCGGACGACTCCACCTCGCGTTCGGCGACGGCGAAGCCCTCCTCCGGGGTGAGCAGGTCTTCCATCATCTCCACGACCGTGGGCGTGGTGGTCGCGATCCCGAGCAACCGGCCCGCGGTCTCCGACGACACCACCACCGAATTCGCGCCGGACTGCCGCACCAGGTGGGTGTTCTCCGCCTCCCGGATCGACACCACGATCTTGGCGGCCTTGTTCAGCTCCCGCGCGGTCAGGGTGACCAGCACGGCCGTGTCGTCCCGATTGGTGGCGACCACCACCGAGTCGGCGTTCTGCGCACCGGCCAGCCGCAGCACGTCGGACTGGGTGGCCGAACCGTGCACCGTGACCAGCCCAGCGTTCGCGGCCGCCTCCAAGGCGACCACGTCGGTGTCGACCACCACGATGTCGGCCGGCTGCACCCCGTCGCCGAGCATGGCGTCGATCGCGGTCCGCCCCTTCGTGCCGTATCCGACGACCACGGTGTGATTACGCACGGTGTGCCTCCATCGCTGAATCTTGAAAGCCTGCCGGGAACGTTCGGTCAGCACGCTGAGTGTGGTTCCGACCAGGACGATCAGGAACAGGATGCGCAGCGGGGTGATGATGACGATGTTCGCCAGCCGCGCCTCCGGCGTCACCGGATGGATGTCGCCGTACCCGGTGGTCGACAGCGACACCGTCGCGTAATAGAACGCGTCCAGGAACGACAGTTCGTTGCCCGAGTTGTCGTGGTAACCCGAACGCCCGAGATACACCACCAGCGCGGCCAGGAACAGCAGCGCCGTCGCGAACAGCACCCGCCTGGTCAGCGAAATCCACGGACTGGTCTGCACTTCCGGGATACGCAGCACACCGACCAGGGCGAAATCGGGACGACTGGCCAGCCCGAGGCCGCGCGTTCGCTCACCGAACACCGGACACACCTGTCATCGCGTCGGTCATTCCCGGTATTCCTCGTCCCTCCGGCACAGCAGGGGAGCCTACTGTGTTTGTTTTGCCAGCGCCTGCGGCGCTGGGTGTTCGCGGCCCCTTTGTGGCT
>NZ_BDCK01000048.1 GCF_001613465.1 Nocardia niwae NBRC 108934 = DSM 45340 | reverse complement strand
CCGCCTCGCGGCGGCCGCGCAAAGCGAGCGTGACCGCGAACTGCCGATGTTCGGTCTCGCTTCGGTCGAAAACCGTAGCTGGGTGCGCTGGGCGCGCCGAAACCGCAACTCGCCAACAAAGGAGTACCCGGATCGGGTCGCTCGCCGTTGGTCGAACCTGCCGCCAGTGGCCTTCGTCGCCTCGCGGCGGCCGCGCACACGCCAGCCGGGCCGCGAACGGCGGATGCGCGGTCTCGCTCGACACGGGAAGACGTGCTCGGCGGGGTTCGGAGTTCGAGTTCGCTGCGGCCGGCTCGACGCGAAGCGGCATTGATGTAAGGGTGCGGCATGGCTGAAAACACGCTGACATCCGTGTCCGATCGCGGGCGGCGGCCTGCGCTGGCCCTGGCCGCCCTCCTGTTCGGGACCGGGGTATTGCATTTCGTCTGGCCGAAGCCGTTCGATTCGATCGTGCCGCGCTCGCTGCCGGGTAGGGCTCGCGACTACACCTACGCTTCCGGCGTGGCCGAGATCGGCGTCGCCGCCGCCCTCGCCGTTGCGCGCACCCGTAGTTTCGGCGGACGGCTCGCGGCGCTGCTGTTCATCGCGGTGCTCCCGGCCAACGTGCAGTTCACCGCGGACATGCTGGCCAGCGAGAAAGCGTCGCGACTGGTCAAGGTCGGCTCGGTGCTGCGGCTGCCGCTGCAGATTCCGTTGATCACTCAGGCGCTGGCGGTGAGTCGGCGGGCGCGGCGTTCCTGATCAGCTCGGCCAGTTCCTCCGGACCGGCCAGGTTCACCGGTGCGATGGTGCGCCCGGTGCGCACGTAGTGGAACGCGGCGCCGATCCGGTGCAGCATCTCGTGCTCCGGTCGTCCCTCCCGCGCGGCCATCAACCGCGCCCACGCCAGGCGATAGACGGCCAACTGCATGGCGACCGCAGCTTCCTCGGCGGCGCTGGGTTCGGCGCCGGTCTTCCAGTCGACCACGATCCAGCGCCCGCCCGGTTCGGCGAACACCGCGTCCATCCGCCCGCGGATCACGGTGCCCGCGATCGAGGTCTCGAACGGAATCTCGACCTCGATCGGGCTGCGGTCGGCCCAGCGCGAATTCAGGAACGCTTCCTGCATCGCGGTCAGCTCGGCGTCCAGACCCGCGTCGGCCGCGCCACCGTCGGCCGCGCCGGGCAACTCGTCCAGCCCCAGGAGGCGGGTGGAGCCGAACCATCGCTGCACCCAGGCGTGGAAGGCGGTACCGCGGCGGGCGAGCGGGTTCGGCGGATAGGGCAACGGACGACGCAGGCGGGCGGCGAGTCGCGTCGGGTCGGCACGCAGCTCGACCAGGGCGGTTGCCGCGATCTGTCCGGGTAGCTCCACCTCCTCCGCGGCCGTCGCGGCCGCCTGGTGCTCGGCCAGCAGTGCGTCGACGTCGGCAGCCCAGCCCTCGGGATCATCGGGGTGCGGCGCCGGCTGGATGCGCTCGGGCCGGAACGGGTCCTCCGGTGGAGGCGGCGCGAAGCCGGTCGCGCCGTATGCGCCTTCGTCGGCGGACAAGTACTCCTCCATCGGATCCGGTCCCGGGCCGAAGTAGGGCTCGATGTCCGCGTAGGGGTCGGCGTATTCGGTTAACGGGAAGTCCGCTGGATCGTCGGGGGGATACTCGTCGTCGGGTGGGTAGTAGGCCCGTTCGTCCACGAAATCAGACCCGTTACCCGACCGGTGGTGGACCGGGTCATCCACGGAACCTGGCTCATCGCTGCTGAACGCAGGTACCGGCGCGGCACGGTTTTCGAGATTCGCAGCGCCGGGTTCCTGATCACGGCGTCCGGAATCGGCGGGACGGGCGCGCAGGTCGGACAGAGCGGCGCGGACCAGCGCGGCGCCCTGCTCGATGGGGTCGCGGCGGGTGCTGAGCGGGTCGCGTGGCCATACGGCGGTCGCCGGGTTGTCGGTGAACGGGTTGACGGCGTCGTCGGCTGGCGGGTCGTCCCAGCGGGCGATCGTCAAGACGTCGTGGGCCGGGCTGCCGGTCTCGTCGTTCGCATGCTTCAGTTCCAGCAGGAAATCCGAGGGGCCCTTCGGGGAACTGCCGGTCTCCGCCCAGTAGTGGGCCGAAACCAGCAGTACGCGTTCGGTTCTGGTGAGCGCCACGTAGAACAGGCGGCGTTCCTCGTCGATCCGGCGGCGCTCCAGCGCCTCCTTGTGCGCCTTGATCGCGTGGTCGAGATCCGCCCGGTCGTACAGGTCGGTGAGATCGAGCACCGGCACGCCCTCGGCCGCGTCGTCCTGCTGCCGGTCACCCCGCAGCGAGGTCGGCAGCTCGGCGAGCGCGCCGAGCCACGTGCCGGAACCGACCTTGGACGGGAACACGCCCTCCACTACATGCGGGACCGCCACGATCTCCCACTCCAGGCCCTTGGCCGCGTGCACGGTCAGCACCTGCACCCGGTCCTTGGCGACCTCGACCTCGCCGGGCTCCAGTCCGTTCTCGACCTCCTCCGCGGCGGCGAGGAACGCGAGCAACCCACCGAGCGAAGCGCCGGTATCCGCGGCGTACCCGGCCACCACTTCGGCGAACGCGTCGAGGTGCTCGCGCCCGGCTCCGGTGCCCGCCATGGCTCGCCGGGTCTGAGTCTCCACTCCCACGCCGATCGTGCGCTCGACATCGGCGACCAGCTCCGCCAGCGGTTGCCCGCTGCGTTCGCGCAACGCGGCCAGCTCGCGGCCCAGCGCCTCGATACGGGCCAACCCGGCGGGTGAGTAGTGTTCCGCCGGGCCGGGATCAGCGATCGCGTCGGCCAGTCCGGCCTGTTCGGCGGGTTCCGGCGCCACCTCCCGCAATGCCTCGTCCAGCGCGGCGCCGTCGGCGATCTCCACCGGGCCCTCCGATCCGGGACGCCGGATGGACAGGTCCCTGGCACGGCGGGCGAGCGCGGCGATGTCGGCGACGCCGATGCGCCAGCGCGCGCCGGTCAGCACACGCATGGCGGCACTGCCCGAACCCGGTTCGGCGATCAGCCGCAAGGTGGCGACGATATCGGCGACCTCCGGCGTGGCGAGCAAGCCGCCGAGCCCGACGATCTCCACCGGAAGTCCCTGCGCGCGTAGCGCTTCCGCGAGCGGCGCGGCATCGGCATTGCGGCGCACCAGTACCGCCGACGTAGGTGGCTGCTGTTGCGCCGCCCGCCGGGCCGCCCACTCCGCGGCGATCCGTTCGGCCACCCACTCACGTTCAGCGGCAACCGTCTCGGTCAACGCCAGCGCCACCGCTCCCGCGTCGGCGTCGGGCTTGGCGCGCAACGCGTCGACCGTTACGCCACCGCCCTCGATCGCCTTGCGCCGCAACGGTTCCGCGACGAGATTCGCCAGCGCCAGCGCTTCCGGCGGATTGCGCCAGCTGGTCAGCAACGCCAGCGTCGGAGCGGGTACGCCCGGGGCGCTGGGGAAGTCGGTGGCGAACCGGGGCAGATTCGCCGCCGAAGCGCCACGCCAGCCGTAGATCGATTGCATCGGGTCGCCCACCGCGGTCACGGCAAGACGCTGGGCGTCGTGCGGCCCCGGGGGCTGGTCGCCCCGCCCGCGTACGGCGCGCGGGTCATGCGCACCGGCGAACCGCGGCTGCCCTTCACTTTCCGTATCGACGCTCCGAGTGCCCTGCGGAGAGTCGCCGGAATCGGCGGTCGGCGAGAAGTCGTTGTCCGGCGGCAGATCCGGCTCGCGCTTCCCTTCGCCGGACCGCTGCGCACGGTTGGCGTGCGCAGGCCGGTCGGCGGCCGGAGCGAGAGCATCCTCTGTGCCCCCGGACCTGTCGTGTTCGGCTCGCGTGAGCCCCGTCGCGTGCGGCGCACCGCCGAACAGAGCGGCGAGCAGGACTCGCTGGGCGTGGCCGGTGTCCTGGTACTCGTCGAGCAGGACCAGGCGGAAGCGGGCGCGTTCGGCGGCGGCGACCTCGGGATGCTCGGCGGCCAGACGAGCGGCCAGCGACATCTGCGCGCCGAAGTCCAGGGCGCCTCGGCGGCGCAGCGCCTCGGCGAGCTCCTGTACCAGCGGGAGCAGCGCCACCCGTTCCCGCTGCACCTGCACGATGTTCAGCAGCGTCTGGCTCGGCCCGCCCCGTTGGCGCGGACCGGCGGGCAGGGTGTACACCAGCTTCGCCAGCTCGGTGTGCGCCTCGGCCAGCTCCTCGGGCTCGACCAGATGCTCGGCCAGTTGCCCGGACAGCGCGAGCACCGCCTCGGTGACCGACACCGGGGTGCGATCGGTTTCCAGGTCGCCGTCCCAGGTGCGGACCACCTGGTGGGCGAGCTGCCAGAGCTGGGTCTCGGTGAGCAGGGCCGCCGAGGGCTCCACCGGAAGCAGCAGGCCGTGTTCGGTGAGCAACCGGCCCGCGTACGAGTGGTAGGTGCTGATCTCCGGCTCCGCGCCGGTCAGCTGAGCGCGCAACCGGCCGCTCGGGTCGAGTTCGCGCAGCAGCGGCGCGCCGGCGAGCCGGGCCAGCCTGGTCCGGATGCGAGCGGTCAGCTGCTGTGCGGCTTTGCGTGTGAAGGTCAGTCCGAGCACTTCGTCGGGCAGGACGAGCCCGTTCGCGACCATCCACACCACGCGCGCGGCCATCGTCTCGGTCTTGCCCGCGCCAGCGCCCGCCACCACCAGGGTCGGGCCCGGCGGCGCCGCGATCACGGCGGCCTGTTCGTCGGTCGGTGGTGGCAGGCCGAGCGCCTGCGCCAGCTGCTGCGGCGTCACCCGCCCGGTCACGGCGGCGCCCCGGCCACCGGCCGCGGCGAGGCCGAGGGCGCGCTCACTCGTCGGTCACCTGCCTTCCGGTGTCCTGGACGGGGCAGCTCCCCGCCACCGGGCAGTGGCGGCATCCGTCATTGCGCATGGCCAGGTAGCTGGGGCCCTGAGTGGACGCGGCAGCCTGGTGGATCGTGTCGCGCCAACGGTCGAGCGCCTCGGCGTCCAGCGGCGGCTGCATGCGCTGGGTAGCGCCCTCCGCCTTGCTCGGTTTCGCGACGTACACCAATCGAGCACCGCCGGGCTCGCCGGCTTCCGCGCCGGCGGAGGGGGATTCGGCCGGTGCGTCGAGAGCGCCCGTGGCCGCGGCCACCTGATAGGTCGCCAGCTGCGCGTGATCGACGGCGGCCTGCTTGGTGACCGGGGACTTGCCGGTCTTCACGTCGACGATCACGAAACGGCCCTGCGCGTCCCGCTCCAGCCGGTCGATGCGGCCCCGGATGCGCACGGCGCGTTCGTCTTCGGTGCGCCCGGGCAATACGCAGTCCACCGGCACCTCGACGCCTGCCTGGGTGAGTTCGCCGCGGGTGTTGCGGACCCAGGCCAGGAAGGTCTCCAGCATCGCCTCGGTGCGGCGCAGCTCTTGGCGGGAATGCCAGCCGGTTCCGGGATCCACCGCCTGCCAGGCGCGATCCAGCGCCGCGTGCACCTGGTCCTCGGGCACCTCGCCCGCCAGCGCCTGCACCAGCGTGTGCACCAGGTTGCCCTTGACGGCGTGCGGGTTGTCGCCGTCGGTGCCGCCGTGGCGTTCCAAGGCCCAGCGCAGCGGGCAGGTGCGCAGCAGTTCGACGGTGGAGGGTGACAGGGCGACCGCGCCGTCGTCCTCGGTCCACAGCGGACGCCCGGAGCTCAGTTCGGCGGTGCCGTACCAGTCGTCGGGGTGGGTGCCGCGCACGCCCGCGTCCGCCAGACGTGCGAGCTGGTGCGCGGCGCGGCGCCTGCGCTCCGCGCCGGCCTCGGGATCGCAGACCACGCCGCGCAATTCGGCGACCAGGGAGTGCATCACCAAGGCGCGGCCGGGATCGGCCACCGGGAGCACACCCGGCTCGCCGTCGTCGTCGTGCCCGAGCAGTTCGGCGAGGAAACGCGAGGGCACCAGATCGCGGTCGCCCGAGACCGACTCCACGGCGGTGACCAGCAGCGATCGCCGGGCCCGGCTGCACGCGACGAGTAGCAGCCTGCGCTCTTCGGCGAGGATCGGCGCCGCCCGGCTCACCCACTCCCCCGCACCGGACACGCCGGCGGTGAGATCGATCAGATCCTCGGTGTGCAGCAGGGTGCCGCGGGCGCGCGGGTTGGGCCAGATCCCCTCCTGGACGGCGGCGACGGCGACCACGTCCCATTCCCGTCCGGCGGCGGCGTGCGCACTCAGCAGCGCCACCGCCTCACCCGGCAGTGTGCGCGGCGCCGCGTCCTGCGGAATCTCCTGCTGGGACAGGTATTCGACAAATCCTTCGATGCTCGCGCGCGGCAGCCGGTCGACATAGGCGGCGGCCGCGTCGAACAGCGCGACCGCGGCGTCCAGATCGCGGTCGGCCTGCATGCCGACCGCGCCGCCGCGCTCCGACTGCGCCACCCAGCGCCGCTCCAGCCGGGAACCGGTCCACAGCGCCCACAGCACGTCTTCCAGGCCCGCACCACGCCCGCGCGCCTTGCGGGCCCGATGCAGAGCGTCCCGCACCCGGCGCAGCGGCGCGGCCTCCACCTCGGTGAGCCGGTTCAGGATCCCCGGATCGCCGGTCCCCAGCAGCAGGTCACGCAGCACCAACGCGGAGGGGCGGTCGATGTCCGCGTCGTCCGGGTCGTCGTCCGCGGTTTTCGCACCGGCGCGCACCGATTGCAGCACCGCGCGCCGGATGCCGCGCCGCAACCGGCGCAAGGCGATCTGGTCGGCGCCGCCGAGCGGCCCGGACAGCAGGTCGAGGGCGTCCTCGGGTTCGAACGCGGGCACCGCGCCCCGCTGCACCGCCTCGCCGGCCAGGACGGCGCGCAACGACAGCAGCAGCCAGGCCGCGCCCCGCCTGCGCGCCAGCGGCGTGTCCAGCGCGGGCTGCTGCACCGGCACGCCCGCCGCCAGCAAGGCGCGCCGCAGGGGCGCCAGCGACAGCGGCACCGAACGGACGATCACCGCCATCCGCGACCACGGCACCCCGCCGGTGAGATGCGCGCGGCGCAAGTGGTCGGCGATGAGCGCGGCCTCCTTCGCGGGCGTGGCCAGCACACGCACCCGCACCTCGGCGCCGTCCGCCCGCGAATCGGAGCGTTCCGGCACGGGGATGCGCTGCGGCGCACTGCCCGGCAGACGTGCGGCGATCCGTGCGACCGCCAGCTCCACCTGGCCACTGAACCGGTGACTGTCGCGCAGCACGATGCGCCGCTCGGGTGGCGCGTCGAGTTCGGCGACGAACCGCGCGTCCGCGCCGCGGAAGGCGAAGACGGCTTGATCGGGATCGCCCGCGATCACCGTGGTCCGCGCGCTGTGCCCGATGGCCCTGATCAGGATCGCCGCCTGCGGGTCCAGGTGTTGCGCGTCGTCGACCAGCAGGTATCTGATCCTCGCGCGTTCGGCGGCAAGCAGATTCGGGTCGGCGGCCAGCGCGTCCAGCGCCGCGCCGACCAGTTCGGCGGCGTCCAGCGCGGGCGCGGTGGCCTCCGGCGCCTCGACGCCGACCGACCAGCGCAGCAGCATCGTCTGCTCGTAGCGGATGGCGAACCGGCCCGCCGCCACCCACTCCGGCTTGTCGTGCTCGCGGCCGAGCCGCACCAGGTCTTCCGGACCGATGCCGCGTTCGGTGGCCCGGAGCATGAGATCGCGCAATTGCTCGGCGAACCCGCCGAGCGCTAGCGCGGGCCGCAGTCGCTCCGGCCACAATCCGCGCGCGCCGTCGGCCATGTCGGCGAGATCGCCGCGCAGCATCTCGCGCAGCACCGCGTCCTGTTCGGCACCGGTCAGCAGACGCGGCGGCGGGTTGCCGTGCGCCGTCGCATGCCTGCGCAGCACGGAGAAGGCGTATGAGTGCAGGGTGCGCACCAACGGTTCTCGTGTGGCGCCGGGCACACCTCCTTCGGCACCGGGCCCGGGTCCGCTCAGCCGCGTGGTGACGGCGTCGCGCAGAGCGCTCGCGGCCTGCTTCGAATGGGTCAGTACCAGCACGGATTCCGGGTCTGCTCCGGCCGCCATGCGCTCGGCGGCGAGGTCGATCAGCAGGGCGGTCTTGCCCGTGCCCGGTCCGCCGAGCACCTGCCAGGGCCGCCACCCGGGGCGCGCGGGACCGGCCTCGGCCGCGGCGTCCAGCAGCGCGCGGACGTCGGCGCCCCAGTCTCGCGGCCGGGGCGCCACCACATTCCGGCGAACCAGTCGCACCGCGCCATCCGATCGCACCACGCGGGCTATTGCAACAGACACGACCGACACGCCGGTACACGCCTCCGCCCGACCGGCGCTGCGGCCGAATGCGGCGCAGGTCAGAATGGACCGGTGTCTGTCTTGAATGTCCATCGGTTCGGTCCGACGACGGGACCGGTGGTGCTCGCCCTGCACGGTGTCACCGGTCACGGCAAACGCTGGGAAGACCTGGCGACCCGGCAGCTGCCCGACGTCCGGGTCCTCGCACCCGATCTGCGCGGGCACGGGCGCTCCACCTCGCTGCCGCCGTGGAATTTCGAGACCATCGTCGAGGACCTGGTCGAGCTGGTCAGCACGGAGGCCGACGGCCCGGTGGTGGTGGTCGCGCACTCCTTCGGCGGCGCGTGCGCGCTGCACCTGGCGCATCGGCATCCCGACCTGGTGCGCAAGCTGGTGCTGCTGGATCCCGCCATCGCGCTGGAACCGGAATGGCTCAACGAGATCGCACTGTCCACCCTGGTCTCGGCCGACTACGACAGCGTCGAGCACGCGCGCCAGGACAAGCTGGACACCGGCTGGGGTGACGTCGAGCCGCGGTTGCTCGAAGCCGAACTCGACGAACATCTGATGCCGACGGCGGACGGGCGATTCGGCTGGCGGATGAGCCTGCCCGCCGTCAACTCCTACTGGGGCCAGCTGGCGCGGCACTGGGTGCTGCCGCCCGCCGATCTGCCGACCGTCCTGGTGCAGGCGATGAAGGTGCACCCGCCGTTCGTCACAGCGGAGTTCCGCGCGGCGCTCACCGAGCACATGGGCGCCAACCTGACCGTGCTGGAATGGAACTGCGATCACATGGTCGCCCAGGCGTATCCGGCGCAGACCGGTGAGCTGGTGCGCTCGGTGCTCTGAGCCGATGCCTACCACCGACGCCCAGATCGAGCGGGTGCGCGCCCTGGTGGCGGCGGTCCCGCCCGGCCGGGTGGTCACCTACGGCGACATCGCCGCGGCCGCCGGACTGTCCACACCGCGCACGGTGGGCTGGATCATGCGTACGGACTCGGCCGACCTGCCCTGGCATCGCGTGCTGGGTGCGAGCGGCAAGCCCGCCGCGCACCTGGCCCATCGCCAGCTGCGCCTGCTCGCCGCGGAAGGCGTGCCGATCCGGGACGGACGCGTCGACCTGCGCGCGGCGCGCTTCCCGTTGCCGGATCTGCCGGGCGAGTGAGCGCCGCTTTCCGATATTCCTCCGCGCCGGAATGGCGGCCAGTACCGTTGATTCATGCCCACCCGCCTGGCATGTGTCGTGTTCGATGCCGACCGGCCGCGTCCGGTCGCGGATTTCTGGGCCGAGTTGCTCGGCTGGAGCGTGACCCTCGACCGTCCCGACGAGGTGAACGTCGCGGCCCCCGACGCCGACGGCGGCGAACTGGCCCTCACCTTCCTGCCCGCGATGCGGGCCAAGGTCGGCAAGAACCGCCTGCACCTGGATCTGGCCACCCGCTCGCTGGACCACCAGCGCACCCAGGTGGACCGGGCGCTGGCCCTGGGCGCGCGAGCGGTGAACATCGGCCAAGGCGCGGTGCCGTGGGCCGTGCTCGCCGACCCGGAGGGCAATGAGTTCTGCGTTCTCGAACCCAGGGAGGAGTACGTGGACACCGGAGCCGTCGCGGCGGTCGTGGTCGACACGCGCGACCCGCAGCGCCTCGCGGAGTTCTGGTCGGCCGCCACCGGCTGGCCTGCCACCCGGCGCGGCGAGCGGCTGGCCGGGCTGCGCTCACCGACCGGACTCGGCTCCTGGCTCGAGTTCGTGCGCACCCCGGACGCGGGGTCCGGCCGGACCAGACTGCGCCTGGATCTCACCTCGTTTCCGGCCGACGACCGGGTCGCCGAGGTGGCCCGGCTGCACGCGGCGGGCGCCACGACGATCGACCGGGGCGCCCCGGCGCCGGACCGGGACACCGACCTCGTGCTCGCCGACCCGGAACTCAACGAGTTCCGGCTGCTGCCACCGGCCCGCTTCTGGTCGAACGCCTGATCGACGCCGTCCGCTGCCGGGCTTTCCGGCGATGACGAATTAGCATGGCCGCCATGGTGTACCTAGCTCGAGGTCGTGGCGTGTGACCGCCGCCGACGCGATCGTGCTCGCGGGCGGCCGGGCCAGCCGGATGGGCGGCGTGGACAAACCGGCCATCGTCATCGGCGGCCGTTCCATGCTCGAGGTGGCGCTCGCCGCCGTGGCCTCGTGCGAGCACACGGCGGTGGTCGGGCCGCACCGGCCCGAGCTGGCGCCGGAGATCATCCAGGTCCGCGAGGTGCCGCCGGGTTCGGGTCCGGTGGCGGCGATCGACACCGGGCTGCGCGCGCTCGGCTCCGCCGCACCGCTGGTGGTGGTGCTCGCCGCCGACCTGCCGTTCCTGTCGCCGTTGGCGGTGACCGAGCTCATCCGGCACGCCACCGAGTCCGGCGCGGACGCGGTGTTCGCGGCCGACGAGTCGGGGCGGCCGCAGTACCTGATCGGGGTGTGGCGGCGCTCAGCCTTGGCCGCGGCGCTGCACGAGCTCGGCGCGCTGGTCAACCAGCCGATGAAGGCGCTGGTGCCGGCCGCCGCCGCGATCATCCCGCTCTCCGGCGTCGGTGATTGCGATACCGAGGAGCAGGTGCGGCGGGCCAGAGCGGCGGTCGACGCGCCGCGGCAGCAGCCGCCGCTGGATCTCGCCGAGGCGCGGGACCTGCTGCGCGATCGGCTGTCGCGGCTCACCGCGTACGAAGCCGATCTGGGTTCGGTGCTCGGAGCCGCGCTCGCGGGACCGCTGACGGCCGCCGGGCCGTTGCCCCGTTTCGACGTCTCGGCGATGGACGGCTACGCGGTGGCGGGTGACGGGCCGTGGCGCCTACGCCGCGACATCGGCTTCGCGGGCGGGCGGCGACCGGTGGGGTTGCTGCCCGGCGAGGCGGTGCGCATCGCCACGGGCGCGCACGTCCCCGACGGGACCACGGGCGTGCTGCGCGACGAGTTCGTGCACGTCGCCGACGAAACGCTCTACCGCCTGCCGGATACGCCGCCGCGCGACGACATCCGCCGGCGCGGTGAGGACCGGGAAGCCGGTGATCCGGTCGCGCCGGAGGGCACGCCGGTGACGGCGGCGCTGGTCTCCGCGGCCGCGAGCGTAGAGGTCACCGCGGCGCCGGTGCGCGGCCCGGTACGCGCGCACATCGTCATGACGGGCGACGAGATCCGCAGCGCGGGACCGCTGCAGGCGGGGCAGACTCGCGACTCGATCGGCCCGATACTCCCGGAACTGTTGTCCTGGTACGGCATTCGCACCACCGATCGGGTGCACCTGCGCGACACCCCGCACGGCTTCGACGAGGTCCTGGCCGTCACGCCGGAGTGCGATCTGCTGGCCATCGTCGGCGCGACCGGCGGCGGTGCGGCCGACCAGCTCCGTGCCGCCTTGACCCGCGCCGGGGCCGAGGTCGTGGTGCCACGGCTGCGGCTGCGTCCCGGTGGTTCCACCGTCGTCGCCCAACTCGCCGCCGGCACCACGGTGCTCGGCCTGCCCGGCAACCCGTTCGCCGCGATAGCGACGCTGATGGCGCTCGCGCCCGCGATCGTCGAGGGCCGCACCGGCGCCGCCCCCGCCCGTCCGCTGCGCGGGCCGCTGCACAACGCCGCGGAGATCGCCGCAGCGGTGCCTCGCGTCGTTCCGGCTCGCGCCGCCGACGAAGGCGGCTGGGTCGGTGACCCGGCGATCCGCACAGCACATCTCGGGGGCCTGGTGGACCGCGACGGTCTGGTCGTCGTCCCGCCCGGCGCCGAGGACGGCGCGATCGTCGAATTCCTGCCGCTGCGCCGCTGAACGCTGCGGCGGCGGGCGAAAACGATTGTGTCCCTTGGCTGCACAGACGCGAATAGTGCGCGGGTAAACGATAGTGTGTCGACACCGGGCCGCGGATCCGTCGAAAATTATTACAGTACAGCGCTTTCCGTCGTCGCGACAACACCCCCTTCGAGAGCGCACCCGATCTCGCCCGACCGCAGAATTCGAGGCGATATACACCGGCGGTAGCGCCCAGAACCGACCTCAGCGAAACCGAAACCGGTTCTCGGAGTTTTATTCCAGCCAGACCCGAAGCATCCGTCCAGCCGCCGGAAGAATAGCCGACAAGAGGTCGAACCGAGTCGTATTCGTTACTGAAATCCACCCGCAACATCGCGTCTACCAGGTGGAATGCGGCAACCGCGCCGCTCCGAGCCATATTTTTCAAATCCCCTTCCAGAAGCCATATCCGCTCGCTATCGTGTGTTCGTTAGGCGAATATCAATCCCCCGGAAAGGACCGTGTGGAGATGACTGAAAAGTCGAAGAAAACGCCTAAGAAAATGCCGAAGCAGATGCCGAGGCAGCAGCAGCAACAGCGCCAAGAGCAGGACATGCGCGAGGGCGCGGACATGGAAGGCCGTCGGGGCATGAAGAACGAGATGCCCGACCGGCGCGGCGAGCAGGAGCGTCGCCGCTAAACCGATCTGCGCCACCCGCGCCGCCGGCCCCACCTCCTCCCGGGACCGGCGGCCGCGGTTGTTTCCGGAACGTGTGCTTACCCCGCTGGTAATTGCCACCCGGCGCGAGGCGGACCTACCGTCGATTCGACGCCATTCCCGGTGTCATCGAAACGAAGGAATGCCAAACGCCATGTCCGCCTATGGCTTCGCCCATCTCCGCAGTCGCAGGCCGCACCCCGACATCCTGGAATACCTGGAACGTATCCAGGCCACGTTGGACCCGTTCGGCGGTCGCTTCATCATCCACGGGCCTCCGGCCGAGGTCGTCGAGGGCAGCTGGCCCGGGAGCATGGTGCTGATCGAGTTCCCCGGGATGACCGAAGCCCGGGAGTGGTACCACTCCCCCGCGTATCAGGAGATCCTTCCGCTGCGCGCCGATCACATCGACGGCGACCTGCTGCTCATCGAGGGTGTCGGCCCGGACTACGACCCGCGCGAACGCGCACGCAAGCTGCGCGCGGCGGGCTGACGCGATTTCGGCTCGCCGTCCCCCGTCCGATACCGTTGACCAGGCACGACACGGCTCGACGGGATAAGGATGCGCCTGATGGACGACAGCTCTCTGGTCTGGGACGACGGCGCGCTCGTCACCATCGACCAGCGCGGACTGCCGCACGAGGCGCGCGAGCTGCGGCTGAGCTCGGTCGACCAGGTCATCGACGCGATCAAGACGCTGGCCGTTCGCGGCGCGCCCGCCATCGGCATCGCGGGAGCGTTCGGCGTCGTCCTCGCCACCGCCGCGCACACCGCGGACGGCGTGGTGGACGAAGCGGCGGCACAGGCCGAGGCCGACCGCATCGCCGCGGCGCGGCCCACCGCGGTCAATCTGGCGTGGGCCGTGCGGCGGGTCCGGGCGAAGGTGGGGCAGGGCGCCGACGCGGTCCTGGCCGAGACGCTGGCGATGCTCGCCGAGGACGGCCGGGTCAACCGGGCCGCCGCCACCAACGCCGCCGATCTGGTCCAGACCCTGTGCCCGGTGCGGCCGCTGCGGGTGCTCACCCACTGCAACACAGGCAGGCTCGCGACCAGCGCGTTCGGCACCGCCATCGGCACGCTGCGGGTGCTGTCCGAGCGCGGCGCGCTCGAACAGGTGCTGGTGGACGAGACGCGCCCGCTGCTGCAAGGCGCGCGGCTGACCACGTGGGAACTCGCCGAGGCTGGCATCCCGCACCGGCTGACCATCGATTCCGCCGCCGCGTGGGCGATGGCGACGGGGCAGGTCGACTGCGTGCTCGTCGGGGCCGACCGGGTCACCGCCAACGGCGACGTGGCCAACAAGATCGGCACCTACGGTCTCGCGCTGGCCGCCCGCCATCACGGCATCCCGTTCGTCGTGGTGGCCCCGGAGTCGACCCGCGACCTGTCGATGGCCACCGGCCGGGAGATCGTCGTGGAGGAACGCGCGGCCGCCGAGGTGACCGGGTTCGGCGGTGTGGCAACGGCTCCCGCGGGCACCAAGGTCTTCAACCCGGCGTTCGACGTGACGCCGGGTGACCTGGTGACCGCGGTGGTCACGGAGAACGGCGTCGTGCACCGCAGCGATCCGGCACGCGGCGGTGCGACCGCGAGCACCGGCCCCGAGCTCGGATCCGATCCGTCGCCTGGCGCGGCCATCGCGGACCTCGCCCGCGAGCTGTACCGGCGCGGCTGGATGCCGGGCACCGCGGGCAACATCTCGGTGCGCACCGGCCCCACCGCCGTCGTCACCGGAAGCGGTTTGCCCAAGGGCGAACTCACCGAGCGCGACATGGTCACCGTGCGCGTGGCCGACTCCGCGCCCGTCACCGGCGACGGGCGCAAGCCTTCCGCGGAGACCACGATCCACACCGCCGTCTACCGCACCCGCCCGGCCCAGGCGGTCGTGCACATCCATCCGCCGTTCGCCACGGCACTGGCCACCCGCTCTGCGGTTCCCGGCACACTCGGCACGCTGCGGATCACCGACTACGAGCTGATCAAAGGGCTCGGCGGCGGCGATCCGGCCGTCGCGGAGATCCCGGTCTTCCCGAACTGGCCCGAGGTGCCCCGTATCGGCGCGGACATCGAGCGCTACCTCCTCGACCAACCCGACGCGTTGCCGGTGCTGGTCATCGCCGGCCACGGAATCACCGCCTGGGGTGATGATCTCGCCCAGGCGCGCGATCGCGCCGAATGCCTGGAAGCATTGTGTGAGCTGGTGTCCCGCACCGGCAGTCCGGCGGCCTTCGGCCCGCGCGACGATTTTCTCGAGATTGGACTGACATGACCCTCCTGCAGGTGATGGCCGCCGGTGACGCGGCCGACGTGCGCGTACGCACCAGCGACGACGAGGTGATCGGCACCGAACTGGCCGCGCGCGGTATCACTTTCGGACGCTGGCCGGTGGTCGAGAACGCGGCGTCGGTGTCGTCGGAGGAGTTACTCGCGCACTACGAGAAGAACGTCGCGGAACTGAACGCGTCCGGGCGCTACAAGCACATCGACATCGCCCGCATCCACCCCGACGACAGCGACCCGCAGTGGCCGGAGATCGCCAAGGGCGCGCGCGGGAAATTCCTCGACGAGCACCGGCACGCCGAGGACGAGGTGCGCTTCTTCGCCGCCGGACGCGGCTGCTTCTACCTGCACCTCGGCGAGGAGATCCTCGCGGTGGTGTGCGAAGGCGGCGATCTGCTGTCGGTGCCCGCGGGCACGCTGCACTGGTTCGACATGGGCGAACGCCCGGACTTCATCGCCATCCGCTTCTTCGAGGAGGAGGACGGCTGGGTAGGCGACTTCACCGGCGACAAGATCAGCGCGGGCTTCCCCACCCTCGACGAGCTGCTGACCGCGCCGTGATCGACGCCGTCGTCGTCGACATCGAGGGCACCACCAGCCCCACCGCCGCGGTCCGCGAAGACCTGTACGGCTATACCCGCGAACGGCTCCCGGCCTGGCTGTCCGAGCACAGCTCCGCGGTCGCGGCGCCGGTGCTGGCCGCGACCAGGGAGCTGGCCGGGCGTCCGGACGCGAACCCGGAGGAAGCCGCCGCGATCCTGCGCGAGTGGCTCGACACCGACGTCAAGGCCGAGCCGCTCAAGACCGCGCAGGGCCTGATCTGTGCGGAAGGCTTCCGCAGCGGCGCGCTGCACGGCGAGTTCTTCCCGGACGTGCCACCGGCGCTCGCCGCATGGCACCGGTCGGGGCTCGCGCTCTACGTCTACTCCTCCGGGTCGGTACGCAACCAGCGCGACTGGTTCGCCTTCGCACGCGGCGGCAGCCTGTCCGAGCTGATCAGCGGATACTTCGATCTGTCGACGGCGGGCGGCAAGCGCGAATCGTCCTCCTACGACAAGATCGCAGGCTCGATCGGCGTCCCCGCCGAGCGCATCCTGTTCCTGTCCGACCACCCCGACGAGCTGGATGCCGCCGTCGCTGCTGGATGGCGAGTCATCGGGCTGGCGCGTCCCGGTGAGCCGAATCCGCCTCGGCCGCCGCACCGCTGGGTCGACACGTTCGCCGACATCGATCCCATAGACCAGGGCTGACCGCGCAGATGACCTGCCACTGGTCAGCGTAGTGCCCACCGCGACGATCCAGCGATGACCCGCGCCGGGTGCCCGCGGCCCACCGGAATTGATCCACATCGGGCGAAATTCCAGCAAATTGTGATTGCGCTTACAATACTTGCCGGGAAACCGTGAGCGAAACTCACCGGGACGGATAAAACACGCTCCGCGGACGACCGATCCGATGTGTTAACAAATGTAAACCACTGGAGAACCGGTCGTTTCCAAAGCATCACCGGTGCGGGCACCGGCGAACCCCTCCGATACGGTTCTCTCCAGTTCAGAGCGGGTTAGCCCTGGTCGAACACCTAGATGCCACCCGGAAGCCGCCCGCCACCGTGACCGTGACGTTGCGCCGATCTCACAACTCACCTGGTCCCAGAATGGGCTGTGAGAAAGAGGTTTGGTCAGTCGTGCACGCCTCTTTACAGTCGGAACATCCACCCGATCGCACAGCTCGAAGGGCACGTCGTGGTTAATTCGCGTACCCAGGGTCACGCACCCTCCGCCCCGGCCACCGACGCCGGGGACGCGCTCCTGCGGCTGGGGAAATATTTCCACCGGGGCGAAGTCTCGTCCGATCACCGGACACTGCACAAGGTCGGCGGGCGCAGCGCCGACGAGTTCTACCGCGACCGCTGGTCCCACGACAAGGTGGTGCGCTCCACGCACGGCGTGAACTGCACCGGCTCGTGCTCATGGAAGATCTACGTGAAAGACGGCGTGATCACCTGGGAGTCGCAGCAGACCGACTACCCGTCGGTGGGCGCCGACAAGCCGGAATACGAGCCGCGCGGCTGTCCCCGTGGCGCGTCGTTCTCCTGGTACACCTACTCGCCTGCCCGGGTGCGCTATCCCTATGTGCGCGGCACGTTGCTGGAGCTGTACCGGGAAGCCAAGTCCCGGCTCAAGGATCCGGTGCTGGCCTGGGCCGATGTAGTCGAAGACCCGGAGAAGGCGCGCAGTTACAAGGCCGCCAGGGGCAAGGGCGGATTCGTGCGCGCCGAGTGGTGGGAGGCGGCCGAGATCGCCGCCGCCGCACACGTCTACACGATCAAGCAGTACGGCCCGGACCGGGTGGCCGGGTTCTCGCCGATCCCGGCCATGTCCATGGTCAGCCACGCCGTCGGCGCGCGGTTCATCTCGCTGCTCGGCGGCTCCATGCTGTCGTTCTACGACTGGTACGCCGACCTGCCGGTGGCTTCGCCGCAGGTATTCGGCGACCAGACCGACGTGCCGGAGTCCGCGGACTGGTTCGACGCCGGGTACCTCATCATGTGGGGCTCGAACGTGCCGGTCACCCGGACGCCGGACGCGCACTACATGACCGAGGCCCGCTACCGGGGCCAGAAGGTGGTCGTGGTCTCCCCCGACTACGCCGACAACACCAAGTTCGCCGACGAGTGGGTGCCCGCCCGTCCCGGCACCGACGCGGCCCTGGCCATGGCGATGGGCCACGTCGTGCTGAAGGAGTTCTTCGTCGAGAAGAGCACGCCGCGCTTCCTCGACTACATCAAGCGATTCACCGACCTGCCGTTCCTCATCACGCTCGACGAGCACGACGGGGCATACGTCCCCGGGAAGTTCCTCACCGCCGCCGACCTCGGCCGGACCGGTGAGGGCGTGGAGTTCCAGACGGTCCTGCTGGACGCGCAGGCACAGCCGGTGGTGCCCAACGGGTCGCTCGGCCATCGGTTCGGTGAAGAAGGAACCGGGCGCTGGAACCTCGATCTCGACGACGTCGATCCCCTCCTGAGCCTGTACGGCCGCACCGACGACGCTGCGGCCGTACGGATTCCCCGCTTCGACAGCGACGTCCCCGGCGTGCTCACCCGCGGCGTGCCGACCACGACCGTCGCGGGCAGGCGCGTCACGACGGTCTTCGATCTGCTGCTGGCGCAGTACGGCGTCGGTCGCGACGGCCTGCCCGGAACGTGGCCCAGCGGCTACGACGACGCGGCCGAGCCTTACACCCCGGCCTGGCAGGAAGCCATCACCGGCGTGCCCGCCGTGCAGGCCCAGCGCATCGCGCGGGAGTTCGCCGACAACGCCGACCGTTCCGGCGGCCGCTCGATGATCCTCATGGGCGCGGGCACCAACCACTGGTTCCACTCCGATCAGATCTACCGCGCGTTCTTCACCTTGACCCTGCTGACCGGCTGCCAGGGCGTGAACGGCGGCGGCTGGGCGCATTACGTCGGGCAGGAGAAGTGCCGACCGGTCACCGGCTGGTCCACCCTGGCCTTCGGCCTGGACTGGCAGCGCCCGCCACGGCAGATGCAGGGCACCGTGTTCTGGTATCTGACCAACGACCAGTGGCGCTACGACCCGTTCACCGCGGAGGCGTTCGCCTCGCCGCTCGGCGCGGGCAAGTTCGCAGGCCGCACGGCCGCCGACAACATCGCGCTGGCCACCCGGCTGGGCTGGATGCCCAGCTACCCCACCTTCGACCGCAATCCGCTCGATCTGGTGGACGAGGCGGAGGCCGCGGGCAAGACCGCCCCCGAGCACGTGGTGGACGGGCTGAAGTCCGGCGACCTGAACTTCGCCTGCGAGGACCCGGACGCGCCGGAGAACTTCCCCCGCTGCCTGACCGTGTGGCGGGCGAATCTGCTCGGCTCCTCCGGCAAGGGCAACGAGTACTTCCAGCGCCACCTGCTCGGCGCCGACTCCAACTTGCAGGCCGCCGAGGCCACCGGTGTGCGGCCGCAGGAGCTGAACTGGCGCGAGACCGCCGCCACCGGCAAGCTGGATCTGTTGCTGTCACTGGATTTCCGGATGACCAGCACCACGCTGTTCTCCGACATCGTGCTGCCCGCCGCCACCTGGTACGAGAAGCACGACCTGTCCTCCACCGACATGCACCCGTTCGTGCACGCCTTCTCCCCGGCGATCTCGCCGCCCTGGGAGGCCAAGACCGACTTCGACGCTTTCCACCGGATCGCGCGCGGCTTCTCCTGGATGGCCGAGAAGCACCTGGGCAAGCGCAAGGACATCGTCGCGGTGCCGTTGCAGCACGACTCGCCGGACGCGACGGCGCAGGCGGGCGGGCGCGTGCTGGACTGGAAAGCCGGTGAGTGCGAACCGGTTCCGGGCAAGACCATGCCGAAGCTGGTCGTGGTCGAACGCGACTACCCGAAGATCGCGGAGAAGATGGCCGCGCTCGGGCCACTGGTCGACACACTCGGCGTCACCACCAAGGGCGTCACCACCTACCCCGACCAGGAGGTCGAGTACCTCGCCGGGGTGAACGGCACGGTGGTGTCCGGCATCGCGCAGGGCAGGCCGTCGCTGGCCAAGGACACGCATGCGGCCGAGGCGATCCTCGCCCTGTCCGGCACCACGAACGGCCGTCTGGCGGTGGAGGGCTTCCACGCACTCGAGCGCCGCACCGGCACCCAGCTGGCCGACCTGGCCGCCGAGCACGAGGGCAAACGGATCACCTTCGCCGACACCCAGGCGCGCCCGGTGCCGGTCATCACCTCGCCGGAGTGGTCGGGCAGTGAGACCGGCGGACGCCGGTACTCGCCGTTCACCATCAACACCGAGCGGCTCAAGCCCTGGCACACGCTCACCGGTCGGCAGCACTTCTACCTGGATCACGACTGGATGATCGAACTCGGTGAACAGCTGCCGATCTTCCGTCCGCCGCTGGACATGACCGCGCTGTTCCGCGAGCCCTCGATCGGCGAGGTCGGCGACAAGGGCGTCACCGTGCGGTACCTGACCCCGCACTCCAAGTGGTCGATCCACTCCGCCTACCAGGACAACCTGCACATGCTGACGCTCTCGCGCGGCGGGCAGACGATCTGGATGTCCGATCGCGACGCGGCGAAGATCGGAGTGGCCGACAACGACTGGATCGAGGCGATCAACCGCAACGGCATCGTGGTGGCCCGCGCCATCGTCAGCCACCGGATGCCGGAGGGCACGGTGTTCATGTACCACGCCCAGGACCGCGCGGTGGACGTGCCGCGCATCGAGGGTCTCGGCGAGGACACCAAAGGCCGGGGCAAGCGCGGCGGCATTCACAACGCGCTCACCCGCATCATGATCAAGCCCTCGCATCTCATCGGCGGCTACGCGCAGCAGTCCTTCGCGCTGAACTATCACGGGCCCACCGGAAATCAACGCGACGAGGTGACCACGATTCGCAGGCGCTCGCAGGAAGTGGAGTACTGACATGGGCGAACGCGGCACGCAGGCACCATCCACCGACGCGAGAAAGCGGTACTGACATGCGCGTCATGGCACAGCTGGCCATGGTGATGAACCTGGACAAGTGCATCGGCTGCCACACCTGCTCGGTCACCTGCAAGCAGGCGTGGACCAATCGCGGCGGCACCGAGTACGTCTGGTTCAACAACGTGGAAACCCGTCCGGGACAGGGCTATCCGCGCCAGTACCAGGATCAGGAGAAGTGGAAGGGCGGCTGGACGCTGAACAAGCGCGGCAAGCTCACGCTCAAGTCCGGCTCCCGGTTGAAGCGGCTGCTGAACATCTTCGCGAACCCGGATCTGCCCACGGTCGAGGACTACTACGAGCCGTGGAGCTACGACTACGACAACCTGCTGTCCTCGCCGCCGGTCGACACGACGCCGGTCGCGCGGCCGAAATCGCTGATCACCGGCGAGGACACGAAGGTCACCTGGGGCGCCAACTGGGACGACGACCTGGGTTCGGGCCCGGAGCAGGTCGGTAAGGACCCGCTGCTGGCGAAGCTGTCCGATCAGGTGAAACTGGAGTTCGAAGAGACCTTCATGTTCTACCTGCCGCGGATCTGCGAGCACTGCCTCAATCCGTCGTGCGCGGCTTCGTGCCCCTCGGGCGCGATCTACAAGCGTGCCGAGGACGGCATCGTGCTGGTGGACCAGGACAAGTGCCGCGGCTGGCGGCAGTGCGTGTCGGGCTGCCCGTACAAGAAGATCTACTTCAACCACAAGACGGGCAAGGCCGAGAAGTGCACCTTCTGCTACCCGCGCGTGGAAGTCGGCATCCCCACGGTGTGCTCGGAGACCTGCGTGGGGCGGCTGCGCTACATCGGCGTCATGCTCTACGACGCCGACGCCGTGCTGGAGGCCGCGTCGGTCACCGAGGACAAGGATCTCTACCCGTCCCAGCTCGGGGTGTTCCTCAACCCGCATGATCCGCGGGTGATCGCGGAGGCCGAGCGAGCCGGGATCTCGCCGGAATGGATTCAGGCGGCCCAGGATTCACCGGTCTACAAGCTGATCGTGGACTACCAGATCGCGCTTCCGCTGCATCCGGAATACCGCACCATGCCGATGGTCTGGTACGTGCCGCCGCTGTCGCCGGTGGTGGACGTGCTCTCGGAGACCGGCCACGACGGCGAGAACGTGTCCAACTTGTTCGGCGCGATCGACGCGCTGCGCATTCCGGTGGAGTACCTGGCCGAGCTGTTCACCGCGGGCGATGTGGGGCCGGTGCGCGCGTCGTTGCAGCGCCTCGCGGCGATGCGCTCGTTCATGCGGTCGGTGAACCTCGGTGAGGAGCCCGATCCCGCGATCGCGCCGTCGGTGCGGCTGGAGCCGGAGGAGATCGAGGCGATGTACCGGCTGCTGGCCATCGCCAAATACGAGCACCGCTACGTCATCCCGACCGGCGCGGGAGCCCGCGCGCACGAACTGGACTCGCTCGCCACCGGCTGCAGCCTGGACACCGACGGCGGACCGGGTATGACGGCGTTCGACCAGATGGTGGAGAAGTTCCACCTCACCGACACCAATGGCGCCGCGCCGCAGGAGAAGTCCGCCCGGATCAACCTGTTGAACTGGGACGGCAAGAGCACCGAGGGCTTGGTCCCGACCGGTGCCGCCGCGAACGGCAACGGAAATGGGCACGGCGCCACCAACGGTCATGCGAACGGTGGCGTCGACGGGCACGAGAACAGCGCCGCTGACGGGCGTACCGACGGCCACGGAACCGGCGCGGGCAACGGGCACGCCAACGGCAACACGACCGTGACCGAGGACCCGGCTGCTCGGACCGGAGCAGGCCGATGAGCATGCTGAAACTGCGCCGCCGCCCGGAACCGGTGGTGGAGCTCGCGCAACGCGACCGGCAATTGGTCTGGCGGATCGCCGCGCTGCTGCTGGACTACCCGACCGAGCAGACGCTGGCCATGGTCGGCCAGTTGACCGCGGCCGCGGCCGCTTTGCCGGACGAGGTGAGCGCCCACCTGAGCGGATGCCTCGACCACCTGCGGACGACCCCACCGCTGGAACTCGCCGCGGACTACGTCGCGACCTTCGACATGCGCCGGCGGGCCAGCCTGCACCTGACTTTTTACGCCTACGGCGACACGCGCAAGCGCGGGATGGCGCTGCTGCGGTTCAAGCACGCCTACCGGCACGCCGGTGTCGAACTCGGCGACGAGGAACTACCCGACCACCTGCCGGTGCTGCTGGAGTTCGCCGCCACCGTGGATCCGATCGGCGGCGAACGCCTGCTCGGTGAGCACGTGCCGGTGCTGGAGCTGCTACGGCTTTCCCTGTCCGACCACGGCTCGCCCTACGCCGGAGTGCTCGCGGCGATCGGGGTTACCCTGCCGCCGCCGACCACCGCGGACCGCAGGCGCATCGCCGAACTCGCCGCGCAGGGCCCGCCCGAGGAAGAGGTCGGGCTCGAACCGTTCGCGATGGACCCCTCCCTGTTCGACGGATCGGAAGGCCGACGATGAACGCAACACCGCATCTGCCGGTCTCGCTGTGGCTGATCCTGCCGTACGTCGCGTTCACTTCGTTCGTGCTCGGGCACCTGTGGCGCTACCGCAACGACCAGTTCGGCTGGACCACCCGTTCCTCGCAGATCTACGAGAGCCGCCTGCTGCGCCTGGGCAGCCCGTTGTTCCACTTCGGCATGCTCGGGGTGTTCGGCGGTCACGTGCTCGGCGTCCTGATCCCGGAGTCGTGGACCTCCGCGGTCGGGATCTCCGAGCACGTCTACCACGTGATCGCCGTCTCCGCGGGGTCGGTGGCCGGGGTCGCCGTGCTGGCGGGCGTCGGCATCCTGCTCTACCGGCGTTTCACCGTTCCCGCCGTCCGCAAGGCGACGACCGGCAACGACAAGCTGATGTACGCGCTGCTGGCCGCCGCGCTGATCACCGGTCTGCTCAACACCTGGGGCAGCAACCTGCTGTGGGGCACCTACAACTACCGCGAGACGGTCTCGCCGTGGTTCCGCAGCCTGTTCGGCCTCACGCCCCGGCCCGAACTGATGGTGGACACCCCGTGGACCTTCCAATTGCACGGGCTGGTCGTGCTCGCGCTGATCGGGTTGTGGCCGTACACCCGCCTGGTGCACATGTTCAGCGCGCCGGTGGGCTACCTGGTGCGGCCGTACGTGGTCTACCGCAGCAAGGAGTACAACGCTGCCGACAAACGCCGTTACGCCCGCGCGTGGGACGCGCCCGTGACACCCGAACGCTGGCGCTGACGACGCCGTCGCGCGAGACCCCGCCCGGACAACGGTGTCCGTGCGGGGTCTTCGGTTTCACGGCGCCGGTCAGGCGTTGTCGTAGGCGTCCTGGAGCACCGCGAGATCGAGCTTCGACATCGACCGCAAGGCGGTGCCAACGGCGATGGTCTTGGCGGGATCGTCACCGTTCATCAACTTCGGCAGCGCCGAAGGCACCACCTGCCAGGACAGGCCGTAGCGGTCTTTCAGCCAGCCGCACGGTCCGGGCTCGCCGCCGTTCGCGGTGAGGGCCTCCCACAGGCGATCGACCTCGTCCTGGGTATCCACGATCACCTGCAGCGACGCGGCCTCGGTGAGCTGGTGGTCCGGGCCACCGTTCATCAGCGTGACCGCCTGACCGTCCAGATCCAGCAGGACGATGAACACCGAACCATCGGATTTGCGGGATACCTCGACCACCCGTGAGTTCGGGATCACCGAGGTGTAGAGCGCCGCGGCTTCCTCGGCGGCGTTGTCGAACCAGAAGAAGGTGTTGACGGACATGATGTGCTCCTGTGCTGTGGCGTGACCTGCTGTCACCTACTGGTCGGAGCCGGCAGTTCGACTTCGACATACTTCGCGAAGTTTCCCGAGAATTTTTTCCCGCTGCGCCGACCCCTGGGGCCAGATGGTCGCTGACAGCATTCCGACCGCCCGGTTCTACCCGGCTTCTCGCAGGCAGAACCCATCGACCCATTCGGTAACCAGGAATACGCTGATGTTTGGCCACTGGGATGTGGTCTACCCCACTTCTGAGGACGTCAAGTCTCGGCGCCCCGGCCTTCGCCGGTGGGGTTGCCGTCGAGGCGAGCAAGGAGTGAGCAATGAAGGGTGGAGGAAGAATTGCGTTAGGGGTGGGCATCGGGTACCTGCTGGGCCGCACGCGCAAGATGCGTTTCGCGATGTCGCTGGCGGGCGCCGCGATGGCCAGGCGATCCGCGGGAACGCCAGGGGGCCTGCTGGAGCGCGGTACGGAGCTGCTCCGATCGACACCGGAATTGACCCGGATCACCGACACCGTGCGCGACGAGCTGGTCGGCGCCGTGCGCTCGGCCGCGGTCACCGCGGCGAGCAACCGCATAGACGCGCTCAGCAACCGGTTGCAGCAGGGTACGACGCTCTTGGCGGACCAGGGCCGAGAGGGCTCGCGGGCGACGGATTCCGATGAGGACGAGTACGAAGACGAGTCGTCCGAGTACGACGAGGGAGGGCGCGAGGACGAGGAGCAGACGCCCGACAACGAGCTCGAAGACGATTACGAGGACGACCAGGACCGCATGGCCGACAACGAGCTCGAAGACGAGGACGAGGACGACCAGGACCGCACGCCCGACAACGAGCTCGAAGACGAAGACGAGGAGCAAACGCCCGACGACGAGGAAGATGCCGACCAGGGTGCAGCGGAGGACGACACCGAGCGTCCCGCCGCGCGGACGCGCAGCCGCCGGTCGAGCACCGCCGCCCGGCGCGCGGCGAGCTCGCGTTCCGCGGACCGTTCGTCCGACTCCGCGGATCGTAAACCGTCCGGGACCGGCGGCCGCCGTAGTCGCGCCGAGGCCGGTCAAGCGCCGGTGCGGCGCACGAGGAGGTGATCGGCGATGGCGAAGATCTTGCGCGACGCGACCGCCGGAGTCGGCAAGGTGGCTGCCGATACAGCGGGCCGGGCCACCAAAGCCGCCACAGGGGCGGGATCGTCCGCCAGAAAGGCGGGGTCATCCGCCAAGAAGGCGGGATCATCCGCCAAGAAGAAGGCGCCACCGCCCACGCCGACCGGCGTCTTGCAGCAGTCGGTGCAGAACCTCACGGGAGCACTGGCCGAACGCGCGGTGTCCGGGCTCACCAACCAGGTGTCGAAGACCGCGGGCCGGTTGACCGAGTACGCCGAAGGCGGCGGAGGGAATCTGCTGTCGGCGCTGACCGGCGTGGAAAAGCTCGCCGGAGGCGCCTCGCCGTTCCAGGCGGCCATGAGCATGGGCAAGAGCAAGATCGGCCACACGCTGCGCGAAGGGTTCGAGACGGCGAAGGAGTCGCTGACCGGCGGCAAGGGCAAGGGTGGCGGCAAGAAGATCAAGCTGACCAATATCGTCGAGCACATCGATGTCGGCGTCCCGATCGACTTGGCCTACGACCAGTGGACCCAGTTCGCGGACTTCCCGAAGTTCACCAAGAAACTCGAGCAAGTCGAGCAGGTGGCCGACGAGAAACTCAGCTGGACGGGCAAAGTGTTCTGGTCCAGGCGCACCTGGGAATCCACGATTCTCGAGCAGGTGCCGTTCGAGCGGATCGTCTGGCGTTCGAAGGGCCACAAGGGCTACATCGATGGCGCGGTCACTTTCCATGAGCTTTCGCCGGGTTACACCCGCATCCTCGTGGTGCTGGAGTACCACCCCAAAGGGTTCTTCGAGAAGACCGCCAACATGTGGCGCGCGGCCGGTCGCCGGTGCCGCTTGGAACTCAAACACTTCCAGCGCCACGTCATGACCGAGGCCGTGCTGCATCCCGACGACATCGTCGGCTGGCACGGGGAGATCCGCGAAAGCAAGGTCGTCAAGGACGACGAGACCGCACGGCGCGAGGAGGAGGAGAACACCGAAGAAGACCGCGGGGACGAGGAGAGTTCCGCGCGGAAGCAGCCGGACGACGAGGAGCCGGACGAGGAAGGAATTGACGAGACTGACGAGCAGGACGCGGACGAGCGAGACGAGGACGAGGAAGACGAATCCGAGTCGCCTCGCCGTCGACCGGCCGCCCGGCGCCGCACCACGGTGACCCGCCGGTCGCGTGAGAAGCGAGGAGCAAACGCATGACCATCGAACCCGCAGGAGGCGGCGGCGGTGGCGGAGCGGGCACGATGGCGCGCCCGAATTCCTCCAGCCTGGCCGACGTGATCGACACAATTCTGGACAAAGGCCTGGTCATCGACGCGTTCGCGCGCGTGTCACTGGTCGGCATCGAACTGGTGACCATCGATGCGCGAGTCGTGGTGGCCAGCGTCGACACCTATCTGCGTTTCGCCGAGGCCGTCAACCGGCTGGAGATCTCCACCCAACCGAAGGGGCTCACCGACCTCGTCGGCGAGGGCACCCAAGGCCTGGCGAAGCACAAGACACAGGGCGCTCTCGAGGCGGCGGGCGAGAAGGTCATGGGCTTCCTCGACGATGTGCAGGAGAAGCGCCAGACGGCGAACAAGCCAAGGCGTAGGGAGGATCGATGACTACGGGTCAAGCCGCCGTCTACGTCTACGGCATCGTGCCCGCCGATGTGGAGCCCGAGCCCAGCGCCACCGGTGTCGGTGATCCGCCGGGTGAGGTCGGGGTGGTGCGACACGGCGAGATCGCCGCGCTGATCAGCAAGCTCGAGTCCGATCGACCGCTGGGCACACCCGACGACCTCACCGCCCACGCGGAGTTGCTGGACGGCTCCGCCGCGGTCGCCCCGGTGCTGCCGTTGCGGTTCGGCGCGGTGATGACCGATGCGGAGGCGGTGGAGAACGAACTGCTGGAGGCGAATGAGGACGAATTCCGTTCCGCGCTGGAGCAACTGGAGGGCCGTGCGCAGTTCGTGGTCAGAGGACGCTACGTCGAGAACACCATTCTGCGCGAACTCCTCGATGAGAACGACCAGGCCGCCCAGCTGCGCGACGAGATCCGGGACAAGCCCGAGGACGCCACTCGCAATGCCCGGATCGCGCTGGGGGAGCTGATCAATCAGGCCATCGAGGCCAAGCGCGCCGAGGACACCCGCAGAGTGGTGTCCGAGATCGAGCAGTTCGAGCCACTGATCAACCATCGCGACCCCACCCATGAGGAAGAGGCCGTCCACATCGCGGTTCTGGTGGAGCTGGCCCGCCAGAAGGACCTGGAGGAGGTGCTGCGCCGGCTCGGTGAGGAGTGGGACGGCCGCGTGGAGCTGAACCTGCTCGGCCCGATGGCGGCCTACGACTTCGTGACGAAGCGCGCACCCGAGGAGTAAGGCATGTTGTTCGGTGTGGTCTCGTCGATCTTGTCGTTGCCCGTAGCCCCCGTGCGCGGAGTGATCTGGCTGGGGGAATTGATCCAGGACCAGGTGGATCAGAAAATGCACGACCCCGCGCTCATGCGGCGGGAACTCGAGGAGATCGATGCCGCCGCCGCAGCCGGTCAGCTGTCCGAAGAAGAGAGGAAACAAGCGCAGCAGGCGGTCCTGGATCGCATGACCGGTCGGCAGGCGTGACCTCGATCGACCGGAAGGAGTGAGGCGAGTGGCACGCAAGACCACTTCGGAGGACACCGAGGGCGTGCACTCGGCCTCGGGCGAACCGCCTGGGCTCACCGCGGCTCAGGCCATCGCGGCGGCAGTCGAAAACCTTGTGGCGCTCACCTCGAAGGAAGTGGAGGGGGTCACGTCGATGGAACCGACGGAGGATGGCTGGCTGGTGGAGGTCGAGGTGCTCGAGGACCGCCGCATCCCGTCGTCGGCGGACATTCTCGCGCTGTACGAGGTGGAACTCGATCTCGACGGAAACCTGCTGGCCTACCGCCGGACCAGGCGCTACGGCCGTGGCAGCACCGACATCGGAAGGGCCCGGTCATGACGGTGGTCGGCGGCGGGTCGTCCGCACCACAGCCCTTCGGCGGCGGGCACTCGACGAACCTCGCCGACATCCTCGAGCGGGTGCTCGACAAGGGCTTGGTGATCGCGGGCGACATCCAGGTCAACCTGCTCGACATCGAGTTGCTCACGATCAAGCTCCGATTGGTGATCGCGTCCTTGGAGACGGCCAAATCGGTGGGCATCGACTGGTGGGAGACCGACCCCTGGCTCAACAGCAAGGCCCGCACGCTGGAGCGGGAGGATCACGATCTCGAACTCGAGAACCGGAAGCTCCGCGATCGGATCGCCCAGCTGGAGGCCGCGAACGAACAACCTCGCCCGGTCGAGCGTCGGCGCGCGCCGAGGGAAGAGCGATCGTGACCGACGGTTCCGGCGTTTGGCTGTACGCGGTGACGCTCACCGGGGGCGAGGCTGCGGAGCCGGGCGGGCTGACCGGCGTCGCCGGGGAGCCGGTGCGCACGGTGGTGTCGGACGATCTGACGGCCCTGGTCGGCTCGGTGCCACTGGAGGTGTTCGGGGAGCAACCGCTGCGCGGTCATCTGGAGGATCTGGACTGGCTGGAGGCCACGGCCCGCGCGCATGACGCCGTCGTATCGGCCGCGGTGCGCCGAGGTGCGGCCGTCCCGCTCCGGTTGGCCACCGTCTTCCTCGACGACGACCGAGTGCGCGAGCTGCTCGACGAGCGACGAGCGGACTTCACCGCGGCCCTCGCACTGGTGAGCGGCCGCACCGAATGGGGGGTGAAGGCCTACGGCGATCGCGCGGCCCTCACCTCGGCCGTAGCCGAGGCCCGCGCGAGCGGAAGCGGCGGGAAGGGCTCGGGCGCAGCCTATCTGGCCCGCCGCCGGGCGCAGCTGTCCGCGCAGGAGACCGTGGAACGCGACGCGGCGCAGCGCGCGGACGAAATCCACACCCGCCTCGTTCGCCACGCCGCGGCCGGGCGGCGTCAGGCACTGACCGATCCGACACTGAGCGGACGCCGGGATTGGATGGTGCTCAACGGGACCTATCTCGTCGACGACGAGCGCACCGACGACTTCGCCGCCACCGTGGCCGCGCTCGGCGACGAATTCCCCGGCATCCGGCTCGAACTCACCGGCCCGTGGCCGCCGTACTCGTTCGCGGGCGTGGAACGGGAGGCGGTATGAGCCGGGCCACGCGGGAGGTCGACGAGGAGCGCCGCGTCGCGCTGGTCGACCTGCTGGATCGGGTGCTGGCGGGCGGCGTGGTGATCACCGGGGACATCAAGCTCGCCATCGCCGACGTCGACCTGGTCCAGATCTCGTTGCGGGCTCTCATCTCCTCGATCAGCACTCTGACCGGCCCGGTCCGCGCGCTGGAACCACCCGCCGATGACTGAGTTCGGCGGCATCCCGCCGCGTATCGACACCGAGCCCGAATCCGTCGAGCGCGGACTGGTCAGCCTCGTCCTCACTTTGGTGGAACTGCTGCGCCAGCTCATGGAGCGCCAAGCGATCCGCCGCGTCGACGCCGGCGACCTCACCGACGACCAGATCGAACGCATCGGCACCACCCTCATGCTGCTCGAACAACGCATGGACGAACTCCGCGAACACTTCGGCCTCACCCCCGAAGACCTCAACATCGACCTCGGCCCCCTGGGCACCCTCCTCCCCCGCGACCCGTCCTGACCATCAAGATCAACGGCACATGAGCGAGAGGTCATCTCGGCGAACGCCACAACCATGTGCCGTTGATCTTGGTGGTGGAGTCGAAGGGGTGGTCGGGATGCGGCAGGATTGCGCTCATCATGACCGACATCGAGCATTCCTTACCTCTCGGACGTCGTCGGCACGTCGTACGGCTCGCGCTGTTCGCGGCGGGGCTGGCGGTGATGTTCTATCTCGTCGCCGTCGCCCGAGTGATCGACGTCGAGGGTGTGCGCGGTGTGGTCGCGGCGACCGGGCCCGCCGCGCCGTTCGCTTACGTGGTGGCGTCGGCCGTCCTCGGCGCCGTCTTCGTTCCAGGACCGCTGCTGGCCGCTGGAAGCGGTCTGCTGTTCGGCCCGCTGGTCGGGACGTTCGTGACGCTCGGCTCGGCGGTGGGCACGGCGATCATCACCAGTTTCCTCGGGCGACGGGCCGGCCGCGAAAGCGCACGGGGGTTGCTCGGCCCCGGGCGGGCCGAGCGCATCGACGCCCAGATCGAGCGGCGCGGCCTGTGGGCCGTCGTCGCGCAGCGCTTCGTCCCGGGCATCTCGGACGCGCTGGCCTCCTATGTGTTCGGCGCGTTCGGAGTTCCGCTGTGGCAGATGGCCGTCGGCGCGCTCATCGGATCGGCCCCGCGTGCCTTCGTCTACACCGCACTCGGCGCTTCGATCGGCGACCTGTCGGCCCCGCTCGCCTACACCGCCATCGCGGTGTGGTGCGCTACCGCGATCATCGGAGCATTCGCCGCCCACCGCGGCTACCGCCGCTGGCGCGCCCCTGGCACACCTCCCGAGCCGGAAGCCGGTGACGGAAGACAGCCTGAGGTGGGCAGGTGAGTTCATCTACACCGGTTCGCCGCGTGTGTTCCGGCGAGCGTTCCGCCTGGGCGCGGCGAGCCACTATCGGGATCGGCTCGAGGTCAGCTCCCAATCGCCGATGTGCAGCCGTTCTTCGGTGACGTCGACAGCGGTGTCCGTGAAAGGGTTACCGTGCAGGACGTTTCGAACGAAGTCACCGACGACGGCCGGCTGCGCGTCCAGGTCGCCCAGCAGTTGCGATGGCACTTCGATGGTCCCGTCGAAATGCCGCGGCTGACCGCTGATCCCCGGCAGTTGCGGTGTCTGGCGCAACCCGTCGACGGTATGCAGGATCAGGTCCAAGGTCGCGCCATCGCCGAACTCGATCCGCAGGGGAGTCGGGGTCACGGCCACATCGAACGCACGCACTTGTGCGCTCCACCCTTGGGTCGAGACGCTTTTGTAGTCGTACGGTGACGGGGGCGCGAGCGTGTCGAGCGAGCGGTCCGCCGGTGAGTTCTCCAGTACCCTCCCCACGAGGGGATGATCAGTGGGGACGAACCTCCACGACTCGTCGATGAGCTGCTTCGTCCAGAAGCCGTTTCGGCCACCGTCGCGGCCTTCGACCCGCAGTTCCCGCGCCGACGACCCGGGGCCGGTTTTGTGGATGGAGATACGGTCGGTGATCAACCCTGGAATCTTGGGCTGCCGCACCCAATCCGGTGCGGGCAACTGGATCGCGGCGTAGCGGTCGTCGGTCCGTTCGGCGAGCATGTCCGGAGCCTCGGGCAGACCGCGCTGATCGTGGTAGCTGTAGCGGAAGAACACCTTGTCGGCGCCGGAGATGTCGAAATCGTAGAGGCGCGTGTAGAAGTCGCCGAAACGGTTGACGATCAGCGAGGTCGACGCGCTGGTGGAAAGCGCGACAGCCCGGAACCGGCCGCCGTACGGAGTGCCCATCTCGTAGCTGTGGTCCACCGGAAGCCAGGGGTCGACATACTGGATGCGCCGCCCATCGTGGGTGAGCGCGAAAACATGCGACACCTTTGCCCCGCCGACCGGGTGATCATTGCCCGCCGCATCTCGCCAGACGTGATCCTCAGCGGGTGAGAGCACGGACCAGGCCCAGGTGAGCGTGCCCGGGGGCAGCGTGTTACCGGGACCGGTCCACAACGGGACGCCGTAGCGGCTGCTCCAATTCCAGTCCCGGGGCGCGCTCAACGCGTGATCCATGGTGAAGAACCGGCCGTCGACGTCGATCACCATCACCTCGTCGTCGTCGGCGGAGACACCGGCTACGCGGCCCTCCAGGCACCCCGGCAGTGCGACAGCACGCCAACCTCCCTGAGCGGCGGTTTCTTTGACGTACAAGCGGCCATCACGGTGCGCGAAAGTCCAGCGGCGGTTGAACGACTCGGAGGTGGTGCGGAAGTAGGCCTGATCCGGTAAGTCGGCCGCTGCGGGTGCCAAGGTTTCCAGCCCGGCGGTGGATTCGTCGACTGTCACTTCCGGGGTGCCGACGGTACCCAACAACGGACAACCGGGTTCCGCGACAACCACCGACGGTGTTGTCAGCCCGGCGAATACCAGCCCGCTCACGGCGATGACAGCGGTACGCGCGATGACGTGCCTGCGCATCACAGCCACCCCGCCGCGCCGAAACCGAGGAGGGCGACAGCGTCGATGCCGAGGATCGCGCCCACGATCAGCGCCTTACCGCGCACGGTGGGCAGGTCGTGCACGAAGAAACATGCCGCGAAAAACGGTACATAGCCGATGAGCCAGATGAGGACCGGGAAGCTCGCCTGCCACCACGGCCAATCCCAGGTGAGCACACCGGCTTTGTTGAGCACCACCTCGACGCCTACCGCTGCCGCCGAGTTGGCCGCGATGAGAACCGGACGATTGGGCAACCCGAAAATACGGGTTTCACGCGGCGGCAGCATCTTCGCCGCCGCGATGCCCATGATGGCGAACATGAAGCAGATCTCGATATTGAGACCGATGAGGATCTGATACGCCGTGGACCCGGTCGCACCCCAGACCGGCGCGCGACCGGTGAAATGAAACACCAACGCGTTCCAGATCTCGTTGAACCAGTCGACGGCCCACAGTGCGAGTCCGGCGAACAGGATGTTCCAGTTCCGCCTCTCGACTTCGACGGCATAGACGTAGATGACGATCAGCAGGAGCGGGATGACATACCACTTGAACTGACTCGCATCGCGAAGAATCTCCAGCGCCGCTCGGCCGTTGTCGGTCACCGACGCACCTCCCTGCTCATGATCATCGAACCGGGCGAGTATGTTACAAATCGACATTGAACGTCAACATGTAAGCCACTCCGCCGGGCTCGCGCTCCACCGGCCTCTTCGGATCCCAGGCCGGGATTCCCCCGTCCTCGGCCTCGCCGAGCGATTCCATCGGCCGCAACGTGCCCATCGCCCGGCTGGTGGTGCCGTCCGGTTCTGACGCGACAGGTCGCGACTCTGATCGAATCGCGCCGGTGACTGATGCGGGCAACCAGACGACGGAGTCTCGGCGATGCCCGGGTGCCGGACACGGTGCCGACATGGATTCGGCTGCCGTGCCCCTGCTTCGCGGCAGCACTGGGGTCTCACCGCCGCTTACGCTCAGGGCTGCTCGTGACGGGGCCGATCGACTGCGTGTTCCCGCTGTCGGCCGCCGGGAGCGATCATCGGAGTTTTCGCCGCACATCGCGGCTACCGGAGTCGGCGCGGCCGGGGCGCACGCCGCGAGCGTGAAACGTTGCCGGACCGCGATTCCGAGCCGGACGAGTGAAACCTCGCCTGCGCACAGGGCGGCGTTTACCGGTTACGCACCGAGATCCTCGAGCAACCGGCGGTAGGCGGCGGCATCGAGCAGTTCGTCATCCGAGACGCCTTCCGCTTGCCTGATCTTGAACAGCCAGGCCGCGTACGGGTCGTTGTTCACCTGCTCGGGATCATCCGCGATCGCCGGGTTGACCTGGACCACTACGCCGCGGGCCGGGCTGTACATCTCGGCGATGGCCGAGACCGCCTCCACGGCGCCGACGGCCTCGCCGGTGCCGACGAACATGCCCACCTGGGGCGTGGTGACGAACAGGATCGTGCCCAGGTTCTGCTGGGCGTGGTCGGTGAGTCCGACCGCCAGCGTGCCGTCGCGCTCCAGCCGCGCCCACATGTGCGCATCGGTGTATTTCAATCCAGCAGGAATCATCGACATATCAGGTCTCCATCCGGAAGTCGATGCACCGCGAATCGCCCGCGGCGGACGATCACCCCTCAGCTTGCTACACCGCCCTCGTCCCCGGAGTCCGCACACGCCGATCCGAAGAGGGCGTCGCCGAATCGTGCTCCCTCGTTCCGCGCCGAGACTGCTACGCGATCCCTGCGGCATCGTCACCGGGCCGTCGAGGGCGCATAGCCGTCCACCCGACCGAGCGACGGGGGCAGCGGCCTGACCGGCGAACGGACACGCGCGGCAAGAACTGCGGCATCCATCCACCAGGTGTACCGACTGCGAGCATCCTGGATCGAGCGCCGAGGTCCTACGCGCAGGGCGGGGCGGGGGCGTCGATGAACAGCGGCTCGCCTGCGGGTGGCGCGTAGACGACATCCAGGACGAGCGGTTCGGCGCCGAGGTTCCGGCCGACGTGGACGTTCCATTCGCCCGCGGGCTCGTAGATGAACTCGCCGGTGCGGTAGACCGGAGCGTCGCAGTCCGGGCCGGGGTGGGTGAGCGTCCCCGAACGGATGAAGCCGAAGACCGGGCCGAGGTGGTAATGCCAGCCGGTGGAGCCGCCGGGACCGATCGTGATCTCGCGGACGACCAGATCGGTGCCCGCGACGAAAGGAATCAGCCCGGCGGGAATCTGCGCTTGACCGAGGGTGACGGCGGTGATGTCGCTGCCTGGCGTCGCGTCGGCCTGCGCCGCACTCACCAGCGCGCCGACGAGCACGACCGGCAGCACGGCGACGCGGAGAAAGAGCGTCATCCCCGCAGCTTAGTCACCGGGGTGCCGCACCGGAACCTCGTTGCACCGGCCCGGCCGATCACACCTCCGACGGCTCCCGCGCTGTCGCGAACCGGCAATCACACGTGGTCGTGGCGAGTATCCGCGACGGGATCGCTGGATTACCGTACGTACGTGGCACGGGCAGACGAAGGGTATTCGGCGGCGAAGATCATCGACGTGGTCTTGTCGATGGTCGAGTCCGACGGCTACGACGCCGTCCAGCTGCGGGCGGTCGCCCGGGATGCGCACGTCTCCCTCGCCACGGTCTACAAGCGGTACACCACCCGGGACGACCTGCTGCTCGCCGCGGTGGAGCGATGGATGGCGACCAATACCTACGCCACCCCCGCCCCGCCGATCGAGGGCGAGACGCTGACCGATGGCCTGATTCGGTTGCTGCGGTACGTGTTCGAACCGTGGGAACGGCATCCCCGGATGCTGGAGGCCTACTATCGCGCGCGCTCCAGCCCCGGCGGCCGGCGACTGGACGCCCAGGGCTTCGACGCCGTGCTGCCCGCCGCGAGCGCCCTGCTGGCCGGCGCCGATCCGGACTACATCGCCGACATCGCGCTCGTGCTCACCAACATGGTCTACGCGCTGATCGGCCGGTTCGCGAACGCCGATCTCGGCATCGCCGAGATCCTGCCCGCGCTCGAGCGAACGGTCCACCGGCTCACCGCGAACAACGAACCGCTGGCAGCCGCCGCCGAATGGGCGCCGACGGGCAGGCCGAGTTTCCCTTGGGGCGCTTCGCTCGTGTCCCCTTTCTCCCCCGGGCCGCCCGAGGAAGATCGCTCCGCGGACCCATCGGCTGCGCCGGACGAGCCACCGGCGTGAGCCACACCGCGGGCCGGTGCTCGCGAAATGTATTGCGACGTCGGACAATTCCCACTTTTCCGGCAAATGCCGCAGACTGTGAACACTGAAACGGACAGTTCACGGGTATTCCCGCCCCCGGTACGGTGGCGAGTTGCTCCGTGCGCCCGGCCGCGACAGCATCTGCGGTATGCCGTCCACACCGCTGAATCCAGCAGGCGACGTTCCGGACACCGGAATTCCCGGCCATCTCGCTGCCCACATGACCATGACCGAGCAGCACGAATGGCACCGCGCCTACCTGCGCCGCCATCCGGTGTCGCGCCGCAATATCCTGCGCGGCGCCGCGGCGGCCGCAGCGGTGGCCGCGGTCGGCGCCACACCGTTCGGCAGGCGCGCCTACGCCGACGAGGCCCCGCTGGCGGTGGGCGGACGGCGCGTGGCCTTCGGCCAGGACGCGGCCAGTCAGTTGCGTTTCGCGGCCCAGCTGTCGCGACGTCCGGCGGGCGCCACGGTGTACCTCGACCACGGACCGACGCCGGCCTTGGGTGCGACGGTCGAGGCCGAAGTGCGCAATCTGCTGACCCAATTGCCCACGGCCGACGGCGGCGTGCTCGCGGCCGAACAGTTCTACGCGCACGCCCCGGTGGACGGTTTGCCCGGACGGGTGCCGCACTTCTATCGCTGGCGGACCTCCGACGGATTCGCCGGCGACATCCGCGCCGCCGCGCCCGCGATGCCCAGCGCACGACCCGCGGTCCTCCCGTTCCGCTTCACCATGATGGGCGACCAGGGCACCGACCAGACCCCGGCGCTGCCGGAGGGCGTCGCCGCCGGCGACTACGACGACAAGTACTACAAGGCCGACAACGATCCGGCCGCGCCGCACGCGAGCAACGTGCTGCGCCAGATCGCCGCCGCGCGGCCCGACTTCCACATCCTCGCAGGGGATATCGCCTATGCCGACCCTTCGGGTGCGGGCAAGCCGGGACAGTTCGTCCGGCACGGAGCGCAATCGGCGAGCGGGTTCGACAAGTACAACCCCTACGTCTGGGATGTGTACTTCAACGCCATCGAGGACAGCGCCGCCCAGACGCCGTGGATGTTCGCCACCGGCAACCACGATATGGAAGGGACCTACGGCGAGCACGGCTACGGCGGGCACCTGGCGCGGCTGGACTTCCCCGGCAACGGTCCGGCGGCCTGTCCGTCGGCATACTCGTTCACCTACGGCAACCTCGCGGTGCTCTCGCTGGACGCCAACGACGTCTCCTACGAGATCCGCGCGAACAGCGGTTACTCCGGCGGAGCGCAGACCAGCTGGGTGGAACGCACCCTGGCGGCCTACCGCGCCGATCCCGACATCGACTTCATCGTCTGCTTCTTCCACCACTGCGCCTACTCGACCACCGAATCGCACGCCAGCGACGGCGGCGTGCGGGACGCGTGGGTGGGCCTGTTCGACCGCTACCAGGTGGACCTGGTGTTACAGGGCCACAACCACGTCTACGAGCGCACCGATCCGCTCCGCGGCGGGCAGGCGACGAAGGTGGCGGGCGACAATTCGATCGTCTACCCGGAGACCGAGGGCACCGTCTACTACACCGTGGGCGGCGGCGGACGTCCGCGCTACGAATTCCAGCCCGGCTCCCGGGAGACCTTCCGCGGCAACGAGTTGCCCGACACCTCGGTGCCGAACAGCTACGTCTGGACGCCCGGCGGCGGCAAGCAGGACGAAGCCGCGCCGTGGTCACGGGTCCGCTTCCGGAACTACTCGTTCCTGCGCGTCGACGTGCGCCCTGGCGTGTTCGCCAGCGAGATGGACGTGGTCGCGGTGGACGAATACGGCCGCGAATTCGACCGCGTGCTCTTCCGGCGGCAGGTTCGTCCCTGATCGAGGCTAAGTCTTCTTGGGCGGTAGGGTCCGAGCGTAGGCGAGGCCGCGCTCGACCCATTCCCGCAGCACCGCGTCGTCGTCGACGTCGGTGACCCGCAGCCAGCCGACCATCTCACGCCCGCCCATGACCATGGGCTGCACGGCGGCACCGAGCAGCCGCTCCCCCTCGTCCGGGTCGACCCGCACCAGCAGACCGCCCTGCCCGCTGGCGGCCACCGCCATATTGCCGCCGATCAAGAAGGCGAGCCCGCCGAACATCTTCCGCTCGGTGAGCTCGGGGCCGGGTGCGATCAGTTCCCGGATTCGCTCCGCCAACTCCTCGTCGTATGCCATAGCGGCATTGTTCACCCGGTGTACGACAAGCCGGATGATCCGCGAGCGGCACTGGGCCGCGTGTCCTCTTCCGATCGCCGCCGGGCCCGAGGCGGTCGAGCATCCGCACGCCGGTGACGCGACACCCATCGGCCTGGCGGGACCGTACGCTCCAAACGCCGTGCACCCCAGTAAGTTTGCTGGTTTCTCCTAGGTAACTGCCCGAGGGTACTTACGTACACTCCCGAGCCGTCTGGATGTCATTGGACGTTCAAGCGGATGTTTCCGTACCTGTCTGTAATACAGGCGTGAGACGGGGGCAGACAGTGCCATTGACGTTCGCACGCAATCCGTTTCGGTATCCGCAGTCGACTGCGCCCCCCATCGACGGGACAAAGGACGCTTCCGTGCACATCCCAGCGGTGCGATCACGCACTGTCCGCCAGAGTTCACCCTGGCGGCGAACGATCCCCGGCCTCGGCATCGTCCCCGCCGCCCTCCGTGGCGTGCCGGCCCGGTGGCCGAGTTCCGGAGCAGGCACGTGGCGGCGACGGGCCCTGTGGATCGCCCTGACCATCTTCGCGCTGTTCGTATTCCCCGGCTTCCTCGGCGCGCTGGCCGTCGCCCAGGACGCGGCGGGCACCACGGCGGGCACGACCGGGATCGACGGGCTCAGCTGGATGAACATCCACGACTCGTCGGGAATCGCCCTGTCGGACTATCGCTTCGCGACCGGCGACGAAAGCCTGTTCAAGCCGCGCGCCACCATTCTGTGGGCAGTGCTCGGCTTCGAATTCATCGGCTACATAGCCATCGTGACCACGGCGATCTGGTTGATCGGTTACGCGTTGAGCTTCCGGTGGCTGGACATGTTCAGCGCGGCGCTGCACGGCGTGGCCGATGCTCTGACCTCGCAGATCGCGACCCCCATCATGCTGGTCACCGCGGCGACCGTCGGCGCGTTCTTCGTCGGATGGTTCATCGTGCGCGGCTACCACGCGAAGGCCACCGTGCAGGTGGTGACGATGGTGGGCGTTGCGCTGCTCGGTCCGCTGTTCCTGGCCGAGCCGTTGGCGGACGTGCTGTCCTCCCACGGGTTGCTGGCGCAGGGCCGCGACCTCGGCATCTCGGTGGCAGCCGGCCTGAACGGGAACGCCAACCCGAATCCCACCCAGCTGGTGGCGACGATGCAGAGCGATCTGGCCGACAACTTCGCCCGCCAGCCGCTGCAGGTCTGGAACTTCGGGCACACGGTGGACCAGCGGCCCGCCTGCCGGTCGGCGTGGTCGGCGGGCGTGGCCGCGGGTGACGACTCCCGGGTGATCAACGGCTTGAAGTCGTGCGGAGACGCCGCCGCGCACGCGAAGGCCGAGAACCCCTCCATGGGTCAGGTCGCGACCGGGCTCATGCTGCTGACCTGCGGCGGCATCCTGCTGGCCTTCGCGATGTACCTCGGACTGAAGGTCATCAAGGCGGCGCTGGACACGATCTATCACGGGTTCATGTCGATATTCGGCTTCGCCGCGGGCGGATTCGTCTACGGCCCCACGCAGACGTTCCTGGTGCGCAATGTCGTCGACAGTTTCGTCGCGGCCGCGCGGATGACGGCATACACCATCTTCCTCGGGGTGTACGTCCTGTTCATGGGCAACCTGTTCGCGCAAGCCCGCGGTCAGGTCATGGCGGTGATCATCATCGCGGGCACGGTCGAGATCGTCGCCATATTCCAGCTCAAACGCCTCAGCAGCGGCCTGAGCCGCGGCAACGACTGGATCGCCAACCGGTTCGGTCTCGCGATCCAGGGCAGCGGCAAGTCGTCCAGCGGCAACGGCACCGCTCTCGGCATGGGCGGCAGTGGCGGCGGTGGAAAGTCCGCGCCGGGGATGGGTTTGGTGAGTACGCTCACCACGCTCAACGCGATCAACTCCTCGCCGGTGACGGCATGGCTCGCCGGAGGCCGGGTCAATCCGTTGAACCCGCTGGCGAGCACCCGACGGAGAATCGAACGCTCCACCAGGAGAATCTTGACCAGTCGCGAAGAGGGATACATCGAGCATCAACTGTCGCGCACGAACTGGCGGGGTGTCGCGGTCAACGCGGCCACGTCGGTGGGCGGCATGCACACCCAGCTGGGCGTCTCCCGTGCGCTGAAAGTGCTGCGCGACAACAAAGTGCCCGATTCGCGGATCCATTCCGTGCTGCTCTCCTCCGGCGCCACCCACGAGCGGGTCGCCGACGCGTTCACGGCCTACTCCGTCCAGGAATCGACGGCGTCGCAGAATCCCTACAGCTTCGCACCGTTGCAGAAGGCGATCGCGGCGGCGTGGGCGGTCGACAACCACGTCGGCCACGAGGCGCACGACGCCTTCGCCGCTCAAGCGGTGATCGCGGCGGACAGTTTCGTCCGGCACAGCAACGCACCGGCTCCCGGCGCCGATATCGACCAAGCGTTCGTGCGGCGCGTCGAGCAGAACTGGCACTCGGACCGGGCCTTGCGCGCGGCGATCACGCCGGACGAGTGGGACGGCGCCGGCCGCGACACCCGGTGGGCGATCGGCCATCGCGTCGCGACCCTGCATCAGCAGGCGGCCCAGGATTACTACCGGAATCCGAACGACATGACCCGGGAAGCCCTGATGCGATCGGCCAGACGCGTCGCCAACCTCGATCACCTCGATCCCGAAGGCGGGCTCGACCCCTGGAATCCGTAGCGCGCCTTCGACCCTGCCTGGCCGCCGGGCCGTACCGACTAGACGCCCAGCGCGCCGGCGAACAACGGCCAGGACTCGTGCACGTCGTCCTGCCAGTACATCCAGGCGTGCGTGCCCGCGGGGCGGAGATTCGCCGTGAACGGGATGCCGAGCGAGCTCAATCGGTCCACGAACGCCCGGGTGCAGCCGTTGATCACCGTCTCCATGGCCCCGCCGACCAGCAGCCGGTCCACCAGCCGGGCGGGGTTGCCATCGATGCTCGGATCGGTGAGCGCCTCGTGGGCCCCCGGCGCACCGGTGCCCGCCGAGATGTAGAGCGCCACACCGCGCAGCCGGTCGGCCTGCACCATGGGATCGTTCTCCGCCCAGAGCGGGTCGCCCGGCGGACCCCACATATTGGCGGGGTCCGCGCCGAACACGCCCAGCTGCGCCCGCACCATCGCCTGGCCCATCGGATCGCTGGTGCGCGGGCACCCGCTGTAGGCGCCGACCGCCCGATACAGGCCGGGTGCCGCGATGGCGAGATTCAACGCCGAGGTCGCCGACATCGAAAGACCCGCGACGGCATTGCGGCCGTTCATGCCGAACCTGGCGCCCAGCACGGGCGGCAGCTCCCTGGTCAGGAACGTGGTCCACTTGGTGCGACCGAGCACGGGATCGTCGCGCAGCCAATCGGTGTAGTAGCTGGCGCGCCCGCCCATGGGCACGATCACGTTGACCGGTTTGTCGGCGAAGAACGCCGCGATGTCGGTGCGCCGGGTCCACGGTCCGCCGTCCTCGCCGCCGTCCACGGCGTTGAGCAGATACAGCGCGGGAGCGCCCGGACCCGGATGCGACATCCACAGTGTGATGGGGCGATCCATCGCCGCCGAGTGGACCACTACCTCGAACTCTCGCCCGCCCAGTGGGCGCACGCCGAGGATGCTCGCGCCGGGGTCGGCGGTGGTCGTGGCCGGGACGAAGGCGGCGCACACCGCAACAAGAGGAACCAGGCATCGCAGGAGCCGGTACATGGAACGAGTTTCTACCACGCCCTTCTCGACACTCTTGGCATTCGGCGGGCGTGTTCCCTTTCGAAAATGAAACAGCTGTTCATAGACGATTAACAGCGGGCAGTAGCGAAATCGCTCATGCGATGGCAATCAATCAGCTAAAGGTTATGCCGATTCGGATCGGCAGGCGCGCCCACAGATCCAGCCAAATCACCTCGGTGTTCGCCGGGGAACGCACCGGCCCCCTGCCTGCCGATCACGCCTCTGCGCGCGAAGCTCGAATCGAGCGGGCACCTGCACTCCACGAGCCACGGCGAAACGACCCTCTACGACGCACGGCGGGCGGGACGAGAGCGACGCGGTAAGGCGCGCCGAATATCCGAGCCGATGCGCCGAGTCGCGGCGAACGACTCCGCGCACCTGCCGCACATCCTGGTCAGGCCGCGCGTACCACCTGCGCGAAAACCTCGTCCGGATCGGACGCCTGCAAACCGAAGGTGTCGCGGACCGCCGAGTCGTCCACTGCGAAAGGCGCGTGCGACATGTGGTAGGTCTCGAACAACTCGGCCCAGAAGGGATCGGTGAGGCCGAGCAACGTCAACTCCCGCTCACTCATGACCGCCAGCCTCGGCGCGGGCGCCCCGGCGGCCGCGGCGAACCGTCCCGCCAACTCCCGCACCGTGGCGGTGATGACCGGGGCATGCCACGGGCGGCCCCACGCGCGCTCGTCCCGGGCGGCGGCGACCGCTGCCGCCGCCGCGTCACCGACCGCGGTGTACGCGTGCGGCAGGTCGAGTTCCTGCGGCAGCAGCGCCAACTGCCCGGCCAGGATCTTCGGCTGGGCGATGAGGGAGAACAGGGAGATCGCCCCGGGCCCGATGAATTGCGAAGCCCTGACCTCGGTGGCGCGCACTCGTCCCGCCCGGTGCGCCTCCTCGGCTTCCCGCCACATACGGGCGCGCACAAGACCTTTCGACCCGGTGGCCGCGAGCGGCGACTGCTCGGTGACCGGCCCGTCGGCCCGACCGTAGCCGTACAGATTGCCCAGCATCACCAGGTTCGCGCCGGTCCGCTCGGCGGCGGAGCGGATGGAACCGAACAGCGGCGGGATCGTCTCCGGCCAGGTGTGATACGCGGGCATGGCCATGTTGAACAAGGTTTCGGCGCCGTCGGCCACGCCGGTCAACGCGGCCGTATCCAGCGCGTCCAGTGCGATTCGCTCGATGTTCGGATGATCGGGGCCCGCGCCACTGCGGCTCACCACGCGCACCCGGTCGCCGGACCGGGCGAGTAGCTCCGCGGTAGCCGAAGCAGTGGCGCCACGTCCGACGATGACCTGCGTAGGCATGCAAATTCTCCTCTTAGACAACGAAATACGCACGACCGGCGGCCCACTCCGCGTCATTCGCCGATCGCGTGCCATCGAGCCTGCCGTGCCGCGAGCGGGTAAGCTACTGGCCGGATTGCCAACTATCCCAAGGATCAGGCCATGCTTACTGTCGCCGTCGTCGCGGTTCCTCCGGTGAAAGCCTTCGACCTGGCCATGCCCGAAACGGTTCTCGGCGCGGCGCTCGTGAACGGCGAGCCCGGTTACCGCATCCTGGTGTGCACCGCCGTGCCCGGCGTCCTGCCCGCGGGTCTCGGCGGCTTCGACGTGGTCGTCTCCCGGGGACTCGAGGCGATCGAGGAGGCGGACATCGTCATCGTGCCGAGCACCGGCAGCCGCGCCGACGCCGACGCCGCCACGCTCACCGCCCTGCGCCGGGCGATGGCCGCGGGCAAACGCGTCACCTCGATCTGCAGCGGCGCCTTCGTGCTGGCGCAGGCGGGTCTGCTGTCCGGCCGCACCGCCACCACGCACTGGGGCCTGGCCGAAGAACTGGCGGCGAACCATCCGGACGTCTCGGTCCGCAGCGACGCACTGTTCATCGAGGACGGCCCGGTCACCACGGCTGCGGGCGCGGCGGCCGGAATAGACCTGTGCTTGCATTTGATTCGCGCCGATTACGGCGCGACGGTGGCGAACGCCGCCGCCCGCACCGCCGTCGTCACTCCGGTGCGGCCCGGCGGGCAGGCGCAGTTCGTGGACGCGCCCCTACCCGCCGAGAACGGCGTGACGCTCGCGGACACCCGCGCCTGGGCGCTGCGACGACTGGACACGCCGCTGTCGCTGGACGACCTGGCCGCCCACGCACGCACCAGCGTCCGCACCCTGACCCGCCGCTTCCACGAGGAGACCGGGCTCAGCCCGCAGAAATGGCTGCTGCACCAGCGCCTGCAACGCGCCAGGGAACTGCTGGAATCCACCACCCTGCCGATGGACCAGGTCGCCAGGCACAGCGGCATCGGCTCGGCGGAGTCGTTGCGCCAGCACATGATTCGGCATGTCGGGGTGCCGCCGAGCAGCTACCGCGCGTCGTTCACGCGTTCGCCCGCACGCCCGGCCTCCATAGAAAGGGCGGTCGGCGCAGGGGGACCGACCACCGATCGCCCATGAAGGAGCCGCCGCGCCCCGTGGGCAATACCGCCTTCGGCCGTCGAACGCACACTATGGACAGCGCGCCTCTGCGGGACGCGCAACCCCCATCAGGGCGTTCCATTCGGCGTCGGTGAGATCGGTACCGGCACGCTCGCAGGCGGTCCGAACCAGGCCGTCCGGTGAGATGTCGCGTTCGATCAACGTTCCATCCGCGCCGCCGGAGAACGCGGGACCGGGATTCACCGTCAGGAGGTCCCGTCCATCAGCGGACACGGCGACCGCGGAGTCGACGTGCCAGACGGCATCCGGTTCCAGTTCTCCGAGATTCGTTCCGTCGGCGGCGAAGAGAGTCAATCGGCCTGTCGCGCCTTTAGCGACGACCACGCTCGCGTCCGCGGCGGCGGCGATCTGCGGGTTCGCGGCCCCATCGCCGCCGAAGAGGATCGTCCGCTCACGAGTCGAGCCGGTCCGATCCCATATCTCGATGCTGTCCTTCCGCTGGATCAGCAGATGCCGCCCGGCGAACTCGAGTGCCCGCACGTCCTTGCCGTCGATGTCGTGCGTGATCTCCCGTCGCGCCAAGTCGTAGACCGATATGTCCTCGGCATCGCGCATGACCAGGAATTCTCCGGCCGCATCGATCCGCGCTTCGGAGATTTGGCCGGTGTCGACCGCACCGCCCAGTGGGATGAATTCCGAATCGATACCGCCGGCGGCCAAGTCGTGCAGGTACACCCGTCCCCTGTCGTCCACAGACACAGCGGTTCCCGATGTGGACGACACGCCGGCCGCCCTGACGGTGTGCGGGGGTGGTGGAGACGAGAGCACCGCTACCTCGAAGGGCGCTCGCACCGATGGCCGGTGGGCGGATACGCGACGGTCGTCGCCGGAGACCGGATTCGCGGCGAGCACCAGCATGCCGCCGTCCGCGCGCCAGGAGAGAATTCCGGATAAGCCCGGTATGGGGATTTGACGGGACGAGTCCGGCCCGAGCTGCTGGATGATCACGACGTCGCCGTTGAGCGCCGAACTTCCCGGGTCCTTGTGCTGGCCTGTGATCGCCGCGGTGCGTCCGTCAGGTGACAGTGACAAGCTGGGCGGACAAGAATTGCATCCCTTGACGATCGGCACCGCAACGGATTTCGCCAGCCGGTCGCGCTGCGCGAGATCCCACAGGGTGATCAGCCGCCCGGACGCCGAGACCAGTTGTGTCTCAGAGGCGCCGAGGAAACGCAGTAGCTTCCGGTCGAAGTCGACAGCGGCGCCGGTGATCAGTGGTGGCGGCTGCGGGGGGGTTATCTCGCCGGTCACGGGCGCTACGTATAGCCCGACGGCCGCGCTGGGTACCGCCGCCGTGCGCGCCGAGCGGCTGAGCACGGCCGGCGCCGACCGGCTGGGCATGACGACACCTACATATCCGGGCTCCGGGCGGTCAGCGCCCGGCGTCGGACGCGGCCGGAGAACCGGCACCGGAAGACCGGGCAAGACCGCGCACGTGAACGACGACCCGTCTGCCGACAATTCTCCGACGTCTTGGCCGGTGCCGCAGGCGTAGTCGGTGTCGAGGGGGGAAAGATCTGCGACTGCGCCATCGCGCAGCGAGATCTGTCGCACGCTACCGTTGGTGTCGAGGAGACGCAAGGTCGCGCCATCGGTGAACACCATGCTCGTCAGTGCCCGTTCGGTCGGATGCGACGCGAGAATCCGGCCGGCGGCGATATCGATGATGTCGACCACCCCTGGGGTGCGGTCCACCGCCTTGGTATCGAGGCGATGGACCGCGCCGACCTCCCCGGATTCGGATATGGCGACAAGATCGATTTCGGACGCGTCGGGCACGTCGAGGTCCAGACGACCGGAGCGCTCACCCCACAGTGTGATCGATGCGCCGTCCGTGGCGAGGCCGGTCCGGCCGTCCGCTGCGACGGCCAGCGAGCGGATCTCGCCGGGCAAACGCGCGACCGCGGTTGTCGCCGGCTCACCGGGCGCCCAGCTCACGACTTGCCCGTCGGCGAGCCCGGCCACGACGGCGCGACCATCGGCGCTGCTCTGCAGGGCGGTGACGTCCGCGGGCGTCGCAACGTAACGAGCGACCTTCGAGCCGGCCAGATTCGCGCGGAGCAGCGCGGCATGGTGGCGTGGGCTCGGGTCGAGACGGTACGCCGCGACGGCCAGAAGCAGGGCCGCACGGACATCCGTGGCCATTTTCGTGTCCGAGACGGAAGCCATGAGCCGCGCCGTCGCGATCCTGGCTTCCTTTTCGGCGCGATTGCTCTGTACCAAGGCGACGAATGCCGCGACCAGCGCGGCGGCCAACAGCATGACCAATGCGCCGATGGCGATATTCGCCACACGCAGGTTTCGCTTGGTCTGCTGATAGCCCTCGGATTTGACGTCGGCCTCGGAGACGCCGCGAATCACCGCGGCGATTCCGACCGCGATGGCGTCGATGTCCGGACGAGGCACGCCATCCGCGTTCTCGCGCCATTTGATCGTCTTGTATACGGGTTCGGACGGGAAAACGCCGAACAGGCGAGGCGGTAGCGCGGTGGAGCGCGTTCGGTCCCAATCTCCGGCTCCCTCGTCCCAGACCAGGGACCCGGCACTGAGAACCAGCAGTATGGTCTCGGGAGACCGATGCGTCAGCCACCACTCGATCTCGCGGTCCACCCACATGGACCCGGCTGCCTCGGGCGAAGCCACCACGACGAGCCACTTCGAACGCGACAGGCCTGCGACGATCTTGTCCCAGAGTTCCGGGCCGATCGAGACACCGCTGTAGTCGAGGAAGATGCGCATGTGCGGGAAGCGGTACCACGGCCGTGGCAGCTTCTCGATCGCGTTCTGGACCAGCGGAAGCACCGCCCGGTCCCGGTCGCCGCTGTAGGAAAGGAACGCGCCGTACCCGGTGTCCGCACGTGTGGTGCGCCGCCTCGACACCACGCTCACAACCCTGCCTCGCGTCTTATTGCGTTCGTACCCGCTGTCGCGCCGCCGAGACGTCGCCGAGCGCGCCGATCAGCACGGGAACTCGGCCCGCCTGCGTCCCGGCGACCCAGCGCCTCCAGCGTCGCCATACACTCCGGCGCAACCGGTGCCGACGTTGCGAACTTCATCGCCGCCGGCCATCGCGAACCGGCTTCCACACCTCCGACCGGCATCAGGCCCTCCTCCCCGACAGCCGAGGTTCCGGCACTCCGATTGAACCATCACGCCGGCGATCCGTACCAGAAACGGACGCATTGTCCTGCAATGAATTTCGCTCGCGACGACCATCGGACACATCCGGCGACAGCTCGGCGCGTCTTCGCCGGGCCGGTCGGACCATCGCTGTGCGACTCGCCACCGTGACGACGAGCTTCCGCGCTCCCGCCGGATTCATCGGTAGAAGTTGTCCATGACCGAAATTCTCGTCACGGGCGGAACCGGTGCGCTGGGCAGGCTCGTAGTCGACCGGCTGCGCGAAGCGGGCGATGATGTACGGGTGCTGTCCCGTCGTCCCGGGGCGGGCACGCATGTGGGCGATCTGCGAACGGGCACGGGCCTGCCGGAGGCCGTGGCGGGCGCCGACGTCATCGTGCACGCGGCCTCGGACGCCCGCCGAATGGGCGGCTCGGACCTCGCCCAGACCGAGAGCCTGCTGCGGCACGCGCGAGGCATCCGGCACCTGCTGTACGTGTCGATCGTCGGGATCGACCGCATCCCGTTCCGGTACTACCGCAACAAGCTGGCCTGCGAACGAGCAGTCACCGACAGCAGTGTGCCGCACACCATCCTGCGCGCGACCCAGTTCCACGAACTCATCGCGGCGGTGCTGCAGACCGTCGAGAAATGGCCGGTCGCGCCGCTGCCGCAGGACTTCCGTTTCCAGCCGGTCGCCGCCGCCGATGTGGCAGGGCGGATCGCCGTGTTGGCCGAGGGCGAGCCGCTCGGCCGGGCTCCCGACTTCGGGGGCCCGGAAGTGCGGACGATGGCGCAGTTGGCGCAGGTCTGGCAAGCCGCCAGGCAACGCCCCCGCCGGATCGTCCCGCTGCCGGTGCCCGGGCGGATCGGGAGCGCGTTCCGGGCGGGCCTGAACACCTGCCCGGATCATGCCGACGGCGTGCAGACCTGGTCACAGTTCGTCGCAGCGGGCCCCGCGAATCCCTACGCCGCAAGAAAGCGTCGATGACCGCGAGTTCGCACCGAATCGTCCGCGCGTGCACCGTGCCGCCGAGGCCGACGCCGGCCCTGGCGGTACGCCGTTCGGGCGACCGCGTTGCGGGCCGCGCCGTTCGGCTGCGCCTGCGTGGCTTGCCTGCGGGTCGCTCAGCGAGCCCACGCCCGCACCAGCTCCTCTGCCGCGACCCGGTAGCGTTCGGCGATCAACCGGACCACCGCCGGGTGCACGCCGATGGGCTCGGCGACGCCGTCGGCGCCCGACTCGTGCAGACGCTGCTGGAAAAGGCCGTGCGCGAGCAGATACGACCCGACGAAGACTCGGCTCGCGCCGCCCGCACGCAGGTCTGCGACGACATCCGGGACGCGCGGCGCACCGGTGGCGACGTATCCGATGCGTACCGGAGCGCCGAGGCGCTCGGCCAGCAGCGCGGCCGCGCGCCGGACGTCCTGGCGGGCACGGGCGTCCGAGGAGCCCGCCGCGGCGAAGACCACCGCGTCGCCCGGTGACCAGCCCGCCGCGCGCAGACGCATCGCCATGATCCGTGCCAGCGCCGGATCCGGCCCCATGGCGGGCGTGACCGTCACGGCGGGATGCTCGCTCTCGGCGACCTCCCGCGGCACGTCCTGGTAGACGTGGTAGCCCGAGGCCAGGAACGCCGGAACCACTACCGCGGGCACGGATTCGCCGGTGGCAGTCACCAGATCGCGCAGCACTTCCGAGGGCGAGGGACCGAGCACGTCCACGAATGCCGTTCGCACCCGGGGTGCCTCGGTGCCGGGCCCCGAAATCCCGGCACCGAGTTCCTTCGTCACGGCCTCGGCCAGCGCCGCGATCATCTGCACGCCCTTGGTACTGCGGGTCCCGTGCGCCACCAGCACCAAGGCGGGCGCGTTCACCAGCTCCCCGCAGCCTGGATGTACCGAGGTGCCCGGGTCGGAATTCCGACGCCGGGCACCTGCGGTCCTCCTGTCGCGGTGGGCCGTGGATTGTTGTCAGTACATTCCGCCGGGTCCAGCGCGAGCCGGTATCCGCGTTTGACCACCGTCTGAATGGCTTTCGGGGTGCCGAGTCCGGCGCGCAGCCGGGCGATGGCGGTCTCCACGGCGTGCGTGTCGTCCCCGCCGCCGGGCAGCGCGGCGAGCAGATCCTCGCGCGAGACGACCCGGCCGGGCTGGCGGGCCAGCGAGCGCATCAGGGCCATCGGCGCGGGCGCCAGCTGACGCACCTGGCCGTCGACCACCACGCACGCGCCGCGCACGCTGATGATGTGGCCCGCGGCGTGGATCCGGTTGGCCCGACGGGGCAGTTCCTCGGCGACGTGGCGGGCCAGCGCGCCGAGCCGGGCCCGTCCGGGCATCGAGGTGGGCACCCCGAGTTCCTCCAGCGGCGCGGCCGTGATCGGCCCGACGCAAGCGGGCAGCACCCGGCCGCGCAGCGCGTACAGCAACCCTTCCAACAGCCCGGTTTCCTTGGCGCGCATCAACATCGACGCCACGGCGGGAGCGCTGGTGAAGGTGACGCAGTCGATCCCGGAGGTGACGACGGCCTCGATGAGGTGATCCATCGGGCCCTGGTCGTCCGGCGGAACCCAGCGGTACACCGGCACCGGCACGACATCCGCGCCCGCGCAGCGCAATACCTCGCAGAAGTCGGGCACCGGCTCCCACTCGGTGGTGGCCCCGTGCAACTGCACGGCGATCCGGACGCCCTCCACGCCCTCGGCGAGCAGGTGATCGAGCACTTCGGCGGAGGACTCGGAGGCGGGCGACCATTCCTCCCGCAGTTCCGCGGCGCGGATGGCGCCCTTGGCCTTCGGGCCGCGGGCGAGCATCCGGGTGGTTCCCAATGTCGCGCGCAGGTCCTCGGCGAGGCCCCAGCCCTCGGCCGCCTCCATCCACCCGCGGAAGCCGATTCCCGTGGTGGCCACGGTGATCTGCGGTGGATCGGCGACCAGCTGCCGGGTCACCCGCTCCAGCTCGTTGTCATCGGCCAGCGGAATGATCCGGATGGCCGGCGCCGAAACGATGGTCGCGCCACGGCGTTCCAGCAGGGTGGCGAATTCCTCCGCCCGCCGGGCCGCCGTGATGCCCACCGTGAATCCGGCCAGGCTCGCGCCCGCGTCAATCGTTGTCATTGGCGTTCATCCATCCGAGGACGCGAGCGCGGAGGTCACCGGCTCGTTGGAAATCGAAACGATGCCGTCGTCCACGCGCACCGCGTACACCGGCAGCATCGCCGATTCGTCGTCCAGGCAATGCCCGTCGACCAGGGAGAAGGCCTGCTTCAGCAGCGGCGAGGCCACCACCGGCACCCCGCCGCGATCGCCGACGATGCCGCGCGACATGACTGCCGCCCGGCCGATCGGATCGATATTGCCGACGGCGTACAGCATGCCGTTCTCCAGCAGGAACAGGGCGGCCTGGCGTCCGCCTCTCAGCAACACCGCAACGCCGCGGCCGGCAATCAAGTAGTCGAGACGGCAAGCCTGCGTCCACCCCGTGGTGGTAGCTGCGGCGATGCCGGGGGTATCGATCACGGTCATCGGTGTCATCCTCCAAACGCCTTACTCATTGGTACCGACGTTCTGTTTCCAAGCGGTTAAGCGGTCATTTCCCCTGCGTGGCGACCGGAACTTCCGGCAGTCCGAGCAGGACGGGAACCTTCCGCTCCCCGGTTTCGTCGAAGGAAATCGTCGGATCGGCTTCCTCCGGGGCGTTGACGAACGACACGAAGCGAGACAACTTCTCTTCGTCCTCCAGCACCGCGGCCCATTCGTCGCGGTAGCCGGCGACGTGCTGAGCCATCGCCGCCTCCAGATCCTCGGCGATGCCGAGGCTGTCCTCGCAGATCACCTGCTTGAGGTAATCCATGCCGCCTTCCAGCGCCTCCTGCCAGGGAGCGGTGCGCTGCAAACGATCGGCAGTGCGGATGTAGAACATCAGGTACCGGTCGATGTACTTGATCAGCGTCTCGTCGTCGAGCTCACCGGCCAGCAGCACCGCGTGCTTCGGGGTGAGACCGCCGTTGCCGCCGACGTAGAGGTTCCAGCCGTTCTCGGTGGCGATCACGCCGACGTCCTTGCCGCGCGCCTCGGCGCATTCGCGGGCGCAACCCGAGACCGCCAGCTTCAGCTTGTGCGGCGAACGCAGGCCGCGATAGCGCTTCTCCAGCAGCACGGCCATGCCGACCGAGTCCTGCTGGCCGTAGCGGCACCACGTGGAACCCACGCAGCTCTTCACGGTGCGCAGCGACTTGCCGTACGCGTGACCGGACTCCATGCCCGCGTCGACCAGCCGCTTCCAGATCAGCGGCAACTGCTCGACGCGCGCGCCGAACAGGTCGATGCGCTGGCCGCCGGTGACCTTCACGTACAGGCCGAATTCCTTGGCGACCTCGCCGATGGTGATCAGCTGCTCGGCGGTGACCTCGCCGCCGGGCATCCGGGGCACCACCGAGTAGGTGCCGTTCTTCTGCAGGTTGGCCAGGAAGTGATCGTTGGTGTCCTGCAGGCCCGCCTGCTCGCCGTCGAGGATGTGGTCGCTCGAGGTGGAGGCGAGGATGGACGCGACGGTCGGCTTGCAGATATCGCAGCCCGCGCCCTTGCCGTACTTGGCGAGCAGGCCGGAGAAGGTGCGGATGCCGGTGACCTGGACGATCTGGAACAGCTCGGCGCGCGACTGCTCGAAGTGCTCGCACAGCGCCTTGGACATCTCCACGCCGGACTGCTCGAGCAGCTTCTTGAGCATGGGAACGCAACCGCCGCACGAGGTTCCGGCGGTGGTGCAGCTCTTGATCGCCGGGACGTCGCAGGCGCCGTCCGCGATCGCGCCGCAGATCGCGCCCTTCGACACGTTGTTGCACGAGCAGATCTGCGCGTCGTCCGGCAGCGCGTCGGCGCCCAGTTCCGCGCCCGCGGGCGAGATCAGCGCGGCCGGTTCGGCGGGCAGCGGGCGGCCGACCAGCGGGCGCAGCGCCGAGTAGGCGGTGGCGTCGCCGACCAGGATGCCGCCGAGCAGCGTCTTCGCGTCGTCGGAGACGACCAGCTTGGCGTAGGTGCCCTTGGCCGCGTCGTGCAGCACGACCGAGAGCGCGCCCTCGGTGACGCCGTGCGCGTCGCCGAAGCTGGCCACATCGACACCCAGCAGCTTGAGCTTGGTCGACATGTCCGCGCCCGGGAACTCGCCCGCACCGCCCAGGAGCCGGTCGGCGACGATCTCGGCGGTGCTGTAGCCGGGGGCGACCAGGCCGTAGCACACGCCTTCCACGGCGGCGCATTCGCCGATGGCCCAGATGTTCGGGTCCGAGGTCTGCAGGCCGAGATCGGTGATGATGCCGCCGCGGGGGCCGACCTCCAGTCCAGCGTCGCGGGCGATCTGGTCGCGCGGGCGGACACCGGCGGAGAACACCACCAGCCCGGCGTCGATCACCGTCTCGTCGGACAGGGTGACCTTCAGTCCCTTGTCGGCCGCCTCGATCGAGGAGGTGCCCACGCCGGTGTGCACGTGCAGGCCGAGGTCGGTGACCAGACGCTCGAGGATGGCGCCGCCGCCCTCGTCGACCTGGGCGGGCATCAGCCGGGTGTTGTACTCCACCACGTGCGGGGTGAGTCCGAGCAGGCGAAGGGCGTTCGCGGCCTCCAGGCCGAGCAGACCGCCGCCGACCACCACGCCCACCGCGCCGGGACCCGCGGCTTCGGCGGCAGCGCGGATGCCGTCGAGGTCGTCGAGGGTGCGGTAGACGAAGCACGCGGGGTCGTCGTGGCCGGGCACCGGCGGCACGAACGGGTAGGAACCGGTGGCCAGCACCAGCGCGTCGTAGGCGAGGATGTCGCCGGAGGAGGTGGTCACCTTGCGCGCAGCCCGGTCGATGGACTCGGCGCTCTGACCCAGCCGCAGCTCGACCAGCTCGTCACCGGTGTACTCGTTGCCGGGCAGCGCGAGCGCGCTCGCGTCCCAGGCGCCGACGTAGGACGAGAGGCCGACGCGGTCGTAGGCGGGCAGCTGCTCCTCGCTGAGGATGATCACCTGCCACTGGCCGTCGGTGTCGCGCGAGCGCAGCGCCTCGACGAACCGGTGCCCGACCATTCCGTGGCCGACGACCACCGCGGTCTTGCGAGCGACTGTGGGGTTCATCTGTGGGTCCTCCTGGACTGGATCGGGTGTCAGGCGCGGGCCGAGCCGGCGGACGGGGACTGGGACTGACTGGCCTCCGCTTCGAGGACGAAGGTCTCGGCTTCGGCCACCACGTCGGAGTCGGCGGGCAGGCCCCGCAGTGCGGGACGGCGCAGGAACACCGCCCAGACCACCAGGGCGCAGACCACGTAGAAGGCCATGAACACCCAGAACGCGGTGGTCGCGGACTTGGTGGACGCGTAGGAGGAGCGCAGCACCAGGTTGATGCCCACGCCGCCGAGGGCGCCGATGGCGCCGACGAAACCGATCAGCGCGCCGGAGGTGTTCTGCGACCAGGCCGACCGTTCGGCGGGGGTGGCGTCCAGGCTCTTGGACTTCGCCTCGAACACCGACGGGATGATCTTGGTGACCGACCCGTTGCCGATGCCGGAGAGCACGAACAGGGCGATGAAACCGATCACGAGCGCGGTCATCACGCCGCCGCCTGCCACGCCGTTGTTGTTGTCGGCCATCGTGCTGGCCACGGTGACCAGCACCGCGGCCGCCATCATCGCGCCGAAGACGTAGAGGGTGACGCGGCTTCCGCCGATGCGGTCGGCCCACTTGCCGCCGTAGGGCCGGGCCAGCGAGCCGAGCAGCGGACCGATGAACGCGATCTGCGCGGCGTGCAGCGTGGCCTGCGCGACGGTGTCGCCGCCCGCGCGGAAGCTGATCTGCAGGATCTGGCCGAAGGCGAAGCTGTAGCCGATGAACGAGCCGAAGGTGCCGATGTAGAGGAACGCGATCGCCCAGGACTGCGGCACCTTCAGGGCCGTGATCATGTAGGACAGATCGGCCTTCTGGTTGGGCAGGTTGTCCATGAACAGCGCGGCGCCGAGCCCGGCGATCGCGATCAGCACCAGGTAGACCGCGCAGATCAGCGAGGCGTAGCCATTGCCGAGCGTCGCGATGACCAGCAGGCCGATCAGCTGGATCACCGGAACGCCGATATTGCCGCCGCCCGCGTTCAAGCCCAGTGCCCAGCCCTTGAGCCGCTGCGGGTAGAAGGCGTTGATGTTGGTCATCGAGGAGGCGAAGTTGCCGCCGCCGAAGCCGGCGAAGCCCGCGACCACGAGGAACGTCGTGTACGAGGTGCCCGGCTGGTTGATGAAGTACAGCGTGAGCAGCGTCGGGATCAGCAGCATCACCGCGCTGAAGACGGTCCAGTTGCGGCCGCCGAACCGCGCGGTCGCCACGGTGTAGGGAATCCGCAGGAACGCGCCGACCAGGGTCGGCATGGCGACCAGGAAGAACTTGCCCGCCGGGTCGATGCCGAACTTGTCGGTCGGCATGAACAGCACCATCACCGACCAGATCGACCACACCGAGAAGCCGACGTGCTCGGCGAAGACCGACCAGATCAGGTTTCGCCGCGCGATGTCCTTGCCGCCCGCTTCCCAGGCGGCGACATCCTCGGCGTCCCAGTGCTCGATCTGCGGCCTGCGGATCTTCGTCCGTCCCAGCGCTTCCAGACGGTTACGCGTCAGCGTGCTCAACGGGGCCTCCCAATGTCGGATGGCCCCACGGTAGGAAATGGGTATTGCCGAAATGCTGCGCGAAATGACCGTCAAATCAACGGTTGCTCACGATTACCGCGGATCCGGGGTGAGTTTCGCGCCAATGTTTCAGGCATGTGACGCAACGGTTTCCGCGCGTCACAAATGGGCCGATATCGAATTCGGCGGGCGGTGAGGTGTGACGCGCGCTACGTCGCGAAAATCGTTGCGCACATCCTGACTCCGTTCGCACAGTCGCGCAACCGGAGTTGTGAGTTTTTCGCCGCGCTCAATTCCACGTGTCTTCGAGCAGGCGCGGCTTGCACGCCTGCCAGGCGCCCGCGAGCAGCACCAGCACCGCGACCCCGAGCATCGCGAACGGAACCAGCCAGCCACCCGTCGCCGTGTGCAGCACGCCGAACAGCAGTGGGCCCACGCAGGCCACCGCGTAGCCGACGCCCTGGGTGAAGCCCGACAGCGCGGCCGAACCGGCGGGGGTGCGGGTGCGCAAGTTGATCAGCGTCAGCGCCATCGGGAAGGTGCTCGGGCCGAGACCGAGCACGACGACCCACAGGATCGGCGCGGCCATCGGAGCGAGGAGCAGCCCCGTGAACGCGATGAAGAACAGCACGGCGCAGCCCACCACGACGGGGAACGGGTTGCGGAACCGGGCGACCACCGTCGGTGCGGTGAGCGCGGCGACCAGGCCGACCACGGCGAACAGGCCGACCATGGCTCCGCCGTACGCGGCGCTCGCGCCCGCTTCGCTCAGGATCTTCGGCAACCACGTGAACATCGCGTAGGTGGTGAGCGAGGTCATACCGAACATGCCCGCCATCCCCCAGGCGATCGGCGATCGCCACACGCGCCCGGAATGCGGCTCCTGCTGCGGCACCGCCGTCGTATCCGCGCCGTCCCGGCCGCGCCTGCCGCGCAGTACCGCCAGCCAGGGCACCGCCGCGGTGAAGCCGAGCAGGCCCCACACCCCCAGCGAGATCCGCCAGCCGTGCGCGTCGGCGACCGGGACCGCGGTGAAGGCGGGCACGACCGTGCCGAGTTGCACCATCACGATGTACAGCGAGCTGATCACGGCGAGGCGATCCGGGAAATAGCGCTTCACCAGCGGCGGGATCACCACATTGCCGATGCCCATGCCCGCGAGGGCGAGTGCGGAGAAGACGAGCAGTTCGGCCGTGCCCGACATCAGCACCCGCAGCACCATGCCGGTGCCCGCCATCAACATGGCGGTCAACGCGGTGCGCTCCAGCCCGAGCCGGACCGCCAGAACGGGAGTGAGCAGCCCGGACAGCGCGAACATGGCGGTGGGGATCATGCCGAAGACGCCGACAACGGCGGCGCCGTAACCGATTTCGGCGCCGATGCGCTCGGCCAGCGGGCTGAAGGCGGTGACGGCGACCCGCAGCGTGAGCGCCGACATCACGATGGCGGTGAGGACCAGCAGGCGACCCTCGGTCAGCGCGCGTCGACGGCGCTCGACCAGGACGGATTCCTGGCGAGCCGTGGTTTCGGGAAAGGTCGCAGTCACCGAGAAATCATAGGATGACCGGATGATGACCGGCAACGATTTGTGATGGGCGGTACTCTGTCCAGGTGCAACCCGTCCGGCGCACCAGCCTCATCGCCCAGGTCACCGAGCAGCTGCGTGCCGAAATCCGTTCCGGCCGTTGGCCGATCGGCGCCCGCATCCCGACCGAGCCGGAGCTCACCGAGCTCACCGGCACCGGCCGCAACACGGTGCGCGAGGCCGTCCAGGCGCTCGTGCACGCCGGCATGCTGGAGCGTCGCCAGGGCTCGGGAACCTATGTCATCGCGGCCTCCGACCTCGGCGGAACCCTGGGCAAGTACTTCGCCGACGCCGAGGAACGCGACGTCCTGGAGCTGCGCCTCGCGCTGGATGTCACCGCCGCCGGCCTGGCCGCGCGACGCCGCGACGACGCCGACATCACCAATCTGCTGCGGCTGCTGGCCGAACGCGACAAGAAGTGGGACGAGGACCCCGCCGCCGCGATCGAGGCGGACGTCCAGTTGCACCGCGCAATCGTCGTCGCCAGTCACAACGCGGTGTATCTCGAGTTCTACGATTCGCTGCTGCCCATCATCGAGCAGGTCATCCGCGCCCGCACCGCCAAGTCCGACGACTCCTATACCGAGGAGCACGCCGCGTTGGTGCACGCCGTCATCGACGGCGATCCCGAACGGGCCGCCTCGGCGACGCGCTGCTTCCTCAATTCTCTGATCGCGGAATATCCCGACGCGCGCTGAACCGCGCCAGGTAACCGAGTGGTCACCATTCGGGGCAGCGCGATGTGAGTCGGATTTGCCGGGAACGTCATCGCGGGCCACGGGGACGCAACAAGCGGCTCATACCTTTGTCTCGACCGTAGCTAGGCACTCGACAGCCGCCGGCGGCGCAGCCGCGATGAGGGCCGGTCGAGCCGAATCGAGAGGAAGCCGATGACCGCCGTAGCAGCCACCGGCCAGCAGTCGCAGCCAACGACTTTCGAATATCAAAGACGGGGACGCTGGCTCGACCACTGGGATCCGGACAACGCGAAGTTCTGGGAATCCGGTGGCGCGAAGACCGCGCGCAAGAATCTGATGTTCTCCGTGTTCGCCGAGAATCTCGGCTTCAGCATCTGGGTCATCTGGGGCACCGTCGTAACCAGCATGGGCGCAGCCGGATTCGATTTCCTCGCCGGCCTCGGCAAGGGCAATCCCACCGCGGTGAGCAACGCGCTGCTGCTGACCTCGACCCCCACCCTGGTCGGCGCCGCGCTGCGCATCCCCTACACCTTCGCCATCCCCCGGTTCGGTGGCCGCGCGTTCACCGTGTTCAGTGCCGCGATGCTGCTGATCCCGACGCTCGGCCTGGCGTACTTCGTCAACCAGCCGGGCACCCCGATGTGGGTGTTCCTGGTGCTGGCGGCGCTCGCGGGTGTCGGCGGCGGCAACTTCTCCTCCTCGATGGCCAACATCAACTTCTTCTTCCCCGAGGGCAAGAAGGGCGCGGCCCTGGGCATCAACGCCGCGGGCGGCAACCTCGGCGTCGCCCAGACCCAGTTGGTGCTGCCGTTGCTGATCACCCTCGGCACGCACATCATGGCCAAGGACCCGGGCGGCTACCGCTTCGGCATCACGCTGTCGGTCCTGGTCTGGGTGCCGTTCATCCTGGCCGCCGCGTTCGGCGCGCTGCGTTACATGGACAGCATCAGCACCGCCAAGTCGGACGGCAAGTCCTACCGGCTCGCGCTCACCAACCGGCACACCTGGGTCATGGCCGTCCTCTACATCGGCACCTTCGGCTCGTTCATCGGCTTCTCCTTCGCCTTCCCGACGCTGATCAAGGCCAACTTCCCGGACCTGGCCAAGATCGGCTGGATCACCACGCTCGGTAACCTCGCCTTCCTCGGGGCGCTGGTCGGGTCGTTCAGCAGGCCGTTCGGCGGCTGGGTGTCCGACAAGGTCGGCGGCGCGAAGATCACCCTGTACGTGTTCGGCGGCATGGCGATCGCGGTCGGGCTGATCATGGCCGGGCTGGAACTGAAGAGCTTCCCGCTCTACCTCGTCGCGTTCCTGCTGCTGTTCGTGCTCACCGGCATCGGCAACGGCTCCACCTACCGGATGATCCCGACCATCTTCAGCGCGGAGTCCAAGAAGTACGCCGCCGAGCACGGCCTCGACGCTGCCGAGGCCGCGGCGTCGGCCAAACGTCAGGCGGGCGCCGCGATCGGCGTCATCGGCGCGGTCGGGGCCTCCGGCGGCTGGCTGTTGCAGCAGGCGCTGCGGTTGTCCAACACCCACTTGCACAGCATGGCTCCCGCGTTCTGGGCCTACGCCGTGGCATTCCTGGTCATGGCAGGCGTCACCTGGTGGTTCTACCTGCGGTCCTCCTTCGCCATCCAGCGCGTCCCCTCGCTGGCCTACGCGAACGTCTGACCGCCCAACCCGTCCCGCGGTCCGGACCCCGCGGGACACGGGCGCGACACCCGCCGTCCCCTCCGGCGGAACCGCCCTGCCGAACGTCCGCCCATCGCCCGCTCTCGGGTCCAGCAATGGGTTCCGGCCTGCACCGGGACGATGGGCGGACGTTTTCGTCGCTTCGACCGCTGTGCGCCGGTGGGTTCATCTGATGGGCGGTTGCCAGGCAAGGCCTCGACCAAGCCGGTCGCGGGCAAACGTTCTGTGAACAGGAGCAGCGGTAGCGACTTGGATTCCAATGCTGCGCTGATCGTCAGTACGGCAGGTGTACTCCGTCGCGTACTTCCTTGACGGTATTGGCGATCATTTGTTGCAGGGTGCCCGCGATGCGGTCTGCGGTGCTCGGTTTGATGGTGAGCAGGTCGGTGCCGAAGGTCACATAGCGGCCGTCGTTTTCGACATCGTTGAGCTGAAAGTCCTTGCGACCTTCGATATGCCGATTGTCCACACTTCCCATCGCATACACGCCGACGTGACCGATCAAGGTCATCGCCCGGGTGAAGAACCGCTCGAACTCCTCTCGTGGCGTCGGCCGCCAAGCGTCGCGGACCGGCGGACGTGGCCGTGCGAGTTCGTCCGCCGAAGCCTGCAGTTGCTTCCCCGAACCTGGGCGGCAGGCCGGGAACACATCGACGACAGCCCGCGCCACCTCACCGGCGGACAGCAACGTCAACACCACGTCACCGCCGTGCTCCGGGTCCGGTCCCGGCTCCTGCACCGCGACCGCGCCGTGCTGGGCGTGCACGCCCGCATGCGCCCGCAGCCTGCGCTCCCTGCGCTTGCCGGCGAATCCGGCCACTTCCACCCGAGCCTCCGGCGCCAGCAGCACTTCCACCGCACGCAACAGATCGTCATCGATGCGCGGATGCAACGACTGCGCCGCGGCCTGCCGCAACCGCAGGCTCTCCGACCGGAACTCCGTCGTGTACTGGTGCTGCAAGGGATAGGGCAGCACGTCCCGGCCGGTGGACTCCCACAACGTCCGGAATTCGAGCGCGGTGAACCGCCAGGTCTGCACCTCAGACACGGATGACGTCCTTACCGCTGGCTGTCACCGATGACCGGCGGCACCGTCCGCGGCAGGTCGTCGAGCCCCGTCAGCTCATTGCCGTGCTCCTGAGTGATCAGGTAATCCGGAATCCCCTTGGTGGATTCCTCGTCCTCCGACTTGCCGCCGCGCGCACCGGGGGCCATTCCACCCATGCCGCTCGTACCGGCGCGGCCGGGCGAAGCACCGGTCCGCGCGGCCGCCGCGACCGCGTTGGGGTTGCTCGGTGTGCCCTTGGAGGGCACCGAAACCCCCGGCGCGTTCGGAGAACCGGGACTCCCAGGACTGCCCGGCGTACTCGAATGCGGGCTGCCGGGACTGTTCGGCGATGTGCTCGGGGTGGGCGTCGTCGAGGCAGGCGTCGTCGAAGTGGGTGTAGTCGAAGCCGGTGTGGTCGACTCCTCCGTGGTGGACGCCGGGTCGGTAGTGGTCGACTCCGGTGTTTGGGAGGTGTTGTCCGAAGGTTCGGTGCTCGTCGAAGTCGTCGAATCGTCGATGGAGTTCGTCGTCTCGGACGGATTCGAACTCGGCGAAGACGATGGGTTTCCAGTGCCATTGTTCGTGCCGCGCGGTGTGCTGCCGTCGTCGGTACCACTCGGATTCGTGGTCGACGCCGGGCGGGGGATCACCGGGACGTTCGTGTCGGACTCCATGACGACCGGGGCATAGACGGTGCTCAACACCCGCACCGCTTCGACCTTCGCGTTGTGCTGCGCCACATCGTCATTGCGCCAGGCACGTCCTGCGAAGAGACCTACCGCGTTCTCGAAGCCACTGCGATGATCCGGAGCGTGCGGGACCAGTTCTTTGGTCGGCTCCAACCCGGTTTGCAATTCGGCCAGCTTGCTGCTCGTCAGCCGCGCCGCGTTCGAGACCTGCGCGCCTTGAGCGGCGTAGTCGCTGACGGCGCTGGCCGCCGCATTACGCGCTTCACCACGCCACACACCTTCATCGGTGGCACGGGCCATCGCATCGGTGAAGGTTCTCAGCGACTCCTGGTGCCGATCCGCGATGGTGTTCCACGCTGCCACCAGGCCACTGACGGTCGCGAGATCGATCTGGTCGACCTTACTGCGCAGCGTGGCGACGTCGTAGCGTTCGAACTCGTCCGTATCGAGGACTTCCCTCGGCCGGAATTCGCCTTGAAAGCCGAGACCGGCAGCCCGCGAGCGCACATCGTCCCGCTGCTGGTTGTATTTGTCCTGCACAGCGAAGGGATCGGCATCCGGCTGTATGTCGAAGACCCAATTGGCAACGTTGCGGAGCACCGTAGCTCCCACGTCTTTGACCGCTGGGTTACTGAACGGATTGACCATCAGCGCACCTGCTCGGTGGTGCTCGCGATCTGCGTCGCGTTCTCGATGTCCTGCCCGGTAATGCGTTTGAACGAGATCGCCATGACCTCACGCATGTTCTTCACGGTCTCGATGTGTTCGAGCACAACCCGGTCTACCGAATGATCCTCTCCGGTCGCCTGTTTGGCGAACTTCTTCACCAGGTCGTCGGCCATCTTGAAGTCACCGAACCCAGCGACGTTTTGTACATCCTGTGTGACGATCGCCAGATCTTGAAGTTCCTTCAGGCGCTGATCGCACGCTTTTGCACACGCGAATGCGACTTCTTGATCATCAAGGTAGAGCTCCCCCGATCGAGCGGCCCCGGCAAGTCGACTCCACAGCCCCGCGCTGTTCTCGCTCATCCATCCCCTCCCAGATTATTTCGGTAGAACCGGCACAATCGACTCGCCAACTCGATACAGGGTCGTGCACGGGTCCTCGTGGTTGTCGAGACCGGCCAGATTCGATACCCGCAATTGGACAACGCCCTGAGACGCGGAGAAGAGGACATCACACAGGAGGCCCTTCGATGCACCTTCGACCCTGAACTGCCGACCTTCTCGACCAGCTACCGTGACGTCCTGGAATTCGACATTGCCGGGCTTCTTCTCGAACTCGGCCACGGTCCTCGCGGTAGAGAACATGGTCATCGAGTAGCGGCTGCCTTTCCATCGACAGATTTCCCAGCCGGACTGGTCGACTCCCGCAATGCCCTTCTCCTCGGTGGCCGGATCGACCCCTGCCTTCCGCAACGCCTCATCGGGGATTCCCGTGCATGGGTTGAACAGTGCCTGGGCAGCAGTCGTACTGGAACCCGTCGCCGGTGTACCGCTCGTAGTGTCCTCGCAGGCGACGACTCCGGCTGTCAGCGCACCGATGAGCAGTGCCAACGTGATTCGACGACTCATCCCCACCCTCTCGACCCGCGACGACTCAGGTTCGCCAACGTTAGCAGACGACCAGCCGACGTTCCCCTGCCCGCGTGGCCCAGAGATGCCCTGGACATGCGGGGTAGGCCCAAGGGAAACGCGGGCAGACCAGGGCGCTGTCATCGCGAGTCACCGGCCGGATCCGGACGCTATGCGGGCCGCCCCCGCAAAAAATACTGCGACTATCGCCAATCGGATCCGATCGCAGATGTCGTCTCCCGGGCTCGATAGCCGAGCGGCCGACGAGGCGTCGGACGGGAGGACGTTGACTCCGCCGTTGCCGTTCGCGCCTTCGGTGAAGGCAGTGCAGGCCTTGCCCTCCCAGGCATTCAGAGTGACGCGGGCAAAACCAGACAAGCCAGCTCCTCTGCATGCTGAGGTGGTCATCGAAGTCGTCAGGCAATAACTGGGTCCGACCGTATCGGGCTTCAATCCCTCGCTGTACTGGCCATTGTTCTTCTGCGCCTGGCTCGTTCTCGCTTTCGCGGCGACGGTCATTGCCACGCCGGACGCTCGGCATCGCCCAAGGTCTCCGACATCGTCCAACCACGCTCCGAAGCATGGAGGTGGCCATCCGGTCCATGGCCGCCCGCGGCAGCGCGCCTACTCGCGTCCACCAAGGGACCGGACTGCCGAAGCGGTGGCTCGCGGGACAACACAGCAGGCAATCGATCATTCGCCGGAAGCCTGAGTCATGTAAGCAGCAGTAAAGCCTCGATCCGTTGACATTCCGTGGCGGTGCTCGACTGCCTGCGCTGGGCCACCGAACGGGCCGAGGATGACGTGTCGGCGGCTGGCCGGAGCGGTCCGAACCGATCTCACGGCATTGGGGGGTGGAAGGTTTGGGCCGCGTCTAGGGTGGCAGTGCAGTAACGAGTTGGACGAGAGCTGGGACATACGAACGAGTTCGACGAAGTATTCGAGGAGCTGGAACTATGAAGTTTGGCAAGATTGCTGCCGGGGTCGCGCTTGCTGCTGCGGCAGTCTCTGTTGCTCCCGCCGTCGCCTCCGCTGACGATCCGGAGTTTCCGCGCAACGGCGTTATCCCGCCGGGGACCTATCACATCGGGCGGGGCCCGTCCAATGTGATCGGGTCGCCTATCGAGAACTGCGACCTGCAAGTCTTTCTGGATGGCAAGACGGTGGCGCTGGTCTGCGGTGGCTCGAGCCGGGGCGGGCATCAGACGCCGGTCGGGCCGGACGAGACGTACGTTTCGTTCGACTTCGTTCCGTTCGGGCTCGACCTGCATGACATCGACCCCCGGCAGGGACTCTGGTCGGGAACGGTGAACATCGCCGGGACCCCGATCATCGCTCCGTACCCGCTGGCAGCAGTCTGGCTCAGCCGCCGTTGAGCCGCCACACCGGTGCGATGCGGAGTGACTGCTGTCAGAAGTCGAGACAACGATGGCCCGGCCGTCGGCTTCAAGCCGACGTCGGGGCCATCGGCCGCGATTTCACAGATCGGAGCGCGAATCGAATGCACCATCCATAACACGGGCGGTGAAGGAGTCCCATTGTCCCGGTGTGAAGATCAGTGCCGGTACGGTCGGGTTCTTCGAATCACGAACACCGACGAGACCAGCCTCGAGCCACGCGACTTCGACGCACGCATCGGCCTCACCACTGTGGACAGACTTGAACTACTTCGCTCCGGATGCATCGACGGTCATTGTCCGTACCTCCTCGTCAAGTTCCTGGGCAAGTCTCTCGATCGTTCGAGCCGTCTGTCGTCTACCACGATTCACAGATCAAAGTGCAAGTGGAATGCGCCATCCGACATGCATGCGGTGAAATCATCCCATTGACCCGGCGTCAAGATCAACGACGAACCGGCCGGGTTCTTCGAATCGCGGACACCGACACGGCCATCAGCCAGCCAGGCGACTTCGACACACGATTCGCCACCACCGCTATGACTGGACTTGAACCACTGCTCACCGGGTAGGTCGCTGGTCACTGCTCATATCTCCTTGCCATGGTTCGCAGTAGGTCCCTCGACGGCTGCTCCTGAAGCGCAGCGTCACGAAGGGCATCAAAAATATCTCTAAATCGAGCGACATCGTCACGTTCCTCGAAAATCATTGTGCCGACAGCGCCTTCGGTATACACGACCGACGGTTCATCACGCAAAAAATCGAGAATTATGTAGGGCGGTATTGCCGACCCAGCAGGGAAACCGGCAGTGAATGGCAGGATGCGAATTGAAACGTTGTCTCGCGTGCTCAGATCTGCAATATGATGATGCTGCCTCGACATAGTCGCTACGGAGCCGACCACAGTCCGCAAAACCGCCTCGTGCAGAAGGAACTCTGCGTGCATCGGCCTATGTCGCCGAGTAAGTATCGTGGATCGCTTCACTCGCAGCGCTACACGTCGCTCGATCTCTTCCACAGTGGAATTCGGCGGATAGGCTTCGACGTTCCGCGCATAGTCGGCGGTCTGCAGTAGTCCAGGAATGACAAGCGACTGGAAGAAATAGAGCCCTGTTGCCGCCGCCTCCAACTGGAGATACGTGTTGAAGCCCGGCCGGATCAGACTGCGGTAATCCTGCCACCACACCTTCGTCTTGGCCTCGACCACGAGCGACTTCAGGTACTCCGTCCGACTCTCCGGTAGCCCGTAGTACTGGCAGATGAACTCGATGTCCCGGACCTTGACCTTCTCGTTCTGCCCCAGTTCCAGCCGTCCGAGCGATGATCGGCTGATCTCCAGGACTTCGGCTACCTGCTCGAGGGTGTAGCCGTTGGCCTGACGTGCGTCGCGCAGTGCGCGGCCCAACTGGCGACGCGGCAGCGTCGTCCGGCTGTTGTCCAACTTGCTACCGACCATTTCCGCTGTGTCCTCCCCTGCTGTCCCACGGTGTGACCTGATTTTTCCCACGGCGAGAATCGACGTGCGCCCAACGCGGGAAGCGCTCAGTGCGTATGCACCGTTTGCCGGGCACCCGCCGTTTCGAGCCTCCCGCCGTGAGCACGCCCGCAGCATATGCACATGGCCGAACAACACGGAACAGAACTCGATTTCGTCACGAATTCCCGCGCGCCGGAACCGACTACGCGCGATTTCCGGCCGCCGAGGCACGGCGGTCGTGGAGCACCGGACGCCCTGTTCGCCCCGCCTGACAGCTGCCGCCACGCGGATGTGCAGCTGGCACACGAGCAGATGCGGGCTCACCTGGCCTGCCGAATCGAGCGGTGTGCGTGGAAAGCGGCGGCGTACCGCACGCTGGTGGACGCGGGACGGCTGACACCTCAGGCGGTGAGCCACCGTGAACGTGCTGCCGCACGTGGCATGAAGTTCCTGTCACTCGACGAAGGCCGCCGCGCCGATCACTTCCATGATGTGCCCACGATTCAGGCCGTGCTGGAACGGTTGTCGGCGTTGGCGACGCCAGCGGAATCCACGCGAGGGTGACCCGAGTGCATCGAACCACCGCGGGAGCCGCGCAGGCCGGTTGGCGGATGGTGGGGACCCGCATCGAAATCGTGTTCCTGCGTGACGAAGCCGATCCGACCCCCGCCTATCGGCTGCGCAACAACGGCGACACCGTGCCGATCCCTCTGGGCCAGAGCGGGTTCGTCGCGTTCGACGAGCGCGCTCTTCCGGACCTGGCGCAGGTTCGCGAATGGTTTCCGCGCCACTTTCGACTGTGGGACGCGGTACGCGCCCAGTTCTGGGAGGTTCTGCTGTCCGCGAGCCGGGCGTGAACACCGGATCCGACCGGCCACGCGATTTCACCTGACCGATTCCATCACCCGTGTGAATAACCGAGAGGGACATGTCCAAGCGACGAAACCGTCCGCGCCCCGAGTCGTGGAAGCCGACGAATTCCACCATCCGATACCCACCCCGAGCCACGGTCGATTCGATGCTCACGGCAATGATGACCGAGCGCCGCGCAGACGCCGCAGACACCGACACTGTGCACTTCTGGGGGTTCGCCGGCACCGAGAACCCCACCGCGCACGACGCGGCCCACCTCCTGATAGTCCTCGACCCCGACGCCGAGCGCTCCCCCATCCTGGATTCGGCCGAATGGCTGATCCGGAGATTCACCGGCCGCTTGTGGGGTTTCGGCCTCGCCTACCTGACGGTGGGCGAGATGTTCACCGGAGCGGACGGCGTTCCCTCGGAGGCGATCCGGGCCGCGAAGACCGGCCGACTGAGCGAGCGCGCCACATCCGACCCTGTCTGCGCGGCAACGATCTTCGATGCCCGCGGACGCGCTTACACCTCATTGACGTACATCCACCTACCCGAACTGGGACCGACGCCCACCTGGGTGACCGACACCCGCGAGTCCACCGACACCTGGGTCGCGCTCTTCGACCAGCGCGCTGTCGCGGCACACGTCTGGGCGGCGGCCGTAACGCTGGATCCCTACGCGAACCACACCGCCATATCTCGTCTGCGGTCGCACTGAATACCGACTTTCCGGCGGGATGAATAATGCTTTGGCCCGGGCGGATGCGCGTTGTTACGGTGTGGGCGTGAATTCCCCGGAGTCGTCCAGACGATAGCCGCCCGGCGTATGCGCTGGGCGGCGTTGTGGGTAAAGAACTGCTGGTCATAGTGCGGTCGGCAGTATTTTCGCAACGCCGGAAGAGTCGGTTTCTCCGCGGTCGGGCGACGGTTCGCCCGTGTTCCGCGTCCATCTCGGGCGCCGCGCCGTCTGCGTGGCGCCCCGTTTCCGGGGAGTTCTGCTATGCCCATTGTGGTGTTCGTGCTGGCTGTCGCGGTGTTCGCGCAGGGCACGTCCGAGTTCATGGTGTCGGGATTGCTGGAGCGGATCGCCGTCGACGTCGGGGTCTCGCTCGGCACCGCCGGTCTGCTGACCTCATTGTTCGCGGCAGGAATGGTGCTCGGAGCACCGGCGATGGCGATGACAGCAGGTCGATTGCCGGTCCGGCATTCGGCGGCGGCGTTCCTGGCGGTGTTCTGCGCGACCCATGTGGTCGGCGCGATGACCAGCGACTTCGCGGTGCTACTGCTGACCAGGGTCGTCGCGGCGGTGGCCAACGCCGGATTCCTCGCCATCGCGCTGGCGGCTCTGCCGCGCTTGGTCGACCCGGCGGCGATCGGGCGCGCGACCTCGGTGGTGGTTTCCGGGGTGACGGTGGCCTGCATCGCCGGTGTACCGGCCGGGACGCTGCTGGGGCAGGTTTGGGGCTGGCGGGCAGCGTTCTGGGCCGTCGCCGTGATCAGCGGTGCGGTGATGATCCCGGTGTGGGCAATGGTGCCCCGTGCCGTGCGGGCCGGTGATCGGCGGGTCCAGCAGGATCTTCCCTTGCGGACGGAGTGGACCGTGCTCGGCAGACGCCCGGTTCGCACCGCGGTGCTGATCGCGGTGCTGGTCAACGCGGCGACCTTCGCGGGGTTCACCTTCCTCGGCTCGATCACCGCCGGGCTCGCCGAGGCCGGTAGCCGCTGGGTTCCGGTCGTGCTGGCCTTGTTCGGCTTCGGCTCGTTCGCCGGCGTGACGTTCACCGGCCGCTACAGCGACCGTCATCGCGAGCGGATCGTCACACTCGGCACGAGCGGGCTCGCCGGGGTGTGGCTGCTGACCGCGCTGACCGCGCACACGCTGCCCGGAGTGGCGATCATGGCGGCGGTGTCCGGGGCGGTCGCGTTCGGCGTGGGATCCACCTTGATCACCACGATCGTGCAGACCGCCGCGCCCGCCGCACCGCGAATCGCGGGCGCGCTGGCCACCACCGCGTTCAATATCGGCGCTGTTCTCGGCCCCGCCACCGCCGCCGCGGTCGTCGACCACACCGGTCAGCCCGCGAAGGCGTTGTGGTGCGGCACCGTCTTCACGCTGGCCGCGGTCGCTGTCGTCCGGATATCGAGGCGGCCGGTCGCCTCCCCGGCCGCCGCAGTCGCGACTGGAGACTTGAACGAGTGATCTGACGAATTACCGCTAATAGACTTGACGCAGCCCATATCGAGATGTCACCATAAACATGGGAAGACACAAGAAATCATGTGTCTATTTTTTGATGTCCCTCGACATCGGTCTCATTGGGGTGTAATTTAAAGGCTTCGCGCCGGGTCGCGTGCTGTCCAACTCTCGAAATACGAATCGACCGTGGAAAGTGGCACAGTCTGCGTGCCACCTTCTACCCGTTGTTGTCGAGGCATGTTCGGGCACAGTCCAGCACGGTGCGTGATGAATACCGCCCACAGGACAAGCAGATACCGTGCCGGCCACGCGAACGCGTGGGCGGTGCGAGGTGCTGGAAGGACGCATCTTGACAGTCACGACTCAGGCCGATGCCGATGCCGGAATGCCTGCCGATGCCGGTGTCTTCCGGGCGTCGAAGCGGCTCTCGTTCGCGAAGATTCGTGAGCCGCTGGATGTTCCGGGGTTGCTGGAGATCCAGCTCGATTCGTTCGATTGGTTGATCGGCGCGCCTGCCCGGCACGTACGGGCGGCGGCGCGTGGCGAGAGCACGGGCGGATTGGCGGAAGTGCTCGCGGAACTGAGCCCGATCGAGGACTTCGCCGGGACGATGTCACTGACGCTCTCCGAGCCCCGCTTCGAGGAGGTCAAGGCCTCGATCGATGAGTGCAAAGACAAGGACATGACGTATGCGGCTCCGCTGTTCGTGACGGCGGAGTTCATCAACAACAACACCGGTGAGATCAAGAGCCAGACGGTCTTCATGGGTGATTTCCCGATGATGACCGACAAGGGCACGTTCATCATCAACGGCACCGAGCGTGTCGTGGTGTCGCAGCTGGTGCGTTCGCCGGGTGTGTACTTCGACCACAGCGTGGACAAGGGCACGGAGAAGGATCTGCACAGTGTGCGGGTCATCCCGAGCCGTGGCGCGTGGCTGGAGTTCGATGTGGACAAGCGCGACACCGTGGGTGTGCGCATCGACCGCAAGCGCCGCCAGCCGGTCACCGTGCTGCTCAAGGCGCTGGGGTGGACGACCGAGCAGATCGTCGAGCGCTTCGGCTTCTCCGAGGTGATGATGACGTCCTTGGCGAAAGACAGCACATCGAGCACCGACGAGGCCCTGCTCGATATCCATCGCAAGTTGCGTCCGGGCGAGCCGCCGACCAAGGAGTCGGCGCAGACCCTGCTGGAGAACCTGTTCTTCAAGGAGAAGCGCTACGACCTCGCGCGCGTGGGTCGCTACAAGATGAATAAGAAACTCGGCCTGCACGCAGGCGAAGTCGTCGGCTCACCGGTGCTCACCGAGGAGGACCTCGTCGCGATCATCGAATACCTGCTGCGCCTGCACGCGGGTGAGCGGACCATGACCGCGCCCGGTGGCATCGAGGTCCGGGTCGAGGTCGATGACATCGATCATTTCGGTAATCGCAGGCTGCGCACCGTCGGTGAGTTGATCCAGTCCCAGATGCGGCTGGGGCTGACGCGGATGGAACGCGTGGTACGCGAGCGGATGACCACGCAGGACATCGAGGCGATCACGCCGCAGACGCTGATGAACATCCGTCCGGTCGTCGCCGCGATCAAGGAGTTCTTCGGCACCTCGCAGCTGTCGGTGTTCCTGGATGAGCGCAATCCGCTCGCGAGCCTCACCCAGAAACGCCGCCTGTCCGCGCTCGGGCCGGGCGGTCTGTCCCGTGAGCGCGCCGGCCTGGAAGTCCGCGATGTGCACTACAGCCATTACGGCCGCATGTGCCCGATCGAGACGCCGGAAGGCCCGAACATCGGCCTGATCGGGTACCTCTCGGTGTACGCGCGGGTCAACCCGTTCGGCTTCATCGAGACGCCGTACCGGAAAGTGGTCGACGGCCGGGTCACCGACGAGGTCGACTACCTGACCGCCGATCAGGAAGACCTGCACGTCGTGGCACAGGCGAACGAGCCGCTCGACGCCGAAGGCCGGTTCGTCGAAGCGCGGGTCGCGGTGCGGCGGAAGAATTCCGAGGTGGAGATCATCGACTCCGCGCAGGTCGACTACATGGATGTCTCGCCGCGCCAGATGGTGTCGGTCGCGACGGCGATGATCCCGTTCCTCGAGCACGACGACGCCAACCGTGCCCTCATGGGTGCGAACATGCAGAAGCAGGCGGTTCCGCTGATCCGCTCCGAGGCCCCACTGGTCGGCACGGGCATGGAACTGCGCGCCGCGATCGATGCGGGCGACGTCGTGGTCAGCGAGAAAGCCGGTGTGGTCGAGGAGGTTTCCGCCGACTACGTCACCGTCATGCATGACGATGGCACCCGGCGCAGCTATCGGATGC
>NZ_BDCK01000047.1 GCF_001613465.1 Nocardia niwae NBRC 108934 = DSM 45340 | reverse complement strand
ACCGAGGTTTGGGGTTCATGTCCTACTAGGGGCAGGGGCTCATTCGGTGATCTTTACGGCGGCTTCGAAGGTGTCGGCATCGGCGCGCTGGTACATCACCAGCGCTGGGCTGACGATGCGAGGGCGGTAGCGGCCCATGTTCACCGCCGCCGGCGCGGGAACGGCGGCGAGGACATGCAGGGTCCGCGCCTTTGGAAGGCGTTGTTCGACCAGCGCGAGCAGCTGCCGCCAGGCTACGGAGAAGCGTTGGAGATCGGTGCGGGAACCGATCGCGTCCAAGCCGGGGAGCACGCCGTCGGGGCGTAGTTCCAGCACCGGCAGCTCCGCCAGGCCTTCCGGGATGCTGTCGCGGGTCACGGTGCCGCTTACCGACACAAGAACCACCGCCTCGCGGGCGCCCGATTCGGTGTCATCGAGGGAGGTGGTGAAATTGGTGTCTGCGTTCTCGTTTCGCGGCCAACACCAGGCAGTGTCGGAATCGACGCGGTCACGGCGGTGAACCTCCACACCGTACTTGTCGTCGAGGCGGTGACCGAGGTACGTCAGCAACGGGATCGGTGCCAGCGCGAAGACTGACACGTGGTCGACCGCCCCACCGCAGGTGTCAGCTTCGAGTCGCGCGACCGCCTCATCGATGCGTTGGCAACCGCGCTCCCATACCCAGGGCTCGGACTCGGAATCGGTCAGGTCGATCTCCACCCGGATCTGGCGGCCGTCAACCGAGTACGGGGCCCGGCGGGCTTCGATGAGAGCCTGCGCGATCTGCCTGTTCGATGCTTTGGTCGTAGTACCGCGGACGCTGGCGCGAGTGGTGACGATCAAGCTGCGATGCTGGGTCGCGAAATCGGTTGCCGCCATCACCATGTCCTCGTGGCGGGACTTGATCTCCCGCAGTACGTCCACGGTGTAGAGGTCACGGAGATCGGCGTTGTCGATTTTGCGGTGGCAACCGTGGCACAGCAACAACAGATTGTCGGGGTGGTTGCGTTCGGTGACCGGTATCTCCGACCGACCGCGCGGTGACCCAGGAGTGTCGGTCGCGCCGACGTTGTGGGCCAACTCCGCTACCGACACGGTCACGTCCCCCCACTCACAATCCAACAACGATGTCGCGCACATTGCGCACCGCCCCGCCGACCGCGCCCACACTGTCCTCGCTGTCGTCGGTGTGATCGGTTCTCTACTCACCATTGATTCGCTCCAGATACATCGAATTCCGTACCGGTGGCCGTGTGCCGTCGGAGGTCCAGTGGGTGTTGTGGCCTGCCTGTCTGTCGACTTCTTCTCTGCCCCTGCCGGATTCCCTGAAAGGAACCCGCCGAAGCGTCATGGGCGGTTGCCCGACACAGCCGGAAGAAAGTGATGCCTTGTCCCAGCTGGTGCATGTGGCAGGGCAATGAGGTGGGTGCCAGAAACGGCCGATTCTGCCTGTTGCATGTGGATTCCAATCACGTTGACGAGCGTCGCGGCGACGGCTGCGAGGTCAGCGGCCGAACCGTGGAATGTCGGTACGGAGCATCCTCTGGTGGGGATCAGTTCGTCGCCGCCGACTGTTTCCTGCCAGAGCGGGTGGTAAAGCTCCAGCCCGCCATCGGCGAGCACCGAGCGTCCTGCCTGATCGTCGATCTCAGACGGTGTATGGGTAGATCCCGGTGCGCAGATGTCGGCGATACCGAGGGTTCCCGTTCTAGCGTCTGTACCGACCTGGGCGATGAGCGCCCTGCGCTCCTGACCGGCGAGTGTGTCGAGGTAAGTGGTGATGCCGTGATTGACAGTGGCATCGAGGACGAGGTCCGCCGCAAGGATGGAGACCGGGTCCTCAGGGACGCTCCCTTCGGCGACGGTGACCGTCAGATCGTCACGGATTGCTCTGAGCCGCGTGGCGAGGGACTGCGCCTTCGTTTGACCGATGTCGGCTTCGGTGTAGTTCTGTCGCACGAGAAGTCCGCCGGTGATGGAGCTTGGGTCGCAGACGGTGATGGTAGCGGCCCCGGCGCGTGCGATGAACTCGGCGATCCACGAACCCAGACCGCCGCATCCCCAGATGTGAACGGCTTTCCCGTGGAATCCGTTGACTGGTCGGCTGTCGTCGCGCCGGGTTGTGACCTCTTGCCGTTCATCGGACATGTTGCACCATTCGATGGGGATGTTGACGTTGATTTTCGCGGGATCAAGATTGACCGTGGTGCCGTGCTTCTTGGCGACGCGTCGGAGCGCATCGGCGGTCACTGCGGGGAGCCGTCCACAGAGAAGGTGGTGCGGTCCACCTGCCGGGTGGGGTATGGCGAGCACGAAGTACTGCTCGGCGCCGTCGGGGTTCCGTAGAGCACTGGCAAGCAGTGATGTGAGGAACGCTGGTGACTGAGTCAACACGCGTGGCGGCCGTCCTCCCGCCCGGTCGAGGTACGGGTCGTCCAGGAGGGATAGGAACTGGGCGAACGTGGAAGCCGCACCGAAGGGGAGATCGCTCGTGAGTGTGAAGACGGGTGTGCGGTGCCCGTCACAGCCGGTCGAGTAGGTGAGGTCGTACCGGTACGGCGAGCGAGTGACGAGCCGAGCTACCTGATGCCGCTTCGATGGGCCGGGTTCACGGACGACGATGGTGGGCGTGCCATCCGCGCGGTGTAGCACTCCTCCGACCGCGTGATACATCGCGGTCGAGGGATCGAATGCGTCGGCGGCGGCGTCGGTCAGCCAGTCCCAGAGTCGGTTGAGGAATCCGGCGATCCCGCCGGATGGGCGCCACTCGCGAGAGGGATCGAGGTAGATGCAGAGCCGGTGCCCTTGGAGGACATGGGGGAAGCCGAGGAAACGGGTGTGGTCAACCTCTGCGCTCGGGGGTAGGAACACCGAAGGGGGAATCCTGGCGATGAACTCCTCGTCATCTCCGAGTTCCAACCCGCCGGGGCTCCGTGGGATACCCGCGGTGTGGAGCCGGATCCGGAGGACGACGTCGCCGCCAGCCATGAGCTGAGGACGGTTCACGATCCGCACGTCGTGAGGTCGCTCCTTGGCGAGCGACCTCAGCTCGCCAAGGAGCTGCTTCTGCCAGGCCGACAGCGTGGTCCGGTTGTTGCGACTCATCCGGCGCGGCCAGACCGCCCCACGGAGGAAGCGGCGGCTGGGGCTGCCGCTGGGAACTTCGCGCTGCCAGACGACGGGCTCGGCGCCTTGAACCCATCACCGAAGATACCCTGCCACAGCCCAACACTGCGCTCCTTGTTCTTCTCCTCGTACGCTTCCTCGATTTCGGCAGCGTGGGCACGGATGCGGGCGCAGAAGTAGCTGTACGTCGCCTGCGCGGTCTCGGGATCAGGACCCCATCGATGCCCGAAGAAGACACCGGACCCGGACGGATCAGCAACAGGAGGCGTACTCGGGTTCAGTTGAAGCCAGGCGTCGAGGTCTTTGACAACGTGCAGGAGGGTCGTCGGAACGTCGCTGTAGTAGCTAGGGTCGAGCAGCGTACGCACCTCGGTGATCTGCTCGCCAAGCAGCGTCGTCAGCAGGATGGATCGTGTTCCGGTGAACGAGGACTTGTGATCTCGCAGATACTTCATCAGTCGGATGACCTTGCGAAGGTTGCCGTTCGCGAGCGCGTCCTTCTGCTTCATCCAGTCTGTGAAGCCCTGGGGGTCTGTTAGCTCCCAATCGTTGTTGTCACGGTTCACGATGACTTCGCGTCCATCTGCGAGGTTGAGGTGCGGGACGATGTCGAGGTGCATGGAGTTCGCGTAGACGAGGCGGACGCAGCGGCACTTGCGTGAGTGCGGCATGTTCCCGTAGATGCTGTGGCGGTGCAGAGCCGCGTACACCTCCTCGATGTACTTCTTGGGATTGTCTGCCCAGTCCGGGTTCTCGCTCATGTCGAGCATGAAGTCCGCGTCGAACTCGTTGTTGCCGACCGGGTTGATGATGGTCTTGTGCGCCCATGAACCCTGGGGCGTCTTGCCGAGAATGAGTGAACCGATCTGTTCATCGGCCTTCAGCGCCTTGTAGACCGCCTCGACGCGCGAGTCGAGCAGGTCCAACTTTGTCTGGCCGAGGTTGACGGTGTCCTTGAGCAGGGCGTTGAAGTGGTCGGTGAGCTTCATCGGAGACCTCCGGTGTGAACGTGTTGGTCGGGTCGCCGCGGTGTCGGACTCCGATCAACGGTGTGTATTCAGCTGTGTGATGAGTCGCGAACCGCTCTGTAGACAGCACTGGGTTCGCGGCTCACCGAAGCGGCGAGCCGTGCGTAGTGTCTTGGGGAACTCCCACCGCTACCGCTGCAAGGCCAACCACCCATTGGCCGGGCGGCGGCAGTACGCAACCCCGCGCGCCGGTCGTGGCCGTCTGGAACGAGGGCGGAAGCCACATTGGGTGCTAGCGCCTCTGGTTCAACGTGAGACCTCGGTTCGAGGATCGACGGCGCCGAGATAACACGCCCCTACCGGACGAACGGCTTCGATCCCGAGGGATTGCACCCCGCCGAGGCGTGCCCGGCGCGGCGCAGGCACACGTATTCCTACGCCGCGCTCGGTGAGATCGATCGCTACTTACCGATCGAGATCAGTAACGGGGAAGGTGCAGCAGGTTGTTGGTCTTCACTCCGTCGGCGTAGGTCTGCAGGTACTTCGCACGGCCTGCGCCGGGATCGACTACGCGGACCTCGACCCGGGGAGCCCCGGGTTCCTCGACGAATGCCTTCTCGCCTTCCTCGATCCAGCTGACGATCGACTGGCGGCTGCTCTGGCCGACCTTGCCGGAGGATTGAAGGACCCACCGCAGCTCCTGGATGTGCTCGTGGGCGTTGCCGCCCTCCAGGTGTACTGCTGTGATTCGAATTGCCATGGTGATTGTTACCTCGATCTTCGGTGTTTGTGTTCTCTCATCGAAGCGAGGGCCGTACGCTGTCGTTGCAAGGACGGTTGCGTAGCGACCTTCGCGGTGAGACGGGTACTGGACATACCCGTCTCACCTTTGTTTTTGCGTGCCCGTCAGCTGCTCACCTCTTCCTGCGATGCCTCAGCCACCCGGATCGTAGGGTCGGGTGGAAGCTTCTCGTTCGGCTTCAAACCGAGCACGACCGTCGTCGGGTCTGTCGAGTAGTTCATCGGCAAGGCCAGCGTGATGCGTGTTGCCACGAACCACTTCGCGTCGGCCACGTTCCCCTCTTCGTCCACCGGCCTCCGGGCGATCGCGAACCCAATGGTCGTCGACGAATCCGTCGAACACCTGCCCTCGTTGTTCTTGTCGACGATCCTGACCTTCCGGGCCGGGAGCTGCCCCAGGGTGTCGATCACCAACCTGGGCACATTGATCGCGGCCTCGGTCAGCTTGACGTGCTGTCGCGCCACATACTCAAGCTCGTTGAGATCGAGCACCTCCGATGTCCGTGCGCGAATGAGGAACATCCATACCGGTTGGAGCTCACGTAGAGCCTCGATCGACACTCCGATGTCGCGAGCCCGCAGAATCCAGGTCATCAGGTCGACGACGATCCTCGGATACGCCCCGGCTCGGGAGCCGACCCTCACACTGTGAGGTACCAGTCCCTCGGTGGCATAGAAGGTCAGTTGGCGAGCCGTCAGACGCAGGCCCTGCTTCCGGACGGCGGCAATCAGCTCCGATTTCGTCACGAGCTCGGGACCATCCTGCAGCTGCAGGTACTCCAGGAAGCTCGTATCACTGGTTGCCATCAAGTCACCACCTTCACCGTTCCGCCTTACAGTACTACTGTAGGCCGAGACACCGACACCGAGCTATGACCAGTGTAGGTGATGCTCACGACACGATGATGTCGCCGATCCCCCTCACAAACGCACGGATGCAGAGGAGTTGCGGAGCGCGTGGCCCGACCAATTCCTCAAACGGCCGCGTCCCCCACCACCGCAGTGCGCAGCCCCCGGAACATTCGACGGGTTGCACGGCGGCGATCTCAAGACACCGGATTCATCCCCGATGCCACGTAGGATCGAGGCAGGCCGCGCTTGGACCGCGCCCGGATCGTCCACCAGTAGCACTGTTTTAAAAATTCGATGTCCCCCGCCGGGGGCATCAACCTGGGACGACGGCGGCAACAGCGGGTACGCGACCGCGCCTGTCGCATCGGCCAAACAGAATTCAGAACCAAAACGGGGGGTAAACGCGGGGCAGACACAATAAAACAGGTCAGGCCCGGTCTACGACCGGGCCTGACCTGCTATTTCTGTGGAGCTAAGGGGACTCGAACCCCTGACCCCCACACTGCCAGTGTGGTGCGCTACCAGCTGCGCCATAGCCCCTGGTTGGTTGCGCTCCGGGCGTCCCGGCCGCGCTTGAATGAAGTTACACCAACCGTGTGTCGGCAACCAAATCGCCCTGATTGGGGGGTGACAAGACGGAGCGAGAGAGCTTATTATCGAACATGTGTTCGATTGGAGTTCGACTAGGGCGTGGGGTGAGGGGCGATAGCCGGTGGGCACTCGGAACGGCAGAGCGGATGGGGTTGCTGGTTTGCCCGTTCCGAGTGCCCGGCGGTCACGTCGAGTGACATGAGACCTCTCGAGGTGCGGTCTAGGGACAGGGGGCCGGATCGCGCTGTCGAGTGCGCGGGCCGGGCGGCGGCAGGTGGAGCCGCTGCCCGGCCCCAGACCAACTGAAAACTCGGTGAGCGGCGATCTCGGGGGCTGGGTATGTCGGGTCGCGCCGTCGAGCGGGCCGGAGCGTCGATTTGGTGGAGTCGGCGTTCCGGCCCTTCCGTCCGTCGAGCGCCCGATCTCGCCGCGCGAACGGAGGCAGGGCGGCGCAGCGTCCGAGGGCCGACGAGAGCAGGAGAAATCACCGACGCTTCGTGGACCCGCGGGTGCGCCCACTGCTCACCGGGTGAGCGAGACCACCCAGTTCTCGTCGTTGGTATCCACCTTGGTCGTGCCGTCGAACACCGCGGGGGTGGCCGCCGAGCCACCCAGGGCCTCGCCGAGCGCCGCTGTCTGCGCCATGGCGGTGGAACGGGCGGAGTCCACCTTGGCGCCGGTCGCGACGCATTGCCGCACGGGCTCCGTGGCTCCCGCGTCGCCCGCGATCGCCGCGAGCTCCTCGTTGCTCAGGTCGGCGCCCCCTTCGCTTGGACGCTTCGTGGTGAACAGTTCGGTGTGGAACTTGGAGTAGACCGGACCCGAACCCGCTTCGGCCACACACTGATTCGCGGCGACGGCGCGGGTCGAATAGTCCTTGCTCCGGGAACGCGCGTCGAGGAAATTCACCAGGCGATAGCGCACCGCCAACGCGCCCTCGTCGATCTTCTGCGCGATCTCCTGACCGTAGATACGCTCCAGGCTGCCACAGCCGGGGCACAGCGGGTCCTCGAAGATATCGATGGTCTTCCTCGCGTCCGGGCGGCCGAGCAGAATCGAGCCGTTCTGCTCGAGCAGCGAGTGCACCGCAGGATCGCGTACCGAACCGTAGCCGTCGTTGCGAACGGCCGCGTCGTCGCGCCCCCAGCGGATCGCCGCGATGACGATCAACACGATCAGTACGAGAGCGACCGCACCGAGGGCGTAGGTGGTCGCACTGGACATCGGCCGCGGCGTGTACTTCGAACGCGATTCGCTCACAGGGACACTTTGCCGCAACGAAGCACCATCCCCACCGCCGGGCCGGTCGTCCGCCGGCCGATTCGCGCCCATCGGACCGACTCCACCGTGTCCGGCACCGGCCATGCGGTCGGTCGGTCCTCGCATGTCCGCTCTGCGACGCGCCGACGAACGAGGTCGCGCAGCCGATCACCCCCTGCGGCCACCCAGCGCCGACCCGGCAGCAGTGTGTTTCGGGCTCCCATGCTCAGCGTCGCGGCAAATGTGGCCTACGAGCGCCTGTCTCTGCCCACGTAGCGGTTCACCGATCGGCACTGCGGTGGGAGCCGGGCGCCCTCCGAGCGGCACCGGGGGGACGGCACCGATCGGACAACCGCAACCGGCCGCCGCTCACCCGTGCTCAGCGCCTCCGGCGGCTACGCCGCTCCGGCCGCCGACCCTTGCGGCGGGACATCGCTCGCCCCGGAGCGGTAGGCTCCGCCTCGTCCGAGCCGACGACCGCGGTGCCCGGAGCGGTCAGCACGGGCCTGGAATCGGGGGCCGCACCGCGGCGATCGCCGATCACAGCCGGAGGACAACCCGCTGAACCTTCGGTTTGCGCGACGATGCTGACGCGATCCGGCTCCGATTCGGCATGCCCGGCCGTCGCGCGCGATTCCCCCACATCCTGCGCCCGATCGCCCGCTACGACCGCTGGCTCGGCCACCACGGGCACCGGACTGTCGGCCACCGGCGCGGCGGCCACGTCGTTCACCGCGCGCTCGATCCGATCCGATCGGCGTGCGGCATCGTCCGCCCGGTGGGGCCGTTCCGACGGCGCCTCCGCGTGAACCGAACTCCCCCGTCGCAACGGCTCGGGAACGACGGCCCATACGAGCGCGGCGACGGCGAGCAGCGCGCCGGTCACGCCGAGCGCGAGTCCGTAGGACACCTGCTGGGCCAAGGCGCCCACGGCGACCGGCCCGATGACGGTGCCGAGGTCGGCGGCCATCTGGAAACCCGCGAGCACCGGGCCACCGCGCGCCTTGGGCCCGATGATGTCGGCGACGGCGGCCTGCTGGGCCGGGGTGAACAGGCCGGAGCCGAGCCCGGCCAGGAACGAGGTGGCGAGCAGCCAGGGCAGGTCGCCGGACAGGCCGAGTCCCGCCGTGCCCACCGCACACACCAGCGAGCCGACGATCACGAACGGTTTGCGTCCCCATCGGTCGGACAATCGCCCGGAGGCGAAAAGGACCGCGACGTTCCCCGCCGCGAACACCGTCAACGCGACCCCGGCCATTCCCGGAGCCTGATGCAACACCTCGACGACCAGCAGCGGCACCAACGCCATCCGGACACCGAACACGGCGGCGCCGTTGGCGAAGTTCGACAGCAGCACCGCCCGGTACTCCGGCCGTGCCCACCCCTCCCGGAAGGACATCATGCGCATTCCACCGGCAGGCTCCGGCGCGGCCAGTTCCGAGTGCCGCAGGCTCAGGTACACCACCACGCTGACGAGGAACAACGCGACGGCGTAGATCACGAAGGGCCAGCGCAGCCCGAGCCCGGACAGCCCGCCGCCCACCAGCGGCCCGCTCACCGAGCCGACCAGGAAACTGGTCGACCACAGCCCGGAGACCCGGCCGCGCTGTTCGGGCGGCGACATCCGGATGACCAGCGCCAGCGACGAGACGGTGAACATCGTCGAGCCGATGCCGCCGAGCGACCGCAACACCATGAGCTGCCAGTAACTCTGGGCCAGCGCGCTGGCGCCGGTCGACGCCGCGACGATCAGCAGCCCGCCGAGATAGACCGAGCGTTCCCCAAGCCGTTGCACCAATCGCCCGCTCACCGGCGCGAACAGCAACCGCATCAGAGCGAACGCCGAGACGATCGCCGAGGCGGCCGCCACGCCGACGCCGAAGCCGCGCGCGAACTGCGGCAGCACCGGGGCGACCAGGCCGAACCCGATGGCGATGACGAAAGCGCCCCCGACCAGCACCCAGATCTCGGTGGGCAGGGGCTTGGATCTACCGGTCACCGGACAGCGCCTGCCCCACCAATTCCTCCGCGGCCGTCTGTACCTCGGCGAGGTGCTCGGGGCCGTGGAACGACTCCGCGTAGATCTTGTATTTGTCCTCGGTGCCGGACGGGCGAGCGGCGAACCACGCGTTCTCGGTGGTCACCTTGAGGCCGCCCAGCGGCGCGCCGTTGCCCCGCGCCCTGGTGAGCACGGCGGTGACCGGCTCCCCGGCGATCTCTTTCGTGGTGATCATGTCCGGAGTCAACTTCGCGAGCAGCTCTTTCTGTTCCGCGGTGGCGGGTGCGTCGATTCGAGCGTAGGCGGGGCTGCCGTAGCGGCGTTCGAGCTCGACGTAGCGCGCCGAGGGACTCTGGCCGGTGACCGCGGCGATCTCGCCCGCGAGCAGCGCGAGCAGGATGCCGTCCTTGTCGGTGGTCCAGACGGTGCCGTCCATCCGCAGGAACGACGCCCCCGCGCTCTCCTCACCGCCGAATGCCAGGCTGCCGCTGAACAACCCGGGAACGAAGAACTTGAATCCGACCGGCACCTCGTGCACGTCGCGGCCGAGCACGGAGACCACCCGGTCGACCATCGACGAGGTCACGGCGGTCTTGCCGATCTTGGTCAGCGCGTCCCAGCCCATCCGGTTGGCGACCAGATATTCGATGGCCACCGCCAGGAAGTGGTTCGGGTTCATCAACCCGCCGTCGGGTGTGACGATGCCGTGCCGGTCGGCGTCGGCGTCGTTGCCGGTGGAGATGTCGTAGTCGTCTTTGATCGCGATCAGCGAGGCCATCGCGTAGCGGGAGGAAGGATCCATCCGGATCTTGCCGTCGCTGTCGAGCGTCATGAACCGCCAGGTGGGGTCCACGAACGGATTGACCACCTCGAGTTCGAGGTCGTAGCGCTGGCCGATCTCCTCCCAGTAGTCGACGCTCGCGCCACCCATCGGGTCGGCGCCGAGCCGGATGCCCGCGCCGCGGATCGCATCCAGGTTCAACACGTTGGGCAGGTCGTCGATGTAGTGGTCGAGGTAGTCGTAGCGTTCCACGCCGGTGGCCAGCGCGCGCTCCAGGGTGGTGCGCTTGACCCCGGTGAGCCCGTCGCGCAGCAGTTCGTTCGCGCGGGCGGCGATGGCGTCGGTGGCCGTGTTGTCGGCCGGGCCGCCGTGGGGCGGGTTGTATTTGAAGCCGCCGTCGCGCGGCGGGTTGTGCGAGGGGGTGACCACGATGCCGTCGGCCTGGTGCTTGGCGCCGCCCCGATTGTGGCGCAGCACAGCGTGACTGAGCGCGGGCGTGGGGGTGTAGCGGTCGCGTGCGTCGATCACGGCGGTGACGTCGTTGGCGGCGAGCACCTCTAGCGCGGTGGTCCAGGCGGGCTCGGACAGGGCGTGGGTGTCCCTGGCGAGATAGACCGGCCCGGTGATGCCCCGGGTGGCGCGGTATTCCACGATCGACTGCGTGATCGCCAGGATGTGCGCCTCGTTGAACGCGCCGTCCAGGCTGGAGCCGCGGTGCCCCGACGTGCCGAACGCCACCCGCTGAGCCGGATCCTGCGCATCCGGAACACGGCTGTAGTACGCCGTCACCAGATGGGCGATGTCTTCCAGATCGGTGGGACGTGCGGGACGCCCGGCTCGATCGTGGGCCATGCTCGGGTCTCCCTTCCGTATCGGCTGTGCCCGGCTCGTCATCAGGATCATGTCCACGACCACCCGGCCACCGCCGACCCCACGGCCACGTCGTTCATCTCGGCCACCAGCCGGAACGTCTCGCAGCCGCACATGCTGAACGTGGTCGGCACGGTGCGGAAGCCCGCTTCCGCGGCGGCGAGCGACCGAGCGCCCGCCGACGCGCCGCTCAGATCGCCGAGCCGCGCCGAACCGACAATGGTAACGGCCCCCCTGTGCGCTGGCATCGGCGAGGCGAAAAGGGCTGGTGCCGTACGGCCCGCGAGCGATCGGCGGACGGCCTCGCACTTGCCGCGCGGTCTTCTCATCGCACACCTTCCTGCCACTGCTCCACCGGCGACAGAGTGACGTTGACCGAGCTGAACAGGTCGGCATTCCGCTCGACGAAGGCGCGCAGTCGTTCCGGCTCGTCGACCAGTAGCAGTAGCAACGGAAGGTGGTCGGCGACATCCAGGAGGCGAGTGGTGTGCACGTGCGAGGACGCGCCGTAACCCTCGATGCCGCGCCACACACTGGCGCCCGCGAGGCCGGCATCCCTGGCCCGGCGCACGATCTCGTGATACAGGGGCGTGTGCCGCCACTTGTCGTCCTCGTCGAGCAGCACGGTGAGCCGCGCCGCGGGGCGCCATCGTCCCGCCGTGGCGGCGTCCGCTTGCGAACCACTCATTGCCTGCCCCCTTCCGTGTGCCGTTCCCGTCGATCGCCGAGCCGAACCAGGTACCCACCGTGCCATGCCCGCGCCGGACTCCGCCGTCCCGGCCCACGCCAACCGCCATCCCCCGAGGCGGACGAGCGCGGGGAGTGCCGCGCCCGGTCCGAGGAGTCTACGAACCTCGCGGATGGGGTGGAGAGGGTGGTGCGACCGCCGGGTGCGCCGATGCCGAGAAGGGTGCGCAGCAGTCTCTTGGCTACCCATGCCGAAGCGGACGGAATCATCGGGATTCCATTGCCGGGCATCCCATGACATCTACCGCGTAGGCCGGACAGGCGACCGCTCACCTCTGCACGAGACCGGGTCGAGCACAATGCCGATGGCGTTCCGCAAAGCCCGCCACCTCTACTTACCTCGTATTTTGCACCAATAGTGGTGGTTCGGGGGCACTTTGCCGCGTACGGCGGACGAGCACAGTGTGTCGTGCACGACGCCGAACGGATGCCGATCCGCACCTCACCTGCGACGAAAGCTTCGCCTCCACACAGGACTCGGCCTCCCCCAGCGGCCGCCCGGCAATCGCGGTGTCATGGTTCCGGATTGCCCACGCATCGACGACGGCCGCCGCCCCTGCGACGGAGTCGCTGGAGCGGCGGCCGCTGCGCCGGGAACCTGATCGGCAGTGACGGGCTCGGATCAGTGCGCGAGCACGGGCTCCCCCTCGGCGGGCACCGGCGCGGTGCTCGGCATGAGCACCGCGGTGAGGATGCCGCCCGCCACGAAGATCGCCGTGGCCCACCAGAAGCTGGTGGTGTAGCTCTCGATCGCGGACTGGGCGATGGTCAGCGGGTTCGGCGTGCGGGTGGACAGGTAGTCGGTGGCCGCGGACGCCGCGATCGTGCTCAGCAGCGCCGTGCCGATCGATCCACCGACCTGCTGGCTGGTGTTGATCATGGCCGAGGCCACGCCGGCGTCCTCGTGCTGCACGCCCGAGGTGGCGCCCTGGAAGGCGGTCGACATCGCACCGCCGAGGCCGAGACCCAGCAGGATCAGGGCGGGCAGGATGTGGGTCGCGTAGCCGGTGTCCAAGCCGATCCGGGTCAGCCAGGCCATGCCCGCCGCCGCGATCAGGAAGCCGCCGCTGACCACGATCTTCGGGCCGAACTTCGGCAGCAGCAGTGACGGCCCGGTGGTCGAGGAGGCCACCATGGCGGCGACCATCGGCAGGAACGCCACGCCGGTCATGATGGGCGAGTAGCCCAGGGTCAGCTGCATGTAGTAGGTGAGGAACAGGAAGATCGCGAACATCCCGATGCCCATGACGAACACCGTCAGGTAGGAGGTGCCGCGCATCCGGTCGAGCACGATCCGCATCGGAAGCAGCGGGTGCACGACCCGCGTCTCCAGCCAGGCGAACACCGCGATCAGCGCTGCGCCGCCGAACAGGAAGGCGAGGGTGACGCCGTTGGTCCAGCCGTCCGATTCCGCGTGCGAGAACCCGTAGACGATGCCGAACAGGCCCGCGGTGACCACGACCGTGCCGGGGATGTCGAGCTTGGGCCGCTCGGTGGCGGCGTGCTTGGCCAGTAGCAGCACCGCACCCACCAGGGCGACGGCGGCGAAGGCCAGGTTCACGAACATCACCCAGCGCCACGAGGCCCACTCGGTGAGCGCGCCGCCGAGCAGCAGGCCGATCGCACCGCCGGTGCCCGCGACGGCGCCGAAGATGCCGAACGCCTTCGCCCGCTCGGACGGCTCGGTGAAGGTCACGGTGAGCAGCGACAGCGCGGCGGGCGCCAGTAGCGCGCCGAAGACACCCTGTCCGACCCGGGCCGCGACGAGCATCTCGAAGCTGGTGGCCGCGCCACCGATGGCGGAGGCCACCGCGAAGCCGATCAGGCCGACGATGAAGGTGTTGCGCCTGCCGAACAGGTCGCTGAGGCGTCCACCGAGCAGCAGCAGGCTGCCGAACGCCAGAGCGTAGCCGGTGACCACCCAGGAGCGGTCGCCATCGCTGAAGCCGAGGTCTTGCTGCGCGGCGGGCAGCGCGATGTTCACGACGGTCGCGTCGAGCACGACCATGAGCTGGGCGACGCCGAGGACGGCGAGCACCCACCAGCGCAGGGCGTGCGAGCCGCGCCGCCCACTCCCCGTCTGCTCGGGGGCGAGGGCCCCACGGTCGATCGCGGTAGTCATGTGTCCCCTTTGTCTCGTGCATTGATCCGGAGGTATGTCCTCCACTTACCTGAAGAAGCTATCACGATAACGGAGACATCGCCTCCGGTTAATCCCCGCGCTTGATAGAATGAGGGTGTGAATCACGCCACGGTCGCCTCTCCTCCCCGGCGCCTGCGGGCCGATGCCGCGCGTAACCAGCAGCGGATCATCGCCGCGGCACGACAACTGTTCGCCGATCACGGACTCGAGATCACTCTCGACGATGTGGCCGAGCGCGCGGGCGTGGGTGTCGGCACGGTGTACCGCCGCTTCGCGAACAAGAAGGAACTGATCGTCGAGGTCTTCGATCAGAACCTGAACGATTTCGCCGACGCGGCCGACGCCGCCTACCGGCATCCCGATCCCTGGTTCGGACTCGTCGAGTTCTTCGAGTACGCCTGTCGGCACTTGGCCACCAACCGCGGGTTCAGCGAAGTCATGCTCGAACTCGAAGACGGTGAGACCGACCGGTTCACGGTCGTGCGCGATCGCATCAAGCCCACCGTGACCGCGATCTGCGCCCGCGCACGCGACGCGGGCGTGCTCGCCGACGGCATCGAGCCCTCGGACTTCTTCGCCCTGGTACACATGGTCGACGCCCTCGCCGAGTTCGCCAAGCCGGTCAATCCCGATGTGTGGCAACGCTATATGGCCATCATGCTGAACGGCGTGCGCGGCGACGGTACACCGCGTCAGCATCTCGTCGTCCCCCCGCTCACCGACGACGAGGTGGAGCACGCCAAGCAGGAGCTGACCTGCGGCTGGCGCAAGCGGTAGCGAAATCGAACCGTAAGTAGCGCGCGTCACTCCCGCTCCCGTAAAGTTGGTCATATGACCAATTCGTGGGTGAACTGGGCGGGCGATCAGCGGTGCGCGCCCGCGCGAATCGCCACGCCGCGCTCCGTCGACGAAGTCGCCGGACTGCTCGCCGAGGCCGAGGCCGACGGCCGGAGTGTGCGCGTCGCCGGTACCGGCCATTCGTTCACCGACGCGGTCCTGACCGACGGCACGCTGCTGAGCCTGGCGAATCTGAACCGCGTGCTCGACGTCGACCGGGTCAACGGCCTGGTCCGGGTGGAGGCGGGCATCAGCCTGAACGCGGCCAGCACCGCCCTGCACGAGCACGGCCTGGCCTTTCCCAATCTGGGCGACATCGACGTGCAGACCGTCGCGGGCGCCATCGCCACCGCCACCCACGGCACCGGCGCGACCTTGCAGAACCTCTCCGCCGCAGCCCATTCGATGGAATTGATGCTCGCCGACGGAAGCCGGGTCGAGCTGAACGAGCACACCGATCCGGAGGGGTGGCGGGCGGCGCGGGTCGGCATCGGCGCACTGGGCGTCGTCACCGCCCTGACGCTGCGCATGGTGCCGTCCTTCGTGCTGGAGGGCATCGAGCGACCGATCCCGGTGGAAGAGGTGCTCGCCGATCTGGATTCGTTCGTCGACGGCAACGACCATTTCGAGTTCTACATGTTCGCGCACAGCCCGCTGGCCATGACCAAGCGCAACAATCGCGTCACCCTGCCCGAGCAGCCGCGCCCCAAGGCGGTGGACTGGTTCGCCGACATCCTGATGTCCAACCACGTCTTCGACGCGCTGTGCCGCGTGAGCCGCAGGCAGCCGCGCCTGGTCCCCTTCATCCAGCGCAGCGCCGCCTACGCGGGCAGCTACCGACGCCAGGTGGACCGCTCCTACCGGGTGTTCGCGTCGCCGCGCCTGATCCGCTTCACCGAGATGGAGTACGCCATCCCGCGCGAGCACTCCGTCGACGCGATTCGCGAGATCAAAGAGCTGACCACACGGTTCGATACCCCGATGCCCATCGAGGTGCGATGGGTCGCGCCCGATGACGCGTTCCTGTCCCCGGCGGGCGGTCGTGACACCTGCTATATCGCGGTGCACCAGTACCGGGGCATGGACTTCGAGCCGTACTTCCGCGCCTGCGAAGCGGTGTTCGACCGCTATCAGGGCCGCCCACATTGGGGCAAACGCCACTTCCAGACCGCCGCGACCCTGCGGAGCCGTTATCCCGAGTGGGATCGATTCGCCGAAGTGCGACGTCGCTTGGACCCGAAAGGGCGTTTCACCAACCCCTACCTCGATCGGGTGCTCGGCCCCGTCGGGTGACCCGGCGCCGCGCCACCGGAGTCAAGCGCCGAGGATCTCCGCGACCAAGCGGGGCACGGCCGTGCCGATGGGTTCGCGGATGATCTCGGTGGCCATGGCGTCGTACGGCGTCGGCTCGGCGTTCACGATCACCAGGTCGGCGCCGCCGCCCACCGCGATGGAGCACATCGACGCGGCAGGCTCTACCTGCAGGGACGTTCCGATGGCGAGGAAGATGTCGCTCGTCTCCGCGGTGAGCGCGGCCTTGGTCATGGTGCGGCGGTCCATCTGCTGTCCGAACATCACGGTGGCGGCCTTGAGGATGCCACCGCAGCCGGGACACGGCGGGTCGGGCTCGCCCGCGGCCACCCGCTCCAACGTCGCGGCCATCGAGGTCTCGTAGTCGCATTCGATGCAGACCACCTCGAACATGTTCCCGTGGATCTCGATGACCCGATCCGGCGACGATCCCGCCCGCTGATGCAGGCGATCGATGTTCTGGGTGATGATGGTGACCGCTCGCCCGGCGCGCTCCAGGTCTGCGAGGGCCCTGTGGGCTGCGTTGGGCACCGCCTGCCATGCCGGATTGTCCCGCCGCGCGAGCCAGGCGCGTTCACGCAAGGCCGCGTCGGCCACATAGTTCTGATAGGTCGACAACAGTTCGGCGATCGGATCCTTCGTCCACACGCCGCGCGGACCGCGGAAATCGGGGATGCCGGAATCGGTGGAGATGCCCGCACCCGTCAGCACCCCGATCCGGCCGGTACGACTGCGCCACTCGGTCGTCATATCTGCACAGCCTAGGGGCACCGACGCGAGAGCGGCCGAGGAGATGGCGGCCGTCGAGATGGGCCACGACGGGTCGAAGTGCGGGCGGGGCGCGCATGTGCGCCGACCACGGATAGACGATGAGAGATTTGTAGGGTTATCATCTCATTGTATTGAGTTCGGCCGATCAAGGGAGATCACGATGACCGCGTCCGTCGCACGCGAATCCACCGGCGCGCGCACGCTGCCGCCTCGCCGCCCGATCGAACCGGGCACGCAGATGTGGGAACAGACCGGTCTGGTCACCTTCTCCCTCACTGCGGGCTCGGCGTTCCTGCTGCAGACCATGGAGCCGACCATCTCCGCGGTGGTGGACGAGTACTCCACCTTCCGCACCGATCCGATGGGCCGGGCCATGCGCAGCCTGGCCTCGGTGATGATGTGGGTCTACGGCGGCGAGGAGGCGCTCGCCGAGGCCGACCGGCTGCGCGAGCTGCACGCGTCGCTGAACACCACCGACGCCAACGGCGTGCGCCACACCGCGCTGTCGAGCGCCCCGTGGGCCTGGGTGCTGCACACCGGCACGTTCGCCTTCACCGAGAGCGCCAAGTACTTCGCCAAGCGCCCGCTCACCGCGGCGGACAAGGAGGCGTACTTCCAGGAGACGCTGCAGCTACTGCGCAATTTCTCGGTGGCGCCCAAAGAGATTCCCGCGAATTACACCGAATTCGAGAAGTTCTTCGACGACACCGTGGCCAATCACCTGGTCGCCACCGACACCGCGCGCGACTACCTGCGGGTGATCCGCTCCGTCGCTCCGCCGAAGCAGCTGCCGCGCGTGCTGCATCCCGCCTGGAAGGCGGCCGTCGCGCCGATCGGCTGGCTGCAGTACTTCGTGACCGTCGGCACGACGCCCGAGGTCGCACGGCAGAAGCTCGGACTGTCCTGGACCGCGGCCGACGAACGCAAACTGCGGGTGCTCGGCTGGCTGATCGCGCGACTGGTTCCGCTGCTGCCGGAGCGGTTGCGCTACTTCCCGATCGCCTACGAAGCACGCCGGCTCGAACGCGACCGGCAGCGGCTGCGCAAGATGATCGATCTGCGTCCGATCTGATCCGGGCCCCAGGATTCCCTTTCGCCGACGCGTACCCGTACCCCGGTCGACCCACGTCGACCGGGGTACGGGTGTTTGCAGGCGACAACTCCTGCGCTACCGTCCAGTCCGCTCCGAGGTCCCGGTGACCGAGGCCGCCACGGAAGCTGTGCAGTAACGGATTCGAGCCGCTGACCTGCGGACGACGCACGCGAAACCACGTGAAAGCACCGCGCGCCGTAACGATTCACGGCGCGCTGGTATACGTATCTCATACGCTGCGAAAGCGTTTCGGCTCACGACAGCCGGACGGCCGGTCCGGCGGCCAGCACACTATGCTCCACCTTGCACATCGAAAGGCGTTCTCATGTCCCACAAGCCCAGTGTGCTGTTCGTCTGCGAGCAGAACGCGGGCCGCTCGCAAATGGCTGCCGGATTCCTCACCGCCCTCGCCGGTGACCGGTTCGACGTGCGGTCGGCAGGCAGCGCGCCGGCCGAGGCCCTCAACACCACAGTGGTCGACGCCATGGCCGAAATCGGCATCGACATCTCCGGCCGAACGCCCAAGCCACTCACGATGGACGCGATCGGCATCTCCGACGTGGTGGTCACCATGGGCGCGGGCGACGCCTGCCCGTTCTTCCCCGGCATCAGCTACCGCGACTGGATGCTGCCCGATCCCGCGGACCAGACCATCGACGTGGTGCGCACCATCCGCGACCACATCCGCATCCTGGTGGAGAACCTGATCGCCGAACTGGTCCCCGCGCCCGCGCGCTAGGCGCTGTCCGATTCGTTCAAGACGGTCCACCGCACCCCCGCCTACGCTGCCGGTATGACACCACAACTCGACGTCGTCGGCATCGTCGTCAGCGATATGTCCGCCGCGGTTGCCTTCTATCGTCGCCTCGGACTCGACTTCCCGGAAGGTTCGGAACAGGAAGGCCACGCCGAGGCCGCCCTGCCCAACGGTATGCGGCTCACGCTCGACACCGAAGCGGTAATCCGGTCGTTCCACACGGATTGGACGCCGCCGACCCGCGCGGGGCGGATCGGAATCGCCTTCCGCTGCGCCGATCCCGCCGAGGTCGACACCGTTTACGCCGAACTCCTGGACGCCGGCTATCACGGCGAACTGAAGCCGTGGGACGCCTTCTGGGGGCAGCGTTACGCGGTGGTGCAGGACCCGGACGGCAACGGCGTCGATCTGTACGCCGCTCTTGCGTCTACGAGCGAAAAGCAACGCGGCTAGCGCTCGGCTAGCAACTCCCCCAGCGGGATTCCCGCCAGCGCGCGGACCTCGCGAGAGAGGTGCGCCTGGTCGGCGAAGCCGGCCCGCAGCGCGGTGTCGGCAAGCGGCACACCGCGGCGCGCCGTGGCCAGCGCGCGTTGCAGGCGCAGCACCCTCGCCAGGGTCTTCGGGCCGTAGCCGAAGGCGTCCAGGCAGCGGCGGTGCAGGGTCCGCTCGCCCAGCCCGGCCGCGTCGGCGACCGCCGCCACCGGCCACCCGGCGTCCAGCGCGCCGACCACCTTCCGCAGGAGCGGATCGGCCGGTTCGGTCTCTGCCGCGCGCCACCGCACGAGGTGTTCCAGCGCCGCGGCCTGATCATCGGCGGCCGCGATCCGATCGACCCACGGCCGGACCACCGCCGAGGGCCACAGCTGGGCCAGGTCGATCCGCAGGTTCCGCACTTCACGCGCGGGGACGCCGAGCAGCGCGGGCGCGGTACCGGGGAAGAACCGGACGCCGGCATACCGATCACCGGACGACCCGCCGGGGTGGTGGGCGCGGGTATCCGGCCCCGCGACGATCAATCGGCCGCTCATCCAGATCAGATCCATGCAGCCGTCGGGAAGCACCGGCTGTACCGGATTACGGCCGTCGACGGTCTTGGTCCACAACACGGCGCCCTCGTACCACGACGGCCGCTCACGGTAGGCGGCGGCGTCCATGACGCCGACGCTACTACGGACCACCGACATCACGAGCGGCGCCGTCTCAAAACATAGTCTCAATAATACCGGCTATTTGAGATAGCGGTACAGCGTCGCCCGCGAGACGCCGAGCTCCCGGGCGATGTCCGGGACGCTGCGGCGCTCCGTGTCGCGCATCCGCCGGGCGAGTTCGATTCGTTCGGCGGTCAGCGCCGCGGGCCTACCCTTGGCTGCGGTCGGCGTCCGGTCCGTGGACGAGGTCCGGTCCGACGGCGCCAGCAGCAGGCGCACGCCTTCCAGCACCTCGGCGCGCAGCTGGTCGACCGGAGCCTCGGCGTACAGCACCACCGGGTCACTGAGCCCCGCCACCGCCTGGGTCGCCCGAACCCGCTCGGCAAAGGTGGCCTCGGGCCCCGCCACCAGGATGTTCGCCTGCATCATGACTTTGCTGAACCGCTCGAAGATGCTGCCGGGGGCGGCCAGCGCCAGGTCACGGACGTTGAGCCGCAGCAAGTAGCGGTGGGTGAGGAAGACGTCGAGCAATCCTTCGACCACCCGGCGGCGCGCCTCGCACGGATCGGGATGCCCCGCCTCAGCGACGACACCCTCCATGGCCACCAGCAACGGTTCGGCCAACCCGGCGAGGATGTCGTACTTGCTCGGATAGTGGTAGAGCACGCCCGCCTTGGAAATGCCCAGTTGCTCGGCGATCGCACGCACCGAAGTGCGGTGGTAGCCGTGCGTCCCGAACAGATCCATGGCCACCTCGAGGATGCGCGCGCGGGTTGTCGCCTCGTTGCTCACAGGCCGCAATTCTACCCGTTGACTGACCGTTGGTCAGTGTCTTACATTCGTGACTGACCAACGGTCAGTCAACACACGGAGGCATCCATGGCGCACGAACCCCGCATCCTCATCTCCGGCGCGAGCATCGCCGGACCGACACTCGCGTACTGGCTGGTGCGCAACGGTTTCCGGCCCAGCGTGGTCGAGCGGAGCCCGGCATTGCGCCCGGGCGGCAACGGCGTGGACATCCGCGCAAACTCGGTGCGGATCACCGAGCGCATGGGTGTGCTGCCGCAGTTGCGCGAACGAGCCACCGACATCCGCGAACTCACTTTCGTCGACGCCGCCGACCGCCGCGTCGCCGGGATGAGCACCCGAACCTTCAACGCCGACGGCGACTTCGAGATCATGCGCGGCGACCTCGCGCAGGTGCTGTACGAGACCACCGCCGACGACGTCGAGTACACCTTCGGCGATTCGATCAAGGCGATCGACCAGCGCCCGGACGCGGTCGAGGTGACCTTCGACAGCGGCGAGCAGGCCGAATTCGACTTGGTCCTCGGCGCCGACGGATTGCATTCGCGGACCAGAAATCTCGCCGTCACGCCCGAGGCCGACGCGCTGCACCACCTCGGCGTGTACTTCGCCACCGCCCGCGTCGACGCCGAGCTCGGACGCCCGCACTCGGTGACGCTCTACAACACGCCGGGAAAGGTGGCCGGCGTCTACCGGTCGGGGGCGCATGACACCGCGACGGCGTTCTTCGCCTTCCGGGAGGCGCGCGCCCTCGAGGTGGACCATCGCGACCAGAACGCGCAAAAAGCGTTGCTGCGCGACTATTTCGACGACCGGGATTGGCGGGTGCCCACATTGCTCGACCAGGCCGTCGCCGATGACGGCTTCTACTTCGACGCGGTGAGCCAGGTCCGCATCCCGGCCTGGTCGAGCGGGCGCGTCGCCCTGGTCGGCGACGCGGGTTACTGCGCGACGCTGCTGTCGGGCGCGGGTGCGGCACTGGCCATCGAGGGCGCGCACCTGCTCGCGGCGGAGCTCGCCGCGGCGGGCGGCGACCACCGGGTCGCGTTCGAACGCTACGAGCGAACCCTGCGGCCGACCGTTCTGCGAGCGCAGCGCTCGGTGCGGGCGAGCAGCTCCATGCTGATTCCGGCCACCGGCGGGCACATCTGGTTGCGCAACCAGCTGAGCCGGATCATGGTGCTGCAGACGCTGGCGTCCCGGGTCTACCGGCCGGTCGCGGTGCGCGCCGCCTGACCCGGTCGCCGAACCGGAAGACCGGAATCAGCGCGGCGGCGCAGCGACCGGGACGATCGGGCGCGGCACCACACGCAGGTACGGATCACGATGAGCCGCGGCGATCTTCGCCTCCGGATCTCGGCAACCGACAGTGACGTCGGTGTTCGGCACGGAGGAGAACGTCCACACTGTCACCCACTCCGTCCCCCCGAACGTGTCGGTCTTCTTCGCGTCCGACGAACGCAGATCCTCATTCCGCCCGGAACTATCGGTCACCGTGCAGCGAATGCCGTCTGCTGCCTGGCCCCACGCGGCGGGAGCCCGGATATCGAGCACAACATCGGCCGGCACAGGAACCCTTTTCGCTTCACCCAGCAAAATGCGAATACCGCCGTCGGCCACCTCCTCGTCGCGCGCTCCGGTCGTCGTTGCCGGAGCGCTAGGGGCGGCGGCGGCACTCGTCGACGTCGCCGCCTCGCTCGCCGAGGTGTCGTCGGAACACCCGGCCACGGCGGCGACTATCAGCGCGGAAATCGCCATCCAGCTCAGTTTCACAGTCGGAACCTCTCGTCGCGCCCACTCGTCAGGCGGTTGGTTCGGATCAGCCAGGCACTGAGCATGGCAACGGGCAACCGGAAAAGCTCGGATACACGCCGAGCGACCGGCAATTGGACCGCAATTATCTGAAACAGTCCCCCAGAGAATGTAATAGGGTTGAATTATCGATCTCCACGAACAGGCCCTCATGGCCTTCAGCAATCATGTTGCAGCCGAGGGACTTCCTCCTGCGGCGCGCGATCCACGCCTCCTCCGCGTCGATCGCCGCGGCTGACCGCCATGATCCGACCGCGGAGACCCATGATCGCACCCATCACGTTCGAGTCGATCGATGCCGCGTCCCACCGAAGGCATCGCCGACGCTTGGTTCGCACGCCCGGATGACACGGCCCGGCACCCGGCGTCCGCATGGACGACTTCGGCTTGCGTTCGCGATCGGGCGAGATGGTGCGGACGGTCTCCGCGCACGGGTACACGGCGACGCCCGATCCGGTCGCGCGCCGGTACTGCCCATACCCCGATCTCGGCGGCCCAGCGCACGTGCCGCCGCCTCCTCGGCGTAGGAATAGAACAAGATTCATCCGATGTTTGTCCTCGGGGTTGCCCTCGTCCCTGTGTCAGGTCTCGATTCGTGCCGTCTACCGGGCGGTTCGAAAAAGGCATTTCCCCTGGGTCGGTAGGGCCGCATAGTGTGTTCGGTAGGCGATCATCTGGAGGGCCACCATGGCGAGACTGTCGTGGGCAACGGAACGCGAGGGCAGGGCGGAGTCCCGTCGTGCCTGACGGTCAGGAAACCTCCGGCTCCCGCACGCTGCGCGCCGCCACACTCGGCGGCTATCGAGCGGCCGCTCTCACCACCACGCCCGGCACTCGCGCCGTGCTGGTCACCGGTGCGCTGCTGATCGCGGTGATCTTGACCTACGAGGCCGACATGACCTCGCACGAGGGCGCCGCCCATGGCTGGTTGGTGGGGCTCGCGCTGTCCGGGGTGTTCGTCGCGCGCGGGCTGCACCTGCGCAGACCGATCACGCTTCCGCACGCCACCGCCGCGGTGCTGGTGCTGGCCGTCGCGCACCTCGCCTACCGCGCCGAGCATCCCGACGCCGGTTTCGTGCTGCTGGCCGCCACCGGCTTCGTCCTGGTGCTGCCCATGGCCAGCAAACCGCAGCCCGACCAGCTGTACCGCGTGGCCGAGCTGGTCGGGCGCACCGAGGGTGATCCGCTGGCGCCGTTCTCCTTGCACTCGTCCAAGACCTACTTCTTCAACGCGTCGTCGACCGCCGCGATCGGTTACCGCGCTCGCTTCGGCATCGCCGCCGTCGCGGGCGACCCGATCGGTGATCGCGCGGCATTTCCCGAGCTGGTCGCGGCGTTCTCCGATTTCGCGGTCAACCATGGCTGGCGTGTCGCGGTCCTGGGCGCGAGCCGGGATCTGGCCGAGCTGTGGCAGGTGTGGGCGCTGGAGCATCGCGGGCTGCACGCGGTGCCGATCGGCCGCGACGTGGTGCTCGAAGTGGGGAAGTTCGACCTCGTCGGACGCAAATTCCGCAACCTGCGCCAAGCCGTGAGCCGCACGAGGAATTTCGGCGTCACCACCGAGGTGGTGTACGAGTCGGCGCTGACCGAGGCGCGGCGCGAGGAGCTGCTGGCCATCGTCGACGAATGGCGACGCGGCAGACAGACCCGCGGCTTCTCGATGATCCTGGACCATCTGCTCGACGGGCGGAATCCGAACATGCTGGTGGTCATCGCCAACGACGCGGACGGCAGCCCCGTAGGCTTCCAGCGCTACGGCATTTCCGGGCGCGGGCGGGAACTGAGCCTGGACGTCCCGTGGCGGCGCAAGGACGCGCCCAACGGCCTGGACGAACGCATGATCATCGATCTGGTCGACTACGCCGCGGCCCACGACATCCATCGGATATCGCTGGCCTTCGCTCCGTTCCCGGAACTGTTCGCCGAGAAGGAGAAATCGCGCACGGCCACGCTGCTCTACCTGCTGGTGCACCTCGCGGATCCGCTGATCCGGCTGGAATCGCTCTACCGCTTCCTACGGAAGTTCCACGCGCTGTCGGATCAGCGATACGCCTTGTTCCGCTGGCGCGAAGTGGTGATCACGGCCGCCGCTCTGCTCACCCTGGAATTCGCCCCGCATCGCCGCGAGCACTGAGCGGGCGGCAGGCGAGGAACTCGATGGAACTGGCATACAGCGACGTGAAGGCCGCCGCCGAACGGGTGAGCGGCCTGGTCCGGCCCGTTACCCTGGCGCAGGCCGACCATACGGGCGAACTCTGGTTCGCGCTGGAATTCCTGCAGCACACCGGGAGCTTCAAGGCCCGCGGTGCGGTGAACTTCTTGCTCGCGCACCGGGAGAACGGCACGCTGCCGAGGGTGGGAGTGACGATCGCCTCGGGCGGCAACGCCGGTCTGGCCTGTGCATGGGCGGCACGCAGCCAGGGAATTCCCGCCACGGTGTTTTTGCCGGCCACCGCCCCGCGGGTGAAAGTGGACCGGCTCACCTCCTACGGCGCCGACGTCCGCCTGGTGGGGACGCAATACGCCGACGCGCTCGCCGCCAGCCGTGCGTTCGCCGCATCCAGCGGCGCCCTGCTCTCGCACGCCTACGACAACCCGCTCATCGCCGCCGGAGCGGGCACGCTCATGGCGGAGATCCGCGAGCGCATTCCGGATCTCGGCGCCGTCGTGGTCGCCGTCGGCGGCGGCGGACTGTTCTCGGGCGTGGCCACCGCGGCCGAGCACTACGGCGTCCGGACCGTCGCCGTGGAGCCCGCGCGGTGCCGCGCGCTGCATGCCGCGGTCGCGGCCGGAGAGGTCGTGGACGTGGAGGTCGACTCGGTGGCCGCGGACTCGCTCGGCGCCCGGCGGGTGTCGGAGATGGCGCTGACCGCCGCACGGCACTACGACGTGGCCTCCGTGCTGGTCGACGACGACGCGATCGTGGCGGCGCGCCGCGCTCTGTGGACGCGGCACCGGATCGCCGTCGAGCACGGCGCGGCGACCGCCCTGGCGGCGATACTCGGCGACGAGCCCGCGTTCCGGCCCGAGCCGGGTCAACGGGTATGCGTGGTGCTGTGCGGAGCGAACACCGATCCGTCGGATCTGGCGGGCTGGGACGGCCGCCACGCCGACTGACGGTTCATCGGCGTATTTCCGACGAATCGGACGACACGGGGTTAGGCTCCCGCTGTCCTCTGCGATCCCGACGGAAGGCACACCATGGCGCATACCTCACACATGGTTCCCATCGGCACACCGCTACCCGACTTTTCTCTTCCCGACCTCGACCAGCGGATCTACTCCCGGGACGATTTCGCGGACGGGCCCGGCCTGCTGGTCGTCTTCGCATGCAACCACTGCCCCTACGTCAAGCACATCGAGGCCGCACTCGGCGAACTGGTCGACTCGCTGCCGTCCATGCCGACGGTGGCGATCTGCACCAACGACGCGACCGCTTACCCGGACGACGCCCCGCTGCGGCTGCGCGACCAAGCGATCCGCGCGGGCTGGACCTTCCCCTATCTCGTCGACGAGCAACAGCACGTCGGGCGGGCCTTCCGCGCCGCGTGCACCCCTGATTTCTTTCTCTACGACGCGGATCTGCGACTCGCCTACCGCGGCGCCTTCGACGAATCCACGCCCGGCAACGGGAAACCGCTGACCGGAGACGACTTGCGCACGGCCGTCGAAGCCGTGCTGGCGGGCGGGCCCGCCCCCGAACCGCATCGGCCGAGCATGGGGTGCTCGATCAAGTGGCGGGACGCTTGAGACCTCTGCCCCGTTCGCGCACACGACGAATCGCGCTGCGCCACGCCAGCTGTGGCACGGCCGCCGACAACCTGGCGAACTCGCCGAAATCGCCCGGCTCGAGCACGGTCCGGGCCTGCTGGGCGGTGGCGGCCAGCCGCACGGTCTGCGCCCGCTCTACGCCGAAGACCTCGCCGACCAGCCACAGCGCCAGATCGATGCCCGCGGAGACCCCTGCGGCAGTGAGGATCTTTCCGTCGCGCACGACCCGCTCGTCCGGGCGAGCGTCCGCTCGGAGTGCGCGCAATGCCGATCCGCACCGTCTAGCCCGGCGCGCGCTCCTCGGATCCGGTCATCGTCGACCTCGTTCCGGCACCTCTGAGGCAAAGAAAGAACTATCGTTTCACTGAACCGAACGGGTGTCGATCACGGCCGGCGAGGGCCACGGCATCCTCACGGTCACGGCGCAGGACGAACGTGCCGTAGTGGACTGGCGAATGCCGGGCCGGTTCGACGGCACCGCCATGCCGATCGGGTTGACGCCGAGCGGAAGGCGCCTCGACTTGAGAATTCGATTGCCCCACTCGGCAAAGCGATCCGCAGGCGGAACCGTCCTCGACGGTGTTCCACGCTGCCGAGGCAGCCCTGATGGGGGACACTGTTTCCGACACCGGGGATCGGAAGGGGGTGGGATGTTGGCGACAATCGTCCTCGTACACGGCATCGCGCAGGAACAGGAATCGGCCGACACCTTGGAGGCGCGCTGGCTGCCCGGACTCGCGGGGGGCGTCCGCAACCACGGCGCGCCGGACCTCGCCGACCGCTTGTGGCGCAACGGCACTCCCGGCGACTTGTCCACCCGGATGGCCTTCTACGGCAATCGCTTCCTGGTCGAAGGCGCCCAAGGCACCGGGGCCCAACTCGACGAGGCCCAGCTCGACCTGATGGAGCAGCTCGCCGCCGAATGGCTCGCGACAGCCGCCGCACACGCCGGCGACGAGCGGGACCGCGCGACGGCCCGCAGGCTCGGCACCGCGCCGCCGCCGGACGCGGTGGCGCAGGGAGCGCACGCGCGGCTGCGGCCCGCGCTCAACGCGCTGATGCGGTTGCGCTGGTTCGCGCCGTTCGGTTTCGGGTTGGCACAGAAGTTCGTCATCCACGCGCTGTCCCAGGTGGCCCGCTACTTCACCGAGGACGACGTGCGGGAGTACGCCCAGCGGCAAGTACTCGACCAGATCGGTTCCGACACCCGCCTGGTCATCGCGCACTCCCTCGGCAGCGTGGTGGCCTATGAGGCGCTGCACCGCATCGATCACCCGGTGACCCTGCTGACCATGGGCTCGCCGCTCGGTTTGCGCACGGTCGTGTACGACCGACTGCGCCCTCAGCGGAGCACCGTGCCGAAATCGGTGACGAACTGGCACAACCTGGTCGACGAGGACGACCTCGTGGCGGCGCACCTGGATCTCGCTCCACTCTTCCCGCCGTATCCCGGCAGTGCCGTCGTTCCGGTCACCGAGCAGTACTTAGACAACGGCGCGTCACCGCACGACTCCACCAGTTACCTCGTCAAGGCGGTCACCGGCGGCATCGTCGCGAAAGCGCTCGGACACCGGACGGCCACGGATTCGCAGAGCTGACCGCCCTATCGAACGCTCTGGGACAGATGCTCTTTCGCGTCCGCATAGCTGCCGGTGAGCGTGGCCTCGTCCCGGGCGTAGACCAGGTGCAGTACACCGGTGGCGAAGGTCTCCGAAGACAGCAGGCGCAGGGGAATCGTGGCCGCGCCGTCTCGGAACAGGCGCTCGCCCTTGCCGACCGCGATCGGGTGCACCAGCAGGTGCAGTTCGTCCAACAGCCCGGCGGCGAGCAGCTGACGGACGACCGAGACCGAACCGCTCATGCCGATGTCGCCGCCCGGCTGATCCTTCAACGCCGCCACGGCCTCGATCAGGTCGCCGTCCAGCACCTCTGAATTGCGCCAGGTGAATTCGCGATCCTGCCGGGTCACCACGATCTTGCGCGCGTCACCCAGTTTCTTCGCGAACGCCGCGTCCGGGCCGCCCGCTGCTTCGCGCTCCGGCCACGCGCCCGCGAAACTGTCATAGGTTGTGCGGCCGAGCAACAGGGTGTCGGCGGAGCCGAGCTGGGCGTCGACCGCTGCCCCCATGGCGTCGTCGAAGTACGGGAAGTGCCAGTCCTGCGGGTCCTCGACGACGCCGTCAAGGGCGATGAACAGACCGGCGGTGATTTTCCTCATGTGCGTGGCTCCTGGATCGGTGTTCACGGGGTTGGTCGCTTGATCCGACGGCGCGACGCCGGAGAACTCATCGGTCGCACTCGCGTCAGCCGGTCCGGTCCGGGTCTGAGCCGTGAAAAGCTGCTCGATAGCTGTGTGGACTCGTCCCGACCACTCGCTTGAAGCGGTCGCGGAACGCGGTGGGCGATCCGAAACCGACCTGGCCCGCGATCCGGTCGACCGAGTGGCTGGTCGCTTCGAGCAGATGCTGGGCCTGCCGGATCCGCGCGCGCAGCAGCCACTGCAGCGGGGTGGTTCCGGTGTGCTCGCGAAACCGCCGGTTGAGCGTGCGGGTACTCATCCCCGCGTGGGCGGCGATGTCGTCGAGGGTGAGTTCGCGCGCGGAGTTCTCCTGGATCCACCGCAGCACCGGCTCCAGCGCCGAGCCGCGCGGCGTCGGCGGCAGATCGTGCACGATGAACTGCGCCTGCCCGCCTTCCCGCTCCAACGGGACAACCGACTTCCTGGCCGCGTCGGCAGCGACCGCCGAGCCGTAATCCCGACGGATCATGTGCAGGCACAGGTCGATCCCCGCCGCCGCGCCCGCCGAGGTGAGCAGCGCGCCGTTGTCCACGTAGAGCACGTCGGGATCCACCTCGATGTCCGGGTAGCGAGCCGCGAGTTCGGCGGCGGCGAGCCAGTGCGTGGTCGCGCGACGGCCATCGAGCAATCCCGTGGACGCCAGGATGAAGGCGCCGGAGCAGATCGACGCGATACGGGTGCCCGCGGCCGCGGCCCGGCGGAGCGCGTCGACCACGTCGTCCGGCACCGGCAGGGTCGGGTCGGCGCAGCCGGGCAGCACGATCGTGTCGGCTTCGGCCAGCGCGTCGAGCCCGCGCGGAGCGCGCATCGTGAAGACCCCGGCGTCGACCGTCGGTGTGCCCGCGCAGACCAGCACGCGATAAGCGGGCCTGCCATCGGGCAGACAGGTCCGTCCGAACACCTCCACCGGCGTGGCCAGATCGAACGCGACCACCTGGTCCAGCGCGAGGACGACCACGGTGTGCATGGCAACAGGGTAGCCAGCCGGTCGATTCCAGCCAAGGCACGGTAGCTGGCCATCCAAGTCATACCCACAGTTCAACTTAGTTGGCGGGAATCAAACGGTATGTGGCACTTTCGCCAATTCCGCCGAACGGCCCTCGTCGTTAGTGTCGAGCGCCGTGACGAAGTTCCTGCTCTCGGTCCACGTGCTCGCCGTGATCATCGCCGTCGGCCCGGTGACGGTGGCGGCCAGCATGTTTCCGGCCACCACCCGCCGCGCCCTGGCCGCCCCCACGACCGGCCACGACCCGGCCGTCCTCGGCACGTTGCATCGCATCTGCCGGGTATATGCCCTTCTCGGCGTCGCCGTCCCGGCTTTCGGCCTGCTCACCGCGCTCAGCCTCGGCGTGCTCGACGACGTCTGGCTGGTGGTGTCCATCGGATTGACCGCGGCCGCGGCGGGCGTGCTCGCCCTGCTCGTGCTGCCCGGTCAGCAGAAGGTCCTCGCCGATCTCACCGGCACCACCCCGGCGCTGATCCGCCGTCTCGCCATGGACACCGGGGTGTTCAACCTGCTGTGGACGGCGGTCACCATCCTGATGATCGTCCGACCGGGCTCGACGACGGGAGCGTGACGCTCAGTCGGGCAGGTAGCGAACCGCCATCGAGACATCGCGGACGACCATGATCGGGCACGCCACCGACAGCAGCAGTGCCTGGCTGGTCGAGCCGAACAGCATGCCGGCGAAACCGCCCCGGCCCCGGCTGCCGACCACGAGCAGCTGAGCCTGTCCGGAGCGTTCGAGCAGGCTGCGCTCGGGCCGGTCGGTCACGATCTCGCGCCGGATCTCGACATCGGGAAAGCGCTCCTGCCATCCCGCGAGGCTCTCCGCGAGCACGATCTGCTTCTCCGTATCCACTGCGAGTTCGGCACTCACGGAGGGCATTTCGACGCCGGTCCATACGTGCAGGGCGAGCAACGGCGCGCCCCGCGCGGAGGCCTCGTGCAGCGCCGCTTCGATGGCGGGTTCGCTGATCTCCGTGCCGTCCACCCCGACGACGATCAGCCGCCTCCTCGCTTCCGCGGTGAGCGGCGCTCCTTCCCGGACCACGACCATCGGGCAGCGGGCCCGCCGCGCCAGCGCCGCACTGACCGATCCCAGCAACGCCCGCCGCACGGTCCCGCGCTCGCGGGTGCCGACCACCATCATCCGTGCGGCGCCGGTCCGGTCCAGCAGCGCCGGACCGACCGGCTCGTGCACCAGCTCGGTGCTGATCTCGATGTCGCGCAGCGCCCGGACCGCGATGCGCGCCTCCTCGGCCGCGGTGTCCAGCACCCAGCGACCATGCCCCTCCAACCGGGCGTAGTCGGTGCTGGTGAGCGGTTCGGTGACGCCGGGCCCGTAGTCGGCGACCGGATCCAGCACGTGTACCAGCCGCAGCGGCGCCCGATGCTGCGCGGCCGCCTGCGCTCCCCACGCGACCGCCGCCCCTGATCCGGCGGACCCGTCCACACCGACCAAGATCGGCCCGTTGCTTCGCATGCCGACTCCTTTCCTGCCGAAAAGATCGAGCTCAGCACCGCCGATTCGACACTACCGGCCCGGTCGTCCGGCGAACGTCGCCGTCAACCGCCCCGGACGACGCACGCGTAACCCACATGGATGCCTTCGCCGACCCGGAGCTCGATACCCGCCCCGTAGGGCGCGTCCGGCTCCTGCACCGCACTGACGGTGTGCGGCCCCTGTGTGGCGGGCACCCAGTCGATCAGCGCGACGCCACCGGAAGGGCGGACCACCCCGAACGGCATCCCGTTGTCGTAGAACGTCACCGGGGCCACCGTGTCGGTCACGGTCGCGCGCGCGGTGTAGGTGCAGCCCGTCCCGTAGTTCGTCACAAAGCCGAAGTTGATGCCGGGATACATCCCTACCTGGGTCACCGTGGCTCCGGCCGGACCGGCCGAGGCGACTGCCGCGCCGGCTCCGATCGCCGCCGCCAGTGCGGCAACTCGTTCTCGCATGCGGGTGGTCCTATCGCTCGTGAGTCGCTCTTCCTCGAACAGACGCCGGCCACGCACCGGCGCGATAACTAGATACTCACTCCCCTGCCGCTTCGACGGGGTGCGAACCGCCGAATCTCGATCGGACCGCGCCCCAGCCCCCTCTCGACATCCGCCGTACCGCATTCCCCATAGCGCCGTTGGACTGCGTGGTTGCCCCCGACGACACTGCGCGGCCAACCACCGAGGCTCACCCATCGGCGCCGTGCACCCTGTCCGGTGCGGCCCGAAGAGTCCCGCAACCTCCCGGCACCGGGCACCACCCACCCGGGGGGGCGGTTCACGGCGGTGCGTGTCGCCCCCACGTGGTTGTGTGTCCGGAGGTCTTCCCGAAACAACGGAGGTGCGACGTGGTGGCGATCGACTTCGAGCGGATGGTGCGCGGGGCGAGGCCGGTGTCGGTCTGGCGTTCGGTCGCCGCTCAGGGGCTCGGTGGCGTACCGCCGACGGCGCTGGTCCTGGCGGGCATCGTCAGCGTGCAAGTGGGCGCCGCGGTGGCCACGCAGCTGTTCGCGGCTACCGGCGCGGCCGGGGCGGTCATGCTGCGGCTGGTCTTCGCCGGAGTCGTCCTGCTGGTGATCTGGCGATCCTCGCTCCGGGTGGCGCGCGGTGCGCTGCCGGTCGTGCTCGGCTACGGGGCGGTGCTCGCGCTGATGAACCTCTCGTTCTACGAGGCGATCGACCGGATACCACTCGGAATGGCGGTCACCATCGAATTCCTGGGGCCGCTGACCGTCGCACTGGCCGGATCGCGCCGCTGGATCGACCCGCTGTGGGCGGTGCTCGCCGGCGCGGGAGTGCTGCTGCTGACCCGGGCGGACGGCGACGTGAACTGGGCAGGCGTGCTGTTCGCGCTCGCCGCCGCAGCGTGCTGGGCGGGTTACATCCTGCTCAGCGCCGCACTCGGTGAACGGACCAGTGGCGGCGGCGGGCTGGCGCTGGCCATGGCGTTCGGCGGGCTGGTCATGCTGCCGGTCGGCGTCATCGATGCGGGGGCGGCGCTGTTGCAGCCCACCGTGCTGGCCGCCGGATTCGCGGTGGCGATGCTGTCGTCGGTGCTGCCGTATTCGGTGGAGCTGGAAGCGCTGCGGCGGATCCCGCCCCGCGTCTTCGGTGTGCTGATGAGCCTGGAGCCCGCGGTCGCGGCGATCGCGGGCCTGGTCGTGCTCGGTCAGGTCATGAATCTCGGACAGTGGGCAGGCGTCGCGTGTGTGGTCGCGGCGTCGGCGGGGGCTACGCGGACCGAAGCGAAGTGAATCGCCGCCCGGAGCGCGACTCGTCCGCGCTCAACCCTTGTGCCGGGCCGCGTCCGGTCGCCCGGCGTCACGGCGCTGTTCACCGGCCGTCCCGGGATCGTTGGCGATCAAGCTGCCGAGCAGGGCCAGCGACCGCTCCGAGGGCGAGCCCGGTTCCGGGTGGTAGGCGATCAGCATCTGGCCCGGCGCACCGTTCACGCTGAACGTCTCGTAGGACAGAGTCAGGTCCCCGACCATGGGGTTGCGGAAATGTTTGACGCCAGCGGTCTTCACCCGCACGTCGTGGCGCGCCCACAACTGGCGGAACTCCTCGCTCTTCAGCGACAGCTCTCCGACCAGCTCGGTCAAGCGCGGATCATCCAGGTCCGCGCCCGCGGTCGCGCGCAGGCTGGCGACGGTGTCCGCCGCGATGGTGGGCCAATCCTGGTAGAGATCGTGCGCCTCGGGATCGAGAAAGACCATCCGCACCTGATTGACCCCGGGGACAGAGCACGAGTTGACCGCGACAGCCAAAGGATTCGCCGCCAGCACGTCCAGGTATCTGCCCAGCACCAGCGCCGGAGTGTGCGGCCAGGCGTCCATCAGGCGCAGCAATCCCGGGGAGACGCGTTCGGGCCTGCGCGGAGCCCTCGATCGCTTGACCGTCGGCCGGGCCAGCTCCCGCAGATGCGCGGTGCCCTCCTCGTCCAGCGCGAACACCCGCGCCAGCGACGTGATCACCTGCTCGGAGGGGTGTCGATCGCGTCCTTGCTCCAGCCGCACGTAATAGTCGGCGCTCACCCCAGCGAGCAGGGCGATCTCCTCCCGGCGCAGCCCCGCGACCCGCCGCTGGCCGCCACCCGACATCCCGAAATCCTCCGGTCGGACCAGCTCGCGGCGCGCGCGCAGGAAGGCGCCCAGTCGGTTGTCGGAATCCATGACTCGAGCGTAGGTCAGCGGCGCCCGCCCTGGGTGGCCCCGCGACTACCAGGAAGTCCGCAGCCTGTCAGGCGGGCCTGTGGAGCCGGAAGGTAGTGGACATGACGAACAATCTCACCGGCCGCGTCGCGGTCGTCACCGGAGCATCGAGTGGAATCGGCGCCGCCACCGCGCGGCGGCTGGCAGACCAAGGGGCCAAGGTCGCCCTGCTGGGCCGGCGCAAGGATCGCATCGAGGAACTGGCCGCCGAGATCGGCGCGGACGCGCTCGCGGTGGTCGCCGACGTCGGCGACCAGCTGTCCCTGCGCGACGCCGCCGCCACGGTGCGGGCGGCGTTCGGCCGCGTCGACCTGGTCGTCGCGAACGCGGGCGTCATGCTCGCGGCGCCGTTCGAATCGGCGCTCACCGACGAGTGGGACCAGATGGTCGGCACCAACATCACCGGCCTGCTCTACACCGGACGAGCGTTCATCGACGATCTGCTGGCCGCCGCCGACGGCGGGAAAGCGGATCTGGTGCTGGTCGGCTCCATCGGTGGGCACACGGTCTTCCCCAACTACGCCGTCTACACCGCCACCAAGGCCGCGGTCGCGCATCTGACCCGTAATCTGCGGGCCGAGTTCGGGCCGCGCGGCGTCCGGGTGAAGAACATCGAACCCGGTTTCGTCGGCACCGAGCTCGGCGCCGGTATGCAGGATGAGCAGCAGCGCGCCGGGCTGGAGCAGTGGCGCACGGCGATCGAGATCCTGACACCCGGCGACATCGCCGACGCGATCGCCTACGCCGTCGCCGTACCCGCGCACGTCAACATCGCCGAGCTCGTCGTCGTCCCGACCCAGCAGGGCTGAGCGCAGGCGCGTTCGCTGCTACAGTCCGCCGGATGACGGAGGTTGCCCCGGCCCTGCGCCGCGCCCTGCCCGAGGACGCCTCGGCGGTCGCCGAGATCTGGTACCACGGCTGGCGCGACGCGCACCTGGGCAACGTCCCCGACACCCTGCTGGCCGTGCGTCCCCGCGACTCGTTCGACACCCGCGCGGCCGAGCGCGTCGGCGACACCGTCGTCGCCACCGTGGGCGGCGTACCGGCGGGCTTCGTCATGGTCGACCGGGACGAGGTCGACCAGGTCTATGTCGCCGCCGCCCATCGTGGCACCGGCCTGGCCGCCCTGCTGCTGGCCGCCGCGGAACAGCGCGTGCGAGCCGACGGCCACGACCGCGCGTGGCTCGCGGTCGTGGCCGGCAACGCCCGCGCTCGCCGCTGCTACGAGAACCAGGGCTGGATCGACGAAGGCGCGTTCACCCACGCGGCTCCCGGCCCCACCGGCCCGGTCGCGGTCCCGGCCCACCGCTACACCAAGCGGCTCTGAACAGTCCTCTGCGCGAAGCGGGACCACGCCGACGGCGCTGCCCATGACGCCGCCGGTCAGGCGCGACGGTCAGTCGAGGTCGGCCCACCCGGGCCAGGGGCGCATGCCCTCGTCACCACGGATGTAAGCGAGGCGGCGCAGCGCCTGCCGCTGATAGACGGGATCGACGGCGGCGGCTCGCATCGACTGCAAGGCCATACGGAACTCCTGGATGTCGCGCAGCAGGTAGAAACCGTCCCAGCGCATCACATCGCGTCCGTAGCCGGCGCAGAACTCGGCGTACTCCGAAGCGGTGATCTGGCCCGCGGTCCAGCACTCGATCGCCGTGTGCACCAGATCCCACTCCGGCGGGCCGATCATCGCCCGCCCCAAGCCGACCAGGATCACCTCGCCATCGTCGCCGACCACCACGCCGTCGTCCCAGTCCTCGCCCTGCACCACCGACCACGGCAGACCCCGCGGCAGAGCCTTCCAGCGGCCGCGCAATTCCTCCAGGTGTTTGTGCAACCACCGCCGGTCGTCCTCGGTCACCGTCTGCGCGGCGTCGATCTCGTCCGCTATCCGAGCCAGGGGCGACATCCGGCGTAGTTCGAACCCCGGCAGTGGCAGCCGATGCAGCTGGCCCAGCGCCCTGGCGACCTCGCCGGGCGCCCCGGGATGATGCGGCGGCAACTCCGCCCAAAAGGTCACCGGGCGACCGTCGACCACGACCGGCTGCGGAATATCCGGGACGACACGCGCCGCGGACACGCCACATGTCTCCAGCCATTGAGCCACGGCGACTTCTCGCCCGGTCGCGAGCTTCTGTCCCCGCCCACCGATGCGCACGACGATCCCGCCGCGCAACCGATAGACGCCCTGTCCCCCGACCGGCTCGGCATCACTGGCATCGATCCCGACGCTCACACATGCGGCACGCAGGATCGACCGCATGCCGTTACCCGCCACCCCGGCGGTCATGTCATCCCCCCGAGCCCCCTGCTCCAGGAGCAGTAGTACCGCATCTCGGCCTTGAGCGTCATAGTCGCCATCCAGATACCGGGGGGCAAACACCCCATTTTCCCTGCTCAGTGGACATTACCCTCGGCATTCCACCACAGTCAGCAACCAAACAGAATCCGCCCGATTCGCCGGAATTACCGCTTTCGGCCCGCTTCGTACCCTGCTGCGAGAAGACCGGCGGTCATGCCTAACACGCTCGATCGGCCGTCACCGATGAGTTCGGTGAGCGAACCGGGTCTACACCTACAACCCGCAACTCGTGAACACCGCCAGGGAGGACCTCCATGAGCACCACGGCACTGCCGCCCGTTGTCGACGCCGATACCTGGCAGCGCGAACTCGAAGCGCTGCGTGCCCGGGAGAAGGCCGCGACCCGGGAACTCGACGCGATCGCCGCCCAGCGCCGCCGCCTGCCGATGGTCGAGCTGCCCGACTACACCCTCGAGGGTGAGGAAGGAGCAGTCCGGCTGGTGGACCTCTTCGGCGGAACGTCCCAACTGATCGTCTACCACCACATGTGGTTCCCCGGCGAGCAATGGCAATGCGGAGGCTGCACCGGATTCACGGCTCAGTTCACCCGGTTGGAGTTCCTGAGCAACTACGACGCCCGGTTCGTCATCGTCACCCAGGGGCCGATCGATGAGGCGCTCGCCTACAAGCGGCGGGTCGGAAACAAGATGACCTGGTATTCCACCGCGAACAGTTCCTTCGGCGCCGATGTCGGCGCACCGCCCGGCGGGGGATTCGCGGTCAACGTCTTCCTCCGTGACGGCGCCACCGTCTACCGCACCTGGCACACCAACGGCCGCGGCACCGAACAACTCAGCCACTCCTTCGCCCTGATCGACCTGCTGCCATACGGCCGCCAGGAAGAATGGCAGGACTCCCCGGACGGCTGGCCACAATCCCCCACCTACAGCCGCTGGAGCAGCTCCCAGGACATCGCCGCAGCGTACGGCGAGCCGGATGCGTGAAGTTTGCTGTTGACCGAACGCAACACTGACGCAGGGGGCCGGGGGCGAAGCCCGCCGGGCGAGGCGTGGGGCTGCGCCCGCAAAAAATACGGCGAAACGATGCAAAGACCACGCCCTCCGCGGGCATGGCTCTTACCTCCGTGCCCGTCGAATCCGGCGCCCCCCGAAGTCGCTACCGATCGGGAAATCCAGGCAGCATGAGTTCTACCAGCTTCCACACACCCGTCGACGGATTGGTGCGATAATTTTCGCCGCCGTCCACGCTCCGCGACTTCGCGCGGCGCACTGCTTCCTGCACACCCTCGATGTAGTCCGCGAAACGGGGTGCAGACTTGTCATATGCCGGAAGGTGCTTTTTGAGCCGCTTTTCGACGTCTCGAAAACTCGTCAGGGCGGCATCGTAATTCTCGAAATGAAGTAGCAGCCAATACTCGAAACACGGATTCGATACCGCGAGATCAATTTTCGACGTCCGCGCCATTCGGATCGCTTCGGAGTAGTCGAACTCGTCGACGTCGAGGACGCACCAGATCTGGTCGTAGTCTGCGCGTTGCCTCGCCGCGAAGGCAACGACGCGCTTGGGATCCTCCGGGCGCACCGTCACCACGGACTTTGTTGCCGGATTGCGCAGGTACCGACGTAGACCGTGGAAGTACGCCGGCTCGGTGGCTTCGCCGCCACAGACGATCAGGATCAGCGTCACCGGATCACGGAACGGAGCCCGTCGACGGCGCGAGTTCTCACGCCGGGTGGGCATGCCGCAAAGCCTCCGCAAGCCGATGGAAGTCGACCTGCGGGATCGCACCGAAACTTCCTCCGAGATAGCGGCGTTCGAGATTGTGCTCGTTACGCGGCTTGTAATCGGTCAACGGATAGAGTGAGCTGACCCCTTCCGCGTCCTTCTCGACGAACCACACCTGATCGCGGCGCAGCAATCCATCGGGACGGACGACCGTACCGAGGAGGGAAGAGTCGTGCGTCGTCAGGATCAGTTGCGCGCCATGAGGATTGGTCTCATCCGACTGGAACAGTTCGATCAGCGATGCGGTGAGCAGCGGATGAAGACTGGTGTCGATTTCATCGATGACGAGAACGCGCCCATGATCGAGCGCGTCCAGAACTCCGGGCAAGATCTCGAGCCAGGCGATGGTGCCGGCGGACTCCTGCTCCAGCGGCAGCACGGCTCCTTCGCTACCGTGATGAACGAATACCAGTGGAGGCAACGCGCGAGCTACACCTTCCCCGTACACATCGGGCACCACAGGAGCGCTCTCCGGCGAGTCATCGATTTTCGGTTCACTTCTCGAAGTGAACTCATCGAGCATTTTCAGCCCTGTGATGTCGAGCCGTTGTCCGGGCGGGATGGAATCGAGCAGAGCCTCAGGAACGACAGGTGTATCGATGGCGGCAATTCCGAAGTCCGCCTCTTGAACCAACTCCACCAACCGGGCCCCATCTGCCACCGAACCACTGAGCAGAACTCTACGCAGGCGACGAGCGATCGCTGCGGTCGAAGCACGCCGCCCGTCCGGCAGGATCAGCGTTTCACGGAACCAGCGGTGTACCGGTCGGAACATATCCGGCTTGGCTTGGGCCACAGCACTCAGGAACAAGGCATTTGGCCGGGTGAGCTCCTGTAGGACTTTGAGCTGAGCCCGATGTTCGGCCATCACCGACCCGGAGCTGTACTCGTCCCCGGTCCGTTGGAACAACACCCGCCTACGCTTCTCCGGATAGCTGAAAAGCCATTCCTCGAGCACTCTGTCATTATCGACCGTGAACCCATACGTCCACGGAATCCCGTCGGCCACGATCTCGACGACGTAAGTCGACGCCACGGAGAACATGTGACTCGTCCGAAAGCTATAAGGAGTGCGTGGAACACCCGCGAATGGCTCCCACTGGGAGAACGACTGGGTCACCGCCCGCTGCATGAACCGGAGTCCATCCAACAGGTTGGACTTGCCCGAGGCGTTCGCCCCATACACCGCGGCAACCGGAACCGCAGGCCGATCGTCAGCGGCAGGCATCAGCAGCAACTCGTTCTCGTCCGCAAACGAACGGTGGTTGCCGACCCTGAAGCTACGAAGCATCTGCCACCTTCCGACACCGAGTTGAAGGGCGTTTCTAACAGTATAGCTGCAAGATACACCCCGGAAGGCTTCATATGTCTCACTCAGGGCACGTCGATCGATGGAGCCACGTGCCAGCATCGACGCCGACATGAGAACTGTGACGGCCCACCTGCTGCGCCACACTGCGCCGTCGCTCACTGATCGCAAGCGGCGCGTGTGAAGACGATCCAACGCCAGCTCGGCCTCGAGTCGGCGACCATGACGCTCGACAAGTACGGACACCTGTTCGACGACGACCTGGACAGCGTGGCCGATTTCATGGGCGCCGGATTGCGCGATGCCGCGGCGAGATGTTCCCACATGCGCCCACGCGGCCCGACCTACAGGTGGTCGGGCATAAAAATGCCCCCGACCTGCTGGTATCAGGTCGGGGGCCTCGTGGAGCTGCCGGGAATCGAACCCGGGTCCTCCGCCGCGTCTTCAGGGCTTCTCCGTGTGCAGTCCGCTGTGCCTCTGCTCGGATCTCCGGGTCCCGCGAACAAGCCCGGATGACGATCCCAGTCGCTGTTCGATGTCCCGTCCTACTCCGCGACCGAGTAGAACGGTGAGCCCTCTAGCTGATGCCGGCACCGGAGCCGAGGGCATGCCCCGGGCCGACAGAGACGCTTCGCTGGTTAGGCAGCGAGAGCGTACTCGCGCTGATGAGAATCGGCGCTTAATTGGTTGCAACGACGCTTACGGTGGTCTCTTGCCTGCACCGACACGCTTCCCCTGAATCAACGTACGCAGTCGAAACCGTTCAGCCCCGTACGCCCCGGCGCCTTGCCGGGCTGTCCATGTTAACACCGTCGTGAGCGGGGATCATCCCGATATCGGGCGGTGGCGACGGCCACAGCCGCGACCGTTCCGAGGCGCGGTCGGTGCAGCTCGCTAGCACAGGTCAGCGGCGTATTTCCGATCACCCGTAGGGCGGGTCGCAGCCATCCGGGTGTTCCGGCCGGACCGGATGTCGTCGAGATCCCACGAGCAGTGCCTCGTCGGCGGTGGGCCCGGACGGCGCCTTCGCCACCCAACCCTTCCCGGATGCTGGTAGTCGATTCCTCGGGTCAGGCGACGAACCCGACTTACACTGCACGAGCCGTACGATCGGCTCTGAGCAGCGGATCTCGATTTCAGACTAAGGAAACACTTTGGCAGTTCGTACCATTCGGGACAGGTTGCTGCGCCTGTCCGCCCTCACCGTCATCGCCGGGCTCGTCCTGACGGGGTGTTCGGCCCTGCGCGACAAGGCGGCCGAAGCGATCGAACCGGGTGTCACCGCCGACCCGTGTCCGAATGCCGTGGACTCCCGCAAGGGGTGTATCTACCTCGGCGTCTTGTCCGACTTGACGAGTGGGCCGTTCGCCGCGCTGGGCAAGGACATTCAGAACGGCCAACTGGCGTTCTGGCGGGCGGTGAACGAAGCGGGTGGAATCGGCGGCAAATACGAGGTGGACATCGCCACCTATACCGAGGACACGAACTACGATCTGCAGAAGCACGCCGAGGCCTACCGGCGGATCGAGCCGCACATCCTCGCGCTCTCGATGAGCTTCGGCACCGTGCAGACGCAGAAGGTACTTCCCGAGATGGACGCGGCGAACATGATCGCCATTGCCGGAACCCTGTGGTCGGGGTGGCAATTCGAGAACAGTGACAAGGGTCTGCTGCTGGAGTCCGGCTATTCCTATTGTTCCGAGGCGATCATCGCCCTGGACTGGATCGCCGAGCACGAAGCGAAGCCCAACTCGATCGCCACGGTCAGCTACCAGGGCGACTACGGCGGCGACTATGCCACCGGCGCCAAGAAGTGGGCCTCCGCCAACCGTGTCGACATGGTGGCGCAGATCGACACCGAGCCGAACACCCAGATCGGCAATCAGGATGCCGCGGTCGCCAAGATCCTCAATTCGCATGCGGATCTCGTGCTTCTGGCCACGGGCCCCGCGGAGGCGGGCGAGATCATGGGCAAGGCGGCGCTGGCCGGCTTTCCCGGCAGGTTCCTCGGCTCGGGTCCGACCTGGAACGGCGGGCTGCTGAAAAGCCCTGCGGCATCGGCGATCACGGCTCGCTACAACATGACTTCGCCACTGGACGGCTGGGACGGCACCAGCGCGGGCGCCAAGAAGGCCAGGGCCTCGGCGACCAGAGAGCCCTCCACCTGGGGTTACAGCGCCGGCTGGATGTTCTCGTATCCGCTGAAGGCGCTGCTCACCCGAGCGGTCAACGAGGGCAAGCTGACCCGCAAGGGCGTCCGGCAGGCGGTGCACGGGTTGCGCGTCGATTACGAAGGCGCGATTCCCGAACACATCTACGGCACGACGAAACCCGACCTCACCCGGCAGCGGGCGGTCATCGAAGCACCGGATCAGACCGCGCCGCTGGGCGCGAAGACCCTGTCCACCGATTACCACGGGCCGACCCAGGACCGCATCACCCTCACCGAGCCCTGCGTGCAGCCGTAAGCGAGCGAGACATGCCTTTTCACCACATTTTCCGTCGGCTGCTCCGTGTCGTGGCCGCTCCCCTGGCGCTCGGGCTGGTACTGACCGGCGGCTGTTCGACCTCCTCACCCGCCGCCGCGCCCGGCGTCACCCGCGAAGCCTGCCCGCACGCGATCCACCCCGACAAGGGCTGTATCTACCTGGGCGTTCTGTCGGACCTGAACAACGGCCCCTTCGCTCCGCTCGGGAAGTCCTTGCAGGAAGGGCAACTCGCGTTCTGGAACGAGGTGAACAAGCAGGGCGGTATCGGCGGATACGAGATCGACATCGCGACCTACAGCCGCGACACCGCCTACGACCCACGCAGGCACGTCGCGGAATTCGAGAACGTGGCCCCCCATGTGCTGGCCCTCGCGATGAGTTTCGGTACCGCGCAGACACTCGCGGTCCTGCACGAGATGGACGAGGCGGACCTGGTGACCGGGGCGGGCACACTCTGGTCGGGTTGGCAGTACCGCTCCACCGACCGCGATCTGGTGCTGGACGACGGATTCTCGTATTGCACGGAGGCGGTGCTCGGCCTGGACTGGTTCGCGCAGAGCTACTACCAGCCGCGCACGCTCGGGGTGGTCGCCTACCGCGGCAATTACGGCGGTGACTACGCCAGCGGGGCGCTCAAGTGGGCGCTGGACAACGGCGCGACGATCACCGCGCGGATCGACACCGGACCCAATCCGGAAGTGGGCAACCAGGACTACCCGGTGGCCGAGATCATGGCCGACCCGCCCGACGTGGTCCTGCTGGCCACCGGACCGGCCGAAGCCGCCGAAATCGTCGGCAAATTGGCGAAATCCGGCTATACCGGCCGGTTCCTCGGATCCACGCCGACGTGGAACAGCGCACTGCTCAAGTCGCCCGCCGCGCCCGCGCTCACGGCGCTCTACAACTACACCTCGCCGTTCGACGGCTGGGACGGCACGAGCCCCGGAGCGCAGCGCGCCAGGAACGCCGCCCCGAGCGAACCGACGAATTTCGGCTACAACCTGGGTTGGGCGATCTCGTATCCGATGAAGGCGCTGCTCACCAAGGCAGCCGAGACGGGCGGCCTGGACCGGCCGACGCTGCGCAAGGCCCTGGCCGGCCTCACTGTCGATTCCGAGGGAATGGCGGCGCCGCAGATATACGGGCGGGAAGAACCCGACGTCGCGGCGCAGCGCGCGGTGGTCAACGTGCCCGACCCGTCCACGTCGCTGGGTTCACGCACCGTGGTCGCCGACTACCGCAGTCCCACCTTGAAGCGGATATCGATGCGCGAGCCGTGTACGCGGTGATCCGCGCGCTCGGCTTGCGTCGGTAACGACTCGCGAGGGCAGGTGCGGCTCGGGTCGGCACGGGAACTCGGGCCACGTCTTCCGCACTCAGGCGTCGGCGATTCGTCGCCGTCGCCTGAGTGGCGCGGTCTCGGTACGGCCCATCCTGACCTCGGCGACAGCGCCTGTCCCTGGCCGGTGCGAACTACGCTGCGGCGATGAGCGCGACCGCGGCCAGCGCCAGTACCAATCCGGCCTGCTGCTGCCGGTGGACCCGCTCGCCGAGCAACACCATCGCCATCAGCACGGTCACGGCCGGATAGAGCGAGCCGATCACGCTCACCAGCGACAGCAGCGATCCGTGAAACGCGTACAGCAGCGCCGCGTTGCTGAGAACGTCCAAGGCGCTGATATAGCAGGCCAGCCGAAGCGGTTCGCCGCGCAACCGCCCGAAATCCCGGGCCGCCAGAGCCGTCAGCCACACCATCGCGGTGGCCGCGAGGCGCTGCATGAGCAGCGGCCACAGACCCGAGTCCGCCGAAGTCTCGTGCAAGAAGACGAAGGCCCATCCGTACGCGATGCCCGAACCCACGGTCAGCGCGGCGACCTTGCGGGTGAAACGCAGTTCGCGTCCGCCGGTGATCTCCTCCGTCACGTCGTCCGGCGACTCCCGGCTCACCAGGAGCACGGCGACCAGCGCGAACACGATGCCGGCGAAGGCGAGCGGACCGGGTCGCTCGCCGGTCGCCAGCCCGGCGAGCACCGGGATGCCCGCGACCAGCACCGCGGTCAGCGGTGACACCACTGCCATCGGACCGCTGGCCAGCGCGGCATAGAACCACCACACCGCGACACCGCTGGCGACGCCGGCGGCCGCACCCCACCACAGCGACGCCGCGTCCGCGCTACCGGACACGAACGGCAACAGCGCGAGAACCAGCAGCACCGAGAACGGATAGGAGTAGATGGTCACCCGCAGCGCGGTCACCCGCCGCGACGCCACACCGCCGTAGAAATCGCTCACGCCATAGCCCACCGCGGCTGCCAGCGCGAGCAGGACGGCCGTCACCGCATGCCTTTGACCCGCCGTCCTAGTTCGCGGGTGACCTCTCGCTCGGCGGTGCGCCGGGCCAAGTCCTGGCGCTTGTCGTAGTCCTGCTTGCCCTTGGCCAGCGCCAGCTCGACCTTCACCTTGCCGTCGGAGAAGTACATCGACAGCGGCACCAGCGTCTGGTTGCCCTCCCTCGACTTGCCGACCAACCGCTCGATCTCGCGCTTGTGCAGCAGTAGCTTGCGCACCCGGCGCGGCGAGTGGTTGGTCCAGGTGCCGTGGCTGAACTCGGGGATGTGCAGCCCACGCAGCCACACTTCGCCGTTGTCCACCGTCGCGAACGCGTCCACCAGCGAGGCCTTGCCCTCACGCAGGCTCTTCACCTCGGTGCCGACCAGCGCGATCCCGGCCTCGTAGACGTCCAGGATCGTGTAGTTGTGCCGCGCCCGGCGGTTGGTCGCGATGACCTTGCGCCCCTTCTCCTTCATAACGGTCCACTTTAAGTGACCCGGCAACCGGATTATTCCCGCAGGTCGCGGACGCACTAACCGCCCTGATGCAGGACAAGGTAGAGCGCCAGAACGGCGAGGAACGCGACGACCAGCGCCACCGTCGACATCCGCGGTACGCCGCGGCGCGGCGGCGGTGGGCTTGGCCGCAGCCACACGTTCTCGACCGCCGGATCGTTCCTGCTGCGCACATACGGCGGCGCGTCCGGGGTCTCACCCCCCGCCGAGCCGATGGAAACATCGTCGCCCGCGTCGCTGGAACCCTCACCCGGTGCCATAGCCAGAACGGTAGCCGCCACGAGGCCGACTCGCCGCAATTCCGGCGGCGCGCAACGTAGTTGGAACTCAGGCCAGACGCCGCCGGAAGGCCTCGACGGACGCGCCGGTCGTCAGGTCGACCGTGTGCACCTGCAGGTCGACCCCGTCCTCGGTGAGCTCGAGAATCATGAAGCCCAGCTCGTGGTAGTTCTCATAGAGCGCGCTGTGGCCCGCGCTCGCCGCGAGCCGCGGTTCCGCGCCGACGGTCTTCGCGGCCGCACCGGACACGATCTGCCTGGTCCCCCTCGACGCCGCCGTGGGCTCGAGCACCTGCAGGGAGTGGTCGTGCCCGGACAGGATGAACTGACAGCGGCCGAGCACGTGGTCTTCGATGAAGCGCTGCACGTGCACGCCGTTGATCGGCTCCAGCGACAGGCCCTCGTAGCGGCCCGCGTCTCCATGCGGACCGTTGTTCAGATACGGGTGATGGGTGCAGGCGATCTTCCATGGAGCCGGCGACGCGGTGAGTGCGCGATCGAGCCAGTCGCGTTGCTCGTTCATGAACTGGCCGTCGACCGCCCAGTAGGGCGAGAAGACCGGCGGCACGTAGGCGGCCAACGGGTTGAGGTCTAGGACGAAGAATTCGACCACCGGGTTGCGCTCGGGTATCCGCACCGAGTAGTAGCGGCTCGGCATCCACCAGCGGCGAGAGTTGGCGTGGTACTCCACCTCGGCGTTGCCGCGCAGCAGCCACCCGCCGTCACCCCCGAGCACCGAGCTGTTGTCGTGATTGCCCAGCACCATCAACCAGGGGAAATCCAGCCCGGCGTTGGGGTTGTCGAATTTGTCGGTGAATTGGACGTCGGCCGCGCCGTCGGGACCGTGCTCGTAGATGTTGTCGCCGAGCCCCAATGCCAGCGAGAAGGGTTCGCGGCCGTGGATCGCACGCATGGCGTCGCAAACCGCCCACTGGGTGCGGGTGCCGGTGCCCGCGTCGCCGGTCACCAGCACCCGCACCCGGCGCTCGGCCGGGAAGGGGAACTTGGCGACCCCCTCGGCGACGGGTACCGCGTGCGCAGGGGTGCGCCCGGCCACTGTCGCCCCGGCCGCAAGGGTGGCCGCACCGGTCAAGAACGTCCGACGTCCGATCGTCTCGCTCCGACTCACGCTGTCCTCCACAGTCTTCGATGGCGATCGCCGTCGACCATCCTCGCCCACCAGTGATCTGCGTGACGGTAGCGGCTCATCCGGCCGCGAGCACTTCGAGCACCTGTTCGCCGTACTTCGCGAGTTTGTTCTCGCCGACACCGCTGACGCCGCCGAGCTGGGCGAGACTCGCGGGTTTGTGCGCCGCGATCTCCCGCAGAGTGGCGTCGTGGAAGACGACATAGGCGGGCACACCCTGCTCCTTCGCGGTGGCCGCGCGCCATTCGCGCAACTTCTCGAACAGCGGCAGGTCGGTGGGTGACAGGTCGACGGAAGCCGCCTTGGCCGCCTTCGCGGCCCGCGCGGGCTTGGTCGCGCGCTCGGGCTCGCGGCGTAGCAGGACTTGCCGTCCGTCGAACAGCACCTCGCTGCTGGCCTCGGTGAGCGTCAGCACTCCGTAGTCGCCGTGCACGGCCAGCAGCCCGTGGGCCAGCAGCTGTCGTACCACGCCACGCCATTCCGTGTCGCGCAGGTCGGTGCCGACGCCGAACACCTTCAGCTCATGGTGGTCGTACTGCACCACCTTGGGGTTCTTCTTGCCGAGCAGGATGTCCACGATGTGGCCCGCTCCGAAGCTCTGGCCGCGTTCTCGCTTCAGCCGCAGCACCGTGGACAGCAGTTTCTGCGCGGCCACGGTGCCGTCCCAGGATTGGGGTGGGGACAGGCAGGTGTCGCAGTTGCCGCAGGGCAAGCCGGGCTCGCCGAAGTAGGCGAGCAGCTGGGTGCGCCGGCAGCCGACCGTCTCGCACAGTGCGAGCATCGCGTCCAAGTGCAGCTGCAGCTGGCGGCGGTGCGCGGCGTCCCCCTCGGAGGAGTCGATCAGCTTGCGCTGCTGCACCACGTCGTTGAGGCCGTAGACCATCCATGCCGTGGAGGGCAGCCCGTCGCGCCCGGCGCGACCGGTCTCCTGGTAGTACCCTTCGACCGATTTCGGCAGGTCGAGGTGGGCGACGAAGCGCACATCGGGTTTGTCGATGCCCATGCCGAACGCGATGGTCGCCACGACGACCAATCCGTCTTCGCGCAGGAAGCGCGACTGGTTCGCCGCGCGGGTGCGATTGTCCAAGCCCGCGTGGTAGGGCACCGCGGTGACGCCGTTCTCGGTGAGAAAGGCCGCGGTCTTCTCCACCGAGTTGCGCGAGAGGCAGTAGACGATGCCGGCGTCGCCGGAGTGTTCGGTGCGGATGAATTCCAGCAGCTGACGCTCGGGACGGTTCTTCGGCTCGATCCGGTACTGGATGTTGGGCCGGTCGAAGCTGGAGACGAACCGGCGTGCGGTTCCGAGGTCGAGACGCTGGATGATCTCATCGCGCGTCTTCTCGGTGGCGGTCGCGGTCAGCGCGATCCTGGGTACGTCCGGCCACCGCTCGTGCAGGAGGGAAAGACCCAGGTAGTCGGGCCGGAAGTCGTGACCCCACTGAGAAACACAGTGCGCCTCGTCGATGGCGAACAGTGCGACCTTGCCGCGATCCAGCAGCTGCGCGGTGGAGTCCAGCCGCAACCGCTCCGGAGCGAGATAGAGCAGATCGAGTTCGCCCGCGACGAACTGCGCCTCGATGGTGCGGCGCTCGTCGGGGTACTGCGTGGAGTTGAGGAACCCTGCGCGCACGCCCAGTGCGCTGAGCGCGTCCACTTGATCCTGCATGAGGGCGATCAACGGGGAGACCACCACTCCGACGCCGGGGCGCACCAGCGCGGGGACCTGATAGCAGAGGGACTTGCCGCCGCCGGTCGGCATGAGCACCAGCGCGTCGCCGCCGTCGATCACGTGCTGGACGATCGCCTGCTGGTCGCCGCGGAAGCTGTCGTAACCGAAGACTCGGCGTAGAACCTGTTGCGCCGCAACGGGTCCGGCGTCCGAACCGGACGCGACTTCGGTCGCCACAGCCGCGAAATCATCGGGGGGAGTCACCCGGCCCATCCTACGAGCGCCCGAACGGCCGGTACCCGTACGGTTCGGCGTTCGCCCTGCTGAGCCGCCGAGTTGTGCACATGGGGACAACCGACCTGGAAGCTCGTCGTCGACATCCATTCGGGGCCTTCCCGGCTGATTCGGCGCTGTTATGTTGTCGCTCATGGCGAAAGGGATAGGGATTCGGGCACACGCGGCGGCGATAGTCAGCGCCGCCGCCGTGATCGCCGGAATCACCGCGGCGATGCCGGCAGCGCGAGCGGAAACATTTCCCGCCCGGTGCTCGGACGGCTGGGAGACCACGACCGTCGTCGAAGGAGCCGGCAATCTGGAGAATCTCGATTCCGACGGACTGGGCGGGTTCTACGTGACCGGGCTCATGGACGGCTACCTGGCGCACGTCGACCGGGCGGGACGGATGGAGAAGCTGGTCACCGACCTGCACCGCCCGGCGGGCGTGCGCGTCGCGGGGCGGTACGTCTACTTCCTCACCGGGGACGGGCTCAGCGAACCACCGGGCACGTTGCAGCGCTACGACACCGAGACCGGTGCGGTAGGCGTCCTGCTGACCGGACTGAACGGGCCCAACGGCCTGTTGTCGCTGCCGGATGGCAGCCTGCTGTTCACCACCATCGGCCTGAGCGGTCCTAGCGGGATCTCGCGCTACTGGCCCGAGACCAGCGAGTACGAGCGGGATTGGTCGGCGCTGCCGCCCTCCAACGGCCTCGCGCTGGCCGCGGACGGCGAATCCGTCTACGTCGACACCATGACACTGCAGATCCTGCGCGTCCGGCTGGACGATCCGGCTCATCCCACCGTCGTATCCGGCATCCCGGACCTCGTCGCGCTGCCCGACGACATGGAGGCCACCCGCGCGGGGGCGCTGTTCGTCGCCGATCACGTACTCGGCGCCGTTTATCAGGTCGATACGACGACCGGCGCCACCTGCGCGATCATCACGGGCTTGATCAAACCCGGCCCGGTGCGCAACCCACCGGACGGCGCCACGTCGGTGCGCATCGCCCGTGACGGAGATTCCTGGGCGCTGTTCGTCACCAGCATGGACGGCACCCTGCGCCGCCTGCGCCCCCCGGCCGGGATAGATCTCACTCCGGCGACTCCGGCACGATCCCGTTAGCGCTGCCTGGGCCGGGGTGAGTGGTGGCCGCGGCGCCGGTGATGGATCACCGGCTCGGCGCGGGTTGGCGCCGTGGCCGACCCGATGTGGTCGGCGCGATGGAGACCCGGTCGGCAAAGGCCGGCGGCGGCATCCGATGGGCCGGGGTGGAGCAGCGACCTCCGCGCGTGGGCCTGGGTACGGTGAGCGCATGCCGGACAGCACCGCTCCTCCCCGAATCGGACGGCCGCGTGACACCCGGGTGGACACGGCGTTATTGGCTGCGGCCGCGCGATTGATCGCCGAGCGCGGATACGGAGCGCTCACTCTGCAGGCCGTAGCCGACGAGGCGGGGACCAGCAGACCGGCGCTCTACCGTCGCTATGCAGATCGGGCCGACCTGGTCGTATCGGTTCTGATCGACCGTTACGGACTCCACCCCGGCGCCGAGGATCTGGGCGGCATCGAGGCGGAGTTGCTGGGCATCCAGCGGCATCAAATGGAGTTGTTCAACGATCCGGTCCTACGCCGGGCTCTGCCAGGTCTGCTCGAAGACCTCCACCGCACTCCCGACCTCGCGCGCCGGTTCCACGAGCAATTCCTGCGCCCTCGGCGAGCATCCACCGCGACGATCCTCGATCGTGCAGTGGCGCGGGGGGAGATCGCCGCAGGAGTGGATTCGGAGTGGCTCTGCGATCTGATCACCGGGCCGATGCTGATGCGGGCGCTCATGCCCGCACTCGGTCCGATCGACGAGGAGTTCGTGCTGCTCACCGTGCGCTCGGCCCTCGCCGCGGTGGACTATCGCACAACCTGACCATCCTGTGGTTGACATCACATTCGACTCCGCTTAATTTCATTACGAAACGCAATGTAATGAAAGGCACGGCTATGCGGACGGACATCGAATTCCTCAGCGGCGGAGCGACCCTGCGTGGCTGGCTGTACCGGCCGGAACGCGCTTCGAACAGGACCCCGGTGGTTGTGATGACACATGGCTTCGCAGGCGTGAAGGAATGGGTGGCTCCGTTCGCCGAGGTCTTCAGCAACGCCGGACTGGCCTGTCTGGTCTACGACCACCCCGGCTTCGGAGCTTCCGACGGCGAACCCCGGCAGGAGGTCGACCCGGTACGCCAGATCGAGGGTTACCGCGATGCGATCACCTTCGCCCAGACATTGGACGGCATCGACCCGGACCGCATCGGCGTCTGGGGGACCAGCTACGCGGGCGGTCATGTACTCGTCGTCGCCGCCACCGACCGGCGCGTACGCGCCGTGGTATCGCAAGTGCCCCTCACCGACGGCTGGGCGACTTTCCGCAGCCTGGTCCCCTCGATCATGCTCCCCACCGTCCATGCTGCGATTGCCGCCGACCGCCGCGCCCGCGCTTCAGGCACGCCGCACGAGATGATCAAGGCGGCTTCCGACGACCCCGCCGAGTTCGTGGCAATGCCGGGTACCGAGGTCTACGAATGGTTGATGGCCCATGGCCCGCAGGTTCCTACGTGGCGCAACGAGGTCACTCTGTCCAGCGTCGACAAATTCCAGTCCTACGCGCCGGAAGCGTTCGTAGGGCGAGTCTCCCCCACCCCGCTGCTGATGGTGATCGCCGATCAAGACACCCTGACGCCGAGCGATATCGCGCTGCGTAGCTACGCCGAGGCACTCGAGCCCAAGCAACTCGCTCTGATCCCGGGCGGCCACTTCGCCGTCTACGAAGAGCAATTCCAACGAGCGTCCTGCGTCGCCCGCGACTTCCTGCTCGCCAAGCTCAGCGCCTGAAGTTCGGCCGGACCGCCGCCTTTCGCCCCTGGCCGAGCCGGTCGAGCTTCCACGCGCGTGAAGCGCATCAACCACCGACTACCGAACCCGTGAACTCTCCGTGCGGTCGGCACACCGAGGCCCATCTCGGCGAGGTTCGCCGACGGACGATCAGCAGGACACGGTTGCTTTCGCCATAGGCTCGAGGTGCACCGGGAGGGCGAGCGGTCCGCAGGTGATGAACTGCGGGCTGAGCGGAATGGAGCCGGGGTCGCACGCCAAGTTCAGCCGGGGAAAGCTGCCGAACAGCATCGACAGTGCCACGCGGCCCTCCAGTCGCGCCAACGGCGCGCCGAGACAGAAATGCGGTCCTCGGCCGAAAGCCAATTGGTCCCGGTGATCGTGGTCGATATCGAAGACATCGGCGTCCGGGTACCGTTGCGGATCTCGTCCGACCCCGGCATACCAGCCCACGATCGCCCCCGCGGGAATATCGATCCCGGCAATGGTGACGTCCCGCAGCGCGTACCGATTGAACATGACGCAGGCCGACGAACGGAAACGCAGGATTTCCTCCACGACGTCCGACCACCGGTCCTCTGCGCTGGCTCTGGCCAGTTGCGCGGGGTGCGAGCACAACGCGACTACCGCGTTGCCCAGCAGGTGCACCGTCGTCTCGTGACCGGCGATGATCACCAACCACAAGGTCTGGACCAGTTCGTCGTCGGTCAACCCGCTCTCGCGATTGGCCTGTACGAGGGCGGAAGTCAGGTCGTCACCGGGAGCGCGGCGCTTGCGGTCCAGCAATTCGGTGAGGTACGCCAGCATTTCCGCCACCGCCGCCTGAGTTTCCTCGCCTGTGCTGGTATGAGCGACCACCGTCGTGGTCCAGCGCCGGATCTGGGGTTGTTCGTCTGACGGCACGCCGAACAGCTCACAGATCACCCGCACCGGGAGTGGTGTGGTGAAGCAGGAGACCAGATCGAGCTCGCCGGCGTGGTCGCAAAGACCGTCGATGAGTTCGGCGGTGATCTGCCGGATCCGGGGTTCGAGCGCGGCTACTCGACCGGGACTGAACGCTCGGCCGATCGTCTTGCGCACTCGCCGGTGATCGTCGCCGTCCTTATTGAGCATGTGGTCGATGTCGGTCAACGCACGCAGTGGCCAGTCCGGCGGTATGGTCCCGTCGTGGAGTGCGGGGCAGTTCCGGGCGCTCTTACTGAAGAGCGTGCCGTCGCCGGCGAGGATCTCGCTCACCGCCTGGTGACCGACCGCCAACCAGGCCGCCACCTTCCCGGGCAGTTCGATCGGCACGACCGGCCCGCGCCCGCGGATTCGCTCATATGTCTGGAACACCGACTCTCCAGCGGTGGGCAGCTGGATGAAGGACTCGGTCACAACGTCTCCCATGTATCCGAACAGTGGTCCCGCACGCAGGTGAACCGGGTGCGGTGCATGTGAGTGTGAGCCGTCCCGCCCGACTCGGGCGCGGAACCAGAATCCTCTGCCCCAGAACGGAATTCCTCGTAGCGAAACCAATGGAACGCGGGCCGCCGGGAGGGACCGGCACCAGCGAACCGAAGCGACGACGTGCCGCCACGGCGAATGCTTCCCTCGACGGAGTCGTGCACGCTCGACCGGTGAGGAGGGCCGGCGGCCCGGCGGTCGGCTTCCCGACACGGACGAGGCTGGGCCGAACTCCAGCGATAAACCACCAGGCGCCGAGGCCCAGTTGCCCGGTTCAGTGCGGCGACGAGTCGGGGTTCACCGCACGGTGACAAGCGGGCGGACGGCGGAACGCTCCGGCGGCCGCCTGGGTCGCGAATCTCCGGGTAATCCGATCGTGTGAACCGAACAAGTAACCGGACTATCGTCGGGACAGCGATGAGGGTGCACGTGACGGTATACGACCGTGTGGTGGAGGCCGAGGTGGACATATGACCACATCCAAGCCGTGTCTACTTCTGCAGTTGCGGCCGGAGTGTGCGGCCGCGGACGACGAATACCGAGCGACTCGGAGAGCTTCCCGACTCGGGGCCGACGAGCTGATACGCATACGGATGGACGAAGGATTGCCGGACATCGATATCGATGATTTTTCGGCGGTCATCGTGGGTGGCGGACCGAGCAATGTCAGCTGTCCGCACGACCAGAAATACGACTATCAGAAGAAGTTCGAGCCGAAACTCAGGCGGATTGTCCGCGAGATTCTGGCCCGGGATTTCCCGTACTTCGGCGCCTGCTATGGCCTGGGGATCCTGGCCGATGTCATGGGCGGCAAGGTGAGCACCGAGCGGTTCAGCGAGACGGCGGGCGCGCAGACGATGACCTTGACCGACCGAGGTGCCGCCGACCCTCTGCTGGAGAACCTGCCGCATTCGTTCCGCGCGTTCGTCGGGCACAAAGAAGCTTGTCAAGAAGTGCCGCCCGGTGCGGACTTGCTGGTGGCGTCGGCCGGTTGCCCGGTACAGATGATCCGGGTCGGCCGAAATGTCTACGCGACCCAATTTCACCCCGAATTGGACAGCGACGGCTTGGCGCTTCGCATCGAGACCTATCGAGATGCCGGCTATTTCGATCCCGGCCAAGCCGCATACCTGACGTCCCTCGGCCGTCAGGAGTCGGTGCCAGTCCCGAGGGAAATACTGCGGCGGTTCATCGTCCGATACCGAAACCGCGGCGGTCAGCAGGAAGTCACCGGGCCGGCGGCGAGCAGCGGGTAGCCGAACTCGACGCGGCGACGGCGCGAGCCGATCGATTGCGGCGCGGCCCTGGCCGAGGCCATCGCGCGGCAGGTCGATGCCGCCGGTGTAGCCGGAGGCCTCGGGCTCGTGGAACAGGTGCGGAAGCGGCGCAACGGATCGATCAGCCGCGCAGACGCGCGAGGACCTCGTCGTGCAACAGGCCGTTGGTGGCGACGGCGTCGCCACCGTGCGGACCGGGCTTGCCGTCCAGCGCGGAGAAACGCCCGCCCGCTTCGCGCACCAGGATGTCCAGGGCGGCCAGGTCCCACAGGGAGACCTCGGGCTCGGTGGCGAGGTCGACGGCGCCTTCGGCGAGCAGGCAGTAATTGAGGAAATCGCCGTAGCCGCGCACCCGCCACACGTCGTCGGTCAGGGCGATGAACTGCTCGCGCAAGCCGCGGTCGCGCCACCCGGACAGACTGGAGAACGCGAGGCTGGCCGAACTCAGCTCGCCGACAGCGGAGACCGAGATTCGCTCGGCGGCCTGCCCTTCGAAGCTCGACCACGCGCCCGATCCCGCCGCTGCCCACCAGCGCCGGACCAGGGCCGGCGCGCTCACCACACCCACGACCGGTTCGCCGTCCTCCAGCAGCGCGATCAGCGTCGCCCAGATGGGCACGCCCCGCACGAAGTTCTTGGTGCCGTCGATCGGATCGACCACCCACTGCCTTCCGCTGAACTCGGCGGCGCCGCCGAACTCCTCACCCAGCACCGCGTCATCCGGCCGGGCTTCGGCCAGCACCTGCCGAATCGCCTGCTCCACGGCCAGATCGGCGTCCGACACGGGGGTCAGGTCCGGCTTCGCGTCGACTTTCAAATCCAGCGCACCGAAGCGGGCCCGGGTGATCGCGTCGGCGGCATCGGCCAGTCGCAGGGCGAGTTCGAGATCGGAGGAGTACACAGCCACGCCCCGCACCCTATCGGTCCGCCTGGTCACCCCCATTCGTCCCGGCGCGGACAGACCGCGACCGGAACGCCGCCCATCGGCGAGGGACACAGTGGCCACGAGACTCGCGTCGACCCCTCACCCCACGCTTTCCAGCGACCGGGCCGCGGTCAACGCGCTCGCCCACCAGTGCAGCTGGTCGAGCATCGCCGTCGCGGCGGTCGCGGGCTCATCCGGCTCGCGCAACCGGCCCTCCTCGTCGAAAAGCAGGTAGTACCGCGGGAACGACACATAGTTACGGACGGTGTGCGCGTTGAGTTCGTTGAAGATCTGGCGCAGGTGCTCGATGGCGAGCAGGCCACCGGAGGCTCCGCTGTAGCCGACGAAACCGATCGCCTTCGCGTCCCACTCGGTGAAGTGCCAGTCGATGACCGCCTTCAGCGACGCGGGGATGCTGCGGTTGTAGTCGGGCGTGACGATGACGAAGGCATCGGCGGCCGTCAGCCGCCGCGTGAGATCGGCCATGCCGTCGGGGCGCTGCGGATTCGGGTCCATCGCCGGCGGCACCGCGGGCAATTCCAGGGGAATGTCCGCCTGCGCCAAATCGATGACGTCCACCTCGAACAATCCGTGCCGCTTCGCCTGCTCGGTGAACCACGAGGCGACGACGGGCCCGAACCGGCCTTCCCGGACGCTGCCGATGATCACGGCGAGCTGGAGCGGGGTGTTGGACATGCTGTTCCTCCTCGGATGACAACGACCCGGCCGGGCCGCCCACTCAATCTGCTGCCCCACGAACAGACGAGGGAGACCGCCGTAAGAGTGGTAGTGGCAGGGACACCCTGAGAGCGTTTCGTCTTGTTAGGTTCGGAAGGTGAGCGACAACGAGCTAGGACTCTTCCTGCGCACCCGCCGCGAAGCGGTGACTCCCGCCCAGGTGGGCTTGCCCACCGGTGCGCGGCGACGCACCCCCGGACTGCGCCGGGCCGAGCTGGCCACCTTGGCCGGAGTGAGTGTCGAGTACGTCACGCGCTTAGAGCAGGGGCGCGACCGGCGTCCCTCGCCCCCGGTGCTGTCCGCGCTCGCGGACGCCATGCGGTTGAGTCCCGCCGAGCGCGTCCACCTGCACCGGTTGAGCAAGTCGGTGGACAGTGGATTCACCTGTATGGGCGACGCGCAGCCGCTGCGCGAGGTGCGGCCGACGGTGCGTGCGATCCTGGACCGGCTCGAGCCCGCACCCGCCGTGGTGGTCAACCGCCTCACCGAAGTGCTCGCCTACACCGACGGTTACCACCGGCTGATGGCGCCCACCGGGCTCTTCGACGGCCCCCTCACCCCGCCCAATCTGGCGCGTTTCGTCTTCTGCCTGCCCGGAGCAAGGGAGTTCTACGCGGATTGGGAGCACGTCGCCGACGAGACGGTCGCTACGTTGAAGCAGGGGCCGTTCCGCGCCGACGCGCACATCGCCGCCCTGGCCGACGAGCTCACCGTCACCGTGGGCCCGGCCTTCGCCGACCGGGTGGACACCGTGCCGAGCTTCGCCGCCGCCACCGGCATCACCCGTCTCGCCCATCCGGAGGCCGGAGCATTGCGCCTTGCCTACGAGTCCCTCGAGCTCTCCGCCGACGACGACCAGCGGGTGCTCGTCTACCTTCCGGCCGACGACGCCACCGCCGCGGCCCTCGACGCGCTCACCGGTCGCCGCCCCGGCGGTTTGCGCGCCGTCTCCGGCTGAGCGGCACGGATCCGCAGGGAATGCCCGCCCGCCACGGTCGGCGGAGTGGAGTTCGACACACCTCGCGCCCCGCCCGGACCACCGTGCGTCCGGCGGGACGACCGCTGGACGCGACCGGCGTGCTCGAGCGGATCAGCGGTCACCGCCGTCGTGAATTCCAAACACCAACTGCGCCAGGCACGGTCGCCGTTTAGGGTAGGAAGCCATGAGGCGTCCGTCACAGCACACTCGTCCGGCGTCGGTCGGAAAGCGAGCGCGTGACCTCCCGGCGACCCGTCGGCTCGGCCCGCGCACGGGGCGGATCACCCGCACCGACGCCGCCCCCGGTCATCCCGCGCGCACTCGTGTGCTGTCGTCACAGAAGGGCAGCTAGGCTTGACGATCGTGCATCCTGACGTTTCCGCTGATCTCGCCGAACTCGACGCCACCCTGAAGACGGTCGAATCGGTCCTCGACATCGACGAGCTGCGCCGTCGTATCGACGAGCTCGAACATCAGGCCGCCGACCCCGACCTGTGGAACGACCAGGACCACGCCCAACGGGTCACCAGTGAGCTGTCGCACGCCCAAGGCGAACTGCGCCGGGTGGAGGAGCTGCGCCAGCGGCTCGACGACCTGCCGGTGCTCTACGAGCTGGCCGAGGAGGAAGAGGGCGAGGCCAAGACCAACGCCCTCGCCGAGGCCGATGCCGAGCGCGCCGCGCTGCACAGTGACGTGGAGGCGATGGAGGTCCGCACGCTGCTGTCGGGCGAGTACGACAAGCGCGACGCGCTGGTGAACATCCGCTCCGGCGCCGGTGGCGTGGACGCCGCCGACTGGGCCGAGATGCTGATGCGCATGTACATCCGCTGGGCCGACCGGCACAAGTACGGCGTCGAGGTCTACGACACCTCCTACGCCGAGGAGGCGGGCATCAAGAGCGCCACCTTCGCGGTGAAGACGCCCTACGCCTACGGCACGCTGTCGGTCGAGATGGGCACCCACCGGCTGGTGCGAATCAGCCCGTTCGACAACCAGGGCCGCCGCCAGACCTCCTTCGCCGAAGTCGAGGTGCTACCCGTGGTCGAGACCACCGACCACATCGAGGTGCCCGAGACGGAGATCCGGGTCGACGTGTACCGCTCCTCGGGCCCGGGTGGCCAGAGCGTCAACACGACCGACTCCGCGGTCCGCATCACCCACTTGCCCACCGGCATCGTGGTCACCTGCCAGAACGAGAAATCCCAGCTGCAGAACAAGATCTCGGCCATGCGCGTGCTGCAGGCCAAGCTCTTGGAGCGCAAGCGGCAGGAGGAGCGCGCCGAGATGGACGCGCTGAAGACCAACGAGGGTGCGTCCTGGGGCAACCAGATGCGCTCCTACGTGCTGCACCCCTACCAGATGGTCAAGGACCTGCGGACGAACTACGAGGTCAACAACCCGTCGGCGGTGCTCGACGGTGACATCGACGGGTTCATCGAGTCGGGTATCCGCTGGCGAATGCGAGAGCAGGCGAGCTAGATGAATGTCGCGGGAATCCAGGCGATCGCTTCCACCGGTTTCACCACGTGGCTACGCGGTTCGGGCCTGGAGATCGTGCTGCTCATCCTCGGCGCCATCCTGTTCAGCCGGCTCGCCACCTACCTGCGCGATCGGGTCACCCGCCGGATCGACGCGGGGTTCCGCAGCAGCGACGCGCTGGTGCGCACCGAGGCGGCCAAGCATCGGCACGCGCTGGCCCAGGTGATCACGTGGGTGGTGCTGACCATCGTCTACGTGCTGATCACCATGGAGGTGCTGCGGCGGCTCGGCTTCGCCGTCACCGGGTTGGTCGCTCCCGCCGCGGTGCTCGGCGCCGCGCTCGGTTTCGGCGCGCAGCGCATCGTGCAGGACATCCTCGCGGGGTTCTTCCTGATCACGGAGCGGCAGTACGGGTTCGGCGATGTGGTCCGGATCGCGGTGACTGGAGCCGCGGAGCAGGCGGAAGGTACGGTCGAGGACGTCACGCTGCGGATCACCACGTTGCGCAACGCGGACGGTGAGGTGATCACGGTGCCCAACGGCCAGATCGTGAAGGTGACGAATCTGTCCAAGGACTGGGCGCGCGCCGCGATCGACGTGCCGGTGTCCGCCAGCGCTGACATCACCAGGGTCAACGAGATCCTGCACGAGGTCGGTACAAAGGCGTACGAGGACGCTCGCCTGCAGCCGTTGCTGCTGGACGAGCCCACCGTCATGGGTGTGGAAGACCTCACCGTCGACCAGATGAACATCCGAATGGTTGCCCGAACGTTGCCGGGCAAACAGTTCGAAGTCGGACGCGAGCTGCGGGTACGAGTCGCCGCGGCGCTGCGCCGGGAGGGAATCAGTGAGACCACGTAGATCCACGGCGATCCTGATGGCAACTTGGGTCGCCACGTTCGTGCTGTATGTCTTCGTCAAACCCGATGAAACGACCACCGCTCCGGCCACCCTGGTCAACGCGGTTCCGGCAGCGGTGATTACGGAACCGCGAGGGCGCTGAGCCGAGCGCGACGGGCCGCCGCCGCGCTGTCACCCACGGTTGACGACGCAGGCCGCGACCAGTTGCTGGTTACACTGGCTCCCCGTGATCACCATGCGGAACGTGACCAAGTCGTACAAGACCTCGACGCGACCCGCGCTGGACAACATCACCGTCGATGTGGGCAAGGGCGAGTTCGTCTTCATCATCGGACCGTCCGGCTCGGGCAAGTCGACCTTCATGCGCTTGCTGCTGAAGGAGGAGACGCCCACCGCGGGCGAGATCAGAGTGTCCGATTTCCGGGTCGACCGGTTGCCCGGCCGCAAGGTGCCCAAGCTGCGCCAGCGGATCGGGTGCGTCTTCCAGGACTTCCGGCTGCTGCAGCAGAAGACCGTGTACCAGAACGTCGCGTTCGCGCTGGAAGTCATCGGCAAGCGGCGCCAGGTCATCGACCGCACCGTCCCCGAGGTGCTCGACATGGTCGGCCTCGGCGGCAAGGCCGACCGGCTGCCGACCGAGCTCTCCGGTGGTGAGCAGCAGCGGGTCGCGATCGCGCGGGCCTTCGTGAACCGGCCGCTGGTGCTGCTGGCCGACGAACCGACCGGCAACCTCGATCCCGACACCAGCGGCGACATCATGATGCTGCTGGAGCGGATCAACCGCATCGGCACCACGGTGGTGATGGCCACCCACGACAACCACATCGTCGACGCGATGCGCAGGCGGGTGGTGGAGCTCGACCACGGGCGCCTGGTGCGGGACGAGGCGACGGGCGTGTACGGGGTGGGCCGGTAATGCGCGCGAGCTTCCTGTTCGGCGAGGTCGCCGCCGGCCTGCGTCGCAATGTCACGATGACCATAGCGATGATCCTGACCACCGCGGTCTCGCTCACCATGCTCGGCGGCGGTCTGTTGGCGGTGCGGATCGCGGACAAGACCGAGCAGTACTTCCTGGATCGGCTGGAGGTGCGGCTGTACCTCACCGAGGACGTGTCGGCCAACGACCCGGACTGCTCGCAGGACCCGTGCCGGACGCTCATGGCGGACCTGAAGTCGACCGGCGGCGTGGAGTCGGTCCAGTTCCTCAACCGGGAGGAAGCGGTCCGCGAGGCCAAGGAGAAGACCTTCAAGGACCAGCCCGAGCTGGCCAAGTACGTCAGCGAGACCCCGCTGCCCGCGTCGCTGCGAGTGAAGATGGAGGACGCGGAGCTCTATCCCACCATCTACGAGAAGTTCTACGACCGCCCCGGCGTCGGCATGGTGCGCAACGACAAGGACATCGTGGACCGGCTGGTCAGCCTGTTCGACGGGTTGCGCAACGCGGCGTTCGGCTTGGCCGTGCTGCAAGCGCTGGCCGCGGTGATGCTGATCGCGAACATGGTGCAGATCGCCGCGTTCACCCGGCGCACCGAGGTCGGCATCATGCGGTTGGTCGGCGCGACCCGCTGGTACACCCAGTTGCCGTTCCTGCTCGAGGCCGTGGCCGCCGCGCTGGCCGGCTCGGTGCTCGCGGTGCTCGGCCTGCTCATCGCTCGCCCGCTGGTGATCGACCGCGCCCTCGGCGACCTGTTCGCCAGCAAGGTCTTCCCGCGGATCACCGGCGACGACATCGCGATGACGGCGCTGGTCATCGGCCCGGTCGGCATCGTCTTCGCGGCGATCACGGCCTACGCGACACTGCGCTACTACGTGCGCGAGTGACCCGTCCGGGCCGGTGGTCGCCGAGCGCCACCGGCCCGTCCGGGATGCGACCGAGCCCGCGCACGGGGCGGCCCGTCTCGAAAGCTTCTACAGCACGAGATCGGTGAGCTGATCCCAGTCGAGCCGGATGCGGATCGGCAGGTCGACGGCGAACGCGGTTTGCGGCTTCAGGACACGAGCGAGGCGGTAGTGGCCGACGCTGTGGTCGAGGCCGTAGGTTTCGATGGCGGTCACCTCGGTGTCGGACACGCTGACCAGCCAGTACCACGGAATTCCGGCAGCCGCGTACTCGCCCATCTTCTCGAGCCGGTCTGTTTTGACATGGCTGGGCGAAATGATCTCGACGGCAATCTTCAGATGGCGTGCGGGCATCGGCCGTACGTCCGCCGGCACGCACTCGAACAGGGCGATGTCGGGACGCCGAATCGTCGCTCGAGGCGCTTCCCAAAGCACCACGTCGAAGTCGTGATTGGCGTCCAGACATGCCGATGGATCTTCGGCCATGTATTCACGAGCCGCCGATTCCAGCACTGCCAGTAGCCGGTGGACGGCTTTCTGATGTGCCCGGCTCGGAGATTCGCAACGGACCGCATCCCCGTTCACCACCTCGACCAAGCGGCAGAACTCTTCGGGAAGCTCGCGCCAGATGTCGACCGTGATCGGCTCCGGCTGCACATTGTCCGGCCGGGCCCAGTCGAAGATCGCTGACATGCGTCGGATTGTAATCACGGCAACACTGTCGGCCGCTTCCGCCGACTTCGCCTGTCGCCGCCATGCGTCTCGCGACTGCCGATCGCGCCGCCGCTACGGCCGAGACCGGTTTCGCAGATCCCTCCACCCAGCTCGCGCTCGCGGCCTTCATATGAGGGCTCGGCCTCCGGCAACCGGTAACGAATCGGCATCGATCGCCACTACGGCCTTGGGGCGGGGCGAACCGGCGGCGGCCGGTCCGGCTATTCGGGCCGGAAACCCCTAGCGCCTTCCGAAAGCGCAGCTCATCGCGCTGCGCGGCATAACACGACGCGCGCAGGAGAGGACGACCGACCCCTCGGACGCAACTTTGGGCACTTGTCCAGCAAGGCGCGGATTACCCGCGTATGCTGCACCTCGACGCACTTCTTACTCAGCAGTAAGATAGCCTTACTCCGGAGTAAGATAGCTGGGGACAGACCGCACCAACCCATCCGAGAAAACCAGGTGATGATGAGCACTCGAGACAGCGCAACGAAGCGACGTCCAGATACGTCCGCGGTCGGCCTGAACCAACCCAAGCGGGATTGGATGGGCGCGGCGATGCGGGTCATGACGACCCTCACCGGGTCGGAACTCGCCGAGAAATACAACCTGCGCAAGCCGATCGAGCGCGTCACCTACGAGGGCACCAAGACCGGCTTCCGCACTCTCGGCGCGGCGACCCGAGCGTTCGCGAAGGTCGCGGGCGGCGGCGCGCCGAAACGTCTGGCGGCCAACGAGACGAAGAACAAGGACTTCTTCGACCTGACGCCGACCGACGAGCAGCAGATGATCGTCGAGACGGTGAAGGAATTCGCCGCCGAGATCCTGCGCCCGGCCGCCTACGAGGCCGACAACGCCGCCAAGGCGCCGCGCGACCTGCTCGAGCGCGCCGCCGAACTCGGCATCACCCTGATCAACGTCCCGGAGGAACTCGAGGGTGCGGCCTCCGAGCGCGGTGCGGTGACCAACTCGCTGGTCGCCGAGGCCTTGGCGCACGGCGACATGGGCCTCGCCCTGCCCATCCTGGCGCCCAGCGGCGTCGCGGTCGCCCTCTCGCAGTGGGGCAGCGACGCTCAGCAGAAGACCTACCTGCCTGCCTTCACCGGTGAGAACGTGCCGCAGGCCTCGGTCGTGATCAGCGAGCCGCGTGCCCTGTTCGACCCCTTCGCCCTGGAGACCAAGGCGGTGCGCTCGCCGAGCGGCTACCGGCTCTCCGGCGTGAAGAGCCTTGTGCCCGCCGCGGCCGATGCCGAGCTGTTCCTGATCGCCGCCGAACTCGACGGCCGTCCGGCGCTGTTCATCGTGGAGTCGGACGCGCCCGGCCTGGTCGTGGAGGCCGACCCGAGCATGGGTCTGCGCGCCGCGGGCCTCGGCCGGCTGATCCTGGACAACGTCGCGGTCGGCGCCGACGCCGTCCTGGGCGACGGCGACGCGGCGACCCGCGCCGAGGAGTACGCCGACGCCGTGCGCTTGGCTCGCCTGGGCTGGGCTTCGCTGGCGGCCGGCACCGGCCGGGCCGTACTGGACTACGTGATCCCCTACGTCAACGAGCGCGAAGCGTTCGGCGAGCCGATCTCGCACCGCCAGGCGGTGGCGTTCATGGTCGCCAACATCGCGATCGAACTCGACGGCCTGCGGCTGGTGACGCTGCGCGGCGCTTCTCGCGCGGAGCAGGGCCTGTCCTTCGGCCGGGAGGCCGCGCTGGCCCGCAAGCTGGCCACCGACAAGGGCATGCAGATCGGCCTCGACGGCGTGCAGCTGCTCGGCGGTCACGGCTTCACCAAGGAACACCCGGTCGAGCGCTGGTACCGCGACCTGCGGGCGATCGGCGTCGCCGAAGGTGTCGTGCTCATCTAACCGGCCCGTTCCGTTCTCCAGGAGACCTCACCCATGATCAACCTCGAACTCCCCAAGAAGCTGCGGGCCAGCGCGAACCAGGCGCACCAGGTCGCGCAGGAGATCTTCCGCCCGATCTCGCGCAAGTACGACCTCGCCGAGCACGACTACCCGGTCGAGCTGGACACCATGGCCGCCATGGTCGAGGGTCTGGCCGACTCCGGCACCCAGAAGATCGGCGGCGCCGCCGGTGGCCGCTCCGACGACAGCGACACCGACCGCCACGCCACCGAGCTGCTCGGCAACACCAACGGCGGCAACATGTCCGCACTGCTGAACGCCCTGGAGACGTCCTGGGGCGACGTCGGCCTCATGCTGTCGATCCCCTACCAGGGCCTGGGCAACGCGGCCATCGCCGCGGTGGCCACCGACGAGCAGCTGAAGCGCTTCGGCAAGGTGTGGGCCTCGATGGCGATCACCGAGCCGTCCTTCGGTTCCGACTCCGCCGCCGTGTCCACCACCGCCGTGCTCGACGGCGACGAGTGGGTGCTCAACGGCGAGAAGATCTTCGTCACCGCCGGTCAGCGCTCGACCCACATCGTGGTGTGGGCGACGGTGGACAAGAGCCTCGGCCGCGCGGCGATCAAGTCGTTCGTCGTGCCGCGCGACGCACCCGGCCTGTCGGTGGCGCGGCTCGAGCACAAGCTCGGCATCAAGGCCTCCGACACCGCCGTGCTGCTGCTGCAGGACTGCCGGATCCCGAAGGACAACATCCTCGGCAGCCCGGAAGTCAACGTGGAGAAGGGTTTCGCCGGGGTCATGCAGACCTTCGACAACACCCGTCCGCTCGTCGCCGCGATGGCGATCGGCGTCGCCCGCGCCGCCCTGGAAGAGCTGCGCTCGATCCTCACCGCGGCGGGCGTGGAGATCTCCTACGACACCCCCGCCAACAACCAGCACGCCGCCGCCGCCGAATTCCTGCGCATGGAAGCGGATTACGAGTCCGCCTACCTGCTCGCCCTGCGCGCCGCGTGGATGGCCGACAACAAGAAGCCCAACTCGCTCGAGGCGTCCATGTCCAAGGCGAAGGCGGGCCGCACCGGCACCGACGTCACCCTGAAGGCCGTCGAACTGGCCGGCGCCATCGGCTACTCGCAGCGCACCTTGCTGGAGAAGTGGGGCCGCGACTCGAAGATCCTGGACATCTTCGAAGGCACCCAGCAGATCCAGCAGCTCATCGTCGCCCGGCGGGTGCTCGGTAAGACCAGCGCCGAGTTGAAGTGACGCCGAGCTAGTCGGCAGCGACGAAATCCGGTGCGAGCTTCTCGGACTCGCACCGGATTTTCGTTTTCCCCTACCGGCGAGGGGAAGAAATGACGTGTCCAGGAACACATCTCACGACAGCCGGGCTCAGGACAATACTTCCTCCGCGCTGTTCGTCAGCGCACTCCGAACGATTCAGTCCGGCTGGATCGAGCGACGGCGGGCGAGCTGGGCAGCGGTGAGGTCGGCCGTCCAGAGCGGCTGCAGCATGTGCCAATCGGCGGGATGGGCGGCGATACCCGCGGCGAATCGGTCGGCCAGCGCCTGGGTGGTCTCGCGTACTCCACTGCTGGTGTCGATAGGGGGATGCACGTGGAATCCCCAGCCGTCGGGCGTATACCAGCAGTGCACGGGAAGCAGGGGCGCGCCGGTGTCGATCGCCAGCCGAGCCGGACCGGCGGGCAGCCGAGCCGGCTCGCCGAAGAAGGTGACCGGTACGCCCGTGCCGGACAAGTCGCGTTCGCCGAGCAGCCCGACGATCCGCCCCTCCCGGATCCGCGCGAGGAGCTGGGAGAACGGCGGCGTCGCGGTACCGGTGAGCGGGATGATCTCGAATCCCAGCCGTTCACGGAAGCGCACGAAGCGCCGGAACAGCGATTCCGGCGCGAGCCGTTCCGCGACCACGGTCGGGGAGCCCACGCGCTGCACCAGCCATACTCCCGCCAGGTCCCAATTACCGCTGTGCGGCAGCGCGAGCACCGCACCGGTGCCGCGTTCGGCCGCCCGGTGGATGTGTTCGAGTCCGGTCGCCGAGGATTCGATGGTGTCGGCCAGCCGCACCGGATCCATCGACGGCAGCCGGAAGGCTTCGCGCCAGTAGCGGGCATAGGAGCGCAAGCTCGCTCGGATCAGCGTCTGCGGCACCTCGTCCGGTGCGATGCGCAGTACCCGGGAGAGATTGCGGCGCAACTGTTTCGGGCCACCATTCCGGGCCGCTCGTTCGGCTCCCGCGTCGAAGAGGCGGACCGCCAGAGGTTCCGGCAGGGCGCGTACCAGCCGCCAGCCGGCGGCGTAACCCAGGTCCCATGCCCTGCCGGAGGGAGGCACTAATCGCCGCCGGATTCGACCGGCCCCGCTTCGTCGGTCGCCGCGGACGTCGTCGCGACGACGTCGCTGAATACGGGCACGCGAACCACTCCGACCGCGGGCGCGCCGACCTCGGAGGGCTCGTTGGGGTGGCTGAACAACGGGGACCGGTCACTTCGATGCATTTCTGGATTCTCCGCTCACTCGCGATCGATGACGCCCGAATGGGTGGCGTCCCGTACAGATACGGGCATCGCCGCCGCGGATTCGGCGGTCGCCTCGAATTCAGCCTACCCTCGACCAGACCATACGGAACGGTTTATCGAGAATGTGCCGTCCAGGGCGCCCGGTCGGCAAGCGGACGCTTGCGCCATGACGGCGACGGTGGACATCCGAACACGGCAGGCGGCCCGCTCCGCCTGATCCCACCCGGGGTGGAAATCACTGCGGCTCCGGAGATCCGTACGCTGGGCCCTCGGACGAGCACGCCGCTGCATCGATGAGACAACGACCCGATCACGCCATTCACCGCTTACCCCTGGACAGGCCCGCGCGGGACCGGGCAGCCTATCGCCCTGAGTCGCTGGATCGACGAATCAGCGGACGTATTTCACTCGAGCTGTACCAGAGAACTTCGAGGAGAACTGGTTATGCAACGACTGAGTCTTACGCGTCGCCTCGCTACCGCCTTCGCCGCCTCCGCGGTGTTCGTAGCGCCTTTCGCCGGGCACGCCGCCGCGCAACCGGCCACCGTGGACTGGACTGCCGCCGCGCAGCAACTGCGTACCGCCGCGGCGGGGAATCCGGCAGCCGAGCAGGCGGTGGATCGACTGATCGCCTCCGGACAGCTCGCGAAGGCCGAGCAGGTCGCCTTGCCCGCGCAGCCGTTCCAGGTTCCGGCGCAGTCGGATATCGGACGCGGTGAGGGCCCGGGCGTATACGGATCCGGTATCGCCCTGGGCGTAGACGGATTCCGCCTCGGCTTCTTCGGCGGACCGGGCACCATCTCGCCGAACCAGGGCGGCGCGAAACTCGAGGTGCTGTGGATCAACCTAGCCAACGGGCGCAGCGGCACCGAACTGCTCTATGAGCACAACGACGTTCCGGTGGACACCACCATTCGCACGCGCGCCCTGGACACCGGCGCGGGCCCGGTTGTCGCCGCCGTGTACGGATCGCTGTGGCACCGCTGGTCGGTGCCGGTGAGCGACGAGCACCCGGACGGGTACGCCTACCGGCTGGGCACCATCTCGGTGCCGTCGTTCGGCGCGGTCTACAACTGAGCTCACGGTCCGGCTCCCGCCGCCACGGGAGCCGGAGCCTTCGGTTTGTCGGAAATTGTGTAGTTCCGTAGCTTTTGGATTCGTGAGTCTGGAAGACCGAGTCGCCGAGTTGGAGCGGCGGCTCAGCGCGCTCGAAGCGAACCTACGGCCCGAGAGCCTCCCGCCGGGCGCCGAGGGCTGGGCGGTGGCGCGCCTGCAGGAGGATTTCGCCGCGGCCGACGAACCCAACGGCGGCGTCGTCTTCGCCGGGTCGGTCCGCTTGCCCAACGACCAGCAACGCGAGTGGCAGGCCAGGTTCACCACCGGCGACCTGATCGAGGACGACTGGGCCGAGACCGCGGAATGCCTTGCGGCGCTGGGCAGTCCGGTCCGGCTGCGGCTGCTGCGGGAGATCATGGGCGGACGCAGGACCGCGGCGGAACTGGCCGGGGTTGACGGCGTCGGGACATCCGGCCAGATCTATCACCACCTGCGTCAATTGGCCGCGGTCGGCTGGCTGCACACCGCGGGCCGCGGCCGGTTCGAGGTTCCCGCGGCCAGGGTGGTTCCCCTACTGGTCGCCCTCGCCAGCGCCCGGCGCTGATTCGGGCGGCACACCGGCGGCCACGTATCCGGCGGTGGCGAGCATTCCGCCGATCTGCTCATACGTCGCCCGCTCCCGAGGCGCGACCGTTGCCAGGCCGTCCACATAGCGGTTGAACATGCAGAACGCCGCGGCGACGAGGACGGCGTCGTGAATGTCCTCGTCCTCGGCGCCCGCGGCCCGTGCGTTCTCGACGTCCTCGGTGGTCACCTCGAGCCCCGACCGGCGCACCTTGTCCGCGATGCGCAGCAGCGCACGCAGTTTCGGCTCGATCGCGGCGGACTCCACGTCCTCGATGACGGCGTCGATCAGGTCGCGGCCGCCGTCCACCAGCACCGCCGCGGTCGCCGCGTGCGACTGCGTGCAGAAATACGTTTCGTTGCGCGAGGACACGTACGCGGCGATCGTCTCGCGCTCCCCCGGCGTCAGTGGCGAAGTCCCGCGCAACAGTGTCTGCGCGAATTCGCTGAGCGCGGCGCCGGTTTCGGGCTTGAAAGCGAACAGCCCCCGGATGCCGGGCAAATCGCCGGCGATGTCGATGAACGGTGCACGGTCCTTCGGATCGGACATTGGCCGCGTCTCCCTTCGAGCGGTCTCGAGACGCTGCGAGGGTAACCCTACCGACCGGTAGCCGAGTGCGGAAACATCGGAATCGGCCCGCGGGACCGCCCCCACGTGGGGCGAACGCAACCGAACCGAGACTGATTTGTCCGATTCAACTGTGACCTGTCACACTCCGCACTGCTACGGTGGCAAGTCAACACGCCGTACCGGTTCGCTAGGTCGAGGACCGACGCGAGGGTTTTGTGGAGGTAATTCGACATGAACTTGGCCCACACGCTGGAGGCCGTGAAGGCGCTAGGGGTGCTGCGCAGCCGGGGTGTCACCGATCCCAAGAAGCCGCTGGAGACACTGCGGACGATGAAGGAATCGCGCATCCTCGGCCCCCAGGCGACCTTGATCCGGCACTCCGCGCGGGTGGCGCCGGACGCTCCGGGCATCGTGGACGAGGCAGGCGCCCTGACCTACCGCGAGCTGGACGACCGGTCGACGGCCGTCGCGCGCGGATTGCAGGCGGCGGGCATCACCGAAGGCCAGGTGATCGGCTTGCTCGCGCGCGACCACCGCGGCCTGATCATCGCCATGGCCGCCGCGGGCAAGCTCGGCGTGCGGGTGGCGCTGATGAACACCGGTTTCGCCAAGCCGCAGTTCGCCGAAGTGTGCCAGCGCGAAAAGGTCAAGGCGGTGCTGCACGACAGCGAGTTCCTCGGCCTGCTCGACGCGCTGCCCACCGACTTGCCGCGCTACCTCACCTGGGTCGACGAGGGCGCCGCGTTGCCCGCGGGCGCGCAGACCCTCGACGACCTGGTCGCCGCGAACTCCACCGAGCCGCTGCCCGCGCCGAGCAAGCCGGGCGGTTTCATCATCCTGACCAGCGGCACCACCGGCCTGCCCAAGGGCGCCCCGCGCACCAAGGTCACTCCGCTGTCCACGGCGCAAATGGTCGACCGGATCCCGTTCCCGCGGCGCGGCACCCAGGTGATCGTCTCGCCGATCTTCCACAGCACCGGCCTGGCCACCTGGCTGGTCGGCGCGGCTCTGTCCAACAAGGTGGTGGTGCGCCGCCGGTTCGACGCCGAGGCGACACTCGCGCTGGTGGCCGAGCACAAGGCCGACATGCTGGTGGCGGTGCCCACGATGCTGCACCGGATGGTCGAGCTCGATCCGGCGATCCGGGCGAAGTACGACACGTCCTCCCTGAAGGCGATCGTGCTGGCCGGTTCGGCGCTGTCGCCGGAGCTGACGATCAAAGCCACCGAGGCGTTCGGCCCGGTGCTCTACAACCTGTACGGCTCCACCGAATGCGCTGTCGCCACCGTGGCGAACCCGGAGGACCTCGCGCTCGCGCCCGGCACCGTCGGGCGCGCGCCGATCACCTGCGAAGTGCGGCTCTACGACGAGAACGACCAGCGCGTCAGCGCGATCAACACCACCGGGCGCATCTTCATCCGCAGCGGCGCGCCGTTCGAGGGCTACACCGACGGCAGGCACAAGCAGATCATCGACGGCTACATGTCCAGCGGCGACGTCGGCCACTTCGACGAGAACGGCTTGCTCATGGTGGACGGCCGCGACGACGACATGATCGTGTCCGGCGGCGAGAACGTCTTCCCGCAGGAGGTGGAGAACCTGCTGCTGGAGCGGCCCGACGTCTTCGACGTGGCGGTGGTCGGCGTGGACGACGCGGAATTCGGTAAGCGCCTGCGTGCCTTCATCGTTCCCGAGCCGGGCCACTCGCCCGACGGCGAGGAACTCAAGGCATACGTGAAGAACAACCTGGCGCGGTACAAGGTGCCGCGTGAGGTGGTCTTCCTCGACGACCTGCCGCGCAACGCGACCGGCAAACTGCTGCGCCGCGTGCTGGTGGAATACGAGGTCAAGGCCTGATCGACGGCGGGCCGGGCGCTCGCGCCCGGCCCGTTACCAGCGGGTATGAACCCGATGAGATACGTGACACAACCAGTTACACACGCTTGCTACTGTTAGCACCAGCACTGGGTATATCGAATTGCGGTCCGCACCACTCGGAGGATCACCGGGTGACACCGCCGGAAGGTTGTCGTCGATGTCTCTTTCCCTCCCCGCGTTGGGTGGTACCGCCCGCAAGGCGGGCGATCTGGCCCTTGGCGTGAACGTGATGGTCAAGCGGCGGCTGTTCAATCCGCTGCGTCCCGACCACGCGGCGCGGTCGGCGTTCAATATCTTGAAGTTCGGCCCGTTCGCGGGTGTCGTCATGCATGCGGCGCAGACCAGGCCCCAGGCCGTCGCGATCGTCGACGAACGCGGGGAGCTGACCTTCGGCCAGCTCAACGAGCAGTCCAACGCCTTGGCTCGCGGGTTGCAGAGCAAAGGCGTCCATCCCGGTGACGTGGTGGCGATCCTGGCCCGCGACCATCGCGGCATGGTGCTGAGTCTGCTGGCCACCGGCAAGCTCGGCGTGCGCGGGGTGCTGATGAACACCGGGTTCGCCAAGCCGCAGTTCGCCGACGTGGCCGAGCGGGAGAACGTCAAGGCGGTGCTGCACGACAGCGAGTTCATCGACCTGATGAGCGCCATTCCCGCCGCGATCCCGCGCATCCTCACCTGGGTGGACGAGAAGGACAACGCCGAGCCCGCGATCCCGACCGTCGACTCGCTGATCAGCGGACAGTCCGGCGCCGCGCTGCCCGCCCCGGGCAAGCCCGGCGGCATCGTCATCCTGACCAGCGGCACCACCGGCACCCCGAAGGGCGCCCCGCGCGACCGGGTCAGCCCCTTCGCCTCGGCCCAGTTCATCGACCGGGTGCCGCTGCCCAACAACGGCACCATGATCATGGCCGCGCCGATCTTCCACGGCACCGGTCTGTCGCAGTTCACCCTCGGTCTCGCCCTGGGCAATCGGGTGGTCTTCCAGCAGCGCCGGTTCAATCCGGAGCAGACGCTGGCGAACATCCAGAAGTACCGGGCGGATTCGCTGGTCGTGGTCCCGACCATGCTGCAGCGCATCCTCGACCTGGACGCGGACGTGCTGGGCAAGTACGACGTCAGCAGCATCAAGGTGATCTTCGCGGCGGGCTCGGCCATCGCCCCGGACGTGGTGACCCGCACGCTGGACCACTTCAACGACAGCCTCTACAACCTCTACGGCTCCACCGAGTGCGCCGTGATGACGGTGGCGACCCCCGAGGATCTGCGCAAGGCGCCGACCACCGCGGGCAAGGCGCCGGTCGGCATCCGGATCGTGCTGCTGGACGAGAACCGCAAGCCGATCACCGAGCCGAACGTCACGGGAACCATTTTCGTGGACAACGGTTTCGCCTTCACCGGCTACACCGACGGCCGCACCAAGGAAATGGTCGACGGCATGATGTCCAGCGGCGACGTGGGCCATTTCGACGCCGACGGGCTGCTCTACATCGACGGCCGCGACGACGACATGATCGTCTCCGGCGGCGAGAACGTCTTCCCGCTCGAGGTGGAGAACCTCATCGCCGGCCGCGACGACATCTTCGAAGCCGCGGTCGTCGGCGTGGACGACCGCGAGTTCGGCAAGCGGCTGCGCGCGTTCGTCGTGCCCGGTCCCGAGTGCAAGCGCGACCCGCAGGAGATCAAGGACTACGTCAAGGCGAACCTCGCGCGCTACAAGGTCCCGCGCGAGGTGGTGTTCCTGGACGAGCTGCCGCGCAACGCGACCGGCAAGCTGCTGCGCAAGCCGCTGATCGAGATGGAAGTCGACGCGGGCTGAGCGGTTCGCGCGCATGGTCTTCCCGGCGGTGTGCCCGCCGCTCCGCCGGGAGGCCGAAGTATTTCCAGTTGGAAGCTGCACGTGAGGCGGGTTTTCGGTGCGGTCCGATGCGGTCGGACGTGTGCAATCGGTCCGCTATCATCAGCGGGTGAGTTACGAGTTCGACCGGTCTGCCGCGGGACGTCGCGGCGCCGTCGCGCGGGTGCGCGGTGGCTCGGCCGGTGCGATCTCGGGGGCCATTTCCGTCGCGGCGCACGGCTGGGCTTCCGGCGGCATGCTGCCGGACACCACCGCGCTGGCGCTGCTGGCCGCGGCGTCCGCGGTGATCGGCGCCTTGGTGGCGGGCTTGGCCCCGCTGCGCGAGACGTCGTCCGGTTTGGTCGCGGCGCTGGTCGCCGGGCAGCTGCTCGGCCACTTCACCATGGGGATCAGCTCGGGGCACCTGCATCACGGTGACGCCCAGCTGACTCCGGCCATGCTCGTCGCGCACCTGTGCGCGGCGTTCGCGGCGGCCGTCGTGATCCGCGGCGCGGAAGCCGCGTACCGGATCGGAACCGCGGTGCTGCGCCGCGTGCTCCCGCTGCGGCACACCCCGCCCGTCGTCGCGGACCGTGCTCCTTTGCGGACGGTCCACCGCGACCGGGTCGTCCTTCGTGTGTTCGCCGCCGAGGCGCTGCGCACCCGGGCCCCGCCCCTCGCGGTCGTTCTCTGAATTCTTTCCACACCCGGTGCACGTGTGCCGTGGCGTGAGTGCTGCTCACCGTCATGGTCTTTCCGTGCGGCGCGGTGTCGCCGCGCACTCTCGTGCCCACGCCCGAGCGTGCCGACGCGACGCCGTCGTCCGGGTCGCGAATCATCCCTTTCCGCATCCGGCGGCGCGATCGTCTTCGTGACGGCCGCGTCCGCCGCCGGGACGGTCGTCGCTCTGCGCGGCTGCCTCCGCGAGGTATGTGCGGTCGCCCGTGCCCATCGGGAAGTGGTTTGCGCCCCATCCGGGTTTCCGCCGTCAGAAACGAAACGACCGTGAGTACAACAGAAACCATTTCCGACACCGAATTATCGGAGCCGTCGGATTCCCCCGGCCCACGCCGGACCACCCTGCGCAACAGCTTGTTCGCGCTGGCCATGCGACTGCACTTCTACGCGGGAGTGTTCGTCGGGCCGTTCATCCTCATCGCGGCCGTCACCGGCGCGCTCTACGCGATCTCGCCGACGTTGGAGTCGATCGCGTCGCGTGACCTGTTGACGGTCACGCAGAGCGGAACGCCGAAGCCGCTGTCCGAGCAGGTCGGCGCGGCCGTCGCCACCCGGCCGGGTCTGCCGCTCGTCGCAGTCGCTCCGGCCGCGGGCGACGAAGACACCACCCGGGTGCTGTTCAGCGATCCGGGACTGGGCGAGTCCGAGCGGCTGGCGGTGTTCGTGAACCCGTACACCGCGCAGCCGGTGGGCGATGCCGTCGTCTACGGCAGCTCGGGGGCGCTGCCGATGCGCACCTGGATCGACCGGTTGCACCGGGATCTGCACCTGGGCGAGCCCGGCCGGCTCTACAGCGAGCTCGCCGCGTCCTGGCTGTGGATCGTCGCGCTGGCCGGACTGGTGATCTGGCTGCGCCGGGTGCGCAGCCGCCGGGCCCGCAACGGCTGGGGCTGGCTGTGGGCGGCCGATCGGTCGCAGCGCGCCCGGGGCCGCACCATGAACTGGCACGGTGCGGTCGGCATGTGGGTGCTTCCGCTGGTGCTGCTGTTGTCGGCCACGGGGATGACCTGGTCGACCTACGCGGGTGAGAACATCACCGAATTGCGGGAGCAACTGAGCTGGACCACACCGGCGGTCGGCACCGCGCTGCCAGGAACGGTTGCGTCGGGCCATGATTCGGGGTCCGATCATCATGGCGGCGGTCACGCGGAGCACGCGCCCGCGGACCCGGCCGACCGGGTCGCCCAGCTGGATCGGGTGTATGCGACCGCTCGCGCCGAAGGCATCACGCAGGCAGCCGAGATCGCCGTCCCGGCCGCGCCGGGCAAAGCGTTCGCGGTGAAAGAACGCCGGATGCCGGGCACCTACACCGTCGACTCCGTCGCCGTCGACGGCTCGACGGGTGCGGTCACCGACCGGCTCGCCTACGCCGACTGGCCGCTGATGGCCAAGCTCACCAACTGGGGCATTCAGTTCCACATGGGCCTGATGTTCGGGTTGCTCAATCAGTTGTTGCTGCTCGCGGCGATGATCGGCCTGATCACCGTGGTCGTGCGTGGCTATCTGATGTGGTGGCGCAGGCGGCCGACCCGGGACGCGGGCCGGTTCGTTCTCGGCCGGGCTCCGCGGCGCGGCGCGTTGCGCAAGACCTCGCTGTGGCTGGTCGTGCCGCTGGCGGCCGTCGCGCTGGTGGTGGGTTGGTTCGTCCCGCTGGTCGGGGTGAGTGTGCTGGCCTTCCTGGTGATCGACGTGCTGCTCGGGCTCGCCGGACGGTTCCGCGCCACCGCCTGACCACACATCCACGGGCGAAGGCCCGTTACTTCACGACCTACCGAACGTCATTGGTATGGCCGTCGCTTCGCCATGCCTCGAAAACAAGGATTTCCCATGCAGATCACGAAACTAGCTCTGGCCGCCGCGTTCACCACCGCTGCCGTGAGCATCGCCGCGGGCACGAGTTCCGCCGCTCCCGACGGCGCTCCGGCGGACACCACGTCCGTCGAAGCCACGTCCACGGAGGCCGCCGAGGGGGTCGGTTTCACCGCCCACGCGACCGAGACCGCCAGCGTCATCACGATTGATTCCGGTTCGCTGGTCGTCGAGGACCAGGTGCTGAAGATCAAGGCCGCCGACGGCACCGTCGTCGCGGGCACCCCGCTGACGTTCCTGCTCGACGAGTTCGAATTCCCCATCGCCGCGGAGATCTCCGATCGCACCGCGACGCTGACCCCGCAGTTCGACCTGGCGCACGCGACCTACAAGCCGGTCGCCCTGCCGTTCGAGGACAAGGCGCCGTGGAAGACGGAGTACGACCGTGAACAGGCCGCCTGGTCGCGGATGACCAGCACCCTGTCCATGGGCGCCACCATCGGCACCCTGGTCGGCGGCATCGGCGGCGCGGCGGTCGGCTGCGTGCTCGGCGGCATCGCCGGAGCCACCGTCGCCGCCGCCACCATCGTCGGCATGTTCGGCCCGTTCATCCCGGCCGCCGCCGTCGGCTGCCTCGGCGGCATCGTCGCCGTCGGCGCCCTCGGCACGGTCGCGGGCCAGATCCTGGTGACCGCCCCGGTCGCCATCGGCGCGGCGATCATGTACTTCTCCACGATCAACTCGCCCATGCCCACTCCGCAGAAGTGATTCCAGGCCCGGCTTCGGGAGCGGCTACCCGATGCCGGGCTTCCTCGGCGGTGTGAGCCGACTGGCGAGCCAGCTGTTGCGGCAGCAACCCGTTGTCGAGTGCATGCTCCACGCTGCCGATCCTGTTATCCGGGCTGCTCCCTGCCCGCGTCGGTCCGCCGCGCGACGCGAACCGCATCACTAATGAGGGGCCGACCGCACTGGGAACGAGCGCGGGCGGTCATCGGTCGCGGGCTACTCCCCGTGAGCGGCCTTGTCCTCGTCCAGTGCCGCCACGCTCAACGCTCGGCGCATGACCAGGCAGCTCTCGCACGGCCGCTTGCGGGTGGGTCGCCTGGCCCAACCACACGAGTCTTTCCACCTCGGACAGACGCCCCTTCTCGTCCAACTCTTTGAACGCGGCGTCCCGCGCCTGGTCCTGCACTTTGATCGCGGCCTCTCGCTCCTTCTCGGCCGCTGCGCGGGCCGCTTCTTCCCCGGTGTCGGCGGTTTCGCGTTCCTGATACTGGCTGGGCATCGGGAATTCCTGCGCCACTCGTTCGGCGGCCTCTCGTTCGATCCGCGCACGTTCGGTTTCCGGCGTCTGATGTGCTTGCCTGGCTCCCTCGGCCTCTGCTCGGACCTGCCATTCGCGTTCGATCTTCTGTGGCGCATCTGCCCGGCCACGCGCGACGGCTTCCCGGAATTTCTGCATCTTCCGGAACTTCTCGGCTCGGTCGCGTGCCTTCGCCAGCTCTGCGATCTTCTCCTGCCGCTTCGCCTTCTCCTGCTGTCGCTGCTGACGAGCCTTTTCGCCGACGCCAGGCAATTCGAGTTGTTGCCCCTGCTCCAACGCGCGCCCTCGCGCCCAAATCTCGCGGGCATCGGCTCGCGCTATGACTTGGTGTGTGAACTGATCCGGGAGGTCTCGAAGCAATCCGACGATGAGTTCCTGCGCTTCTTTCGATATCGACTCACCTTGGACGGATCGCAATACATGCTGGTGGTTCTTATTCTTATCAAGAAGCTCTCGCACCGCCCTGAGTTGCTTTTCGTCTTTTCCTCCCCGGATTCTGCCCGACTTTTCTTCGATGGTGTAGGTGACACCGCGATCTTCCTTGATCTTGTCGAATTGAATCCGATCTTGCCCGACTTCGTAAGTCCGAGAATGGATGACGTACCCATTCTCCCGGTCGCGGAAGAATCGATCGGCACCATTCTCGAAGATTCGTCCCCGTTCATTGTTATCGAATCCGTTGCGATCACTGTCATAGCCGTCACCAGGCAATACCCGCCCCCGAACTTACGAAGCAAATATCAATGTCTGGGTCACATGAAAGGAGGATGGCCCGAGAAGTTGGTGCTCAACTCGGAGAACAATGGGGTGCTGCCCTTACGCAGTCTCCAGAACGCAACGGACACCAGTTCGATTATGTCTATGAACTCATTTTCTACAACGAAGTTCACAAGCAGTTCTGCGGTGCAGGTCTTCCAGCCTTGAAATTTGAAAGCTATGCTCGGCTTGATGTCGTCGTATATGGAGAAATCTTCGCAGTCGTTGTAGCCGGGCGGCATATCGGCCAGGTCGAGCCATCGCGCATCGAGATACCGGATGAACCATTCTCCGATGAAGCACACCAGTTGATCGACGTCGTCTGCATTTTCGGGGAGCGTTACAGCCTTCACATCCGGAAACAGCTCCGCGACCTTATCGCTGATCTGGTCTGCTTCGTCCGATTCGAAGTCCCATGGTTCTTGCGGCAATGCAGGCAATCCGGCGCGATCGAGAAATTTCCGCACCTGTGCCGCATGCCGGTCAGGGGCAACCCATATACCCCACTTAGTCTGCTCGACGGGTACGCCGAGATCCATGATTATCTGCTCGTCATTCCCCACGTCTACCTCCTTCTCGTCATGATCGAAGCACTACAGTTTCGCGCCCCCGGACGACGGCCACAGGCGGCATGCCGCGATAGTGGGATGTCCTCCGGAATCATCATCGCTCTACATACAGCCGTTCACCGGGCAATCTCGGTGGTAGCCGCGCAGCCGCACGACCAGGTGCACATCCGGCTCGTTCGGTAGCGGGGATGTCATCACATACCCCGCTTCGTACTGGGAGTGTGCATAGGCGGACGTTCCACGAAAGGTAGTCACGCGGATAGCGATCGTTTTGTCGCTCAGTGTGTTTGAGGCGGATCGGGGGAAGGCTGGCGGCGCGTTCGGTTGGGCATACCGATGCGGAGTCCCGTTCGCGCAGCCTTCCCCCTTTTGGGTGCCCCGGCACGTGGGTGCTTTGCTTTGGTGCAAAGGGGGGACCAGGGGGCGCGTGGCGTGTCGGGGCGGTCTATTGAGGTCGTTGTCAGGCGCCGGTGATGTGCTGGCCGATGATCGCGGGTATCAGCAGGTCGAGAAGGGTGATGTCGTCAGCGGCGGGGATGTTCTCGATGATCGGATCGAGCACCGGCGCGGCGTACAAGCGGCCGGTGTGCGGCGCGGCGGCATTGCGGGCGCTGCTGATCAGTTCATAGATCACCATCGCCATCACGCGAACACGGGTGGTGTCGCTCATTCCGTCCCGCAACGCATCCGCGGTGGCGGCCACGAGGGTGCCGATCACATCGGTGAGGACGTCGAACTCGGCGTCGGCGCGCTCGGCGTCCTGATCCCCGGTCATCGACCAGCCTGCGGCGGCTGCACGGGCTGACACGCCGGGCCACACCCGCACGGCACCGTGGCCGTGATCGTGTCAGGCATACGCCCTCACCACCCGCCGGGTGTGCTGGGCGGCGCATCCCCGGATCGCCTCGACCACAACCCGCCCTGGCGGCCGATAGGAATCCCGGGGAGGCTGCACCCACGCCCGGAACAAGCCGGGGCGCTGTCCGGGACCGGGTAACGCGATCTCCCCGGCACGGAGGATGGAGACGTTCAGCCTCGACATCTCCGCGAACAATCGAATGTCCTCCGGCAGGTCCGGCCCGGTGAGGAAGGTCCAGCGCTGCGAACGCGGATACGTCAGTACCGGTCCGGACGGCTGACCGGTGCGGTCCATCCACGCCTTGACTTCCGAGCCGATGAACGCGGGCATCATCAACCCACAGACCCGCCCCGCGCGTAGCGTGATGCGGCCTAGATGCGGTGGATGGACTTCGGCGGGCAGGTCACACACGTGCCGGTAGAAGTGGCACAACGACAACGGTGTGTGCCCAACGTGTTTCGATGAATCCACT
>NZ_BDCK01000046.1 GCF_001613465.1 Nocardia niwae NBRC 108934 = DSM 45340 | reverse complement strand
TGTGCTGAGTTGGTCGGCGGCGTATCGGACGGGGGGTGCGCCGACGCAGGTGCGGATCTCGCCGGATCTGGTTGCCCCGGGCACGCTGTCGCCGGGTTCGGACATGTCCGCGGTGCGCACCACGCCGCCGGCCACGGATCCAGCGGAGCAGGCACGAGCGGCCGGCCAGGCTCCGGCGCCGCGGCCGCGTCCTGTGCCGACCCAGGTGATGATCACGATCCCGGGTCTGCCGCCGATCCCGTGCGGGATCTTCTGCCCGCCCCCGCCGGTCGATCCGTGTGTGGGGCAATCGGTTCCCGCACCGATGCCGTTCCCCGACCTACCCGGGACCGCGCGCGTACCACTAGCCCCGCAGCAACCCTATGGCGCCGCACCGGCCCAGCCGTCCGGCCCCGCCGACCCCGCCGCGGGCAAGCCCGCCGATAACGCGACCGCGGGTCGGCCGGGCACGCCGGACCAGGCAGCCGCCCGATGCGCACAGCCCGACACCACGCTCGCCACCACCGAATCCGTCCCGCTCCCCGGCGATCCACCCGCTCCCGGCCCCGCGCCTCGCGGCGATACCGAGCCGGCCACCGCCACACCGCCCGCGCCGGAACCCGAACCGGCGCCCGAGGCCGCCCCCACGCCAACGCCGCAGCCCGGAATCACCTTGCCCTTCGGCATCGTCATTCCGCTGCCCGCCCCACCTGCCGCTCCCCAGCAGTAATTCAAACCCGGCATCAGATCACGAAGCAGTAACAAAAAGGTCTCGGATGCGGTAGCCTCTCCCTTGGTCCGTAACAAACGGCTCACAGCGAGTCATGGGAGGGTCACCACACCGTGGGGCGTCATCGAAAACAACCGCCTGTCACCGTCAGACGGAGTTCCGTCATCGCGCTGACCGGACTGGTTCCCGCCGGGCTCGTATCGGTCACCGCCGCCTCCGAGGTCGGCGACGCCGTGCCTCTCGCGGCCGCGGTCCAGACGCCGGACGCGCAGGACGTCCAGGGCGCCCGGCCGCAGGCGGCCGCCGAGCCCGTCGCCGCGGCCGAATTCGTCGCGCATGCCATGGCCAAGGCCGCGCCCACCGCGACACCGCTGGTGAAAACCGTTGCGCTGCCGAGTGGCCGGCAACCGGCCGCGATGCCGGCCGGGCCGCTGGGCGTCCCCGGTGTCGCCGTCGCGGCCTATCAGAACGCGGAACGCGTCCTTGCGGCCGAGAATCCGGTGTGCGGCATGCCGTGGTCGCTGCTGGCCGGCATCGGCCGGGTGGAGTCCACCCACGCGTACGGCGGCAAAGCCGACGCCGACGGCAACCCGCTGAACCCCGTCTACGGCCCCGTGCTGGACGGCTCGCTCACCGGCAACCATGTCGTCCGCGACTCCGACGACGGCGCGCTGGACGGCCTGGACGGCTACGACCGCGCCATCGGTCCGATGCAGTTCCTGCCCGACACCTGGAAGCGCTACGCGGCCGACGGCAACGGCGACGGCATCGCCGATCCGCAGAACCTCTTCGACGCCGCTCTGACGGCCGGGAAGTACCTGTGCGACGGTGGCCTGAACATGCGCGACCTGGCGCAACAGTCCAAGGCGATCCTGCGGTACAACCACTCCATGGCGTACGTCGCAAACGTCATGGCCTGGGAGACTTCCTACAGCACGGGGGTCGCACCCCGGGCCGCGGACTTGCCCAAAATTTGACACGCCTAAAATTCCTGCCATGCCAGTCGTTACGGAATCGGATGTGCGGGGTGCCCTCGCGAAGGTCGACGACCCGGAGATCCGCAAGCCGATCACCGAGCTGGGCATGGTGAAAAGCGTCGTGATCGGCGCCGACAGCGATGTCCACGTAGAGATCTACCTGACGACGGCGGGATGTCCGCTGCGCACCGAGATCACACAGCGGGTCTCCAAGGCCGTCGCCGACGTGCCCGGCGTGGGCGCCATCACCGTCGACCTCGATGTGATGGACGACGAGCAACGCACCGCACTGCGCAAGCAGCTGCGCGGCGACTCGGCCGATCCGGTCATCCCGTTCGCCCAGCCCGGCTCCCTGACCCGGGTCTACGCGGTCGCCTCCGGCAAGGGCGGCGTCGGCAAGTCCAGCGTCACGGTGAACCTGGCCGCCGCGATGGCCGCGCGCGGCCTGTCGGTCGGCGTGCTGGACGCGGACATCTACGGTCATTCCATCCCGCGGATGCTCGGTACCGACGCCAGGCCCACCCAGGTCGAGCGAATGATCATGCCGCCGATCGCGCACGACGTGAAGATGATCTCCATCGCGCAGTTCACCCAGGGCAACACGCCCGTGGTGTGGCGCGGCCCGATGCTGCACCGGGCGCTGCAGCAATTCCTGGCCGACGTGTTCTGGGGCGACCTCGACATCCTGCTGCTCGACCTGCCGCCGGGCACCGGCGACGTCGCGATCTCCATCGCGCAGCTGATCCCGAACGCCGAGATCCTGGTGGTCACCACCCCGCAGCCCGCCGCCGCGGAGGTGGCCGAGCGGGCGGGCGCGATCGCGCTGCAGACCCGCCAGCGCATCGCGGGTGTGGTGGAGAACATGTCCTGGCTGGACCTGCCGGACGGCACCCGGATGGACCTGTACGGCTCCGGCGGCGGCCAGGCCGTCGCCGACCGGCTCACCCGTGCCGTGGGCGCCACGGTGCCGCTGCTCGGCCAGATCCCCATCGAACAGGCTCTGCGGGAAGCGGGCGACGAAGGCACTCCCATCGTGTTGCGCGATCCGGAGAACTCCGCCGCCAAGGCTCTGCTGGAGGTCGCCGACAAACTGGCCGTCCGCCGCCGCGGCCTGGCAGGCATGTCGCTCGGCATCGACACCACCCGTCACCTGTAACCCCGCATAAGCTCGTGCCATGCTCACCATGCTGCTGTATGTGCTGATCGTCGGCTTGGTCGCCGCGGTGCTGTTCCTGCTCGCCAGTGCGGTGTTCGGGCGGTCCGAGGAACTCGGTCCGCTGCCGGAGGGGACGACGGCCACCGTCTTGCCGGTGGACGGGATCACGGGGGCGGACGTGCGCGCGTTGCGTTTCCAGCAGGTGGTGCGCGGCTATAAAGCCGGAGAGGTGGATTGGGCGCTGGCGCGGCTGGCCGCGCGGATCGACGAACTCCAGCACCAGCTGGCCGAGGCGCAGGCCGCGCGCTGGCAGACGCCGATCGCGCCGGAGTCGAAGTGAGCGCCCCCGCCGACGACGGGCTGATCCGTTGCGCTTGGCCGCTGGACTCGCCGCTCTATCGGGACTATCACGACTACGAGTGGGGCAAGCCCCTGCACGGTGACGACGCCTTGTACGAACGGCTCTGCCTGGAGGCCTTTCAATCCGGCCTGTCCTGGTTGACCATCCTGCGCAAACGCCCGGCCTTCCGGGCCGCTTTCGCCGGGTTCTCCATCGAGCGCGTCGCGGAGTTCGGCGACGAGGACGTCGCCCGGTTGATGGCCGACGCGGGCATCGTCCGCAACCGCAGCAAGATCGACGCGGCGATCGCCAACGCCCGCGTCGCCCGCGATCTCGACGTCGGGTTGGACGAGTTGCTCTGGTCGTTCGCCCCGCCGCCGCGCCCGCGCCCGCGCTCCGGCGCCGACGTGCCCGCGACCACCCCCGAATCCGTCGCGCTGGCAAAAGAATTGAAACGGCGCGGATTCCGGTTCGTCGGACCCACCACGGCGTATGCCCTGATGCAGGCGACCGGAATGGTCGACGACCACCTGGCCGATTGCTGGGTGGGCGGCGACTCGCTCGACACGGGCCGACCGGTCACTTTTTGAACTCAGCTATCCGTCCACATCGGCGATAGGGAAGAATGGGACGGGTGTAGCTCGCCAAACGCCGGCGAGCTCACTGGTTGGTGACAACTGGAGTTCCAAGAAAGTGCGCAGCAGACCGCGCAGATCTGGAGGGAGCAGAGGATGGCGGCCATGAAGCCCCGCACCGGGGACGGTCCCCTCGAGGCAACCAAAGAAGGGCGTGGAATCGTGATGCGGGTTCCACTCGAGGGTGGCGGGCGTCTGGTCGTCGAACTCACGCCGGACGAGGCAGCGGCGCTCGGTGACGAACTGAAGAGCGTCACGAGCTGAGTGGCTCCGGCTGAGGACTCGGCTCTCGCCGCCGCGGCCGACGTCCTGGCGTGCCCGGAATGTCTGCGGGCACACCAGGACGCCGCGCCGCTCGCGCTCGAACCGCGGGATCGGGCTCTGCGCTGCGGTCGCGGTCACAGCTTCGACGTCGCCCGGCAGGGCTACGTCAGCCTGCTGACCGGGGCGTCGACCAAAATGACCGGCGACACCGCGGCCATGCTCGACGCCCGTGCCGCCTTCCAGAGCGAAGGCCACTTCGCGCGGATCGCCGACGCGGTGACGCGCGCCGTCACCGCGCACCGCACCGACGGCCCGGTGCTGGAGATCGGCGCGGGTACCGGCTACTACCTCGCCCGCGCGCTCGACGCCGCTCCCCCGGCGGTCGGCATCGGACTGGACGTGGCCAAACCCGCCGTCCGGCGGTGCGCCCGCGCCCACCCGCGCGCGGCGGCGGTGCTGGCCGACGCCTGGCGCGGGTTGCCGATCCGGGACGGAGCGCTGGCCTGCGCACTCTCCGTCTTCGCACCGCGCAATCCCGGCGAGATCGCCCGGGTGCTCGCTGCGGACGGCCGCTTCGTCGTCGTCACTCCCACCGAGCGCCACCTCGGCGAGTTGATCGAGCCGTTGGACATGGTCCGGGTCGATCCGGAGAAGGACCGCAGGCTCGACGCCGCGATGGCGGGGCAGTTCGAGCCGGTCGACCGGACACTGGTCGAGTATCCGATGACGCTCGCCGGAACCGATGTCGCGCACGTGGTCGGTATGGGTCCGTCCGCGCATCACGCGGCCGCGGGGCAGGAACGTCTCGCGCGGCTGCCGGAGTCCGTCGAGGTGACGGCGTCTGTTGTGGTGGGCACCTACCGCCCGGCGGCCTGATCGCCGGATTCAGCCTTTCCTGACCTCGTCGTAGACCGCCACCGTGCGGGCGGCGATGCGCGACCAGTCGAATTCGGAGATCGCCCGTTCGCGGCCCGCGGCCCCCAGCCGCGCGGCCAGCTCCGGGGCGCCGGCCACCTCGTTCACGGCGGCGGCCAGCCCGCGTTCGTACTCTTCCGCGGCGCCAGCGTCGTAGTGCACCAGCCGTCCGTTGCGGGTGTCGACCACCTCGGGAATGCCGCCCACGTCGGAGGCGACCACCGCGGTGGCGCAGGCCATCGCCTCCAGGTTGACGATGCCCAGCGGCTCGTACACCGACGGGCACACGAACAGCGACGCGGCGGCGAGGATCTGGCGGATCTGCTCGGTCGGCAGCATCTCGCGCACCCAGAACACGTCCCCGCGCCGCTGCCGCAGCTCCTGTACCGCCGCGGTGACCTCCTGCGCCAGCTCGGGCGTGTCCGGCGCGCCCGCGCACAACACGAGCTGGATGCCGGGGTCGAAATGGCGGGCGGCCGCCAGCAGGTGGCCCACGCCTTTCTGGCGGGTGATCCGCCCGACGAAGGCGACGATGGGAAGATCGGCCCGCACACCGAGCCGATCGAGCACCGACGGCTCGGCATCGGTGACCGGGCCGGGATGCCAGACGGTCCCGTCGATGCCGTTGTGCACCACATGGACCCGGTCGGGATCCACCGCGGGATAGGCGTCGAGGACGTCGCGGCGCATGCCCTCGCTCACCGCGATGACGGCGTCGGCGTGCTCGACGGCGTTGCGCTCCGACCAGGACGACAGCCGGTAGCCGCCGCCGAGTTGCTCGGCCTTCCACGGCCTGCGCGGCTCCAGGGAATGCGCGGTCAGCACATGCGGGACGCCGTAGAGCGTCGCGGCCAGATGCCCGGCCAAGCCGCTGTACCAGGTGTGCGAGTGCACCACGTCCACATCGCCCACCGCGTCGGCCATGCGGAGCTGGGCGGACATCATCTGCAGTGCGGCGTTGGCGGCGTAGAGCGACGGATCCGGTTGATGGACCACCGCGTCGGCCCGATCGACGCCCATGCAGTGCACGGTCACCTCGCACAACTGACGCAAATGCGCCGTCAGCTGGGTGACGTGCACACCCGCGCCGCCGTATACCTCGGGGGGATATTCGCGGGTCAGCATCGCGACGCGAAGCCGGTCCCGCTCGTCGGAATCCACCGCCGAACGTCCGCCATCCGTGCCGAAACTCACCGGTTCAAAGTAGACGTTCGGCTGCGCGGCGGCCACTCACAGGCGTTCCACCCGGTAGTTTGGCAGGTGTGAGGAGCCAGCCGCACGTACTCGGGATCGTGCTCGCCGGTGGCGAGGGCAAGCGACTCTTTCCACTCACGGCCGACCGCGCCAAGCCCGCCGTCCCGTTCGGCGGCGCCTATCGCCTCATCGACTTCGTCCTCAGCAATCTGGTCAACGCGGGATTCCTGCGGCTGTGCGTCCTGACCCAATACAAGTCGCACTCGCTCGACCGGCACATCTCGCAGACCTGGCGGCTGTCCGGTTTCGCGGGTGAGTACATCACCCCGGTGCCCGCGCAGCAGCGGCTCGGACCGCGCTGGTACACCGGCAGCGCGGACGCGATCATGCAGTCGCTGAACCTGATCTACGACGAGGACCCGGACTACATCGTGGTTTTCGGCGCCGATCACGTCTACCGCATGGACCCGGAGCAGATGGTGCGCCACCACATCGATTCCGGCGCGGGCGTGACGGTGGCCGGGATCCGGGTGCCGCGCAGCGAAGCGAGCGCCTTCGGCTGCATCGACAGCGACGATTCCGGCCGCATCACACAATTCCTGGAGAAGCCCGCCCATCCGCCCGGCACCCCGGACGACCCGAACGTCACGTTCGCCTCCATGGGCAACTACGTCTTCACCACCAAGGTGCTGGTGGACTCGATCCGGGCCGACGCGGACAACGCCGATTCCGACCACGACATGGGCGGCGACATCATCCCGGCGCTCGTCGCGTCGGGGCAGGCGGGGGTCTACGACTTCGCCGACAACGAGGTGCCCGGCGCCACCGACCGCGACCGCGGCTACTGGCGCGATGTCGGAACCATCGACGCGTTCTACGACGCGCACATGGACCTGGTGTCGGTGCACCCGGTGTTCAACCTCTACAACCGGCACTGGCCGATCCGCGGGGCGGCCGAGAACCTGCCTCCCGCGAAGTTCGCCCAGGGCGGGCTCGCGCAGGAATGCATCGTGGGAGCGGGCAGCATCCTGTCCGCCGCGACGGTCCGGAACTCGGTGCTCAGCGCCAACGTCGTAGTCGACGACGGCGCCACCGTGGAAGGGTGCGTGCTCATGCCCGGTGTGCGGATCGGGCGCGGCGCGGTGGTGCGGCACGCCATTCTGGACAAGAACGTGGTCGTCGGCGAAGGCGAGATCATCGGAGTGGATCTGGAGCGCGACCGTACCCGCTTCGCCGTGAGCAACGGCGGAGTCGTCACGGTCGGAAAAGGCGTCTGGGTGTAGTCGCGCGTTATCAGGGCCCGCCCGGCTCGGGTGCGGGAGAGCCGATGCAGAACGGGGCGCAGGGGCCAGGTGTGCGCGGCACGGTCGTTCTCGAATCGCTGCCGAAATCTGCGGTGCACACCAAATAGACCATCAGCACGGCGAACGACAGCACCGCGCCGAAAGCGATCATGGTCCGGCCCCAATGGATCGGCTTGGGGCGGCGCTCGTCTTCGTCCCAGAGGAACATCATCATCACCACGTCGCACCCGCCTCCGGAGCCATTCGGAACATGCCTCCACCAGTATCGGCGATCATCGGCGTTTCGCTGCGCCTTGCGCCGAACCGTGGCTGGACGGTGGCTTTTTCGCGGAATCCGCCGGTCGCCTGCGCGGAGGGCTTTCGCGGTGTGCCGTGAGCGCTGGACTCCGAATTCCGGAAAAACTTCGGCGGCAGGCCTATTCGGCCGGGCCGAGAGCCGCTGTCGACGGCGTGATCACTGCGCGGGCGGGGCGACGTTCTGGGTGCAGAACGGCTCGCAAGGTCCGGGAGGCGGAGTGGTTTTCTCGGGGCCGGTGTCGAAATCGGTATTGCTCACGACCACCATCACCAGCACGGCGCCGAGAATCACGAACAGCAGGGCCAACATCGTCGGCCGCAACCAACTCGAGCGCCGTTCGGTCACCACATCCCCCATGACCGCTACTTCGATGGGAGTTAATTCACGCATAACTGCTTTCCTCACTGAGTTCTTTCTCAGCGCATACCCCGGATTCCGGGGTGGAATCAGACTCGCGTACGAACAACCGCTAACCTCGTGCGGCGCAGAGCAATCCGTCCCCCACCGGAATCAGCACACAGGTGAGTTCCGGGTTCTCCGCAATGGCGCGGGTCGCCGCGCGCACCGCCTGGGTGGCCGGATCACGTTGTGCCGGATCGGGTACCCGCCCGCCCAGCAGCGCATTGTGCAGGAGGATCGCGCCACCCTCGCGCAGCAGACGCACCGCTTGGGCCACGTACTCCGGGTGCTCCAGCGGCGCGGCGTCGATGAAGACCAAGTCGTAGGCGCCGTCGGCCAGCCGGGGCAGCACGTCGAGCGCGCGCCCGTTGATCAGCCGGGTGCGGGCCGGCGGGATGTCGGCGGCGCGGAACGCCTCCTTGGCCGCGCGCTGGTGTTCCGGCTCCGAATCGATGGTGGTCAGCGTGCCGTCCTCGCGCATGCCGTCGAGCAGCCACAGCCCGCTGATGCCCGCGCCGGTGCCGACCTCGACCACCGCCCGCGCCCCGAGCAGCTGCGCGTACATGCTCAGCAACGCCCCCACCGAGGGCGGCACGGGTACCACGCCGAGTTCGGTGGCCCGTTCCCGCGCGCTGACGAGGATTTCGTCTTCCACGACGGATTCCTCCACGTAGGCGAGATTCCGCTCCAGATTCGATGCCACGGGTATGAGGCTAACGCCGGGCGGGTGATCTCGGCGTTCCGGACAACACGCGCCGCCCGCCATTTCCGCCGCCGGTTTTCTCAGGTGACCCTCAGGATCTCCATAACCCGGCCATATCAGGACCAGAAAGAGTATGGGCAACGCAAGACCACCGACCGTGTTTACACGGGACGCGGGAACAACGACATACCGGTTGTCGGTTGTATCCCTACGTGACGGTCCGCAGACCCGGACCGAGCGAGTCCCGACGTTTGCGGTCCCTAGTAGGAGGTAGCCCCATCCACATGGTCGATGCGGCGCGCGAATACGCCACCCTGCCCGAGCAGATCCTGCCGGTCGAAGCCGATTCCGTCGAGGACGCGGTCGAGCTGACCGGGACTGCTGCCTTCGATGCCACCGGGGACCGGTCGGCGATGCCCACTTGGGACGAACTCGTCCGCGAGCACGCCGACCGGGTCTATCGCCTGGCCTACCGCCTGTCCGGCGACGCGCAGGACGCGGAGGACCTCACCCAGGAGACGTTCATCCGGGTCTTCCGTTCGCTGTCGAACTACCAGCCGGGCACCTTCGAGGGGTGGCTGCACCGCATCACCACCAACCTGTTCCTGGACATGGTCCGCCGCCGTAACCGGATCAGGATGGAAGCGCTGCCCGAGGACTACGACCGCGTGCCCGCCGAGGGCCCCGGGCCGGAGCAGGCATACCACGACGCCCGGCTGGATCCGGACCTGCAATCGGCCCTGGATTCGCTCGCGCCGGAGTTCCGCGCGGCCGTGGTCCTGTGTGACATCGAGGGGCTGTCCTACGAGGAGATCGGCGCTACGCTCGGCGTGAAACTGGGCACTGTGCGCAGTCGGATCCACCGTGGACGCCAGGCCCTGCGCGACTACCTTGCGCATAATGGAAGTGAGCAGCGGTTCGCCGCTGACGCGAACATAGGGTGATTCGTCGGACGCCGGCATCGCCCGAACACCGGTCGATGTCGGTTGAAAGGGTGAGCACCGAATGAGTGGCGACTCCAGCACGTCCGGTCGTCGTCCGCCCCGTTTTCGCCCCACTGAGCATCTGGCGAGTGAGGCGGTCGCGGCGTACGTGGACGGTGAGCTGCGGATGAACGCCTACCTGCGTGCCGCTCAGCACCTCTCGCTGTGTCCCGAGTGCGCCGCGGAGGTCGATGCCCAGCAACAGGCGCGCATCGCGTTGCGGCACGCGGGCCAGGTCGCGATCCCGACCGGGCTGCACGACAGCTTGACCAGAATTCCGCTCGCGGAACTGCCGGGCGCCGCTTCCAGCGGCAGCGCGCCCTCGCCGGCCTCCGGTCAGACCGGGCGCAACGAGGCGGTTTTCGGGTTTCTGACCGATTCGTTCACCGCGACCCGGTGGACAACGTGGTGGCGCAAGTAGAGTTTTCCGAGTGACCACCGAATCGACGAATTCCGGATCGGCCGACACCTCGGATTCGGCGGCCAACCGCGGGAATCTCCGTCCACCGGACGCACCCGTGCTCGGCCCGCGCCCGGTCTACCGGCCCCATGTCGACACGCACACCGCGCGCGCCTTCCGCAGGCCGTCCGGCCTCTCCGGTTCGTTCGCCGAGCCGCTGCCACCGCGCAAGGCGGGTCCGGCCGCGCAATCCGGTCCCGAACTGCAGAATCGTCCGCCCGACGCGGTGCTGGCCGAGGCCTTCGGCCGCCCGGAAGGCTCCAGCGAACTCCTCCAGCGCGATCCCGACGCGGCCGACGGTCCGGCCCCGGTGGCCGGCCCCGCCGATCCCTGGCGTGATCCCGAGGCGCTCGCCCGACTCGGCGCCCCCGCGGTGCCCACGCCCAAGCCGCAGACCCTTCCGCAGGCCGAGAAGCTGAGCGCCCGCGAAGTGCTGTTCGGCTCCCGGGTCGCGCCCAAGGCGCTGGCCCTGCTCGCGCTCGTCGCCGTCGTCATCGGCCTGCTCGGGGGTTTGGTCGGGCGATTGACCGCGGAGACCGCCTCGACGCTCACCTCACGCAAGGTCGCCCTCGAGCAGACCGGCGACGGCACCCGCCCGCACGGCCTGATCGCCCAGGTCGCCAACGCCGTGCTGCCCTCGGTCGTCTCTATCCGGGTGACCGTCGGCGACAACGGCGCCACCGGCTCCGGCGTGGTGATCGACGGCGGCGGCTACGTGGTCACGAACAATCACGTCATCTCGATGGCCGCCCAGGACAAGACCAACCGGTCCGCGATCCAGGTGCAGTTCTCCGACGGCACCCGGGTGCCCGCCCAGATCGTCGGCCGCGACCCGAAGACCGACCTCGCCGTACTGAAGGTCGATGTGAAGAATCTCACCGTCGCCCAGCTGGGCAAGTCCGGCAACGTCCAGGTCGGCGACGACGTGCTGGCCATCGGTTCGCCGCTCGGGCTGAGCAAGACGGTCACCTCCGGCATCGTCAGCGCCCTGCACCGCCCGGTGAAGCTGGAGGGCGAGGGCAGCGACACCAAGGCCGTGATCGACGCCGTGCAGACCGACGCATCGATCAACCCGGGTAACTCCGGCGGCGCGCTGGTGGACATGGACGGCCGGGTCATCGGCATCAACACCGCCATCCGCAGCGAGACCGGCGGCTCGGTCGGCCTCGGCTTCGCGATCCCGGTGGACAAGATGATCGAGGTCGCGCAGACCTTGATCCGCGACGGTGTCATGCACCATCCGACCATCGGCCTGAGCGCGCGGACCAAGCAGGTAGCCAACGAGGTGATGAGCGGCGCGGCGGTGGCGGACGTCGTGGCCGGCGGTCCCGCGGCACGGGCCGGGATCGTGGAGGGCGACGTGATCGTGAAGGTCGGCGATCGCGAGGTCACCGGTCCCGACGAACTGGTCGTCGCGGTGCAGTCGCGCAAGATCGGTGAAACGGTGAACGTGCAGTTGATCCGCGATGGCAGGCAAGTGGACGTGCCGGTGACCCTGGAATCCGACTGAACCGCAGGTCGGATCGCCAGGTAGCCTGGTTACGTGTTCAGCAACATCGGCTGGAGCGAGATGGTCATCCTGCTCGTCGCCGCCCTCGTGATCCTCGGCCCGGAGCGCTTGCCCGGTGCCGTGCGCTGGACCACGCGCAGTCTGCGACAGGTGCGCGATTACGCGAGCGGCGCCACTTCGCAGTTGCGTCAGGAGCTCGGGCCGGAGTTCGACGACCTGCGCAAGCCGCTGGCCGACCTGAACGAACTGCGCGGCATGACTCCACGGGCGATGGTCACCAAACACCTTCTCAACGGTGACGATTCGCTGTTCCGGGATTTCGACAGCGCACTACCCGATTCGAAGGACCTGTACAGCACGAACAGCGGGATGCCGGACTACCCGATGCCCAAGCTGGATAAGCCGTTGGACCGCAACGAACGTCCTCCGATCGACACCGACGCCACCTGATTCGTCAAGAAGACTAGACGCATTGCGCTGTTCAGCTGTCTAGACTTCGCACATGTCGGCCGATGACGTGGCGCGCGTGTTCGCGATCGAGGACAAGGTCGAGCGACTGAAAGCGGCCACCGACGGGGTGGCGGCGGCCCAGCAGACCATCAACGAACTGACCAGGATTCGGCGTGCCGTGATCCGGGAGCTCCATGCCGAAGGCTGGACGTTCGCGAGAATCGGTGCGGCGGCGGGCCTTTCCCGGGCCCGCATCCATCAGGTGAGTACCCAGGGACCCGCGCCGGAAGGACTGTTCTTCGGGCATGGTTCGCTCACCGTGCTCGTCCCCGAGGTGCGCGCCGGGCGGGTGATCGGCGCGCCCGATCCCGCTGCGCCGCAGCGATTGGCCGAGCTCCTCCGCGAACTCGGCTTCAGTGTCGCGGTCGAGCATTTCCTACCGGGCCGCCCGATCGACCTGCTTCGGGATGGGCTGATCGTGCTCGGCGGCCCGGAACTGTCCCCGAGTCTGCGCCATCTGGTCGCCGCCGATCCGCGATTGCGCCGCGCGGTGGCGAGAATGGGTGACGCGCGCCGCGGAATCGAGGACCGGGCGGCCCGCCGGGTGTACCGGCCGGGCGGCCCCGAACCGCACGACATCGCGTATCTGGGCAGGCTTCCCCGGCCCGACGGGCGGGGCAGCGTATTGATGATCGACGGCATGCATCCGCCCGGCTCGCTCGGCGCGATCCGGCTGCTCGCCACCCGGCTGGCCACGCTGCACGAGCGGGCGAGCAACCACCTGTTCTCGGTGCTGATCGCCTGTCGCTTCGACCGTGCCACGGGCGAACCTCTGGAGGCCGAACTGCTCACGCCGGTCTACCGGCACGATCCCGAAAACAGGTCTCCCGCAATGGGCGTGCGCCGCTGAGCCTCGACTCCGTGCGAGGACGCCCATACGCGATCACATCGGATCGCGTGCTGCCCGAACCGGTTCCCGTGCGGCAGGGGACGACGCGACGCCCTCGCTCCACGTTCGACTCGTGCACACTGCCGACTCCACAGGCGACCGCTGCACCTCCATCGGACAGCGGGATTCGACCACCCACGCCGGATCCAGTGATCACAGGCGCGTCGATCCGCACGCACAACAAGATTCAGCAAATGGGTGGAAACCCTCGAGAGCGTATGCACCTCGGGGACGGACCGCTACGCGTATCAAGTGAACCGCCCTTCGAGAAGCAAGCCCGCTGACCGTTCAAGCTGTTCACAAGAATCCACAGCGTCAATAAGACGGCCATTTTTCCACTGTGGTCCAGATCACCACACCTCGCGCGAACGGGTTCATGCACAGATGATTGAATAGCTGGACGATAACCGCATGTGATAGGTGAACTCTGATGCGTAATCGAAAGTCGATATCTGCGAGTTCCGTGTCCCTTCTCTCCGTGTTCCGGCACCGGCCGCACGGCATCGCGGCCCGGCCCGGCGATCCTGCGGTGACCACCCACCGGGTGACCTACAGCGACCGGTTGCGCGTCTTCCTCGGCCCGGACGAGGCCATCGACAGCTTTCTGCGCCCGCTGGGCAGGCTGGACGGCTTCCACCGCTATTCGGTGAACATGACCCGGCTGGCCGAGCCGATGCGGCCCGCCGACATCGGCCCCGCGATCAGCTCCGCCCCCGGGCGGGAGTATCTGCAGTGCACCGGCTCGGCGGACGCGCTGACCCTGGAGGTGCGCACCGCCGTCGACGGCAGGCCGCACCGCTTCACCGTGGGCCTTCGCGGTGCGCGGCTCGGGCTGCCCGAGGTCGATGTGCCGGTCCCGGCCTGCGTGCCCACCCCGCGCGTCTACCCGGACGAGCTGTTCACCGCCGAGCAGGCGGCCGAGATCTTCACGGCGTACTTCGAGACCGACGCCGTTCCATCCCATCTGCAACTCCGCGAAACGGACGCCTGAGGTGTCCGGCAAGGAGGAAATCGTGAATCCGCTATTGCTCATCGGCGGCGCCGTCCTGGCGTTGGGCCTGCTCGGACTGCTCCTCAGCCTGCTGCTGCGGCCCGCGGGATCGAAGGCGCACCTGACCGTCGCCGACCTCCAGGCCCGGCTCGCCGACGAAGAGTCGGCCACCGCGCCCGAGACGGGCGACGAAACGGAGCCGGACGGGCAGCGAGCCGACGGCATCGAGGCGGCTGATTCCGCGAGTCCGCACGTCGAGCGACCACACCCCGACGCCGACGACACCCGGGACGGCGACGGAACCGAACGGAGCGCGGCTTCCGAGGCGTCGTCGCCGCGCCGGATAGCCTTCAAATAATTAGGCTGACGGTACGGCGGGGATCCGCCGGCTGTTCTCGGGCCCGATGCGCTGCGGCCGGACCCCTTCGGGAAAGGACCGGTTCCGGTGCGCGCGATACTCGGGCAATTGCTCACCCTGCTGCCACACGGACCGGTCGCGCTGGCCCGCGTAGTCGACGTGACCGGCCCCGGGCCTCGGGAACCGGGAGCGGCGATGCTCGTGACCGCGTCCGGGGAGGTGCACGGCTCGCTGTCCGGCGGCTGCGTCGAGGGCGCCGTCGTCGCGTCGGCGCAAGAGGTCCTGAACAGCGGCTACGCGGTGACCGATCGGTTCGGGTACGCCGACTCCGACGGACCCGCGGTTGGCTTGACCTGTGGCGGCGAGATCGAGGTGTTCGTCGAGCGCGTCTCGGACGAGCGGCTCCCACTGCTCGCGGCGGTACAGCAGCGGATCCAGGAGGGCTCGCCCGTCGCCGTGGCGACCACCCTGGACGCCGCACCCGAATGGAAGCTGCTGACACCCGGTGACATCGAGCCGTGGCACGGCGTCGACCGCGACGCGCGGGCGCTGCTCGACGCGGGCCGCTGCGGCGTGGTGGGCGCCGACGAGTGCGCGGCGCACAGCTCGCCGCGGCCCCGGACGTTCGTGCAGGTCTTCGCGGCCCCGGCGCGAATGATCCTGGCGGGCGCGAACGATTTCGTGCGCGCGCTCAGCCGCACCGGCCGCTCGCTGGGCTACCGGGTGACCGTCGTGGACGCCCGCGAGACCTTCGCCACCGCCGCCCGGTTCCCCGCCGCCCACGAGGTCGTCGTGGATTGGCCGCACCGGTATCTGGGCGCGGAGCAGGCGGCAGGGCGGATCGACCAGCGCACCGTGGTCTGCGTGCTCACCCACGACGCCAAATTCGACGTGCCCGCACTGGTGACGGCGCTGTCGTGCCCGCGCATCGGCTTCGTCGGCGCTCTCGGATCCCGCCGGACGCACGCCGAGCGCGTCGAACGACTGCGGGCCGCCGGTGTCGCAGAAGACCAGCTCCGCCGACTGCGCAGCCCGGTCGGTCTCGACCTCGACGCGCGGACACCGGACGAGACGGCCATCTCGATCGCCGCGCAGATCCTGGCCGAGCGCGGCGGCGCTTCCGCCCTCCCGCTCGACCGTATCGACGGCCCCATCCACCGCTGATTGCTAGAAGTTATCCTGCAGAGCGGATTGGACCATCGTCCGACGGGAATACTCGGACACAGAGCCGCACATCTCCGTCGGCAGCGCCCCATTCCACCTTGCACGGCGCGCTATCGCGGCCCACACTTGATTTGCTGAAAATTAACTATGCATAGGTGACGGTGCGTTCGCGCTTCGGCCCCGCCACGCTCTGCCCGGCCCGTCCCACCGAGAGGAGAAAGCGCCGTGACCGCCACCCAGATCGCCGTCCTCTGCTCGCTCGCCGGCGCAGCGAGCCTGGTCGCCACCATCGGGTTGCTGTATGGACCGGCGAACCGGCGGCGCCGGGTCGGCGTCGCCCAGCATGCGCTCGCGGAGCGGATGCCCGCGCCCCTGCTGCCGACCTGCCCCATCGGCAGGCCGCAGCACGTCCCGGTCGAGCCGCTCACCGTGGCGGAAGCCCACGAACTCATGCAGCGCCACCGGATCTGCGAACCCGCCGAGTGCGTCTACAAGTACGCGGCCTTCCGCACGCTGATCGAAGCGGGATACATGCGAGACCCGCATCCGGAAGAGGCCTGACCGTAGCCGCGCCGCGCGGTGACGGCGCGGTTCAGGCCGCCGCGCAGGCGGGCCGCAGCGTGCTCATCGGTGGGCGGTCCGCCAGGGAAACCTCGGTGCGATGGGCGGTGAACTCGTCGCCGATCAAGGGGAACTGGGTCAGCGCCGCACCGGAGTCCTGGATGCCGCTGCGGCCGAGCACGGTACCGAGAATCTGGCGGCTCATCACGCCGAGGTCGGCCAGCGGCCGATTGCGATGCGTACGCACGCCCAGATTGACCTGGCCGATCGCGGACATGCCGAGCCGGTCGTAGGTGTCCAGCAGCAGCCCGATCTCCACGCCGTAGCCCGGCGCGAACGGCACCGAGGCGAGCAGTTCGCGGGTGCCCGCGTATTCCCCGCCCAGGGGCTGCAACACCTGCGAGAGTTCCGGCCGCAGCGCCGCCAGCAGAGGGCGAGCGACCAGTTCGGTGACGCGGCCGCCGCCGTGCGCGTCCACCGCGCCGCCCTGCCGCAACGGTCTGCGGTAGTAGGCCTTGGCCAGATGCAGGTCGTCGACCGTCAGCAGCGGGCCGAGCAGTTTCGGCACGAAGGCGGGATCCGGGTCGATCAAGTCGGAGTCGACGAACGCGATCAGATCACCACTGGTCACCGCGAGGGAGCGCCACAGCACCTCGCCCTTGCCGGGGACCGGCTCCAGTTCCGGCACCGCCTGCTCGCGACTGATCACTTCGGCGCCCGCGGCGCGCGCCCGCTCCGCGGTGGCGTCGGTGGACCCGGAGTCCAGCACGATCAGCTCGTCTACCAACGTGCCGAGCAGCGGCCGAATGCTGGCCACCACGTCGGCCACGGTCCGTTCCTCGTTCAGCGCGGGCAGCACCACCGATACGGTGCGCCCGGCTTTGGCGGCGACGAGTTCGTCCACTCGCCAGTCCGGGGTGTCCCAGGTATTGGTCGTCGCCCAGGCGGGCTCACGGTGTTGAAATGTCATGCCAGACCTCGCAAGGTTCGTGCGGGGGGCCGGATGCCCTGGATCGCGGCGATCATGTCCACGACCCGCCGGGTCGCGGCGACTTCGTGGACACGGAAGACTCGGGCGCCTGCCGCCGCCGACCACGCTGTCGCCGCCAAGGTGCCTTCCAGCCGTTCGGAAAGACCGACACCTAGAGTCTCCCCGATGAAATCCTTGTTGCTCAGCGCCATCAAGACTGGCCATCCGGTTTTTACAAGAACGTCGACTCCGCGCAACAGTTCGAGACCGTGATAAGTGTTCTTGCCGAAATCGTGGGTCGGATCGATCAGAATCGAATCCCGCCGCACGCCCGCCGCGAGCGCGTTCTCCGCGGCGCGCACCACGGTGTCGGTGACCTCGCCCACCACGTCGGCGTAGCGGACCCGATGCGGCCTGGTGCGCGGCACCGCGCCACCGGTATGACTGCACACCACACCCGCGCCGTGCTCGGCGGCGACCGAGACGAGATCGGGATCGGCGCCGGCCCAGGTGTCGTTGATCAGATCCGCCCCTTCGCCCACCGCCACCCGCGCCACCTCCGAGCGCCACGTGTCGATGCTGATCAGTAGCTCCGGGTACTTCGCGCGGATCGCCGCCACGAACGGCACCACCCGGCGCGTCTCCTCGACCGCGTCCACCGAATCGCCCGGACCGGCTTTCACGCCGCCGATGTCGACGAGGTCGGCGCCCTCGTCCACCGCGCGCGCCACCGCGTCCATGGCCGCCGCATCGGTGAAGGTGGCGCCTCGGTCGTAGAACGAATCGGGCGTGCGATTCACGATCGCCATCACCAGCGCTCGATCCGTCGCCACCGGCCTGCCGCACAGCGTGGGAAGCGGCGCCGCGGCCGAGCTGAACATGTCGCTGTCCCGCCTCTCCGCGAATTCAGGCCGTACAGATCAGGAGACAGGGATGTCCGTCGGTTGCTCCACATCTCCTAATTCCCAGACCGTACCAGTCCGGTGACGCGGGATCAGCGCGCAGTCCTGCGCCGGAACCTTTCGGCGGAGGGCCGTCAGCCCTTGGGCGCACGTCCCGCGGCTACGTCGGCGGCGTAGTCGTCGTAGGCGGGGACGTAACCCTCCGCGCGGCCCGCGAGTACGTAGAGCGTGCTGTCCGGATCCGGGGTGTAGCCCTGCTTGCGCAGTTCGACTTTGCGGCTCTTGAACGTCGAGGTCTGTTCCAGTTCGTGGACGATGCGAAGGAACAGCGGAACGGCATACCCGGGCAACTGCCCGTAGGCCAGCTTCGCCACCGCCGCCCCGTCGAATTCCGCGCCGGGACGCAGCGTCACCGCGGCCATGCCCGCCTTGCCGTCGGCGCCGGGGATGTCCACGCCGTAGACCACCGCCTGGGCGATCGACTCCGCCTTGCTCAGCGCGCCCTCCACCTCGGTGGTCGCCACGTTCTCCCCCTTCCAGCGGAACGTGTCGCCGAGCCGGTCCACGAACGCGATGTGATGCCAGCCCTGCTCACGCACCAGATCGCCGGTGTCGAACCAGACGTCACCGGACTCGAAGCCGTCGCGCACCAGCTTGGCTTCGGAGGCGGCCTTGTCGGTGTAACCGTCGAACGGAGAGCGGTCGGTCACCTTGGCCAGCAGGAGCCCGACGCCGCCGGTGCCGACCCGGCGCAGGCGTCCGTTCTTGTCGCGCTTGACCTTTCCGGTCTCCTCGTCGTACTCCACGACGGCATAGGGCAGTGGACCGAAGCCTGCCGTGCGGTCCACGCCGAAGGCGTTGACGAACGCGATGTTCGCCTCGCTCGCGCCGTAGAACTCCACGATTCGCTCGATGCCGAACCGGGATTTGAACTCGTCCCACAGTTCCGGACGCAGCCCGTTGCCGACGGCGAGGCGGACCAGGTGCTGCCGGTCGGTCGGCTTGGCCGGCTGGTTGACGAGGTAGCGGCACAGCTCGCCGATGTAGATGAACGCCGTCGCCTGCTCCCGGATGACCTCGTCCCAGAAGCGGGACGCGGAGAAGCCCCGGCTGAGGGCGAGCGTGCCGCCGGAGGCCAGCACCGCGGACAACGCGACGGTGAGCGCGTTGTTGTGGTACAGCGGCAGGCAGCAGTACATGGTGTCGTTGCCGCGCAGGCGAATTCCGAGGCCACCCAGCCCGGCCATGCTCTTGGTCCAGCGCAGATGGGTCATCACGCTGGCCTTCGGCAGTCCGGTGGTGCCGGAGGTGAAGATGAGGAATGCCCGCTCGCGCGCGGTGACTTCCGCGCAGCTCGGCGGGTCGGCGTCGTCGGCGTCGCGGGCAGCCTGATCGAGTTCGTCCGCGGCGAGGACGTTGCGGGGCGGCTCGGGCAGCGAGTCGATCGCGTCCGCGCATTCCGCGCCGACCACGTTCAGCACGCTGTCGAGCAGGCCGAGGCTGTGCGTCAGCACCTGGTCGCGCTGATGGTGGTTGAGCAGGCCGACGGTTGCTCCGAGCTTGACCGTCGCCAGCACGACGAACAGCGTCTCCGGCCGGTTGGTCATCAGCACGCCGACCACGTCGCCGCGCCGCACTCCGTGCGCAGCGAGCACGCTCGCATACCGGTTCACCTGCGCGTTGGCCGTCCCGTAGGTGTAGGTCGCGCCCTCGAAGCGCAAGAACAAGCGGTCGGGGTGCCGGTGGGCGTTGCGTTGGAAGTACAGCCCCACCGAGGCCTTGGCGTCCGGCGTCACCAGCATGCTCAGGGCATTGCGGAGCATCCCGGGCGCGTCCAGAGCCATCGCGGGAAGGCTGCGGGCCAGGTCGAACAAACTCACCGTCGAGCGGGCGTCGGTGCTCACGTCTTCAGCTCTCCTCACTGGGTGGGCGGCGCCTCCAGTGCCGCGAAGGCGGACGGGAGATCGGTCACCACGGTAATGCGGGACAAGGCTGTCTGGGGCACGAACTTCCGCTCGTACAGCTCGTCCAGCCAGGAGAACAAACCGCGAAAGAAGCCATTGGGATCCAGCACAACGACAGGCTTCTCGTGCTGTCCCAGATAACCGCCGGTCCAGGTCTCGAAGAACTCCTCCAACGTGCCGATGCCGCCGGGCAAGGTGAGGAAGGCGTCGGCGCGGTCCTCCATCACCTGCTTGCGCTGGCGCATGGTGTCGGTGACGACCAGCTCGTCGGCGTCGACGTCGGCGACCTCCCGGTGCACCAGGTGCTTCGGGATCACACCGATGGTGTTCGCGCCGCCCGCGCGCGCCGCGGTGGCGACCGCGCCCATCATCGAGACATGCCCGCCGCCGGACACCAGTTGCCAACCGCGCCGTGCGATCTCGGTGCCCACCCGGGCGGCCAGCGAGAGGTAGTCCTGGTCGGTCGTGCTCGCCGAGCAGTAGACGCAGACGGCGAAAGGCCGATCGCTCACCACTGATCCTCCGTCCCGATCGCATCCTCGGCGCCGCCCGCCTCCGCGGCGGCCTGGATGATGTGCACGACCTCTTCGACGCTGTCGGTCACGTGCAGCAGGCCGAGGTCGCCCGGGGATATCTTGCCCGAGCCGCCGAGCGAATCGCGCAACCAATCGACCAGCCCGGACCAGTACCTGGTGCCGAACAGGATGATCGGGAATCGGGTGATCTTGTGCGTCTGCACCAGCGTCAACGCCTCGAACAACTCGTCGAGCGTGCCGAAACCGCCGGGCAGGCAGATGAACGCCTGCGAGTACTTCACGAACATCGTCTTGCGGACGAAGAAGTACCGGAAATTGATGCCCAGATCCACCCAGTCGTTGAGGCTCTGCTCGAACGGCAGCTCGATACCGAGGCCGATCGAGTAGCCGCCCGCCTCACACGCGCCCCGATTGGCCGCCTCCATCGCACCGGGACCGCCACCGGTGATCACCGCGAAACCCGCTCGTGCCAGCGCGGCGCCGATGGCGCGGCCGGCCTGGTACTCCGGATGGTCGGTGGACGTGCGCGCGGAACCGAAGACGGTCACCGCGCGCGGCACCTCGGCGAGCGCACCGAAGCCTTCGACGAACTCGGCTTGGATCCGCAGCACACGCCAGGGATCGGTGTGTACCCAGTCGGTGTCGCCGCGCTTGTCCAGCAAGTTCCGGTCGGCGGTGCTCACACCGTCCGCCCGCTCGCGGCGGAACATGATCGGGCCGCGGAACTTCGGTGTCGACTTCGGCTTGTGGGTGACCTCGCGGTCCGCGGCGTCGGTGGACATGCGTTCCACGCTACCGCCCGGCAAGGGGGACTCACGGGCTGGACGGGAGAAGTCGTCCGACGTTCAGCCGGCCGCAGGGACGGCGAGACTCGGTCGCAATCTCGCGCCGCACGTCACGATTCGGACCTGCGCCGAGCCGTTCAGTCCGGAGTGCCGCTCAAGTAGCTGCGCAGCATGGCGGTGACCGCGGTGATCTGATCCACGGGGACGTGCTCGTCGCGCTTGTGCGCGAGGTTGGGATCGCCGGGACCGAAATTGACGGCCGGAATCCCGCGGGCCGCGAAACGCGAGACGTCGGTCCAGCCGTACTTCGCGCGCACACCGCCGCCGCCCTGGCGCTGCACCGACGCGATCAGGTCCTTGGCCGCAGGGGCCGTCAGCCCGGGCAGCGCACCCGGGGCCGCGTCGATGACCTCGAAAGACAGCTCCAGCCCGGCGAAGACCTCGCGCACGTGCTCCACGGCTCGGTCGATGGTGCGGTCGGGCGCGAAACGGAAGTTGACCTCCAGCTCGGCGGCATCCGGCACGACATTGCCCGCCACCCCGCCTTCGACGCGGACCGCGGACAGACCCTCGCGATAGACGCAGCCGTCGATGTCCACTTCCCGCGCGCGATAGTCGGCCAGCCGCTGCAGGATCGGGGCGAGCCGGTGAATCGCGTTGTCGCCCAGCCACGCTCGCGCCGAATGCGCGCGCACGCCGGAGGTACGCAGCTCGACCCGCAGCACGCCCTGGCAACCGGCCTCGATCCAGCCGCCGGACGGTTCGCCGAGTACGGCGAGGTCGCCGGTGAGCCACTCGGGCAGATCGCGCTCGATGTGCCCGAGGCCGTTGAACTCGGCGGCGATCTCCTCGCCGTCATAGAAGATCAGGGTCAGATCGTGCACCGGGTCGGCGACCGTCGCGGCCAGGTGCAGGAAGACCGCGTCGCCGGATTTCATGTCCACCGAGCCGCAGCCGTAGAAGACCCGCTCACCGGCCGCGTTCACCTCGAACCGGCCGGGCACGTTGTCGGCGATCGGGACGGTGTCGAGATGCCCGGCCAGGATCACCCGGGTGGGCAGCCCGCGGTGGGTGCGGGCCAGCACCACGTTCCCGTGCCGGAGGATTTCGAAGCCCGTCGTCTGCTCGCGCAGCGCCCGCTCCACCACGTCGGTGATGGCCGCCTCGTCGCGCGAGACGCTCGGGATGTCGACGAGTGCGGCGGTCAGTGTGATCGGGTCGGCATGCAGGTCGATGGTCACGCGCTCCACCCTACGACCGCGTGCCCGCGACGCCAGCAAACCGGCACCCTGACACCGCGCCCTCCTCGCCGACGCCATCACTCGCGGCGCGGCTCACCCATCCGGCGAAGTCCGCGACGGGATGCTCCCGAAGCGACGACCCGGGTTCACCCGACGCGGACGACGCTCTTCCCACGGGTCCGTCCGTCGGCCAGGTTCGCGATCGCGGTCTCGACGTCGTCGAGAGCGTATTCGGCGGTGACATCGATACGCACCGACCCGTCCGCGACGAGCGCCAGAGCGCGGGCGGCGCTACCGGCCAACCGCTTCGGGTGCGCCACCGCCACGCTGATCGAGCAGACACCCGCACGCCACATCGTCCGACCGTCCGTGCCGCGGCACAGGCCCGGTCGACGCCGCGGCGGATCCAGCGCGGCCGAGCAAACGCACCGGCTGGAGCAGCCGCACCGTTGTCCGGCGCGGATCGGTAATCTCTAGGCCGTGAGCATCCAGGGAGCAGCAGCAATCGGTATCGCCAATGTGACCGCGGACGGGACCGTGCTGGACACGTGGTACCCGAACCCGCAGCTCGGCGAGTTCGCCGAGACCGGCACCAAGCGCCTGGACGAGGCGCCCGCCGAGTACGCGGCGCTGCTCGGCTTCGACGACGCGCGCGGGGTCGACGTGATCGCGGTGCACACCACGATCGCCGACCTGGCCGCCGCCCCCGTCGACGCGCACGACGTCTACCTGCGGCTGCATCTGCTCTCGCACCGCCTGGTCAAGCCGCACGAGGTGAGCCTGGACGGCCAGTTCGGCCTGCTCACCAACGTGGTGTGGACCAACCACGGCCCCGCCGCGGTCGAGGGCTTCGAGGCCACCCGCGCCAAGCTGCGCGCCCGCGGCCCGGTCACGGTGTACAGCGTGGACAAGTTCCCGCGCATGGTCGACTACGTACTGCCCTCCGGCGTCCGCATCGGTGACGCGGACCGGGTCCGTCTCGGCGCGCACCTGGCCTCCGGCACCACCGTGATGCACGAGGGCTTCGTGAACTTCAACGCGGGCACTCTCGGCGCGTCCATGGTCGAGGGCCGTATCTCCGCGGGCGTCGTGGTCGGCGACGGCTCCGACATCGGCGGCGGCGCCTCCACCATGGGCACCCTGTCCGGCGGCGGCACCACGGTCATCTCCATCGGCGAACGGTCACTGCTCGGCGCGAACTCCGGTCTCGGCATCCCCCTCGGCAACGACTGCGTGGTGGAAGCCGGCCTCTACCTCACCGCGGGCACCAAGGTCACCACCCCCGACGGCACCCTTGTCAAAGCGGCCGAACTGGCCGGCCGCGACAACCTCCTGTTCCGCCGCAACTCCACCACCGGCGCCGTCCAGGTCGTCCCACGTAAAGGCACCGGCATCGAACTCAACGCCGACCTCCACGCCAACGACTGACCACCTCCGCGAGTGGCGCGTGGCCGAGAGCTCTTCTCGCACTTCGCCGCAGCCATGTGCCACTCGCTAGGTTTCGAGGCCGAAGGCGATTACTCGGTGGGGGTGGATGCGGATCATTTCGCGGGAGACGCCGGAGATGTAGGGGTCGACGTCGGTGAGTGCTTCGGCGGTGCCGCGGATCTCCAGGCAGCGGACGCGCCACGGCTGGACCGACGCCACGTCGTCGACGACGAACGCGACGCGGTCGTTGGTGGCGAGGTTGCGAAATTTCCAGGACGCGCCCATGTTCCAGCCCGCGATGTCGATCGTGCCGAGGTCGGCGTTGTAGCGGAAGCCGACCGGGTTGTTCTGCGGTGTGCCGTCGGGTCGCACGGTGGCCAGCCGGCCCAGGCGCTGGGTGTGCAGGTAGTCGATCTGTTCGGGCGTCAGGGTGGAAGTCATGCGCCGACCGTAGAACCTCTACCTGACTCGAGGTCAATCCCCGTCAGCTCAGCTGCTTCTTCTGCACCTTGCCCATGGCGTTGCGCGGCAGGGCGTCGACCACCCGGATCTCGCGCGGGCGTTTGTGCACCGAAAGGTCCCCCGCCACATGGTCGATCAGCTCGCGTTCGGTCGCAGCGCCGCGCAGTACGACGAAGGCGGTGATGCGCTGGCCGAGGTCGTCGTCGGGCAGGCCGACCACCGCGGCCTCCGCGACCGCGGGATGACCGAGCAGCGCCGTCTCGACCTCACCCGCGCCGACCCGGTAGCCACCGGACTTGATCAGGTCCACCGATTCCCGGCCGACGATGCGGTGGAAGCCCTCCCCATCGATGACGGCGACGTCACCGGTCCGGAACCACCCGTCCGCGGTCCAGGTCTGCGCGGTCGCCTCCGGGCGGTTCAGGTAGCCGTCGAAGAACATGGGCCCGGAGACCTCGAGACCGCCGATGCTCTCGCCGTCGTGCGGGACCAGGGCGCCGGACTCGTCGCGGAGGCGGGTGCGCACGCCGCGCACCGGCGTGCCGACCCAGCCCGGCCTGCGCTCGCCGTCGGCCCGGGTGGACAGCGTGATCATGGTCTCGCTCATGCCGTACCGCTCGACCGGCGCGTGCCCGGTCAGCTCGCGCAGCCGTTCGAACACCGGCACCGGCAGCGGCGCGCTACCGGAGACCAGCAACCGCGCGCCGGCCAACTGCCCGGCCGAATCCGGGTCCTCGACCAGCCGAGACCAGACGGTCGGCACACCGAAGTACAGCGAGCCCTCGGCCGCCGCGTAGGCCTGCGGTGTCGGCTTGCCGGTGTGGATCAGCGGACTGCCCACGCGTAACGGGCCCAGCACGCCGAGGATGAGGCCGTGCACGTGGAACAGCGGAAGTCCGTGAACCAGAGTGTCGCTCGCGGTCCACGCCCATGCCTCGGCGAGGGCGTCCAGACCGGCGGCGATCGCGCCCCGGCTGAGCAGCACACCCTTGGGCAGACCCGTGGTTCCGGAGGTGTACAGCACGAAAGCCGTGGCAGCCGGGCCGGGCTCGGGATAGGTATGCCACGATTTGGCATGCCTGCGCACCGGCACCACGGGCAGGCCGGTGCCCTCCGGCGCCTTGCCCAGCCACGCCTGGGCGCCCGAGTCGGCGAGGATGTGCGCCCGCTCCGCGGCGCCGGAGTCCGGCGGCACCGGCACCACCGTGACGCCCGCGATGAGGCAGCCGACCACCGCCAGCACGGTCTCCACGGTCGGCTCGGCCAGCACCGCCACCCGGTCCGCGCGCGCGATGCGTTCGGCCACCGAAGTTGCCGCGCCCAGCAGGTCGCTGCGCGAGAGGGTCGCCCCGTCGATGGTGACGGCGTCGGGGATGTCCGCTCCGCCTGCGACGGCGAGCGGGTTCAGGGAACTGAGCAGCAGCGGCGGACCGAACGACATCCGCTCACGCTACTTCGCCAGGTCGGCGGCGAAGTAGCGGCGTCCCGCCCGAACCGGGCGGGCATGTGACGGTTGACACCCCCGCTGACGTGGTGAGACCGTTATCGCACAGCTCTCTCAGCACTGCGAGGTCGACGATGACCAGGCCACTTCCCGCGACGCATCGCCCCGAACCGCCGGACTCCTTCGACATCGGGCAGTACATCGACGGCGTGGCCGGCCTGTTCGGAGGGGTCGCCAACGTCATCATGCAGCTGAGCACTCCGCCCGTCGGCTACGGCGTGCTGGAGAGCACGGTCCACAGCGGAAACGTCATGCTCCATCCGGTCAAACGACTGCGCACCACCCTGACCTACCTCTCCGTGGCGATGCTCGGCACCGACGAGGAGCGCGCCGTCTACCGCGAGGCGGTGAACGTCTCGCATCGTCCGGTCCACTCGACCTCGTCGAGTCCGGTGCGCTACAACGCCTTCGACCCCGAGCTGCAACTCTGGGTCGCGGCCTGCCTGCACTGGGGCGCGCGGGATCTGTACGAGCGCATGCACGGCCCGATGGACGAGGCCACGGCCGATGCCTTCTACCACCTGAGCGCCCGGCTCGGCACCACCCTCCAGATGCCGGAGGCGATGTGGCCTGCCGACCGTCGAGCCTTCGACGAGTACTGGGCCGCGCACCTCGCGAAGACCAGCATCGATCCGGCGATCCGCGCCTATTTCGACGGCCTCATCGATCTGCGCATGTTCCCGCGACCGGCACAGCTGGCATTGGGGCGCCTGCACCGCTTCTTCGTGACCGGCCTGCTGCCCCGGCATCTGCGCGAGGAGATGGGCATGACCTGGACCGAGCGCGACGAGCGCGTGCTCGGCCACATCCTGCGCGCGGTCGGGGCCACGCAGTCCCGGCTGCCGCGGCCGGTCCGCGCCTTCCCGTTGAACGCCTACCTCCTCGACATGCGCGTCCGGCGGTTGCTCGGCCTGCGCCTGGTGTAAGCGAACGCGACGCACGCCGTTTCGTACAGCAAACACTGGGCAATCGCAGAGCATCCGCCCGATCGACGGACCGCCGCCGTCGCGAGCCAGGAGGAGAAGATGCGCTTTCGAATGACGACGACCGCGCTCGTCGCGGGGGCGTTCCTGGCACTGTCCCCGCCGGTCGCCTGCGCCGAGCCGACGGCAGAGACCGAGGTGGCCGCCGTTCCGCCGCGCACAGCGATCTCGGTGCGCACGTCGATCGGCATCGGCTGGGGCACGGCGAACGAACACGAGTCGCGCGCGAGCCTGTCGCTGTCCAAACTCTTCTTGGCCGATTACGCCTTGCGCCACGGCGACGGCTCACCCGAGGACCGCATCCTGGGTGAGCAAATGATTCGCTACTCCGATGACGGAGCGGCGACCGAGATGGAGGCCAAGTATCCCGAGGCTATCGCCGCCATCGCCGCCGAGTACGGCCTGCACGAGACGGTGCCCGGGCCGAGCTGGGGCGCCGGGGCCACCAGCACCGCGGACGTGTCGGACTTCCTCGCCGCCAAACTCCGCACGGACCCGGGATCACCGATCTTCGAATGGATGGCCGCGGCGGGATCGACGGCCCGAGACGGCACCGAACAGGACTGGGGCACCGCCAGGTGGCCGTTCGTGCAGGGCACCAAGTGGGGCTGGTCGGATTTCGGCGAGCCGGAGGTCGCCTCGGCGTCCTACGGTCCCGGTTTCGCGGTCACCGCGCAAACCCGCGGCACCGCGGCCGACCAGACCGCGGACGTCATGGCCGCGCTGGGGGCGATGATCCTCGGACGAGGCCGGTACCGCTGAGCCGGTCAGCGCACCCGGAACGACACTACGACGTGGTCGCGCGCGAACTGCCGTATCGACGCGTCGTCGCCGAGCGGGATGACGGTCTGCGGCGTCAGCGCCAGGGACAGCGCGGTGCGGGCGATCATCTCGGCCAACGGCTCCGGATCGTATTCCGGCAGTTTGCCTTCCCGCTGCAAGCGGGTGATGAATTCGGCGAGGTAGTCCCGGCCGAGTTCGATGACCGGGGCTCCCTGGGTGGTGAGGTAGGGCAGCACCAATTCGGGCTCGGTGGCCAGCAGCCGGTGGATCAGCCGGTTTCCGCGCAACCCGTTGATGAACGCGGCGAACAGCTCGACGATCTGGTCCTCGGCGCTCGCGTTCCGGTCCACTTGGCGCTGGAGCGCGGCGTCGACCTCCTCGATGAAATCGCGAGTCTGCCGTAGCCCCACGGCCCGGATCAGATCGGATTTGCTCGCGAAGCGGCGGTAGAGCGTGGCCAGGGACAATCCGCCGCGGCGCGCGACCTCCACCATGCTGGTGCGCTTGATACCGAAGTCGAGAAACGCCAGCAGCGCCGCGTCCAATACCCGCGCCTGGTTGCGATCTTCCGGGGCAGCGCTGCGCACCAGCGGCAGCAGTCTGGTCAGCCTGGCCATAGCTCAACCCTATCCGCGATAGCGAAACGATGACACTTTCAGCATTGCATACCTTCACTACCGAACGCCTGCATTGACAGTGCCGGGAGTCGATGAGAACGTTAGGGCATAATCTTCTCATCGACCGATTCTCCGGGATCGGGCGGACAGGAAAGACGAGGTCGACGATGACCGCGCCGCTGCGCACCGCCGAACACGAGCCGGACCCGAGCCAGACCCTCACCCCGGAGACCGTCACGGAGTACGTGGACGGCATCGCCGCCTTCCTCGGCGGCGCCGCCAACGTCATCATGCAGCTGAGCCTGCGCCCGGTCGGCCGCGGCGTCCTGGAGAGCACCGTCGACAGCGGCAAGGTCACCCTGCATCCGATCAAGCGGCTGCGCACCACCCTGACCTATATCGCCGTCGCGCTGCTCGGGTCGGACACCGAGCGCGAGGCCTACCGCGAGGCCGTCAACGTGTCGCACCGGTCGGTGCGCTCCACGGCGGCGAGCCCGGTGAAGTACAACGCCTTCGACCCGAACCTGCAGCTGTGGGTCGCAGCCTGCCTGTACTGGGGCATCGACGACCTCTACACCCGGATGCACGGCCCGATGGATCCCGCCACCGCCGATGCCTTCTACACCTACGCCGCGCGGTTGGGCACCACCCTGCAGATGCGGCCGGAGATGTGGCCGGCCGACCGCGCTGCGTTCCAGCGGTACTGGGACGAGAACCTGAAGCTGCGCGGCATCGAACCGGAGCTGCGGGACTACTTCAACGGCCTGATCGACCTGAAGATGATGCCGCGCCCGGTGCAGGTGGTCTTCGCCGGGTTGCAGCGCTTCATCGTCACCGGCCTGCTTCCGCAGCACCTGCGCGACGAGATGGGCATGACCTGGACCGATCGCGATCAGCGCCGTCTGGACCGGCTGCTGCGGGCCATCGGTGCCGTGCACCGGCGCCTGCCGCAGTCGGCCCGGATGTTTCCGCTCAACGCCTATCACGTCGACCTGCGCAGGCGGCTGCGGTCCGGCAAGCCGCTGGTGTAGTCACCCCTGGTGCGGGTAGCGGTACTCGACCGGAGGCACGAAGGTCTCCTTGATCGTCCGCGGCGCGACCCAGCGCAAGAGGTTCAACGGCGAGCCCGCCTTGTCGTCGGTGCCGGAGGCGCGCGCCCCGCCGAACGGCTGCTGCCCCACCACCGCACCCGTGGGCTTGTCGTTGACGTAGAAGTTGCCTGCCGCGAATCGCAATGCGGCGTCGGCCTCTTCGATCGCGTACCGGTCCTGCGCGAACACCGCGCCGGTCAGCGCGTAAGGCGCCGCCGCCTCGACTTCGGCCAATATCGCGCTGTAGGAGCCCGGTTGGGTGTCGTCGTAGACATACACCGACAGGATCGGCCCGAAGTATTCGGTGCAGAAAGATTCGTCGTGCGGGTTGTCGGCCAGGAAAACGGTGGGCCGGACGAACCAGCCTTCGCGGTCGTCATAGGTCCCGCCGACCGGGATGGTGACACCCGCGTCGACGGCGCGCCGGATGGCCGCCACGTTTTTGTCGTACGCGCGCTGATCGATCAGCGCCCCACCGAAATTCGTCAGATCAGCGACATCGCCGTAACTCAGTTCGCCTGCGTCGTGCAGGAACTCGTCGCCCATCGCGCGCCAGACCGACCGCGCGATATAGGCGCGCGAGGCCGCCGAGCACTTCTGGCCCTGATACTCGTAGGCTCCGCGAATCAGGGCGGTGCGCAGCGCGGCAGGGTCGGCCGAGGAGTGCGCGACGATGAAGTCCTTGCCGCCGGTCTCCCCCACCAGGCGCGGATAGCCGTGATAGCGGCTGACATTCGCGCCGACCCGCTGCCAGAGATACTGGAACGTCGTGGTGGAACCGGTGAAGTGAATACCGGCCAGCCGCGGATCGGCCAACGCCACCTCCGACAGCTGCACCCCGTCACCGGTGACCATGTTGATCACCCCGGGCGGCAGGCCGGCCGCCTCCAGCAGCCGCATCGTGTAGAAAGCCGACAGCGTCTGCGTCGGTGCGGGTTTCCACACCACCGTATTGCCCATCAGCGCGGGCGCGGTCGGCAGATTCCCGGCGATCGCGGTGAAGTTGAACGGCGTGATGGCGTAGACGAATCCTTCCAGCGGCCGATAGTCCATCCGGTTCCACACTCCGGCGCTGGACTGCGGCTGCTGCTCCAATATTCCCCGCGCGAACGCGACGTTGAAGCGCCAGAAGTCGACCAGCTCGCACGGCGCGTCGATCTCGGCCTGCTGGACCGTTTTCGACTGCCCGAGCATGGTGGCCGCCGCGACCGTCTCCCGCCACGGCCCGGCCAGCAGGTCGGCGGCTCGCAGCAGCACCGCGGCGCGTTCCTCGAACGGCAGGGCCCGCCATCCCGGGGCGGCCGTCATCGCGGCGTCGATGGCCGCGTGCGCTTCCGAATGCGTGGTGTCGGTGTAGGTCCCCAGGACGTGCCGATGCCGGTGCGGTGTGACGATCTCGTGCCGTTCACCGATGCCGGGGCGGTGCTTGCCCCCGATCACCAGCGGTACCTCGACCGGCTCGGCGGACAGCTCGGTGAGTTTGCCGAGCAATAGCTCTCGTTCCGGGCTTCCCGGCGCGTAGGAGTGCACCGGCTCGTTGCCGGGCGTGGGGACAACCGTGACAGCGTCCATACCTCAGGCTAGCTCGCCAGACCGGGCGCGCGCGGGCGCCGACACACCCGGATCAGGGAGACCACCGATCGAGCGAGGCCGCTGGACCGGCAGCGACCGGAAGGTTCCTGGTCAGCCCGCGGCCAGGCGTTCGGCCGCCGCCGCGATCCGCTCGTCGGTCGCGGTGAGCGCGATCCGCACGTGCTCGCTCGCGCCGGGACCGTAGAAGTCGCCCGGGGCGGCGAGGATGCCGCGTTCGGCCAGCCAGTCCAAAGTGGTCCGGCAGGACTCTCCGCGCGTGGACCACAGATACAGGCCCGCCTCGGAGTGATCGATCCGGAAACCCGCGCCCTCCAGCGCCTTCCGCAGCACGTCGCGGCGGGCGCGGTACCGCTCGCGCTGGCGCGCCTCGTGCGCGTCGTCGCTGAGCGCGGCCGTCATCGCGGCCTGGATCGGGAACGGCACCATCATGCCCGCGTGCTTGCGCACTTCGAGCAGCTCGGCGATCAGCGCCGGGTCGCCCGTCACGAAGCCCGCGCGGTAGCTGGCCAGATTGGAGGTCTTGGACAGCGAGTGCACGGCCAGCAGGTTGGTGTGGTCGCCCTCGCATACTTCGGGATCGAGCAAGGAGACCGCTCGGCCCTCCCACGCAAGTCCCAGGTAGCACTCGTCGGAGGCGACGATCGCGCCGCGCTCGCGGGCGAAGGCGACCACCTTGCGCAGATGATCGACGCCGAGGACCCGGCCGGTCGGGTTGGACGGCGAGTTGACGTAGATCAACCCCGGGTTCTGCGGGCCGAGCCGGGTGAGCCCGTCGGCGCGCAGCACCTGGGCGCCCGCCAGCAGCGCACCGACCTCGTAGGTGGGATAGGCGACCTCGGGGATGACGACGAGGTCGCCCGCGCCGAGTCCGAGCAGCCGGGGCAGACCCGCGATCAGTTCTTTGGTGCCGATCGCGGGCAGCACGGCCGCGGGCTGGAGTCCGGTGATCCCGTAACGCCGCTTCAGCGCGTCGACCGCGGCCGCGCGGAGTTCGGGGGTGCCGTGCGTGGTCGGGTAACCCGGCACCTCGGCGACGGAGTTCAGCGCCGTCCGGATCAGCGGGTCGACCGGGTCGACCGGAGTGCCGACGGACAGATCGACGATCCCGCCGGGGTGGGCGGCCGCTCGAACCTTCACCGAAGAAATGGTGTCCCAGGGAAAATCGGGCAGCAGACTGCTCACCCGGCCACGGGGTGACACGTCAGGTCTCATTCACTCGCCATCGGGGGCAGTTCCTTGATGAACGGCGGGTCGTAGTCGACCTTGCCGACCTTGGTGGCGCCGCCGGGCGAACCCAGCTCGTCGAAGAAATCGACGTTGGCGTTCACGTATCCGCTCCACTGGTCCGGGGTGTCGTCTTCGTAGAAGATCGCCTCCACCGGGCACACCGGCTCACATGCACCACAGTCCACGCACTCGTCGGGATGGATGTACAGCATGCGGCCGCCCTCGTAGATGCAGTCCACGGGGCATTCCTCGATGCATGCCTTGTCCTTCACGTCAACGCACGGTTCAGCGATGATGTACGGCACTGCCGCTCTCCTAGTCTGTCCTCGCCTGCGGGATAGTCCGCCCGGCGAAACCCTATCCCGGCACCCCACGTTACTACTGGTCAGCCTGCCCTAACTTCGGCCATGGCGCACGCCGACGCGAGGCGGGAATTCGACTCCGCCACCGGCCGTACGCTGTGCGGACCGCGTTGTGCGAGGTAGCACGGGAGGACCGGTGACCCGTTCGGACATTACGCCGGTCCGGCCGCCCGCGGCGGATCGAGAACCCGATCGCACCGCGGGCCGGAATCGATCCCCGTCGCGCTGGTAACTCGACCGCTACCCGACCGTCAGCGGCAACGCCGACACCTTGTGCTCCGGCACCCCGTAGGTGGTCGTCCGCTCCCGGGCCGGTCGCCCGATGCCCGCGGCGATCTCCACGAGTTCGGCGACGGTCTTCGCCGAACCGTGCTGCGAGCCCGCCATCCGGGAGATGGTCTCCTCCATCAACGTGCCGCCGAGATCGTTGGCCCCGCTGTCGAGCATCACCCGGGTCCCGGTGGTGCCGAGCTTCACCCAGCTGGTCTGGATGTTGCGGATCCGGCCGTGCAGCATGATCCTGGCCAGCGCGTGCGCGGCGCGGTTGTCCCGGTTCGTCGGCCCAGGACGGGCGGCGCCCGCCAGGTACAGCGGCGCGCTCTGGTGCACGAACGGCAGCAGCACGAATTCGGTGAACCCGCCGGTCTCGTCCTGGATGCCGCGCAGCACGCGCAGATGCCCGACCCAGTGCTTCGGATTGTCCACGTGGCCGTACATCATGGTCGAGCTGGACCGGATGCCCACCTGGTGCGCCGTGGTGATCACCTCGATCCACGCCGAGGTGGGCAATTTGCCCTTGGTGAGCACCCAGCGCACCTCGTCGTCCAGGATCTCCGCGGCGGTGCCGGGAATGGTGTCCAGGCCCGCTTCCTTCAGCGCGACCAGCCAGTCCCGCACGCTCTGGCCGCCGCGCGAGGCGCCGTTCACGATCTCCATCGGGCTGAACGCGTGCACATGCATCGACGGCACCCGCTGCTTGACCGCCCGCACCAGATCCGCATAGCCGGTCACCGGCAGGTCGGGGTCGATGCCCCCCTGCATGCACACCTCGGTGGCGCCGTCGACGTGGGCCTCCCAGGCCCGGTCGGCGACCTCCTCCGTGCTCAGGGTGAACGCGTCCGCGTCCCCCTTGCGCTGGGCGAACGCGCAGAACCGGCACCCGGTGTAGCAGACGTTGGTGAAGTTGATGTTTCGGTTCACCACGTAGGTGACGTCGTCGCCGACGGTGTCGCGGCGCAGTCGATCGGCCAGCGCGGCCACCGCGTCCAGCTCCGCACCGTCCGCCGTGGCCAGCGCGAGGTACTCGGCGTCGCTGAGCCCTGCCGGGTCGCGTTCGGCGGCGCGCAGCGCGGCGAGCACGTCGGCGTCCAGCCGCCGCGTCGCCGTGACGGCGAGGTCGCGCGCCTGTTCGCGAATGGTGTCCCAGTCGCCGAACGCGCCGACGATGTCCTGTCCCAGCGCCGCGTCACTGCGGGCCTCGGTGTTGCGGCCCTCGGTGTCGATGGCGGTGTTCAGGTCGACGCGCCCGGCCGACTCCCAGGACTCCTCCGGCTCCTGCCAGGGCAGGCCGACCGGGATCGCGTCCTCCTTCGCCAGCCCCGTCGCCGGGTCGGTGAGAGCCGCGACGTGCGCGCCGATCCGCGGGTCGACCCACGGGTTGCCCGCCCGCACATACTTCGGGTGTGCGGAGGTCCGCTCGACCAGCTGATAGCCCGCCGCCTCGGTGATCTCCCGCAAGGTGTCCAGGTTCGGCCACGGCCGCTCCGGGTTCACGTGGTCGGGCGTCACCGGCGAGACGCCGCCCCAGTCATCGATGCCCGCCTCGATCAGCGCGCGGCACTCGGCATGCGAGACCAGGTTGGGCGGCGCCTGCACCGGCACGTCCGGCCCGAGCAGGACCCGGGTGACGGCGATGGTGGCGAGGAATTCCTCCAGGCCCGCGTCCGGCACGTCCCGCATGGCGGTGTCGTCCTTGGCGCGGAAGTTCTGCACGATGACTTCCTGGATATGTCCGAAAGCCTTGTGCTGCTTGCGAATAGCCATGATCGACTCGGCCCGCTCGGCCATCGTCTCACCGATGCCGACCAGGATGCCCGTGGTGTAGGGCACCGAGAGCCTGCCCGCGTCGGTGATGGCCCGCAACCGCACGGCCGGGTCCTTGTCAGGGCTGCCGTAATGGCAGTTGCCCTTCTCGGCGAACAGCCGGGTGGAGGTGGTCTCCAGCATCATGCCCATGGACTGCGCCACCGGCTTGAGCCGCGCGATCTCCTCCCAGGACAGCACACCGGGGTTGAGGTGCGGCAGCAGGCCGGTCTCCTCCAGCACCATGATCGACACGGCGCGCAGGTAGTCCAGCGTCGAGTCGTAGCCGCGCTCGTCGAGCCACTGCGCGGCCTCCGGCCAGCGGTCCTCGGGCCGGTCACCCAGCGTGAACAGCGCCTCCTTGCAGCCGAGCGCGGCGCCGCGGCGAGCGATGTCGAGCACCTCGTCGGGTTCGAGGAACATGCCCTTGCCCTCGGCGCGCAGCTTGCCCGGCACCGTGACGAATGTGCAGTAGTGGCACTTGTCCCGGCACAGCCGGGTCAGCGGGATGAAGACGTTGCGGGAATAACTGATCGTGTCGGGGCGTCCGGCGGACGCCAGCCCGGCATCACGCACGCGCGCGGCGCTGCGACAGAGGTCGGCGAGATCGTCGCCGGTCGCGTGCAACAGCACCGCGGCCTCGTCCACGTTCAACGTGACACCGTCGCGGGCCCTGCGCAGCGCCCGGCGCATGGCCGATGGACTGGGCGGCGCGGACGGGACGCTCGGGTTCGGTAGGTCGGTCACGCCCTCGATCATGCGCTACACATCCGGAACTGTCTCCCTCCAGTGCTGGTTGCGGCGAAGCGGACGAGCCACTGCTCCGCTTGCCACGGAGCCCACGCGGGGACGTGGAGCGCCGTTGAGCGTTGACAACTGTGCGGTGGCCGAGGCTATTCCGGGGGCGACGCCCACACCGAGCTCTCGCTGGCAGCCTCGGTGAGCGCAGCCGAATCCACCGTTCCCACGCAGTGGAGAGGTGAGGTCCGTCGCGCCGTGCGGAGTGATGCGTCCGGTGATCGTGCCGTGGCTGATGCGCCGCGAACCCGGCGGCCGGTACGCGGCGCCGCCGACGATCGACGGGGACAGCGGCCACTCGGTCGTGCAACGATTGGCAGCATGCCGCAGCCGCGCACCATCATGGCCGATCCGGCCTGGCGCCCCAGCCCGAAGGCCAAGCTCCTGTGGAGCGCGCAGGCCGCCCTGGCCTGGGTGATTCCGTTCGCGGCGCTGCTGGTGTGGGCGGTACTCGACTCCGCGCATCGGGGCTGGCAGCTCGGCTTCTTCCTGGTCGCGCTCGCGCCTGCCGTGCTGAACATCGGGGTGGCGCCGTGGTGGCGCTACGCCGTGCACCGCTGGGAGGTCACCGACGACGCGGTCTACACCCGGGTCGGCTGGCTCACCCAGGAGAGCCGGGTGGCGCCGATATCCCGGGTGCAGACCGTCGACACCGAACGCGGGCCGCTCGAACGCCTGCTCGGCCTGGCGACGGTCACCGTCACCACCGCGTCCTCCGCGGGCGCTGTCGAGATCACCGCGCTCGACCTCCCGGTCGCCGAGGAGACCGTCACGCGGCTGACCAGGATCGCCGCCCAGCACCGCGGCGACGCGACATGAGCGCCGAAGCCGCGGCGGACGCTCCGCGCGCCGAACAGCCGTGGCAGCGGCTGGACAAGCGAATGCTGCTGGTGCATCCGATCACCGAGGTGGTGAAGTTCATCCCGGTGCTGGTCGGCTCGGTGATCCTCGGCACCAGCAGCGGCAACCACGTATGGAGTGTCATCCCGATCGTGCTGATCGTCGGGTTCGCGCTGACCCGCTGGTTCACCACGACCTACCGGGTCGGGTCCACCCACGTCGAGCTGCGGACCGGGTTGCTGCAACGCAAGAAACTGTCGGTGCCGCGGTCGCGGATTCGCTCGGTGGACATCGAAGCGGACCTGTTACACCGCGCGCTCGGACTCGCGGTGCTGGCGATCGGCACCGGCCAGCAGGCCGATTCGGGTGAGCAGTTCAAGCTCGACGCCTTGGACGCACGAGTGGTACCGCCCTTGCGCACCGCGCTGCTCGCTCATACGGCGGATCCGGTGGAGCGAGCCGATGATCGAGACCGATTGCGGGAGAAACCATCCGGCGAAATTTCCGCCCCACGTACCCAGGCGCGCGAGATCGGGCACTGGAGTTCGGCTTGGGTGCGCTACGCCCCGCTGTCGCTGACCGGGTTCGCGATCGTCGCGCCGATCGCCGGCTTCGCGCTGCAGTACGGACTCGGCGAGATCGTGTTCCGGTCGGACGCGGTGCACGATGTCGAAGACGGCGGCGTACTCGCCCTGACGCTGGCGGGGTTCGCGCTGTTGTGCACCATCGTTTTCGTGGTCAGCGCCGCGGCGTGCGCGCACTACCTGACCACCTATTTCGGGCTGCGCGTTCGCGATGACGGCAAGACATTGCAGCTGCGCCACGGCCTGTTCACCACCCGCCAGATCACCCTCGACCGGGCCCGGTTGCGCGGAGCGACGGTCAACGAACCGCTGCTGCTGCGCCTGGCCGGCGGCGCCGAACTGGAAGCGATCATGACCGGGGAGAAGCCCCGGCAGAAGATCCTCCCCCAAGCGCCGCGCAGCGCCGTCGAACACACCCTCGGCCATCTGCTCGCCCCGGACGAGGTGCGCGACGACGCCCTTCCCGTCCGGCCGGATGCGAGACCCACCGGCGCTGGAGCATCGGACCCGCACGCCGCGCCCGAGCCGGGCAGCGCCCCGCTGGTCGCACACGGCCCCGCCGCGCGGCGCCGCAGATACACCCGCACACTCGCCCCGGTCGTCCTCATCGCCGCGGTGCCTGCCTGCTTCCACCTTGCGGGAGAACACTATTCGCTGTGGTGGTGGCTGGTTCCCGGTCTCCTACTGCCGGTGGCGCTCGCGCTCGCGGAGGACCGTTACCGTGGCCTCGGGCACGCGGTCCTGCCCCGCACAGCCACCAGCCCGACTTGGCTGATCACGCGCGCGGGATCGCTCGACCGGGAACGCGACTGTCTGGAGGCTCCCGGCCTGATCGGCTGGACGGTGCGCCGGACCTTCTTCCAGCGGCGCGCCGGGGTCGCCACGGTGGTGGCGGCCACCGCGGCGGGCAAGAAGCGCTACGCGGTGGTCGACCTGCCCGTCGACGAGGCGTGGCACATCATCGAAGCCGTCACACCGGGGCTGCCGGGCACCCGCTGACCCGCCCGGTGTCGCTGATCGGTTGCCGCGCGACGGCGGAGTTCAATGTCCCGGTGGTGACCATGAGCGAAGTGACCTATCGCGCCTTGCAAGCCGCCCTGCGTATGCGGGGCGAGATCGTCGCGGTGGCCGCGGACATCGATCCGGCCACGACCAAAAGGCTCAGCGCGCAATGGAAAGAGTGGGATCCAGGCATTCCGCTCGCGGTGCTGCCGTGCCCGCACCGCAGTCTGGTGTCCACCCTCGTCGGCTAGGTCCGGAAGCAGACCGCCGCCGGGCGCGGCGTCACCGTGCTGCTCGCGCATGTCGAAGCCCGGCACTGGCGGCAACGCCCGCTGCACAATCCGCGCGGACCGGTGCTGACCGCCGCGCTGCGCGCCCGCACCGACGCCGTGATCGCCACGCTGGCGGTCCGGCTCGCGTGACCGCCGAGTTCAGCGGCGACCGAAGACGCTCGCGTTCGCCTGGATGTAGAGGTACGCGAGCGGCGGCAGCAACCCGGCGAACAACAGCAGTGCCGTACGCCAATCACTGCCCAGCAGGACGTCCCCGCCCGGCCCGGTGCTCGCGCACACCAGGAAGCCGAACGTCCAGACCACCAGCGGAAGGCCCAGGACGGCGGGCCGGCGGGAGACCGAGCGCGCGCCCGCGACGAGCAGCACGTTGACCACGCCCGCCACCACGGCGGATATCGGGAAGGCGACGGAGCCCAGGTAGGTCGGCAGGTACAGCACCTCGAGCGCCAAAGTGAGCAGGGCGTTCAGAATCAGCAGCACCAGGATCGCCAGGCCCGCGACGCCCATCGGGCGGTGGGTGGCTTCGGCTGCCACGGGAGCGCGGTCGCCTGCGTGGTCGTCGATTTTCGTCGTCACGGCACCGGCGGGTAGCCGAGGAGGGTCAACAGATGACTCTGCATATCGGCGAACGCGTACAACACCGTCGAATACAAGTCGTGCTGCTCCTGCCAGTGCGGTCGCATGCTGTCGACGAACGCGGCGATCGCGTTCTGGAGCTCCCAGTTGTACATACTGCCGAGTCTATTCCGGCGCTGTCAGCCGCATGATCAATTCTTCCGGTCGGCGGGCAGGCTGGCGACCACCGGGAATTCCCCGGTCGGGCCGCCGCGCTCCGCGGCGATGGCCAGGACCCGCTTCCGCGCGGCGAACCAACCGATGATCAGCGCGGGGACGATCAGGGCTATGGTCGCGACGGTCCAGGTCCCCACCGGATAGTCGAACCCGGTCAGGGCGACCACGAAGAACAGGAACACCAGCGTGAGCAGCCCGGTGTAGGGCGCGCCGAACATTCGGAACGCGGGCCGCTGGACGCGTCCCTGGACGGACCAGCGCCACAACTGCAGCTGGCACAACACGATGGTGGCCCAGGAGGCGACGATGCCCAGCGACGCCATGTTCAGCACGATCTCGAACGCCCGGTCCGGGACGATGCCGTTGAGCGCGATGCCGACCAGCGCGATCAGACTGGTGAGCAGGATGCCGCCGTAGGGAACGCCGTTGCTGCCCATCACCCCGGTGAACTTCGGTGCGCTGCCGTTCATCGACATCGAGCGCAGGATGCGACCGGTCGAGTACAGCCCCGCGTTCAAGCTGGAGAACGCCGCGGTGAGCACCACGAGGTTCATCACGCTGCCGATACCGGGAACGCCGAGCATGGTGAAGAAGGTGACGAACGGGCTCTCGTCGGCCGTGTAGTGCGTGTACGGCAGCAACAACCCGAGCAGGACCAGCGAACCGACGTAGAAGACGGCGATCCGGGCGATCACCGAATTGATCGCCCGCGGCATGATCTTCTCCGGCTGCTCCGTCTCGCCCGCTGCGGTGCCGACCAATTCGACGGCGGCATAGGCGAACACGACACCGGACACCACGACGACCAGCGGCATCAGGCCGGTCGGGAACAACCCGCCGTGCTCGGTGATCACGCTCGGTCCGGTCGCCTCCCCGTGCACGGTGAAACGGCCGAGCAGGAAGATCGTGCCGACGATGAGGAAGGCGCTGAGCGCGAACACCTTCACCAGCGCGGCCCAGAACTCCATCTCGCCGAACCACTTCACCGAGATCAGGTTGACGCTCAGCACGAGGACCAGGGCGATCAGGGCGAGGACCCACTGCGGAACGGAGGAGAACCCGGACCAGTAGTGGAAGTACTGCGCTATGGCGGTGGTGTCGGCGATGCCGGTCATCGACCAGTTCAGGAAGTACATCCAGCCTGCGACGAAGGCTGCCTTCTCCCCGAAGAACTCGCGCGCGTAGGAGACGAACGACCCGGAGGAGGGCCGGTGCAGCACGAGTTCACCGAGCGCGCGCAGGATGAGGAAAGCGAAGAATCCGCACACGCCGTAGACCAGGAACAATCCGGGTCCGGCACTGGCCAGCCGCCCGCCCGCGCCGAGGAAGAGGCCGGTGCCGATGGCCCCGCCGATCGCGATCATCTGCAGCTGCCGCGGCTTCAGACTCTTGTGGTACCCGTGGTCCTCGATGCTGAGGTGGTGGTCTGTGTCGCCGCGCGCCGTCATGAAACGCCGGACCCTCCCTTTCGATGTCGCGAGATCTCGCCGAACGGTACCCGCCGCGCCGAAACCGCTCGAGGGCAACCCTCAGGCAGAGGAGAATCCGCGTCAGTCCAGGCCGGCGAACAGATCGTGCTCGCGCCCGTCCGGGCCGAGCGGGCCGCGCAGGCCGCGCACCAGGATGAAGTGCTCTTCGGGCAGCACGGGCTGCGCGACGTTGTTCGACAGCGCGAATTCCCGGCCCGAAGGCGCGACGGTGACCTGGGTGGCGTGCGCCCGCAACGCGGCGCGCTTGGCGCTCAGCACCTCGGAGACGTCGATCGTTGTGGTCACCGCGTCGCTGGGCACGCTGGCCAGCTCGCCTTCGGCGGGCAACCGCCACCCGGGCGGCAGCGCGCCGGGCAGGCCCGCGGCCGTGCGCCGGGCCAGCGCGGCGGTGTGCAGGCGCAGCATGTCGGCGTCGGTGACGGTCCAATAGAACTTCGGCGTGTCCCATCCCCGGTCCGCTGCGGCCGCTACCGCGGCAGTGGTGATCTCGTGGACCCGGATGTGGTCCGGGTGGCCGTAGCCGCCGTTCGGGTCGTAGCCGACCACGACGCGCGGCCGCAGTTGGAGCAGTACCTCCGTGAGCGCCCGCACCGCCTCGTGCCCGGAGCGCACGAAGACCCGCGGCTTGTGCGCGGCGGGCGTGCCCGCCATGCCGGAGTCGCGCCAGCGCCCCGCGCCACCGAGGAAACGGGGCGGGCCCGCGTCCAGCGCTTCCAGCGCACGAGCCAGCTCGCGAACCCGGTAGCCGCCGAGCTGGTCGGCGTGCTCCGCGGTGAGCAGCGCCCATTCCTCGCCGATCACCTCACCCTCCTCGCCGAGGGTGCAGGTCAGCACCGTCACCGGCACACCGCGCGCGCGATAGTGCGCGATCGTGCCTCCGGTGGTGATGGATTCGTCGTCCGGGTGGGCGTGGACCAGCAGCAACCCGCCCGTCGCCGCCGTCACGGGATCCTGCGCCACATGGACGCATCACCGAAGATGCCGACCTGGATCGCGCCGCTGAGCGAGGCGCCGTCCAGCCGGGGACCGGCCGCGGCGACGGCGTTGTCCTGCACGATCGGCAGCACCGTCGCCATGGCCCACAGTTTCGGCTCCGCTTCGGCGAGCACGCGCCCCACGTCGCCGCCGCGCAGGGCTTCCTCGATCGCCGGTTGCAGAGCCGGATCACATATCCCGGACAGATTGCTCGGAGCTCGCTGCGCCGCCTCCGCGATGGCCTGCGCCGGGCCGGTGATTCCGGGCGGCGCGGGCGGCGGACAGCCGTAGCGGGATGCCAGCACGGTCGCGGGATCGGAACCGGCCACCTCCCAGCCGACGATCGCGTCCACCGTGCCCTCGAGCAGTTCCTTGCCGTACAGCTCGTCGGCGGCGACGCTGCGCACCGTCGCGTCGATGCCCGCGCTGCGCAGCTGGTCGGCGGCGGTATTGGCCACGGCCAAGGCGGTGGCGTCCCGGTCGACGGCGCCGATGCGCACGACCAGCGGCTTGCCGTCCTTACCCACGGTGCGCGGCTGCGGCGCCGGAGAGGTTGGAGAGATCGCGTGCGGCGGTTCCGGCGCGCGGCCGTACCCCGCGGCGGCCAGCAACCCGAACGCCTCCTCCGCCGACGGTCGCGGCGGGGCGGTCGGGGCGTAACCGGGGTCGGACGGCGCGAGCACCTGCGCCCGGACCGGCTCCACCCAATTGCCGGTCTGCGCACCGACGGTCGCCAGCAAGGCGGGATCCAGCAGGGCCAGCACACCCGAGCGGACCCGCGGATCGCTCAGTTCACCTTTGCGCCCGTTCAGCACCATCTGCAGCACCCGCGACTGCGGCATGATCGCGGTCCGCACGGAGGGAATCGCTCCCAGTTGCGCCTGGGTCGCGACGCCTCCGTGGACCAGCGCCATCTGGACGTCGCCGGTGCGCAGCGAGCCGGCCAGTTGCGCGGGCGTGCCGCCGCGGCGCAGCAGGATCTGGCCCGGCATCGCCGGTGTACCCCAGAAGCGGTCGTTGCGTTCCAGCAGCATCTCGTCGCGGCCGGGGTCCGCCGAGCGGATCCCGAACGGTCCTCCGGACACCCGCACGCCGTTGACCTGGCCGTTCATCCCCCGGGCGAACCCGCCGGGCGCGTCCTTCAGCAGGTGGGAAGGAAGCAGATCGGTGAACAATTCGCGCCAGCCCGGATAGGGCTGCGACATCACGACGGTGACCGTCTTGCCACCGGCCGACGAATTCACGTCCGAGATCATCCGATACCCGGCCGGATCCACGACCCCCGGTTCCGAAACCATCTCCTGCCACAAGTAGCGGAAGTCCTCGGCCGCGATCGGCGCTCCGTCCGACCAGGACGCTTCGTTGCGAAGCTTGTAGGTGATCGTGAACGGCTCCTGCGCGGTCACCTCGGCGGAGACCAGCAACGACGAATCCGGCACCCAGGCCGTCGCCCCGGGCCGCGCCGGATCGAGCACCGGCCGGAACGGGCTCGGCAACACCAGTGACGCGATCGCGGAGGTGGCGGCGGACTGGTCCGAGCGCAGATGCGGATTGAAGGCGGTCCCGATGGTGTCCAAGGCGACCACCACGGTCGTCTCCGCGGGCTTGACCGGTGTGGTCTTCGGGCTGTCGGTGCTCTCGATGGGCGGCGGCGGATTCGCGGCACAGCTGCTGATCAAGGTCAGCACTGCCACGGCCGGCAACAACGTGCGCCACGCTGCGCGTTTTCCTGCGCCCACTTTCACGCTCGGGAACTCTACCGCACGGTCGAGTCCGTTCCCAGATTCCTGCTGACGAGCGGGAAAACGACAGGATCGCGCGGATATCTGCGGCGCACAAAGACGAGCTCGCCGCACGGCCTCGGACACCACACGTTCATACCCGCCGGAAGATCCGCAAATAATCGGCGTACCCGCATGGCTGCGGCGAATATACGCGGAGTTGTCCGGCAATCCGGATGCACCTCTCCGGCGTTCGCCCGACCACGAGTGGAATGCACTCGCGCACGAAAGTGAATTATTGCGCCGGCCTACCGAACAAGAAGTGAACTGTCTGCGTCGGGGACCTATCCATAGGTGCCACGGCCGACCCCACAGCCGCAGAACAGCTGCATCGCAAGTTGTCCAGCCACCGCGGAGGCTCATTCGGGCCGACCGCGCGGGCCGTCCAGGACGCTACGCCATAAAGCGGGTCGAGCTTCACCGCACTGTGCGCAACTTCCGTAGCGCGGTGTCTTTCCGAATTTCCCCAGGTCCCCGAACCGGAGCACACGCCAGAGGCGGCCGGGTCGAATTCCGCGCGTTTCCCATTTCACCGCCACACAATGGGCTGCCGGAAATAGCACCGACAGCTCGGCCGAGTTCGGAGAGACGATTCCGCACCGGACGCCGCCGAATTCACATCACGAAGCAGTGTCGAAAATCTCGGACCGCCTCACCGACCGCTAATATCTCCGGGATAAAATGCCGACGACATTCGAGGCATACCGGAGGGTCCTGGCGCACGCGACAGCGTGCGAGCCCTCTGCCGACCGGCGAACGGGATTCGACCTCACCGCAGCGACGTCGAATCCCGTTCGCGGCCTGCGGTTACAGCGCCGCGCGGTCCCTCGCCTTGCGCCGGGACAGTTCCCGGGCCCGCTCGTTCTGGCCCAGGATCACCTTGCGCACCCGGACCACTTCCGGGGTGACCTCGACGCACTCGTCGGCAGCGCAGAACTCCATGGCGCCTTCCAGATCCAGCTGCAACGGCTTGGCCAGCGTCTCGATCACGTCGGCGGTCGAGCTGCGCATGTTGGTCAGCTTCTTCTCGCGCGTGACGTTGATGTCGAGATCCTCCGCGCGCGGGTTGACGCCGACGACGTGCCCCTCGTAGGTATCCGCGCCGGGCTCCACGAAGAACTGACCGCGGTCGGCCAGCTGGATCATGGCGAACGGGGTCACCGTTCCCGACCGGTCGGAGACCAGCGAGCCGGTGTGCCGGGCCCGGATCTCACCCGCCCACGGCGCGTAGCCGTGCGACACGGCGTTGGCGATGCCGGTGCCCCTGGTCTCGGTGAGGAAGTCGGTGCGGAAGCCGATCAGGCCACGCGAGGGAACGATGAACTCCATCCGCACCCAGCCCGCGGCGTGGTTGCTCATCTGCACCATCTTGCCCTTGCGCGCGGCAAGCAGCTGGGTGATCGCGCCGAGGTACTCGTCGGGGCAGTCGATGGTCAGCTCCTCGTACGGCTCGTGCACCTTGCCGTCGACCTGCTTGGTGACCACCTGCGGCTTGCCTACGGTCAGCTCGAAGCCTTCGCGGCGCATGGTCTCGACCAGGATGGCCAGCGCCAGCTCACCACGGCCCTGCACCTCCCAGGCGTCCGGGCGGCCGATGTCGAGCACGCGCAGCGACACGTTGCCGACCAGCTCCTGGTCTAGGCGCGCCTTCACCATGCGGGCGGTCAGCTTGTGGCCCTGCACCCGGCCGACCAGCGGCGAGGTGTTGGTGCCGATGGTGACCGAGATGGCGGGCTCGTCGACGGTGATGCGCGGCAGCGCGACCGGATCGTCGATGTCGGCGAGGGTGTCGCCGATCATGATCTCCGGAATACCCGCGATGGCGACGATGTCGCCCGCCACGGCGACCTCGCCCGGCTGCCGCTCCACGCCGATCGTCTGCAGCAACTCGGTGATCTTCACCTGCTTGACGCCGTCGGCGTGCATCCACGCGACGTTCTGTCCCTTGCGCAGTTCCCCGTTGTGGATGCGGACCAGCGCGAGACGCCCGAGGAACGCCGAGGCGTCCAGGTTCGTGACGTGCGCCTGCAACGGCGCGGCCGGATCGCCCTTCGGCGCGGGGATGTATTCCAGCAGCACGTCGAACAGCGCGTCGAGGTTCTCCGCGTTCGGGGCGTTGCCGTTCTCCGGACGTTCCTTGGACGCCTTGCCCTCACGCCCGGAGGCGTACAGCACCGGCAGATCCAAGGCGAGCTCGGCGGCCTCGGCCGCGGCGTCGTCCAGATCCGAGGCCAGATCGAGCAGCAGGTCGTGGCTCTCCTCGACGACCTCCTCGATGCGGGCGTCGGGGCGGTCGGTCTTGTTCACGACCAGGATCACCGGCAGCGAGGCGGCCAGCGCCTTGCGCAGCACGAACCGGGTCTGCGGCAGCGGCCCCTCGGACGCGTCCACCAACAGCACCACACCGTCCACCATGGACAGGCCGCGCTCGACCTCGCCACCGAAGTCGGCGTGGCCGGGGGTGTCGATGACATTGATGACGGTGACCGAGCCGTCCGGGTGGTGGCGGTGCACCGCCGTGTTCTTGGCGAGAATGGTGATGCCCTTCTCGCGCTCCAGGTCGCCGGAGTCCATCACGCGGTCGACGGGCTCGGCCCGCTCGGCGAAAGCGCCCGACTGGCGCAGCATGGCGTCGACCAGGGTCGTCTTGCCGTGGTCGACGTGGGCCACGATGGCGACGTTGCGAAAATCGCGTGCAGACGACACGCCTGAATCCTCCTGCTGTTCGGTGTGGGAGCCGACGGTGCTCGGTGTCCGGCCTGGACGGGACCCTGCGCGGTTACGCAGGCTGCCGCCTCCGGGTCCTGACGCTCACGCCGGGCTCCTTGCAGACAGGTGGAGAATCGAAACTCACCGGGCATCGCGGCCAGCTACACCCTACCGGCAGTCCGTTCGCGCAACGTTTCAGGCTTTGTACTTAGGGTACGCTAACTGCCGTGGGCAAGGTCAAAGCGAAGAAGGTTTCCAGCCTGAAACCCAAGAAGAAGTGCTGTCGGAAGAAGACGCGCTGCCTGAAGTGCCCCGTGGTCATCATGCGGATGAAGAAGTGCGAAGCGGCCGGAGTCACCGGCAAGGATCTGAAGAAGGCACTCAAGCAGGCACGCGCCGCCTGACCCCCGCCGCCCCCCCTTTCCGGGGCGGCCCGAGGCGAGTAGTAAGGAGTGTTATGGCCCAGCAGACACTGCTCTCCGATACCGAGATCGCCGAGGCCCTCACCGAACTGCCGGACTGGACGAGATCAGGCGACGCCCTGGTCCGCACCGTCGAGGCGCCCACCTTCCCCGCGGGCATCGAACTCGTGCGCCGGGTCGCCGAAGTCGCGGAAGAAGCCGATCACCATCCGGACATCGACATTCGCTGGCGCAAAGTCACCTTCAGCCTGTCCACCCACTCCGCGGGCGGGCTCACCGCACTCGACGTCGCGCTGGCACACCGGATAGATCGGTTGTGTTGAATTTTCAGCGCCTGCGGCGCTGAGTGTTCGCAGCCCCTCATGGCTCGCGTGTGTGCGACCGGTCGCCGAGCCCGGTTGTGGCGGTCGGATCGGATCCGAGCCGCTTCGATTGCGAGGTGACTACGCCGTGCGCGCGCGGCCCTCGGCGCTCTCTCTCGTTCCCTCGGCGGGGTTCGAGCTCGCGAACCGGGGCCCGAAGCGGATCACCCAGACGTAGAACACCACGACGCCGAGCACGTCGACGGCGCCGAGCCAGGACAGCACGCCGGGGCGCGAGATGGTCCAGATCGAATCCTGGAAGAACGACAGCACCCACGGCACGCCGACGAGCATGGTCACCAGCCAGTAACCGGCCACGACGCGCGCGCCGGGCGCCCGGCGCAGCGGCCCGTAGACCAGCCACAGCACCGTCGGCAGCAGCCACACCCAGTGATGCGACCACGAGATGGGCGAGACCATCAGCCCGAACAGCTGCACCACGATCAGCGTGCCGAGCCGGTCGTCCGGGCCGAGCGCGCGCCAAGCCAGGAATGCCAGCAGCGCGACCACGAGCACGGCCGCGATCCACCACGGCCCGGATTCCACGTCGTAGCCGAGGATCCGGCTCAGCGTGCCGCGCAGCGACTGGTTCCACACCGACCCCACCGGGCCGATCCGGTCGGCGTCCCCGAGCAGGGTGCCGAAGTACCGGCGCGCCTCCACCGGCGCGATCAGGAAACTCACCCCAACCGTCGCGCCGAAGACCACCGCCGACCAGGCCACGGTCGCCCAGCGCCTGCGCGCGACGAAATACAGGCCGGTGATCGCCGGCGTCAGCTTGATGCCCGCGACGATTCCGACCAGTCCGCCGGAGATCCACCACCGCGAACTGCGCACGGCGAGCATTCCGCCGAGCACCAGGAAGACGTTGACCTGGCCGTAATCCATCGTGGTTCGTACCGGTTCCAGCCACAGGCCCAGCGCGGTCCAGCCGACGGTGGCGGCCCGCCACTGCGGCGTGCGCAGCCGCTCCGCCCCGAAGATCAACTCCAGACTGATGTGCACCACCGCGTACAGCGCCGCGGCGATAGCCAGCAGCCAGGCCACCGCGACCACGGTGAACGGCAGGTAGTGCAAGGGGAAGAACACCAACGCCGCGAACGGCGGATAAGTGAACGGCAGTGGGAAGTCGGGCGTCTTCTCCGCATAGGTGAAGTCGTAGAGCTGATCGGTCAGCAGCGCGGCCGACCCACCGACGTAGACGTGCAGGTCGACCAGGTTCATCCCGTTCCGGGACAGCAGCATCCAGAGCAACCGGGCCAGCACGGACAGCACCAGCACCGACAAAGCCCATCGGAGGTGACGATTCAAATCGCTGGCTTTCGGCTCGGGTGCGGTGCGTCGGCGGGCGCGCCCGGACTTCGATGTTCTGGTAACAGCGCGGACGGCAACGATTAGATTAACCGCAGCGCGAATGCGGTCGGTGGAACCCTCGAACCACCGGTAACATTTGCATCAACTTTCACACCAGTAACATCGGGGCGCGGTAAATTCGGCTCACACTGATCGTCCACGGCGCCTTCCGGTCGCCGCGGCTGTACACATAGCCGCAATGTCCCTAGAGTGACCCCGAAACGATGGCTTTTAGCAATCGAACCCTGATGTACCCGAGGTAAGGACGGCCAGACCAGTGCTTCGCACCCGAGGATCGCGGATCGCATTGTCCGCACTCGCCATCGCGGCGAGTGCCACGCTTGCCGCGCCGACGACAGCAATCGCGGCCCCTGCGCCCGCCCCCGCGGCGCTTACGAACAGCGTTCCCATGGTTCCCGAAGGTGTTCCGGTGGACGCGCTGGCCGCACTCGCCCCAGCCATCGTCGGCGCCGTCGCGGGACCGGCGGATATCGCGAGCCCCGCAGGCGTCGCGGGCCCGCAGTCGGCCATTCTGGATCAGGCACGCAGGCTGCTGGCCACCCTGAACCTCCCGCCGCAGATCAAGTCGACACTGGAACGGATCATCACCTTCCTCGACGGCAGCGGCGGCGGTGGTCCCGAGGTGCCGCAGGACGGTCCGGCGATCGCGCAGTTCCTCTACCCGACCATCGGCAAGGGCTGCATCGGCCCGAGCGCCGACTCGGTGGGCACCGCTCTGGCCGTCCCCGGTCCGGCCACGCTGCCGCCGCCCGGACCGAAGGCTGGTCAGACCGGGTTCGTCTTCACCGCGCTCGGCACCAAGTCGCCGACGCCGGTGCAGAACCCGCCGATGACGGTGCAGTGGCTGAACCTGGACACGCGTCAGTCCGGCGTCCTGCCGCTGACCGACGAGGCCAAGATCAACCCGGATGGCCCCGCCACGCTGTCGGCGATCGCCGACACGGGCTTCGGCCGCGTCGTCGCGGTCGTCTCCGGCTCGCTGACCACCCAGTCCGGCGACGGCGAGGCGCGGACCTGCTCGTTCCTGCCGACGCTCGGGTTCTTCACCGTAGGCTGAGCTTCCGTCCGAGGGCGGCGACTCCATCGGGGTCGCCGCCCTCGGTCGTTCCCGGGTACTCCGCGACAACCTCGAACGGATCCGCCGCGACGCCCCACGAATCGTCCGGACTGTGGTAGACCGCTAACTATGGCGACCATCGATCACTCGATACGCACGACTCATTCGATCCGCAGCAGACGCTCGCACCGCTCGATCCTGTCCATCCGCTCGGAGGGGTCGATCCTGTCCATCGGGTCGGCCTATTCGGTCCTGTCCATCGGCAGTGTGGGCTCCGTGCTGTCGATCGGGTCGGTGGGATCCTTCGGTTCTGCGATCTCGTCGTTCTCGTTCGCCAGCCTCGGTTCCGCGTTCTCCGGCCTGTCCCGGTGGTCGCTGTTCTGCTGGCTCGGCGACCACGAAGCCCCGGACAGCCGCCCCTCCCTGCGGGTCGTCCCGGACGACGAACCCGACCTCCGCGCGACCCCGATCAGCCACTGCCAGACGTAATATCCGGCCGCGACTGTGTTGGCCGACGACGGCGGCGCACAAGTCGGACCGCATCGCCGTAGTGCGGGTAGCCGATCAGCGCGTCGATGGGATCATGCTGCCCCGCGGTGATAAGGGCATGACCACCCGGGCGACCTTTCACCGACGCAGCGGCAATTCCCGGCGTCGACCCGGCTACGGACGTCGGACGTACGGGCCGATCAAGCGATTCGGCACCGAAACGTGGACGAATGTGGCTTCTTCACCATTGCCCGTACTCGGGTGTGAGCACGTTGTTCACATCGATCCCCACCCCGTCGATCGAGCGCTTGTCTATCTCGAACTGGTGCAGGTTGGCGACGGGGTGCACGAAGCCCTTCGGTGTTCCCCAGTTGTGCTGCCAGTACCAGGAACACAATCCCGCGGTGTGGGCCAGCTCGATGGTCGGGGTGTTCGCGTAGATGCCGGTGCGCTCCTTGCCGAGCACGGCCTGCCAGCCCAGTAGGTACGGCGCGATCATGGTGGCGAAGTCGACCGGGGACGGATTGTCGTCGATGGACGCGTAGATGGGGGCGTTGTCCGGGCCGCCGGCGGCGCGATGCAACGCCAGGCCGCGCTCGGCGTGCCGCTTGCCCGCCTCGAGCCCGCCGCGCCAGTCCGCGGTGGGCCCCTTGCCGAACTGATAGCACGAGACGATCCGCAGATCCGCCGCCTCGAGGTCGCGGACTTCCGGCGAGCGCAGCGGTTTTCCCGCCATCCACTCGGCGCCCGGCCTGCGATCCGACACGTAACGGATGACGCCGATATGGCCCGCGTCGCGGATCGCCGCGGCCGAAGGGACGCCGCCCGCGTAATCGACCAAGGTGCCGAGCGCGGGCCGCGCGGCGGCGGGAGCTGCGGCGGCGGTGACGCCGGCTACGGCCGCCGCGGCCGCGTAGGCGAACAGATCACGCCGGGATACCGAAATGGAACGCATCGTCGACTCCTTCGCGCAACCCGACATGGATAGCAGCGTGCCCGGCGCACCTTCCCCAAACCTCACGCGCGCCGGGAGCCTCGAACGTGAACTCATTTCACCACATTCACATGGGAACCGCCAGACCCAGGAGAAACATGTTTCACATTCGCCACACCGTGCGCGGCTGGTGACGAGTGGTCAGGCGACGCCGTCGATGCGCGCGGCGACGTCGATGGTGCGCATCGACGGGTCGGCCAGCTCTTTGCGTATCACCGCCGCCACCTGGGCGATGACCTGCTTCTTTATCCCGGCGAGCGCACCGAGGGCGGCTGCGCGCGCGCCGTGGGCGGTGAACTCCATCCGGATGTCGGCCGGATCGGGCGGTGGTACGTCGATCACCACGCGCAAAGGGTCCGCGGCGCGGGCGGTGAGCACCAACGGCACCTCCACGTCGGCGCGATAACGATTGGCTTTCAGCACGTCCACCGTGATGTCCAGGCTCACCGGCAGCCTCAGGTCGAAGGCGACCGGATCCGCCGATCGGTCCGTCAGTCGTGGCATCCGGACCGCTCCGCGAACAGTGACGACGGCGCTGGCGCGCGGGCCCGTCCGCAGCGGCCCGACTTCGATCTGCCTGCCCGCCAGGCGTTCCACCACGTCGTGCACCCGGTCGCGCGTCACGATGCGGGTGAAGAACCGATGCCCGAACTCGTCGTAGCCGATCCAATCGAACGCGCGCCTGTCCCGATATGCCGATCTTTTGCCCGCGACCATCGCCTCCACGTCGAAGACCAGCCCACGGCGGGTCTGCGGATCGGCCAGCATGGCGTTCACCCGGGAGGCGACCTCCCGCTGCACCACCCCCGCGATCGGATCCAGCAGCCATTCCCAAGCCGACTCGACCGCTTGGGCGCGCAGGACGAAGCTGATGTCGCGCTGGGTGATCGGCGGGATGTCGATGATGATGAGCACGGGTTCGGCGGTGCGGGCGTGCAGGGTCAGATCGATCTCGACCCTGGCCTCCAAGCGCAGTTTCCGGCCGCCGAGCAGCACTTTCAGTGTGAGCGACACCGGGACGGTCACCACGAACGTCACCCGTGGGCCGCTGTGCAGCACGCGCGGCGCGCCGACCTTGCCCTCGGCGACGAAACCGGCGAGTCCGGCCGGGCCGATCGAGACGGGGCCGATGGTCAAGCCACGGCCCGTCATGCCGGAGATGGCGGATTCGATGCGGGCTGCGTTCACCGCGTGCGTGACGAAACGCTCGCCGAACTCGGCGTAGTCGATCCAGGCGGGCGCACTACTCGATTCGTCGGTCGGATGCATCAGGAGTTCCGGAACCCTCACCTCTCGATGGACACCCGACACGGTACGCGACCGATCTTGCACCGCCCCGGAACGCACTGGTCAGCCAGAGATCCCCGTCCTGCCGATGAGGGGGAAGCAGGGCGGGGACCGGCGGCGGCGCTGCCGGGCGCCGCCGTCTCCATCGTAGGACCATCCGGCACGCCGTTTCACCCGCATATCGGACAGATTCCACTCACCGGGGAGGGTTCTCATTCCAATCGCCCGACACCGACCACGCCGGGCACCTCGTCCAGCGCGAAGCGATGAATTCGGATCTCGCCGTATTCGTTGCCACCGATGGTGGTCACCTGGCCGGCGTCGGCCCGCAGGACGATGTTCGTGTGCTGTCCGAACGGGCTGGATTCCCCATATAGCAGTACATCACCGGTCCGCGGGTGGTAGCCGGAGCCGCCAGGGACGAACCGGCCGACGCTCTCGTAGTACTCCTGCAAGGTGTAGACGCCGGGAATCCGCCAAGAGCCCGAATTCGGGTTGGCCAGCGGCACCCCGGCCTCGCGCAGCACCCAGCTGACGAAATCGGCGCACCACGCCTCCTCGGCGCCTTCCGCGTATTTCGTGCCTGCGCCCGGCTCGGCGAACTCACGCTCGGCGACCGCGACGATTCCGGCTCGAGACGCGTCGAGCGCCGAGCGGTCCAGTGCGGGAAACTCGGTGAGACGCTCGCCCACGACCGCTCCGCGATCCGCTCGGTCCTGCCACCACAAGCCCGTGGCGAGCACCGCCGCGGCTACGCCGAGCACCACCACCGCGAGCGCGATCCACCGCCCCGCTCGCGATCCCAGCTGTTGTGCCATCGCTCCCCCGATCCCTTCGTGTGATGCTGTTGTCGAGCTTATGGATTTCGACGCGCGAGCACGCCGAACGGTTCCCGAGGCCGTCCGATCGGTTTCGCCGATCGTGCTGCGGGCAACCCGTACGAGCCGAAATCGCGTACGGCACCGGGAAAACCGCGCTAGTCTCCGGAGAGACCAGCCGATGGGGAGGTACGGCCCTGGACACGCTGTGGACATTCATCGTGCACCGGCGGCACCAGTTGCTGGTCGACTCCTACCTGCACGTCTCGGCCGTGGTGCAATCGGTGCTGCTGGCGACGGTGGTCTCGGTGCTCATCGGAGTCCTGGTCTACCGCAGCCCGTTCGGTTCCTCGGTCGCCTCCGCGCTGGCGGGCGCGGTGCTCACCGTGCCGTCCTTCGCGCTGCTCGGCCTGCTGATCCCGGTCCTCGGCCTCGGCGTCGCGCCCACGATCACCGCGCTCGTGGTGTACGCACTGCTGCCGATCCTGCGCAACACCATCATCGGACTCGACTCGGTGGACCCGGCCGTGACCGATGCGGCGCGCGGCGTGGGGATGAATCGCCTGCGGGTGCTCGCCCGCATCGAACTGCCGCTGGCCTGGCCCGCGATCCTGGCGGGCATGCGGGTGAGCACCCAGTTGATCATGGGTATCCTCGCGCTCGCCGCGTATGCCAAAGGCCCCGGGCTCGGCAACCTCATCTTCTCCGGGCTCGCGCGTCTGGGCAGTCCGAACGCACTGCCACAGGCTCTGGTCGGCACGATCCTCGTCGTCGTGCTCGCACTCGTACTCGACGGGATCTACGTGCTGATCGGACGGCTCACCACCTCGAGGGGAATCCGTGACTGAGACCGAAACACCGGACGGGACAGTGGGGTCCGTCGTCTCCGGCGTCGAGATCGTGCTGCACTCGGTGACCAAACACTATCCGGGGCAGCGTGATCCGGCTGTGGACAGCGTTTCGCTGACCATCCCGGCCGGTGAGATCGTGGTGCTGGTCGGTCCGTCGGGCTGCGGCAAGACCACCACCATGCGGATGGTCAACCGGCTGATCGAGCCCACCTCCGGCACCATCACCATCGACGGGCGCGACGCGGCCACGATCCATCCCGACCGGCTGCGCCGCGGCATCGGCTACTCAATCCAGCAGGCCGGACTGTTCCCGCACCTGACCGTCGCGAAGAACGTCGCGACCGTGCCGGGCTTGATCGGCTGGGACCGGCGGCGCATCGCGGCCCGGGTCGACGAGATGCTGGAGCTGGTCGGACTGGACCCCGATACCTTCCGCGACCGCTATCCCCGGCAGCTGTCCGGTGGCCAGCAGCAGCGCGTCGGCGTGGCCAGGGCGCTGGCGGCCGACCCGCCCGTGCTGCTGATGGACGAGCCGTTCGGCGCGGTCGATCCGATCACCCGGGGGCTGCTGCAGGACGAGTTGCTCCGCCTGCAGGGCGAGCTCGGCAAGACGATCGTCTTCGTCACCCACGATTTCACCGAGGCGGTCAAGCTCGGTGATCGCATCGCCGTGCTCGGTGACCGATCCCGGATCCTGCAGTACGACACGCCCGCGGCGATCCTGGCCGACCCGGCCGACGAGACGGTCGCCGGTTTCGTCGGCGCGGACGCCTCGCTCAAACAGCTCACCCTCACCCGCGTCGGGGATGTCGAACTCGGCGACTGCCCCACCGTGACCGAGCAGGACCAGGTCGACGACCTGCGCGCCACGCTCGCGGACCGGGACTGGCCTTGGGCGCTGGTGCTGGACGGTCAGAGCCGCCCGCGCCGCTGGGTGTCGGCCGAACAACTGGCGCACGCCGGCTCGCTGCACGACCTCGGCTCGCCGGTGCCGGAGACGTTGTCGCTGAAGTCGACGCTGCAGGACGCGCTGGACGCCCTGCTGACACATCAGAGCGCGACCGCGGTGGTGACCGGGGCGCGCGGCGAATACGTCGGGTTGATCACCATCGACACCCTGGTCGCTCACTTGTCGGCCTTGCGCGCCGAGCACGGCGTCGGCCGGTCCGGGACGGACGGCGCGCCATGACCACCGCCACGGCGGCTCCCCCCGCCCAGCGCCGGGCCGAACGCCTCCGGTTGGTGGTGCAACCCCTGGTCGTCCTCGTGCTCACCGCGGGCGTGCTGGTGTGGGCGTTCACCCGCGACCTCACCGCCACGCAGCGAGCGAGCCTGAACGCGGGCAACGTCGCGACCGTCACCTGGCAGCACGTGCTGATCACCGGGACCGTGGTGCTGATCGTTGTCGCGGTGGCCGTCCCGCTGGGCACCCTGCTCACCAGACCGCGATTCCGGCGTCTCACACCTGTTTTCGTCGGCATCGCGAACATCGGCGCGGCCGCGCCCGCCATCGGCCTGATCGTGCTGTTCTACCTGGCCACCCGGACCACCGGCTTCTGGATCGGCGTGGCGCCGATCGCGTTCTACTCGCTGCTTCCGGTGCTGCGCAACACCATCCTCGGCTACCAGCAGGTGGACCCCACGCTCGTCGACGCGGGCCGGGGCCAGGGCATGTCGGCCCTGACCGTCTTGCGCCGCATCGAGTTTCCGCTCGCGGTGCCTTACATCCTGGCTGGGCTGCGCACCTCACTGGTGCTCGCGGTCGGCACCGCGACGCTGTCGTTCCTGGTGAGCGCGGGCGGGCTCGGCATCCTGATCGACACCGGCTACAAGCTGCGCGACAACGTCACGCTGGTGGTCGGCGCCGTGCTCGCGGTGGCACTGGCCCTGCTGGTGGACTGGCTCGGCGCGGTCGCCGAAGCCTTCCTCGGGCCGAGGGGGCTGAAATGACCAGGGTGTGGCGCGCGCTCGCCCTCGGACTGGGGATGGCGTTGCTGGCCGCCTGCGGGCTGCAATCCGGCAGCGCGGTGCCGCTGCGGGTCGGGCCGGGCAGCATCCGCCCCGTTCCCGAACTCGACGGCGTGCGCATCACGGTGGGCTCCAAGGATTTCACCGAGCAGAACATCCTCGGGTATCTCATCGAGTTCGCCTTGACGGCGGCCGGAGCCCAGGTGCGCGACCTGACCAACATCCAGGGCTCCAACAGCGTGCGCGACGCCCAGTTGCACGGGCAGATCGACCTCGCCTACGACTACACCGGCACCGGCTGGATCAACTACCTCGGCAACGAGACGCCGGTGCCGGATGAGATGGGGCAGTTCGAGGCGGTGCGCGACGCCGACCTCGCCCAGCACGGCATGGTGTGGGCGGCGATGGCGCCGATGAACAACACCTACGCGCTGGTCATGAGCGCGCGAACCGCCCAGGAGACCGGCGTGCGCACACTGTCGGACTACGCCGGGCTGGTCGCCACCGATCCCGCTGCCGCGGCCATCTGTGTGGGCACCGAATTCAATGTCCGGCAGGACGGCTTCCCCGGCCTGGCCCGCAAATACGAGATCGATGCGGGCAGGGTGCGCAAGCAGATCGTGCAGGACCCGGTGGTCTACCAGGCGACCGCCGACGGCAAGCAGTGCCGCTTCGGCTCGGTGGCCGCCACCGACGGCCGCATCCCGGCGCTGAATCTGGTCCTGCTGCAAGACGATCGCGGGTTCTTCCCGAAATACAACGCGGCGCTGGTGCTGCGCAAGAGTTTTGCCGAGGAGCACCCGGAGGTGATCACGGTTCTGACGCCGATTTCGCAGCGCCTCACCAACGAGGTCATCACCGAACTCAACCGTCAGGTCGATGTGGACGGACGCGAACCCGCGGAGGTGGCGCGGGACTGGATGGTCGCCCAAGGGTTCGTCACCGCGCTCTGATCCCCCGTTGCGGAGAGACGCCCCACACCCACTGGTTTCAAGAGATAAGCCCGAGGCGGTTCGCACCGCCGGACCGGCGGGGCGCCGGTCACACCCGCCGCGGGGCCCGCTCGATGCGCCCCGCGGCGGCCCGACCCTGTTCAGCGCGGATCGCGGCCCAGGTACCGCAGCAGTTCTCCGAGGGCGCCGTCGGCCGGGCCGTCGACGATCGCGGCGTAGGCGCCCCACTGACGCAGCGGTTCGGTGATCTCCGCCGTCTCGCCGGTGCCGGGCGCGGGATGAGTGGCCCGGGCGGCGGTGAGCAGGTGAGCGGCGAGTTCGTCGGACAACGGGGACGACTGGCCGGTCGCGATCGCGATGTCCCAGGCGTGGACCGCGGCGTCCAGCGCGCACAGGACCGCGGCCACCGGGGTGGCGAGCGCACCGTGCGGCAGCGGCGTCGGCACGGTATCGGTGTCGTCGGCGACCGTGGTCCAGGCGAAGGCGGTCTGCTCGATCGCCGCGCGCACCAGGTCCGCAGGGGTGCCGTCGATCGTGCCGGAGGGCGCGAACGGGTTGTAGGCCGGACCGTCGCCGATGCCGAGCGACTTGGCGTACGCCAGCTGGTCACCGGCGGCGTGCTGCACGACCTGCGTCACATCCCATTCCGAGCACGGGGTGGGCAGGTGCCACTGATCCGCGCGCACACCGGCGACGACGCTCTCGAGCGCCCGGTGGGAGTCGGCGAGCACGTCGCGCCACACGGGGCGCAGGGTCGCGGCGGCGGTGGTGGTGGCGTTCATGTCAGGAGCCTTTCGGTCGTTCTTGCTGATGACACAAGCCTATTCGCGCATTAGGCTGATTTTCTTCCTAATTGGTGAGGAGAAGAAAAGTGGCGTCGACCACACCGCGTCTGCTGCGGTTGCTCGCATTGCTCCAAGACCGTGCGCACACCGGCCGCGAGCTGGCGCAGCGGCTCGGCGTCACCGATCGCACCCTGCGCAACGACATTCAGCGCCTGCGCGAGCTGGGCTATCCCGTGCACGCCGGACGCGGCGCGATCGGCGGCTACCGGCTCGGCCGCGGCGCGACCATGCCGCCCTTGCTGCTGGACGACGACGAAGCGGTGGCCGTGGCCGTCGCGGTCGGGCTGGCCGAGGACGGCTCAACCGGTATCGCGGACATCGCCGAGCACGTCACCAAAGCGCTGGGCAAGCTGGATCAGATCCTGCCGAAACGATTGCAGCGCAAGGTGTCCGCACTGCGTGAGGCGACGGCGATCGGTCCGGCCACCACCGGGTCGCGCGAACCGGACGCGCCGGTGCCCGCCGCCGTGCTCACCACCCTGGCCGGTGCCATCCGTGACGGCGCGACGGTCCGCATCGCGGAACCCGGAGCCGAGTCTTCGATCGAGATCGAGCCGTACCGGCTGATCAACTGGCAGCGCCGCTGGTACCTGGTCGTCTACAGCCTGGAAGACCACTCCTGGCGGGCGATTCCGGTCGCCCGCGTCGTGCGCGCGGAGACGACTTCCCGCCGTTTCGCCGCCCGCGCGCTGCCCGACGACGATCTGGTCGCCTTCGTCATGCGCCACATCGCCACGACCGGGTGGCGGGTGCAGGCCCGGGTCACCGTGCTCGCGCCCGCCGAAACGGTCATCGCCCGGATCAATCCCGCCGTCGGCGTGGTCGAGGCGGTGGACGCGGACAGCTGTGTGCTGTACACCGGCGCGGACGCGCTGGAGACGATCGCCATCTACCTGTCCATGCTGATGATGGACTTCCGCGTCGACGGCCCGCCGGAGCTGGTCGCCCACATCCGGACCCTCGGCCGCCGGTACACCGAGGCCGTCGCCGACACCTGACTCAGAGAGCGATCGAATGTGAGTCGCCGATTACCGACGCGGTGCACGGGCAGGCGCACCACACCTCGCGCGGATTCGGCACCCGGCAGGCCGTCGCGGACCACGGCAACCGGCGCCGAGGACGGCAGCCGTCAGGAATGCCCGGTGGTGGTCGCCGCGTCGGCGGTCTTGCGCATCGGGATCAACATGGTCAGGCCGATCGCGACCAGCGCGGCCGCCATCGCGATGAGGAAGGTGGTGTGGAACCCGTCGCGCGAGGGCAGCAGGTGCGGGCCGAACTGGATGGTCATGTGCGCCAGCACCACGCTCATCACCGCCGCCGAGGTCGAGGTGCCGATCGAGCGCATCAACGAGTTCAAGCCGTTGGCCGCGGCGGTCTCGGTGATCGGCACGGCGCCCATGATCAGCGCGGGCATCGCCGCGTAGGCCAGGCCGACACCACCCGCGACGATCACCGCGGCGAGCATGATCTCCCAGACGCTGTTCATCAACACCACCGCGCACAGGTAACCGACGGCGATCACCGCCGATCCGAGCGCGAGGGTGACCTTGGGGCCACGGCTCGCCGAGAGCCGGGCCGACACCGGCGACAGCAGCATCATCACGAAACCGGTCGGCGCCAGCGCCAGCCCCGCGCTGATCATGGACAGCCCGAAGCCGTATCCGGTCTGCTCCGGCGCCATCAGCAGCTGCGGGAAGGTCAGCGACATGCCGTAGAGCGCGAAACCGACGGCGATCGAGGCCGCGTTGGTGAACAGCACCCTCGGCCGCGCCGAAACCCGTAGGTCCACCAGCGGCGAACGCTGCCGCATTTCGAAGGCGCCCCACCCGACGAACACCACCGCCGACACCGCGAACAGACTCAGGATCGGGGCGCTGGTCCAGCCCCAGTCCGCGCCCTTGGTGATCGCGACGAGCAGCGCCAGCAGCGCCACCGACAACCCGATCGCACCGCCGAAGTCGAAGCGGGCGGGCGTACGCACCGGTGATTCCGGCACGAAGACGAACACCAGGGCGGCGCAGACGACGCCGAGCACGGCGGAAGTCCAGAACAACATGTGCCAGTTCGCGTTCTGCGCGATGGCCGCCGCCACCGGCAGGCCGATCGCGCCGCCGACGCCGAGCGTGGCGCTCATGATCGCCATCGCCGAACCCACCCGCTCGGCGGGCAGCTCGTCCCGCATGATGCTGATGCCCAGCGGGATCGCGCCGACCGCCGCGCCCTGCAGCGAGCGGCCGACGATCTCCGGCAGCAGCGTGGAGAACGACGCGCAGACCACCGAACCGGCCACCAGCAGCAGCAGATTCGCGAACAAGATGCGGCGCTTGCCGAACATGTCGCCCAGGCGGCCGCTGATGGGGGTCGCCACCGCGCCCGCCAGCAGCGTGGCCGTCACGACCCAGGAGGCGTTGGACGCGGAGGTGTGCAACAGGACGGGCAGCGACGGAATGATCGGAATGACCAGCGTCTGCATGAGCGAGACGACGACACCGACCATGCCGAGCGTCGCGATGAGCAGGGCCGGCGTGGGCCGCCGCCGGTCGCCGGTATCAGAGACGCTCGAGGACGCGTCGGCAGCTACAGTCACCATGTGCACGGTACATATGGTGTGTATGCTGCACAATTTGGTATCGACGTGATCCGCGCGACATAGTGAGGTATGTCCGATTCCGGCCCCGGCGACGACAGCGCGGCGCTGCAGCGCCTCACCTTCGAACTGTCACTGCTGTCCAGGCACTTCCCCGCCGCATTGCTGCGGCGTCCCGGTTTCCGGCTCGACCGCTCGGCGTACCTGATCTTGACCAGGCTGGAACTGGACTACCCGCTGAGCCTGCGCGAGTTGTCCGAAGCATTCCAACTGGACATTTCCACCATCAACCGCCAAGTCGGAGCCATGCTCAAGCAAGGGTTGGTCGACCGGGTGCCCGATCCCGACGGTGGCATCGCCCGCAAGGTCCGCGCCAGCGCGAAAGGCCTGGAATCACTGGCCGCCGACCGTATGCAGAGCAGGCAGGGCATCGGCGCGGTGGTGGCCGACTGGACCGAGGCCGACGTCGACCTACTAGGCAAGCTCATCGAGCGCTTCAATCAGTCGGTCGAAGACAAGGAGCAGAATCCTTGGCCGCGCCCGCCGGAACCGGCGTGACGAACGGTCACGCGGCGGAGTAGACGCCGGGAGTGATGCCGTAGCACCGGCGGAACCAGCGGGTGAGATGCGCTTGGTCGGCGAAACCGGCCGCCGAAGCCGCCTCCGCGACCGGCCGGCCCGCCGCGATCAACCGGCGAGCCGCGCGCAGCCGCAGCAGACGCTGATAGTCGCTCGGCGCGAGACCGTAGTTCGCGCGGAAAGCTCGGTACAAGGCGAAGCGGCTGGCGCCGCTGGCCTCGACCAAATCGTCCATCGAGAGCGGACCGAGATAGCGGTCGTCGAGCACGGCGCGGACACGGTGGGCGATCGCGGCGCCCGGCTCGGCCGTCGAGCGCACGAGGGAACGGCGCGCCGCACGCCGCGCCAACGCCGCGACGGAAGCGGCCAGCGCCTCGTCGGCGGCCAGTTCGGTGGCCGGGCCGGTCAGGGCGGCGCTGAGCCGGCGCAGCGCCGCGGTGAGCACCGGGTCGCGTAGCACCGGCTCGGTGAACAGCGGCAACCCGGCCGGACGACCGGCCTGGTCGGACAGCAGATCGGTGACCAGCTCGGTGCCGATGTGCACGATGGAGTAGGTGAAACCCGCCTCGGTGCTGCTGTGGCCGTTGTGCGGCTCGTCCGGGTTGAAGGCCATCACCATGCCCGCCGCGCTGGTCCGCGCGGCGCCGCGGCAATCGAAGCTCTGCGCCCCGAACTCGGTGCAGCCGAACGAATACGTCTCGTGACTGTGCGCGTGGTAGACGTGCCGTTCGAAGTGCGCGTGCATCAACTCCACCGGGCGGTTCGGCATTCGCCGGTACCGCACCCACTCACCGTCGGCCATCACCCCATTGTGCGCCCGCACCAGCGTTCAAGACCTCGGGGCCGCTCCGCAGCAGGATCGGGTTCGTGCGTATCCGATTGTTGCTCGTTGTCGTCATGGCGTTGTGGGGTAGCGCGTTCGCGTCCTCCAAACTCGCGATCCGGGAAGTGCCGCACGAGGTGGCCGGGTTTCTCCGCTTCTTCCTCGGCGCCGCCGTCCTGCTCGCCGTGCTGCGCCTGCCCAGGCTCGCGGTGCGGGATTCCGGGCGGGTGGCGGCGCTCGGACTGATCGGCGTCTTCGGCTACAACGTCCTGTTCTTCCTCGCTCTCGCCCTGGCGCCCGCGGCGGACGGCAGCGTGATCGTGCCGATGGCGGCCCCGGTCATCACCGTCGCCGTCACGACGGTGCTGACCCGTGCCCGCCTTTCCGCTGCTCGAGCCCTCGGGCTCGCTCTGGCAGTCGGCGGCGGTGCGGTCTTCTTCCTCGGCATCCCCTCCGGCGGCGGAGATCGCCTGCTGGGCGACCTCGTCTTCCTGGGCGCGGCGGCGTGCTGGGCGTGCTACACCATGCTCGGCGCTCCCGTGCTCGCCCGGCTGGCGGCGCCTACGGTGACGGTATACGCCACGGCCATCGGCGCTTTGGCGCTCGGCGTTGTCGCGGCGCCACGCCTGACCGACGTGGCCTGGTCCGAGCTCGGCGCCGAATTCTGGCTCAACCAGGCATATCTCGGCGTCCTGCCGACCGCGCTCGCGTACGTTCTCTACTATCGCGCGGTCGGCGAGGTGGGCCCGGCGACCGCCGCCTCCGCCATGTTCCTGGTCCCCGCTTTCGGTCTCGCCTGCGCGTGGCTGCTGCTCGGCGAATCCATCGCCCCGGTCCAAGCCCTCGGCGCCGCACTGATGTTCGCCGGAGCGTGGCTCAACACTCGCGACGGCAAGCCCAGGGCGGTCACGCCTGCACCGATCGAACCTGATGCCCGGGATTTGCCTCTCTCCCCGGGATCACGGCGTTAGGCTGCTGCTGCCATGCGAGAGCCGCATCGGGCGACGGAAGCTAGCCGCAGATCTGCCGATGCGCGTTCCGCAACGCGACCGCTAGCGGATCCTGCGACAGGCCGTACGGGTCGATGCTGTTGCGCACCACCCAGATGGCTCCGCCGACCACCAGGCACAGCGGAGTAGGCGGCTGCGACGGCGGATTCGCTTGCGCGATTGTCGTTCCCGCTGCCATGAACGAACCGGCGATCACCAACGCCGCGAGCATTTTTCGCATCGTGGAGTCCTTTCGTCGCCGCACAGCGTACGCCGGATGCCACGATGAAACCGCCGAATTCAACCCTCACGGTCGCGCTCCGGTGCGCAGATCGGGCCCGCCGGTCGGCCGGGTCATCGACTCGGCCGACCGGCGCCGTCGCGCCGAGGTATCCGGCACGCTGGCAGCACAGCGGACCGGGAAGCGCTATGCGGGATAGGGATGCTCGGCGCGGGCCGAGCGGAGGGCCCGGCCCCACCAGACCAATTGGCCGAGCAGTTTATCGGCCGCGACGGCCGGCATCTCGGGATCCGCCGGCTGTCCCGCCGCGTCGAACTGCCTGCCCGCGTCGTGGAAGCTCACCGTGTCGCGCACGCTCACCGCGTGCAGTTCGGCGAAGACGTGCCTGAGGTGCTCCACAGCACGCAAACCGCCGGATATCCCGCCGGAGGAGACGAATCCGACCGGCTCGGCCCGCCATTCGGTGTAGTGCCAGTCGATGGCGTTCTTGACCGACGCCGGATGGCTGTGGTTGTACTCGGGTGTCACCACGACGAAGGCGTCCGCCGCGGCCGGCCGGGGACCGACGGCTGCCAGCGCCTGCGCCGCCTCCGGCGCGGGATGGTGAGAAAGATGTTCCAGCAGGGGCGTTTCAGCCAGATCGACGATGTCGACGGTGACGTCGTCGCGCCGGTCGGCGTGTGTGGCGAACCACTCGGCGACGGTGGGGGCGAAGCGGACGGGCCGTCGAACCTGAACCTAGTTCAGGTCAAATCGGCTCGCGCCGATCAGACCTCCAGATCCTCTTCGATCCCCCGCAGGCGGTGCCGGGCCATCGCCAGATTCGCCCGCCCCCGGTCCAGCGCGAGATACAGGAACAGGCCCTTGGACTTGCGACCTGTCATCGGCCGGATGATGTGGTACTGCCCGGACAACGTGATGAGGATGTCCTCGATGTCCTCCTTGAGTCCCAACTGGTCCATCGTCCGCAGTTTGGCGCGCACCACCTCGGTGTTGCCCGCGCCCGCGACCTGGAGATCCAGCGACTTGGAACTGCCGAGCATGCCCAGCGCCATGCCGCTGTTGTAATCGACCACGGCGGCGCCGATCGCGCCGTCGATCACCATCATGTCTTTGAGCGCCAGATCCATATTGGACATATACCTGTTCCTTTCAGTGGGTTTTCGTTGCCTGTCGGCTTTCCGCGTCGGTTGCCACCGGCGTCAGCAAGTCGGCGATCGCACGGGCCGCCGGACGGGATTCCAGGTGCAGCCGGCCGATGTTCACCTCGGGGGCGGCCAGGACGGTCAGCGAGGTCCAGCCGGCCGCGTAGATGACCACGTGCCCTCCGGTGCCGCGCACCACCACCTCGCTGAATCCGCCGCCATGCGCGGTGGTGGCCAGCCGGTGGGACAGCGACAGTTGCGAGGCCGCCATGGCGGCCATCCCGTTGGGCTCGATCTGCGGGGGTAGATCATGAGCGACGAGCAGCCCGTCGTTGGAGGCCACGAGCGCGCCGGTCAGCCGCGGGACGCGATCGCGCAGCGCTTTCAGCTCGGTGAGCACCGCCGCGTTCGGTTCGGGTCCGGACATCCCCACCTTGGTCAACCTTCCCATCAAATCGCCGAGCAGTTTCTTCCGCGCGGTCACGCGAGCTCCTCCAAAGCCGCTTGCAGGCGGACGAGCAGGTCCCGGTCCGGCGGCTCCAAACGTTCGGCCGGGGCAGGCGGGGCCGAATGCCTGCCCCGGCGCCGGGGGAGCCGGCCCGGTGCGGCGGCCACAGGAGCGACCGCCGGGGGTTCGGCGACCGCAGACACGAGCGCGGGCGGCCCAGCCGCCACGGGGATCGCCACCCCGGCGGGTGGCTGGATCAGCCCCGCCGCGGTCAGATCCCGCACCGCCACCAGACATCCGTAGGTGGTGCGGCCGAGTTCACGGCCGATCCCCGCCACGCTGCGATGGGCGTCGGCGGCGGCCAGCACCTCGGCCTGTCCGCCGGTGAGCACCAGGCGCCGGCGCCGCACCCGGCGCACCGGCACCACGGGGACGCGATCGACCAGGTCGGCGGGCCATGGCCCGGACTCGGGATCGCCGCGCCGCGCGCACTCCTGCACGAGAGCCCGGGGCGTGATGTGGCAGACCGGGGCCAGCCAGTGCGGCGGGGCCGGGCGGAACTCCGGGACGGCGGGCGAGGCCAGCAGGAAGTAGGCGGCATCGAAAACCGACAGCATCGCCAGGGTTTCCAGCCGTGGCCGCCCCAGCACCCGGCCGGGATCCCCCGCATCGGCGCGCCGCCAGTCCTCGGCGGTCGCCACGCCCGCCTCGACGACCAACCGGTCCAGCCCCGTAGTGCGACGGCAGTCCGCGGAAACTATCGCGCCTTCGGCGAGATGAAACGCACCGTCGCCGGCGTGCAGCACGCCTGTGCTTCCTTCCTTCTCCAGCCGTCGCAATTCGATCGCGAGTTCAGGACTCATGCGCGTCCTCGGCCAATTCGTCGAGAATTCCGCGCAGCCGGAATCGCGCCATCGCGAGATTTCCCGCGTCCTCGTCGAACAGCACGTGCACGAAAAGCCGCCCGTCGAAGTCGCCGTTCACCAGGTTCAGCAGGTGATATCCGCGGGTCCCGCAGACGATGATCTCGGTGACGTCGTCACCGTCGCCGCCGCTGGACAAGGCCGGGCAGGCCAGCACCGTGCGCACGACATCCGTTGTGGCAGCGGCATCTTCGTGCTCATCCACCAGGTCGTGCCTGCCGTCCGCGGCGATCGCCAGACCGCTCGCGCCGTCCACCAGCGTCACACTGCGCGCACCGGGAATATCCATGATGCGTTGCAGACAGCCGTCGATACCGATCACGCGCCACCACTTGTCATGTGAGGGGTTTACGGGTTCCAGACGCTACACACGGGCACGGTGCGCTGTACAGCAAATCGTGGAGAAATTTCCGGTAAAAAGCATCTTCCCTGGCAGGACGAAGTAAATACCTTTCGGTATTCAATACCTGTTGGTATTCAATACCTTTCGGTTTCCGTTTTCGACACGCTGAGCCGGCCACAATAAATCCTCGATACGGCCGGTCGACTGCTCGCGTGCCACTTACCCGACACGCGTGCGACGGCACACGCACGACCGTGCACCGCGCAAACGGCACGGCCGCAGGGACATACCCGCCGTGCACTGCGCACGGCGACAGACGGTGTTCGCGAGATTCGCGCGCTCAGTAGTGATCCCGCAGCAATTACAAGATCGGAGATATGCCGCTTCGGTGGGCGCGGCACCGGATGACGAAACTCAGCCGCCGGTGAGGCCGGTGGCGATCTTCACCACGACCTTGTCGCCGGTCACCTCCTGCACCGTGACGGTGCTCCCCTCGGCGGACTGCGTCTCCCCCACCGGGACCGTGACTTCCTGACCACCCACCGACAGCGTGACCAGATTGCCGTTCACGGAAAGCAGTTTCGCTTCGATGCCCAGAATGCTCGCTTTGGCGTCCACACCCCGGGCGAACGTCACGGTGCAGCCGCTCACGGCGCAATCGGTCTTCGAACCGGGACCCTCCGCCGTGCAGGCAGCCACCCCCAGCGGAGTCACCAAGGCGAACAGGGACACTGCGACGAGCCGACGAAAAACCACCCGCTCAGTGTAGGGCCCGCAACGTCGGCCGGGCGCCTTCACGGCCCCGGCGTTCAGCCCCTGCCGCGCAGGTAGTCGCTCACCACGGCGACGCCGAGACCGTCCAGATCGGGCGCCACCACGCGGCCGCCGCTGCGGCGGGCTATCAGGTCGACGAACGCGGCCAGCCGCGGGTCCTCGCCGAGCATGAACACCGTCACCGACGCGCCCAGCTTGGCCAAGGCGTCCACCTGGGCCATCGTCACGGCCAGCGTGCGCTGCGCGGGCGGCCAGTTGAAGTACGTCTCCCCGTCCGGCTCCAAGTGGGCGGTCGGCTCACCGTCGGTGACGACGAGCACGACCGGCACCGCGTCCGGATGCCTGCGCAGGTGCGCGGCCGCCAGCAGCAGCGCGTGGTGCAGATTGGTGCCCTGTTCCCAGACGCCTTCCAGCCCGGTCAGTTCACCGATGTCGACGGTCTTCGCGTGCCTGCCGAAAGTGATCACGCTCAGCGCGTCGGAGCGGAATCTCGTGCCGATCAAGTGGTGCAGCGCGAGGGCGGTGCGCTTCATCGGCACCCACCTGCCGTCCTGCACCATGGACCAGGATGTGTCCACGCACAGCGCCACCGCGGCCCTGGACCGCTGCTCGGTCTCCATGATCTCGACATCGGCGACGTCCAGCCGCACCCGGCGAGCGCCTGCCGACGCCGAGCGCAGGACGGCGTTGCGCACGGTGCGCGACACATCCCACGGCTCCGTATCGCCGAATCGCCAGGGCCGGGAACCGCCGGTCGGCTCGCCCGCCGCACCGGCCAAGGCCGTGTCCCGTTCACCACGCCGGGACCGCAAGCGCCCGACCACATCTCGCAACGCCGCCTCGCCGAGCCGCCGCAAAGCCTTGGGCGTCAACCGCAGTGCGCCGTCCTCGGCCCGTTCGAAGATGCCCTGCCTGCGCAATTCGCGCTCCAGTTCGGCCAGACGAGCCGCGTCCACGCTCGCGTCCGCGCCGAGCTGGCGGGCCAGCGCGTCCAGATCGATGTCCTCCAGCCGGGCGCCCGCATAGGACTGGCCGAGTTGTTCCGCGAGCGCGTCGAGTTCGGCGAGGTCCTGCAGGGCCTGCGCGCCTTCGCCGAGCCCGAGCGGATCCTCGCCGCGGAACCGCTGCCGGGAGTTCCAGTCCTCGCCGGGACGCAGCGCGCGCAGATTCGCATCCAGCGCGGCGACCTGCTGGGCGATGCCCGGATCGCCGAACGCCTGGCCGATCAACTCCGACAGCTCCGCGCGCTGCTGCTCGGACATCGAATTCATCATGCGTTGCGCGGCGGCGGCGCGGGCGGCCAGGGCGTCGATCAATTCCTCGGTGTCGCGCGGGTTCTCCGGAAAGAATTCGCCGTGCTCGGCCATGAACTCGGCGAAACGCCGCTCGGTGTTCTCGCCCCTGGCGTGGGCGTCCAGCAGGTCGTTCAGGTCGGACATCATCCGCCGGACCCGCTCGACGTCCTGGGGAGTGGTGTTCCGCAAGGCCTCTTTCATGCCTTGGAAGCGCGATTCCAGCAGCTCGCGGCCGAGCAGGTCACGGATCTTCTGGTAGTTCTCGCGGCCGGTCTGCGATCGCCAGGCGTACTCGGCGAGTTCGGTGACGGCGGCGGCCGTGCTCGACGGCAATGCGTCCAGCTGCGCTTCGGCGAACCTGGCGTCGTCGGAGGGGTCGGGGAACAGGGCGCCGCGCTCGGCCTCCAATGCCTCTTCCAGCAATTCCCGGACCTGCTGCAACGTGCCGTCGAGCCGGTGGTTGCGGGCGATCTCCGCGCGGCGCTGCCACAAGCGGCGAGTCAACTCCTCCAGCCCCGGCATGGCTCGGGTGCCACGCCGCAACAGCTCCTGCAGAGCGTTGCGCGGCGAACTGCCCTCCATCACGTCACGGCCGATGCTGTCCAGCGCTTCCCGCAGGTCGAGTGGGGGCGCCAACGGATCGGGACCGTCGTGATAGGGACCGTAGGAGTAGCGATCGGGGGTCGTCACGATGCCCTGCCGGGAACAGCGGAGGTCATCGGCCGTACACCGCCAGACCGTCGTCGGAATCCTTCGCGATCTGCCGGGCCAGGTAGAGCGCTTCCAAAGCGAACTCGACGGCAGCGGCGATCCGGGGCGCCGGGTCGGCCGCGTCCACGCCGAGCCGTCCGGCCACTTCGTGCAGCACGGGCAGTTCCGGCAGCGCCGAGAGGACGTCCTCGCCGGGAACTCGTTCGCCGGTGGTGACCAGATGGCCGTCGCCGACCGCCTCGGCCAGCGGACGCAGGTTCAGGCCGCCGAGCAGCCCCCGCGCGGTCTCGGAGAACGAGCGGCGCAGCAGATGGGTGAGATGTTCCTGCTCACGCCCCTCCTCGCCGGACTCGAACTCCAGCTTGCCGCGCAACACCGCGGGCACGGATTCCAGATCGACGGGCCGCGCCACGGCAGGACTCTCCCCGGTGACCGCGGATCTGCGCAAGGCCGCCGCCGCTACCGTCTCGGCCGCGGCGACGGCGAAGCGCGCCGACACCCCCGAGCGCTGGTCGATCGCGGACGACTCGCGCAGTTGCCGCACGAACCGAGCGAGCACCTCGATCAGCGGATCACCCACCTCGGCCACCAGCTCGGCTTCCTGACGCACCAGCGCCACCTCGGCCTCCACGCTGAGCGGGTAGTGGGTGCGGATCTCCGCGCCGAACCGGTCCTTCAGTGGCGTGATGATCCGGCCGCGGTTGGTGTAGTCCTCCGGGTTCGCGGTGGCGACGAGCAACACGTCCAGCGGCAGGCGCAGAGTGTAGCCGCGGACCTGGATGTCGCGTTCCTCCATCACGTTCAACAGCGCGACCTGGATGCGTTCGGCCAGGTCGGGCAGTTCGTTGATCGCCACGATGCCGCGATGAGCGCGAGGGACGAGCCCGAAGTGGATGGTCTCGGGGTCGCCGAGGCTGCGCCCTTCGGCCACCTTGACCGGGTCGACGTCACCGATCAGGTCGCCGACGGAGGTGTCGGGCGTGGCGAGCTTCTCGGCGTACCGCTCCGACCGATGCCGCCATGCGACGGGCAGGTCGTCGCCGAGTTCCGCGGCCAGTCGCCTGCCGGCCGGGCTGATCGGGTCGAGCGGATGTTCGCCCAGTTCGGCGCCCGCGATCACGGGCGTCCATTCGTCCAGCAGGCCGACCAGGGAACGCAGCAGCCGGGTCTTGCCCTGACCGCGTTCGCCGAGCAGCACGACGTCGTGCCCAGCGAGCAGCGCGCGCTCCAGCTGCGGCACGACCGTCCGGTCGAACCCGACGATGCCGGGCCACGGGTCGCCGCCGGAACTCAGCAGCGCGAGCAGGTTCTCGCGGATCTCGGTCTTCACGCCACGCGGCAGGTAACCGGCCGAACGCAGGTCGCCCGCGGTGGTGGGCAGGTGTGCGGGAACTTTCACGAATTCGACGCTACGTCCATTCCGCCATCGGGTCGACCGGGAAGCCCTACGCCGAAAGCGAAGTGCGGTAGCCGGACCGCCTTCCCGGAGCCGACGCGGTCGAGGGCAGCGCCGACAACAGGGAGGCGCTCGGATCAGCGAATGGTGAGCTGCGGTTGGGCCACCGCACGCGATGTGGTCGCGTCGGTGTCGCCGGGTTCGTGCCCGATCGGCGACATGCCCGCGGCACCGACCGGTGCGACCTGTTGCATCCGTGCCGGGCGCTCGTCGCCGCCCGCGCCGGGTGCGTAGTGCTGGGCCATGCCCGCATCGATCGGTTCCAGCGCGCGAACATCCGGTTCGTGGTGCGCCGCGGCGTTCTCCGAGCCCGCGACCTGCGGCCCCTCGACCGCCTGCTCGATAACCGACGCCATCGCGTCGTGCGCGTTCGTCTCGGAAAGCGCCACGTCGGCCTCCCGTGCGCCGTGCTCGGCGGCCGCCTCGGCGACTTCGGGAGCATCGGGTTCGGGCGCGGCTGCGGCGGGCGGCTCCAGCGGCTGCTCGCGCGGCTCCGGCTGCTTGCTGAACCGAATCCGGTCGAGCGTCTGCCGCACCGCCGCCGCCAACCGCGCGTCGAGAACGGCCTCGTCCGCACCGCCTCCCGCAGGGGTTCCCGCACCATTCCCGGCGACCGCGGAGGGCCGCTCGATCGCAGGCAGCGGCGTCGTCGCCAACCACAACTCCGTGAATTCGGGCGCCGGAGCGGGCGGGACGTTCTCGGCTTCGGCGGGCTGCGGCTCCGTCCCCACGGCGCCGTGTTCGTGCCGCGCAGCGGCTTGCCCCGGGACGACCGCGCCCTGCGCCGCCGGTGCGGGCGGTTCGGTCGCCACCGGTTCGTCGGTGGGGCGGGCGGTCGCCGTCGGCTCCATGAGAATGCTCGGCAGGATCTGATTCCCGGCCCCGCCGACCTGTGTGAGCGCCGCCAGTCGTTCCTGAAGATCTTCGTGGTCGGGCACGGCGGCGGTCGCTTGCTCGATCGCGCGTCCGTATCGCTCGGCGACGAGCCGGTGGGTGACGAGCGCGACGCCGATCATGATCGGTGCGATCGCGTGGATACCGATGCCGGCGAGATCTCCGGTCCGGAAATAGGGGAACGTGTTCAGAGCGATACTGGCCGTCAACAGGACGCCCTCGACGGTGTAGACCTGCCACAGCCGATCGATCACACCCCACTCGGCGGTATCCCCGGTGGACAGCATCAGCGCGACGAGGACCGCGCTGATCAGCGCTTCCAGGCCGTAGGACAACCAGAACATGGGATTGGTCGCACCGCCGGTCGGCGCGATGTTCTGCTGCACGGTGACCGCGGAGAACAGCATCGAGAACGCGACCACACCGGCGAGCAGCCCCAGCACGCGCGGCTTGCGCTGGTGCAGGCGAGCGACTTTCGCGTGCGGGCTGCTGCTGTGGCGTTGTTCGCCGATCGCCTGCGCAGCCCGCAGCAGGTCGGCGGCCTCGCGTTCGGCCAGCTCGGCGGCGGTGCGCCGCACCCGCTCGGCGGCATCGGCGGCCGCCTGAATCCGCGCCCGCTTCTCGTGGCGTTCGTAATCGCGCACCAGCTCGGCCAGCTCGCGGGAGGCGGCGAGCTCACGCTCCGACAATGCGTCGAGCAGTGCCGGATCATCCTGGTGGGCCAACCGCTCATGCGCGATCTGCACCCGGTCCGGCAACGCACCGGCCACCAGGTCATCCACCGGCGGCGCACCCGTGGGCGCGTGGGTCGTGAAACGACGGAACATCAGCAAAGAACCTTTCCGACGATCGAGTGTTCCAGACGCAGCGCGCCATAGCTGCCTCGGCCGTCGACCACTTCCGCCGAACCGGACGACCGATCCGGCTGAGACCGAAAAGATAACCCGTCATCGAAATCCGTTCGACCCGACGAGCAAACGGGACCGAACAGAGGCCACCGCGGGGCGTCGGGACGAACCGCCCAGGACAGAACTCGGACCACAACGCGAACCGGCGGTCGGGGTCGGCGCTCAGTAGCCCTTCGGCGAACGGCTCGGATCCGCTTGCTGAACCTTCGCTTGCAGGTCGTGGCCGTCGCGGGAGACGTCGTACCGTTCCATGACATAGTTCATACTGGCCGCGACGTTGGCCACCGGATCGTGAATATTGTTGGACGTACCGGCCACGTGATAGCCCTGGAAGGTGCTGGGGATGGTCTGGGTAAGTCCCCTGGACGCCCGCCCCGCGGCGGCGTTGCTGTCCCAGTTGTTGACGGCGTTGGGGTTTCCGCCGGATTCGCGTTCGATCAGGACCTGGTACCCGCGCTTCCAGTATTCGCGGGCCACGGGATCGGTGATGCCGAGCGCGTCGAGCGCGCCCTCGATGGCGGCGTCGACCGAGGTGTTGCCCTGGTAGCGTGCGTAATCGGCGGTCGTCGCGGCGGGCACGAACCCCGGACCGGGCGAATAACTGCGCTGCATATAGTTGCTCGGCACGTAGTTGCTCGGCATGGGACTGCTGCCCGCGGACGTCGGGGTGTACGACGGAGCGGAGCCTTCGATGTCGTTGGCGTGGACTTGGACCCGATCGGTCGCCTTCTGGATCTCGTCGCTCACCTTGTCGGCTGTCTGCACCACGGTGTTCGCCAACCTGGTCTCGAGGTCGGCGTCGATGAACTCCTTGCCCGGACTCGGCTTCGGAGCGTCGCGCAGGGCGACCTGCAGAGCTTCGACATGCTGCTTGATCGTCGCGAAAGCGCCGGTGGAGATGTCGTAGGTGCCATAGGCGGACAGGTCGACGCTCTCGTCCTGCTTGTGGATCAGGTCCTTGATGGTGCCGAATTCGCGCACCCTGTCGGCGTGGCCTTCGGCCATGACGGACTTGTCCTCGTCCCCGGTGACGATCTTCTCTTCGCGCAACAGCTTCACCACATCCGGAGCCTGCGAAGGTGTACCGGTCGCCAGCAGATCCGCGGAGGTCTGAATGCCCTCTCGCACCGTCTCGAGGAACTTCGGGAACCAGGGGCGCACCCCGGCGGGCGGATCGAGCTTCACCACCCAGCGCTCGGGGCTCATCGCAGTTCCCGTACGACCCGGGCCGGCCGCCGATTCGCGGTCACCGCCATCATCACCTCATGCCTGACAACCCTCATCAGGCCACGCGCGGCCTGCCACTACAACACCACCGAGTATCGCGCAACGGAGAATCGCCCATTCCCGGCATTGGGAGGACAGGAGATCGTCGGTCGGCCGTGCCTGTCGGCCCTCGCCGCTACGTCTGATCGAGCATGGCGAGGTAGGTATCGAGCTGGGCGGCGCCGGCGAGAAGGTTGCGGCTGCGGGTGGTCAGCCGGTCCTGCCAGGCATCGAGGAAGGCGCTCAGAGCCTCCCCTCCGCCCGCCTCGCGCAAGGACGCGATGAACTGCGCGACTTGGGACAGCCGGTAGCCACCCCGGCGCAGCTGTCGTGCGATCTCGGCGTCGCGTACACAGTCCGGCCCGTATCGGCGGTAGCCCGTGACCCGTTCACGTTCGGGGCGCAGGATCCCCTGAGTCTCCCAGGTGCGCAGTGTCGCTGGATGCACGCCGAGCCGGCGCGCGAGTTCCCCCACGGTCAGCGGTCCGCCCCGAAGCGGTACCGGCATCGCGGAAAGGCCGCCCAAGGCTGCCGCGACCTCGGCGCGGGTGTCGCGTTCGGCGAGCATCGCGACGTGTGCGGCGTCGATGATCCGGTAGACGGACTCGGTGTCGCCGCGGTTGGCCGCGCGCATGATCTCCATCGCCCGCTGGTGCCCGTGCCCGCCGCGTAACGCGAGGAAAGCGCGTAATGCCTGCGCGTGCAGGGGCGTGTAGCGCCGGTAGCCGGTCTCGCTGCGCCGGGTCGGCGGGAGGATGCCCGCGTCGTCGTAATTGCGGATCGCCTGTGCGGACAACCCGTGTTCGCGGGCGAGATCGATGGGCCGCAGCTCGCACCTCCGATTGAGGCTTTGGTTTCCGAATTCCAGGTGGACATTGCGAAAGTTTCACCCGAACCTTCAACGATACGGTCGAGGTCAATGCCTTCCGGGAAGGGGTCCTCATGTCCACTGCCGCATCACCGCGTGCCCTCGGCCGCCAACTCGACGACCCGGCGAGCCTGGGCCACGTCCTCGATGAACTGCTCGCCGCACGGACCGAGCCGCCCGCCGTGCTCGCCCTCGGTGAGCCGACACACGGAATCGGGGCGTTTCCGTTGCTGCGCAACGAACTCCTCTGTCATCTCGTCGAACGGGGGTACCGGTCGATCGCGCTGGAGACCGATGTCTTCGCCGCGGCGGTTGTCGACGACTACGTGGCCGGGGCACCGGCGGAGATCGACACGGTGCTCGCCACCGGATTCAGCCACGGGTTCGGCACCGTGCCGGGCAACCGCGAACTCGTCGAATGGCTCCGCGCGCACAATGCCGGCCGCGCGCCACGAGATCGGGTTCGCTTCCACGGTTTCGACGCGCCGGTGGAGTACTCCGGTGCGCCGAGTCCGCGATACACGCTGTCCCCGGCCATCGACTTCCTCCCCGAGCCGCTCCGGCCCGCCTCGGCCCGCGAACTCGACGCACTGCTCGGCGAGGACGAGTACTGGACGAACCAGGCGGCCATGTTCGACCCGGCAGCGTCCATCGGCGACTCCGATCGCGCTCGCGCCCTGCGCATCCTCGCCGACGACGTCGCCAGCGCGCTGCGCCGCGCGGCACCCGGCCTGCGTCCCGCGGATCCGACCGGTTACGACCATGCCGTCGCCCACGCGCGCACCGCCCAGGGCTTGCTGCGCTATCACGCGGCCATGGCCGCTCCCACACCTGATCGCATCGCGACCCTGCTCAGCCTCCGTGCCGAGATGATGGCCGACAACCTGCTCGCGATCGTCGCCCAGGAGCAGCGACGCGGACCGACCCTCGTCTTCGCGCACAACGCGCTCCTGCGGCATGCGCAGTCCGGCCTGTCGGTCGGCGAGGAGGAGGTGAACTGGTGCGGCGCCGGCGCGCTCGTCGGGCTCGCTCTCGGCGAGCGCTACATGTTCCTGGCCACCGACGCCGGCCCCGAGAGCGATCCGGGCACCCTCCAGCGCGTACTGGCCGAGGCAACCACCCGCCGCACCCTGTTCCCGGCACAGGCCCTACGGGCCGCGCTCCCCCCGTCGATCGGCGCCGGCAAACCGATCGTGCCCGGCCACATCCCGCTCGAACCCGCCGACCTGAACGGCGCCGACGCGGTCATCTTCATCGCCGACACCGATGGAAAACAGCATCAGTACTGGTAGCGCAGGCCGACCGGGCTGCGACTGCGGCCCACGCCGCAGGGCCGGCCGCCGTGGGCTCAGCGTCCCGCGGCGGTGAGCTGGTAATCCGCTTCCAGCAGCATCCACCCGCTCAGTTGGACCGACAGATCTCGGCTCAGGTTCGCCGGTGAGGCCGCGGACGAGTGCGTGAGCTGAGGAAAGGTTCCGGGATGCGCCGGCACCGTGACCGGGCGGGTCCAGTCCACACCGAACAGCGGCAGCCTGTCCACTTCGGCGCGGTGTTCCCAGGCCGCCCGCGCGGAAGCGTGCACGATATCCGCGGCGGTCGTATCGCCCAAGGACAGTGCGGCCTCCGCGAGATACCGGGCGAGAATACCCATGAACAGCCCGGAGTCTTCTCCGGAAGCCGCGGTGATCACCCCAGCGTCCGTGAGACCGTCCTCGGCTGCGGCGACGAGGGATGCCACGCGGCGGTGATGGCTCGCCGCACCCGTGCGCACCGCCAGCTCGGTTTCCAGCCCGATGGCCACGCCCTGGCAGTAGGTGTGGACGGTCCGGTCCACTCGTCCGCCGGGCTCATGGACGCCGTCCAGGATCAGGCCGGTGTCGGCGTCCCGCAATCGGGTGTTCAGGAAATCGGCCAGTTGTCCGGCGCGGGACAGCTCGCCCAGACGGGCCAGAGCGATACCGGTCGGACCGATCGCGGGAGTGTTGAAGTACTCGTCGCCGGACCGCCAGGGCACCGCACCGACGACCGGGTTCCAGCCGTCGATCAAGTCGGCTCGCAACTCGCCGACAGCGTCGCCGAACCGGACGCCGAGCAGCCGGTCGGCGCGTTCGAGCGCCAGCACCAGCCACGACATATCGTCGTAGTACCGATTGGTCCAGCCGGTGAGGTTGCGGGTCCGGATACCGCGTGCGAGGGCGACGACCCGATCGATGCGGTCTGGAGTGCGGGCGCGGTACGCGGCGTCCACCGCACAGTCGAGAAGGTGGGCTTGCCACCAGTAACACCACCGCAGGAACGACTGGTCCAGCACCGACGCGGGCCAGACGAGCGTGCCCAGACGCATCCGCGGCTGACCCCAGAGCGTGCGAAGGTGCCGCCGCACGATCGCCTGTTCCGCCAGGTCGGCCCGCTTCTCGGGCTCCTCCGGGCCGACGGAGACTTTCCGTGTGATGGTCACCGCCTGTGTCGGCGGCGCCATCGCGGTAACTGCGATCGAGGCCGCAGCCGTCAACAGCACACTGCGCCGGCTGATGCCCTTGTTCCGGCGATCCATCCGCTCGGACTCCCTTTACTGAACATCACTACTCGAGCGGGAAACCGTGCAGTTGGATCCTATCTCGCGACGACCACTCCGGCGCGGCGCCGACCGCCCGCAGGAGTCACCCGCCGAGTGTGACCGCGCGCAGGCGGCGCCGAACATACCGCGCTGACCGAACCGGCCAGCGCGGTATGCCCGAAGATCGGCGGGCCGAATGATCTCAGGTGTTCATTCGGCGGCCGGGAGCGTGTGGCCTCCGCCCTTTCACGCGGCAGCCAGCGCCGCGGCCACCTTGCGGGTCATCTCGTTGACGACGGGACCGGGCTGACCGTTGCGGCTCGTTGCCGCAGCGGCTTCGAGGGCGACCAGCACGGTGGTGCGGAAGTTGTCGGCCTCGGCGGGATCCTGGCGGTCGAGCAGAGCCACCGCGGCGGTCAGGGCGGGCAGCACCTGGTCGGCGAGATCGGCGACGGTCTTGCCGGTCAGGTGGATGTCTTTGGCCTTCGCGTTCAGCAGATGCCCGACCTTGCCCGTCGCCGACGTCAACGCGATAGAGCCGGCTGTGGCGGCCTTGTGGGGCCTATCGGAGGCTGCGGCGAGCAAGGAGACCGCACCGTAGGCGGCAGAGCGGACGGTGGCCTTGTCCTGGTCGGTCAGGGTGAGGGTGGCGGTGGCGGACATGGTGTGCTCCTTCGAATGCGTTGTGGCAGTTGCCCGGATCGGATTCCGGGTCTGTTTTGTTCGATGGGCATACTCTGTCCGGTGCGGCTGACAGCGCACTGACGCCGACCTGACACGGACTCTGACACGGCCCCGACGGGAGCGCGGAGCCGGAGACGACTGAGCCCCACCCGGACACCGAATGGGGCTTGGTACAGCAGGCGCTGCTCTGCTCAGACGTGGAAGCGGGCCTCGACCCTCTTGACATCCAATACCTGAAACTGCCCGCTGGCCAGCGCCCTGTGATGCCGAGTTCCGGATGTACCTCGGGCACTTGCGGCTCAGAGTCCGAGTACCTGGCCAACCCTATTGGTCAGATCCTCCTCGGATACGGTGTCGACGTCGATGACGGGAAGCCCGAGACGGGTGGTCTCCGCACGGAGACGATTGGTGAACAACCGATCACGTTCGAGCAGATTTCGTGCAGCACGCTCCGGATCACCGGTCTTGCCCGGGATCTCCCAGCCGCGCTTATCGAACGCTGCCCGGCGGAACGCGGGTGAGGGGAGCAACCACACGCTGTGATTGCGCTCGGTGAGCAGTGGAGCGACCAGACGCGGCAACAGGCGGAAGCCCTCGGCGATGACACCGGTTTCGGAGGATGAACACAACAGGTCGTCGACGATGAAGTGGAATCCTTCGCCCCGGTACCAGTGGAAGGTGTCGAGCATCGTCTCCGGTGACCGGTCGACCCAGCGTTCATCCATACTCATCGCCGCGAATCTGCTCAGCAAGGGTGAGTTCTCCCGTGTGCTGCGCGCAGCGTGGTCGCGCATGGCGTCGTCGGTCGAGTACACGCGCAAGCCGTGCCGGGCGGCGAGATTGCCCGCGATTGTCGATTTGCCGGCACCGCTGCCCCCACCGATCCAATAGATATGGCGCAGTCGTGCGCGCAGCGCGGCTGCGGTACGAGGCTGCTCGGGTTCGTCGCCACCCATTCGACCAAGCTATCCATCGACGCCGACTGTGCCCAGGACATCCCCTTCCGCCGAGTTCGAGGGGCAATTGCGGGAGTGTGGACCTGATCCCGGCTACACCGATGACTTCCGGGTGAATCTGTCGTCAATTCCGTTGAGATACCGGCAGAAAGGAGTAAGGAATGACGAGACCGTTTCGATCGGGCATGGCCGCGGTGCGGGCGAACGGTGTGGATCTGGGCATCGAGAGCTTCGGCCGCGCGGACGATCCGCTGGTCCTGCTGGTCGGCGGCACAACGATGTTGTCCTGGCCCGACACGCTGTGCGAGCGGCTCGCGGCGGGCGGGCGGCGCGTGGTCCGCTACGACCTGCGTGACTCCGGCGCGTCGACGACTCTTGACCCAGAGAATCCAGCCTACGACTTGCGGGATCTCGCCGCCGATGCGGTCGCGCTGGTCGATGTGCTCGGTGCCGAGACCGCTCATCTCGGTGGAGTCGGCGTCGGTGGGATGGTCGCTCAGGTCGCCGCGCTGGACCACCCGGACGCGTTCTCCGCGGTGACCGTCGTCGGCACCCGGCCGGTGGCTCCAGGCCCGGTCGACGAGGACCTGCCCGACCACGACCCCGCGGTCATGGGCGCCCTGTTCTCCCGCCCGCTGCCGGACTGGACCGATCGGGACGCTGTCGCGGCGTTCGCCGCCGAGGGGGCCGAGCCGATGGGCAACGATCCGCAGGAGGCGCGGGTGACGGCGGCGCGAATCTGGGACCGGACGCCGTCGAGCGATCCCGCGGTGCACCAGGCGAATCAGCTCGGAATGGTGTTCTCCCGGATCGATTGCGCGCCGCGCTGGCGGGACCGGCTCGGTGAACTCGACGTACCCACGCTCGTCGTGCACGGTCGCGCCGACCCGTTCTTCCCGGTCGTCAACGGCGAGGTCCTCGCCGCCGAAATCCCCGGGGCGCGACTGCTCGTCCTCGACGACATGGGTACCGCTCTGCGACACACCGCGGCCGACCAGGTCGCTGCCGCAATGCTCGCCCTGTAACCGCCGGTGGGAAGGCATCCTGAGTCGACGGGTCCGTCACGCGGGCTGAACGAGCCCGGAGGCCTGACCGCCCAGCAGGCGGCGGATCTCCTGGTCCGGATACGGGGTGCTCCGGCACTCCTGCTGGAACGCACGCGTGAACGCGGACATCACCGCGGCGATCGGCGCGTGCCGGGCGAGGAGTGCGGCGGCCTCCTCGCCGATGCCCTGCGGCGGTTTGCCCTCGGCGATGGCGCGCACCATCGCGGCGCGCACCTCCCGGTCCTCCCGCCGGAGCCGGTACAGAGCGGTGAGCAACCAGTTCACCAGGTAGGTGGCGGTGTAGCCGCGGTCGTAGCTCTGGTTCTGGTCGAAGAACGCGGCTTCGGCCGGTGAGAGGTCGAACTCGCAGGAGAGCGCGAGGCCGTAGTCGCCGAAGTAGAGGCGTTGACCGTCGGTGAGGATGTTCTCGAAGTGCGCGTCGAGGTGCAGCAGCCCACGGCTGTTCATGAACGCGGTGCCGGTGGCCAGTTCTCGCTCCACCATAGCGCAGGCACGATCGGCGGACTCGTCGCCCAAGAGGCACTCGCTTCACCAAGACCAGGGTTCCGGCGACCTCCAGCAGCACCGACTTCCCGCCGATACCGGCGCCGATCGGTGCGGCCGCGTCCACGAATTCGCGCAACGCGTGATCGCTGTGCAGCGCCAGAGCCGTGGAGACGGCGCTGTGGGCGCGCAGGCGCGCCGGGCGGGCCATGGCGCGGGTCGTCGCCGCGTCAGGTGAACCGGACGTCACTGCGTGAGAGGAGTTCGCTGCGGCCTGTACGTGGGCGCCGACCTCGATTCAGTCATGACCACGCGGTCGTGCCGACGGCCTCCGGAGCGGGCAGGAGGTCGGTGTCCGGGGCCGCACCCGACGGCGGTCCCGGCTTGTCCCCGGAACCGCACTCTACGCCGACTGAACAGTCTCGACGCGATTCATCCTGCGATTGAGCATTGCCTCTTGGAGCGAGTTGCATTGTGCGGGCCCAGGTTAGGGCACGAGCACGATTTTGCCGTGGGTGTGTCGGCGTTCGAGTTCGGTGTACGCCTGGCGGACCTGTGTCAACGGGTAGACGTTCGCGATCGGGACTTCGAGGTGTCCCTCAGCGATCAGGGCGGCCAGTTCGGCGAGTACCTCGGCGCCCGGCCTGGCGTTGGTTCCGGGTTCGGTCTTGACTCCGTACTTCGCGGCCGCTGCGAAATCGGCGATGGTATCGATCCGCTCGACCGCGACGCCGAGAGCAAGGGCCAGTTCGACGTACCCGCCCCCGTGAGTGTCGATGAAGGCGTCGATGCCGTCCGGTGCGGCGGCCTTGATCCGGTCGATGACGCCGTCACCGTATTCGACCGGTATCACGCCGTGGCTTCGCAGCCACTCGTGGTTGTGCCGGCTCGCCAGGCCGATGACCGTGGCTCCGGCACGGCGCGCGAGCTGAACAGCGAGCGAGCCGACTCCTCCGGCTGCCGCGGAGACGACAACGGTCTCCCCCTTGTCGAGTCGCACGGAATTTACTGTGCCCCAAGCAGTCACCCCGGCGACATACAGGCCGCCAGCCACCTCCCATGAGACGTTGCGCGGTTTGGGTGTGAGGTTGTCGACGTCGACCAGGACCAACTCGGCCTGGGCGGCCCGCTTCTCGGAGAACCCGATCACCTCGTCGCCGACCGAGAATCGGTCGGCTCCGACGCCGACTTCCGCGACAACCCCGGCGAGATCGCTGCCCTGCCCGGACGGAAAGGTCGAGGGAAAGATGTCGGCCATCGCGCCGGTTCGGATGGCTGCTTCACCGGGGTTGATGCCTGCCGCTTCGACCCGCACGAGGACCTGCTCGTCCCCGGGCACAGGGCGGTCGACCTCGTCGACCCGCAAGACCTCGATCCCGCCGAACTCGTCGTATCTGACTGCCTTTGTCATTGTCGTGCTTCTCCTCCGACGCGCGGCTGACGAACGGGAATGGTCGCCACCGGTGCACCCGTCACCAGGGCACCGTTCCGGCGTCGTCGAAGAATCCGCCGGTCGGGCCGTCGTCGGGCAGGGTCGCGAGGCGAATCGCGATGGCCGCACCCTGTTGCGGTGTACGGACGCCGCGGAAACCGTTGAGGTCGGTGGCGGTGAAACCCGGGCAACCGCTGTTGATCAGAATATTGGTGTCGCTCAGCTCTTTGACGTATTGGATCGTGACGGCGTTGAGAAACGTCTTCGATGCCAGGTATGCGGTGATGGCGAAAGAACCGATCTCGGTACCGGGCAGACCGGGCGTGGTTTGCAGGGTGAGCGAACCGACGCTACTGGACATGTTCACGATGCGCGGAGACGCGGAATCGCGCAGCATCGGCAACATCGCGTTGGTGACCCGGATGACCCCGATCACGTTGGTTTCCACGACGCTCCGCAGGGTCGCGGGATCCACCGTGGTGGGTGTCTGTGGATGATCGCCGACGATTGCCGCGTTATTGATCAGGACGTCCAGACCTCCGGCCTGGTCGGCGATGAAACCGGCCGCCTCGGTCACAGCCGCATCGTCGGTCACGTCGAGCGGCACACCGAACGCATCGATCCCGGCCGCGCGCAGCTTCTCCACCGCGGTCTCGCGGCGTTGCCGATCACGCGCGCCCACACCGATTCGCCAGCCGAGCGCGCCGAGGCCGGCGGCGATCTCGTAACCGATTCCCTTGTTCGCGCCGGTCACCAGCGCAATGGTCTGTTCACTCACACCGCCGATCCTGCTGCGGTTCCGGGTGCGGCGTCCAAGACCGATCGGGTGGGCGGCGATACCGCACGGGTATTGGTCGTGGTCATCGCCCGATACGATGACCCGGTGGAGACGCGGGAGATGCGGTACTTCGTCGCCGTCGCCGAGGAGTTGCACTTCGGGCGTGCGGCACAACGGCTCGCGATCGCGCAACCACCACTATCGCGAGCCATCCAGCAGCTCGAACGGCGGCTCGGAGTCGCCCTCCTGCACCGCACCCCTCGCGCCATCGCCTTGACCGAGGCCGGGTCGGTGCTGCTGCGGGAGGCCCAGACCGTGCTCGAAGCGGTCGAAGCCGCCGAGCGGCGAACCCGCCGCGCCGCGGCCGAACAGCCCGGCGTGGTGCTGGTCACCAAGGCCGGAGCGTCCAGCGAACTGCTGTCGAAGCTGCTGCACGCCTACGCCGCCGCACCGGGCGCCGCGGCGGTCGAGGTGATGCTGTGCGGGCCCGGCCAGCCGGAAAGTCTGCTGCGCAACGGGCGTGCCGACGTTGCTCTGCTCCACCGGCCGTACGACACGACAGCCGGATTCGACACCGAGGATCTGCACACCGAACAGCAGGTCGTGGTCCTGCCCGCGGGTCATCCCCTCGCCAACCGGCACCACATGTCGATGACCGAGGTCAACACCCTGACGAACCTGCCCCTGCCCCGCTGGCCCGGGCGGGATGGCAGCTATCCGGACGGCCCCGGCCCGCAGGTGCGCGACCATACCCAACTATTCCAACTGATCGCGCTCGGACTGGCCTGCGCGGTCGTGCCCGAATCGCTGCGAACCCAGCTACGCGACGATCATGCCGTCGTGCCCGTGCCGGACGCACCCGCCGTCACGACCGTCATCGCTTGGCCACCACACAGCAGATCCAAAGCCGTCGCCGACCTCGTCCACACCGCGACACGCCTCTAGCCGAGGCAGTGGAGTACCTACCAGCAGCGATACTCGCGCTGACCTACTTCTTTCAGACGTTGAAGCGGAACTCGACC
>NZ_BDCK01000045.1 GCF_001613465.1 Nocardia niwae NBRC 108934 = DSM 45340 | reverse complement strand
CAGCAGGCAGCGGAGCGGCGGTGGCGGTCTCGTGGCCTGTGCGCTGCCTGCCCGGTGATCGACAAATGCCGTGACTTGCACAAGCTGGCGTCACAGTTGGATCCGTATCACCGGTTCGCGCCAGGAATTTGGGCTGGCCGCGCATTCCCGGACACCGAACCCGATCCGAAACCCGACCAGTCGCCGCCGCTGATCCCGCGTGAAGACCTGGTGGCCTGAATGGTTGAGCCCACCGACGAACAGTCCGACGCGTTACGGGATGCGCTCGCGCTGCTGCGCTCGATCATCGAAAACGACGACAACGCATACCGGGCGATCATCGCCAACTGCGATCACATCTCGGTCATTCCCGCGCTCGCCGGATTCGTGGTGCGGCTCCTCGAAATCGCGCGCATCCCCGCCGACCAATTCATTCACCGCGCACAGCGCGAACTCAACACCCCCAAGGACGGACCCCGTTGAAGCGAGAAGAACTGTTCAGCACCGAGTGGGCGCGCGACATCCTCGCCGGACTGAACCGCAAAGGCAAACACGTGTACGGGCTCACCGTCCCCGACGACGTGAAGCAGCAGCGTCGCGCCAAGAACAAGGTGGCCCGCAAATCGAGGCGGCAGAACCGTGGATGAACTTCGTGAAGGCTGCCCGTTCTGCGAGCGCATCGAAGATGACGACTTCGAGCAGGAGTACGCCGCCACTGTCGTCCGGTTCGAGCCGCTGAACCCTGTCACACCAGGACACATGCTGTTCGTCCCCACCTGGCACGCCGAACACCCCAGTGCCGAAGCTGTCCGGGCCGCGATGGGATACGCATCGACCTACGCCAGCAAACAGGGCATCGACTTCAACCTGATCACGTCATCGGGTGCCGCAGCCACACAAACCATCCCGCACGTTCACGTGCATTACGTGCCCCGCCGCCTGGACGATGGGCTGGCATTGCCGTGGACCGGGCAGAAACGAGCCGAGCGATGACCGCCCCGGTTCCGCCTGCGTTCGTGTACCTCGCGAAGGCCGAGAAGCTGATTCACGCGCTCCCCGCAGGCACCCAGTTCGCCAACGCCGACATTTACGCCGAAATGCGCAAGACGGGTTGGCCCGACATGACCGAACCCCGCCAGTTCGGGCCACTCATGCAACGACTCTGCAAACAGGGCGTCATCGAGAAAGCGGGTTTGCAGGCCACCGCCACCCGGTCACACGGCGGCATCGCATCCGTATGGCGACGCACCACAAACACGAACGGAAATGCCAATGGACAGCTCTGAAATCGAGCGCATCGCAGACGATGTCGTTCGGGTCATCCTCACCGAGGAGATCGAATTCAGCGACATATACGTGCGCGACGACACCGCCGACGCTTCGGAGGACGAGTTGCGGGCGATCCACAAACATGCATCCTCGACCATGCGGAAGCTCGCCGCACAATTCCAGGGCAAGAGCGGAGACGCCGAATGACCGCCCGCAGCCTCGCCGATCAGATCCGCGCACAAGCCGCTATCAGCGCCCGACCCGGACAGCTTCAAGCCCTGGAGACGATCGCTGATCAGGTCGCCGAGTTGGAGCATGCACGTGATGGGCTGATCCGGATGCTTCGCGCTGCGACTGTGGAGGCTGTGCAGCGCCGTCCACTCGGGATGCGAGACATAGCGGACACGCTCGCCTTCCTGGCTATGCAGGTCGTTCAGGGCAACGGGTTGACCGTCACCGCCTGTCCTGCCCTGCGCCGGGAGTTCACGGACCGCTTCGAAGACCTGCTCAACCGGCTCCCCGAAGGAACCATCGGCGGAATCCGGGAAGCCACATGAACGCGACCGGGCATGTCCTGATCGGTGTCGAGAAACGCGGGTCGTACGTGGCGCTCTGCCTGTGCGGACACACCGAAACCGCCACCGATCAGGCGTTAGCGACAGCGAAACTCTACTCCCACATCATCCACGCCAAACGACCCTGCCCATCCCCACACAAAAAGCAATACCCGTCCCGCGAGCACGCAGAAAACGCCGTCAGCAAGTTCCTGCGCGCCACCGGACCCGGATACCGGCCAACCCGCGCCTACCAATGCGTGTGCGGGCTCTGGCACACCACGAAACAACCAGCACCAAGCAGGAAAGGCGCCGCATGATGGCGACCCAAACAGACGAACGCGCCGACAGCATCGAACACCTCGACCACAACCCGAACTGCGACGGCTGCGGAAAACCCGCCAAGTTCTGGCTGGGAAGCCACGGATGCATGGAAGCATTCGGCTGCCCCGCCTGCACTGAATTCACCTGCGACATGTGCGAGTCCGACATTCGTAAGGTGGGGACCGTCCTGTGCCGTATGTGCAACAAACGGTTCCAGCGGCTTCCCGACTTCGTCCGCGTGGAGCCGTTGTGACCGTCCACTGCCTCGACATCCCGTTGAACCGTCCGCCGCTCACCTCCAACCAGCAGCGCGGCGCCCACTGGACCAAAGTCCGCGACGCCCGAGAAGCCGTCGCATGGCACGTACGGGCCGCCGGTGGCGACCTGATACCGACCATCGACCGCTGCCACGTCTCCATCACCTGGCACGCCCCCGACCGACGCACCCGCGACGCCGGAAGCCTCACAGCCTTCGGGAAAGCCGCGATAGACGCCCTGGTCGACCTCGGGGTCCTGGTCAAGGACGACGCCAACCATGTGCTGTCCGAGTCGTACTCAGTCCAGTTGGGCAGCGACAACCCCCGCATCACCATCACCCTTCAGCCCGAGCAGGACAGGCAGGCCGCCGCATGACCGATCGTGAACCGTTGATCCCCGAGCCCGGCCCGATCCCGCGTGTCGTCACCGAATACCTGCTCACCTACCGCGACCAAACCGGCGCCACCTATCTTGCGACCGCCGACGACAGCAACCGAACCTCCCTCGTCCGCAAGCTGGCCGAAGCAGGTTACGACGTTGCGGTGCAACGTCGCCAAATCGAGTACGGCGCCTACCAGCTGATTGAAACCGTGTACGGGCAGGAGCAGACAGCATGAGCGCCGGATACGCCGGCATCGCCGTCTACCATCCGAAATTCGAGGTCAACGTCGGCACCCTGTGGCGGTCCGCGCACACCTACGGGGCCGCGATGCTCGCCACCGTCGGGCGCCGCTACAAGCCGCAAGCCTCAGACACATGCAAAGCGCCGAACGCGATCCCGCTGCACCACTACAGCGACATCGACGACCTGATCGCGCACCTCCCGCACAGCTGCCCACTCGTCGGCGTCGAACTCGATGACCGGGCCGTGTCCCTCACCGAATACCGGCACCCGCCACGCGCCCTGTACCTGCTCGGTGCCGAAGACCATGGGCTCCCGGACACGGTGCTGGCGCGCTGCCATGAGGTGATCCAGATCCCGTCACCCGCGCCGTGGTCGCTGAATGTGAGCGTCGCCGGCTCGGCTGTGCTGCTCGACCGGTATGTGAAGTCCCTGGCTGGTGCAGCATGAGTGAGTTCGACTTACAGCCGCTGACACCGTGCCCACCCGACCTGCTGCCGCAGCGCGGCGAAGGCACCTGCGGATGGGGATGCGACCTGGTATGGCGGCATCCCGGAAACTGTGCCGAAGTCAGCCTGTCCGGGATGGTGATCGACGTCCTTCCGGTCGCGAAGTGGGATGACAACCCGCCGCAGGACTGGGACGACACGACAGCGGTGATCCGGGCATGACCAGTCAGAAGGATGTGCGGGAACTGCTGAACCGTGCCAAACGCGCAGGCTGGATCTACCTCGGGTTCGACGGCGGCAGCCACCACAAAATCCAATGGCCCGCGACCGGACGGATACGCCGCATCCCAGCAACACCAGGCGGCGGCAGAAGGTCCCTCGAAAACGCGGAAGCCGACCTGGCGCGCGACTCTGGTCCGCTACGTGCGAAACCCGGCACCGGGCGCACAAAGACCGAACGGGCCGCGGCGAGACAACGCCGGCGAAACGTCCGCTACACGGTGAAACCCGTGGGCGCGGCACCGCTACCGGATTGGCGGGACAAGCTCGCCGCACTCAAACCCCAACTCAGTCAGGAGAACGCAGCATGACCAGCAGCAACAACACCCAGACGAACAGTTCCGGTATCGGTTTCTTCGGTGCCATGTTCCTCACGTTCCTCGTCCTCAAACTCGTTCACGTCGTCGACTGGGAATGGGTGTGGGTGTTCGCCCCGCTGTGGGTGCCCGCGCTGTTCGTCGTCGGGTACATCGTCGCTGTCGGCGTCGTCCTGTTCGCGAAGCTGCTGATCACCGCGGCCATCAAGAAGGTGCGCGCCTGATGAGCATCGAGACAGTTACGAACCCGCACACCACAACCGAGTTCGAGCGGATCGCCGCCGAGAACACCGTTTTGCGCGGGCAGGTCGGTTCTGGCCTGCATGGTGTGACGACTGGGAACGATGACCGCGACGAAATGGGCGTCGCGATCGAGCCGCCCGCCTATGTGATCGGTAACCGGAAGTTCGAGCAGTACCAGTGGCGGACACAGCCTGAGGGCGTGCGGTCAGGCAAGGGCGACTTGGATTTGGTCGTCTACTCGCTTCGTAAGTGGGCTCGTCTGGCTGCGCAGGGCAACCCGACTGTGCTGCTGCTGATGTTCATCCCGCCGCAGGAGATCGTGACCATCAACGACATCGGGCGCGACATTCAGGCGCACCCCGAGCGGTTCTTGTCACGTGACGCAGCGTTCCGGTTCGGTGGCTACTTGCAGGCGCAGAAGGAACGGATGCTCGGTGAGCGCAGCCAGCGCACCAACCGGCCTGAACTGATCGACCAGTATGGCTGGGACACCAAAAGCGGCTACCACATGGTGCGACTCGGCGTTCAGGGCGTCGAACTCCTCACCACCGGACGCATCACCCTGCCCATTCCCGAACCCGACCGCACCTGGTTGCAAGAGCTGCGCCGCGGCCAGCACACGAAGGAAGAAGCGCTCGACCGCGCGGACGATCTGCTCGCCCAGTTGAACATGCTCGCCACGACCGCGGACTTGCCGGCGAAGCCTGACCACAACCTGATCAACCGATGGCTCACCGACACCTATGTGGGCTGGTGGGAACGGAACGGGCTGTTGGGGTGACTGACCGGTTCACGGCGTGGTCGATGTGCCCGCATTGCCGCTCGCTGGATTGCCACGGGCTGCGGGCGCCACGGCCGTTCGACTGGACCGACCCGCTGGCAGTATTGCGCGACCGAATGGTGATGCTGTCGTGGGTGTACGGGCTAGGCATGAACAAAATGGTGCCGTCGATGGAGCCGCAATACGAAGTGATCCGCACCTGCAACGGCTGCGGGCATGAATGGGGTCAGGTTTAAAATCCCGGCTTTACAGCGTGGCTACGGTTGATGTAGTCCGCGAATAGGAGACCAACAATGGGCATGTGCCCGAGCGCTGACATTTTCTACGGCTACGACCTCGGCGGAATGATCGACGACGATTGGGAGTCGACCGCGCCCGCATGGTGGCAGGAAGCCGAAGACGCCGACGAGTCCGCCGATTGGGAAGACGAACTCGCTACCCGTCTCGGCTGGGAGAAGGTTCCTTTCCCCGACGACTATCCCGATACCCGCAATCACTGGCGGCGGATGCCGCACGAGGAGTCGAAACGTATTCGCGAGGAGTATGAGAAGTCGTCGCCGCAGTATCAGGCGTGGGCCGCTAGCTTGGACCGGAAGCGGGACCTTCTTGCTCAGATCCCCGTCGAACTCGACACGTACGGCCACGTCGACGGTGACACGTTTTGGGCGGTGCGGGTGAAGGCGTCGGTTCAGAAGCTGTACGGCTGCGATTCCGCTGAAGTGAAGCCGTTGACGGTGGACCCGGAGTGGGCGAGCCAGTTGGCGCGGTTCGTGGAACTGCTGGAATTGGATGTGCCTGCTGGCGGCCCGGCCTGGCACTTCACCTGCTCGTACGGGTAGGCCGACGTGAACCAGTTTCTGCTGACGTGGTTTGTTCGCGGATGCTTCGGTGTTCTGCTCGCCGCGGCATTGCAGTCTGCTTATGAGGTGGGGAAGGTCGATGGCTGGCAGTTCATCATCGGCTCGTGCGCGGTCGCTTCGATGCTGCTGAACGCGTACATGGTGGCTCGTCTCGCGTGGAAGAACATGGTGCTGATCTGATGACGATCGTTGAATTCATTGAGGCACGGCTCGCGGACTGGGAGAAGCTTGCCAAGTCCGCGACCGAACTGCCGCGAGTGACCGTGAAGTATCCGGCGAAGCGTCCGCCGTGGCAGCCCGAGCAGTGGCGGGTGGATGATTTCGGGGATGTGGTGACCGTGAACGGTGCCGCCAACCCGATCCAGTTCGACCCGTGCGGCGGCATCATCCGCAGCGACCATGTGTCGGCGCTGATCGCAACGTTCGACCCCGCGATGGTGCTCGGTCTGGTCGCTGCGCTGCGCGAGACACTTGCGCTCTATCGACGTATCCGCATGGTTTGGACCCAAGGCGATGAAGGCCCAGCCATGCGTGCCCTCGCCGCGCTCTGGTCCGAGCATCCGGAATTCCGCCAGGAGTGGGCCGAATGAGCTACTTCGAGATTCACGGCGACGACGAGAACGGCGTCACCGTTCGTGTTGGGGACTTGACCCGCACGTTCTACCTTGTGCATTGGGGTGATCGGCCCGGAGAGGTTGCCCTCCGATTCACGCACGGGTCGTATGCGGTGCCTGATGTGTGGCGGTTCGAACTCGACTTGATCCCTCACCCCGAGTCGATCGACGCGACACCGACCGTGTACGGCGAAGGTGTGTGGCTGCATTGACCCGCCACCTGCACTACACGGAAGCGCTGCAAGAGACTCGCGCGCGCGGGGAAATCATCGTCCAGGCGGGGGATGTCCTCGTCCAAGGCCGCGGCTACCAGTTCGTCATGGTCGCGGCCTGCGGGAAGACGCCAGAGGATGCGGAGCTGGTGCTTCTGCTGCCGCCACGCGGGTACGGCTGCTGGTCGGGGCAGACCGTGCCGGGGCTCCGGTATATCGGCTGGATCGAGGAGTTGACCGACGACGAGTTGGACCGGATGTCCGACGAGGAAGCCGCAAACGCCCCCGACTGCTGCCACGCTTACGCAGTGGACGCGTCGGCATGGCGGAAGTTCGACCAGCCGTGGTGGGATTGGTTCAGGCAGTCGCGGGTCTGATCCTTTTTCAAATCTATCCTGCATTCTGGCGGCACGACAGCGTTGACCTGCGGGTTTCTTTTTCATCGGTAACTGCGCGCTGAGTAAGAAACCCGACTATACAGCGCCGATATTCTGTGTTCAGAAGCAAGGAGTTTCTGAATGAAGCCTATCGACAAGGCGCGCAGCATCGCCGCACGGCTCACCTATCGGGCCGGATTCGGGCGTCCATACGAGTTCGAAGTTCAAGGCGCACAGCTTAACGCGCTGATCGCCATACATGACCTGCTCTCCGAAATCGCCGGAAAGCCTGTCGCTCAGTACGCGCCGCCGCTCAAACCGAGCGAGATAGCGGAGTTGCGGCAGGTCGTCGGTGACATCACCGGGGAAGTCCAGGAGTAAGCCTATGGATGCCATCGAGTTCGAGGCGCCGACCCCTACCGAGTACACGCAGGGAATCACCGGAGTTCGCCCCGACTGGCCGTTCTGGCAGAAAGGCGAGGAGGTCGAACCGGATGAACCGGATTGCGTTTAGTTGTGTTGCGGCGGTTGTCGTGGTGGCTGCGTATTTTGTGTGCCTGCCCACTATTTTGGCTCGCCTGGTTCGGGCGGCCGAAGGCATCAACGATGAATAGCCGAACCGACACGCACAGGTTCTGGTGTGTCAGCCATGGGTGCCTCATGTACGAAGGCCGCTGGCTCACCGACGAAGAACGACTATTGGTGCGTCGCGCCCACGTCATCATGCACCGCCACACCACCATCCGCGACATCCTCGGCGACCAGGAGAAGTAACCAATGCTCGACACCATCAAAGCTCTCGCGGCAGACATCTGGCACGTATCCGAACTGATTGACCGCATCTGCTTCGTCGCCTGGCTGGTCTTCGCTGGCTTCAGCTTCGCGAACAACGACATCCAGTGGGGATTCACCAACCTCGTGTTCGTCGCCTGGCTGATCACCGTCCTCATCTGGCAGTCGATCGCCATGAAGTGGAAGCGACGTTATGAGGAGGCTATCGCCAACGTGTCGGCTTCCTGGCAGCCCGCGCAGACGATCAACATCAACGTCCGCGACACCGAAGAAGGTCTCCGCAAGGCGCAGCAGATCGCGGACCTTCGCAGCATCCAGCACCACAGCCGTGGCTGACCGCGACGACGTGGGGGACGACTTCGACTGGCTCGACGACAGCGACGCATGCGTGACCTGCGGAATGTACTGGGAGGACTGTGAATGCTGAACCGCTGGCGCAGGAATCGCGAACATCGCGACAAGCCCGAACCGCGACCGAACGTGGTCCTTGACGGCGCAGACGGCAGCCGATGGATTCTCAGCCCGCCAACGCAGCCGATGCAGTTCGACACCACGGTCCCAGAGTTCAGGCACCCGGAAGACCTCGACCCTGACGAGCCAGTAATCCAGATCGGCGACCTCAACTGGGAACGCTGGTACGACGACGGAGACAACGACCAATGAGGCTGCACCGCTTCACGATCGACGAGGCTGAAAAGAATCCGTCCGCGCGCGTGTTCCATCACAAGCGACGGTTCTGGTCCTGGTACCCGGACGACGAAGACGAGTCGAAGGAGTTCGGCGGGCACATCGAAACCATCGTCCAGAAACCCGAACCCACCTTCTCCGCTCGCCTGCACATCGGCACCAAGAGTTCTGAAACGCCTTGGGACGGGCATCTCACGATCCTCGGTAGCGGCCTCTACTGGGGTATCGAAACAAGCGGCAAAATCGCCGACCGCCTCACCCGCTGCACCAAACACCCGTACGAGGGGCGAGACCTGAAAGTCGCCATCCACGACGGCCGAATCTGGTTCGAGGTGTGGACGCACCCGCGCCACCATCAGAACGGCGAGTTCGCGAAGTGGCGGCACAGCAACTTTCATCTGAACCCGCTCGACGCACTCCTCGGCGAGCAGCGCTACTGGTATGAAGACATCGAATCCGTTGACATCGGACTCCGTATGCCTGAGGGCGAATATCCGGCGAAGATGACGTTGCAGCGGCAGACGTTCGGCCGTCCGAAAGCCAAAAAGCGGGTGGAGGCTTGGACGGTTGACGTAGATGTGCCGAAGGGCGTCCCGTACTGCGTGGACCGATCCGGAGGCTGGAAGGGTGACCGCGCATACGGATTCGCTGTGAACCTGCGGCAGAAGCGCGCGAACTGGCACGTCGATGCGCAAGCTGCCGCCGAAGCCTGGGTGCTCCAGCGCCGCGCAGAGACAGGATTCCGTCAGCCCGATCCGGTGGAGGCTCCCAGCATTGAGTGAGAACACGACTGAACTCGTCGCAGGCGCGGTCACAGCCTTCTCCAACGCTGTTCACGCCCTCATCGGCCTACGCCCCGACACCATCGAACGCGACGACTTCACCACCGAACCCATCGTCCTCGACAGCCTCTACACAGAACTGATGGAAGCCAGGTTCGGGGAACGCGCCGGAACCGGTGTCCGCCGGCCCACGCCAGGGTCACGCGCTCCCGGATGGACAGAAGCAATCTCGCTGCTCGACCAGATCGACCGCACCGTCACACGCTGGTGGCCCACACTCACCACCACCTACCCCGGTCGGCCGATCACCGTGCAACGCCTGTACACGCTCGTCGACTGGCCGTGGTCGCCACACGAACTCGCCGACCTGAAGCGGTACACGCGGCAAGTGGAAGTGTGGGTGCAGCGCGCCAACACGCTCCTCACCGCGGACGCCGGGCACACGTATGAGCTGCGAGCAGCCTGCCCATCCTGCGGCGAAACCACCGTGCAAGTCGATGACGGTTCGGGGGAGACGGTGCGGCAATACGTGCTGCAAGCCGACCAATCATCCGCGCGGTGTGTGGCATGCGAGACGAGCTGGTCGCCGGATAGCTATCGGTTGCTTGCGGCGATGATCGGCGCGGAGATGCCCGAAGGCGTGCTCGAATAAAACCGTAGCGTAGCGTGGACGCGACAGCGTATGCTACACTCAACGCAGCATCGATCCCGGTGCGAAGCAGACGGTTACTTCACTGCTTATGAAACAACACCGTCCGCGTCCAGTTCTCGGGAGACAACTTCACAGGGTTGCGCTGGTGTGTAGGAGTGGGTTACTTCCTCTGGTAAAGGTGCGGTCGCGGGTTCGAATCCCGCCAGGAGCTTGCTCCTGTAGCTCAGCCTGGTTAGAGCGCATACGTCACCTACTTCGCCTTGTTCTCAGCGCAACCTCCGTGGAAAGCCTCCCAACACAAGCCAGGAATGTTGGGAGGCTTTCGCGTTGTCGAAATTCAATACCCCTGTCCGGTCACGGCCCTCCGCTGTCGGCCCAATCAAGACCAAGGCCAAGACCGCCACCACCCACGAGGGTGGCGCTGGTTTCCTGCGTGACGCGCGCTCTGAGCTGTTCTTGCTCGCCGTCTCGAACATGGTGGGGGAGAGCACCCACTACGAGTCCGCCGACGAGCGCGACGCCCGCTACCGCAAACTGATCCGCAAGATGGCCGTGAAAGACGGCGACTGGACCGCCCAACTGCTCGCCTGGCTGCGCGGACCCGAAGCCAACATGCGCTCCGCGTCTTTGGTGGGTGCCGCCGAGTACGTGAAAGCCCGTCTCGACGAAGGCATTGAGGGCGGCAACCGTCACGTCATCTCGTCCGTTCTTCAGCGCGCCGACGAGCCCGGCGAAATGCTCGCCTACTGGGTGTCGCAGCACGGCCGCAACGTACCCAAACCAGTCAAACGCGGTGTGGCCGACGCCGCCGTTCGGCTCTACGCGGCCAAGTCGCTGCTGAAGTACGACACCGCCTCTCACGGCTTCCGGTTCGGCGACGTCATCGACCTGACACACCCCGTCGCGAAGTCCGAATGGCAGTCCGACCTGTTCCGGTACGCCCTCGACCGCCGCCACAACCGCGAAAACAGCACCGCGCTCGAATGGCTGCCGATGGTCAAAGCGAACATCGCGTTCAAGACATACACGCCGCTGTACATCGACCAGCTGGCCGAGTCCGGCGAACTCGCTGCCGCCCTCGAAGATGCGGGCATGACGTGGGAACAACTCGGCTCGTTCGGCCCCTGGACCGCGAAGCGGTGGGAAGCGATCATCCCGTCGCTCGGGATCATGGCCGCGCTGCGTAACCTGCGAAACTTCGACGAAGCAGGTGTGTCCGACGAGGTCGCTGCCACCATCGCGGCCCGGTTCATGGACCCGGAGCAGGTCGCGAAATCACGCCAGTTCCCGTTCCGCTTCTACGCCGCCTACAAGGCAACGGGTTCGCTGCGGTGGGACCACGCCCTGGAGACCGCGTTGCGGCACAGCCTGTCCAACGTTCCCGCGCTCAAGGGGCGCACGCTGATCCTCGTCGACCAGTCGCCGTCCATGTTCCCCGGCATGTACTACAGCGGCAGCCGCAGCAACAGCGACATCGCCTACGCCGAGAAAGCCGCCCTGTTCGGGACCGCGGTCGCGTTGCGCGCCGACAACGCCGACCTCGTCGGGTACGGGTTCAACAGCTACACGGTCCCATTCCGTCCGGGTGACTCCGTGCTGAAGACGATGAAGAAGTTCCGCGAGGAGAACGGCACCGACACCATGGGCGTGTTGCAGAAGCACTACGCCAACCACGATCGCGTCATCATCGTCACCGACGAGCAAACCACCTTCACCGATGAGTATTCGCGCCGGCGTTACGGGCTGCCGGCGTTGCGTCCGATGGAGCAGGTGATCCCCGCCCGGGTCCCGGTGTTTACCTGGAACATCGCCGGGTATAAGCCCGCGCACGGGAATGGCGCCAACTGGCACACGTTCGGCGGGTTGAATGACGCTGGTTTCCGGCTCATTCCCCTGTTGGAGCGCGGGCGCAACGGTGACTGGCCGTGGATTGAGGCGCAGGCGGCGTGATGTTTGAGCCGTCGGGAGATGCCCGCCAGTTGGCGGCGGGCATCTACGACCACTTCAGCGCGCTTGTTCAAGCCGGGTTCACCGAACAGCAAGCGCTGGAACTCGTGAAAGCGATCCTTACCGGAGCGCGTGGGAGCGGAATGTGAAACTGTTCGTTGACGACGAGCGGCCCGCCCCTGACGGTTGGATGCTCGTCAAGACCAGCGTGGCAGCGCTCGCCGTCATGAACGGGCACCGCATCGCGGGCCAGTCGCTCAACACGCTGTCCCTCGACCACGACCTCGGTACATCGATCGCCACCTACGAAGACGAAACCACTCGCCCAATCATGCTGTGGATGTGCGAACACGACTGGTGGCCGCGCGAACTGTACATCCACACCGCCAACCCGTCGGCGGAACAGTGGCTCGTCGGCATGGCCCGCCGGTACGCGCCACCCGGAACACTCCGCGGATACGGCATCAACTACTGGGGCACCTGCACGGTGGACCACATCGAAAGGCATGAAGCGTGACACGGGCCCTTTTCATCGCAAGTGAAATACTTATCCCCGTCGGCGGCGCCCTGCTGCTCTGCCTGGCGATCTGGTACATCGTCGTCCCTGTGATGACCTACCTCATGGATATTCGGCCCATGCGAAAGGCCAACGACCGGCGCGACACCTTGGCGACGCTGGGCCGGATCGCTCGCCGCTTGCTTCTCCTCGACTGGTCCGACCGCCGCACACGGGAATACGTGCAATGGAAGCGCCAGCAGGAGACCGACAGTGCCTGACCCGCAATGGCCTGCCGATGCCGTCGGCGCCATCTACACCCCAGGTAGCGACGAACTGGAGTTCTTCACTGAGCGCGACATCCGCGTGTCGATCCGCGACGCACTCAACCGACTCGGCTGCACCTTCGACCAACTCGCCGAAATGCACCGCACCGGACAGTACGCCAGCGTCCGCCACCGCATCGCCTGGATAGCGCTCGGCCATTACCACGGCGAATACCAGCCAGCAGGAGGCGACGAATGAAGTACGCCGTGTACTGGTGCCATGCGTGCGGTGACCCGCAATGCGCGGACTCGTGGCCGATCGACACCGCCGAGTCGCTGGACGCCGCGAAAGCAGCTGCGGAACGCGACCACGGGCAAGCACCCCTCGAATGGGTGCTGAGTGCCGCTGGCGACGAATGGGAAGCCGAAGTCGGCCGCTACGACTACTACCGCATCTACAGCCACGAGGAGCGGAAATGACCAGCCAGCCGATGCAGATCAACATCATCGTGCCCGCAACCAGCACAGGCTACGTCGCCGAAGGACTCCGGTTGATCACCCGCGCCATCGCCGCCGCAACAGGTGTACCCCTCGACGGCGGACTGGGCGGGGAAGACGGCTACGGACTCAACTACGACAACGACGTGTTCACCATGAGGCCCTTCTACTGGGGCGACTGTGACTGTGGCTCCGACCAGACAGACGCCGAATGGTGCGACAACAACCCGGCTGTCCATGAAGGCCACGGATACAGCAAGTGCGCGAACGCGGGCGGCTGCGAATGGTGGGACCGGTACACGGCGGCGAACCTGCCCGACCACGATCGGGAACGATGCTCGCTGTACCTCCCGAACTTCGTGTACAAACCCACCGGGGCAACCGCCGAATGGTACAAGTGGATAGGCCGCGACCTGGAGTTCGCCGGCGAACTCCCCGTCGACTTCGCAGCCGTCTGCATCGCGTCACTCGCCGAGGCGAACACATGACCACCGACCCGAGCGAGCTGGGCCTCTACGGCGTGCACAGCCCCAAAGCGTGCGCCGGCGGCTACGACGTGTTCATCGACGCCATGAACCTGCGGAAGAAGTGGGCGCAAGGCTGGGCCGACTTCGCAGCATTGCGCGGCGCCGACTTCCAGGTCATCGACTTGGACACCGCCGTGGATGAGTGCGTGCGTCGTGACGCTGCCCGCGGTGCTGCTGGTGGTCGGTCGGTGGGGGAGGCGGCTATCCGGGAGTTGGCGAAACGGTTCCCGCGAAAGCAGTGGCCGAAGATCGAGCCGTCACCGGATCTGTTCTTCTTCCCGGAAGTCTATGTTCCGGATGAGTCGCTGCCGCCTGCGTGGATCGCGGACGTCGACGGGACGGTCGCGGAGAAGGCGCCGGACCGTGACATCTACGACTATGCGCGTGTGCATGAGGACATCCCGATTGCGCACACGGTGACGGTGGTGCAGAAGCTCGCCGCCGACTCGGCGATCATCGTCCTGTCCGGTCGAACAGATGACTGCCGGACCGAGACCGCCGATTGGTTGCGCGCGAACGGCGTTCCGTTCACAGAGCTGCACATGCGGCGAACCGGGGACATGCGCCCGGATTACAAAGTCAAATCGGAAATTTTCGACCAGCACATCCGCAATCGCTTCCGAGTGCTGGGTGTTTTCGACGATCGCCTGAGCGTGTGCCGGGCTTGGTCGCGTATGGGCCTGCCCTTGATGAGATTGGGGAAACCAGACCATGACGACTTCTGACCTGTGGGCACTGCCCGAGCAAGGCGAGGACGAAGACTACGTCGCCTACCTCGGCCGGAAAAGCGACTTCTACGAGCAGAACCCGCCGCCCGCACCACCCGGCTTCGAGCTGATCGAATGCGATGCCACACCGCGGCATTGGCCGAGATACCAGTTTACCGACGACGACTTCTACCCGGCGCCGTGCCCTGACTGTGTGGCCCAGTCGTACCGGAAGCAGGCGGACGAGTTGAAGCGCCGCTACCACTGGTTGCGGCATCCGATCCGGGGACAGTTCGCTGCGAAAGTTCTCGGCAAGCTGTATTCGCTGGGTGTGGTGGCGGGTTACGGCACCACTGGCGGCGGCCCGTCGGGATGCCGCACCTGCCTGGTCGGTATCAACTGGCGCGGCCGACGTCCCTACATCCTCGGCTGGCCCGACTGGAAGTGGCGTTGCCTGCTGAAGCAGCGGCACTGGCCCGGCGAACAGGGCTACTTCGGGTTGTGCGGTAAATGCGTGCCCTGCCCCGACTGCGGCACCACCAAAGTCGACCACGAATGCCCAGGGGAGACACAGTGACCCTCTTCTCTGACGTCGCCCGCTTCAATGCCGCGTGTGGTGTGCGGATGCGGGACCTGCCCGGTTGGGTGCCGGATGATGAAGTGCAGTTGGCGTTGCGGCTGGTCGACGAGGAACGCAATGAACTCGCTGCGGCACTCACTGCACGCGACATGACCGAGGTTGCTGACGCCATAGCCGACGGGTTATACGTGCGGGCGGGTTTGTTGCTGCGGCTCGGGATCGCCCGCAAATACATCACCGACCTGCTCGTACCCAGTGCGCAAACACCGTCATGGTCGGTGCTGTCGGACGACGACATCGCCGGCATCCTCAGCGACCTCGAAGACGACGACCGGACGATCCGACGTGCAGTGACCGCCCGGAACCTGATCCAGGTGGACACGTACACGCATCGCACCATGTATGCGCTGTCGAGCCTCGCTGTGCTGCTGCGTATCCCACTGGATGAAGTGTGGCAGGCGGTCAACGACTCGAACATGGCGAAGCTCGTCGACGGCAAAGTGGTCCGCCGCGAATCGGATAACAAGATTTTGAAGCCCGAGGGCTGGACGGCACCCGACATCGCTGGTGTCCTCGCACGCCACGGATGGAAGCAGGCAGCATGACCAACAGCATCGGTGAACGAATGAAGTCCTACGAGGCCGCATCCGACTATCGACTGACCCCGAACAGTTGCGTGTTCATTCGTGTGGATGGTCGCGCGTTCCACACGTACACGCGGGACATGGATCGCCCTTTCGACCGGTCGCTTATGGCGGCGATGGTCGGGGCAGCGCGTATGACTGCGGGGGAGATGCAGGGTTTCAAGCTCGGCTATGTGCAGTCGGATGAGGCGACGTTCATGCTGACCGACTACGACACGCATCAGACCCAAGGCTGGTTCGGATACGAGCTGAACAAACTGGTGTCGTTGTCGGCGTCGCTGTTCACGGGGTACTTCAACCAGCGCATGCCCGAAGGCCCCTACCCAGCGGCGTTCGATTCGCGCGCGTTTGTGGTGCCCCGTGCGGATGCCCCGAATGTGTTTGTGTGGCGGCAGCGGGATTGGGAACGCAACAGCCTCCAAATGCTTGCGCAGGCTCATTTCTCGCACAGGCAGTTGCATGGGAAGAAACGCGCCGACCTTCACGACATGCTTCACGGGATCGGCGTCAACTGGGCGACTGACCTGAACGAGCAGGAGAAGAACGGCACCTTCATCCTGCGTGACGGCACCTATCTGAATGACCAGTGGACGTACGCGGACATCGACCAATACCTCGGCAGCATGATCGACGTGGAACGGGAGGCGGCGTGATGCGTATCGTGAAAGCGGTCCAAACCTGCTACGGGATGCCGTCAGCGTGGGATGTGTGGACCGACAAAGGCGAGTACCTGCATTTGAAGTATCGGGGTGGGGTGGCGAAGGTGTTCGTCGTACCCGAGGACGACGACGGCCCGCTCTGCCTGGAGTCCGCGATCCGCATGGGCAACCGGCTCGACGGCTTTACCACCCTCGAAGCGTTCTGCGAAGCAACAGGTTTGACGCTCGCGTTGGAGGAACCGTACACGCCGCTGCCGGACCCCAACGCGGACTACGGCAAGACCGAGGAAGTCGCGGCCTGCCGCAAGCTGGATGACGAGTTGGGTGTCCCGCTCGTAGTCCGCGCTCAGGTGTTGCGAGAAGCCGAGAAACTGGTGTGCGGGGATCGGGAGGAACAGTACGGGCCGCCGTCCGAGAACCTGCAACGGATCGCCGAGTACTGGACCCGCTACCTTCGGGATGCGTGGGGCAAAGGCTGGGTTGATGCCCGCGACGTCGCTTTGATGATGGCCCTGTTGAAGGTCGCGCGGGAAGCCAGTGGACACAAACAGGATTCGTGCGTGGATGGGGCGGCGTACTTCTCGCTCGCGGCGGAAGTGGCGTGAACGGGGCGACTATACAAGCCCGATAGAATTGCTTGAGAAGGTTGAGCGAGTTCGGGGGTTTGTGCTGTCCGACTTCAAGTCAAATCCGGTATTCTTCAATCCGCGCGGTGCCTCGGCTGATCCCGCAAAGTTGTATGAGTTCTCTCTTTGCGGTCAACCAGGGTGTGAAACCGAAGCTTCGGATGCGATCGTGTCTGACGTGCGCCTTTGCGTTGACCATTGGCGCATCGCTGTACGGGACTTCAATCTTGCTGCGGAGACGCTTCAAGCGCGCCAAACGGTAGTCGAGCAGGAAGTGGCGGCAGTCGTGCCTACAGATGCTCGACGCCTCAATGGCTGGTGCCCGAAATGCCGCCGTTCTGGCGCTCTGTGGCTGACCGGAGACGGTGATACCGTGCGCTGTGCGTCGGATGGTTGCAGGTATGTTCGAAGCGAGGCGAGGCATAGGCGGATGTGGCACGAGCAGCTGCTGAAATACTCGTATCGCAGGTCCGTCGTCTACTATCTGCGGTTCGGCGTGTACATCAAGATTGGTACCACAAGGAACTTGCGCACGCGTCTTACCCAGGTGCCGCACGATGAGTTGGTAGCGATTGAGTTCGGCGGATCGCAGCTTGAGGCGGGGCGGCATGACCAGTTCTCCGACGCTCGGCATTTGGGGGAGTGGTTTCATCCGACTGCCGATCTTTTGGCGCATATTGAGCGGTTGAGGATGGAGTTTGAAGAAGAAGTAGCGGCCTAATCGCCGATTCTGGAAGAAAGTGACGTAAATCACAGTAATTTCCATTCGTGCAGGTTGGGCGCTCGTTCAAGTGGGGAGCATTGGATGGCGGGCCGGAAAATGGCGATTCAAAGCTGTGTCCGATGGACACAGTAGTGTAGGCTGAGCCTTGCTTGTATTTCGCATACCCAAAAACAGGTCGGCGTTCCGGCCGTGTGGGTGCGGTCGGGGAGCGCGCGCCTCGGGATTCGTAAGCTTCGGCCTCCCCCTGAGGACATGTGAAAACCCCGGAACGATCCCTGCCCTGAAAGATCGGGCACATCGCCGGGGTCACGGATTTGCGGCAGACAAGATCTGCCGAGCAGTGGGGTAAGAGCCCACCAGTCCCTTCGGGGGCGATCACAGGGCAGGTGGTCGGCTGGCTTGTTCCAGTCGGCGCCTGCCTTTCTCGCGGTAAAAGTAGAAGGTCCTCTCCTGTAGGGCGACAGCCTTCACGGCCCAGGGTGTAGCCACGGCAGCCCTGGGCCACCGCGGACGTAGCAGTGTGGCGCAGTTCGGTCAAGCGCGGCGGGCTCATATCCCGCAGGTCGTCGGTTCAAATCCGACCATTGCCACAATTCAGCCTGCCCCACATGCTGGCAGTGGGTGTGCACGCCCACCGTGGGTGCGGGCTGGAGTTAACGATGATGCCCGTCAAGGCTAGAGCTTCGGCTTCCTTACTTCGGCGGGTTTGGAAGGTTCCGGCCTGTGGAGGCCAGCCGGTCTTGAAAACCGGAGGGGCGTTTCGGCGTTGGGGTTCGACTCCTCAACCTTCCGCAAGGGACTCCAGTAGGTCACCGGTAGACCGTCTCGTGAAATAACCGAGTTCGTAGGCAGGTTCGAGCCCTGCCCTGGAGTCCCGCTTGGAAGATAAACCAGACGGGGTCTGGGACTCGTTGCTAGCGAGCTTGAGCGTTCGCGCTTGGGGATCGTGCCCTCTGTCTTCCGCGCAATGGCCCACACTCCCGCAACGGCAGCCGGGCCATCCCTTCTTTCCATGCCAGGAGTCCTGATGTCCGATGTGACGCCCGAGCAGGTCAGCGGCATCGTGTGCGCTGTCACCGATGAGCTGTGCGAAGCGCTGCGAGTGGATTCGATCACCTCGTCTGTCGATGCCGTGCTGACGCCGCTGTACCCGGATGTCGCTGCTTCCTACGCTGCGTTCCGGCTTGCGGAGGCGCAGTGAGCGAGTTCCTGGAAGAGACCGTCGATCGTATGCCGAACCAGTACAGCACTCCTGACTTCTGGCCGACCACCGCAGGCGCGGACTGGTTCATCAACGGCAAACGCTTCCGGGAGACCGGGCGGGAACGCGTGAACGAGTACACGGAGCGAATCAGTCTGCAACTGGCTGCGGGCGAGTCGCCGTACTGGGGTGCCGTGGAGTCTGAGCGTTGATGCCGTGGCCTGGTGATGTCGCGTGGGCGCCTGACGAACCCGAACTGGTGACGGTCGAACGTCGCTGGCGGTGGCCGTTCCCGTACGCGGAGTGCAGGACTCGCGACGGGCGTTTGATCACGGTCCCGGTCGGGCGACTCACCTTCTAGTTATCCCAGGGGGCGTGATGGCTGACCCTGACGGCAAGACCGGCGCGTCCAAGGAACTCAACGACTATTGGACGGTCGGCGAGGGCCGCGCCAAGTGGGCTAATTCCGAGCATCCATTTCGGACGCTGCAAACACTGCTGCTGCAACACATGTCGTTGCGCGAAGCGTCCGGGCTCGCAGCCCGCTACTACAAAATCGTGTTCGGCCGCTGGCCCGGCGGTGGAAAGCGCAAGTCATAGCTCCGACAGCGCTCAAACGATGACGGGCCACAACCAGGAGAATAACGTGAAGTACGCCCGCGTCTGGGACTCCGAATGGAACCTGCTGCACGCATTCGAGCCCGACGAGGACCACACTCGCCTTCCGCTGTCGACCAAGGCGGCGCGGAGCATCTACTACGGCCCGGAAAAGCCCGTGTTCATCACAGTTGATGAAGGTGACGGCGAATCGTCCACCCGGTGGTCTGGCCGCCTTGTCGCGGCAGAGCCCGAGTTGCGTACGGGTGAGGACTCACCAGTCCTTGCGCTGACATGGGCAGAAGACCCTCCAGCGAAGCCGCTGGTTCCCATTCCGGATGCATGCGATATCGAGATCGTGGAGCGGACCAAGGATGATCGGCGCGACGGCGGCCATGGCGTGCTGTGTCCGAACTCCGTGCGGATCAATGGGACTCCCGTGCTCGTACCCGCCGATTCGGAAGTCATCGTCCACCCGATCGGGAAGCACACTGCGGGGGCGAGTAATGCGGTCATGGTGACTCTCACCGTGTTCGCTCGTTCGGTTTCCATTCACCACGAGACCGACTCGACGCCGCAAGGCTGAACTTAACTGCGCATATCTGCGTAGTGCGACCTCCACTGCGAGGTAACGCGATAGGTAGTCGGTGCCTGCCTGGAGAACCAACACCGCACAGTTTCGCCACCACCCTCGTGCCCCATTCACTCTGGGGGCCGCCGCGCCGATCTCACGCCGCGCTGGCTGTAGGGGATCTAGGTGGCGAGCCGCTGGCAGCCTCAGGCGCCGCGGCTGGCCCGCCGACCGGTTTTCGCTACCTCGGGAGTCGGCGGGCCTCAACTTCCCGCTTTACACAAGTCCATACAATAGTGTCAACACTACGCGGTAGTGTTCACGCTACACTTCAGCCTCCAGGAGGCTACATATGACCCGACGTCCGGGCCGTCTCACCGCCATCTGCACAGTCTGCGGCGTCGGAGCTGTTACCTTCCTCGGACCCTTGGGGTTCGCTGCCCCCGCGTCTGCTGCCCCGGATTGTCGGGACATCGTTATCGGTGTCGGCGGCAACGGTGAACGCGCGAACGTCGAGGCGGGCCGCCCGACCGTTATGGGCGCGCATCTCGCCTACTACGCCGAGCAGGGCTACCGCGTCGAGTCGTTGGACTACAAGTCGAGTGTCTGGCCGACCGGTCCCTACACCAAGGACGAGTCCGTGACGGACGGTACTGCGAAGCTTCGGGGACGCGTGGACGCCTACCGCGCCGAATGCCCCGGCGGACACGTCACCGTGATCGGCCACTCCCTCGGGTCGGAATTCGCGGACCAGGGCGGCGCCGACACTGTCATCACATACGGTGACCCACGACGCCCCGGCGGCATCTACGACGCACTGCCCGGAGTTTTCCCCGGCACCTCCAACCCCGGTCCGCGCCCCGTCGGCCCGAACGAGGTCCGTGTCTGCCACGAGTTCGACGCCATCTGCGATTCGCCTGCACCGTGGAGCGATCCGGCGAAGTTCGCGCAAGGCTGGGCGGGCTACTTCATGGGCTGGCACAACTACTTGCCCGGTGAAGGCGACAATCTCGCGCCTGGCGACTACATGATCGAGGAGCCGGCGCCGCTGCCGTGGCTGCCCGAATCGTCGCCGACGGGTATTCCTGCCGCGCCGTATTCGACGCTGCCCGCATGGGAGCCTGGTCCGCTGCCGTCGCTCGCCGACTTCGATCCGCTCGTGGAAGCGGTCACTCCGCAGCCGTACACGCCGACCCCGATCCGCGACTACGTGCCCGACGAGATCGAACCGTATTTGCCTGCCGAAGCTTTGGCGTATGTCCCGCCTCCGCTGCCGGAGATCGTTCTTCCGCCGCTGCCTGCCCTCCCGCCGATCGGATGATGATGGCTGACGATTTCGAGACAGCGTTGGGCAACTTGTCGCCGACCGCGCGTGCCTTCGTCGAGCTGAACAAGGAGTTGGGCGTCGACGATGCCGAGTGACATCACCGTCTACACCAAGCCCGGCTGTGTTCAATGCGACGCCACGTTCAAAAAACTTGAACAGCTCGGCGCAACATACACGAAGGTCGACATCACCGAAGACTCCGAAGCGTTCGACTACATCCTTGGCCTCGGCTACAAGCAGGCACCCGTCATCGTCGTCGGTGAACACCACCGCTCCGGGTTCTCCCCAGACTGGTTGCAATGGGCGGCAGAGCAGCAGCAAGGGGCCGCCGATGAACCGCAAACTGTGGGTGGCTCAACGGATCCGGGGAACTAACGAGGTCCACGTACACCCCTTGAACGACCTCATCGACCACGACATCCCCAGCGATGACTGCGTGTGCGGCCCCACAACCGAACCAGTGCCCCGCAGCGACGGCAGCACCGGATGGGTCATCATCCACCACAGCCTCGACGGCCGCGAACAGCAGGAGAAACCACAATGAAGTTCCGGCTGAAGCTGTGGGGATTCGAACTCGACATCCAAACACCCGAAGCGGTGCAGGTGTCGCCAACGGATGTGATCATGGCCGTTTTCTCGGCGATGTCGCAGCATCCGATGCAGCCGATTGTGTTGGTCCCCGAGTTGGAGGACGAGGGCGAGGACTGATGCGCGCCGCTGAAGCCGCGTGGTGCGCAACCCTGGCTGCGATCGTCGCGTGGGAGTGCACGGCCCCGGTGGATGAACTCTTGAGCGACGGATGCGACCGCACCACCGCACGCCACCCAATCGTTGTGCGTGCCGCGATCATCATCACCGCTGCGCACCTACTGCGGATCATCCCGCGCAGGCTGGATCCGTTCACGCAGACTTTCGGTGCTCTATCTGCCGTGCGGCGGCCCGCTTCGACGCGTTGAACGCACCCATCCGCGACAACTCCGCCATCTCCGCGATCTGCTCCCACGTCCACCGCTTCCGAGTGGCCGGGTTGATCTCGCTGCGCAACTGCAAAATCAGCGCGTCACGCTGCTTGTCCATCTCGCCCGCCATCGTCACATGCATTTGATGCTGCTCGGCGACGCTGCGCAACAACTCCGCGGTGTCCAGGTACATGACGCGATCATACATGGCGTGTACACGACGCGACAGTGTCCACTAGACGCTACATTCTCCGGCTAGCCCAGGCGGCAGCCGTCTCTTCCACTCGGACGCGACCGGCCAGGCGCCGACGCGGTTCCTGGAGGTCCGCCACTATGGCACGCAAACGCACCACCCCTGTCGAAACCCTCGTCGAAACCCAGCGCAAACGCAACCTCGCGTTGGAGATGCGGCTCGCAGGCAAATCGCAAGCCCAAATCACCGAAGAGATGGGTGTCCACAAATCCACCGTCTCCATGTGGATCAAAGAGGCCATCGCCGACATCACGCGCGAAAACGCGCAAGAGTACCTGGAACTCGAACTGTCCCGCCTCGACGCCATGTGGGCCGCGATCTGGAAGAAGATCGTCAACCCGAAGAACGCCGAGGAACGCAAAGCTCAAACATGGATGATCGACCGGGCACTCGCGATCATGGAGCAGCGCGCGAAGCTGACCGGCACCTATAAGGCCGCCGAGTTGAAAGCCATCGCTGATGCTAAGGGCGGCGTTGGTGCTGAAACGCTGTCGATGATCGGCAACTTCTTCGGCAAGCTTGAAGAACTCGTCGCAGCAGACCAACTCGCTGACAACCCCGAGTCAGACGACAGCAACGAAGAGGACGACACGGCGTGAGTGTTCTCGACGAACTGCCGCTGTCACGCAAACAGATCGTCAGCATCGTCGAATCCCGCCGCTACCGAGTATCCATCTGGTCCGGCGCCGTCCGCTCCGGCAAAACGATCGCGAGCATCCTCGCCTTCTATGACGCCGTCAGCACCGCCCCTGATTCCGGGCTGATCCTGATCTGCGGTCGCACCCTGCAAACCATCGAACGTAACATCATCGAGCCGATGCAGGACGAGGCCGTGTTCGGTCCGTGGGCGCACGAAGTGCACCACACCCGCGGCTCCAACATTGCGGTCATCCTCGGCCGCACCGTCCACTTGATCGGCGCCTCCGATGTGCGTGCTGAAGGCAAGCTGCGTGGACTCACCGCCTGCCTCGCCCTCGTCGACGAAGCGACGCTGCTACCGGAATCGTTCTGGACACAGCTCCTCGCGCGCCTGTCCGTGCCCGGAGCCCGCTGCTTGGCGACAACCAACCCGGACAACCCGAACCATTACCTGAAGGTCGGCTTCATCGACCGCCAGGGCGACCCGGACATGAACCTCCAGGCCTGGCACTTCACCCTCGACGACAACCCGAGCCTGTCGCCCGAATACGTCGCCGCGATCAAAGCCGAGTTCCAGGGCCTGTTCTACCTGCGGAACATCCTCGGCCGCTGGGTCGCCGCGGACGGCGCGATCTTCGACATGTACGACCCCGAACAGCACCTCGTGCCATGGTCGGAACTGCCGGGCATGCAATGGTATGTCGGTGTCGGGGTCGACCACGGAACCACCAACCCCACACACGGGGTCATGGTGGGTCTCGGAGTCGACAACGTGCTGTACGCGGTCGACGAATGGCGGCACGTCTCCCCGTCGTCGGCTGCCCGCTGGACCAACGTGCAACTGTCGCAGGGGCTGCGGGATTGGCTCGCCACTCCGCATCATCCGGGCGACGACCCCGGCAACCTGCCGCGGTTGACGTGCCCGGTGATCGTGGACCAAGCCGCCGCCGATTTCCGTGTCCAGTTGAAGCAGGACGGGTTGACAACCTACCCTGCGGCGAAAGACGTGCTCTACGGCATCCGCACCATGACAGCGCTGGTATCAGCGGGGAAACTGAAATTCTCGGATCGCTGCCCAGAATTGTTGAAAGAGATCCCCGGCTATGTGTGGGATACGAAAGCAACCGACGAGGGCAAAGACCAGCCGATCAAACTGAATGATCATGGCATCGACGCGCTCCGCTACGCCACCGTCACCACTGAACGGAAATGGCGGAGGCAAGTGAAACTCACCAACATGCCGGGCGCTGTCGCAGCATGAAAATCGCGACTATACAGCGCCGATAGGCTCGTGTTAGCGAGTTGATCTAGGAGGCGCAAGGAATGTCTCTCGCGGACGACGTACAGAAAGTCGTGGAGGAAGACGACTCCCGACCGTGTGGCACAGGGATATGGGTTTCGAACCTCGATGAACGCGACAGAACAGCGTTCGACAGCTACCTACGGCAAGGTGGTCCGGTCGCGAAACTGCATCAGATCGCGGTCGTCAACGGATGCCCCATCGGCGAAACCCAATTCCGACGCCACTGCCGTCAACGCTGCGGCTGCTACACGAAAACCGGGATCGCCGCGTGAGCTTCGCCGACGACCTGCTGAAGCAACCGACTGCCACCGAAACCGAGTACAAGCCGCGCACCGAATTCGACGGCACAAGCGGCGGCTACATCCAAACTGGCGCGCTCGCTGAGCCGCCCACCTCGCATGTCGAGCTGCTGGAACAGTTCGGGTACAACCCCGACGAAGTGCAGATCGTCGGACACCCACGGGTCTCGCGGTGGCAGTCGTTCAACGGCGAATGGTTGGCCGCGTATCGGTTCCACATCGCGCCGAAGACTATCGGGCTGGACATCGGCGAACTGATCGCCTCCATTCGCGACCGGGAACCGCACCAGCCAACCAGCATCACCGGCACCGGATGCTTCGTATACCAGGCGGGCGACCTCCAGTTCGGGAAGATCGACGGCGACGGTGTGCAAGGCACCATAGACCGCTACTTCACCAGTGTCGACCGCGCCGTAACTGAACTGAAGCAGCGGCAGCGACGCGATTCCATCGGCGCCGTGCACTTGGCGTTCGTCGGGGACTGCATCGAAAACGGGGGTGTCAGCCAAGGCGGCAAACTCGCCTGGCGGCAATCTCTCACCGTGACCGAACAAGTGCGACTGTGGCGGCGGACCCTGCTGGAAACAGTGAAAGCGTTCGCGCCCCTCGCGGACGAGATCGCCGTGTCCGTCATCGGCGGCAACCACGACGACGCGACACGCATTCCGGTCCAGACCCGCGCAGACGACAACTGGGCCACCGAAGGCGCAATCGCCGTCTCCGATGCCCTCACCGAGAACCCCGACGCTTACGGGCATGTGCGCGTACAAGTGCCGCCGAAGGACCAGGGATACATGACCGTCGGCGTCGCCGACAGCGTGTTCACCCTCCTGCACGGCCACCAGTTCCGCAAAGGCAAAGCCGCCGACTGGTGGGCGTCCCAAGCGTTCCATCACGGCAATCCCGCCGGCGCGGACTTCCTACTCCACGGGCACTGGCATGAGATGGCGATCCAGCAGTCCGCGGCCCGCACGATCATCTGTTCCCCCGCTCTTGACGGCGGCAGCGCCTGGTACCGGGACAAGACCGGTGCCGAAGCCCGCCCCGGCGCGCTGATCTACACCACGCGCGGGCGGGCATTGGAAAACCTGAGCCTCGTCTAACCGACTAGAGGCATCCACCCAACTTCACAGCGTCTGTATCGGCGCGCGTTCGAACCCTGCTGGAGGCGCCCCGTGGCGATGCCTGAATTCAAAGGCGCGTGGCCGCCGGAGCCGTGGGACGACGCCCAAGCCGCCTACGACTTGCACAGCGCCTGGCTCGAAGGCGATTCGAGTGTCCTCGAATCCTTCTACTCCCAGTACCTCGACGGGATGCCGTCCAATCGCCCCTCCCAGTTCCGCGGTGGGGTGGTCGGTGCTGTCGCCCGGTTCTTCTGGGGCCGGCCGCAGAAGCAGGCGATGAAACGTCTGCATGTGCCCGCACCGGCGGATGTCGCGCGTACGTCGGCGAACCTGCTGTTCGGGCAACCGCCGACGTGGGTGTTCAACGGCGGCGACGCCACCGACCTCGACGGCGCTAAGGAGCGGCTGAGCCAGTTGCTCGACGGCGCCGACGTGGTTGCCACGTTCCTGGAAGCCGCGGAAATTCAAAGCGCGCTTGGTGGTGTGTTCCTTCGGCTCTGGTGGGACACGGCGGTCACTGACAAGGTGATGCTGTCGGCGGTCGGCCCTGATGCGGCTATCCCGGAGTGGCGGTACGGCAAGCTCGCTGCGGTCACGTTCTGGCGGGTCGTCGCGAAGGACAAGCGCGGCACCTGGCGGCACCTGGAACGGCACGAACCCGGCACGATCGAACACGCCCTCTACCTCGGTGACGGCGACCACATCGGGCGACCGATGAAGCTCGACGAGCTGGATGCAACCGCGTGGGCTGCGACGCAACCGGTGATCGAAACCCGCGTGAAGGGTTTGACCGCCGCGTACGTGCCGAACATTCGACCTGCCCGCAGGTGGCGCAACGTCCCGAACCTGTCGCCGTTGGGTCGCAGCGATTTCGAAGGCATCGAGCAGCTGTTCGACGCTCTTGATGCTGCCTACAGCTCGTGGATGCGGGACCTTGATCTTGCGAAAGCTCGACTGTTCGTGTCGCAGGAGGCGTTGGAGGACAACGGTCCCGGCTTGGGTGCATCGTTCGACCCTGAACAAGCCATCTTCACACCGGTCCCTGGTCAGCTCATGCTTCCCGAGGACGGCCCGAACCAGTTGGTGCAAGCCCAACAGTTCCAGATCCGCCATCAGGAGCATGCCGCGACCTGCCAGGATCTGATGAACCGGATCGTGGTCAGCGCCGGCTACTCGGTGGGTGACTTCGGTGACGATCAACTGTCGGGGATGATGACCGCGACCGAGGTGTCCGCGCGGAAGGGTCTGTCGCATCAGACCCGCGCGACGAAGATCCTGTACTGGCAGTCGGAGGCGCAGCCGTTGGCGCGCACGATGCTGGAGCTGGACGCCATCGTCTACGGCAACGGCCACGACTACGGCATCAAAGCCGAACCGGAGATGAAGTTCCCGGTGCGTGTCGATGTGGACCCGGTGCAGCAGTCGCAAGCTATCGCGAACCTTCGTGCCGCGCAGGCGATCTCCATTGAACAGTCGGTGCGGGAACGCAACCCGAACTGGTCGGTGGACGAAGTCGACGAAGAAGTCAAGCTGATCAAAGCGGAAATCGACCTCCAGGTGCCCGATCCCGACGGCGGCGATTTCGCGCCCCCAGGAGGAGAAGAAGCCCACAGCAACCTCCAGGGCGATGCGGAGCCGGATTCCGAACCGTTGGATGAGGCTGCCTGATGCCGCTGACCCCATCGTATGGTGACCGGCGAGCAGGTCCGGTCGTGCGCTTGTATCGACGGGTTGAGCGCGCGTTGTTGGAGTGGTTGGCGATGTCGCTGGCTCCCGGTGTCGGTCACGTGTGGGTGTGGGCGCAACGGCTGCTGTTGCGGCTACCGGCGTTTCGCCGCGGCGTAGACCGGATCATCACCGGCGCCGATCGTGAGATGCGACCCGCTGTCGCGGAAGCCTTGCTTGGGGCGTGGCACGACGGACTGACTGCGGCGCGAGCGGATCTTCCGTACGCGCCGCGCACCGACGATCAGGCAGTGCACCGGTTGATCGACGACACGATCACCACAATTGAAGCGACACACCGGCTGGTGCCGCTGGTCATGGAGAACACGTATCGCCGTGTGGTCGATGACGTGGTCCGCGCCGAGCGGGCCGACGGTGACCTAGACCGCTCGCGGGTGGTGCAGCGCGCGCTGGAGGCGTTCGCTCGCCGCGGGATCACGGGTTTCGTGGACCGTCGCGGCTACCGTTACGACCTCGTCTCCTATGTGGAGATCGCGGTACGGGCGGCTATCACACGCGCGGAGGTGGACGCCTACTGTGCGCAACTCACCGCGGCTGGTCACGATCTGGTGATCGTGTCGGATGTCGCGGGGAGCTGCCCGCGCTGCGCTGTCTTCGAAGGTCAGGTTCTCTCGATCAGCGGCTCCACCGTGGGCGCGATCGCGAGGGAAGCGAGTACGGGCCGAAACGTCACTGTGACGGTGATGTGTTCGCTTGATGAGGCGCGTGCGCGTGGCCTGTGGCATCCCGGCTGCCGACACACCCTGGGTATCTGGACGCCGGACGATCCTGCGCCGCCGCGTGCGGTGCGTGTACCGGATGAGGTGCGCGCAGACCGTCGCCGTCAGCGTGCGGTAGCGCGCCGCAACCGTGTGCGTCAACGTATTCGTTTCGTTGCGCAATTCTGAATAGTCTTCCCGCTTCTCTGTAGCGGGTTTCGACCTCGAATGGGCTTTCTTGCCTTTCGGGGTTTCGTCATTTCAACACCGTCCGGCCAGGCTGCCGCACGGGGTTTCACCGTGTCCAGGAGGCACATTCATGGCCGACGAAGCCAACCCCCAGGAAATCACAATCGAAAACAGCACCACCGACACTACTGCCGATATTCCGGTGGACACTGTCGACACCCCGGATATCGGTGCCGATGTACAGGGCACCGAAACCGACACAACTGAAACCGAGCCGGAGAAAACCGACTCGGCGCCCGACCCGGAAGTAGCGCGGCTGAAGAAAGAGCTTGAGAAGGCTCGCCGTGAGGCTGCCGCGAATCGGGTCAAGGGCAACGAGAAAGCCGAGCAGGCAGCGAAGGACGCGGCCGACGCGGCACAGAAAGCTCTCACCGAGCAGATCGCCCGCACCCTCGGCCTGATTAAGGACGACACTCCGCCCGACCCTGCTGACCTGCTCGCGCAGGCGCAGGAGCGGGAGAGGCAGATCGCGCAGGAACGCGACACTGCCGCCGAACGTTTGCGCGCCTACGAGCGCAAAGACGCTCTCACCGCCGCCGCCTCCAAGGTGGACGGCGACCTCGCATCTCTCCTCGATTCCCGCTCCGTGAACGCGGCAATCGAAAAACTCGACACTACTGCCGACGATTTCGCTGCCCAGGTGGAAGCGATTGTTTCTGCGGCCGTCGAAAACAACCCGAAGCTGAAAAAGGCGCCAGCCCAGGCGGCGGCTCCTCGAAGCGGCGGAGATATGTCCGGCGGAAACGCATCCCCGAACTCCACGGGCGAAAAGGACATCGACTCATTCCGGCGTGACGTCCGCGCACATCGCGGATTCGCCGACTGACACGCAATTTCAAGGAGCCATAAATGGCTAACACCCTTTTGACCCCCAGCGTCATCGCCAAGAAGGCGCTGGCGAACCTGTACGAGAACCTGTGCATGGTTCCGCTGGTCTACACCGACGTTTCCTCGGAGTGGGGCGGCCAGAAGATCGGCGCATCCGTCGCGATCCGCAAGCCCGCCACCTTCACCGCGCAGACGTTCAACCCGTCTTCGCCGTCGATCACCGTCCAGAACGCCACTGAGACCAGCGTGTCCGTCACTCTGGACAAGCACCGCGACGTGTCGTTCGCCATCACCGCCCAGGATCTGACCCTGCGGCTGGAGGACTTCGACGAACAGTTCCTGATGCCCGCCTGCGAGGCACTGGCTCAGGAGGTCGACCGCGCGATCATCGCTCAGGCCAAGGCCGACTTCACCGCTGTCGCCGGCACCGGTACCGGTTTCGAGTGGAACAAGCCCGAGGTTTTGATCGAGGCGGACCGGCTGCTGAACATCCAGAAGGTCCCGACCTCGGAGCGTTCCGCGGTGGTCGGCCCGACCACGCGTGCGGGCTGGTTGAACAGCGACATCATCAAGCACGCCGACAAGAGCGGCAGCACCGCGGCGCTGCGTGAGGGCTCGATCGGCCGCGGCCTGTTCGGCTTCGACGCCTACATGACCCAGAACATCGTGCAGCCCGCGGGTTCGCCCGCGTCGGGTCAGCCGACCACTGAGGTTGGTCTCGCGTTCCACCGGACCGCGCTCGCTTTGGCGTCGGCTCCGCTGGCGCTGCCCCGGTCGAACACCTGGGGTGCGATGGAGTCCTACAAGGGCCTGTCGCTGCGCGTCGTGCAGGACTACGACATGAACCTCAAGTCCGACGTGATCTCCGTCGACATCCTGTTCGGCACCAAGACCCTCGACGCGAACCGCGGCGTTCTGCTGCGCGGCGCTCTGGCTGCCTGACCTGTTCCCGTGCCGCCTGCTTCGGTGGGCGGCACGGGTCCTGGTGGGAGCCGCGATCTGTTTGGAGACAGGTAAGTGCCCTATTTCTACGAGTACCAAGGCGACGATCAGGATTTGGTCGTCGAGTCGGACGAGCCGCGCCCTGACTTGCTGGAGTGGGCTTACTGGTCCGAGATTCCAGCGCCCACAAAGCAGGCCGCGCCGAAGGTCGACAAGGATGTCCCGATCGTCGCGCACAAGGACGACGAGCCCGAGCCGAAGCCTGAGCCTGCGGTCAAGAAGACCGCACCTCGCAAGGCTGCGGCCCGCAAGGCGGTTGAGGGCGAGTAATGCTGACCTACGCCGTACCTGACGATCTGATGGACGGCTGGCTCGCGGAGGAACCCGACGCCGCGGAAGCGGAACGCGACATCCGCTACGCCTCCATTCTGGTGCGGAAAGCCACACGGCTGGACATCTACGAAGTAGATCCGGCTGGTTTGCCAACCGAACCCGATGTCATCGAGGCAATGCGGGACGCCACGTGTGCGCAGGTCGCCGAGTGGCAAGAGGCCGGCATCAACCCCGCCGCAGGGTCGGTTGGTCGTGTGGTCGCGATCAAGTCGGAGTCGGCTGATGGCGGGTCGGTCACGTACGCGGACGGTCCGTCAGCGGCGGAGATCAAAGCGTCTCTGTCGCAGTTGTGTTCGGCCGGTTTGGACATCCTGCGCAACGCGGGACTCGCGTCGACGAGGCCGTGCACATGGTGAACTACGCACGCCGCAGGTATCCGAAGGGCGTCATGCTCGCCGTTGAGCGCGGCGCCGCATTGAACTGGGAAGGCGACCCCGTGAATGGGTCTGTCGCCACCCATCAGATTGGGCCGTGCGATCTGAAGTGGCTGCAAGATTCCGAGGACAACACGCAAGGTGAGCTGTTGATGTTGGCGGCCCAGGTGACCGCCCCATCGGGTTCGGATGTGTTGGCTACGGACAAGATCCGGTTCAACGGGCAACTGTTCGTGATCGACGGGCAGGTCCGCGAAACCCGGAACTCGTTCACCGGGTTTACGGCGGGTGTCCGCTTCAAAATCGCCAAGGACGGCGGCAGTGGAATACGACGGCAGTGACTTCGACCTCGACACCACGTTCATGCGCACCTCCCCAGAACTGACCGAGTTCGTGCAGGAAATCGCCGAACAAGGCGCTGACCGGTGGGCGCAACGCAGCAGGTGGAGGACCGGCTTCAACGCTACGCACGTTTCGGCACACTCAGGTCCGGGCGAGAACGGCGACATCGAAGGCGTCGTCTACGCGTCCGGCCATTACGCCCGTTTCCGCGAGCACGGCACCAGATGGAACCGCCCCGAGCACGTCATGCACGACTTCATCCGAGACGTGGAGGGCTGAGCATGTCTTTGCCTCCCTACCCGGAATACGACGAAGTCATGAAGGCGCTGCTCAACGACATCGCGCCCGTCGTCACCGCTGAATCCGACCAAACCGACCCGCCTTACATCTACGTCACTCGTGTCGGCGGGCGGGAAGACGGCGTCGCCGACAATCCCGTGATCGACATCGAGTATGTCGCTGCCACCCGCGCCGCGTCTAAAGCGCTCAAGACCGCGGGCCAGGAACGCGTCCGCGCTGCGGGCAACACCGCACCTGGCGGCTACCTGATCGACGTCGCCGAAGAAACCACCGGTGGGCAATACATCCCGCCCGAGCGGCGCGACGTCCGCGGCGTCACCGCCACCGTCCGGCTGTCCTACCGCCGGCCCCGCTAATCACCTCTTTCACACCACCCGAGCCCTTGTGATGGCTGCGGGTTTCTGGGTGTGCCCAAATCAAGGAAAACCCAATGGCAGCAGTCACTTTCGAGCAGCTGGCGGCTTGGAATCAGAGCCTGATCCGCCGCCCCAACAAGGGCTTCGTTCTCATCGGCGACGATGACGCCACCATCCCGCCCGCGTTCACCGACGGGGTGTCTGCGGAGTTCCAGGCACTGACGGACTTCGAATCGCTGGGCTTGATCGCCAAGGATGCCCCACCCACCTTCCGGCCCGAGGTCCAGAGCAACGACATCGAGTCGTGGGGTGCGATCGAACCGACCCGCACCGACATCCTGAGCGTCGACCTGTCGGTGTCGTTCACCGCGCAGGAAACCAAGCGGCGCACCCTGGAGCTGTACACCGGCATCGACCTGTCGGCGATCGAAGCTGATGCGACTACCGGCGAAATCCAGTACAACAACCCGACCTCGCCCGAGACCCGATACAACCGGCTCATCTTCGGCATGGTGGATGGTGCCGGCGCGGACGCGATCTACATCCTGAAGGTTCTGCCGCGCGCCACCGTCACCGAGATCGGTGAGCAGTCCTGGTCGCAGGAATCGGCGCTGACCTACAACTTCACCGTCAAGGCGAAGATCGACCCCGTTCTCGGCTACAGCATGAAGAACGTCATCTGCGGCCCCGGCGTCAGCGCGTTGCTCGCGGGCATGGGCTTCACCGCCACCGCTGCGGTTCCGACGATCGCTTCGCGCGCTCCTGGCGGCAACCTCGCGACCGCTGGCGGCGAGCAGCTGATCCTGACCGGCCAGCACTTCACCGGCACCACCGCCGTCACTGTCGGTGGCACCGCGGCAGCCGATTTCCAGGTCGGCAACGACACCACTCTCGCGTTCATCACCCCCGCCAAGACCGCTGGCAGCCACAACATCGTGGTCACCAACGCGACCGGCCCCAGCGCTGGTTTCGCGGTCACCTACGCCTGATCAGGCGTCTAGTCGTCGTCCCCGTGCGTGTTTCCTGGCCGCGCACGGGGACGGCCCCTTCCCGAATCTTCCGCCAGGTCGAGCCAGGAGACCCCTATGGCTTTCACCCCCATCCGCATGGTCAGCAAAGACGGCCGCGAATGCCTCGTCGGCTCCGCGATCGAGCGCGAACAGCTCCGCGCCAAGGGCTACAAGCCGGTGCCCGAGTCGCAGCCGGAACCGAAGCGCACCCCCGCGCCGGCGCCCACCAAGAAGACCGACACCAAGTAACCCGTTTCCGTCAGGAGGAACACAATGGCCGCTGCGCCACGTACCAAGGCCGTCGAGAAGACCGAAGTGAAGTCGCGTTGGGCGACGATGCGGGACCAGGCGCGTGCCAAGCACAAGCCGCTGCCGCCGTACGAGTTCGACGGCACCGAACCGCCCACCCCGATCACCGCTCCCGACAGCGTCGAGCGCGCGACAGCCCTTGCTGCGTTGATCGACCAGGAAGGCAACTTCGACCCGCACAACCTGCGGGCTCTGTTCGAAACCGTCTGCGGTCCCGCGTTCCCGGCGGTGTGGTCGGTCGTCAAGGACGAACCCGCCGAAGTGCTGTTCCCGCTGATCAACGACATCAACGACCACTTCCAGTCCGTTCCCGGCGAGGACGGCGCTGATCTGCCGGGGGGCGCCTAGCCCTCGTACTCCTCATCGAGGACTACGGGGTACAGATCGAAGACGACCTGTTGAACTACTGCCACGGGTGGGACCTGCTGGATTTCTTCCGCGGCAAACACCCCTGGCAGCAGTTGTATCGGATCTTGGCGAATCGGCTCCCGCCCGAGAGTAGCTATCACGCGGCTCTCGCAATGAACCCCGAGATCGGCTGGGAACGAGCGCAACAGAAGCGACCCGAACCGGGGGAGCTGCCCCCTCCGACGCCGAAGGGCTACTCGCTGGAAGTCCTTCTGATGCTGAAACTCATCGACTACGTCAAAGAATTGATCCGGGTCATGCCAGCGGTTTTCAGCGGCAAACTTCCACCCCCGATCAAACCCGAACCGCGGCCGATGACGGCCGAAGACCTGTTCCGGGACCTCCAAGAAACCCAGAACGTGCACGAAGCCGTGGACAACATCCTGGGGCGCAAAACCTAAAGGCGGTGCCGCATGGCTAATTGGCCTGCCTACTCGTCCGGCTCGGCTCGGCTGACCCTCCGCCCTCAGCTGGCGAACAACTTCCGTACGCAGGTCAAGACTCTCATTCGGCCGATCAACGAGTCGCTGAAGGTCACCGTCGAACCGAAGCTCGCCAACGGTTTCCGCACGAATCTGCGGAACATGGTGCGCACAGCATCAGCGGGCATCAACGCTGAGGTCGGCATCAAGGTCAACACGACCGGCCTGCGGACCCGTGTCCGCGAAGCCGTCAAGGGTATGCCGGACGTCAAGGTCAACGTCAATGTCGACCTTGCCCGCGCCACACGGCAGATGGAGGCGTTCCGCGCATCACAGGCCGCGGTCCCGCTGACTTTGAATGCGAACGTCGACACCGCGGCAGCGATGTCGCAGTTGCTGGCGCTCCGCAGCCTGGCGAGCGACGTCAACAACCGGGTCGGCAGTCTCGGCGCTGGCAGTTTGGCGCGTTCGACGCGTCGTCTGCGCGGCAACATCTTCACCCGTCCTGTGCGAGCCATCCGGTTGCAGGTCGAAATCGACCGCGCCAGCGTCGCCCGTGCTGAGGCAGAAGTGGCGAACATCGCGGGCCGCCTGTCGGTGGCGCGTCGCCAGCAATCCGACGCCGTCGACCGGGTGACATTGGCGGAGCAGCGGCATGCCGAAGTGATGGCGCGCTCCAACGCGACCGACTCCCAGCGCACCGCCGCCACACAGCGCCTCGTCCGCGCCCGTCGCGAACTGGCAGACGCTACTGGACGTGTGACCGGCCTCATGGGGCAGGAAGCCGACGCAGACGACCGCCTCACGCGCGCCCGCCGCGCACAGAACTCGCTGACCGGGCTCTTGGGCGCCGGACTGCGGGGGCTCGGTGGCGCGCTCGCCGACGCCGGCCGCAACATGCTGTCGTTCCACAACCTGACCAGCATCGCGTTCGTCGGACTGGCGGCACTGGCGGCGGTGTCGCTGGTCCCACTGATCGGGCAACTCGCGCAAGCCGCTGGAGTCATCGGGTTGCTGCCCGCAGGGTTGGCTGCCGCCGTCAGCGTGTTCGCTGTCGCCAAGATCGGCTTGTCCGGCGTCGGAGACGCGATCAAAGCCGCCGGCAAGGCATCCGACTCGGCCAGCAAGGACGCTAAGGAGCACGCGAAAGCAGTTGCTTCGGCGCAGAAACAGCAGGCGGCGGCGGCTCGCGGTGTGGTGGATGCGCAGCGGGGCATCACCTCGGCTGAACGTGGTGTCCGCAACGCACAGCGCGAATCGCTGGATGCGCAGAAGGCGTTGAACCGGGCGCGCAAAGACGCGCAGAAGAACATCGACGACCTCAACCGGGCGCTCGGTCGCACTGCTCTCTCCGAGGAAGGCGCGGCGCTCGCGGTCGCCGAAGCGCAACGCGAACTGTTCCGTGTCTACTCGGACCCCAACTCGGATGCTATCGACCGCGCCAACGCGCAACACCGCGTCAAGGAAGCGTTGGTCGACCAGCAGGACGTGCTGCGGGAGAACCGGGAACTCGCCGAGAAGGCCAACGAAGCCAACGCCCTCGGTGTCGAGGGCGCCGACCAGGTTGTAGACGCGAAGGACCGTATCGCTCGCGCCGCTGAAGGCGAAGTCGACGCACAGCAGAACCTTGAGGACGCGTACGTGCGTCTCACGGACGCTCAAGCCGCGCTCGCCGAAGCCCAAAAGGGCGTCACCGACGCGATGAATGACAGCTCGGCCGCGGCTGAAGCTTTCGATCGGGCGATGGCGAAACTGTCGCCGAACGCGCAAGACTTCGTGCGGCAAATCCTCGGGTTGAAGCCTGCGTTCACCGACCTGAAGAACCTGGTTCAGGACAACTTCTTCGACAAGCTCGGCGACTCGGTAGTCAACCTCGCCAACCACTGGATCCCCACCCTCAAAAGCGGGCTCGGCGGGATCGCCACCGAAATCAACCAGGGGTTGCGCCGCGCTATCGCCGACCTCGACACCGACGCCTCACGGCTGAAGGTGCAGCACATCTTTGAGAACGTCAAGGCGTCGATCGGTCCAGTAGTTGACGGTATCAACAACATTGTCCAAGGCATGCTGTCGCTTTCGCAGGTGGGTTCCGACTTCCTGCCTGGACTCGGTAGTGGCTTCCTCGACTTTACACGCCGATTCCGCGAGTGGGCCGAAAGCGACGAGGGCAAAACCAGATTCGGCGACTTCCTTCAAGAGTCGCTGGATACTTTCGGGCAGATCGTTGCTGTCGTCGGCAAGCTCGCCAAGCTTTTCGGCAACGTCTTCCAAGGTGCCGACGAAACCGGCGAAGGCTGGCTGACGTCAATCGGCAAGACTCTGGACAAATGGAACGCCTTTCTCAGTTCCGAGGAAGGGCAGCAACGTCTTAAGAAGTTCTTTAAGGATGTCCGCGACACCGTAAACGACATAAGTACCGCCCTCGATAAAGCCATCAGGTTCATGGAGAAACTTGATGTCTGGGTGAACCGTATCGGTGGTTGGAAGAACGTCAACGACACGATCGCCAACCCTCTGCCGAAAATCGCTGAAGTCACCGGCCTCGACGACCAGATCAAGCAGGCGAAAGACGCCTGGAACTCGTGGACAACCGATGTCGACGAGAAGGCTGGCAAGCTGGTCGGTTGGTTCTATGAGATCGGCACAAGCCTCGACGGCATCGGCCCGAAGGCGATCTCCAGCCTGACCGAAAAGGCGGGCGGCGCGCTGTCGGGGTTGCGAGACAGCCTGCCCAGTGTCACCGACGCCATCAGCAACTTCGCCACCGACAACGGCACAAAGTGGGGCTCGGTCGGCGACATCGTCACCTCCACAATCGACCGGGTCGTCGGCGACAACGGGTTCGAGAAGCTGAAAACCGCGCTGAGCGAACTGCCCAGCTTCTTCGCTCAGATCGTCGTGGGGATCGGCTCCAGCTGGAGCGGCGTCGTCTCCGCCCTGCAAGGCCCCATCAACTCGGTGATCGACGTTATCAACGGGTTCGGCAACATCTGGAACAAGGTCGCCGACAAACTGGGGCTCCCGAAATGGGACACCGTCGACCACGTCGGCGTCACCGGCAACAGTGGCGAGTTCGCCAAACCACTGATAGGTGCCCGATGGATGGGTGGCCCCGGTGGTCCCGTGCGCGGACCGGGCGGCTCGCGCGACGACAAGGCTGGCCTGTACCGGCTGTCCGACGACGAGCATGTGTGGACCGCAGATGAGGTCCGTGCGGCTGGCGGGCATGAAGCCATGTACGCGATGCGCCGCGCTGTCCTGGATGGCGGCGGTAAGCAGTCCCGCGGGACCGGGTTCCGTGATGGCGGCGGCATCATCTCCACGTCCGATCCGCTCGACCCGATCCAAGCGCAGCTGTGGAGTCTCGTCAGCGAGGCGTTCCCGAACGCGGTCCTGACCAGCGCGAAGCGGTTCCGTGAGGTCGGCAGCGGATTCGACTACCACATGCAGGGCAAGGCGATCGACCTCGGCGGCCCGATGCCGGAGATCGCCCGCTGGATCTACAACACCTACCCGCAGTCCACGGAACTCATCCACTGGCCGCTGGCGGGCTGGCAAAACCTCAAGAACGGGGCGCCACTCGACTACGGGCCAGCCACGAATGCCGCCCACACTGACCATGTTCACTGGGCGGCAGCGAACTTCCTCGGCAACCTGTCCGACGAAGAGAAGCAGGGGCTGCTCGACCGGGTCCGGTCGGGACTCGGCGGCGTAGTCGGCCGCGGGCGTGATTTCGCTATCGAGAATTTGTTGGCGAAGCCGTTGCGGGCGTTGGCCGGTCAGGTCCCGGACTTCCCTGGTTTGGGGCAGTTCGGTCAGATCCCGAAGGCGTTTGTCCGGAAGCTGGCGGATGAGGCTATCGGCTGGGTGACGCGCAGTCTCGGTGGATCCGGTGGCGGCGGCCCGGTCGACTACGACCCGACCGGCGGCGGCGAACAGTGGCGTGACCTCGCTATCAAGGCGATGCGTCGCGTCGGATTCAACGCTGATGACCCGAATCAGGTCAACGCGATGCTCGCGCAGATCATGTCGGAATCCGGTGGTAATCCCGGTATCGCGCAACAGATCGTCGACGTCAACGGCACCGGCGAACAAGCCGGTGTCGGTTTGTTGCAGATCATCCCCGGAACTTATGCCGCGCATAGGGATCCGGAGTTGCCGAACGACCGCCGCGACCCGTACTCGAACATGGTCGCAGCTCTCAGGTATTACAAGAGCCGTTACGGCATGGACCTCACCACCATGTGGGGCCACGGCCACGGCTACGACCAAGGCGGCATCCTCAAAGACAAGCACTGGGGATTCAACCTGTCCGGGCTGCCTGAAGCGGTTCTCACGAACCCGCAATGGAAGATGTTCGAGCAGTTCATCAACCAAATGCCGGGCTTCAACAACCAGCTCCAGGCGCTGCCACAGCCGCTCAACGGCGGCACCGACGCGCAAGGCAACCCTGGCACGTTCGGTGTCCCGCGAGAGCCCGGTGTCGACACATTCGAGATGGTCGGCAAGAAGGGTCTTGACCGGCTGGGTGGGGCGCTGTCGACAGGCTTCAACGACCTGGTGGACAGCACGCTCAGCCCGCTCGGTCTGCCGGATCCACGGTCGCTGATCCCGTCGGAAGTCCTCCAGTACGGGCAAACACTGGATGCGTGGCAGCGTGCCCGCGCAGCGTCCGCGCAAGCATCGCAAGCGCTCGCACAGTCCGGGTATCAAGCCGCGACAGTGTCGCCGGTCGGGACCGCGGACGTAGTCACCACCCAGTCAGCCAACGGCGGTGGAACCCAAATGGCGTCCTACGACTACTCGACACACATCACCGTGCAAACCGCGGACACCGCTGACGCGTTCCGGCGTGCACAGCAGCTCGCCGACCTCCGCGCAATTCAGCACACTGGCACTGCAAGGGGTTAACTGTTGATGCGGGAATCTGCCCGCGTCGAAATCTTCGGAGTCGATGGCTCGCACGCCGTGATCAATGGTGCGGGTGTGTCGGAGAAACTTTTCTTGTCGACAGACATCAAAGGGATCTACGACGCACCCGTCCAAACACGGCGAAAGTCGAGTGCGTTCCAGCGGGGTTCGACGTATCTGGGCAAGACGTACAAAGAGCGGCGCATTACCTTCGGTGTCGAGATCAAGGGTGACACTCCAGAGGAGTGGCAAGATCTCCAGGACCGCTGGAATGCGATGTGGGATTACGAGGCGGATCAGTGGGATCCAGACTCGACGCTCACAAAAATGTCGATCACCTACCCTACCTCGGGCACCCGCAGTTTGTGGCTGGCGAAAGACGACACGGTCGAGTTCGAGTCGAAACACGACCCTCATGTCACTCGGTCTTCGAAGGTGCCGATGGCGGTCATCGCCGACCAACCGTTCTTCTTCGAAGACAAATGGGAGAACACGCCATTCGATTACTTCGAAACCGGCGCTACGGGTACGTCGGAGGGGTTCGTAACCATCTCAAACCCGTGCGACATCCCCATGCGACTGCAATGGGTGGTCACACGCGGTAAATGGACTCTGCCGGACTTCTCCTGGACGGGAAAGAAACACCACCGTGTTCCTGGCGGCAAGTATCCGAATCGGAAAATCACCCTGCCAACGCTCGGCGATGTTGAGGGCGGCGCCCGAATCACCCTGTACCGGGACAAGCTCCAAGTAAGGGACTTCGCAGGCACAAATCTTGCCGCGCGAATGAACGGCATCTCGTTCGAGCATGTCGTCCCGCCGAAGACCCCGGAAACCAACCTGCCTGTGAAGGTCGAAGGCGCTCCTGTGGGCGGCGGCCGGGTCGAAGTGTACTGCCAGCGGCGCTGGAGTCACGCATGGGAGGGCCGATGACAGACCTCTCAACCCTCTCGCTGAAAGAACAGTGCGAGGAAATCTGGAAAGCGACCCTCGCCGCTGAGGAAGAAGACCGCAGGGCTCGCCTAGTACCGCCGAAGATCCGAATCTGGACCGGCGACTGGAATTTGGTCGACACTCTCGACACCGAGTATTCAGCATCGTTTACGTGGCTCGATAACGAGGTGGGTCCGGGACTTACTGAGATCCCTCTCGACGATCCGCTTGCTAAATGGATCTGGCAGGTTGCGCCGCGTGTAGCGCGCGGCGAGAAACTGCACGTCTTCATCACCGTCGATAAAGACGGTGCCCGCTGGTCCGGCCGTTTGCACGACCACACCGTTGAAAAAAGAGAAGACGGCACCTGGGTATTGGTTGTGCGGTGGCTGCATGACATGTCCACGCTGGAACACTATCTCGTATGGTGTAATAGTTTCCTCCCCGCTTTCGTGCAATTTCCGCGCGTTTTCTTCCTGGCCGGTCCCTCAATTTGGGGCCTGAAAACAGCCCTATTTCTGCAAATTATGCGGGAAAACGCGACCAGCAATTTCGCGCTCCCGGATGACCCGCAAGACCAAAGTTCGGCACCGGCAACGATGATGTCGAATTGGCCCGTCGCGATCAAACCGACGACGTTCATGGATGACCTGAACGCGGGCACGATCTGGTCTGTCCCCAACTCGCGTTTCAAACGCTGGGTGGACATGGCGAAAGACATCCTGGAAGACGCCCAACTATCTATCCAGGTACGTCGATTCATTGCGGGCGAGGACGAGCAGCCCATCGAGGGGCAAACCCTCCGGAATGGCTGCCTTGTCGTCGACATCGTCGACAAATCCGGGTACTACACCGACACCAGCAATGGCGGTGACCCGTTCCTCGGTTTGCGGCGCACGTTCGCTCAGTTCGCCGAGGACTTCGTCGACGCATTCGAGGAAGACGTTGTCTCGCCTACCGTCCCGGACTCGTACATGGTTCCGGGGCTGCGGCTCACAGACAAAACCTGCCCCTACGTGATCTACCTTGAAGGCGAAGAAACTGGTATCGAATCCAGTAAATTCACCTTCACCCCCTCGACCGCGCGACAAATCGTAGCCGGAGGGCACTCGTTCCCATTCGTGAACGAGTTGATATCCGCAGCGATCCAATGCGTCTCGGGGGATACCGTCATCGACGGACCTGACGGCGGAGAACGTATCGACGTCCTCGCCAAGCGTGGCGGGCCGTTCCGGATCTGGTCGGTTACACCTTCAGGCGAACGAGTTGCTGCTACGGCGCAGTTTGCGTTCAAGAAGGGGCGTGCCGAGCTATTCAGGTACACCCTCGCAAATGGATGCGCTCTTACAGCGACCGCAAGGCATCGCTGGTTGACGCGTGACGGTTGGACATATGCTGGCGATGCGCCGATAGGGACCGAGGTCGCTTCTGCGGATCTCGCGTCGCGCGAGTCTGTCAACGAGCAGCCATCCGAAGACATTCCGGACGAGGCATGGATCGGAGTCGAGGACGGGAACGCTGTTTCCTATTCTCGGCTTATCTCCGTTGAATCAGTAGGCGTCCGGGACTTTTACGACATGCGGGTGCCCGGTTGGGTCAACTATTCGGCCGAGAGAATTTTTTCGCATAATACAGCAGGCGATCTCCTGGCCGCTGCGATCGTTATCCCGCCTATCGGCGGCGCCTTGGATGCGGTCGCCCAAATTTTCTACTGGGACACAATCGCCGCCTGGGCCAGCATCGAGAGCACCAGCCGAAAAACCAACGGCGGCTGGGCTGCACCGTTCGAAGTATTGGCGTCCGGTTCAGACCGGGCATACACACTCGAAATGCTGCTGTCGATCCGCAAATCGCTGCACGAGACACGGTCGTGGTTCTCGCATGAAATCAACATCCGTGACGGCGCACCGTGGTTCATCGGCGACAACGGTAAAGGTCACTTCTTCATCGGTGACCGGATCGGCGCCCAGGTCATCGGCACGCAGGTGGTCGGCAACGGCCCAACAGTCCTGTACGTCGACGACCACACGATCTACGTCGACCGCGTCCGCGAACTCACCCTCGCCTGGGACCGCGAGTCCCCACCCGAATGGGTGCCCGTGATCGGCGAGAAGGAAAAGAACAAAGACCGCGGCCAACGCGCGCTTGCGCAGATCGCTGAACTCGGATCGCTGGTGCAGCAACTCGCTGTCCACGGCCGCTAAGCCAGGAGAACAGGTGTCGAAGAAGTCCTCGCGTGTCCCGCAGGTAGACACGTCGCCGTGGCTGAAACCAGGCGAATTCCCCACACAGGAGCGTTGCAACCCCAACTGCCGCGAAGAGGCATTCCTGTGGATGTACTCGGGGCTGCCCGGAATGAACGGGGCACCGCTGCCCTTCCCGATCGAATACCTGAAGGAAGTGTCCGGGCGTCAATGGGACTGCGGCGCACGCCCTCCGGGTTCGGTGATACCCGCGAAGCAGGTCATCAAGTATCAGCAGCCGCGGAATACCGACCCGCACTGGCTGACGAGCCCTGGGGTGTGGGAGCCGATCGACGCCCCGGACCGCAGCAAGTTCGACATTAAAGAGTTCGTCGAGTCGCTGCCGCAGGACACTCGCCGACAGTTGGCTGAAGCTCTCGGGTTCGGCCCGGACGTGACTCCGTCGAACTCGCAGATCGTAGACGGGATCACAGGGGAGGGGCGTCCGCTGAAGACGGGGCCGGTCACGAGTGATGGCGCGTCTGTAAGCAACGTCCCTGTCCGCGATCCGGGCTGGAACCCCTGCCTACACACCGTCGACGAGGTTCTGGAGTACCTGGAAGCCGTCGACGAGGCAGAGCGCGAACGAGTGCTGATGGTCGAACGCCACCTCTCCCGCAAGCCGCGCAAGACCATTCTTTCCAAGTACCCGGAGGTGGGTGCCTGATGGCTCCGCAGTACACAGAAGTCAATCGGCTGGGCGGGTCTCGCTCGAACCGGTGGGGGGCGCGCGTCGTCAACTTCCTGCTGCACACGCAGGAAGGCAACGGCACCGCAGAATCGCTCGCCGCCTACCTGAACAACTCGGCCAACGGCGTCTCCTATCACTACACGTTGCGGGACGGCGTGCTCGTGGATGTGGTCGACACCGACTACGCGAGTTGGAGCGTCCTGGACGCGAACAGCTACACCATCAACCTGTGTTTCGCCGGCTCGCGGTCCTCGTTCTCCCGCGCACAGTGGCTGGAGCGGGACAACGACCTTCGGATCGCCGCCTACCTCGCGGTGCAGGACGCCCACAAGTACGGGTTCTCCACCGACGTCATCGTCCCGGACTACTGGCGTGCCGAGGGCATCTCCGACCACAAATACGTCACCGAATGCTTGGGCATTGGCGACCACACGGACGTCGGCTGGAACTTCCCCTGGGACGTGTTCGCCGCCTATGTGCGCGAATACGACGGCGGCGAATTGGCGGCCCCGGTCGTCAACATGATCGACCAGGAAGCCGCACGCGCGACGTGGCTGGGCAAACGGCTGCATGACGGCGAAATCCCAACCCCCGATGGCGAGGGCCGACGCGCCGAATTCGAGCACGGGCACATCTACTGGCATCCGCGCACGGGCGCACACGCAATCCCCACCAACGTGTTTGAGGCTTACGCCGAACGCGGTTGGGAAGCAGGTCCACTCGGCTACCCGGTGGGAGACCACACCGTGCTGAATGGCGCAGATGGCAAGCCCGTGGGCGACGTCCAGGGCTTCGAAGGCGGCGCCATCTACCGGCGTTACGGGCAGCCGGGCGCATGGGTGCATGGCGAGATCCGCAACCGCTGGAACCGCTCGGGCTACGAAGGCGGGCCGTACGGGTGGCCGATTTCCGATGAGGTCCCGTTCGATACCGGCTCCTATCAGGAGTTCGAACACGGGCGCATCTTCTGGACCCCGAAGCAGACTCTCGGCACGTTGACCGTCGACGGCGCCGACACTCCTGTGCCTGACGCACAGGGCTAACCCTCAAATAGGAGCGTTCCTATGACTTTTGATTCCATCCGCGACGTCACCGCTGTAGTGCGTGGCCGCATCTACGCCGCGCTCGTACCGTTGCAGACCGCGCTTGTCGCGTTCGGCGTGCTCAGCGGCGAGTCCGCCGCAGTGTGGGTCGCCGCCATCGCTGCCGCTTTGGGCTTCGGCCTCGCTGGCGCGAACAGCACCGCGACGTGGCGGACCTGGCTGTACAACCTTCTGATCCCCGCGCAGGCCGTCCTCGTTTACTACGGGGTTTTTGCGGAGAACCAGGCCGCGACCCTGACCACGCTGGTGGTGTCACTGCTCGGCCTCGGTGTCGCCGCGGCGAAGACTCCAACTGACGACTGATCTGGTTGGGGCCGACCACGTCACGGGTCGGCCCCGCTCGGAGGTCGTGACATGGAGAAGTTTCTACTGCACAGACGTGAGCCGTTCGAGCTGGTGTTCCTGCTCCTGCTTATCGTCAGTGGAATCACACAGCTGGTTACGCGTGCTGTTCCAGGATCCATTGCGGCGTTGATGCCGTCGTGGCTGCATGTGGCTTGGCTGGGGTTGATGACCTTTGGGGCGATTGTCGCGTTGTGGGGCATTGTCATCAAGAACACGATCAACGGCTTGTTCGTCGAGTCGGTCGGTTTGGTGACTGCTGCGATGTCGCTGGTGCTGTATGGGTGCGCGCAACTAATTTTCGGTGGCTTGAATGCGGTCCTCCCCGCGTCTCTCACGTTTGCCGTGGTGGTGGCTTTCGCGTTCCGGTGGAAAGAACTTCGCCGTGTGATTCGAAAGCTACCAAGGCGGTGAGATGAGCGCGCAACAACTTTTCGAAATGCTGGTGCTGCTGACTGGTTCCAGTGCGGCAACGGCAATCATCAATGGGGTGATGGGGCGGCGGAAGGTCAAGATCGACGCGACGGCTGCCTTGTCTGAGGTTTCTATCAAGCAGGTCGAGGCCATGCAGCAGGATCTTGCTGAGGCGAAGAACGAGCTGCGGCAGTTCAAGTCGGCACTGTATGAGCATCAGCGGTGGGACGCGATGGTGATCCAGCGGCTCAACCGGTTGGGGGACACCGATATCCCGAACCCGCCTGAACTGTGGGTTTAGCCGCGCAGTTTCGCGAGGAATACGCGTAGCCGGGACGGCTTCGACGGCGGTAGCCACCCTTGTTGGCGCGCGTAGTCGGTGGGGGAGGTTCGCCGGTCGTGATGCCGCTCCAACCAGGCGATCAGTTCATCGTATTGGCGGGGGAGCGTGAAACCGACGCTTTGACCGCTTAGCCGGTTCCAAATCATGACCTCGTCGGCGTCCGGGGGGTCGTCCTCTGCCATACCCACATCGTACGTGGCTCACCTGCTGTGCGTGTTCCACCTGGTCAAACCGAAATATTGGGGGTGATGTCTGGTGACTGCCCCTAATCAGCCCACACCTAATGGGTCACAGGTACCGGGCACGTTCGCGGCGTTGCAGAACGCTACCGCGGAGGACACGCAGACCGCTTTGACGCAGGGCGTGAGGGTGTCCTACGAGTCGGCGCAGAACACTCACACGACGAATGTCGTCCAGCGGATTGACGGAAACTATGCGCTGGCGCTGGAAGCGCACGGCTCAGCTGACTCGGCGGTGACGACGGCGCAGGCGGCAGCGAATGCTGCTGCCAACGCCGAAGACCTCGCCGACAAGGCGTACGAGAACGCGTCTTTCTGGATCATCGAGTGCGTCGTTGCGTCCGCTGGCGTCGTGTTGGGCGTCAATGAGCTTCTGCTTGGCCCGGTTCTGAACGTGCCGGACGACCAAGAGGCGATTCTCACCGACATCCATATCGCGCTGTTGACGCAACCGAATGGGATGACTGTGGAGACCCGCAAATGGAACGCCACAGGCACGGCGTGGACCACGGTCACCTCAACAGTGATGGGCGCTAATGAGACGCGCCGAAACGTTCCGCTGCTGTCGGAACCAGTTCTGGACAAAGAGCGCTTCTATTACTCGGTCACATCGGTGACTGGGTCGATCGCGCCTCAAGTATTGCAAATAGCGGTTGCGGGTGTGTTCATCCCCGCTGGAGGGTGACGTGAGGGTATTCGAATGCATTGCTGCGGGTGGGACTTACGTCTCTACCCCCGTTATCCAGGCGAATCGTGACGCATTGTGGTGTGCCGCCTTTCAAGTCGACTCGCTCGACGGATTGTTCGATATGACCCCGGCAGACCACGCCATACCGGTTTTTGACGCAGCTATCGCACGCTTCAACGATGCCCCGGAGTCTCTGCGGCCCCTTGTTGCCGCCGACGACCCGATCGGATTGCGCGGAAACCGGAAAGCGCTCATCGGCATTCGCACGTTCCTCGCGCACAACGGAGGCACTATTTCCGGCGCTGTCGAACAAGAGGAGGTAATGCAGTGACGCAAATCTTCGAGCAAGTGTCCAGCACTGGCACCTACGTTCAGGTCGTGGCCGTTCAGGAGCCGTATAACGGTAACTTGTATCGCGCTGCTTTCGGTGTATCAACGTTGGACGGAATGTTCGATATGACGGCCGCCGCTGACGCGCTGCCGATTCTTGACGCTGCTATCGCGGTGATGGATGCGAACAAGGCGACCTGGAAATACACCTACACGGACCCGGCGGACCCCTCGCCGGTCGGCGTGAAATACAACCGCATGCGGAATGTTATCGCAGGCATGCGGAATTTCGCTGCAACGCAGGGCGGCACAGTAAACGGGGCTTTCACTGACCCTGCAAGCCCATGAGCTTTCTGATTCGACGCAATCTGCCACTGGCTTGGGCTGGATGGTATGACAGTTTTGATCGCGCCATCGAAAACCCTGTAAAGCGTCCATGGGTGCATCTTGGAGACGGCACCGTCGCTGACATCAATAGCCTGCATGAACTGCATATCCCGCAGAACTTCGGCACCGTGAACGGCGGCGGCGAATCTTACGAGTTCCAGCCATTCACACCGAACTGGGGCCTCGAATACGAGGTGTGGTTCCCTGTCGAGGGCTTGGCCGCGCAATCACTCGCTGTCTACTTCACGGACTCCTGGTCGAAGATCGGCGGCACATTCCTCAACTGCGTCGGCATCCGACTGATGCACGCCCCAGCCATCGGCGGAGACCTGATTCAGTACGTCGAGTTCGAGAACGTCATGACCGTCACCGGAACTCCTTTCGCCTGGTCTAGCCCGGTCGGCTACTTCGGTAACAGCATCACCCTCAAACTGTGGATCGAAAACGATGAATGGGTCAGAGTTTGGCTCAACAACATCTATGTCGGAAGCAAAATGATCAGCCCCACGTTCAAGCTCGGGCCTGGTCGTCGATGCGTACGGTTTCTCAACGGTGCGTTGTGTGATGCCTGGATTCGTTGGATCGACCACTATGACCGCACCAGTTCTATACCACCGAAAACGGTGTGGACGTCCATCTTTTACGACGACTTCAACCGCTCTGACGGTGTTGTCGACAACGGGTGGACACAGATCGGGACAGACGCCGCGATCCAAAACAACTCGTGGTCGACCACAGGCACGACCGACGGTTCCCGGGGCCTCATCCGCGACACCGGAATCACTGGCGGGAAAGTGCGCGTGGAGGCGACTGTTGGCGGCAATATCGGCCCCAACGGGAACGCGGACTCAAGCCTGGTTCTCTGCTCCAATGCGGCAGGAACACAGGGGCTGTCGGCGAACATTTTCAGCAACAAAGTATATCTCAGTCGCTTCTCGTCGGCCCTGTCGGGCAACCCGCCTACTTTCACGGATTTCGACTCCGTGACCAGCGGTGTCACCGTCACCAGCGGCGATGTGCTGGCGTTCTCCGTTCACGACGGAATCGGGTGGCTCGAAAAAAACGGCACCCCCATCTTGTATGCCGGGAACATTCACGGCGTCGTCCCCGCCACCAACTCATATGCGGGCCTTCGAGTAGAACGCGCCTCGTCGAACAACTCCAACAGTTGGAACGACGTCCGCATCTATTCCGGCATCTAACACCCATCAGGGGGTTTCATGGCAATCGGTAATAGGCCGGTCGTCGAAACGCTTGTGCTCGTCACCGGGCAGGACTTCGTTCACGACATCTACCCACTGCCCGGTGAAGAGATCCCGTCGGAAACCAGCGCGGAAATCATCTTCTACGACATGGCGGGCGATGTCCTCGGCACATGGACGGCGACAGTGTCGTCCTCATCGATCTCGTGGAATGTGTCGTACGCGTTGGCGGACACCATTTCCATTCCGGCTCGTTTCCGGCTCTACGTCCATTACTCGGACGGCAAAGATTTCTGCTGGTATCAGGGCTCAGTGGCCCGCGAAGGATAACGCACAATGGCTCTACCAAATGCAACCAAGCAGGCCGCCGCTGACGGTGTCAAAGGCGTTTCTACGGCCCCGTGGGTTTCTCTGCATACCGCGGACCCCGGCACCACTGGCGCTAATGAGGCGACCGGCGCTCCGTATGCGCGGGTGCAGGCCACGTGGGTGTCGGGTACTACTGGTGTGCTGACCGCCGCGTTGGTGGCTGTCCCCGCACCGGCCGGAACCTACACGCACGGCGGACTGTGGACCGCCAGCTCGGGCGGCACGTTCATCGGCGGCAACGCTTTGAGCCCGTCTGTGACGTTGGGCGGCACGGGCAGCATCAACATCACCCCCAGCTACACGCAGAGCTGACCATGGGGTTGCCTCGCCGATCATGGGCGCGGGCACCGCTTCCCGGCGCATCACGCGCGACCGCGTCACTTCCGCAAGGCACAGGGGCGCGTGTGCCCGACACCCTCGTGTACACGCCACCGCCGCACAGGCATCTGGTTGTGACCGGAGCTGGCGCGATCGGGCTCGCTGCGGCACCGGCCACGGATCTACCTGTGACCGGCTCGGGTGCGGTCGCGTTCGACGCGACGTCCGCGAACGCCGCTCTGGCGCTGACGTCGGAGGCGTTCCTTCAGTTCGGGTATGAAGCTGAACTGCGGACGGTGGGGTCGGGAACGATGGGGTTCACAACCGCCCCGACGGTCACCGCCGATGTCACCGGGACGGGAACACTGGCTCTGCCCGCTGCGCCTGCGTCGCCGCTGGCTCTGACCGGGTCTGGCGCGCTGGCAATGGCGGCTGCACCTGCACCGGGCTTGGCTGTCGCGGGCACTGGAACGTTCGGCTTCGTTGCGGCGCCGTCGTTCTCGCCGATGGGCATGGACAAGTCCGGAACAGGCTCGCTGACCGCCAACACCACGGCACTGATCACCGGCTGGGTGGCGCGTTCGGGCTACCCGAACACGGTCATCACCAGCAACGCGCTGGTGTCGGACGGCCCGTCGAGCGTCACGGTGCAGTGCAAGGTCACCTTGACTGGCGCCTGGAGCAATTCGACGGCGTTGACGCTGCGGGTGCTGAAGAACGGCACGCAGATCGGGACAGCGTCTATCCCGTTCAACGGGACATCGGCGACGTTTTCACCGATCTCTACGAGCCTCGCGCCTGGCGACACGATCAGCCTCCAATACACGACCCCGTTCGGGGCGAGCGGCACCGTCGCGGCTGGCTCGACCAGCACATACCTGTATTACGACGCCGCCTAACCACCCCCTGGGAGGGGAATAGTGACGACGCCTCTTTTCGATCCACCACCCCTGTACGTCCTTCCGGTGTCGTGGCATGGCGATCTGGTTGTCGACTTCGAAAATGTCGACCCAGACAGCGCTGACCCAGAGAACCCGACCCCGCTGGACTATGACGCGGGCGTGACGGCGTACCTGGACATCAAGACCACACCGGTGCAGAGATTCACGGCCACAATCACCGACTCCCATGCCGTTGTGCGGGTGGAGTCGGATGCCGCCGACGAGCTGCGCGACCACACCAAGTGGGCGTTCATCCTGTCGTATCCCGGCACACCCTCGACTGAGGTTGTGGTGGTCAACGGCACCATCCAACGCTACGACGGCAAGGCGGTCGAATAGTGCCCGCCGTCACGATCCGCGTATCCACCACCAAAACCGCCATCAGGCCGAGCGACGGCGCCCGCGTCGTCCTCGTCCCAACTCCGGGACCGCCCGGCCCCGCGGGGGAGATCGCTCCAGAGGACATGGAGCAGATCGCCGATGACGCAGCCGATCAAGTGCTCGCCGATCTCGAACCGCCCGTAACTCTCACTCTGCTGTTCGAAAACGGCCTGGCATAAGGACCACTGAATGTCCCTCGTTACTCAAGTCTCCGACCTCGCGACTCGCATAGCCACCGAAATCAAGACGGTCCGCACTGAGGTCGCAACCAAGACGGGCAACCTCGCCTCACTGACGACCACCGACAAGACCAACCTTGTTGCCGCGATCAACGAAGTTCAGTCCGAGGTCGGCGGCGGTGGTGCCACGAACCTCGCGGCCACACTGTCTTCGACCCAGACCGTCATCACCTCCGACACGGGCACTGACGCCACGATCCCCGCGGTTGATGGCACGAACGCCGGCGTGATGACGCCGACGATGAAGACGAAGCTGGACGGGATCGAGACCGCAGCGGATGTGACGGACGCGGCGAATGTCGGGTCCTCGATCCACGGTGTTTCGACGAAAGCGACCCCAGTTGCTGCGGACGCTGTCCCGCTGATCGACAGCGAAGCGTCGAATGTCCTGAAGAAGATCACGTACGCGAACCTGTCGGCCGCGGTGACTGCGCTGATTGTGGATTCGGCGCCGAGCACCCTGGACACCCTGAATGAGCTTGCTGCGGCGCTCGGTGATGACGCGAACTTCGCGACGACCGTCAGCACGGATCTCGGCAACCGGGTGCGTGTGGATACCGCCGCGCAGGGGCTGAACAGCACGCAGAAGGGCAATGCTCGCACGAACATCGACGTCTACTCGACAACCGATATCGGCAGCCCCACCACTGATTTCGTCGCGGTGTTCGAAGCTGGGCTGGTGTAGCCATGTCCCTCGCATCGCAAGTGAGCCTCCTCGCTGGAAGGATCGCGACCGAGTTCAACTCTGTTCGCACGACTTTGGCGACGAAGGCGAATACGAACGACGCGCGGTTCACAGATGCTCGCACGCCCGCAGCGAACACGGTCCCTTGTGACTTCGTTTTCGTGGCGATCAGTCCAGGCACTGTCCGGTCGACTACGGAAGATTGGACTGTCGGGCAGTATGTCGGCCGAGCGTTCACCTTGACGAAAGTGGTGTACCAGTTCGAAACAGCGGACAGCAGTGGTAGCACGTCAGCGGAAATCACGCGCAACGGTTCCCAAGTCGCCAGCTCCAACGTCACCGTGTCGGCCGCTAACCAGGTCGACGGCACCAGCACGGACGGGGCGCGCACCGCGAACCCGAACCAGTCTTTCGCAGTGGGCGACCGCATCAATCTGGCCTGCACAGCGATCGGCACTGGGCCAGGTAAAGGGTTGCGGGCCTACCTGTTCGGGACGTGGAACTGATGCACCTTTTGAAGAGTCCCAGGGATCTCTCGTATTGGTCTGACGACTTCAACCGCGCTGACGGCCCCCTGGACCTGACGATCTACGACTACTACACCGGCGGCTCGTACCTCAATATTCAGCCCAGGATTTTGAGCAACGCATGTAAAGCACCCGATCCGGGCACTGGCACAGTCCTCGGCAAGACGGCACCCAAGGTTCTGTTCCCCGGTTACAACCATCGTGTGGAGTTCACGCCGATCGAGGCCGCTAATGCGGTAGCCCAGTCGGGTCTGATTTGCCGCATGTCGAATGACGGCGCGAAGACGATGAACTTGAACATCGTAGACGCCTCCCACGCCGGTATTTCCAACTTCGATGGAGTGGTTCCGACCAACCGCACTTCGTATGACCGGACGTTGTGTGAAGTCGGTGACCGGTACGGATTCGAAGTGTACGGCAACGAATATGTCGCTTACCGGTTGCGTGCTGGCAAGCGACTGAACCTGACAGCCTACACCGATACCGGCTATACCCTGGTGCCGCAAGCCTCGCAGCGGTTCGGATTCTATGCGATTTCAGCGAACTCCAGCGGCACAAAATACTACGGCCCCGCCTTCGACAACTTCGAAGCATGGGACCTGCCCGACCGCGCGTCGGGAGATTTCATCGAATCCGGGTTGCAGAAGAACGGCTCTACCCAATCGTGGCCGACTTCGGCGACCTGGGTTGACCTGTCCGGTGTTGTCGCCCATTCGGGGTGTCCGGGATCCGTGATTGCCAGTAACGGGGTGACGGTACGCGGCAGTAAGGCGGCGGCGAACTTCTATGCGAAGGTGCCGTTCACTGGCGGGTCGTTCACTCGTACGCACACTATTCGTATCGTGCGTGTCAGCGATGGCGCGGTGATCGCGACAGGCGATGGGGTCACGTCGAACGCCAGCTCGTGCTTCTGCGAGGCGACGGCGGCGGTGGTCGACGGCGAGGTGTACAAGATCCAAATGAATTCGAACGGCTCAAGCGCCGGAACTGTCCCTGCTAGCACGGCCCTGTTGCAGATCACGTAAGGGCAAACAAGTCGGCCCCCGTCCTTTGAGGACGGGGGCCGCTTTCGGCGTTTCAGGGGCTTTGCGGGTTCGGTGGAGGCTGCGTGAACTCAGTCCACCGTGCGCCGTCGAACCAGCGCGTGACGCCTTGACTGTCCGGGTACCACCCTGGAGGGGGTGCCGCAGTGGGTGCGATGACAACTGGAGGTGGTCGTTTGTCGCCGACCCGGATCAGCGCCCGTACTATCAGGATGCCTAGGACGGCTGGCACAAGCATCGCGAAAAGAACCTCTAGGCCGCCGTCGCCGATCTGGCTGCCCACAACGACCAGTCCGACGATTGTCCCGATGATCGCCAGCCACAACCACGTATTGTTCAGTCGCTGGTCGTGTTGCTGATCCGTCATGGGTGTTGGTGGTGTCGGATTGCCGGGGCCGGCGCTTGGGTGTGGCCCTGGTTGCGGTGGCGGCTGAGACATGGATGGCCCCTGATGTCGGCAGTGTGCTGGTTCATCGCACCGGCATGGGCGCCGTTACGCGTTTGTCAGGGTAAAGCGTGTGGCGCGCGACTCGGAAGGGTATAGACCACGTTCCGTCCGGTCTGTTTCGCGCTAGTATTCGAACATGAGTGCGAACGATGAGCGTGTGGAGGGGTGGACACCAGCAACAACAAACGACCTGTGGGGCTTGACCGAACCACCAAAACATGTCTGGGTGCGACTCGACGCGCTGATGGTGCGCAACCCGGGTGTCCCGGTGCGCAAGAATGCGGCGGGCGTCGACATGACAGGGGAGGTGCCCGGTGTCCTGCTGCAATGGATCCCCACCGGCCTCGGCGACTGGCTGGGGCACGTCCACTACAAGGTGCGGTACATGGACGGCCGCGAACTCGACCTCCGCTGGCAGCTTGTGCCGGCGTATGCGCTGCGGCCCCGCGAGAAGGCGTGACGACTGTTTCTAGTAGCTGATGCTGCGGCGTGCGATGCCCGCGGTGAAGGCATCCCAGGCCGCGGCATTGAACACGAGCGCGAGCGCATCGGGGTTCTTCGAGTCTCGCACGCCGACGTAGCCGCCTGGAAAGAAGGCCACTTCAACACAGTCCCCGCTAGGCTGACTGTGGCTACTTTTGAACCATTCGGCGCCGCTGAGGTCAACACTCATCGAGAACTCCTCCGCTCCCTCACATGTTGAGGTCTCAGCTTACGTCGGCGGGGTGACAAGTCGCGGAAAACGGTAGGAGCCCCCTCCGATCCAGGGGGCTCCTTCGTCTGGGCTTCTATGCGGGGTGGTTGACCTCGCCGCCATTGAGATGGGTGGCGAACTTGTCCCAGGTGCTCGGGTTGAACACCAGAGCCGGACCCGCGGGGTTCTTGCTGTCCCGCACGCCGACCGAGCCGCCGTCGAGCCAGGCGACTTCCACGCATTCTTGGCTGCCTGAGCTGTGGCTGCTCTTGAACCACTTTGCTCGCGACAGATCAGCACTCACCGGGTTAACTCCTCTGCTATGTCGAGGATGAGACGGTGGCTAGCCTTCTCATCCAGCGCCGTACGCTGGATTTCAGCGTACGCGGTGCGGTATGGGGCAACCTTGTCCGCCGTATCCAGGTAGGCGGCTCCGGTAAACCCTTGGATGTACACCGTAGGGGGCTCTGTCAACTCCGCTGTGGCGTGAGGCGGGAAGTCGAGCAGAACGAATGGGCCAGTGATCGTGCCGACATGCATGCCAACGGAGAACGGCACGACCCGGACAGTGACATTCGGCAACTTGTCGGCTTCGACGAGGTGCTCCAACTGGTCGGACATCACTTCTGGCGGTCCGGCGGGTCGACGGAGCACGGCTTCGTCGACTAGAACGCTGACGCGGATCGGATGCTTGGTGCTGGTCAAACGCTCGACCCGCTTGGTGTGCAGCTCGATTCGCCGCTCAACCTCTACGGTCGCCATCGCGGGAAACTCGGTCCAGATGATCTGGCGCCGGTACTCGGGCGTCTGCAACAGGCCAGGCAGCAGCGACGGGTGATAGGCGCTGAACGACTGGGCGGCGTCTTCGAGTTGCATGTAGAGGTCGAAGTGCGGCGGGATCTGCTCGTCGTATTGGTGCCACCATGTGATGTGGCTGGCTTCCTCCGCCTCTTGGTGGAGTTGGCGGATGCGTTTGGCTTCCTCGCCTTTGAGCCGGTACAGCTTGCAGAGGGCGTCTATGTACACCTTCTTCAAGATGACGTTCTGCCCGGTTTCCATGCGCCAGATCGTCTGTGCGCCAACCTGTAGCTCGCGTGCGGCCTTGGCTTGGCTGACGTCGGCAGCTATCCGGTACTGCTTCAGTAATCGACCGAGCATGCGGCGTGGCACGGTCGATCCCGTTGTGGTGGTCATCCCCTCGCCCCTTCAGCGTGTATGCCTGATTGGAATGATTCTGTCACTGCTGTTTGGAAGACACGGCAGTTTCGTGGAAAACATCTGATTGGAATACTCCACGAAGCCTCTACCTCGTGTCTACTGGGAGTTGGCACTAGATGGCCGCAAGGACCCCGCCTCACTCGCGGAGTCTGGCTAGCCCGCGAAATCTACTGTGAGGCAGCGGTCCGTGGTCTCCGATCCAGACCGCGGTAGCCATCTAGTGCCCCCAGACGGTCCGCATGAAGGGAGGCGTGGGATGGCGCCCCGAACGGCAGTGCTCTATCTAGTGCAAGGGCTGAGCGCGAGAGCAAAAGCGGAGCTTAGCGCCCTAGCGAAGGATACGGCACAGACGCACGGCCTGGAGTTCGATCAGATCATCGTCGTACCCGATACGCATTCCGGGTCGCTTCGGTCTGCGCTGGAGTGGATGAGTTTCCACGACACTGCGTGCATGATCGTTCCGACACTGAAGCACCTGCCAGGCAAGGACGTTGGCCCTGTGCTGCGGCAGGCCGATCTGCTCACTTTGTTTCCGCTCGCCTCATACACGCAGCGTCTCGCGGTCGGTGCACGGTGATCGACAAGGATGTGGTGATCTTCGTGGACGCTGGCGCGAAGGGCGCTAGCGGTAACACGATAGGCGCGTTGACGGAGGCTGCACACAGTCTGGCGTTCGAAGAGAACTGGGCGGTTTGGGAAACGTTCGTGTTGCGGCCTGGTCGCGAGAACGCCTTCCAGATGATGATGAATTTCGTTCGCCGCGAGCGAGTCCAAGTCATCATCGTCCCCCATGTCGGACATATCCGGCTCGACGAAGCTCTCGATGTTTGCGATGTCATTGCTGCGGACACTCACGTGTTATATCGCCGCCACCCAGAGCCGTCGAATCTCGTGGTCCCGCACCTTCGAACCGTGCAGGTGTCATAGAGACTTCCCGTCTGCCGAGAGGACCCGCAAGGGTGGCGGACGGGTAAGAGGATGCCCCTGGTTCCGGTGCCGGTCCACAACCCAGCCGGACCGGGGGCGTCCGCAAATTCCCGGCGACACGACCTATTTCCGAACCTGCTGAGCAGCGGCTTCTGGGAGCCTGGGTGCGACACATCACCGGGAGAGAGGACAAGACGATGGGCAGCATCCGCAAAATGACCAAGGCCGAACTGCGGCAGCGCGACCGCGACCAGGAGAACCCCGCCTTCCTGGCGTGGGTTGCTCGCATGGACGCCGAATTGGAAGTGTTCTTCGCTGAAGATGCACCCGAGGTAGCCGCACTCGATGATCCATGGACGCGCGAAGGTTTGCGGCTGGCAACGCTCGCGGCGCGCCGCCAATTCTCCGACTACAAGCCGATCTTCTCACCAGAGCACCGGCCGCGCGCAGAGCGGTTCATGCGCTTCTTCGGCGAATTGTATCGGCATCAGTTCGGTGGCCGCTGGGCGAACGTGCCGGGCAACACGACTCGCGAGGTCGAGTTCTTCCCAGTGTTCGAAGGTCCCGTGCCAATCGGGTACCTGGACCCAGAAGCCCAGGTAATTGGTGCGTTCGTGTTGATGATCGGCAAACGCACGCCAGCGCACCCCGACGGGCAACCGGTGTGGGTGCTGGACAACATGACTCGCCGCGTGGAGCGGTGGATCGAAGTCGGCCGCCCGGACTACGACGAGTGGCAGAAAATCTCCCTGCAAGACATCTTCGACGGCAGGGTCTGAACATCATGAGAAGGCCATCATGGGGGATGAGAAACCCGACCGCCCGGACAAACTGACTCCCGCTCAGAGGGAGCAGTACGAAGACCGCTATATTCCGCGCAAGCTGGCTCGCGACGAGGTCCCGCGCTCACCCGACAAGTGGCGGGAGGCGTCGGCATCCTGGCGCGCGGAGTGGGTAGCCGGCAAAGCGTTCGAACGCGGCGCAGACATCATCTTCGGGCTGCCGCAAGCGGGGTGGCGGGCCGAGGTTCCGTACACCGCGCCAACTGGGCAGCAGATCAAGGTGGATCGCTATCTGGAACACGACGATCGCAAAGGCGGCCAGGCGCACAACCTTGAGATCAAGAAGGGTGATCTCAAGGAGCGCGACCTTGCCCAGATGCAGGGGTATCAGGCGAAGCTGGACGCAGGCGAGCACTTCACTCTACTGATGCGAGCCTCCAAACTGGAAGGTTTAAGTCCGCAAGCGAAGCAGCTGATCGAACATTTCAAGAAGACGTATCCGGAACAGTTCGTCCTGAAGGCCGCGTCAGAGAAGGCGTTCCAGAGGATCTTCGAGGCCGGGTACAAGGCTGTTCAGAAGGAGCAGGCCCAGAAACTGGAACAGAATCTGGGCAAGCTGGCCGCGCGTGAGGCGAACGGGCTGTCTATCGAGCAGATCGCGAAGGACTATCTCCGCGATATCGAGAAGGCTCGGGAGTTGGGGCAGCCGCTCGGCATTGACCAGATGCGGTTCATGAACGAAGCGTTGCGTGACATGGATCTGGCTCAGTCGAGGATCGATCTCGACCGCGCTAAGGAGGATCGTGAGGCGCTGGGTTTGCGCTACCACGAGTCCCGCGACGTCGAGAAGTATTTGGAGCTTCAGGCGCGGGACAAGGCGTATGAGCGTGCTGCGAGTATCGACCCGATCACGAGTGAGTTGATCGACCGGGAGCGTGAAGAGGTCGGCAAGGCCGCCCAGGAGGTTGGGGAGCGCATCCTTGACGCGCGCGAGCAGGGCGTGGATCTGGATTTGGACCGCCTCCGGCAGGACGGCCTCGCGCTCGGCAACGCCCTAGGGGCGGTGCAGAAGATGGAGCGCGACATGCATGATGCCGCCGCGAAGGCTGAGATCGAAAGAGGTATGCCCGAGAAGGACGCGCGGGCATGGGTGTATGCGCTGGATCTCCGCCAGGAACAGCAGGACCGTGACGCCCAACGGCTGATCGACGCCATCGCCGCGACCGCGCGGGAGGAGTCGGACAAGGCGCGCCAGGACGGCCCGGAGGCTGCGCAGGCTCAGCGGGAAGCGGAAAGGGCTCAGCGGGAAGCCGAGCAGCAGCGTGCGGTTCATCAGCGTGATATGGATCGGCTTCCGCCGGAGGTCGCGAACCTGCTGGATTTGAGTCAGGGCGAGGCTCCGTCTGCGGCGGTGGCGCGTCCCCCGGATGAGGACACGCCGCGGGTGCAGCGCGGGTACGGGTATGGCGGTCCGGAGCGTGAGCGAGAGCAGCGTCGGGATCGGTAGTTGCGTGTCGTGTATTGCACGAAGTAGCGTAGTGGCAACGCTACAGAGGATGGTTGTTATGGCTGACACGACTGTGCAGTGGCTGACCCGCCGTCAGGTCGCCGCGATGACGGGTTACTCGCCGCGCACGCTGGAGACGTGGGCTTTGTCGAAGCCGCGTCGTGGCCCGAAGTGCTTCAAGGTCGCCAACGTGTACCGGTATCCCGTGGACGAGGTGCGTGCGTGGATGGCCCAGCAGCAGCGCACCGCGGCGTAGCCCGTGCCTCAGGATTCGATGGAGCCGGGCGCGCTCCCGGAGCCGACGAAGCTGAATCCCGTGAAGGGTTCGGATGGTGTGTGGCGGTTGACGCGGGTGCGTCATCGCGCGTTCAACGGCACCTACGTGCGGACCTCCGGCTCTGGTCGGACGCGGAAGGAATGCCTGGCCGACTGGCACGAGCGGTTCGAACGCAACCGCCGCAAGGGCAGCGCGGGCAACGGCGGCGACCGTCAGGTGTTGAAGCTGACGGACAAGATGACGGTCGCCCTCGACGCCTACTACGCCCAGCAGGAGAAGAAGCTCGCGGCGGGGAAGATCACCGAACAGTCGCTGACGACGACCCACCGCGCGATCTACAAGGGCGAAGGGCTGAACTCGAAGCCTGATGCTTTGAAGCTGGCGAGGACGTTGGGCCGGTTGTCCATCGGCGAGGCCGGGACGCCCGCGTTCCTCGCTGACTACCTGGATGGCTTGGCTAAGGAGTGGCCTGGTGTAGCAGGACACCATTGGACGGTGCTGTCGGGGGTGTTCAAGATGCTGACACTGGCTGGCCTGTTCCAATACTCCCCGATGCTTCAGGTGCCGCGGCCGGAGTCTGGGGGTGGTAGTCAGCGGGCGTTGACTGCGGATGAACGTGAGGAGTTGTGCCCGATCATCGGGGGGCGGCAGAAGCGTGCGAAGTATCTGCTGCCGTTGGTGTTGCTGATGCTGGGGACGGGTGTTCGTCCGGGTGAGGCGCTGGCGGTGCGTCGCTGCGATCTGCGCGGGCTGGACGATGACGGCGTGGAGAACATCACGTTGCATGTGTGCGGAACTATGGTGGCTCGGAAGGGTGCGTATGTGCGTCAGCCGTACCGGAAGTCGGCGAAGAAGTCGAAGGTGTCGAACGACTTCTATGTGGTGTTGCCTCGCTGGTTGACGAGTGTGCTGCGGTTGTGGGTGAAGGAGCGCGGGGACATATCCGAGGAGGGTGCGTTGTTCATCTCGCTGCTCGGTGGTGTGGTGCGGTTGAGCACCGCGGATGACGCGCTTCGGAATGCCCGTGTGGGGACGTCGTTGGAGTGGATGCAGTTCGGCAACCTCCGAGACACCGTCGCGACGCATGTAAAGGGGGTGACAGGGGACTCGAAGCGTGCTAGTGCGCAGTTGGGGCATTCGGAGGGCGCGTCTATGGCGATGCGCCACTACATTGATGAGGACGGGTATGTGCACCCCGCGGTGGACAACTCTGATGCCTTAGAGTCTCTGTGTCCGAGGAATCTTGGAGCAAGGTTGGAATCCGGGGCTGATGTTTGGGTTTGGGAATGCCCCTGAGCTGCGAAGTAAGGTCTAAACCGTGCAGAGATGGCGAAGTCTGCACAGCGGTTTCTACTAGCCTGCGGAAACACGCTCAAAAAGGGGTTCTGAGCAGGCTTTTCGCGGTCCCGAGAACCCCGCTGCGCCCCCCTCCGCCCCGCTGCGCCCCGCGCTGTTTTCCGCTCAAAGTGACACTCAAAGTTGGACTGAACCCCGCTGCGCCCCGCTCGATTCCGACGGCTGCAACACCGCGCAGAACCGAACGACCCCACCACATTCCACGGCCACAGACACACCGCCGAAGCCCAGCCATACGCGTCCTGCGCGACGACGGTTCTGGCGCGGCGGCCACGCGACACACCGACCCGTTTCCCAGCACGCTCGTCCTTCAGTTAACCCGCCGCTTCGCCATCCACGCGTCAACAACCCCATACAAACCCGCGATCGACAACCCCGTCAGCATCGGCACCGCGGCGAGCGTGATGATGATGCCGTGGTTGTCGCGCAACACATGCGAATTGCACAGCAGCCACACCGCGGCCACGACCGCGTACACAACCCCGATGCCGCCGGCGAACACGAGCGCGATGAACGCCCGCCGATCGTTCTTGCGGGAGGCACGGAACACTTTCGCGGTCCCGGCGAAGATCAGCAAACAGGTCACCGCGAGGAAGGTGAGGAAGATCGCCGAGTACGCCGACGTCCAGCCGTCTTGCAACTCGAATTCGTCGTCGACCGGCAACCGGGCAGCGTCACCGAAACGTGACGTAACAACCAATGCCGTCACGGTGACAAATCCGTAGACGCTCCACACTCGCCGCCACCCGCGCGCGACCAGGACCCGCACGAACACCAGCCCGTACAGGTAGCAGGCGAAGGTCAGCAGCACGGTGTGAGCGAGGTCGGAGATGTTCTCACCCATAACGCCCGTCAAAGCGGGGTCTATCCGTCGGTCGCCGATCGTGGCGAGCGCCAGAGTGTAGGAGGCAGCGAGTGCAAGGAGGGCCAGCGTGAACAGCCGTGACCGTGGCGCCGTCCCCCAGATGGTTAGTCGCACAGAGGCGACGATGTACAACAATCCGACAACGACAACCACCATCGCATCATATGAAGATCTGTGCATGCGATGCGGAAGGTTTGCCGAACTGAGATTATTCGGAAAAGCCGAGCGCGGCCCGGAGTTCTTCCGCCGCACGTTGGGTGTCGGACGGCGGTTCGGTGTCGCGGCTCTCCTCGGCGGCTTTCAACAGTTGCCATGCCGTCGTGTCGAGCACGTCAGCGACGCGTTTGAGTTCGACGACGTTCCAGACTTGCGCGCCCTGCTCGCGGTCTCGGTAGGCGGTCTTGCCGAACCCGGTTTCCTCCCACACCGTCTTCTGGGTCTTCCTCACCGCGGCACGCTGCGCGGCGATGACCTTCCCCAGTACGCGGTTGAGTATCTCGGCCCGATCCACACCTCATTAAACCCCGCGGTGGGGGGTGCGTGCCCCCGGAACTGGGGACGGTTCAAGATTGTGCAAACTTGTAGCGTACAGACCTTGCGGTACCGGGAGGGGCGGTACTAAAGTGCAGTAGACACCGAGATAACTCGGATACCAGTCCGGTATAACGCGAAAGCCGAGACCCACGTCGGGGCGGGCACAGCCAAGCGCGAGCCGTCACGAAGGGGTGTAGGGCAATGGCTTTGGCAACTGGTCACAACACATTTCCATATACGGCCGCGGTCTCGCCGCCGTAGTGGGGGAGCAACCCTAGATCCCTCACCTTCACGAAAGAACCGGAACATGCCCGTTCCGGTTAAAACTAGGGGCTAAAGTCCTCTCCTTGGCCCTCTATCCTCAACCGGCAAACGTCCTGTTACCTACCTGACATATAGGGGACAGTCACGTGTCACAACCAAGGAACGACGGCTATGAAACCGAACCCACCCGACTACCACAGGTTCACCGCTACCTACATCGAGGAATCGGCACTCGATGGCCTCAGCCCACTAGGTATCACCATGTGTGAACCTGTCGGGACTGTTTCCTACTGGATCGACGCAGATGGTGATCTGTGGAAGCGTGTCGGCGAAATTCGCGTCGGCGACACTGGCGTCATCGAGGTCCGCCCCTACGTCGGGGCGACTGACTATGACAAGGGGTGGCTGTTCGGCGAGGGCTGCAAAGCTTTCCACTACCCGCCGTCCGACGCCACTCACTGGTCGCGCCACGATACAGGCGCCTATTGGGATTGCCGACTGAGCCTCTTGGTGTACATGGTGTTGGACGCGGAGGTCTCGCACCATGAGCAGGCGCCGATGGCAGGAACAGCAGCGTAGCCAGCGCACATAAGACGGTGGCCGATTCCCCAGGTCGGGGGGAATCGGCCACCTTTTTCGCGCCTACAGGGCGATCAGTCGTTCTTCTCGCGTGCCATTGGTGTCTTGCGGGGTCTGCGGCCACGCCCAGAGGGTGTGGCGTCCTGGTCGCTGTCTGTGGCCCGCAACGGAGTCGGCTCGGCAAGTTCCAATGCATCATCTGGGAGGAGGCGTTCGCGGATGATGTCGAGAAGTTCAGCGTTCTTCAGGGTGCGGCTGTCGGCGATCGGTGGCGCGGAGTAGGCCAGCTGTTCCGCGGTGGCGTACCCGGCTTTGATGAACACTTCGGCGAGGGGCCGGCGGAAGTAGTTGGCTATCGCGTGTACTGCTTCGAGGTTGGGTTGGGCGCCTCGTGCCCATAGTCCGGGGGTGGATTTGGCGACGCCGATGGCTTCGGCGACGGCTGCGTTGCTGGGGACGTTTTGTACTTCCATTAGGAGCTGGACATATCGCCACCAGTCGGTGGGTTCTTCCATCGGGGGAGTCAAGGTGACGCCTTCCTGTGTTGCGTCTGCTGTACGGCCGCCCTGTTTTGGTGGAGTGTGGGCGCGGTTCCGGTGGATCGATGGTAACGAGTGTCAGCACTACTGGGAACAGTGCAGCCTACACTCAGAAAGTGACACGGGTCACAGTACTGCGTAAAGGTGCAGCTTAAACCTACCGGTCCCATTCTAAACGTGGTATTCGCCTCCCGCCCCTTTGGCGCTCGTAGCACTTGCCACGACAGTTGCGTGCAGGCTACGATGTAGCGTAGTCACTACACAACAGCGTGTCCTGAACGCGCACAGCGAAACAACACCAAGACACGCAAAAGGCCCGCCCCCACTGGCATGAGGACGGGCCGAGCACACCACGCACGAAAGGCGACCGTGGCATGTCCAAAACCAATCATACGACCACACCCGAACCGCGCCCACCCACCCTCATCGACAACGTGATCGCCTACGCGACCGTCGCCGCATTCGGTGGACTCATCGGCGCCACAGCATGGCTCATCGACTGGGCCAACGCACTCCTCGCCTGGAGCATCGGATGAACAACCGCGAATGGCTTGAAGCCCGCCTCACCGTCTACCCAGACCTGCTCCAGGGCTCGGACGAATGGCTTGCGCAACGACGCGGAATCGTCACCGCATCCGTCATCGGCGATCTCATCGCCACCCACAAACTCTCCGCGATCGACTACACCTGCCCCGCATGCGACGCGACAGCGAACCAGCCGTGCCGCAGCAAGATCAACGCCGAAGCATCGATCAAGACACTGCACCCAGAACGCGCAGAAGTCGCTCGCCGCACCAACATCATCACCCTCGCAACCGCCAACAACGACACATCACGCAGCCTCACCGCACTGCTCGTCGCCGAACGCATCACAGGCTGGACTGACCCCACCTACATAGGCGACGACATGCTCCGCGGCATCGAAGACGAACCACGCGCCCGCGACGTCTACAGCGAGCACTACGCCCCCGTCCAAGAAGCCGGATTCATGGTCCGCGAACGGGGCGGCATCCGAATCGGCTACTCCCCAGACGGACTCGTCGGCGCCGACGGACTCATCGAAATCAAATCCCGACGCCCGAAAATCCACCTCGCGCACATCCTCTCCGGACAGCCACCAGCAGATGTCATGGCGCAGCTGCAATGCGGTCTACTCGTGTCCGGCCGCAAGTGGATCGACTACATCTCCTACTGCGGCGGCATGCCCCTCTGGCCCGTACGCATCTACCCGGATCAGCGCTGGTTCGACGCCATCATCGCCGCCGTCACCAGCTTCGAAACCAACGCCGCCGACATGATCCGCCGCTACCACCAGGCGGTCGACGGCCTGCCCGAAACCGAACGAATCATCGAAATGGAAATGGTGCTGTGACATGACCGACCACCTGGACATCTCGTCCACAATCGAAGCCAAGTCTGACCAGGTCAACGCAGATGATCTCATCGCTGGCCCCCGCACCGTAACCGTCGAAAAGGTCAGCAAAGGCTCCGCCGAACAGCCAGTGAACATCCACCTGATGGAGTTTCCCGGCCGACCCTTCCGCCCCTCCAAGACTGTGCGCCGCATCCTCGTTGCAGCCTGGGGGGCGGACGCCGCGAACTACTCCGGACGACGAATGACGATCTACCGCGACCCGACCGTGAAGTTCGGCGGCCAGGAGGTCGGCGGCATCCGCGTCAGCCACCTCTCGCACATCGACAAACGGCTCACCCTCGCCCTGACTGTCACTCGGGGCAAGCGGGCACCGTACGTCGTCGAGCCACTGCCGGCCGGACCACCAAGGATCACCGACGCGCAAGCGAACGAGATCGCAGCGGAAATCGAGAAGGCCCGCGACCGTGCCTCGCTCGACGCGATCGGCGCGCAGCTGAAGACGTTCGACCTGGGACAGCATCGGACCCGGCTGGTGCAGCTCTGGAAGGGCCGAGCCAACACCCTCAGTGACGAGGAGAAGGTGCCGCCTGAAGTCGACGACGGCGTAACCGACGCACCCTCCGACTACTACGGCGACGGCATGTTCCCGCCGGACCTGGAGGCGTAGTCGTGCTCCCGCCTATTGACGGCAACTGGCTCGTGTTCCCAGAGCATGGGGCACGGGCCGGGGAGGGCGGCGACGCCTACGAAGTCATGAACTTCGGAACCGAAGAACTCGCCGCGCTCCGTGAAGCCAACCGCCGCGACGGCTACCGCGCCGTCTACGTCCTGCCCGGCCAAACCATCCTCGAAGCCTGGGAGAAACAGCGTGACTAGCTGGACAGAGATGCCGCTCGCGGCGCTGGATTTCGAGGCAACGTCCGCTGACCCGTTCACTGCACGGATTGTGTCTGCGTGTGTCCTGCGGGTCGACGGCGGGGACGTTCGGGCACGCAACTTTATTGCAGATCCGGGCGTCCCCATTCCGGCCGAGGCCAGCGCCATCCATGGCTTCACAGACGAGTACGTGCAAAAGCATGGGCGCCCGCATTGCGAGGTCGTCGCTGAGGTCAGTGCGGAAGTGCACGCCATCTTCGCCGAAGGGCGCGCGCTGTGCATCTACAACGCCTCCTACGACGCGTCGCTGCTCGCCATCCACGACCCAACGTTCACTGTCGGTGATGGGCTGATCGTGGACCCCTTCTGCCTCGACAAGATGTACGACCGATTCCGGAAGGGCTCCCGGAAGTTGTCCGCGGTGATGATCCACTACGGGATGCGCCTGGACGACGCGCACGACGCGGAAGCGGATGCGCTCGCCGCGGCCCGCCTGGCATGGAAACTGCCACGCGTCTACCCGCACCTCGCCACCTTCACCGCATCAGAACTGATGACCAGACAAGCCGACTGGTACCGCGAAGACGCCTACCGGTTCATCGACTACCTCCGCCGCAACGACCGCCCCACCGACGGGGTCCGCACCCAGTGGCCGATCCAACGCGACACGAAAGACCAAGCAGCATGAACACCCGCGTCACATATATCGACATAACACCCGTCCGCGCGCACCTCCAGCGCATCAACGATGCCGGCGTGCCCATGTTCCGCGTAGCGCGAGCTGCCGGAGTGTCCAACTCGCTCGCATGGCATGTCCTGCACCTGAGCAGGAAGAAGATCCGCTCCGACAACGCAGCCGCACTTACCGCAGTCACTGTCGAACAAGCACGGAACATCCACGTCAAAGCATCATATGTCGACGATGTCGTGTTGAGTCGACTTCTGGAAGGCGCTGACATTCGCGTGCCCGCCGTCGACAAGCCCGCATACGTGCGTGTTCTCAACGCTCGCGGCTGGTCCCGAAATCGCATCGGGCGAACCCTTAAAATGTCCGGCACCAGTGTCCGCAAAGCGTTGGCCGCATGACAAGCCACACAACAAACCCCACCCGACCGGTGCATCCAGTGCGATCCCGACGGCTACAGGTCGTCAGCGAAGTACGCAGCACGATACCGAAGCTGGGCATCAACCGTGCAGCCAAAATCCGCAGATCGCGAGCAGCGCGCGGCATCCCGAGCATGGTGCCCGCGGAACCGATAAGACAACATGTGCGGCATCTCATCGACATGGGCTTCACCTGCTTCAGCATTGCAGCCGCCGCAGGAGTGGGCTGGCGGACCGTACTCAGCATTGCCGACGGCGTCTACGCAGAAACGAAGATTGTCCAGGCATCCCGGATCATGGCCGTCACCTACCGCCCTGTCCCCGCCCAATCAGGGATGCGGGTGCCGGCGATCGGCACACGCAGGCGCCTTCACGCACTGCGAGCACTCGGTTGGCCCTATCAAGAAATCGCGAACCGGCTCGGCGTCACCAGGCAATCAGTCACCTCATACATGCTGTTCAACAGCGTCACCTACGAAACGTGGAAAGCGATCGGCGATGTCTACGAAGAACTGTCCGGCACGCCAGGACCATCGAAACGAACCCTGACGGCTGCTCGCCGCGAAAACCTTGCCCCACCCTTGGCGTGGGAGGACCGCGACATCGACAACCCAGACCACCAGCCCGTGACAGACGACAACGCTGGCGAAACAACCGCCGACGAGGTCCTATTGGGGCGGATACTGCGCGGCCAACACAAAGGCGGCATCCCGAAAGCCGAACGCATCGCCGTTCTCGATCACGCCGTTCAGCATGGCTGGAACCGGACCAGGGTCGCCAACACACTCAACCTCAGCCTCGACGCCGCCGACCAAGCCCTCGTCCGACACCGCCGCAAACTCCGCAAGCAGGACGCAGCATGACCCGATCCCGCCTCAAGAAGAAGCAGTACGAACTCAAACGCGGCCGCGGCATCCCCACCACCATGCCCGTCGAACTCGTCCGCAAACGCATCGACGAACTCCACGACCTCGGCCTCACCAACCTCATGATCGCCTACGCCGCAGGACTCGGAAAAGCCACCGTCAGCCACATCGAAAACCGCTCCACCCAATACACACTCGTCGACGTCGGCGCCCGCATATTCACCGTCACCCACCACCCGCACCCCAACCAGCCCACCGTCCTCGCCATCGGCGCCAGACGGCGAGTGCGAGCACTGAACGCTCTCGGCTGGCCCACCGACGAACTCGCCCACCGACTTGGGCAATCCAGCCGCAGCATCCTCAACATCGCCATCTCCAGCGACTACACCACCTACAACATGTGGTCCCGCATCCGCGACCTCTACAACGAACTGTCCGGCACCCCCGGCCCCAGCCAGCACAGCGTGAGACGCGCACACCGCCAAGGCGAGGTGCCGCCCCTCGCATGGGACGGCCGCGACATCGACCACCCACTCGCGCAACCCGACTGGGCGGCTGCCGGGATCAAACTCACCCAACGCCCCGTCTGCGCCAAAAACCACCGCTACACCCCAGCCAACACCTACATCGACACCCGCGGACACCGTCAATGCGTCACCTGCCGACGAGCAGCACACGCACGAGAACGCGCCCAACGACGCGTAGCGTAGCATTCATGCTGTAGTGTAGTGTTCACGCTACATCGCCTAGTTGATCAAGCGCCGCTCGACACTTCCCGGCAGTAAACGCAATTCGGGGCGTCCACCGCCAAGTAGGACGCCCCGATAAGCGAAGTACGCATTCCCGTGCGTACCGGCTGAAGTAGCCAAACCGGCTACCAGCAAAGCGGCCCTGGAGAGGGGGCCACAAATGACTATATCACGCAGACCTTGGTTCGAGGTAATGCGTCGCGACTCGCGAACGTGCCGGTCCCTCAGGGAAAGAGGCCCACTGTGAAAGCTGTATGGCTGTCGTCGACCTACTACCTCGATCCCGCCGTTGCGAGCCTGCCCCACGCCGACGCCGAGCGACTGTTCACCCGCGCTCTCGCCTACTGCGGCGCCGCAGAAACACGCGGTTTCGTGCCGAAAAGTGTGCTGAAAACGTTCGGAATTCGTGCGGTTTCCAAGCGAGTTTCGGAGCTGATTGATGCCGGAATTTGGCTCGAAACCGACACCGACGCAGACGGGCGAACCAACGCTGGCTACCGGTTCAAAGCATGGGCCAACTGGAACGGAACCGGCGATGACCTGCTAGAACGCCGCAAAGCAGACCGGGAACGGCAGCGTCGAGCACGCGAAAAGCGAGCCCAGCAAACCGACACCATGTCACGTGACACCTCACGTGACGTCACGCCCCCAGAGGAGAGTAGAGGAGAAGAGATAACTAACAGTCACGTTAGTAACTCATCTCTCGTAAGTGACGCGCGAAGCGCCGAAGCGGTGCGCAACGACGACATCGAAGCCGCAATCGAAAAGCCCGGCCCCGTAGTGCCAATCAACGGCCGACGCCTCGTCCGCGCACACATCCCCGCCGAACACCCGCCGGCCGTGCACAGCGAACTCGCCATCCAAGCCGCCGCCATGCTCAAAGCGGGCACGTCCCAAGCGGACATCGAAGCCGCGCTCGACCTCTGGCTCACCAAGCCCAACCTCGGCCCACGCGCGCTCCCCGCGCTCGTCAGCGAAATCATCCGCCGTAAAAGCGTGCCCGCGTCCCCATCAACCGCGAGCGCGCCGCAACTGGCCGCTTCTGATCGCAAGCGCGCCGAACAGGACGCCATCTTCGACGAAGTGCGCCGCCAAGCCGCCGCAGCCAGAGCGACACCCCAACAGTCGCCCCTCATGCAGGTCATCGACGCCGACCCCATCGACCCCAGCCAGAACTGGAGCGCCACAGCATGAACACCCCCAGCACCTACTACCTCGACGCCGCACAAGCCGTCGCAGACAACCTCCAAGCGTTCGACCTGTGGTTCCCGAAATTCGGCGCCGCCGCGGTCGCTGCCTGGGCTGCACACTTCGAAGCATCCGGGCTGTCCACCGAAGACCTCATCGACGGCGTCAACCACGCCCGCACACGACACATGAAGGTCGCGCAAGCACGAGCTGAATCACGGTCCGAGCCGGTCGAGCAGTTCCGGCCCACCCCGGACCTCATCGTTCAGCACGCCCACGCGGCCCGGCGGGAAGCGCTCGCGAATCTGCCGAAAGAGCGCGTCCAGGAGATGGAACTCGCCAACCACATCTTCCAAGAAATGGGTTTCCTGCCGCAGCAAGCTCACAAGCTGTCACGGGACATCGCCCTCGCCGTCGCACTCGGCCGGAAACCACGAACCGACCTCGAACCCGAACAGCTCGAAGAGTTCAAAACCAGGTTCACGCGACACAACCAAGCCGCATTGCAGTTCCGCGACCGCCGCCGCGAACTCGCCCAGCAAATCAGGATCGCCAACCTGTTCGCCATCGAAGCCAAGGACGCGTCGTGAACCGGGTAGACACCACCCACATCCTCGAACTCGTCGCCGAATACGACAACCGGGAGATCCACGCCGACCTCATCAGCGAATGGCATCACGCCATCGGACACCTCGCCAAAACCGTCGCGATCGAAGCCGTCAACATCCACCACAAAACGTCCGCCTACCGCATCACCCCCAACGCGCTCCTCGAAATCGCAGAACAAATCCAGCAACGACCCACCAGTCAACGACCAATGCGCCGAGCCATCATGCTCGCTTACCAGGTGAATGGGGCCATCAACTACCCATGCGACACCTGCGGAGCCAAACCGGGCGACACCTGCACCGCCAAAACCGGGCAAGAAGCCCACTGCCCCTGCGTCTCACGCCTCACCGGAAAGACCATCGCAGCATGAAAACCATTAACCGGACCATGGTCCGTATAGCTAACGAACGGTGTTCGACGCAGTTTCGCCCGACGTCCTTGTTTAAGGGCTTGATGGGTGCCGGGGGTGCGTCTCTGGTCGCGCGTGGCGTGTTCGTGGCTGTGCGTGGCGGCTGGGCGGCAGGAATCGGGGTGGCGGCGTGACTCGTACGGCTGAGCATCGCCCGGCTTCCCGTAGGCGCCGGTTCCGTCACGACGATCTTGTTGCGGTGGACTTGTTCTCCGGGTTCGGTGGTCTCACTCGGGGGATCGAGATGGCTGGGTTTACGACGATCATGGCCGCGAACCACAACTCGTACAAAGTTGAGGTTCATGAGGCCAACCACCCGGACGCTGAGCATTGGATCGCCGATCTTGTAGACCCGGAGTCCGCCGACTACCACTCGGCGCGGGACCTCCCGGCGGGGGATCTTCTCGTTGCTGGCGTCTCGTGCGTCAATCATTCGCAGGCGAACACGAAGAAGGCGTACGAGCAGGGGTTGTCGCTGTTCGACTTGGAGGACCCTGATTTCGATGCGCGGGTGACGCGTTCGGAACGGGATCGGGCGACGGCGAACTGTGTGCTGCACTACGCCGACCAGCATCGTCCGCGGCTGATCCTGGTCGAGTGCACCACTGAACTTGTGTCGTGGGGTCCTGCGATCCCCGGTAGGGCGAAAGTTGGTGATGGGTCGACGTATCGGTGGTGGTTGCGGCAGTTCGAGAACCTGGGCTACCGGTATCGGGAGTTGCGGCTCAACAGCATGTTTTTCGGTGTTCCGCAGTCGCGTGACCGTCTTTATGTCGTGTTCTGGGATCGGCGGCTGCCCACCCCGGACTTGGAGCATCGGCCGCCGACGTGGTGCGCTTCATGTGGCGACATAGTTGAAGCGGTGTGGTCGTGGAAGACCGGTGTGCCGCCGACCGGTTCGGTTCGTTACGGCAAGCAGTACAACTACAGGTGCCCGCGGTGCCGCCGAGAGGTGGTGCCGCCGATGACTCCGTCATTACATGCACTGGACCTCACCAACCTGGGTACCCGCATCGGTGACCGGAAGAAGCCTCTTGCGCCGGCCACGATGGCGCGGGCTGAGCGGTGCCGTCAGCGGTTCGCCGAGTTTCCCGCGGTGCTGATGCCCGCGAAGAGTGTGCATGGTTCGGAGCGGCATCCGTGGCAGCCGATGGCGACCCAAACCAGCCAACAGGAGACCGCGCTCCTGTCGACCGGCAGCGTGTTCGCCGCGCACCGTCACAACGGCGACGGCAAACACATTTCGCAACCGATGGACACTGTCACCTCCACGCACGAGAAGGCGATGCTGTTCGCTGCGGTGAACAACTTCCAGGGAGCCCCCCGCGGCGTGACCGAATCGCTGCCCACTCAGGGCGGTTCGGAGACGCTCAGCCTGGTCTCCTCCGGTGTGGTCCCGTTCCGCAAGAACACCCTGCCGACAACACACGCGGAAGCGATGCCGACCGTCACCTCCGAGCAGATCCCTGGCTTGCTCACCGCCGCCGGCGTGATCAAAAACAATGGCGCTATCGGTGAAGCGAAGTATCGCGCGCACCCGGTCAGCGACCCGTTCGGCACCATCGTCTCCTCGGCGTCGCAGTCCCTGTTGTTCGGTGGCTGGACCGACCCTGACGAGTACCGGTACATGCTCGCCGATATCACGCTTGAAGACTGCTACTTCCGGATGATGGGGCCGCATGAGGTTGGCCGCGGCTGTGGTTTCGATGTCGACTTCCCTGGCCACACTGGCGATTTCATCGTGTGGGGGAGTGCCCGCGATCAGGTTGATGGTTTCGGCAATGCCGTGTCGCCGTCGGTGGGCGCCTGGATCGGGTCACGGCTTCGCGCCGTGCTCCACCAAGGGGAGTTGGCGGCGTGATCTGGCTACTGCGATATGCGCATCCAAACATGGAAACGAAGAAAGGGCAGCTCAAGTGAGCGACAACGCAAAGAAGCCCCGCGACAACTACCCCGACGTGCACACGTGGCTGGCGGACCTGGAACACCCAGATTGCCGTGCCGACGCACACGGCGTGTGTACGGGAATGCACTGCACGACATGCGGGATCGCGACCTACACCGGGTTGGCGCCGTGCCCGAATGGATGTCACGACGACTGGTGGCCGAAGGCGGCAGCATGACCGAGCACATTGTGTCGTCGATCGAGGAATGGTTGGTGTGGGCCGCTGACCAGGACGAGCCACGCGCCCGTGTGATCGGTGACCTCGCCGACGAAATCCGGGTGCGCATGAGTGCGAACAAGCATGTGCCTGTGTGGCTGTCGGAAGACATCGCGTATTCCGGGTCCAGCAGTGGATGCGACTGCTGTCACGAGGTGAATCGCTGGCTGATCATCGAATGCGGTGACGACACGAAGCAGCTCGACTTCTCGTATGCGGACGTGCGGGAACGACTCGCGGACTGGCTTGATGAGCCGAGCCGGCGAGCGGAGGAAACCGCGAAGAGGGCGGCGCGGGAGCAGGCGCAGCGGGAGCAGTCCGCCGCGTTCGACCAAACAGTGTTGCGGCCGATCACGGACGCGATGCAGGAGCTGGAGACAGAAGGCGCCACGAATCCTGCTGTGTGGCATGACGCGTTGATGGATCGGCTCGGCATTGGAGGGTTCCGGTATGGACGCGGATGACGCACTGCAACAGCTGTTCGCGGGTTTGGGACGCCGCGCCGTCTACGCAACCGAGGACGGCGGGCTCTGCTTCTACTGGCCTGACACCGCGAATCAGCTGTCGATAGAAGCCGAGCCTGACGGCGCACTTTACATCCACGTGGCCGACGTCAACGTGGGCACGTTCTCAGCCATTTCCGTTCCAGCGGTAGTCGCAGAACCAAAGGAAGATCAGTGAACAAGACCGAGTTGAAGCAGAAGTTGTGGGCCGCGGTCGACGACCTCGAAGAAAACGAAGGCTTCGTGCTCGTCGCCACCGAAGACGAAATCCAGTTCACGCGGTTGAAGGCGGCGGGCTACTCAGACGCCTACCTCGATCTGGAGCCGTTGAACATCCCGTTGGAGCGTGCCAACAGGAACCGTTTGGCGCAGCACTGCGACGAACTGGTGAAGCGCGGCATGGCGTTGCACGCCGAGATCACCGAGCAGGAACAGCGCCTGGCGGACTTGAACGCGGCCATCGCCAATGCCTTGGGGCGGCACGCATGAACGACGAGTGCGAGGGCTGCGGCATCTACAAGCTGTACGGCGGCTACTGCGACACATGCGCGTGGATTGCGCGCGCCAAGCTCCAACGGGATGCGCTCAGTTTCGTTGCAGACGTGGCCTCGTTGGAATGCCTGGACACGATCATCTCGGCCCTCGACGCTGTTAACGCGCGGGTCGCACGCCTGGAGCTGAGGTAGGTGGCATGACCGGGGACGCATTGACTCGCTTGCTGGCGGGCCTGGACCAAGACGAACAACTCGCGCGGGCAGCGCTTGGCGTGGAACACGTGCACTACGACGGTACGGCCGCGTGCGTGGGCGAACGGTGCATCCACGACCGCCGCCATCCACCGGCCCGCGTCCTGCGGCAAGTGGAGGCGATACGGGAGAAGGTGACCGCCCCGTACCTCGCCGCAGTCGATGCCGTGGAGGCTACCGTTTCGGCTCGCCAGTACGCCGCGACCAGGTACACCCTGGCGGCCATGAGGCTCGACCACGACAGCGGCGACGACGAGCGGCAGACACAGGAGCGGCGGGCGCGAGAAGAGTTGTTGAGCGCTGAGGTTCAGCTCGCATCCGACGTGGCCACGAGGGACGCGTACGCCAGCGTGATTGAAGCCCTGGCCTCCATCTACACCGAGGACACGGCATGAACCCGGATAGCCGACGAGTCCGAGCCGAGGAAGAAGCCCGCGACCGTCGTCTGTGCGCCGAACAGGTCAACGACTACCGCGGACTCGGCGCGATAGTTCCCCGAGCGCTCATTGCTGAGGTAGACCGCTGTCGCAGCAGCATGGGTTTGCCGACCCTCGAAGACGCGATGAAAGCCGCCCTTGCGAAGTGTTCACGACGTGGCCCGAACCCGCAGCCGTCCGAGGACAGCACCGAAACTGGAGACGACTCATGACCACCCCCGTTTCGCTGTCCATCGCTAACGGCACTGTCATGTTCACCGATCGTCACGGCCGCGTCTACACCGCCGCTGATGTGGTCATCGAAGACGGCGACGTTGTTGGTGTGGAGATCATCTCGGCCCTGGGCGAGTACGCGACCGTGACCCGCGACGGTGAGGAGGTGGGTCGGTACCCGCTGCGCGACGCCGCCGGATGGCACCTCACCGATATGGAGGGGATCACCGTGCCGCGGAATCCGTTCCTGCCGCCCGTCTTGCAGATGCCGGTAGATGGCGGAGCGACTGCGCGAACACTTTGGTCGTTGTGGTATCCCGTCGACGAGACGGAGAAGCCGTGAGCGGATTGCCCAACGAAGTGCGCGCATTTCTCCAGCAGATTGCGGGGACCGAAAGCCTTGAACGGCTGAACCGGGAGGCGGATCTCTGGGCGAACTCGGGCGATCTGAACGAGGGATGGATCGCGGGACTTCGGGTGGAGGCCAGAGAGCTGCTGATCAAGTTCGATGGTGACGAAGTGGAGAAGCAGTGAGCGACGAGGGCTGGGAAGCCAGGATGGCCGCGCGTGCACGGCAGCGCGCGACTGCGGGAGAAGCGCGCCCGGCCTGCGCCCCTCACGTTCCTAACCGCACGCCGTACACGCATGACCAGTTGTGGGCGTTGGTTGACCGCTGGTACGACCAGGCGGACGGCGACATGAGCCCTGTTGCTGCGACGATTCGGCGGTGCGCGGACGAACTTATTGAACTGTTGGGGCCGCGCGCGTACGCCGACAGCGAATGGCAGTTCAAGATTCCCGCCCGCGAACTGACCGAAGCCGAAATCGAACACGCACAACGCGTTCTTTGGGATCGTCGCTGAAATTTCCGGCTATACAGCGCTCGGATAATGGGTGTAAGCGGCATTCGCCGGACGGTCCCCTTGGGAGAAGACCACACCGTAATGACAGACACCACGATCGTCGGGAACACGACAGCGCCAGTGGAATTGCGTTTCACGCCCGGCGGGAAAGCCGTCGCCAACTTCACCGTTGCAAGAACAAACCGGTACCTCGACAAGAACACGAACGAGTGGAAAGACGGCGACACACTGTTCCTCCGCTGCACACTGTGGGGACAGCCAGCCGAAAACCTCGCCGAATCCAACCTCCCGCAAGGCACACGCGTCATCGTCACCGGCAAACTCGAACAGCGATCCTTTGAAACCCGTGAAGGGGAGAAGCGGACCGTCATCGAACTGAAAGTCGACGAGATCGGCCCCTCGGTGAAAGGCGCAACCGTCGCCGTCACAAAGACCAACGGCAACGGTGGTGGCCGCGGCAACGACGAGCCGTGGGGAGCGTCGAAAGGCTCATCCAACTTCCGCGACGACGAAGCGCCTTTCTAGATGAACGCTGACGACATCCGCCGCGAAGCCATCGAACGGATCGCGCGAGCAAGGTTCGCCCGCGGTGTCGGCCGCAACGGTCGCACCTGGGACGAACTGCCCGACTGGGCCGTAACATATTTGGCATCCGCAGCAGAGGACGTCGACGCTCTCGGTGACTTGCTGGCGACCAGCGCCGAGTGGGGCTACCACTGCGGTCACTGTGACAGCGCCGACCCCTGCGACGCCGGCGAACCGTGCACATACTCCGGCGAAGAAGCCGTCATCCGGAAGATTCACTCAGGCTGCCCCGTCATGCGACGCTACGTCACCGGCTGGCAGGTAATCGAGCGTTCAGGAAACCCGCCTGTTCCGTGCGGCACGGAAACCAGCAATAACCCGAACACGCAGGAGGATGCCGCGTGACCGGCCGCGACATCGTTGACGAAATCGACGCGTTGATCACCACCCAACTCGACGCCGGCGAACCCGAAACCGGATACGACTACGACGACCCCACATACCCGCAATGCCCGCACCCGTGGTGCTCCGAAACCTGGCATGGGCTCGCCATCACCCAACGCATGCGGGAAATGCGATGGCGTGGGGTCATCGACGGCGACTACAGGTATGACGAAGACGACTCAACCATCCTGTGCCCAGGATCGCTGTTCGAGGGTGAATTCCAGCCACCGATACCAGAACCGATCATCCGGCACTGGGTTCGGAACTATGACGGTGACCTTGTCCCGTGGACGGAACTGACCGAAGCGCAAGCCCTGCGGACGATACTCGCCTGGTCGAACCCGTTCCTGCCAGACATCAGCGACCAGGTCGACGGAATCCTCTCGCCGCTGACTGCACTCGAACAGTTGCCGCCGCGGTGGTGGCGGTGCGACGACATCAGCGAACTGGAAGTCACGCTGACCAGCACAGACGAAACCGACGACTTCACCGCGCCGACGCGAATCATCCGCCGCCACCACACATTGACCGTCAACGGCGAACGTATCGAACTCGTCGACGACCCCAACGAACAGTTCGGGACATGCGTGCAGTATGGGTTCGAACCGGACAGCCGCACGTGGGTTGAAGCGCACTGCCGCAACCGGCCCCGAGTCGGCGACTGGTATGCGAGAGACGAACAGCCGGAACCGGTCGCGGAGGAAACGTCAGGTGACGGTTACGCGCGCACCTCGACCACTGAGCGGGTCGGCGGACCGATCGAGGGACCGCCGCCGTTCGTCGCCAGTGACTCGATCCCGTTCGTTGTCAACGCTGGTGAAGCCCAACTGTTCACCGCGGGCAACTGGCAGCCGTTGGGGTTCATCCGCGACGTCGAACTTAGTCCAGACCCAGCCCTCATCGAAGCCTGGGGACCAGACACCACGGAGGACGCAGCGTGACGAGGATTGTTTCCACGGTCCCGGAATGGGATGCGTTCATCCACGACGCCAACGAGCACGGTGTCGTCGCGCACGCAGGCGGCCCGATCCTCGACCTGCTCCGCTACTGGGCCGACACCACAGATCCCATCGAACTCGTCGCCACCATTCGCCCCAACGACGAGGTTGCCCGACCGATCGTGTACTCGCTCGACATCAAAACCAGCGAGCGGACACTCAACTGGAGCGCCATCGACGGGCCGTTGACATGGCGGGAAGTCGACACGTGCGGCATGTTCGCTGGGCGCCTCACTTGGCGCGATCCGTACTGGCCGCGGGAGATGCGCGAAACCAGCTACAGGCTGCATATGGCCGTCGCCGACACAGGAGCCGCAGCGTGAAAGCGAACATCCTCACCACCAAACAGCGTTGCGCCGACAACTGCCACAGCACGTGGCGATACGAGCACGGCGCCTCACAACCCGGCGGCCCATTCCCAGGAACCATGGCCGACCCCGGCGACGTCCGACGCTGCGAACACGGCAAGTACTGGAAATACCGCTACACCAGCACAGGCGCGTTCTTCAACAAGTTCGACCGCTGGGAACGCCTGTCGTGGCTCTGGACTCCCGTCGACATGTGCCGCGCGTGGCGAGCACTCAACCAGGAGGCCACTGATGCCGACTAAGAAGAAGCTGCGGAAACAGTTGCGTGCCGCCGAGAAGGACGCTGCACGGTACGAACGGCTGTACCTGAAGGTCGAGAACGACCGGTTCCATGACCTAATGGTCCGCAGAGCGGTTTCCGACAATTTCGAGGAACTTTCCCGAGCCGCCAGGAAGCTCGCGGAATGGTTCGACGGCTGCAACTGCCAACACCCTGAATCGCTGCTGGTTCGGCTTCAGGCCGTGCGTGAGCTGCTGAACATCGAAACCCCCGACTGGTCGCACGTCCCACACGCCTGCCGCGACACACCCGCCCCCGCGCCGAAGCCCGCTGTGCTCAACGCTTGACTGTCATTTCTGTCAGCCTCCACGCCTAGGATGTGGTCAAGCCTGCGCGCCACTGCTATCGGAGAGGTTGTCATGACCCAGATATCGACCGTGGAACAGCTCAACGAGTTCACCCGATCCCGCGTGTCCCGCGCAACGATCACCGGCGAACTCGCCACCCGAATCAACAGCACAGTCGGCTTCGGAGCTGCCGCACTCCCCATCACCTACGAACGGAAAGAACACCGCGACTCCAACGGCACGGTGATCGCAGTAACCGAAGTCCACTGGGTGCACTTCGGAAGCAGCCGGATCGACCTCGACCAGATCCGGGGGAAGTTGGGCATCGAGTAGCCAGCTGTCACTGGAGTGTGCCGCCCCAATGCTCGCGGTTGTGCGCCTCGATCCGGGTGCGGCACTCTCCACACAACAAGCCACCAGGACCAGCGGGCCGTTCGTCGCAGATACTGCACAGCTTCGGGTCATCGCTCATAACCGGATCGTAACCAGCCGTGCCGACAACCCTGGCGTGGCATCATCCGCGGATGAAGATCAGCGACCACCGCGCCCAATACGACCGCATCGACGTCAGCAGACACGTCGAACGGCTCGGGCCGCCACCACCACGCATCCGCGAAAGCATCATCGCCACCTTCGTCGCCTACTACCGGCAACACCCCGACCGCATACCAGGCGCCCGAACTGATTAACCATCAACGCCGGCGACCGGCTACAGTCTGTCGGTCAGTAACCACCATGTGCGGTTCGACGATTACCCTGAAGTGAGCCCCGGACCACCATCCCCCTGCGGTCCGGGGCTCACTCGTTGTTTACCGGCCGCGACCACCTCATCAAATGATCTTGCGGCCAGCCTGAAACGCCTCACGCGACGTCCACTCCTCCCGGGCAACCACCCGAGCCAACATGCGGCGCGTCAACCGCAACCACTCCGCCACATCATCATCCGACAAAACATCCAACACCAGCGTCCGCACAATCGCCTCATGCACCGGGATCGCAGCCTCATACGCCGCCCAACCTGCCGCGGTCAACACCGCCTCCTTCGCGCGCTTATCCGGCACGCCCGATGTTCGCTTCACCAGGCCGCGACGCTCCAACCCATCCAACCGGCATGTTAGTCGCGACCGTGAAGAATCCACCCCGAACGCCAACGCGGACAGGCCGAGCCGATGCTGTGGCTGGTCAGCCAACTCATGGAGGATGCGGAACTCGATGTGAGTCAACCCGCACTCGTGCCGAAGCTGGGCGTTCACCGCATACCTGAGATGTGCTGATAGCGACACGAAAGCCGCCCATGCCTGTTGCCGCACATCGCTGCCGGGATCGTTGTCGTGCATCGCGCCACCCTCATCGTTCCGTCCCTTTCATCCACTTTCGCGAATCCTTGGCGCGTTCGCAGCAAATTAATGGAAATCGGATGATGCATCAATGATTCGAGCAGTCGCTGTCAAGCAGCCACTGGGCGGTCACCAACCACCCTACATACCGCCCAGGCGCGCGCACTCCGCGCAATACCGTTCACCAACATGCGTGACCACACCCCAACTGTCGATCCCCGCGGAAGTGGTCATCGTCGCCGCACCACACAGCGCGACCAAGCAGTCGGGATGGTCACTGAGGTGGTAGAACCACATGCCGCTGCGACCCTCGACGAGCTTCACGACGACACCCCCTCCTGCTGCACGTGCCGAGCGGCGGCGATCAACGCGGCAGCAAGCGACAACGCATGCTCAGGATTCGCGAACGGATTGCTCACCGAGTCAAGCGCCAACCGGCCATCCGACCTGCGATGCACAACACGCGCGAAGTCGTCGCGGCTCACAACCGGCCAAGTGTGTTGCCCGGCGCCGTCGACCACCATGTCCGGCAGCTTCACCAACGCGAAACCGCCATCAATGATGCGCTGAGCAGCCTCCTCAGAGTCGTAACGCCGCATCTTCAGATCCCACTGACCGCCCAGAGTCTTCTGATCTGCCTCCAACGCCGCCCACGCATGCGGGTCGATCAACCGTGCAAGATCCTGCTTATCCATCTCTCAGTCCTCGTTCCATGCCTGCGCCTCGTTCCATGCCTGCGTCAAATACTTGTTCGCCTCTGAAATGATCTCGTCGACAATCGGCCCGCTGCCACGCGCGAGACGTCCGCCCTTATCGAGCCGTACGCCCGACTCAACCAACTGCTCGCGGGTCAGCATCATCCGCCCGCGACCACCCGCCATCAAACCCTCCGCCGTCGTGAACGCAAACGAACCATCGTCGTAGACTGCGAGTAGCGTGCTGCGGCCGGACAGAAGCGCGGTCGCATGCAAGCGGGTGAGTCTCGGCGGGCGAACAGACCGCACAGACCGCTTAGCATCAGCGTCCATCTCGTTTCTCCTGTTCCTGTTGGTGTTTCGGTTTCCGCTCGTACTGCTTGCCCGACGGCTTCGGCTGCGCAGCATTCGAACTGCGCAACGCTTGCCGGCGACGCCACCCAACCAAATCCGGGCGCTCAGGCTCAGTTGGTGTCGTCATCTGTGGCGACCAGTGCCGATGTAGAAGGCAGCGAACCGGTCCTCGTCGTCAAGGTCAGCGAGCGTGAACTTTCCGTTCCAGTAGCCTTCCCGGCCGCTTGGCGCGACGACCACGCTGCCCGCGTCGGAGGGGGCATCAAACCCTGACTCGTACCCGTCCACGATGATCGGGGTCTCGTCGGGCACGTCGGCGAGCAACGCCCGCAGCTGTCTCGCGTTCATTCGGTTTCCTCGGTTTTATAGTGTTTTGCGGTTGTGGGTCGTGCAGGGTTTGAACCTGCGTCGTCCGCGGGGTAATCGCCATTCCCGCGCGCTCTACCACTGAGCTAACGACCCTGGTCCGTCAGTAGAAGCTGCTCGACAACCAGCACATAGCTATCTCGCGCTTCCCTCCATCCTGCTGATCGAAGGATTCGTCGAGTCCGCTGAAGACGTATCGGCCGACCCAAAGCAGGCCGCCACGCGAGTCGAACTCGGCCCGGATCTCGACATTCCCTCGGTTGTAGTAGGTCACAGGGTGGCCGTTCGGTCGCTCAGACTCAGTGACGTCCCAATCGAACTGCTGCGCGTAGTGGTCCAGCCACAGTTTCGCCGACATGGCCGTTTCTCCTTTCGAGGCTTGGGGGTTGTGGTGGCTGGTTCGCGGGGACGTCGTTGTCGCCCTCTACACGCCGTTGTGCAGGAACCAGCCAGCCACCATTCGGGGAGCTCTAGCGGTCAGGGCACTTGTGCGGGAGTCGGGCCAACTGGAAGTACCGGGTCGCGCCGGTCTCCGGGTCGGTGTAGCGGGGTCCGATGCAGTTCTGGACATCGCACAAGTACCACTTGCCCTTCTTGGACTGCTTCCAGGACAACCTGTCGTCGCCGCAGTGCTTGCAGGTGGCGAAAGTGAACACTTCGGCGGCGTTGTTGTACGGGCCGGAGAGCGTGGGGTGTTCCATGTCCGTCTCCTCGTCTTCGCGGTGGGTGGCTGAGTTGCCAACGCGGTCCGCACCTTTCGGTGCGGGCCACGCAAGCGGCTCAGGCTTACGCCGCGAGCTGTGTCCGTTCGGCGTCTCGGGCAACTTTCGTCGCGAAGAACCACAGCGTGTAGTAGGCGTCGCGGGCGGCGAACGAAACGCCCATCAGTTCGCCGTTCAACCGGTAGTCCTGAAGTTCACGCTCCCGCCACTCGAACACGAGATCGTCGCAACGCCCGATGAAACGGTTGAGGTAGGCGTGTGGCCCGAGGGCGCGACCTTCCTGTTCGATGTCGGCGATGACCTGGTTCGCGCGCGCCCTCAGCTCGGGGGCGAACTGGTCGATCATTTCGAAAACCTGGGCGAGCATGGTCATCTCCTTCGGGATGGTGTGGCGGGTCGGGGTGGTGGCTAGCCGGTTTTGTTGCGCCGAGTGCTGGAGGCCGGTCCCTCCGCCCGTGTGGGCTGCCCCGCTAGCTTCTTCGCATTTCCTGTCCTCCTGGGTTGTTCGGGCGATGACTCAACCATACACGGCGTGTACGGTGAACGCAATAGCGTCTAGTCAACACTACGCAACGTCACGCGGAAGCCTCGCCCGCATCCGAAACCACCCCACCCATACGCCGGAACCTGGATGCACCCGCCGCCGTCAGTCACCCGACGGCGGATGCTCCGGAAGCGTCGCCAGGATGTCCCCCAACAGGACGCTCAACCCCGGATCGTGATGCGTGCGCCCCGTCTTCGCGTTACGGACCACATACTCAGTGCCCCGCCTGTGCGCACCCACCAGCACAGCCAAAACCCGCATCGACTGGTTGTACAAAGCGCCCTTCGACAAGCCGGTTCTTTCGGCCAGTTCTTCCGCGTACTTCGCCGTGAACGGGTCCTGCGTGAATGTCAAACGCCGGTCCGCGCCACGACGATTCGACTCCGTCACGTGCCGCTCCGTTTCAGTAGTTGAAGCCGACGATGCGGGCTGCGTGTGAGCGGGACCGATACGGCAGTTCCCGCAACCCGATTCCGCGGGCCTGGATGTAGCGGGGTGGGGGAGAAGTGGGCCATTCGGATGCCAACGGTTCGGGGCTGGTGACGGCGTAGGCGCCGATTCCTTCGCGCCGGCGCACGGTTTCGTCGTGGTGTGCGTGCGCCCAGTGCAGGGCGTGTGCGGCGAGGTCGTGGAGCCAGTGTGGATGCGTTATGGATGCAGTCATAGGTGTGACGGTAACGGTAGCGTCGACAACACGCAACAGTGTTCTGTCGACACGCATCCGTGACCGACTAATTCGAGGCAATCCCTTGTGTAGCGAGGAAACTACGACGTAGTGTGAACGCAAAGAAGAAACCGGCTGGCACCGGACACACGAAAGGCCCCCAATGCGCGACTACGAGTGGATCCCCGTCATCCACGAAGCCTGCAACGGCCAAGGCTGCCGCGAATGCGTCGACGGCGAGCTGACCGTCCGCGTCAACGTCGAGGAGTACACGGCATGAACATCACCCAGCAGGTCCGCGAGCTGTTCCGCAACCACGACGACCGCATCAAGGGCCGCATCGGCTCCGATTCGCTGTTCACCAACCGCTGCGACGACTGCGGCGACCACGCCACCGTCCTCACCGAAACCATCACCGAACACGCCCGCGGCGCCGAACGAGAGGGCGGCATCTACTGCCTGTACTGCGCCATCGGAGCTATCGACTGGCTGTCCTGCGGCGACGCCGACCAGATCACGGTCACCGTTCCCGCGTCGCTCCTCGTCAGCGTGTCCATCCTCACCACCGACCTCGCAGCCTAGGAGAGCACCCGATCATGCGCACCATCACCGAAGCCCAGGTCCGCGAAGCACTCGGACTGCCCGCTGACAAGCACCTCGTCGAAGTCGAAATCGACTACGACGGCAGCGACTTCAAGCACAGCGAATGCTGCGTCGGCAAGGATCTCCCCGCCGCCGTGCACGTCGACTACAACGGCATCAGCTACGACGACACCTACGACCGCCCCGGCTGGATCGGTGTGCAGCAGGAAGCGTTCTCGTGGCAGCACGCCCCCGAACACCTCGCCGACATCCTCTCCGAGATCCAGGCGTTCAGCCACGACGACAACTACCTGTTCAAAGTCGTCGTCAACGGCTGGTACCTGCGATACGCGCTCCAGGATGCGGCATGAGCGCCTACTACGACCACGGTCCGCTGGACACCTACGAGATCGTCTGGACTTGGGGGCATGTCGAGCGCATCCAAGCGCACCAGGTGTTGCTGCCGCCCGATGACAGCTTCCCGTTCAAGCTCGGCGAGGGCGTGTGCGGCTCGACGGAGACGGTGACCAAGCCCCGTCGCGGGTGGGCGTTCCACGGCGAGATCGATGGCCGCTGGAGGCTGCTGCTGTCCGCGCGGGCCGAGGACATCCGCTCGGTTCGCAACGTCACACACACCACCGACGACCTGGGCGGTGCGTCATGAGCACGACTGCCGCGACACAGCGCATGACCGGCGACGAGTACATGCAGCTCTTGCAACAGCGGGCCGACGAATGGCTCGCCGCCAACTCGACCGCCGCCATCCGGCCGAAGTACCCGCCGCTGCTCACCTGGTTCATCCGCGACGGCGACGAGGAGCTGGTCGACCCCGCGATCCTGGCCGCGCCCGAGCCTCAGCCGAAACCGGTTCGCCAGCCTCGCTACTACCGCCCCGCGTCGCACTGGCGGGACCGGATCGCCGCCCTTGAAGCTCAGATGGCGCCGCTCACTGAACCGCTGATCAACGATCGCGCGGCGGCTGGCGGTGTGGCTCTGGGCCGCAAGCGCACCGCGAAGATTCAGGCTCGCGAGGACAGCCGCCTGGCTCGGTACGTCGAGCTGCGGAAACAGTTGGAGCACGCGCAGTCCATGTTGCGCGCCGCCGAGAAGCGTGAGGCGACCACCCAAGGTGATGCGGCATGAACGCCCGCCGCGAGTCCCGCTCGTTTTGGTGGGCGTACCTCCTGCTCGCCCTGATCGTCGCCCTCATCCCCGCCTGGTTCCTGCTGATGCTCGCCGTCGCCGGAACCATCACCGCCTAACCACCGCAAAGGACACACGATGAGACTCCCCGCTGACTGGACCGCCGAACGCGCCTCAGGATGGTCCGAAATCCATCACCTCACCCACGAACCGTGCGGATTCCGAACCGGCATGGCCTACGACCTGTGGGGCTCCGGCCCGTTCGGTGAAGCCGCCGCCCGCCAGGTCGTCTACGGCCACACCTGCGACAACGAGGACTGAACAGCAACCATGAGCTTCATCCCCGGCCGAATATGGGAGCCACCTGCCGCGATCTGTGACGGCTGCGGTGAACGACTCTTCCCATACGACGATCTGGTGGTCTTGGCGTACGTCCTCGACGAGCGCGCCGAACCAGTCCGCGACAACCCCCGCCACTACCACCTGCATTGCGCAGCCACACAACACATCCAGGACCAGCCATGACCGACCGCAACGACACCATCCTGTACGCGATCCGGCTCCCCAACGGGCGGCTCGCCAACGACATCCTCCACGAGGAGCGTGTCGGCGGCGCGCACGCAGAACTGCCCGACGGCCGATACGCGTACCTGTGGAGCGACGAGAGGTACGCGCGCGAAACGCTCGCCAACATCGCTGGCGTGGTGAAACGGTTCGGGCTCACCGACCTGTTCAACCGACACGCTGACGTTGTGCGGGTGCGGCTCTCCTACGAAATCCTCGACGACGAGATCGTGGAAGCCGAAGTCGAAGGACTCAGTGAGCCGCGCACGTGGAAGACGGCCCAGGAAGTCCCGTACGAGGTACGCGTGTCGCCCGTAAACGGTGACAAGGGCTTCCAGTGGATGCGCGACGACTTCGACAGCAAGCAGTTCCACCAGTTCTACAACGGCAACTACGACGGCTACACCGCGACGGTGTCACTCACCGAGTCCTGGCCCGACGGGTTCGTGGAGGTGCTGCCGTGAGCGATCAGATCACCGCACGGTGCGACACCTGCGGCGGCGTAATCCGGTGGATCGACTGCCCGACCGGCGGCTGGTGGTCCCACGAAATCCACCCCGCCGACGAGCACGACGCCACCACCACAGTGGAAGTCGAAGAAGACATGGACGCACAAGGCTGGCTGCACACCGTAGGCGTGCGAGGTGACCAATCATGACCTCACCGAAGCCAAACGCCCTGCGCGTTTGGTACGTGCCGGACCCGCGCCGCAACCCGCTGCCCAGCTTCTACCAACAACTGATCCCCAACCTTGCTGTCGCCGTGAACCTCATCGACGCATTCCAGGACTTCGCTGACCACCTCGCGGCACGCGGGCATGAAGACCTTGCCCGTTGGGGTGTCGAACGCTACGAACCCGACGGCGCCGGCGGTCACGACTGGTTCACCGTCGACACCCACGAGTTGAACGAGATACGAGCGGTTCTCGCGTCGCTCGCCGCATAAGCCTCGCACGCTGACCGCGGCGACCCACTTTCGTTTCGCGTCGACGGCAGCGCAAGAGGAGGAGCGCGGCGTCCGAGATCGAACACCACATCTCTCGGGCGCCGCCCCTACCAAGACCACCAACACCGAAAGAACGCCATGAGCACACCCGCCGAAGACGTCGGACTCGACATCACCCTCGCCGTCATCCACGGCATGACCAGCATGAGCAACGCCACCAACGCGGCGCTCATCGACTCCCTCAAACCGGATGCCGACCGCTACCGGGTGCTCGCCGCTGCGGTCCGCGACTTCGCCGACCGAACCGACAGCCGCCGCACCGCCACCGCGCTGTACAAGCTGGTCGCCCGCATCGAAGACCTGACACCAGAGCAGGCCGCAGACACAGCACACAACCTCAACCACTTCAACCCCGACTACCCGCGCGTCGACATCGACGCCGAATGGAACTACTGATGTCCCACAACATTCCGCTCATGCGTCGCGTGTACGAGCAGATCACGCAACACCCCGACCGGCACGACCAAGGCAAGTGGCGGCGGTGTGTCGCCGGTTGGGCGATCGAACTGCACGGCGAATACGGGTTCCTCCGCGACAGCGGTGTCCGTGACTGCTTCCAGGTGATCGACTTCCGCACCGGGAAGGTCGAAGACACCGAAGACGTCGCCGCCCGCATTCTCGGGCTGATGGCAGAGGAAGCCTCCGGTCTGTTCGCAAGCAACAACCGTGACGTCGTCGCCTGGCTGGAAGACATTCTCGTCGCCCACGACATGCGCGAATTCGACCTGATCGCTGCCGGTTTCACGGAGGACGACTGGCCCATCGGCGAGGTGACCGCATGAACGCCGGGATCGTAAGCGGCGACTGGGCTGTGCACGTCCAGGGCATGGATGACGTGCTGCCCGCGCTCAACCGCGCCGATGCGCTGATGCGCGCGCACCAGGTGAACAGCACACAGCTGTGGCTCGACGGCCGCGGGAGCGCCGAGTCGGGCTACATGCTTCGGCCGGTCGCCTGGGCAGTGCCGATTCAGTCCGACGTTATCGCTGGTTACACGACTGATCAGGTCGAGCAGGCATGGAAGGAATGGGAGTCGTGAGCGTCTTCGGTTACGCCTCCCGCGCGTATGAGGAGTTGGAAGACCTCGCCGAGCAGTTGGATTACGCGCCGCTCGATCAGCGTGAAGCCGCCCTGAAACGGTACCTGGAGGGGTTGAACGCTCTCACCGCACTCCGCGGCAACACCCAAGACCGTCAACCGAGCAAGATCACCCGCTTGCCGCAACGACCGAGACCAGCGACTCAGCCTGTCAAGGTGCGGCCGTACCTGACTCAACCCGAAACCAACACTTGGAGAATCGCGTGAACCTGCCCCTGCTCGCCGCCGAAACCGCCTGCACCAACGAGAACCCCTGGGTGGGTTTGATCGGTGGCGCCATGCTGCTCGTCTTCTTCGGGTTCATGGCCTGGCTCATGTTCGGCCGGTGAGGGAGGGCCAGCGTTGATCAAGACGGAGACCGGTGTGACAGTCGAGTTCCATGTCGAGCCGCAGACACCGAACGGCAACCGGTACGCGTCGCTCGTCATCGACGACCACGGGCGCCGCATCGCGGTCGCGCTCGACCAAAACGAGATGCGCACACTGATCGGTGACGCCGTCCAAGCATGGTTCGAGACCGGGCAACCAGATGATCGCTGGCAGCCGCAAAAACCGTAACTAGCAGCAGATTCCGTGAACAGGGGCAGGCCGAAAGGCTTGCCCCTTCCGCATGTCCAGCCGCATTGCCAATTAGTAGCGTGCACGCTACGCTAACGTGTAGACACAACGCTAGGAGACGCAAAGATGCAGCACCCTCGCACAACACAGTGGGTTGCCCGCCTGTTCGGCGCACTCACCGCAATCCCCCTCGTCCTCGCCGGCGCTCTCGCCGCCCCGTTGATCGCGGTGTTCAAGCGTTGAAGCGGGCGAACCCGTTCGAGGGCGCGAAATGCCGCAGCGAAGAAGCCCAACAGTGGATGCGTGACAACCGCGGCGCGTCCCAATGGGACTTCAGCGTCGAAGGCGAAACCAAA
>NZ_BDCK01000044.1 GCF_001613465.1 Nocardia niwae NBRC 108934 = DSM 45340 | reverse complement strand
CCGCCAACCGTGGTGGTTTCCAGCGCCGGGACGATTCCGCGGGCGCTCGAGGCGATGCTCGCCGTGGTGAGCAGGGCGAGCGTGGCGGGTACAAGCGTCGCGGCGATTTCGACGCGCGCGGTGACGCGGCGGGGCGCGGTGCGTCCGGCTTCCAGCGCCGTGAGGACGATCGTCATCGTGCCGGACCGGATCGCGATGAACGACGCGGCGACGCGGACCGCGAAGACCGGAGGCCGCACAGCGACGCGTCGCAGGACCGTCGCCGAGGCGGTGAAGGCGCCCGTGGCGCCGGTGGGCGTGGCCTCGATCGCCGCCCGCCGCGGCCGGAAGAACCCGATCTGCCGGACGAGGTGCAGGCCACCGATCTCGACTCGGCCGTGCGGCGGGATCTGCTCAGCCTGGACAAGGGCAATGCGGAGACGGTCGCCCGGCATCTGGTGATGGCGGTGCGGCTGCTCGACGACGATCCGGGGCTCGCTCTCGCCCATGCCAGGGCGGCGCGGCAGAGGGCCGGGCGCATCGCGGTCGTTCGTGAGACCGCGGGAGTGGTGGCCTACCACGCAGGCGAATGGGCGGAGGCTCTGTCGGAGCTGCGCACCGCGCGCCGGATGTCCGGTGGTTCCGGGCTCTTGGCGGTCATGGCCGATTGCGAACGCGGTCTGGGGCGTCCCGAACGCGCGATCGAACTCGGTCGCAGCGAGGAAGCGCGTGCTCTGCGCGGTGACGACGCCGCCGAACTGCGAATCGTGGTCGCCGGCGCACGGATGGACCTCGGTCAGTACGACCAAGCGGTCGTGACCTTGCAGACCTCGGATCTCGATCCGTCCCGCACCGGTTCCGCCGCGGCCCGCCTCTTCTACGCCTACGCCGACGCCCTCGTCGCCGCGGGCCGCACCGACGAGGGCCTCACCTGGTTCCTCAACGCCGCCTCGGCCGACCTGGACGGGGAGACCGACGCCGAAGAACGCGCCGCCGAACTCACGGGCGAGGTCTGAGACCTGGCTGTCGAGGTCGCGCCACCAGTCCTCCAGTTGCTGTGCAGAAGGTACGTCGTAAAGCGGAGGCAGCACCTAACGCTGCACGCAGGCGAGGCCTCGAGAGCTGCCGTCGAGACGCCTGGTACCCGTCCGTCTTACCGTGTCGGCGCTGAACAGCGCGGGCCACACATCCCGGGTTGGGTCCTCGCGCTGCGAAACCTGCCTGCCGCACTGGTGATCCGGTGTAGCCGGAGTGGTTGACGCCACGTCTTTACGGCATGCTCGCTGGCGTAGTGTCGAGTGTCTCGGACTCGCCGAGCGGATGTGCTGCTGGAGGGTCCGGCGGTGATGAGTCGGCACGGCGCCGATCGGTGACACGGAGTGAGAGTGGTGTGAAGCGACTACGAGATCGCTACCGAGCCCTGCTGCTGGATCTGGACGGCACGCTGTACCGCGGTCATGAGGTGATCGAGGGCGCGCCGGAGGCACTGGCCGTGGACGGGCAGGCCGATCAGCGGCTGGTGTACGTCACGAACAATGCCAGCCGGGGGCCGCAAGTGGTCGCCGCGCATCTGTCCGAACTCGGCTTCCCCGCGACCTCCGACGACGTGGTGACCAGCGCCCAGGCCGCGGCGCGGTTGCTGGCCGAGCGGCTCGAGCGCGGCGCGCCGGTTCTGGTCGTCGGCACCGACGATCTGGCCGCCGAGGTGGACGGTGTCGGACTGCGACCGATCCGGCGCTTCGACGGCGCCGCGCCCGCCGCGGTGGTGCAAGGGCACTCACCCCATACCGCGTGGCCGGACCTCGCCGAAGCCGCCTACGCCCTGCGTGCGGACGCGCTGTGGGTCGCGGCGAACACCGACCGGACGCTGCCGAACGAACGCGGCCTCGCGCCGGGCAACGGCGCGATGGTCGCCGCGCTGCGCGCCGCCTCCGATCGGCAGCCGATCGTGGCGGGCAAGCCGTACGCGCCGCTGCTGGAGGACGCGCTCGTCCGGGCCGGTTCCCGCTCCGCCTTGGTGGTGGGCGACCGTCTGGACACCGATATCGAGGGCGCCAACCGGGTCGGTCTCGACTCGTTGCTGGTGTTCACCGGTGTCAGTACGCTGGACGAACTGCGCACGGCCCCTGAATGTCAGGTACCGACCTACGTCGCCGACTCGCTCGAGGCCCTCAATCACGCGGTTGTCGCCGCCGAGCCGGATGCCGACCTGGGTGACCTGCTGCAGCGCAACCCCGGGCGAGCTGTGACGGTCCGCGCGTCCGATTCGGAAATCCGATAGCGTTGACGCCACGATGACTACACCCACGCCTCGTCCGAACGGTCCCGGCACGGCCGCCGGTGCGGCAGGTCCCCGCCCCGGGGCGCCGCTGCCCGGTCAGCACCTGCCGGGTGCGCAAGGCCGTCCGGAGCCTGCCGACCCGGATCGTATCCGCGGCGAGGTCGACAGCCTGCTCACCGAACTCGACCGCCCCGGCTGGAGCGGGCCCGCACCCGCGACCGACAGCGCCGAGGCCGGAGTCGACATCACCCGTCGCGCTCGCATCCTGGAGCAGGCACATGACGTGCTGGTACAGGCCTTGGCCACGGTGGACAAGATCTGAGGTGGCCAGACGCGCACGGGTGGACGCGGAACTGGTTCGCCGCGGATTGGCGAGATCGCGAGAACACGCGGTCGAGCTGATCGGCGCGGGCCGCGTCCTGATAGCTGGAACGGTCGCGGTGAAGGCGGCGACCGCTGTCGAGGCGGGCACGCCGCTGGTGGTCCGGGAGGAACCCGACGAGGTGTCGTGGGCCTCGCGCGGCGCGCACAAACTACTCGGCGCGCTGGAGCGGTTCGAGCCCGACGGGCTGTCCGTGGCGGGCAAACGCTGCCTGGACGCGGGCGCCTCGACCGGCGGGTTCACCGATGTGCTGCTGGCGCGGGAAGCTCGGGAGGTCGTCGCGGTCGACGTCGGGTACGGCCAGCTGGTCTGGCGCCTGCGCAACGACGAGCGGGTCCGGGTGTTCGACCGCACCAACGTGCGCAACCTGACGCCCGAAACCATCGGTGGCACGGTCGAAGTGGTGGTGGGCGACCTGTCCTTCATTTCGCTGAGCCTGGTCCTGCCCGCGCTGGCCGCCTGCGCGGCGCCGGGCGCCGACCTGTTGCCCATGGTGAAACCGCAGTTCGAGGTCGGTAAGGAGCGGGTCGGCTCCGGCGGTGTGGTGCGCGATCCCGCGCTGCGCGCCGACGCGGTGCGCGCGGTGGCGGCCGCGGCCGCGGAGCTGGGGATGCGCACCGTCGGTGTGGTGGCGAGTCCGCTGCCGGGTCCGTCGGGCAATGTCGAATACTTCTTGTGGCTGCGCAACGACGGGTCGTTCGCGGACGATGGTGAGCGGGTCGCTGCGCTGGTCGAGCGTGCGGTTGAGGAGGGTCCACAGTGAACGCGCTGGCCCAGCCCTGCGGCCGGGAGATTCTGCTGGTGTCACATCCCGGCCGGGCGGAGATCATCGAGACCGCCCACCGGGTGGCGAAAATCTTCGCGGACGCGGGTATCTGCCTGCGCGTGCTCGCGGACGAGGCGGACAGCACGCGGTTCGAGGCCGAGCCGGGCGGCTATCCGGTGCGCGTGGTCGAGCACAGTGCGGAGGCAGCGGTCGGCTGCGAGATGGTGCTCGTGCTCGGCGGTGACGGAACATTCCTGCGCGCTGCCGAACTGGCGCGCCCGGCCGGGGTGCCGGTGCTCGGGATCAACCTCGGCCGCATCGGTTTTCTCACCGAGGCCGAGGCGGAGCATCTGGACGAGGCGCTCGCCCAGGTGGTCCGGGGCGATTACACGATCGAGCATCGGATGACCATCGACGTCACGGTGCGGATCGAGGACGAGGTCGTGGAGAGCGGTTGGGCGCTGAACGAGGCGAGCATCGAAAACGCCTCGCGCATGGGGGTACTGGAAGTGGTGCTGGAGGTCGACGGGCGACCGGTGTCGTCGTTCGGCTGCGATGGCATCCTCATCTCCACGCCGACCGGTTCGACCGCCTACGCCTTCTCCGCGGGCGGTCCGGTGGTGTGGCCGGAACTCGAAGCGTTGCTGGTGATTCCGAGCAATGCCCATGCCCTGTTCGCGCGGCCGCTGGTGACCAGCCCCGAGTCGCGGATCGCGGTCGAGTCCGTGGCGACCGGACACGATGCGATAGTTTTCCTGGACGGCAGGCGCACGCTCGCACTGCCCAGCGGGGGCCGGGTGGAGGCGGTTCGCGGCGCTCGACCGGTGCGCTGGGTGCGGCTGGACTCCGCACCCTTCGCCGACCGGATGGTGCGCAAGTTCCAATTGCCCGTGACAGGCTGGCGTGGCCGACGGCGAACGGAGAGCACAAGTGCTGACAGAGATCAGGATTGACGGGCTTGGCGTCATTTCCAGGGCGACCGCGCAGTTCCACGCGGGGCTGACCTGCCTGACCGGCGAGACCGGCGCGGGCAAGACCATGGTGGTGACCAGCCTGCATCTGCTCAGCGGTGCCCGCGCGGACGCGGGCCGGGTCCGGCTCGGCGCGTCGCGTGCGGTCGTGGAGGGCCGGTTCACCATCGAGGACGTCAACGACGCCGCCCGCGCCGAGGTCGCGCAGGTGCTGGAGGCGGCCGCGGCCGAGCAGGACGACGACGGCAGCGTCATCGCGATCCGCACGGTCGGCAGCGATGGGCGCTCCCGCGCGCATCTCGGTGGCCGCGGGGTCCCCGCCTCGGTGCTGGGCGATTTCACCGCGCCTTTGCTGACCGTGCACGGGCAGAACGACCAGCTGCGGTTGCAGCGCCCCGATCAGCAGTTGTCGGCGCTGGACCGGTTCGCGGGCGACGCGGTGGCCGCTCTGCTGCGGAAGTACCAGGTGCTGCGCCGATCCTGGCTCGACGCCCGCACCGAACTGCTCGAACGGACCGCGCGCAGCAGGGAATTGGCCCTCGAGGCCGAGCGACTCGAACACTCGTTGAACGAGATCGACGCCATCGCTCCCGAACCCGGCGAGGACGTGCGCATCGTCGACGAGGTGCGCAGGCTGAGCGATCTGGATTCGCTGCGGGAGGCGGCGGCTACCGCGCACGACGCGCTGGCCGGGTCTGCGGACGCCCCGGGGGACGGTTCCGGCGCCATGGAAGCGCTGGGCGCGGCGCGCGCCCGCATCGAAGCCGCCGACGATCCGGCGCTGGTCGCCCTCGCGCCGCGCTTGGCCGACGCCATCGCCGTGGTGGTCGACGTCACCACCGAGTTGAGCGGGTATCTCTCGGATCTGCCGTCGGATCCGGGGGCGCTGGATTCGCTGCTCACCCGGCAGGCCGAATTGAAGACGCTGACCCGCAAGTACGCGGCTGACATCGATGGCGTGCTGGCCTGGGCGCAGGAGGCTCGCACCCGGCTCGGCTCGCTGGACGTCTCGGAGGAGGCGCTGGCGAAGCTGGCCGCCGAGGTCGACACCGCCGCCGAACGGTTGCGGGAGGCGGCGAAGAAGCTGAGCGCCGCGCGGCGCAAATCGGCGGGCAAGCTGGCAGCCGCGGTGAGCGCCGAGCTGGGTGGTCTCGCGATGGGCAAGGCGCGTCTGGAGGTCGAGGTGCGGCCGGTGCTCGCGGGCGCGCAGGACTCGGCGCCGCTCACCGTCGACGGTCAGGAGTTGCATGCAGGCGCCACGGGTATCGATGAGGCCGAGTTCCGGTTGGCGGCGCATTCCGGCGCACAGTCGTTGCCCTTGAGCAAGAGCGCGTCGGGCGGTGAGCTGTCACGCGTGATGCTGGCGCTGGAAGTGGTGCTGGCCGGCTCCGAGCACGGAGCGACCATGGTGTTCGACGAGGTCGACGCGGGTGTCGGCGGACGCGCCGCGGTGGAGATCGGCCGCAGACTGGCACGGCTGGCGCGTACCCATCAGGTGATCGTGGTGACCCACCTGCCGCAGGTCGCGGCGTTCGCCGACACCCATTTGGTGGTCGACAAATCCGACGACGGCAAGGGCACGGTCAACAGCGGTGTCCGTGCGCTCACCAACGACGAGCGCGTGGTCGAGCTGGCGCGCATGCTGGCCGGTCTCGACGACACCGAGACCGGCCGGGCACACGCGGAGGAACTGCTGGCGACGGCGCGCGCCGAGAAAGCGGGCGCCGAAGTGGCGGCGCGCTGAGCGCGCCGGTCAGCGCACCGCCTTCTGCGCACCCTTGATGAACTGGCCGATCAGGTTCTTCAGACCGAATTCCAGCACCTTGGCCGGTACCGGCAGCGACGGGTCCGATTCCATCGTGTAGGAGACCAGAGTGCCGTTGTCGGCGTCGGCGAAGGTCACGATGCCGACGTGCCGCTTCACCGGCGCGCCCTTCACGATCTTGTATTCCATCCGCTCGCCGGGCACGAGCTTGGTGATCTCCTCGGTGACCCCGACCGGGCCGAGGCCGATCAGGTGCTGCGCGCCGACGCCCTCGCGTTCGGTCAGGCCGGGCTTGATCAGCTTGACCTGGACCGGGATGTAGGGGCTGATGCTCTCGCGGTCGGCGAAGAGCCGGTAGACGACCTCGCGCGGAGCTGCGATGACGGCGTCGACGGTGGTGCTGGCCATGAAATCTCCTCTTCCAGTTACGTGTGACCGGCAGCATATAGCTACAGCGGGCGCCGCTCGATGATCGTGTCGTCCGCATCACAATCGACGGCGGGCCGTCCCCCGCGGGAGGTTTTCCGGGCTGGCACCATGGGCGCGATCGAGGCGAGAGGCGGTTGGCGGCGCTCCAATACCGACTCGATCTACTGACTAAATCCGTGCGAGGCCATGGAATGGCTGGAAGCTGGGTCTCGGCTCGGGGAAAGGCAGAGGCGTACGCGGCGGGTTTGATGCGCAAAGCGTGTTTCGATCAAGAGTTTTCGCTAACGACGACTGGGTCGTAGGCAACCGACGTCCGCAATGTCCGATTTCCATCTACTATTGAACTCAGTAGGTGAACGGCGGATGAATTCCGCTGGACAGCCGGAAGCGCCGAGGCAAAGGGGCCGACATGTGCAGCGTTCTTTCAGTGATGACCGAGGCGGGCGGGGCGCGCCGTCGCGGCCCGATCGGGCGACGCCGGAAAACGGCGAAAACGGCGACATTCGCGCTGATCGTGGCCGGTCTCGCCGCGGGGATGATCAGCGCGGCCGGTGGTGCTGCCGCGGAGTCGCTGTCGCGCTCCGACCACTCCGGTCGCGCTGGTTCGCATGGCGACTCGACGGGGTGGCATGAGATCGACCCGTTCGGCTACCAGCACTCCGACCCGAACCCCCTGCGGCAGAACGAACATCAGCATGCGCTGCGCGAGTATCACCGGAAGAACAAACCCCGACCCGCCGACAGCGCCCCCGGCGACGGCGCGGGTGAAGCGGCCTGGAGCCGCACGCCGCGTCCGGACGGTAGCGGTTGGACCGTGTGCCGCCCGCATGCGAAGCGGTGCTGACGGCGGGGCCGCTTCGTCTTCGGCCGTGCGTCGGCCCGCGCGGAGGTTTTGTCCACTTGGCCGTCGGGTTCGTGTCAACGCGATAGCGGCTGATTCGCCGGATGGCAGGAGGGGGTGGTGTGCACTGTCCGTTCGTGGGTTGGCGGGCGGTGCGGCGTATCGGCCCGGGCAACCGGCCGGGTCGCCGTCGCTTCGGCCCAGTGGATTGCGACGAGAGCGGAATCCGGCCGATAAGTGCTTTCTGAACAGCGAATATTGTTCACAACTCGGCCGTGGAATACCCCGAGGCGGCGCGCCCGCTGCCGCATGCGTGGCCGCATGGACGCGGTGTGTGGAACGGCGCGCCTCCACCAATGGTTGAGAGTTTGCCGCCATCATCGGCACATGAAGATGCCGGCGCTGTTGTCGAGAAACACCGAAACGCTTCCTGGTCTGATCGGGACTGCCCGGGTGGATCGCAACACCCGGCGGCTGCTCGGACGGATCGGCCCGGGCGACATCGTCGTCCTCGACGAGATGGATCTCGACCGGATGACCGCCGACCGGCTGGTCGAGGCGCGCGTCGGTGCGGTGATCAACACCTCGCCGTCCATTTCCGGCCGTTACCCGAACCTGGGCCCCGAAGCCCTGGTCGCGAACGGGATCCTGCTGCTGGACACGGTGAGCTCGGATGCGTTCAAGAAGATCAAGGACGGCGTCAAGGTTCGCATCGTCGACGGCGTGGTCTACGCCGACAAGCTGATCAAGAAGGAGCCGGAGGTCCTCGTCGAGGGCATCGAGCTCACCGAGTCCGCGATCACGGAGCGGATGATCGAGGCGCGCAACGGTCTGGCCGATCATCTGGAGGCGTTCGCGGGTAACACCATCGAATTCATCCGCACCGAGAGCGCGCTGCTCATCGACGGGTTCGGCGTCCCGGAACTGGATCTGGTGATGAAGCACCGGCATGTGGTGGTGGTCGCCGACGGTCCGGAGCACGCCGAGGACCTGCAGCGGCTCAAGCCGTTCATCAAGGAATACGCCCCGATCCTCATCGGCGTGGGCCGCGGTGCGGACACCCTACGCAGGCGCGGGTACCAGCCCGACGTCATCGTGGGCGACCCCGAGGAGATCACCACCGCCACCATGAAGTGCGGCGCCGAGGTGATCCTGCCCGCCGACACCGACGGCCACGCCAAAGGGCTCGAGCGCATCCAGGACCTCGGTATCGGCGCGACGACCTTCCCCTCGTCGGGCTCGGCCGCCGATCTGGCACTGCTGCTGGCCGACCATCACGGCGCCGCGCTGATCGTCACCGCGGGAGCGCCCGCCTCGCTCGACGATTTCTTCGACCGGGGCCGCCGCGACAGCAATCCGGCCACCTTCCTCACCCGGCTCAAGGTCGGCACGAAGCTGATGGACGCGAAGGCGGTGGCCACCCTGTACCGCAATCGCGTGTCCGGGGTCGCCGTCGCACTGGTCGTGCTCGCCGCGCTGGTCGCGGTGATCGTCGTGCTGCTGGCGTCCAACAGCGGCGGAGACGTCCTGGACTGGGGTGTGGACACGTGGAACCGCTTCGCGCGGTGGGCGCAGGGACAAGCCGGATCGTGGGAATTCTGAGAGGAGAACGATGATTTCGTTGCGCCAGCACGCCATCTCGATCGTCGCGATCTTTCTCGCGCTCGCGATCGGTGTGGTGCTCGGATCCCAGACGCTCGGAGCCGATCTGCTGTCCGGCTTGCGGGCGGACAAGACCGACCTGCGGCAGCAGGTCGACATCCTCACCGAGCAGAACCGGCTGCTCGGGGAGCAGGCCGTGGCCGCCGACCGGTTCATCGCCGGGTCCTCCGGGCGCATCCTCGGCGGCGCGCTCGCCGACCGCAGCGTCGTCGTGTTCACGACACCGGACGCCGATCCGGGCGACGTCGAAGCGGTGACGCGGGCGCTCGCGGGGTCGGGGGCGGCCGTCACGGGCCGGATCGCACTGACCGAAGCGTTCGTCGACGCCACCGAGGGTGACCGGATGCGCACGGCTCTCACGAACGTCATCCCGGCCGGGGCGCAGCTGCGGACCGGCGCGGTGGATCAGGGCAGCATGGCCGGTGATCTGCTGGGCCTGGTGCTGCTGCTCGACCCGGCCACCGGGCAAACCCGGAGCACTCCGGAGGAACTCGGGCTGGTCCTGGAGACCCTGCGCGGCGGCGGGTTCCTCGCCTACGGTGACACACCGGTGCGGCCCGCCCAGCTCGCCGTCGTGATCACCGGCAACGGCGTCGCCGCGGCGGAGAACAGTGCGGGCACGAATGCCGCGCGCTTCGCGGGCGCCCTGCGCGGCCGTGGGGCGGGAGTGGTTCTGGCCGGGCGCGCGGGCGCCGCCGACGGGCAGGGGCCGATCGCCGTGGTCCGCACCGACGCCGCGCTCGCGGGTCAGGTGAGCACCGTCGACAATCTCGACCGGGAACTCGGCCGGGTCACGACCGTGCTGGCGCTCGGTGAACAGCTCAACGGCGGCACCGGACGCTACGGCACCGGAGCCAAAGCCACGTCGCTCACCCTGGCCGCCGTCCCGGGCTGACGGGCCGGAAGATCCGCTGGAACGTGCACTCGGAGCGTTTTGCGCAGGTCACGGGCATGATCGACCGTTCTCGCCGACTTCTGGGCACCGGCGTCCGGTGAACACCGCGGACGGGAACGCGACCGACTTCACAATTCGGCCGCTGCGGCTCTGATCGCCGTCCCGGCGATCGGCGGGCAAACGCGCGTGGCATTCGAACGGACGGGCGGATTCGTGTTACCGTGAAGACCCGTGGGTCAAACACGGATTCAGGCGCGAACGGCCACGAAGCACATCTTCGTCAGCGGTGGTGTCGCCTCCTCATTGGGTAAAGGTCTTACCGCCTCCAGCCTCGGTCAGCTGCTGACGGCGCGTGGGCTGCGCGTCACGATGCAGAAACTCGACCCGTACTTGAACGTCGATCCCGGCACGATGAACCCCTTCCAGCACGGCGAGGTGTTCGTGACGGAGGACGGCGCGGAGACCGATCTGGACGTCGGCCACTACGAGCGCTTCCTCGATCGGGACCTGTCCCGGGACGCGAATGTGACCACGGGGCAAATCTATTCGTCGGTCATCGCCAAGGAGCGCCGCGGCGAGTACCTCGGCGACACGGTGCAGGTGATTCCGCACATCACCGACGAGATCAAGAACCGGATCCTGGCCATGCGCGGCCCGGATCTGCAGGGCCAGACCCCGGACGTGGTGATCACCGAGATCGGCGGCACCGTCGGCGACATCGAGTCGCAGCCGTTCCTGGAGGCCGCCCGCCAGATCCGCCACGACGTCGGGCGGGACAACGTCTTCTTCCTGCATGTGTCGCTGGTGCCCTACCTCGCGCCCTCGGGTGAGCTGAAGACCAAGCCGACCCAGCACTCGGTGGCGGCGCTGCGCAATATCGGCATCCAGCCCGACGCGCTGATCCTGCGCTGCGACCGCGAGGTCCCGCAGGCCCTGAAGAGCAAGATCGCGCTGATGTGCGACGTCGAGGTCGACGCCTGCATCTCCACGCCGGACGCGCCGTCGATCTACGACATCCCGCGTGTGCTGCACCGCGAGGGCCTGGACGCCTACGTGGTGCGCAGGCTGGGGCTGCCGTTCCGCGACGTGGACTGGACCGTGTGGGGCGATCTGCTCGACCGGGTGCACTCGCCGCGCGAGACGGTGGAGGTCGCGCTGGTCGGCAAATACGTCGACCTGCCCGACGCCTACCTCTCGGTCACCGAGGCGCTGCGCGCGGGCGGATTCGCCTCGCGCGCCAAGGTGAACATCCGCTGGGTGCCCTCCGACGAGTGCGAGACCCCGGCCGGCGCCCAGCACGCGCTGCGCGACGTGGACGCCGTGCTGATTCCCGGCGGGTTCGGCATCCGCGGCATCGAGGGCAAGGTCGGCGCGATCCACTACGCGCGCACCCGCGGCATCCCGCTGCTCGGCCTGTGCCTGGGACTGCAGTGCGTGGTGATCGAGGCGGCGCGCCGGGTGGGATTGGCGGAGGCCAACTCGGCCGAATTCGAACCGGACACACCGCATCCCGTCATCTCCACCATGGCCGATCAAGAGCAGGCCGTGGCAGGCGAGGCCGATCTCGGCGGCACCATGCGGCTGGGGGCATACCCGGCCACGCTGGAGAAGGGCTCGGTCGTCGCCCATGCCTACGGCAGCGAGCACGTCTCCGAGCGTCATCGCCACCGCTACGAGGTGAACAACGCCTATCGCGACAAGGTCGCCGAGAGCGGCTTGCGGTTCAGCGGCACCTCGCCGGACGGGCACCTGGTCGAGTTCGTCGAGCTGCCCGCCGACGTGCATCCGTTCTTCGTGGCCACGCAGGCGCACCCGGAGCTGAAGAGCAGGCCGACCCGCCCGCATCCGCTGTTCGCGGCGCTCATCTCGGCGGCGTTGAAATACAAAGCGGCCGAACGGCTTCCGGTGGACATTCCGGGTGAAGAACTGGCGGGTGCGACGGAACAGGCGTAGCGGGATGACCAACGGGGGCGCTGCCGAGCCCGGCAGCCACGATTTCGAGATCGAATCGAGCGAGACCGTCTACAGCGGCGCGATCCTCGCGTTGCGGCTCGACCAGGTGCGGATGCCGGGTGGCCGGGTCGTCGAGCGCGAGGTGATCGAGCATCACGGCGCCGTCGCCGTCGCGGCGATCGACGACGACGGCGATGTGGTGCTGATCAATCAGTACCGTCACCCGATCGGCAGGCGGCTGCTCGAGTTGCCCGCCGGGCTGCTCGACGTGCCCGGAGAGGATCCGCTGCTCGCGGCGCGCCGCGAGCTGGCCGAGGAGACCGGGTTGGCCGCCCGGGAATGGGCGGTCCTGGTGGACGTCGCGCTCTCGCCCGGGTTCACCGACGAAGCGCTGCGGATCTACCTGGCACGCGGGCTGTACGAGACCGATCGGCCCGATCCCGAATTCGAGGAGGCGGACCTGGAAGTGGTCCGCATGCCGGTCGACGCGGCGGTCCGCGCGGCGCTGAGCGGGGAGATCGTCAACGCGACCGCCGTCGCGGGCGTGCTCGCGCTGGCGGCCGCGCGAGCGGGCGGCATCGAACCGCGGCCGCCGGACGCGCCGTGGGACGGGCAGCCCACGACCTTCCTCCGCCGCAAGGCGGCCGAGAAGTCCGAAGACTGACCAGAAGTGCTCGGCCGCGAGCTCGACGCCTATCTCGACCACCTCGCCGTCGAGCGCGGCGTCGCGCCCAACACCCTGGGGGCCTACCGGCGGGACCTGGGCCGCTATCTGGACTTCCTGGCCGGGCGCGGCATCCGCTCGCTCGACCGGGTCGCCGAGTCCGACGTCGCCGAGTTCACCATGGCGCTGCGCTCGGGCGGTCACGGGCACCCGCCGCTGGCGGCAAGTTCGGTGGCCCGCGCGCTGATCGCGGTGCGGGGTTGGCATCGCTTCGCCGCCGCGGAGGGACTGACCGACACCGACGTGGCGCACGCGGTGAAGCCGCCCGCACCGGGACGCAGGCTGCCCAAGGCGCTGCCCTACGACCAGGTGCTGCGGCTGCTCGAGGCGGCGGGCGGCGGCCAGGCGGATGCCGCGGCAGGCGCCGACGGCGGACCGCGCGGCCTGCGCGACCGCGCGCTGCTGGAGTTGCTGTACTCCACCGGCGCCCGCATCTCGGAGACGGTCGGGTTGGACGTCGACGATCTCGATCTCGAGGAACGGTCGGTCGTGCTGCGCGGCAAGGGCGGGAAACAGCGCCTGGTGCCGATCGGGCGGCCGGCCCTGGCCGCTGTGGATGCCTACCTGGTCCGTGGGCGGCCCGTGCTCGCCGCGCGGGGAAAGGGTAATGCCGGAGCGCTTTTCCTGAATGCCCGCGGCGCGCGGCTGTCCCGGCAGAGCGCCTGGCAGGTGCTGCACACCGCCGCCGAACGGGCGGGCATCGGTGCGGCGGTGTCGCCGCACACGCTGCGCCACTCCTTCGCCACCCATTTGCTCGACGGTGGCGCCGACGTCAGGGTGGTGCAGGAATTGCTCGGCCACGCCTCGGTGACCACGACCCAGATCTACACCCTGGTCACCGTCAACACCTTGCGCGAAGTCTGGGCCACCGCGCATCCGCGCGCACGGTAATCCGTTCGGCGCTCCGCGCTTCGCTCGCGCCTGCGGTTTCCGCTGACGTGGCATATCGGCGGAACAAAGTGGACTTCGGTCCGGTTGTGTTCGTTCAGCGGGTGCGTGCGGTGTGTTCACCGGCGGCCCGGTTCCGATCACGACACGAGGTGAGTTGCATGGCAAAGTCTTTCATCGTCCACGAGGCAGACGTCGAAGCGGTTGCGCTGCCCGGCGGCGGCTCCTTCCGGCTGCTCGAGGACAGCGAGAACTCCGCAGGGTTGTTCGGCGCCAATCGGCTCACCCTGGCCGCGGGCGCGGACGGCACCCGGCCGCACCACCATACGAAGTCGACCGAGATCTTCTATGTGCTGGACGGCACGATGGAGTTCCTCGTCGACGGCGCCCGCAACGCCGTGGGCAAAGGCGGCCTGGTGGTGGTGCCGCCGGGTGTTGTGCACGCCTTCGGCGCAGGCGCGGACGGCCCCGCGGAGTTCCTGGCTGTGCTCACACCCGGTATCGTCCGCTTCGAATACTTCCGGCAACTCGGCCGGATAGCGCGCGGGGAGGCGGACTGGGACAGCATGAACGAATTGCACGACCGGTTCGATGTTCATTTCGACGGTGGACCGCAATGGCGTTGACCAGCGCCGGACGAACACGCCGCGCGCAGGCGCGGCACTCGAGTGCCGTCAAGCGGTAGCGTCTATCCAGAGCTGGACCGCACGAAAGCGAGGTCGGCCCTGATCGGCCTCGCTACGCTCGGCGAGGCAACGGGCAGGAACGTATAAGGAGCAGCGGATCGTGACGACAGCCGGAGCGGCAGAGCCGCCGATGGGTGCTGGGGCGGAGCCGCTTACGGGCTCGCGACCGGGTCCGTACTCGGACGCCGCGGCGGAAACGCTGTGGGGCCACGGAGTCGAGCCGGTCCCGGAGGACGCGACGCTCGGCCCGACCGGACGACCGTTGCGGCTGGTGCCGGACCCGCCGCCGGTCGGCGAGCACGGCGACGCGCTGATCGTCGCCATGTGCAACCAGAAGGGCGGGGTCGGCAAGACCACCTCCACCATCAATCTCGGTGCCGCCCTGGCCGAATACGGTCGGCGCGTGCTGCTCGTCGACCTGGATCCGCAGGGCGCGCTATCGGCCGGGCTCGGCGTCGCCCACCACGATCTCGACTCGACCGTGCACGACCTGCTCATCGGTTCCAAGGTGTCCATCGACGACGTGCTGATGCAGACGCGTGTCCCGAACATGGACCTGCTGCCGAGCAACATCGACCTCTCCGCCGCGGAGATCCAGCTCGTCAACGAGGTGGGCCGGGAGCAATCGCTCGGCCGCGCGCTGGAGCCGGTGCGCAACCGCTACGACTACATCCTCATCGACTGCCAGCCGTCGCTGGGCCTGCTGACGGTGAACGCCCTGGCCTGTTCGGACGGTGTGATCATCCCGATGGAGTGTGAGTATTTCTCGCTGCGCGGACTCGCGCTGCTCAACGACACCGTCGAGAAGGTGCGGGACCGGCTGAACCCGCGGCTGAGCCTGTACGGAATAGTGGTCACCATGTTCGACTCTCGACTGCTGCACTCCCGCCAGGTCATGGCGCGGGTCGTCGAGGTGTTCGGTGAGCTCGTCTACGACACCGCCATCGCGCGCACCGTCCGTTTCCCGGACGCCAGCGTCGCGGGCGAGCCGATCACCACATGGGCGCCGAAATCCAGTGGCGCCGAAGCGTATCGGTCGATGGCCAGGGAAGTCATCCACCGATCCGGCCGGTGAGCGGCCGCTCCGACCCCTCGTCTGCGTCCCACCACAACCCGTCCGGCCAGGGGTCTTCCGCGGCCGGACCGACAGCCACGCCGGACGACCGCGTGCCCGATCCGCCGGACCGCACCACTCCGGTGCAGGCTCCCGCACTCGGGAACGCGGCTGCCGCGTTCATCGCGGCGGGCCGGGACGCGGCGCCCCGGCGCCCGAACCCGGCCGCCCACGGAGGTGGCACGTCCGAGCCTGCGCGGGAAGTGGCGGCACCGGCGCCGGGGTCCAGCGCGGACGAACCGCCCGCGAAGCCGCCCGCTCAGCCCACCGAGGCGATCGAGCGGGAAGTCACCGAGTCCTCCGCCGATCGGACCGCTGACGCGCCGGATGAACGCGGGAGTTCGGCGGATGCGGCGGCCCGCCCGGCCGCGGCTGGCGCAGGTGGGCATCCGCCGGACGCAGCGCAGGCGTCCAACCCTTCGCCTGGGGCGTCGGCGGAGCGGGCGGACGAGCCGCAGGCGTCCGACCGTTCACCTGGGGCCTCGGCGGAGCGGGCGGACGAGCCGCAGGCGTCCGACCGTTCACCTGGGGCCTCGGCGGAGCGGGCGGACGAGCCGCAGGCGTCCAACCCTCCGCCCGGCGCGTCGCCGGAGTCGGGGGATCAGCCGCAGGCGTCCGGGTTCCGGCTGCGGCTGAGCAACTTCGAGGGTCCGTTCGATCTGCTGCTCACTCTGATCAGCTCGCGCAAACTGGACGTCACCGAGGTGGCGTTGCACAAGGTCACCGACGAGTTCATCGCCTACACGAAGGCGTTGACGGCGAACATGGCGCAGCAGAACACCTTGCGCTCGGACAAGATCCTCGACCAGACGACCGAGTTCCTGGTCGTCGCCGCCACACTGCTGGATCTGAAGGCGGCGCGCCTGCTGCCGTCCGGCGAGATGACCGACGCCGAAGACCTCGAGCTGCTCGAGGCGCGCGACCTGCTGTTCGCCCGGCTATTGCAATATCGCGCGTTCAAGCAGGTCGCCGAACTGCTCGGTGAACTGGAGGGGGCCGCGCTGCGCCGCTATCCGCGGGCGGTCGGCTTGGAGGAGCGTTACGCGGGCCTGCTGCCCGAGGTTACGCTGGGTGTCAGGGCGGCGGAGTTCGCCGCGATCGCCGCGGCGGCCTTCCGGCCCCGTCCGGTGCCCAAGGTCGGACTCGACCACTTGCACACACACGCCATCTCGGTGGCCGAGCAGGCGGCCCTGGTGCTGGAACGGCTCAAACAGCGCGGTGCGGGTGCGTGGACCTCCTTCGGCGAGCTGGTCGCCGACTGCGAGGTGCCGGTCCAGATCGTCGCCCGGTTCCTGGCGCTGCTCGAGCTGTATCGCGGCAAGACGATCGAGTTCGACCAGCCGGATCCGCTCGGTCCTCTGGCGGTGAGCTGGATCGGCGACGAGGCCGCGCAACAGGCGGACACCATGACGATCGAGGAGGACTACGGGTGAGCGAGCACAGTGCGCGATCGCGCCCGATGGGGCCGGGCTCCGGCGAGGCGCGGTCGTGAGTGAGGCAGTGGTGGAACTCACCCCCGAGCCGCTCGCGGACGACGAACTGCGTTCCGCGCTGGAGGCCATGCTGCTGGTCATCGACTCGCCCGCACCGGCTGACCAGCTCGCGACCGCGCTCGGCGACACCGCGGAGCGCGTCGAGCGCACCCTGCGCGCGATGTCCGCCGAACTGTCGGCCCGGTCCAGCGGGATAGATCTGCGTTTCGTCGGCGACGGCTGGCGCTTCTATACTCGCAGCGAGTACGCGCCGTATGTGGAACGGATGCTGCTCGACGGCTCCCGCTCGAAACTGACCCGGGCGGCGTTGGAAACGCTGGCGGTGGTGGCATACCGTCAGCCGGTGACCAGGACCAGGGTCAGCGCGGTGCGCGGCGTGAACGTCGACGGGGTGATGCGCACGCTGCTGGCCAGGGGCCTGATCGCCGAGGCAGGCGTCGACCCGGAGACCAACGGGACGCTGTACCGCACCACCGAGCTGTTCCTGGAACGGATCGGGCTCGCTTCGCTGAGCGACCTGCCGCCACTGGCGCCCCTGCTTCCGGGCGTCGACCTGATCGATGAGATCAACGAGAGCCTGGAGACCGACCCCCGGTACACCAGGCTGAGGAAACCCGCCGAGGCCGATTTGGACCTCGGCACCGAAGAGTGACAGGACATCATGAATACGCCCGCTCGCCGAGATGGCACACCGGATCGTAGGAAACGCGGCGCCCAGCCCGAACGGGGCGGCGCCGGCCGCGCCTCGAGTTCGCGCGAGGCCCGTTCGGCTCAACGGGGGGCCGCCGCGCGTGGCGCCCAGCAGGGCGGCGCTGGCCGCGGACTGGCGCAGCGCGGATCGGCGCAGCCCAACCCCCAGCGGCAGACGGCCGCGGCCGGTAAGAAGAAGCCGAAGCCGCAGCGCCAAGCCGTGCAGCCACCGCTGCTGAGCAACGCCAAGCCCGCGCGCCACCAGAACGTCGAGACCACCGAGTCCGGCGGTCACACCAAGCTCCCGTGGGGCGAGGGGGAGCGGTTGCAGAAGGTCCTCGCCAAGGCGGGCGTCGCGTCGCGCCGGGCCGCCGAGGAGATGATCGCGCAGGGCCGCGTAGAGGTCGACGGCATGATCGTGCGCGAGCAGGGCCTGCGGATCGACCCCCAGCACGCCGTGGTGCGCGTCGACGGCACCCGCGTGGTGGTGCGCGAGGAACTGGTGCACGTCGCGCTGAACAAGCCCAAGGGCTGGCAGTCCACCATGTCCGACGATCTGGGCCGCCCCTGCGTCGGCGACATCGTGGCCGAGCGGGTCGCGGCGGGTCAGCGCCTGTTCCATGTCGGAAGGCTCGACGCGGACACCGAGGGCCTGCTGCTGCTCACCAACGACGGCGATCTGGCGCACCGGCTCATGCATCCGTCCTTCGAGGTCTCGAAGACCTACCTGGCGACGGTGCACGGCGAGGTGAACAATCGCGCGGTCGGCAAGCGGTTGAAGGAAGGCGTCGAGCTGGAGGACGGTCCGGCCAAGGTCGACCGCTTCCAGGTGCTCGAACTGGGGGAGGGACGTTCTCTGGTGAAGGTGGTGTTGCACGAAGGGCGCAAGCACATCGTGCGGCGCCTGCTCGACGCGGTGGGCCATCCGGTCATCCGGCTGGTGCGTACCAATATCGGTCCGGTCGCGCTGGGCGACCAGCGGCCCGGCACGCTGCGGGTGCTCGGCCGCGATGAAATCGGCAAACTCTACGAGGCGGTGTCGTTGTGAACGGTGTGGAGATCCCGGTGCAGACGCCGGCGCGGATGGCCGGTACGAGCCCGCTGGTGGTCGCCATGGACGGGCCGTCGGGCACCGGGAAGTCGAGCGTGTCGCGGCGCCTGGCCACCCGGCTCGGTGCCCGGTACCTCGACACCGGCGCCATGTACCGCGTGGCGACGCTGCGGGTGCTGCGGGCGGGCATCGAGCTGACCGACACCGCCGCCATCGCCGCCGCGGTCAAGGAGCTGCCGCTGTCCATCGGCACCGACCCCAGCCGCGAGGTGATCGAACTCGACGGCGAGGACGTGCGGTCGGAGATTCGCGGCGACGCCGTCACCAAGGCCGTTTCGGCGGTCTCCGCGGTGCCGGAGGTGCGCGAGCTGCTGGTCGCCATGCAGCGTGACATCACGGCGGCCGCGGGGCGGATCGTGGTGGAGGGGCGCGACATCGGCACCGTCGTCCTGCCCGCCGCGGACGCGAAGATCTACCTGACCGCTTCCGCCGAGGCGCGGGCACATCGGCGCAATCAGCAGAACATCGCCGAGGGGCGGGGCGATGACTACGCGGGCGTGCTCGCCGACGTGCAGCGCCGCGACACCCTCGACTCGACCCGCAAGGTGTCCCCGCTGCGCCCGGCCGAGGACGCGGTGGACGTCGACACCAGCGAACTGTCCATGGACGAGGTCATCGACGAGCTGTATCGCGTTGTCGCGGAGCAGGTCTCGGCGTACGGGGCCGGAGGTGACCGATGAACGAGGACGTGCTGGCAGGCGACGGCGTCTGGAGCGACGAGGCCGACTGGGAGCTGGCCGAGCTCGAGGGCGAGTTCGAGGACGCGCACCACGTCGCGATGCCGACGCTGGCGGTGGTCGGCCGCCCGAACGTGGGTAAATCGACGTTGGTGAACCGGATCCTGGGCCGCCGTGAGGCGGTCGTCGAGGACATCCCCGGCGTGACCCGCGACCGCGTGTCCTACGAGGCGAACTGGGCCGGGCGGCGATTCCTGGTCCAGGACACCGGCGGCTGGGAGCCCGACGCCAAGGGGTTGCAGCAATCGGTGGCCCGCCAGGCCGAGCTGGCCATGCAGACCGCCGACGCGATTCTGCTCGTGGTCGACGCCGTGGTGGGCGCAACCGCCACCGACGAGGCGGCGGTGCGGAAACTGCGCCGTTCCGCGGTCCCGGTCATCCTGGTCGCGAACAAGGTCGACGATCAGCGGGTGGAAGCGGAAGCGGCGGCGCTGTGGTCGCTCGGGCTCGGCGAGCCGCGCATGGTCAGCGCCGCGCACGGCCGTGGCACCGGCGACCTGCTCGACGACGTGCTCCAGGCGCTCCCGGAAACGCCGCGCGAAGGGATCGCCGGCGCTGGCCCGCGCCGGGTAGCGCTGGTCGGCAAGCCGAACGTCGGCAAGTCGAGCCTGCTGAACAAGCTGGCAGGCGACGAGCGCTCGGTGGTGCACGATGTCGCGGGCACCACGGTGGACCCGGTCGACTCCCTCGTCGAATTGGGCGGCAAGATCTGGAAATTCATCGACACCGCCGGGCTGCGCCGCAAGGTCACCAACGCCAGCGGCACCGAGTTCTACGCCTCGCTGCGCACCAAGTCCGCGCTGGAGGCCTCGGAGGTGGCGATCATGCTGATCGACGCCTCGCAGCCGATCACCGAACAGGACCTGCGGGTGATCAGCATGGTCGCCGATTCCGGGCGGGCGCTGGTGCTGGCGTTCAACAAGTGGGACCTGGTCGACGAGGATCGCCGCCTGCAACTGGAGCGTGAGGTCGACCGCGAATTGGTGCGGGTGCCGTGGGCACAGCGGGTGAACATCTCCGCGCATACCGGCCGCGCGGTGCAGAAGCTGGTGCCCGCCATGGAGACCGCGCTCGAGTCCTGGGACAAGCGCATTCCGACGGGCAGGCTCAACACCTGGCTGAAGGAAGTGATCGCCGCGACCCCGCCGCCGATGCGCGGCGGCAGGCTGCCCCGCGTGCTGTTCGCCACCCAGGCGACCACTCGGCCGCCCACGTTCGTGCTGTTCACCACCGGGTTCCTGGAGGCGGGCTACCGGCGATTCCTGGAACGCAGGTTGCGCGAGGAGTTCGGGTTCGACGGTTCGCCCGTCCGCATTTCGGTGCGTGTGCGGGAGAAGCGGGATCGGTCGAAGAAGTAGACGACCGCCGCGAGGCCGGGCGCATGGGCTACGGCACGGGTGCGTGCGAAGGCGCGCGCATCCTGCCGGGGCGGCAGGCGGTGCCGCCCACTGGCCTGCGCACCCGCGCATGCTCCGCCTCGCGTAGTGATCGGCGCGAGTGCCTCGCGCGCGCGGCTGCACGGTCGATGCGGGCTCGTTGTTCGACCGGGTTCCGATCGGCGGCACGGACCGGTGCCACGGTGGATAGACGTGGTGGATAGGCGTCGGATACTCGCTCGGGGTACCCGCATACTCGCCGACCGGGGCGGCGTGCGGGAGTCCTGCGGCAACGGCAATGCGGCCACTACCAGGTAGTGGGCAAACTATTAGCGATTAGCTTTGGGCTCGGCGGATTCAAGGAAAATCACTAATCAAACCGGCCATCCTCTCGTATAGGTGACGATATGAGCGGTAGTTCTCCCTGGAGTGGCAAATAGCTGGCATTATCCGGTTATGGCCATTCCCAGTGTGCTGCCGGAACCGCCGGCCGTCCGTGCTCCCTTCGAGACGGGATGGCCCGTGCGTCTCGCCGACACCGACCGCGACCAGCGCCTGCGACTCGACGGGGTCGCGCGCTATCTGCAGGACGTCGGTTACGACCATCTCGGGGTTCTGGAGGACGGCGATATCCACCGGTTGTGGGTGATCCGCCGGACGGTGATCGACGCGCTCAAACCACTCGCTTTCGGTGACCGGGCGACGCTGCGGCGCTGGCCCTCGGCCACCTCCACCCGGTGGTGCGCGATGCGGGTGCAGATCTGCGGCAGTGCGGGCGGACTCGTGGAGACCGAGAGCTTTCTGATCCACTTCGGCACGGAATCCGGCGTCCCGACCCGGATGAGCGACAAGTTCCTCGCACCCATGCTGGCATGCACCACCGAGCATCGGCTCCGCTGGCAAGCCGAACTCACCGAGCCCATGCCGACGGCAGGTGAACCCGGCGTGCAGATCCGGCGCTTCCCGCTGCGGGTCACCGACATAGACCTGCTCGACCATATGAACAACGCCGTCTACCTCACCGCGCTCGAAGAGGTGCTCGCCGATCACGCCGAACTGAAGTCCGGGCCGCACCGCGTGGTCGTCGAATACGGGAAGCCGGTACGTTCCGGCGAGGACGTGGAGCTCGTCGCACGGCGCGGGGACTCGAGCCTGGACGTGTGGTTCGCGGTCGGCGCGGACTGCCGGGCGGTGGCCCGCGTCACCCCCCGTTAGCGGCGGGCCAGCTCCGTCACGGTGGCGTGCGCGCCCCTGGTGCGCAGGCTCTGCAGAGCCGCCGAGTACGCGGCCACGAACCTGGGTCGGTCGATCAGATCGCCGAACAGCGAGCGCTCGCCGAGGAAGGCGGTGGGATGCTCGCGTTGCCGCCGAGCGAGGGGAACCAGCCGGTCGCGCAGCCGGTCCACGACCTCGATCGGCTCGCCGTGCTCGTCGACGCCCTCGGCGTAGCGAGCCCAACTCGCGACGACCGCCGCCGCGCACTCGATATCGCCGCCGGAGGCGAGCTGGGCCCGGACCACCGGCAGCAGCCACTTCGGGATCCGGTCGGAGGATTCGGCGCACAACCGGGCGATGGTGTCGCCGATCGCCGGGTTGGCGAACCGGTCCAGCAGCGTCCGCTTGTAGTCGTCGAGGTCGACCCCGGGCACCGCGCGCAGCGTCGGCGTCGCCTCGGCGTCCATATAGCGCAGCAAGAAGCGACGGAAGACCGGGTCTTGCGCGGCTTCGTGGACCAGCCGGTAGCCGCTCAGATAGCCGAAGTAGCACAGCGCTTGATGGCTCGCGTTCAGCAACCGCAGTTTCATCAATTCGTACGGGGTGACGTCGTCGACGACCTGCACCCCGACTTCCTCGAAGGCCGGTCGGCCGAGCCCGAACGAATCCTCCAGCACCCACTGCACGAACGGCTCGGTCACCACCGGCCATCGATCGATGAGCCCGTAGCGCCGCTCGATCTCGCCGGTCGCTGCGGCGGGCGTCACCGGGGTGATCCGGTCCACCATCGAATTCGGGAACCGCACCTGCTCGGCCACCCAGGATCCGAGTTCGGGATCGCGCAGCGTGGCGAACGCGCCGAACATGCGGCGCGCGACGTTTCCGTTTCCCTCGATGTTGTCGCACGACACCACGGTGAACGGTGCGACGCCGCGGGATCGGCGCCGGGCCAGCGCCTCGGTGACGAGCCCGAAAACGGTGACGGGCGCCCCGTTGCCGGCGAGATCGGCGCGGATGCCGGGGTCGTCCGGGTCGAATTCCCCGGTGGCGGCGGCGATGTGGTAGCCGCCCTCGGTGATGGTGAGCGAGACGATCCGGGTGGCGGGTTCGGCGAGCTTGGCCACGACGGCCTCCGGATCCTCCGGCGCGTACCGGTACTCGACGAGGGATCCAATCGTGCGAGTGGTCCACGAGCCGTCCGGCGCGACCGTCGACAGTGTGTACAAGCCGTCCTGTGCCCGCAGCGCATCGCGCATCCGGCGATCACCGGGCAGGACGCCGACCCCGCAGATGCCCCAGTCCTGTCCCAGCCCGCGCTCGAGCAAGCGGTCGACGTACATCGCCTGGTGCGCTCGATGGAACCCGCCGACCCCGAAATGGACTATGCCCGTCGAGATCCGGGAGCGGTCGTAACTCGGTGTCGAGACGCGACCGGCGAATTCCGTCATCGTCGCCGCCCGCAAGGGCGTCGCCGTCCGCTCAGGCATCACGCACCTCCCCGTGTTGTGTGGGTCACACCATAGTGCAGCGCAGGTGCCGGGCCTGCCGCGTGGCGAAGTGCGGTGCGTCGAATCGGCCGCGCCGGTCGCCCGGTAGCGGACCCGCGCGGCCGCCCATCCCCGTCCCGGACGGCGTGCCGTCGCGCAGGGCGGGCGGCTGCGATCTCGGTCACTCCGTTGCGAGCGCCGGTACGTCGCGTCGCTCCGCTCGGCCCGCCTCCCGGCGCTCGCCGGAGCGTGTACCAGCCTGTTCATGCCCATACTCGCGCCCGAACAGGGCCGACGGCAGCGCCGTGCGACGAGCCGGGGCGACTACTCCGTTTCCCGGTCGGGGCACTCTACCGGAAGGTTTATCGCGGCATGACTGGGTAGACCGTCGATGACCCGGTCGTCGGCAGAAAGGTTCAGAACGATGTCCCAACCCATCACCAGTACCTTGGACCCGGAGCAGCAGCGGATCGCGGGCGAGACGCTGCAGGAAACGGTGGTCGACCTGATCGACCTGTCGCTGATCGCGAAGCAGGCGCACTGGAACGTCGTCGGCTCCAACTTCCGGTCGGTGCACCTCGCGCTGGACGAATTGGTGACCGTCGCACGGGAGTTCACCGACGCGGCCGCGGAACGCGCCACCGCCGTGGGCGTCAGCCCGGACGGGCGGGCCGCGACCGTCTCCAAGGATTCCGGCGCACTGGGCATCGGCGAGGGCTGGCAGCAGGACACCGACATCATCGACACGATCGTCGGCAACCTCGCCGCCGTGATCAAACGACTACGTGAGCGGATCGCGGCGACCGAGAAGGCCGATCCGGTGACCCAGGATCTGTTCCTGGCGATCGCCGCCCGGCTGGAACAGTTGCACTGGATGTGGCAAGCGCAGCTCGCCACGGTCTGATGCGGGTGATCACGTGCGCGTTCGGCGCGCCCGCCACCGAGACCACCACGGTCGCGGTGCGGATCCCCGCTGACGCGCAGCACCTGGCCTTGATCCGCGCGCTGAGCGACACCGTGTGCCTGGTCGCCGAGGTGCCGCTCGACGCGGCCGCGGACATCCGCTTGGTGATCAACGAGTCGGCCACGATGCTCGTCGCGGGCGCCGTCCCCGGCTCGACGCTCGGCTGCGCGTTCACCTACGGTCTGGGCCGGATGAGCGTGCGCGTCGACGCGGTCGCCGTCGCCGAGGTCGAAAGCGACCCGCTGAGCTGGGAATTGGTCCGCATGCTCACCAGTTCCCGATCGATTTCCCGTGACCCTTTTGATTCCGATGTCGGCGGGTATCCGACCGCTATCGAATTCAGTTGGGAACGAGGACCATTTGATGACACGTGAGTTCACGACCGACGGAAATGACACGGCGAGCCGGACCCGCGGGGGCGACAGTTACGACAACATCGAGCCGTGGTTCGAGAAGATGGCCGCGATGGAGGAGGGTGATCCGCACCGCGCCGCACTGCGCGAGGAAGTGACGCGGCGCTGTCTTCCGCTCGCCGAGCACATCGCCCGCAAATTCTCCGGTCGCGGTGAGTCCTACGAGGACCTGTTGCAGATCGCGCGGGTCGGTCTGGTGCTCGCGGTTGATCGGTTCGACGTCTCGCGCGGCAGCTCCTTCCTCGGGTTCGCGGTCCCCACGATCATGGGAGAGGTGCGCAGGCACTTCCGCGACCACACGTGGTCGTTGCGGGTGCCGCGCAGGCTCAAGGAGATTCAGCTGCGCGTGGGCCCCGCAACCGAAGCGCTGTCGCACCGCTTGGGCCGGATGCCGACGGCCAGGGAGATCGCCGAGGAGTTGGACGTCGAACTCGGCGAGGTCACGCAGGCGCTCATCGCGAGCAACGCCTACCAGACCAATTCGCTGGACAGCAGCGGCCGGGAGGACGGCGAGGGCGCGCCGCAGGCGCTGGCCGACACGCTCGGCGCCGAGGAACCGTGCTACAACCTGCTGGAGCAGGCGATGGCGGTGCGTCCCCTGATCGCCGAACTGCCGCCGCGCGATCGGCAGGTGCTGATCATGCGCTTCTACGAGTCCAGGACGCAGAGTCAGATCGCCGAGGAGCTGGGCGTCTCCCAGATGCAGGTGTCGCGCATCCTGGCCCGGATTCTGCGCGACTTGCGCGAGCGCGCGCTCGGCTCCGACGAACTCGCATCGAGCGCCGCCTGACCCGAGCTAGGCGCGCGGGCGGGCGGCCGACTCGGTCATCGGCGTGGCGGAGACCTCGCCCGTCCAGCCGCACGGCAGAGCGCAGGCGGCGATGACCTTGGTCTCCGTATCGCCGTTGTCGTAGCGCAGCGTGGTGGTGGCCGCGTAAGCGGGATAGCCGCACGCTCGGCATTTGCCGAAGAAGTCGAGGATCTCCTCGGCGCGGGAGTGCGCGATTCGTCGTGCGGGCTTGTCGTCCATAACCTCTCCAGCCAGCGTGCGGTCCTGCCGAGCAGGCGTCTGCGACGTTAGGATCGGCCGTCGGCGGGCGGCGGAGTTTTGCGTGATCGTTGGGCTGATTCACAGGCGCCCGGCGCGGGATTTGGGCCGGTTCCCAGGCTCAGGTGAATGCTGGGCAATCGCAGCGTATTCCCTGCGTATCGCTGGTAGTGGCGACGATCCGGAGGCTACTTGACCTTACCTGTGACTGACGTTACAAAGGAGCTACCCGCCGACCCGAAGTTCTTCGAACCGGCCGACGAGAAGTGCACAAGTTGGTTACCGATGTCATCGATGTGGTCGCCGAGTTCGCGATCGCCCGCAAGACCATCTGGGATCTGTTGCTCGAACCGCAGACGTATCCGCGCATGTTCACCGGAATCGGTGCGTGCGAGCAGATCCAGTCGGCCGACGGCACCGTGGTCTGGCAGATGCGCGTCGGCACCTACCGGTCCGGCATCCGCACCCACCAGATCCGGCTGAGCGTAGGCCGGTGGTACGAGAGTTTCGAGATGCAGTACGCGGCGCTGGGCAGTTTCGCGTCGGTGCGGCTGCACGGTGACGAGGAGCGCACCAAGGTCACGGTCACCTACTTCGCGCCGAGCCGGGTGCACCCGAGCGTGGCCGAGTTGTCCAACGCGGCGATCGCGGAGTGGACCAAGAGCGGGCTGAAGCGGGTGGCCGACGTCGCCAAGGGCGCGCGGACGTCCTTGGTCGTCAACGGCGAGGATTCGCCGATCCGCCGCAACGCGGGCGTCGCGCGGCAGATGGTGGCCACCGGGGTCGTGCTGCCGGTGCGTCTCGATCGCAGCTTCAAACAGCTGCGATCGCTGGCGAAGTGGGGATTCAACCTGGCGGGCGGGTACGCGGCGGGGGCGGCCTCCACGCCGGAGCGCATCGCGATCATCGACGATCGCGGCACCCGTTCCTTCGCCGACATGCACGAGCGGACCAACGCGCTGGCCGGTGCGATGGCCGCGCACGATCTCGGGCCGGGTGACGCCATCGGCCTGCTGTCGCGCAATCACGCGGCCATGGTCGAATGCATGGTCGCCGCGGGCAAATTGGGCGTGGACGTGGCGCTGCTCAATTCCGGGCTCGCCGGCCGCACCATCGAGGAGATCGTGCAGCGCGACCGGCTGTCGGCACTGTTCATCGACGGTGACCTGGAGGAGTTGGTGTGCTATCTGCACGCCGACATCCCGCGCTACAACACCGACGAACGCCCCCCGGTACCGGACCGGACGACCGTGAACCACCTCGTGGCAGAGGGGCACACGACCTTTCGCGCGCCTGCCCAGCCGGGCCGGCTCATCGTGCTCACCTCGGGCACCAGCGGGACGCCGAAGGGGGCGCGCAGGCCGCATCCGAAAGGCTTCGGGTCGATCGCGGCCTTGCTGTCGCGCATCCCGATGCAGATGGACGAAACCATGCTGATCCCGGCGCCGCTCTTCCACACCTGGGGGCTGGCCGGGTTGCAGCTGAGCACGGCGCTGCGCGCGACCGTGGTGCTCGCGGAACGGTTCGACGCGGAGGACTGCCTGCGCCGTATCGCCGAGCACAAGGTCAACACCGTGATCGTGGTGCCGACCATGGTGCAGCGCATTCTGGATCTGCCCGCGCCCGTGCGCGGCCGGTACGACACCTCCAGCCTGCGGCACATGATCAGCTGCGGCGCGCCGCTGGCGGGCGCGACCGTCGAGCGCTTCATGGACGCCTACGGCGACGTCCTCTACAACGTCTACGGTTCCACCGAGGTCTCGTGGGCGACGATCGCGACCCCGGAGGACCTGCACGCCTCCCCGACCACGGCGGGACGCCCGCCGCTCGGCACCAAGGTCGCCGTGCTCGGACCGGACCACCGCAGGCTGCCGATCGGGGCCACCGGCCACATCTTCGTCGGCAACCACATGCTGTTCGACGGTTACGTCAACTCGGCGCCGCCGGACGAGGCGCACGGCATGCTCGACACCGGCGATCTCGGCTATCTCGACGCCGCGGGCAGGCTGTTCATCGCCGGGCGGGACGACGAGATGATCATCTCCGGCGGCGAGAACGTCTTCCCGCGCCCGGTCGAAGAAGCGCTGGCGCACTTGCCGCAGGTCAGCGACGTCGCGGTGGTCGGTGTGCCGGACCACGAATTCGGTCAGCGGCTCGTGGCGTTCGTGGTGAAACGCGAAGGCGCCGGACTCGATTCGGACATGGTCCGCACCTACATCCGCAACCGGTTGAGCCGCTTCTCGGTCCCACGGGACGTCACCTTCCTCTCGGCGTTGCCGCGCGGCGACACCGGCAAGATCCTCAAGCGCCTGCTCGCCGGCCCCGGCGCGACCAAGCCGGAGTTGCCACCGTCGATCAACGGGCTGGGGACGGCGAGTTCGTCCTGACCGGCGCCGCTGCTCGGCGGGGCCGCTCAGTAGACGGTGTCCTCCAAGTCGGTCAGCGCGGATTCCAAATGGTCGAGCAGCCTGGCCACGTCCGGCACGCTGCGGCGGCAGGCGACGATGCCGATGTCCAGGCTGTCGGCATTGCTGGTGAGCGTGATGTTCACCGCCTGGCCGTCCAGGGGGATCGACAGCGGATAGCTGGCGGCGACGCGGGCGCCGTTCCAGTACTGGGGTTCGCGCGGACCCGGGATGTTGGAGATGACGATGTTGAACGGCGGGCTGGTCAGCGCGACCGTGGCCGGGAGCAGCAGCGACAGCGCGAGCGGACTCAGCGTCAGCGCCGAGAGCGAGACCGCCTGCACGGGTGAGAGCGCGCGGTAGATCTCCTTGCTGCGGTGCATCGAGGAGCTGATCGCCGCGAGCCGGGCGGCCGGGTCGGGCAGGTCGGTAGCGAGATTGCACAGCAGCGCCGCGACGGCGTTGCCGCCGGCCGCACCGTCGTCGGATTCCGGACGCAGCGAGACCGGCACCATGGCGATCAGCGGCTTGTCCGGCAACGCGACATGTTCGAGCAAGTAGGCGCGCAGCGCGCCCGCCGACATGGCCAGCACCACGTCGTTGAGCGTGGTGCCGGTCATCTTCTTGACCTGGCGGATCCGATCCAGCGGCCAGGAGCGGGCAGCGCACCGGCGGGCCCCGCCGATCGGGACGTTGAACATGGTGCGCGGCGCGGCGAAGGGCAGCGTCAACTGTTGCTCGAGCAGCGCGGTACGGGCCAGGCGCAGTGCCGACGGCGCCGAGCCCGCCGCGGCGAGCAGCGCACGCGCCCGGGCGCCGATCGTGCGCTTGCGGGGCGCGTGGTCGCGGTCTCCGGTGGACGGCGGAAGATGCCAAGGCACCAGCGCCTCGCCGGATTCGAGGTCGGTGGTCAGCGTCCGCTGTAACAGCCGTTGCGCGCCGACGCCGTCGATCAGCGCGTGATGCATCTTCGCGTACAAGCCGACCCGGTCGCCGGCGACGCCTTCGATCAGATGCGCTTCCCACAGCGGCCGATGCCGGTCGAGCAGGGTGCTGTGGAGTCCGGCGGCGACCTCGGTCAGGGCGTCCAGACCGCCCGACTCCGGCAGCGCCCACCGCTGGACGTGGTAGTCGAGCTCGACGGCCGTGTCCACCGTCCAGGCCAGCTGCGGAGTGCCGAACAACCGGGCCGGGCGCTTGCGGAACATGGGGTGGAAGTTCTGGTCGGCCGCCAGCGTCGCGTACGCGCGCCGGGCGAACTCGGGCCCGGTGCCGTCGGCGGGGTCGAAGACCGACAGCGAACCGACGTGCATCGGATGCTCGCGTGATTCCGCGACGAGGAACAGGGCGTCCACCGGCGAGATGAATTCCATGGGCAGTTCCCTCCTGGCGACGCCGCGACTTCGCCACGGTCTGGTTCAGGACGTGGCGGAAGGTCGGCGACGGGGCGTGCCGGTCTGCTCATGGCGCGGATCCGCGCCGGTCGAACGACGATCCACCAACCGATGATTCGATGCCGAATCCGGACCGGCTGGGCGGTTCGCCGCGAATTGTGCGTCCGGGCCTCAGGACAGGCGGCTGACCGGCCAATCCTGCGGCAGCTCGAGGCGCTCGCTGATCATGCTGATCGCGTTGTGCAGGGCCTGGATCTCGTCGACGCCGCTGGCCACCGACGCGCCCTGCTCGCTGATGTGGAACCGGCACAGATGCTTGCGCCGGTCGGCTGCCAGGTACGGCCTGCCGATGATGATCGACAACGAGCTGTCGGCATCGCGCAGCGTGCGCGCCGCGATGAGGGCCTGCGGCTCGTGCGCGGCCGTCGTCGCGGCACGCGACGGGCGGGTGGGGGCGGCCGGGAACCCGGGGTCGGAGGGCTCGGTGACCGTGAAGTGCGCGCCGTGGCTGTTGGCCTGCCGTAACTCCTGAGCGATCTCCTGGAAAGCGCGGTACAGCGCGGCGATGGAATCGGCGCCGTGCGCCCAGCGCTCGCCGATGCCCTGGATGCGGAAGCCGCACACCACACCGGTGTCGCCCGGCGCCATCTGCGGTTTTCCGACCTCGATCGACACTTCTCGCGTGGCATCGGCGACGGTGCGGGTGGCGATCACCTCCCTGATCCGCCGCCATCTCGTGCTCGCGATCGCACCGCCGTGGTCGGACTCGCGCACTGCGGGCGTGGTCGTGTCACCAGTGACCCGCGCCGGTATCGCTCTCATGATGGCTGGAGTACCCAAGTTGGACCCGGGTTTATCCTGCGGTTCGAGGTGACCTGGGCCGCAGACCGAAGACACGCCGGACGGGCGAAAGGGGCTACCGGACGGTTAACGCGCCTCGGGTTTGGCAGGCTGTCGCCCAGGTGTGATGGTGGGGCCGCGACGATGAGGAGGGGCGGACGAAGTGGTGACGATTGCGCAGTTGCGAGCGGTTCTGTCGATTCTGCGTGTCGACCCGGACGAGGTCGGCGGGCGGTTGGACGACACGGGTCTGCGTGGTCCGGACGCCGAGCGCGTCCTACTGATCGGTTTGCTACACCGGATCGCCAGCAGCGAGCTGCGCCACGTCGTGACCACGACGATGGACGACGAGGAGGCCGCCAGAGCCGCCGCGGTGAGCACTCTGCCGGTGAACGGCGACAACCCTACGGAGCAGGCGCGTTTCGACGCGCACTGGTTGCACGACCGGATCGGCGCGCTGGCGGCGGGCACCACCGTGGACCCGGTGCCGGTGCTGTTGGACGCCGCCGCGCGGTCGGCGGACGCCGCCGAGGTCCTGCTGCTGCTCAGCCGCAATCCGCGCGGCCACGACGCGGACACCCGGTGGGAGCGCGCGCTCGACGACCTGGGGCGCGCCTATCACCTGATCAACGACGAGCGCGTGGGGCGCTCGAACACGACAACCGCGCCGCTGTAGCGCGGCGCGGTCGTCGGAGGTCTCGTCCCGGCGGCGTGGCACGCCGCCGGGACGAGATCACTTGGGTTGCGCGGGGGTGGCTTGGACGGGTTTGTCGGCGAAGCGGGTGGTGCCCTCGGCCGCCTGCAGCGTCGTGAGCAGGTCGACGCCCGCCACGACGAGGGTGGGTCCGCCGACCGCGATGGTGCCGAGGATGCCGCCGAGGCTCGCGCCGGTCAGGAGGCCGGCTACGCAACCGACGGCGATGGTGACCAGGCAGCCGATCGCGGCGCCGATGGCGGTGCCGACGAAACCGCCGATGGCGGTGGCGAGCCCGAACTGGCTGGCGAATTCGTCACGGGCGCGCTGATTCTCGGTTGTCGACGCGACCGGCTCGGCGACCAGCGGTTCGGTGATCGCGACACCTTCCGGTCTGGTCGGACGCAGCTCCAGTACCGTGCTGTCCTTCTTCACCTCAGGATGCACCGGAATGGTGGCGCCCGCGATCCGGAAGTCGAGCGGCAACGTCATGGCGACGTGGCCGTCGCGGTCGCGGATGTCGACCACGTCGATCACCTGCGCGATGTCGGCCGGGGCGCCCTGGTGGTCGACGAGCACTCCGTTGCGCTCGGTTAGTCGGGCGCGCTCGTCGCCCGCGGGCTGATCACGCAGTGCTTTGGACAATTCGAAGGTTCCGCCCCGGAGTGCGGCGACCACGGTCTGCTCGACGATCTTGGCCGAGTAAGTGATATCGGGGGCCTGCTCGGCGTGAGCGACACCGGCGCCGATGGTCAGCGAGCCGATGGCGAGTATCGCTGCCGCAGTGATGCCGCGCAGTTGCATGATTCGTCCATTCCTTCATCGGGTTCACACCTGCGTCCAGCACGGCCGGACCCGCGCACTCCGGCGGCGCAAGAGCAGTCGTCTAGGGTCGCTGAGCAGCCTAGCAGCGCCCACAGCAACCTATGAGCGTTCCGGCTCGACCGGTCGGAGATATCGAAAAATTCTCCGACCGGCCGATTTTCGGATCGGGCGATCAGCGCGCCGCGGCGAGTTCGCTTGCCGGCTCGGCGCGCAAGATCATCGCGCTGGTGCCGGGCGGCCATTCGAGTCCCGCGTCGAGCCGGTCGAGCACCTCCTCGCTCGGCTGCGGATTACGCGACCGCTCGATCTCGCTGACCAGTTTGGCCGGCGGGCCGCCGTTGCCCGCCACGTCCGCCTGGGTCCACTTCCGCTCCCGCCGCCGCGCGCGCACCCGCGCGGCGAGCGCGTCGAGGTCGAGCGTGACCTCCGTCTCGACCTCGTTCGCAGGCTCCGGCGCCGGTCCCGCCGGTGCGCCGGGCTCGTCCGCTCGGTGCTTCTCGCGCAGCATTCCGCTGGTGATCAGCCTGGACCGTTTCCGCCTACCCATTTTCGCCACACGCTCTCCCATCCTCTGTCGAGTCGATCGATTGCGTCGCACTGCTCCGGCGGCGGGCAGTGCCCACCGCGCCGGGAACGCTGAACATCATGGGGGAGTGCGGGTGCGGACCCCGCTCGACGCGCCGGGCGCGGGCTCAGTGCGCCTCGTGGTCCGGCCGCAGAATGAGCACCGGTATCTCGCGCTCCGTCCACGATTGGTAGGTATCGAAGTCCGCGTAGAGCGCTACGAGCATGGGCCACAGGCGTTTTCTCTCCTCCGGCGTCGCCACTTGGGCGCGGACGCGGCGCTGCTCGGCGCCGATCTGCACCCTTGTCGCGGGATGTGCCACGAGGTTGAAGTACCACTGCGGGTGATTCGGCAAGCCGCCCTGCGAGGCGACGACTACCACGTCGTCGCCGTCGAGGAGGTATAGCAGCGGAGCGGTGAACAGCTTGCCCGATGAGCGGCCCCGGTGCTCGAGCAGCAGGGTCGGCACCGGCTTGCGGAAGCCCGCGCCGATCCGCCATCGCGCGCCGACGCGTCCTCCGGTCCGGCGGAAGACCCACACCTGGGCTCTGGACATGTACTTGATGAGCGCCGCGACCAGTGGTGAATCGAGGTTGCGCGGCCGGTTCGGCGTCATAGGACGCCCCGAGCGCGGCGGGATGCGGCGGCGCGATGGAGCGCGCTGGTGCGTGATTGATACATACCCTTGTCCGTAGTATTGTCCAGACAGATGTCCGGTTACTATTCCATACCGAAGCGGGCGGCGCGCGTCGCGGAGGTGTCGGGAACCGGCGACGAGCACGGTGGAGGAAACATGGATCGGGTCAGCGGCAAAGTCGTTCTGGTAACCGGTGCGGGACGGGGGCAGGGCCGCAGTCACGCCGTCGCCTTGGCCGAAGAGGGCGCCGACATCATCGCCTTCGACATCTGTGCCGACATCGCCAGTAACGACTACGCGCTGGCCGGCGAAGCGGACCTCGCCGAGACCGAGAGGTTGGTCGCGCAGACCGGCCGCCGCGTCGTGGCGCGCAAGGTCGACGTGCGTGATCGTCCTGCGCTGCACGAGGCGATCACGGCGGCCGTCGCCGAGCTCGGGCGCCTCGACGTGGTGGTGGCCAACGCCGGGATCTGTCCGCTCGGCCATCATGTGCCGCTGCAGGGCTTCGTCGACGTCTTTGATGTCAACTTCGTCGGCGTGGTGAACACCGTCCACGCCGCGCTGCCGCATCTGGGCGCGGGTGCCTCGATCGTCGTGACCGGTTCGGTGGCGGGTTTGGTGCCGCAGACCGGGTTCAACGGCCAGCAGGCGCTGCAAGGCCCCGGTGGCGACGGGTACGGCCTGTCGAAGAAGATGATCCGTTCCTATACGCAGACGTTGGCCTTGACGCTGGGGCCGAGTTCGATCCGCATCAACGCGGTGCACCCGACCAATGTCGACACCGACATGCTGCACAACCCGGGCATGTATCAGATCTTCCGGCCCGACCTGCAGAACCCGACGCGTGCCGACGCCGAGGTCACCTTTCCGTTCATGCAGGCCATGCCGATTCCCTTCGTAGAATCCTCGGACATCTCGCACGCGATCACGTTCCTGGCTTCCGACGAGTCGCGCTACGTGACCGGCTTGCAGATGTTCGTCGACGGCGGGGCGTCGCTGAAACTGGGTCTGGCCGGGCAGTGACGCCGCCGCCGAACGCACCACGTCACTGCAGGATGAGCAACGCGGACCGCTCGATGCGGTCCGCGATGTCCGAATACGATTCATAGCCCATCCCGGCGTGGACCAACGCGCCCGCGTAGAGCAATTCGAGCGATTTCAGAATGTCCGCGTCGGGACTTCCGGACAGCGCGTGCGCGAGCCGGTCGCGAATTTCCAGACCGATGCGCGCCCGCAGATGTTCGACATCCGGGTCGCGGCCGAGCAGTGCGCTGGTGACCGCGCCGGACAATTCCGGTTCGTCGGCGACGAGCAGCGCGATGCTGCGCAGTTCGGCGATCACGCGCACGGTGGCGTCCGGATCGTCGCTGACGGGTGAAGGCGTGGCACGCAGCCGGCGCCAGAAGATCTCCGCGACCAAGTGTTCCTTGGAGGAGAAATAGGTGTATGCGGTGGCGGTGCCGACTTTGGCGTTGGCGGCGACCATTCGGATGGTCATGCCCGCGAACCCCTCCCGGGAAAGCACTTCCAGCGCCGATCTGGTGAGCTTCTCGACGGTGTCGGCTTGTTTTCCGGACAAGCGCCGCCGCGTGGCTTCGACGGTTCTGGAATTGCTTTCGGACATGTGTCTAGATTAGTGTTCTGGTTCTGTTCGAGCAACTTCCACGCTGCGCAAATCGCTGTGTGTGTCCGGCCGCCGCGCGCCGCACCGGCTCGGGTCACGCCCAGCTCGGCCCCGGGCGCACGTATTCGCCGTCGTGAACGGTCCTTGTTCTGGCTTCACGGCGAGTGTGCTCAAGAACGCGTTCTTATTTCCTGACTCGGCGAGGCCGGCTGCGAGTAGTGGATGCCGAATCCGAAGAGATCTCTCGTCCGGGATTGTCCTGTAAATGCGTCAGTGGTACCGTCCAGACACATGTCCAGCTATGTGTCTCTCGGATGGGCGGCCCAGCTGCTCGCGGTGGAGAACGTGTTCTCGGTTTCGGAGTGTGGGCGATGACCGCTGCGGTGGAGCCGCTGGTGTTCGATCCGTATGACTACGGGTTTCACGAGGATCCCTATCCGACGTATCGGCGGCTGCGGGAGGAGGCGCCGCTGTACCACAACCCGGACCTTGGGTTCTGGGCGTTGTCGCGGCATGTGGATGTCGTCGGGGCGTTCCGTGACAGCGTGCGGTTGTCGAGTGCGAACGGGGTGTCGCTGGATCCTGCGGCGTGGGGTCCGCACGCGCATCGGGTGATGTCGTTTCTGGCGATGGACGATCCCCGGCATATGCGGATGCGGCGATTGGTGTTCAAGGGATTCACCCCGAAGCGGGTGGCGGAGATGGAGGACCGGATCCGCGAGCTGACGCTGTCGTATCTGGAGCCCGCGGTGGCCGGTGGTCGTTTCGACTGGATCGATGAGGTCGCGGGCAAATTGCCGATGGACGTGATCTCGGAGCTGATGGGGGTGCCCGCAGCGGATCGGGCGGAGATCCGCCGGTTGGCCGATCTGGTGGTGCACCGGGAGGACGGCGTGCTGGATGTGCCGGTGGCCGCGGCGGAGGCGTCGATGAAGCTGCTGGTCTACTACGCCGAGATGGTGGCCGAGCGTCGGCGCGCGCGGCGCGAGGATCTGACTTCGGCTCTGCTGGACGCGGAGATCGAGGGCGACCGCTTGTCGGATGAGGAGATCATCGGGTTCTTGTTCCTGATGGTGGTGGCGGGGAACGAGACCACCACGAAATTGCTCGGTAACGCCTTGTATTGGGGGGCGCGCAATCCGGGGGAGTACGCGAAGGTCGCCGCGGATCCGGATCTGGTCTCCGACTGGGTGGAAGAGACATTGCGTTACGACACCTCCAGCCAGATGGTCGCGCGCACCGCGGCGGAGGACCTGGACTATCACGGCGGCACGATCCCGGCGGGGTCGAAGGTGCTGTTGCTGATCGGTTCGGCCAACCGTGATCCGGATGTGTTCGACGACGGTGACAGTTTCCGGATCGATCGCGCCGACAAGTCGGGTTCGGCGAGTTTCGGCGCGGGCGTGCATTTCTGCCTCGGCGCGCACCTGGCTCGACTGGAAGCGACCATCGCGTTGCAGGAATTCGTTTCTCGCGTAGCGACTTTCGACATCGTGCCCGACGGTTTCCAACGCGTGCATTCGTCCAACGTGCGCGGTTTCGCCCACCTGCCCATCATCGTGGAGACCCGATGAGCCGCCGATCCGGACGAATCCGCATGGCCGGGCCGCCGCGCGGGACCGCGCGGAGCCGGTCATGAGAATCCGGGCCGACTTGGAGCTGTGCCAGGGCCACGCGGTCTGTCAGGCCGAGGCGCCGGAGGTGTTCCGGGTGCCCGAACGCGGCCTGGTCGAGATCCTCGACGCCGGGCCGGACGCAGGCGCGAGGCCCGCCGTGGCGGACGCGATCCGTTACTGCCCCACCCAAGCCCTGTCGATCGCCGACGAAGGCGCGACCGACTCCTCCCCGAAAGGTACCGACTGATGCCAGGTTTCGATCGCGCCGAGCTCGACGAGATGATCCAGCGCTGGATCGTGGAAAACCAGCGCTGCGAGGAAAAGGGCGACTGGAAGCCGCTCGCGCAGATGTACACCGAGGACGCCACCTACGGCTGGAACTACGGCCCCACCCAGGAGTTCATGGCCGTCGGGCGCGACGAGATCCGCGAGCTGGCCCTCGGCCAGGAGATGGCCGGACTGGAGGGCTGGACCTACCCCTACCAGGAGTTCGTGGTCGACGACCGCACCGGCAACGTCATCGGACTCTGGAAGCAGGTCAGCGAGGCCACCCGTCCGGACGGGCGCAACTACTCGCCAGAGGGCATCGGCGGCAGCTGGTTTCGCTACGCCGGCAACTTCCAATGGTCTTGGCAGCGCGACTTCTTCGACTTCGGCAACGTCTCGGCGCTGTTCCTGGAGATGATCACGAACCAGGCGCTGACGCCGGGCATGCAGAAGCGCATCGAGCGCTCGGTCTCCGGTCAGCCGCTGCCCGGCTGGTATCGCATCGGCGAATCCCCCGTCCCGCTGTGGTGACCGACATGGCCGCATCACCCAGCCGATTCACCGACCTGGACCGGGACACCCTGGCGGCGCTGGTCCCCGAACTGCTCCTGTGCGGGCACCTCATCGACCGCTCCGGCATGGCCCACTCGATCGCCGCGTTCGGCCGCGAGGGCATGACCGCTATCGCCATCGAGGAGTGGCAGGTGGCCAGCCCGGTCTACACCCGGCGCATGCAGCGGGCGCTCGGTTTCACCGGCGACGGCGTGGAGACCATCTTCAAAGGCCTGCAACTCGACATCGGCGCCCCACCGCAGTTCATGGACTTCCGATTCCGGGTCGAGGACCACCACCGCGGCGAGTTCTGGCTCGACCACTGCGGTGCGCTGGCCGACGTGGAACCGATGGGCGAGGACTTCGTCGTGTCGATGTGCCACGACATCGAAGACCCCACCTTCGACGCGACCGCGCTGGCCACCAACCCGCACGCACAGGTCCGGCCGATCCACCGCCCACCGCGCCGTCCGGCCGACCGCAAGCCGGTGTGCGCGTGGACGGTCGTCATCGATCCCGCTCACGTGCCGCCGCCGGTGCCGCGCAACGCCGGCCTGGTCGCCGGGTCGGCGGCGGCCGGACTGGAGCTGGCCTCGATCGACCGCGACGACGAAGGGCGGCCGGACTACTCCGGCCCCCTGCTCAGCGATGTGCGCTTCGCGGACTTCTCCCGCTCCGCGCTGGTCCGGCTCGCCGACGAGGTGTGCCTGCAACATCATCTGCTCACCCTCGGTTTCATGATCGCGGTGCGCGCTCGGGCGGACGCCGCGGCGGCGCTGGAGATCGGGCGCAAACAGTTCGCCGGCATCGCCGGGCTGACCAGCGAACGCCTGCGCAATTGCCTCGGCCTCGGCGACGACACCGCCGCGCTCGCGACGGTGCTGCGGCTGCATCCGGCGCTGAATCCGCTGCCCTACACCGGCATCGACATCGAGGACACCGGCCACACGGTCACGGTGACGTTCCCGGCCGCGAGCGGCGCGCACACCGACGGAACGTGGCCGTCGATGCTCGACCCCGAACACCTGCAGCCGCTGAACGCCCTGGCCCGCGGCGTGAACCCGCGTTTCTCCGCGGAGGTCGTCGCGGCGGGCCAGGACGGGTGGTGCGCCGCCGTCACGCTCGGCGACAAACCGTTCCGGGAGGCGACGGAGGTCGCGCTGACCCGGTTCAGCACCGGCGCCGCCTTCACCTTCACCGACCGGGGGATACCCCTTCCGCTCACCGTCGTGTGACCGCCCCACCCAGAGATGGAACGACATGGCCAACAACTTCGCCGACCTCTTCGAGCACTCCGTGGACGCCATGCCCGAGCGGGTGGCGCTGATCCAGGCCGGCCGCCGGGTGACCTTCGGTGAACTCGACGCCCGCGCCAATCGGCTCGCGCACCACCTGGCGAGCGTCGGTGCGGGAGCGGGAACGCACGTGGGTTTCCAGATGCACAACAGCATCGAGACGATGGAGACGCTCATCGCGTGCTTCAAACTCGCCGCCGTCCCGATCAACATCAACTACCGGTACGGCGTGACGGAGCTGACCTACGTGTACGCCAACGCGGATCTCGAGGTGCTCGTGCACCACTCCTGTTACGCCGACGCCGTACGGGAAGCCCGGGCGCGGACCCCCGCGTTGCGGCACGCGATCTGCGTCGCCGACGAATGGGGCACCGGCACGGACGACGCGGGGGCGACGTCGTACGAAGCCGCCCTCGCCGCCGCGCCCACCGGCCGTCCGGCGGTCCGACGCAGCGCCGACGACCTGTTCATGATGTACACCGGTGGGACGACCGGCATGCCGAAAGGCGTCATGTGGCGGCAAGAGGACATGTGGCGGGTCCTCGGCGGCGGCATCGATTTCTACACCGGCGAACCGGTCGCCGACGAGTTCCAGCAGTCCCGCACCGGCGCCCGGACCGATCCGAGCCGGTGGCTGGTGCTGCCACCGCTGATCCACGCCGCCGCCATGATGCCCACCTTCACCGCGCTGTGGTCGGGCAACACCGTGATCTTCGAGTCCCGCTTCGACCCCGGGCGCGTCTGGCGGACCGTCGCCGAACAGCGCCCCCAGGTCATGGTGATCACCGGCGACGCCATGGCCAGACCGCTGATCGAGGCCTACCAGCGCGAACCGGTGGACGCCTCGTCCTTGCTGGCGATCGCCTCCGGGGCCGCGCTGCTGTCACAACCGGTGAAGAACGCGCTGCTGGAGCAGTTCTCCTGGGCGGTCGTCTCGGATTCGATCGGATCGTCCGAGACCGGTTTCGGCGGTATCGGTTTCGCCGGGAAAGACGACGATCCCACCCGCGGCCCCCGCGTGCAGACCGGTCGCGGCGCGGTCGTCGTGGACGACGACGGCCACCCTGTGGCCCCCGGATCGGAGGGCTGGCTGGCCAAGACCGGCAACGTGCCGATCGGCTACTACAAGGATCCCGGAAAGACGGAGAAGCTGTTCAAGACCGTCGACGGCGTGCGCATGGTCGTCACCGACGACCGGGCCCGCGCCGAGACCGACGGATCGATCACGCTGATCGGCCGCGGCAACATGGTGATCAACACCGGCGGCGAGAAGGTGTTCGTCGAAGAGGTCGAAAGCGTGGTGAAGTCGCACGGCGCGATCTACGACGCCGTCGTGGTCGGCGTGCCGCACGAACGCTGGGGTCATCAGGTCGCGGCCGTGGTGTCGCTGTCGGGTCCCGGGCCGCTCGAGTTCGCAGGCTTGCACGCGCACGTGCGCACGTTCCTGGCCGGATACAAGGTGCCCAAACAGATCTGGGTCGCGGACACCATCGTGCGCGCGCCCAGCGGCAAACCCGACTACCGGTGGGCCGCACAGTACGTAGCCGGTCGCGGGCCCGACCACAAGGCGGACTGACGTGATCCGGGTGATCCAATGGGCGACCGGCGGGGTCGGGCGGGCCGCCATCGAGGGCATTCTCGACCATCCGGAGCTGGAATTGGCCGGAGCGTGGGTGCACAGCCCGGACAAAGACGGCATCGACTTGGGTGAGCTGGTCGGACGCCCGCCGATCGGGGTGTTCGCGACCGCCGACGCCGATCGTCTGCTCGCCACACCGGCCGACTGTGTGCTGTACAGCCCTTTCGTGGCCCACACCGAGACGGTGCGCGCGATCTTGCGGTCCGGCAAGAACGTCGTCACGCCGCTGGGCTGGTTCCATCCGCGCCGCGCGGAGCGGCAGCGATACGACGAGCTGTGCCGTGCCGCCGGAGTCACCCTGCACGGCACCGGAATACACCCCGGCGGCATCACCGAGAAGATCCCGCTGGTGGTGTCGGCGCTGTCGGGGCAGATCACCGCGGTCCGCGCCGAAGAGTTCTCCGACATCCGCACCTACGGCGCGCCCGAGGTGGTCCGCGACTGGATGCTGTTCGGCGCGACGCCGGAGCAGGCCGCGAGCAGCGTGATGGCGGATGTGCTCGCGGGCGGCTACAGCCAGTCGGTGTGGATGATCGCCGATGCGCTTGGCATCGCGCTCGACGAGCGATTGCGGGTGACGCACGAAACGGCGGTGGCCACCGCGCCGATCGAGTCGCCCATCGGCCCGATCGCGCCGGGACGCGTCGCCGCCCAGCGCTTCCGCTGGCAGGGGACCGTTCGTGGCGCGCCGGTGATCACGGCCGCGGTGAACTGGTTCATGGGTACCGAGAACCTTTATCCGGCCTGGACGTTCGGACCGGCGGGCGAGCGATACGAGGTCGAGATCGTCGGTGATCCCGGCGCGACGGTGACGTTCACCGGCATGCACGCGCACAGCGCGGCCGCGGGCCTGGCTCGCAACCCCGGCATCGTCGCCACGGCCATGCACTGCGTGAACTCGATTCCCTACGTGGTCGCCGCCCCGCCGGGCGTGCGGACCTATCTCGAGCTGCCGCTCGTGGCGGGGCGCGCCGCCGCCGCGCTGACCGGCTTGCCCGTTTCATCTAGGAGGTAGCAATGGCAGCACCGGCATTACCGGTCGGATGGGACTTCACCGACCCGGCGCTGTGGGAGGACCGGAGTCCGGTCGAAGAATTCGCGCAGCTGCGCCGGACCGCTCCGGTGTGGTGGAACGCGCAGTCCGACGAGTCCTCCGGTGGTTTCCGGGACGGCGGCTACTGGGTGGTCAGCAAGCTCGCCGACATCAAGGAGATCTCGAAGCACCCGGAGCTGTTCTCCTCGGAGCGCAAAGGGGCCATCATCCGCCTGCCCGGCGACATCACACCGGAGCAGATGTCGCTCACCGGCGCTCTGCTGGTGAACATGGACCCGCCCAAGCACTCCAAGATCCGGCGGATCATCTCCAAGGGTTTCACCCCGCGGGCCGTGGAGAGCCTGCGCGCGGCGCTCACCGAACGCGCCGAGCGGATCGTGCACGAGGCGAAGGAGCGCGGCGGCGGCGACTTCGTCGAGCAGGTGGCCTGCGAGCTGCCATTGCAGGCGATCGCCGAGCTGATCGGCGTGCCGCAGTCGGATCGGCGCAAGCTGTTCGACTGGTCCAACCAGATGCTCAACTACGACGACCCCGAGTACGGCGATCCCGCCATGGCCTCCACGGAAATCCTCGGCTACGCCTGGAACATGGCCGAGCAGCGCCGCGCCTGCCCGGTGGGCGACATCGTGAGCGAGTTGGTGCACGCCGACGTCGACGGCGAGGCGCTCGGCTCCGACGAATTCGGCTTCTTCGTCATCCTGCTCGCCGTGGCGGGCAACGAGACCACGCGCAACGCCATCACACATGGGATGAAGGCGTTCGTCGACCATCCCGAGCAGTGGGAGATCTACCGGCAGCGGCGTCCGCGCACCGCGCCCGACGAGATCGTCCGGTGGGCCACGCCGGTGACCGCCTTCCAGCGCACCGCGACGCAAGACCTGGAGCTGGGCGGTCAGCACATTCGGCAGGGTCAGCGGCTCGGATTGTTCTACAGCTCGGCGAATTTCGACGAGGAGGGCTTCGCGGACCCGTTCACGTTCGATGTGCTGCGCGATCCGAACCCGCACGTGGGTTTCGGGGGCACCGGTGCGCACTACTGCGTGGGCGCGAACCTGGCGCGACTGGAGATCGATCTCATGTTCAACGCCATCGCCGACGCGATGCCCGATCTGCGTGAGGTCGCCGATCCCGTGCGATTGCGGTCAGGGTGGATCAACGGCATCAAGAGCTGGCGCGTGCGATACGAATAGATCCGGGCGGGCTCCCCGTCGGCGGCGGGGAGCTTTCGCGCGCCCGGTCGCGCCGTCAGCCGATGTCGTCCCTGCGGCGCCTGCGGTAGCGGACGGTGCAGGGCTGCGCGAGCTGCACGACCATCTTGGAGTGATCGTTACGGTAGCTGTCCGACGGCTGGGTCATCTCGAACTCCCAGTCCCGCAGCAGCAACGAGAAGATCGCCTTCAGCTGCATCAGCGCGAACGCCGAGCCGACGCAGCGGTGGCGGCCCGCGCCGAACGGAATCCAGGTCCAGCGGTTGACCAGGTCGGCCTGATCGGGATCGAGGTAGCGGCCCGGATCGAACGCGTCCGGATCGGGGAAGTCCTCCGGGATCCGGTTCGAGATCGCGGGCGTGGCGGCGACGTGGTCGCCCGGCTCGATCCGATGTCCGCAGACGTCGAATTCGCCTCGCGCCACCCGCATCAGGATGATCAGCGGCGGGTGCAGGCGCAGCGTCTCCTTGAGCACGGATTCCAGCATCGGTATCTGGCGCAGCGCGCCGAAACTGATGTCCGAGCCGTCGGCGTACAGCTCGTCGAGCTCGGCGACCACCTGGCCGAGCACCTCGGGATGACGCAGCAGTTCGATGATCGTCCAGGCCGCCGTGCCGGAGGTGGTGTGGTGGCCGGCGAACATCATGGAGATGAAGATGCCGGTGATCTCGCTGGCGCTGAAGCGCGGTGTGCCGTCGTCGCCCGGGATCGAGATGAGCACGTCGAGCATGTCCCGGTCGTCCTTGCCGGTCGGCGGGTCGGCGGCCCGGCGATCCATGATCGCCTGGACCAGCTCGACCAGCTCGGCTCGTGCCTGGTCGCGGCGGCGGAAGCTCTCGATCGGGGCGTACGGGTCGACGTAGGCCAGCGCGTCGGTGCCGCGTTCCAGGTCGTGGTACAGATGCGCGAAGCGGTCGTCGAGGTCGTTGCGGAATTTCACGCCGATCAGGCAGGCCGAGGAGGTATAGATGGTCAATTCGGCGAAGAAGTCCAGCAGGTCGATCTCGCCCTCGTCGCCCCATCGCGCCAGCATCCGCTCGACCTCGCGGGCGATGGTCGCCGCGTGCCCGCGCATGTGCTCGGCGCGTAGCGCCTGGTTGTGCAGCATCTCCTTGCGGCGTTCCGGGCTGGCGTCGAAGACGACGCCCTCGCCGAAGATGGGCTTCATGAAGGGGTAGGCGGCGGCCTGGTCGAGGTCGTCGTCGCCGGAGCGGAAGAAGAATTCGTTGGCCTCCGCGCCGGACAGCAGGATGACCTGGCGCCCGGCCAGGTCGAACGAGCCCACGTCGCCGCACTCCGCGCGGACCCGGCGCATCAGCCCGATCGGGTCGACGCGGAACTCCTCCAGATGACCGTGCTCGTGGTCGCCTCCGGATACCCGCTGTGGTTTCACCAGAGTCATTGGAAATCCTTCCCCAGATAAGTGTCCAAGTTTTATGATGGACACGTGTCTGGACAGTACTACGGATAGCGAGCGTCCGGCAAGGCGCGGCCGACGGCCGCCGTCGCGTACGCCGGACGCGGTGGCTGCGGGATGCCGCCGTCTCCGCGCAGCCCGCTGCACGAAGTGATCGGTGGATTCGAAGATGAATTTCGGCAGGCAGACGATGCTGGTGACGTGGCGGCTGCTGCGGTTGAAGATCGCGGGCGCGGTGCTGATCCTGCTCGTCACCGCGGTCGTCGTGGTCGCCGTGGCGATGTACGCCGGGCGTTTCCGTCCGACGGTACCGCTCACCGTCGAGACCCCGCGTACGGGACTGGTGCTCGACGCCGATGTCAAGGTGCGGATGCGGGGCGTCGAACTCGGCCGGGTGCGCGCCGTCGAATTCCAGGGCGACCGGGCCCGTCTGCGTCTGGCACTCGATCCCGAACTGCTGCGGTTGGTGCCGGCCAATGCGACGGTGGATATCCGCTCCACCACCGTATTCGGCGCGAAGTATGTGAATTTCGTCGTACCGGGCAATCCCTCGCCGACTCCCATGCGCCCAGGATCGACGATCCACGCGGAATCGGTGACGGTGGAGTTCAATACGCTGTTCCAGCGCTTGAGCGACATCCTGGCGCAGGTCGAACCGGGCAAGCTCAACGCCACACTGGCCGCGTTGGGCGCCGCGCTGCAGGGACGCGGCGACCGGCTCGGCGATCTGCTCGCGCGTGCCGACGACTACCTGCGCCAGATCAACCCGAGCCTGCCCGCGCTGCGGCGCGATCTCTCCTCCGCAGGGCAGGTCACCGGGCTCTACGCCGACACCGCCCCCGATCTGCTGCGCACGGCGGACAACGCGACCGCGACCGGCGGGACGATCGCCCAGGGCGCGGCAGACCTGGACGCCGTGCTGCTCACCCTCATCGGCCTGGCCGACACCACCCGGTCGACGCTCACGGACAACGAGCCGGACCTCACCGCGCTGCCGGCGACCCTGCGACCGACCGCTTCGCTGCTCGACACATATTCACCCGTGCTGTACTGCGTCGTCGTCGGCATCGCGAGAGCGCTTCCCGCGGCCGAGGCCATCATCGGAGGCAACAAGCCCGGCGCCATCTTCAACGCGAGCTTCATGTATGGGGCGCGACCTTACAGTTACCCGGAGGACCTGCCCAAGGTGAACGCGACCGGAGGGCCGCGCTGTGGCGGAATCCTCGACCGAGTTCCCGATAGCCACGCCGACTACGTGGTCACCGATACCGCCGAGGGCGCGCCGTTCACTCCGTCCACCACGGTCACGCCCAACTCGCCCAAGGTCTTTCAGATCCTTTTCGCCGGAATGCCCGGCGTACCGCGCTAGTCCGACACTGAGGGGAGCTGCCCGCGCAGGACGGTGCGCGGATCGCCCTCGCCTGCGCTGCGGCCGTCCCGCAGCAGCAGGCAGTGGTCGGCGCGCAGGGCGTCCTCGTAGCTGTGCGTCGCGTGGACAACCGTCACGCCCTGCGCCCGAATGAGGTGGATCGCGTCGTTGATCTCCTGCCGTGCGGCCGAGTCCAGGCCGGTGGCCGGTTCGTCGAGCAGGAGCAAGTCGGACTCGTGGGCGAGAGCCTGTGCCAGCAGCGCACGTTGACGCTGACCTCCGGAGAGGGTGTCGAGCCGCCGCTCGGCCAGGTCGGCGATGGCCATCCGGTCCAGGCATGCGACCACGACGGCGCGATCCTGCCGGGTGAGCCGCCGCCACGCGCCGCGGTGTGCCCAGCGTCCCATGGCGACCGTCTCGCGGACGGTGATCGGCAGGGTCGCGGGAACGGTGCTGTGTTGCACGACGAATGCCGGGCGGCGCAGATGTTCCCGGCGCACGGTTCCCCCGGTGGGCGTGATGACCCCGGCAAGGACGCCGAGCAGGGTGGACTTGCCCGAACCGTTGGGGCCGACGAGTGCGGTCACCTGCCCGGCCGGGATCGCGGCGGTGAACTCGCGCAGCACCGGACGTCCTCGGTAACCGGCCGTCACTTCGGCGACGTGGACAGCGGGCGGCGGCATGGCAAGCTCCGATCATCTCATTGAAATGAAAACCGTTATCATTGTAGAGTGCTGCGTCATGGAGTGGTTGGCCCCGTTCGAGGTGTCGTTCGTGCAGCGGGCGTTGTGGGGCGGATTGCTCGTCTCGTGCCTGTGCGCGCTGGCGGGCACCTGGGTGGTGGTGCGCGGCATGGCGTTTCTCAGCGACGCGATGGCGCACGGCATGCTGCCCGGAGTCGCGATCGCCGCGCTGCTCGGCGGAAACCTGTTGCTGGGCGCGGCCTTCAGCGCCGCGGCGATGGCGGTAGGGGTCTCGGTGCTCGGGCGGGGGACCAGGTTCGCCGCGGACACCGGCATCGGATTGCTGTTCGTCGGGATGCTGTCGACGGGTGTGATCATCGTGTCGCGTTCACCCTCGTTCGCGGTCGACCTGACCGGCTTCCTCTTCGGTGACGTCCTCGCCGTCGGCGCCCGGGACCTGTGGTATCTGGCGGCGGCTTCGGTGCTCGCGGCGGCGATCTCGCTGCTGGGCTACCGGGCGTTCGTCGCGTCGACCTTCGACCCGCGCACGGCGCACACCCTCGGACTGCGCCCCCGCGTGGCGAACGCGGCGCTGATCGGCCTGGTGACGCTGGCGATCGTCGCGTCGTTCCACATCGTCGGCACGCTGCTGGTCTTCGGCCTGCTCATCGCCCCGCCCGCGGCCGCTGTCTACTGGGTCCACCGCATCCCGCTCATCATGCTCACCGCCGCGGCGCTCGGCGCGCTGGCCACCTTCGCCGGGCTGCTGATCTCGTGGCACGCGCGCACCGCCGCGGGGGCGACCATCGCGGCGACCGCCGTCGCCCTGTTCTTCGTGTCGGCGCTGTCGTCCTGGCTACGAGACCGGATCCGCTCCCTCCGGATGACCCCGAAACCGCAGGCCCTCGCCCTGGTGCTCGTTGCACTGATGCCCCTGATCGGCTGCGGTACAGGTGAATCCGCGCCCGCCGCACCGGTGTCGCACGGGTATGTGGCGGGCGCGGAGGAGACCGGCGAGGCGCAACCGCGTCTCGTCGTCGCCGACACCGCGACCGGCGCCGTGCGGGTGATCGACCTCGTCACCGAGGAGATCCAGGAACTCGGCCGGATGACCGGTGTCCACCGGGTGACCGCCGACGGGCGTTTCGCGTTCCTGTCCGCCCGCGACGCGGTGCGAATCGTGGACGCGGGCACGTGGACGGTCGACCACGGAGACCACGTGCACTATTACCGCGCACCCGCCCGCGATCTGGGTGAACTCACCGGTGGGCCGGTATCCGCCGTGCGGGCCGACAGTGCCGTCACGGCAGTGGTTTTCGAGACGGGTGCCACTACGCTGCTGGACCGGTCCGCGCTCGGCGCCGGGTCGCGGACGGAGCGCGGCGCGATCGCGGACGGAGCCGCCGTGCCGTACGCCGAGCGCCTGCTCGTGGCCGTGCCCGCTCGTGGGCGGATCGAGGTCCGGGCTCGGGACGGCGCGCCAGCGGAGGTCCTCGCGCCGCCGTGTCCGCATCCGCGCGGCTCGGCGGTGACCAGGCGGGGCGTCGTCTTCGGCTGCGCCGACGGCGCCTTGCTGGTGACGGCGCGGAACGCGGTGTTCACCGGCGAGAAGATCCCCTACCCGCAGGGCACCGCGGACGACGACCGCGCGGTCGAGTTCTTCCATCGCCCCGGTAGCGCCACGCTGGTTGCCAAGGCCGGCCGCCGGGGCGTGTGGGTGCTCGACGTCAGGAGCAAGACCTGGACCCTGGTGGACACCGGGCCGGTGGTCGCGGCGAACACGGCGGGGGAGGGCGCCGCTGTGCTGACCCTCACCGCGGACGGTTTTCTGCACGGCTACGACGTCGCGTCCGGCCGCGAGTCCGCGGCGGCGCGCCAGCTCGTCGCGCCGGTGCCCGAGGGCACCCCCGCGCCGCTGATCCTGGTCGACGAACACCGTGCCTACCTCAACGATCCCGCCGGACGGGCGATCCACGAGATCGACTACATCGACAACCTGCGCACGGCCCGCACCTTCCGCCTCGATATCGCGCCCACCTCGATCGCGGAGACCGGCCGATGAGACACGCTGCCCGATGGTTCGCGCCGGTCGTCGTCGCGCTGCTCGCGCTGACCGGATGCTCGATCGCCGGCGCGGACCGCGACCGGGTCGTCGTCACCACGAACATCCTCGGCGACCTCACCCGCGCCGTCGCCGGGGACGCGATCGAGGTCACGGTGCTCATGCCGGCGAACGCGGACCCGCACTTCTTCGCCGTCTCCGCCCAGCAGGCGGCCGAACTCGAACGCGCGAGCCTGATCGTCTACAACGGTCTGGGCCTCGAGGAGAGCGTGCTGCGCAATGTCGAGGCGGCCGAGCGGGCCGGAGTGGCGAGCGTGTCCGTCGGCGCGGCGATCGACCCGATCAGCTATACGGCGGAGGACGCGGACGGGAGGCCGGACCCGCACTTCTGGACCGACCCGGGCCGCGTACGCACGGCGGTGGAGGTCATCCGGGACCGGATCGTCGGCCGGGTGCCCGGCGCGGACGCCGCGGCCGTCCGGGCCGGCGCCGATCGCTACCTGGCCGAACTCGATCGGCTCGAGCGCTGGATGACCGAGCGGTTCGCGACGATCCCCGCCGAGCGGCGGAAGCTGGTCACCAACCACCATGTTTTCGGTTACCTGGCACGGCGATTCGGCTTCGAGGTGGTCGGCGCCGTGATCCCGGGCGGAACCACGCTCGCCTCACCGAGCCCGTCGGATCTCTCCGCCCTCGCCGGGACCATCCGGGCCGCCGGGGTGGGCGCGATCTTCGCCGACTCCTCCCAACCCGACCGCTTGGCCCGCGTGCTGGCCGAGCAAGCCGGTGTGCGCGTGCAGGTGATCTCCCTGCACTCCGAATCGCTCACCGAACCGGGCGGGGGTGCGGGCACCTACCTGGAAATGATGCGGGCCAACACCGAGGCGATCGTGCGCGGCCTCGCTGCTCCCTAGCACCGAACACCAACGAAAGACGGAGTAACCCATGCCCGTTCGATCACGAACCACGACCTCATCCGCCCTCATCGGCCTGCTGACCGTAGTGCTCGCGGGTTGCGGCGCCGACGCTTCCCCGGAGCGGGACGACCGGCGCACGACACCGATCGCCGATCCCGTCGCGATCACCTACGACGGCGGGATCCACGTACTGGACGGAACCGGTCTCGAACTCGCGGCCACGGTCGAACTCGACGGCTTCAACCGGCTCAACCCCGCGGGCGACGACCGTCATCTGATCGTCTCGACCAAAGAGGGCTTCCGCGTCTTCGACGCCGCCACCGCCGAATTCACCGGCACCGACTTCCCCGGACCCCACCCCGGGCACGTGGTCCGGCATGCCGGGCGGACGGTGCTGTTCAGCGACGGCACCGGCGAAGTCGTCGCGTTCGACTCCGCCGATCTCGCCGGCGGGCAGCCGCGGACCTCCACCTACCGTGCCGCCGCTCCGCACCACGGCGTCGCGATCGAACTCGCCGACGGCGAACTCGTCCTCACCCTCGGCACCGAGGAGAAGCGGACCGGAATCGTGGTGCTGGACAAGAACCGCGCCGAGAAAGCGCGCAACGAGGACTGCCCCGGCGTGCACGGGGAGGCGACGGCCGCGGGCGAGGCCGTGGTGATCGGCTGCGAGAACGGCGTGCTGGTCTACCGCAACGGCGTCATCGGCAAAATAGCCAGTCCGACCGAGTACGGCCGGATCGGCAACCAGGCGGGCAGCCCGGCCTCGCCCGTCGTCCTCGGCGACTACAAGCAGGACAAGGACGCCGAACTCGAACGCCCCCAGCGTGTCTCGCTGATCGATACGGTCACCGGCGCGCTGCGCCTGGTCGATCTCGGCACCAGCTACACCTTCCGCTCGCTGGCCCGCGGCCCACACGGCGAAGCGCTGGTGCTGGGCACCGACGGCCGCATCCATGTGATCGATCCCGTCGCGGGCGTCGTCGTGCGCACGATCCCGGTCACGGGCTCGTGGCAAGAACCGCTGGAGTGGCAGAAGCCGCGGCCCGCGCTGTTCGTCCGCGGCGGCACCGCCTACGTCTCGGACCCCGCCGCGAAACAGGTCCACCGTGTCGACCTGGCCACCGGAGCGAAGACGGCGAGCGTCACGCTGCCGAACACACCGAACGAAGTGAGCGGCGTGATCGGGCACTGACGCCGGGCTCTCGTCGGTGGGGACGCAGGATAATCACCGTGGCCTGCCAGGTGCTCACCCCCGCGCCGGCGCTCCGCGTGAAAGGATGCGTATGACATTGCCGCCCTCGGCAATCGGCCGCCGTGCGCTGCTGACCGCGGCGGCGCTCGTACCGCTGGCCGCGTGCGCCAGGGCCGGGACGCCGTCCTCCTCCGCTCCCACGGTGCAGGGGGACGAGCGCCACGATCGCCTGCTCGAGCTGGAGCGAAAGTACGATGCCCGTCTGGGCGTCTATGCCCGCGCCACGGGGACAGGCGTCATCGTCGCCCACCGCGCGGACGAACGATTCGCGTTCTGCTCGACGTTCAAGGGCGTGGCCGCGGCGGCGGTCTTGCAGCGCAATCCGCGGTCGCACTTGGATACCGTCGTCACCTACACCCGGGACGACCTGCTGAAGAACGCCTCCGTCACCCCGCGCCACCTGGATACGGGTATGACGATCCGTCAGTTGTGTGACGCCGCGATCCGCTACAGCGACGGCACCGCGGGCAACCTCCTGCTGCGCGATCTCGGTGGCCCCGCCGAGTTGACGGCGTTCGCGCGCAGTCTGGATGACACGGTCACCCGGATGGACCGGATCGAGCCCGCGATCACCGAAGCCACCCCGGGAGACCCGCGCGACACGACGTCGCCGAGAGCGTTCGGCGAGCTGTACCACCGCATCGTGGTGGGCGACGCGCTGCCGTCGGACAAACGTGACTTCCTGCGCGATCTGATGGAACGCAACGCGACCACGGCCGGGGCTCAGCGGATCCGGGCCGGCACACCGCAGGGCTGGACGGTGGCCGACAAGACCGGGACCGGTGACTACGGCACGCTCAACGACATCGCGATCGTGTGGCCCCCTGCTTCCGCGCCGCTCATCGTCGCCGTCATGTCCAGCAAGGCCGCCCGAGATGCCGCCTACGACCAAGCTCTCCTCGCCGAGGCCGCCGCGTACGTCGTGGACACTCTCACCTAGCGGGAAGATCATCGCCGCGCGGGCTAAGTTGGCGGAATGCCGCTGCGACACGAGCCGGACGTCTCCAAGGCCGCGTGGTTCACCGAGCGTGGCGATCCCTGGATGCAGTTGTGTTCGATCGGACCCAGTGGATTCGCGCGATATGCCCGGCTGTTCCACCCGGTCGCACCCCGCGACGATCCGTCCGATCCCGCCATCTTGCTGAATCTCGAAGGCGACCTCGACTCCGAGGTGCTGCAGCGGCTGGTCGCCATTCTCGCCGGACACACCGGCACGCCGGAGGAGTGCTATTTCGGGCTCTGGGACGGCTTCGGCGACATCCACGGCGGCTCCTCGGTGGCCGTGGCGTTCAGCGTCGGCGAGCCGGTGGATCTCACCGCCGCGCCCACCGTCGCACCGGCCTTCCCCCCGCACGTGCTCGAGGGGCCGCGCCTGCGGATTCCGGCGCGGGACTACCTGCTGTTCCGCGGGCCGCTCGGCGAGGCCGGGCAGTGGGGCGCCGCGGACCTGCTGCCGGACTGGCCACGGACGATCAACAGCCCGAATCTCATCTGGCCCGCGGACCAGGCGTGGTTCGTGGCGACCGAGATCGACCTGCCCTGGACCGGCGTCGCGGGCAGCGCCGCGCTGATCGAGGCCTTGCGAGCCGACGCGGCACTGGATACAGAGGAAGTCCAGCCGTCGAGCGACCTGTCGTATTGGCGGGACCGGCAGTTCCCCTAGCCGCGAAGGGACGAATCCCCGGCCGGCCGCCGCTACGGTGGGATGGCATGGACACCGCTGTGCTCGCCGTGCCGGAGTCGCCGCGCGTCCCTCGGGCGACCACGCGGGGCCGGTTCCGGGGGCTTCGGCACGCGCGGCCGGTGGTCGTCGTGGCCGGGTGCCTGATCGTGGCGCAGCTGATGATCCGCTGGTGGGTGGCCGACAGCGGCTTCTTCTACTGGGACGACTTCATCCTGGTGGGCCGGGCCGCCCGCTACGGACTCTGGTCGGCGGACCTGCTGCTCTACGACCACGACGGGCACTTCATGCCGCTGGCCTTCGTGACGGCCTGGGCGGTGAACGCCGTCGCGCCGCTGGTCTGGGCGGGGCCGGTGACGGTGCTGCTGCTCATGCAACTCGGCGCGTCGGTAGCCGTGGTGCGCATGCTGCTGCTTCTCCTGGGTCCCCGGTGGCCGATCCTGTTTCCGCTGGTGTTCTACCTGTTCTGCCCCCTGACCATCCCAGCGTTCGCCTGGTGGGCCGCCGCTTTGAACGCACTGCCGCTGCAGTTCGCCCTCGCCTGGGTGACCGGTGACGCGGTACTGCTGGTCCGGACCGGGCGCCGCCGATACGCACTGTCCGCAATCGCGGTGCTGGCGGCGGCGCTGCTGTTCTTCGAGAAGTCCGCGGTCGTTCCGTTCGTCGCGTTCGCCGTCACGGCACTGGCCCGGCACGTCGACGGTGGCCAGGCGCCGATTCGGGTGGTGGCGCGGCGGGGCGCGGCGCTGTGGGCCGGTTCGAGCGCGGTCCTGGTCTGTTGGTCGATCGTCTATCTGGTGGTGGTCGACGGTCCCGGCTTGCCCGACCGATGGAACGAGTTGCGCGATCTGCTGCCCGGCGCCGCGTCCCTGGGGATCGTGCCCGCCCTGTTCGGCGGGCCCTGGGTGTGGGAACGGTGGCTACCGTCGACGCCGTGGGCGGATCCGCCGGGGTGGGCTGTGCTGTCGGCCTGGCTCGCGCTGGTCGCGGTGGCGGCGCTGACAATGCGCGCCCGGAAGCGGATCGGGGCGGTCTGGCTGACGGCCGCGGCTTACGTCCTGATCGCACAGCTGGCGGTGGCGCTGGCCCGCGGCGGACCGAACACCGCGGGGGAGTTGATGCAGTCGCTGCGCTACTTCGCCGACACGGCGGTGGTCCTGGCGGCCGCGGGTGCGCTCATGCTGCGGGCGCGTCCCCAGCCGTCCCGGGTGCCTGCGCGCGCGGCCCGGTCCGTGACCGTCGCGGTGACGGTCGTGTTCGTCGTCAGCAGTCTCTGGTCCACCGCGACGTTCGTGCGCTCATGGCGCGTCGGCCCGACCGAAACCTATATCACCACCGTGAAATCCGGTTTGAGCGCATGGGACGGCGCGCCCCTGCTCGAGCAGGAAGTGCCGTGGAACGTGCTGAACCCGCTGGCCTACCCCCAGAATCTGACCAAGAACGTGCTGGCGCCGATCGCCGCTCCCGGCGCGTTCGCCGACTCGACGCCGCACCTGCGGATGATCACCGACAACGGCGCGATCGTCGACGCGGCGGTCTGGTGGAACCGGATCATCCTCCCCGGCCCGGAGCCGGGTTGCGGGCACCGGATCCACGGCTCCGCCCCGGTGCGCTTGCCGCTCGACGGCCCGATGCTCGACAACAAGTGGACCGCGCAACTCAACTACCTCGCCGGCGGCGACGGGCGGATCACCGTCGCGCTCGAACACGGGCAAGCGGTGACCGCGCCGGTACGGAAAGGCCCGAACACCGTGTTCGTTCGCGTCATCGGCAGCGGCTCGGCACTTCGAATCGCCTCCGCGACCGCGGGGCTCGAGCTGTGCATCGGCGTGGGTCCGGTGGGTGTGGCTTCCTACGACAACTGAACCGCACTCGCCGGGCCTGCCGCCGCTCGACCGCTGATGACCGGGCCGAACACCTCAACGGACTGGCGTATCACGACCGCCTTCGAGGCGGTTTGCCGTGCCGCCGCCCCGGCATGCCAATAGTTGATGGTATCCGCGGATTTGATTATTTCATCACCAAAGCTTGACGATGATTTCGTCGTAACTGATGATCTACTCCGAATGGTCGGCGGTGATGTCCTCGCGCATCGACCGCTCGGCCCGCGCCCCGTCCGGACAAGTGAGGACCTCCATGACCCATCCCCGATTCCGCAGGAAGATGAGCAGGCGTCGCGCCCTGGGTGGCGCGGTCGCGGGAACGCTCGCCGCCGCCGCCGCGACGGCGGCGATCGCTCATGCGAACCCGGCTCGCGCCCGGCAACCCGCGCCGTCGGGCACCTACCGGATCGACCTGCACGCGCACTTCCTCCCGCCGGACTACCGCGCGGCGTTGCTCGACCACGGTCACGTCACCATCGGCGGATACCCGACGCCGGACTGGTCGCCGGAACAGGCCCTGGCGTTCATGGACTACTACGGCATCCGGCCGTCGATCCTCGACACCCAACGACAGATCGCGAACTTCTACTACGACACCGCGCTGAGCGGGTCGGCCGCAGCGATGGCGGGCGTGCTCGCGGTCAGCTCGCGCGACCACATCGTCTTCGGCTCGGACTGGCCGTTCAGCGCGCTCACTCTCCCGCAATCGGGTAGCAGTGATCCGGCTCCCGGGCTCAGCGACGTCTTCGACGCCGATCAGCGGATGGAGGTCGAGCGGATCAACCCGCTGCGGCAGTTGCCCCGGCTGGCGGCGGCGGTCGATGCGTGAGCGCGCCCTGCCTCATCGGGTCCGCCGGTTGCCCGGCGAAACTCCGCGCCGCGGTGCCCCGATGCCCGCGTGCACGGTGAAGGATAACCAAGAGTTCGCCGAACGTATCCGCGCCGCCGAGTAGTACTTGTCACCGCCGCGAGAGGAGCCGTCCCATGGCAGCGAAACCCACGCCGGTCCGTACCTGGACCCGGCCCATCGTCGTCGTCACGCTGCTCATGGCGTTGCTGTCGGTGATGTACCTCGGCTACGTCGTCAACCCCGAGAAGAACCTGCACGACCTGCCGCTGGCGGTCGTGAACCAGGACGTCGGCGACACGCTCGGCGGGAAGCAGGCCGATGTCGGCAGACAGATCACCGAGGCGCTCACCGCGCAGGTCCCGGCCGACAAGGTCGACCTGCGCGTCATCTCGATCACCGAAGCGCAGCGACAGCTGCGTGACGGCAAGATCTACGGTGCGATCGTCATCCCGAGCGATTTCACGAAGCGGCTCGCGATCCTGGGCGCCGCGGGAGTGGTCGCCGGGAAGGTCGACCGGCCGGTGATCACCGTCGAGACCAATCCGCGCACCGGCACGTACGCGACCCAGATCACGCTCCGCATCGCCGAACAGGCGCTGGACGAGGTGAACGCCACCGTCGGACGACAGCTCACCGCGGCCGTCGACGAACAGCTCCGTTCCTCGGGCGGACCGGCGCCGCAGCTGGCCGGTGCCAGCCAATTGCAGCTCGCCGAACCGATCGACGTGGTGGTCGCGCCGTATCGGCCACTGCCGGAAGGCACCGGCGGCGGGCTGTCGGCGTTCTTCTACACGCTGCTGGTCCTGCTGGCGGGATTCACCGGCGCCATGATCATCCACACCATGGTGGACGCCTCGCTCGGCTTCACTCCGACCGAGTACGGACCCTGGTATGTGCACTATCCGCCCACCCCCATCTCCCGGCTGCGCACGCTGCTGCTGAAATGGGGCGTTCTCGCCGTCGCCGCGCCGATCGTGTCCGCCGTGTTCCTCGCGGTCGCCACGGCTCTGGACATGCCTATCGACAAAGCGCTACTGCTGTTCCTCTACTCCACGTTCGCCATCCTCGCCGTGGGCGTCACCGCGTTGTCGATACTCGCCGCCTTCGGCGCCGCGGGCATGCTCGTCAACCTGATCCTGTTCATCGTGCTCGGGCTGCCCTCGGCAGGCGGAACCGTGCCTATCGAAGCGACGCCGACCTACTTCGCCTGGCTGTCCACCTTCGAGCCGATGCACCAGGTGTTCCTCGGTGTCCGCGCCATCCTGTACTTCGAGGCCAGCGGCCCGGCGGGCCTGGAGCGGGGCGTCTGGATGGCACTGCTCGGCCTGGTCATCGGACTGTGCTCCGGTGCGGCGGTGACGGCGTTCTACGACCGGAAAGGATTGTCGCGCACCGCGGATCGCGGCCGGGAAGCCACGAACTGATCCGATGGCGCGCCGCACCGCTCAGTTCTCCGCGACCGCCTCCTCGGCCGCGGAACGGGCACGGGACAGCGCCTCCGGTACCGGAATCCGGCCCAGATACATTTCGGCGAGGATCGGGTCGACGGCGCGCAGCGCGGCCGGGAACCCCGGCCCGCCACCGGAGCTGCTGCGCGGGCCGCGCAGCACGTCGAAGAAGGGCGAGACGTCGACTCCCCGCCCGGCCCAGTAGTCGCGATAGCGCTGCTGTTCGGCGACGACTGCCGGGACGGTGGCGCCGCCCTCGGCCAGGTAGCGATTGCCCGCGCCGCTGCCGAGCCAGGCCAGAATCCGGCGCACCGCCTCGGGATGCCGGGTGGCCGCGTTGCCGGCGACGCCGATCGCGTTGTTCGTGCTCACCCGCCCGGCCGGGCCCTCGGGCAGCAACGCGACGCCCCAGCCGAAGCGGGCCTGCTCGGAGATCTGCGCGAGATTGAACGTTCCGGACTGCAACAGCGCCAGCTTGCCTTGCAGGAAAGCGTTCTTCGCGAAGTCGGGATTGGTGTTGGTGTCCGCGGCCGAGGGCGTGAGTCCCTCGGCGATCAACCGCACCAGATAGTCGAACGCCGCCACGCCCTGCGGGCTGTCGAAGGCGAAGTGATCGCGCTCGTCCTGGAAGCGCCCGCCCGCCGAGCCCAGATAGGGCAGCTCGACGGACTGGAAGTCGTGGCCCGCGTTGTAGGCGTACGGGGCGACCGCCGCCAGTCTGCGCAGCAGTGGTCGGAACGAGTCGTCCCCATTCGGATTCCACCGCAGCGCGTTCAGTTCCCCTGGATCCACGTGCGCGGTGGCGAGCAGGTCCCGGTTGTAGTAGACCGCCGTCCCGGCATCGACGAATTGCGGCACGGCCCAGAGTTTTCCGCCGCGCGTGTATTGCGCTACCGCCGACGGATCCCAGGCTGTCGCCGCCCCGGGGCCGAGTGCCGCCCCGATGTCGATCAAGCGTCCGGCGTCGGCGTAGTCCTCGTACAGGTTGGTCCAGAACAGATCCTCGGCGGTGCCCCCGGCCACGTCCAACCGCAGCTTCTGCTGATACGACGACCACGGCACCACCGTGATCCGCACTTCGATGTCCGGATTCGCCCGTTCGAATTCCGCGAGCGAGGCGCGATAAGCGGGGACGAGACTCTCGTCCCAGATCCGCAGCCCCAGCACGGTGCGGCCGGACCCGTCGCCGTCGCGGCCGAGCCACAAGACGGCCGCGATCAGCAGCACCGCGGCGAGCGCGAGGGCGACCACCACGCGTGTCGAGGTCCTCATTTCACTCCCGTCCACGCGATCGAGCGCAGCACCTGTCGCTGGAAGATCACGAACAGCACCACCAGTGGCGCGATGGCCAGCGTCGTGGCCGCCAGCACCAGCGTCCACTGCGCGTTGTACCGGGTTTGCAGATTCGCCGTCGCCACGGTCAGCACCTGCCACGAGCGGCCGCTGCTCGCGACCAGCGGCCACATGAAATTGTTCCACTGCGAGACGATCGTGATGAGCGTCAAGGTCGCCAGCACCGGCCTGCTCATCGGCACCATCACGTGTACGACGATGTCGAGGGTGTTCGCGCCGTCGAGCCGCGCCGCGCCGATCAACTCCTGCGGGATCGCCCGGAAGTACTGGCGCAGCAGGAATATCGCGTAGGGCGAGCCGAACACGAACGGCAGCACCAGCGCCCAGAACGTGTTCAGCAGATCCAGGCGCGCGAACATCAGATAGAGGGGGATGAGCGTCACCATCGGCGGCACCATCACGGTGGCCAGGTACACCCAGAACAACGCGTCGCGGCCCGGGAATTCGGTGCGGGCGAACGCGTAGGCCGCCAGCACCGAGGTGACCAGCTGGCCGCCGGTGACCAGCAGCGTCATCAGCGCGGTCACCAGCACCGCGCGCCCGAACCCGTAGTCCAGCACGGTCCGGAAGTTCTCCGCGGTGGCCGGATGCGGAAGGGCCAACGGCGACCCGGTGGCGAACTGCTCGGGCGTCTTGACCGCGGTGAGCGCGCTGAGCAGCAGGGGAGCGACGGTCAGCAGCGCGCCGACGGTGAGTACCGCGTAAGCCGCGGCCGAACGGAGGCGATCAGAGCTCATAGGTGGTCCGATTCCGGAAGTAGCGGTGCTGCGCCACGGTGATCGCGAACATCACCGCGAACACCACGAGCGCCATGACCGCGGCGCGGCCCGGACGCGCCGCGTCGAAAGCCTCGGTGAAAATCCGCATCGCGAGGACGTCCGTGCGATCGCCCGGCCCGCCCTTGGTCAGCGCGTACACGGTGTCGAAGGTCTGGAACGCGCTCAGCACGCCGGTGACCAGGACGAAGAACATGGTGGGACGCAGCAGCGGCAGGATCAGCCAGCGGATCCGCCGCCAGCCGGTGGCCCCGTCCAGCGCTCCCGCGTCGAGGATCTCGTCCGGTATCGCGCGGATCCCTGCCACGAAGAACAGCGCCACGTATCCGAAGTTCGCCCACACGCTCACCGCGGCCACCGAGGGCAGCGCCAGCGCCGGATCCGACAACCACTCGACGCGGCGGCCGAGTACGGCGTTGACGGCGCCTCCGGTGGGCGCGAACATCCACTGCCACACCACACCGACCGCCACCGGTGCGCACATCCACGGCAGCGCGTACATGACCCGCAGGCTCGTCGCGCCGCGCCGTCGCGCCAGCAGCGCCGCGACCGTGAAGCCCAGCACGGTCTGCGCGGGCACCACGATCGCGGTCAGCGCGAGCGTTACCAGCAGGGCGTGGCCGAACGCCGCGTCGGTGAGCACCGAGCGCCAGTTGCGCAGGCCCACGAATTCCGCCGGTCCCAACAGGTTCCAGCTGTGCAGACTGAGCCAGGCCACCACCAGGATCGGCCCGATCAGGAACGCGCCGACGCCGAAGAGGCTCGGCAGCAGCAGAACATAGCTCGTCACGCTACGACGAGCCCCACGCCGGTTCATGTGCTGCGACGTTACCGTCCCCGTCGGCCGCTACCCGGCGGGCGGGGCTGCGCTGTCAGTTGGTCGGACCGCCCGCCACGTAGATCACCTGGCCGGATACGAAGCCCGCGCCCTCGCTGACGAGAAACGAGGCGGTGTGCGCGATGTCCTCCGGAGCTCCCACGCGCTGCACGGGAATCTGCGTGGCTGCGGCTTTCTGGAAGTCCTCGAACGAGACGCCGACGCGCTCGGCGGTGGCGGCGGTCATGTCGGTGACGATGAATCCGGGCGCGATGGCATTGGCCGTAACGCCGAACTTGCCCAGTTCGAAGGCCAGGGTCTTGGTGAAGCCTTGCAGGCCTGCCTTCGCCGCCGAGTAGTTGACCTGGCCGCGATTGCCGAGCGCGGAGGTGCTGGACATGTTCACGATCCGACCCCACTTCTGCTCGACCATGTACTTCTGCACCGCCCGGGTGAGCAGGAAAGCGCCGCGCAGGTGCACGCCCAGCACCGCGTCCCAGTCCGCGACGCTCATCTTGAACAGCAGGTTGTCGCGCAGGATGCCGGCATTGTTCACTACCACGGTCGGTGCGCCGAGTTCGTTCTCCAGCTGCTGTACGGCGGCGGCGACCGACTCCTCGTCCGACACGTCCGCGCCCAGCGCGACGGCCTGCCCGCCCGCCTCGGTGATCGCGCGGACCGTATCGGCGCAGGCCGCCGCCTCCAGGTCGAGCACACCGACACGAAGCCCGTCCGCCGCCAGGCGCTTGGCGATCGCCGCGCCGATCCCTCGTGCGGCGCCGGACACTACTGCTACTCGCTCGCCCATGAGCGCGTCCCTTTCGTCGGTCGGATGTCGGATCAGTCATACCGCACCGTCCCGCCGCCGTGGCCGGGACCGGCCGTCGATCACTCGGCCCGGATCGTAGGCGGGGATTTTCACCGGTCTCGAGCAGAAGGGTTGTCCAGTTCCCGGCCCGATGTTTCGATCGGCACGTGACCGACCAGAACGAGGTTCCCCGTATCGTCAGCGCCAGCCGCGAGATCAACGCGGGCCCGGCGGAAATCTTCGAACTCATCGCCGATCCCGCCGAGCAGCCGCGCTGGGACGGCAACGACAACCTGGCCGAGGCCGCGACGGGGCAGCGGGTGCGCCAAGCGGGGGCGGTGTTCAGCACCACCCTGACCAACGGAGCCGTGCGCGACAACCACGTGGTGGAGTTCGCCGAGGGCAGCCGCATCGCGTGGCGCCCGTCGGAGCCCGGCAAGCAGCCGCCCGGCCACCTCTGGCGCTGGGAGCTGGAGCCGGTGGGCGAGGGCCGCACCCGGGTCACCCACACCTATGACTGGACGTCGCTCACCGACGAGAAGCGCCAGGTCCGCGCCCGCGCGACCACCGCGGACAAGCTGTCGGCCTCGCTCGACCGTCTCGCGGGACTCGCCGAGCAGCAAGCGGTTTCGTCGTAACCGTCAGCGTGGGGCGGCGTCTCGGGCCAGCAGCAGGCGATCTCTCGGATGGCCGACGGGTCCCGGACATCGAAGACACGGATGCCCGAGGACGTCCAGCTGCACGCCAGCGCCGTCGGGTCGGCCGCCCGGTCCGCGGCGCAGTAGTGCGCGTCGTAGGCGAACAGCGAGCCGCCCGCGGCGGAAGCCATTGCGGTGTCCTGATTCTCGGGCAGGTTGATCTCGAGTTCGACGGTTTCGACGATGCGCGGATTCGTCGGGTCGGCGACGTCGATGAGTTTGACACCCCCGGATCCCGCTTCGTCGGTGGCGAACACATAGGGCCTGCCGGCATAGGTGACCGGGATATTGTGCTGGCTGGCCCAGCCATCGGTCCAGGTGAGGTGGGCGAGCTCGCGCACCTGCGGGCTGGGATCGCGGCGCTGCACGGCACTGACGTCCAGGATCATCAGCCCGCCCATGTTGTTCGCCAGGTACAGGAGGCCGCCGTCGGGACTGAGCCCGAAGCCGTGCATGGACAGACCGGGGAGGCCCTGCCAGACCACCCGCGGAGCGGCGGGGTCGGTGAGGTCGATGGCGCTGACCAGCCCGGGCGCGACGCCCGAACTCCAGTAGGTGTTGCCGTCGGGCGAGAACCCGCCCTCATGGGCGGTGATCGGCAACGGCATCGCCAGATCGGTTCCCGGTCCGGGCTATGGCGCCGATCTCCTGGATCTGCCCTGAGGGGACGGGCGCCGGTTGGGCGGCCACGATGCCGATGGGCAGGAGAACCGCTGCGGCGACGACGGTCGCTCCGGAGCGCCGGACCCAGCTGGTGATGGACGAAGTCATGGATGTACCGGCCCTCGGCGGTGAGGGCGCCTTTCCCGTGTGCTCGGTTACCGGTCCCCTGCGAGCTCGGACGGCTGATGGTCGGTTCCGAGCGTCGCTGGTGCGGCCGTCGGGGTGGCGGCAGCGTCGTGGTGTATCCGAACGACCCGGTGGGGCGTGGTGGCGTCGAGCGAGCGCCGGATCCGGCGTGGCGCGACGGCGTGCTATCCGCCGAGCCGGGCCGATCGGGCCCATCGCCATGCCGGACACTATTGTCCGGTTACCTGGTAGTGTGCGTGAGGTCACGGCGCCGCGTCAATGGGGTGCGGCTCACCTTCGGGCGCCGCGGGGGCTTTCCGGCGTGTGCGGTGGCCCCGCTCGGGTCCGGTAACGTGGCCCGAATGACCTCGCCACGCCGTGTGAACAGGGGGCCGAAGGCGGCGGCCGACAACCGGGCGGCCTTGATCCAGGCGGCGCGAGATGTCTTCGCCGACAGCGGATTCGACGCGCCGTTCAGCTCCATCGCGCGGGCCGCCGGAGTCGGGCAGGGCGTGCTCTACCGGCACTTCCCGACCCGGGAGAGCATCGCGCTGGCGGTGTTCGAGGAGAACATCGATGGTATCGAGGCGCTGGCAGCCGATCCCGCGGTCACCGTGGACGACCTGCTCGCGATCATGGTCGACCAGATCACCACCTCGGCGGCCTTCATCGCGATGATCCATCCCACCAACACCGAGGACATGCGCCTGTTCGAGGTGGCGCGCCGGCTGATCACCCTCATCGCGGAGAAGCTCGAGGACCCGGCTCAGCGCGGCACGATCAGTGCGGACATCACCACCGCGGACGTGGTCCTGGCCCTGGCGATGCTCGCGGCCGTGCTGTCGAAGACCGACGCGCAGTCGAAGAAGGAGACCGCTCGGCAGGCGTGGGCGCTGCTGGACCGCGCGCTGCGTGGCTGACGGCGGGGGAGCGGGCCGAGGGCCCGCGTTCAGCACGCGCGATCGATCGATGTCAGCGCGTCTGCCACGCGCTGGAACGAGCGGATGATGTGCAGCAGGCCGTTGGTGAATTCGCGTTGCCCGACGTCTATTCCGGTTTCCGAGGACCAGCGGGCGAGCAACCGGTTTACCGTGGCGTCGGCGCCGCGGGTGCGCAATCGCACCGCGACGGCATGTGTTTGTCGCTGTTCCGAATCGTGCACGGTGACAACGCTTTCAGCGGTGTGTGCGGCGGAGTCGGTGATGATGTCGACCAGTTCGACGAGCTCGTCGGCGAGCCCGATCAGATCGTGGATCTGCGCGATCTCGGCGGCGATCGCCATGTGTCCGATGCAGCAGCGCAGCAGGAGGGCGAGCCTGCGCGGGTGCCCGGGCAGCGGGCGGACCGGCGCGCCCGAGGGTGTGAGGCTCGCCAAGCGATGCCGGATGCTGAACGGGGCGTCCTGCCTGCGCTGGGAAGGCCGACTTTTTAAGTTAGCCTACCCTTATGAACGCTCTCGCGGTGGTGCACGAGCCCGGCAAGCGGACCGTCCGAGCGCGCAAGCGAGCCCGAAAGCCGGTGCGCCGCAGACTGATCGTGATCCACCGCTGGTCGGCGTTGCTGCTCGGCCTGGTCCTGGTGATCCAGTCGACCTCGGGCGCGATCCTGCTCTATCACGCCGAACTGTTCCGGGCCCAGCACGCCTCGTTCTATCGGCACACCGACGGGCCGCCGGTGCTCGACGGCGAGCAGGCCGTCGCGCTGGTTCGCGCCACCGATCCCGATTTCGACGTCGGCTGGGTCGGTACGGACGGCGGTGTGCTCGTAATCGGGAACATCGAGTACACCGCCGCCTACTCCGTCGATCCCGGCACCGGCTCGATCAACCAGCGGGTGCAGCTGACCGACGGACTCTTGGGCTGGCTGGCCAATCTGCACAACTGCGCCTTCGGCTGTCCGCGTTACTCCGGCGCGATCCCGCTTCTGGAGAACCAGGCGCCGTTCGTCCACATCAAGTGGGGTGCGGTGATCGTGGGCTCGCTCGGGCTGCTGCTGGTATCGCTGGCGGTGTCCGGTGCGGTGATCTGGTGGCCGACGCTCGCGCGGCTGCGCCATGGGTTCCGGGTCCGGCTGCGGAAGGGGCGCTTCGCCCGGGACCGCGACCTGCACGACGTCATCGGCATCATCGCCGTGCCGTTCCTGCTGGTGTGGGGCATCACCGGCATCACCATCGAATGGCCTGCCGTGCAACGCGCCTGGCTCGTCGCGACCGGAGGCAACACCACCCTCGAACGCACCGAAAGGTCCTTCTTGCCGCGATCGGGCGGTGCGGGCCGGGCCCCGCTCTCCATCGGCGAGGCCGGTGCGATCGCGCACCGAGCCGCCCCGGGCAGGCTCGCCTACCTCGTACTGCCCACGAACAACGCCCCCTACTACCGCGCCGCGGTCGCCGGGGCCTATTCCCCGCGCGAGCACCGCCTGCTCTACAGCGGCGACGTACTGGTCTATGTGAACGCCTACGACGGCTCCGACATCAAGGTGGTGGACGCGAGCCACGACCGTCCGCTGGCGAACACCTTCTACGCCAAGGTCTTCGAACCCGCCCACTTCGGCTGGCTGGTGAACGGGTGGTGGCGGCTGATCTGGCTGGCTTTCGGCCTGACTCCGCTCGCCCTCGCCGTCACCGGTCTGTCCACCTGGCTGGTGCGGCGCCCGGCCCGCCACCGACGCCACCGTGCGGCGGCGTAACCGTGGGCGACGACTGGATCACCTGGCGGGTGAAGACCGCGCCGGGGACGTCGATGTGGTTCGCCGCGGCGACATCCCCCGACGCGGGTGTCCGGGTCCGCGGTGCCGTATCCGTCGCGGCATCGTTCGCAACGCATCGCCCGCTACGGCGGCGATTCAGGCCGGGTGCGAAGTGCCCGGGTGCCGACTCGGAACTCGAGGGCCCCTTGTGATCACGGGTTATCCGTGCCGGGCAGCCAACTGTTGCCCGGGTGGGTCCAGCGCCGGTCTCTGATCATGCGGCGGGCGGCTCGCTTGTTTCTGCCGAGCAGACGTTCCAGATACAGGCGGCCGGTGAGGTGGTCGGTCTCGTGCTGGAGGCAGCGGGCGAGATAGCCGGTGGCTTCCACGGTGACCGGGCGTCCGGTGCGATCGACGCCGGTGACCTCGGCCCACCGCGCCCGCCCGGTCGGAAACCACTCGCCCGGTACCGACAGGCACCCCTCCAAGTCGTCGGGGTCCGGCATCGTCTCGGGAAGCGGCGAGGTGCGCAGGACCGGATTGATCACGTGGCCCCGGTGCCGCCGACCCGCGTCGACCAGGTCGTAGACGAATACCGCGCGTGGGTCCCCGATTTGGTTGGCGGCCAGGCCCGCCCCGTTGGCGGCGGTGTTGGTCTCGAACAGGTCGTCGACGAAAGCGGCGAGATCGTCGTCGAAAACGGTGACGGGAACGGCGGGCGTGGTCAGCCGGGGATCGCCGGCGATGAGGATCGGTCGGACAGCCATACTGGCAGGGTACTCAAATGCGAGTACTCGTGACAGACTAGGCGAGTGAACGAAACCAGGTTGTTCGTCCTCGCCGCGCTGGCCAAACGTGGCCCCATGCACGGCCATCAGCTGCGCCGCGACGCTCGCCTGGATCGCGCCGACCTGTGGTCGCGGGTGAAGCCCGGGTCGCTCTACGGCGCTTTGCACCGGATGGCGGGCGAAGGGTTGATCCGGCCGCTGCGCACCGAACAGGACGGCGCGCTGCCCGCCCGCACCGTCTACGAGATCACCGATGAAGGGCGCCGGGAGCTGCGGGCCCTGCGCGACGAAGCGTTCACCGAAGTGGACATCCGGCCCGACCCGGTGGATCTCGCGCTGGCCGTCAGCGCCGATCTCGACCGCGAGGTGCTGCGCGGATACCTCGAAGAGCGGCTGGCCGCACTGCGTGCGCGCCGTTCCCGCGTCGACCATCAGCTCGACCGGCGCTGGCCCGATCAGAACACCGCCGACGACCTCGTCGTCGAGCACGCCACCATGCGAATCCAGGTCGAAATCGATTGGCACGAAAAGGTACTCGCCGATATCGACAAACTCGACGCGCCGCGTTCGTGACCCGTGAAGGCCGCTCTCCCCGGCCGGGTTCTGACCTGGGCTCATCGCGGGCGTTCGGACAACCGATGACGGGTGTTCGCCTGGTTCATTGTGCGGCAGTTCTTTTCGATCGTGTGACGATGCGCCGACGTTGATTGGGGTGGCGAGTGCCGGGTAGCACGAAGACGTGGCGCACAGAGCCACAGTCGGTTTCATCCGCTACCGAAAGGAGCAAGTGATGGCAGACCAGAACAACCCCGGGCAGTTCGGCAACCGCTCCGACACCGAGGAGCAGGCGCGCCGCGGCGGCCAGGCCAGCACCGGCAGCTTCGGCGACCGCAACTCCGCCGATCCGAGCGCGGCCGGGCGTAAGGGCGCGCAAGCCCAGCCCACCGAGGCCAAGGCGCGTGGCGGCCAGCACAGCCACGCCGGTCGCTGACGTCGATCGGACAACACGGGCCGGGCGGTATAACCGCCCGGCCCGTTTCGTGTCTCCAGGTGCTGGTTTCAGAGGGCCCCGCTGTGCACGGGATCGGAGGCGATCGTTCGCGCAGCGATCTATGTGACTGTTTATTAGCAGTCGACTCAGGCGTGGGGTGGGGTGTTTTCGCTATCGTCTCCACTGGCTTTGAGGCGGTGGCCGATTGTGAAACCTGTGTCCGAATGCTGCTAATGTGCTGTTCATACCCAGTGATCACACCGTCTCCGGTGGCTCTCTCGTGTGGTGCGAGCGGAGGAGAACAAGTTCTGAAAAGTGCAGACAACACCTGGTGTGGCTTGCTAAGTTAATCACTGTTCTTATCTCTTGCGACGGCGAGGAGCGGGCGTCGACGCCTACGTCGCATCATCACGGTGACGCCCCGTGCTCAATGAGGAGTGGCGCAGACATGGATGGACTCAGCAGGCGTAACGCTTTGAAGGCCGGGGGCGTACTGGGCGCGTTCGGCGCGCTGGCCATGGTGACCCCGGCGCGCGCGGAGCCGTGGACGTGGTCACCGCAGGGTTCGGTGGCGGGCACGGGAGAAGGGGCCGACCCGCTCACCGTGTGGGATCCGGAGGTGGACCAGTTGGTCGCCTCGCTGTTGGACCGAGGGGAGGTGCCGAGGGTCAACGAGTTGTTGCGCACCTGGACCAGGAACGGCCAGCCGCTGCCTGCCGGGTTGCCGACGGATCTGCGCGACTTCATGGAATACGCCCGTCAGCTGCCGCCCTGGGCGGATCAGGGCAAGCTGGCCACCGCGGTCGAGTTCAACAAGAAGCGCGGCCTGTATCTCGGTGTGCTGTACGGGCTGGCCAGCGGCATGATGAGCACGGTAATTCCCAAGGAGGCCCGCGCGGTCTACTACTCCAAGGGCGGCCACGATCTGAAGGACCGCATCTCCAAGACCGCCAAACTCGGTTACGACATCGGCACCGCGAACGCCTATGGCCCGCAGGGCGAGATGGTCGTGACCTGCCTGAAAACCCGGTTGGTGCACGCCGCGGTGCGCCACCTGCTGCCGCAGTCGCCGCACTGGGTGCACTCGGCCGACGAGGACATCCCGATCAGCCAGAACGACATGATGGTCACCTGGCACAGCCTGCCCACGACCGTCATGAAGCATCTGACCGCGTGGAAGGTGCCGATCCCCGCCGCCGAGTCCGAGGCATTCCTGCACTCGTGGCAGGTGTGCGCGCACATGCTCGGCATCCGGGACGAGTACATCCCCAACTCCTGGGCCGAGGCCGATTCCCAGGCCGCCCAGGTGCTCGACCCGATCCTGGCGGCGACACCCGAGGGCGCGAAGCTCGCCGACCGCCTGCTGCGTCTGGGCGCCAATCTCGATCTGGCCATCCTCACCAAGCCGGTGCTCGGTGCGTTCACCCGCTTCCTGCTCGGCGACAAGATCGCCGACGGGCTGGCCATCCCCAGGGAGCCGGTCTGGGATCCGCTGCTGCGGGTGAGCTGGGGTCCGTTCATCGCCGTGCGCGAAGGTCTGCTGCCGGTGGTGCCGTTGGCGCCGGATGCCTACTGGTTGTTCGACGAATTCCTCCGTCAGGCGGCCCTGGTCTATCTGGCCGAATTGGAGATGCCGATCAGCATCGAGATCCCGACGATGAACCGGGACATGAACCGGCCGCCGCGCTGATCCCGAGGCGGCTGCGCAAAGCTGACCGACGGTTTCCGGGCGGCAGCGCGCAGCCGCAGGTCAGCCGGCGGGCGAACTGCCCTCGAAGGGTCGCTCGAGAAAGGAATACGTCGATCAATGAGCCATCGGAAGCTCGGTCCGCTGCATGGCTCGACCGCGATGCGATCGATGCCCGGAGGTGGAGCGGGACGCGCAGTATCGGTACCGACCCGTCGAACAGTGCTGCGAACATGACGAATCCGCAGCACATCCGGCATATCCATATCGAATCCGGCGCCTTGATCCTGGACTACCGAGCTTGTGCGGAACAGGCCAGGAGCGTGGCCGCCGGTTTGGCGCGCAGTCATCCGGAGTTGATCGTCACGATCGACGACGACGTCCACGTCGAGCTGCCCGAGTTGCCCTGCGGCGATCTCTGGCGGTGAGTCCCGCTTCTCGGACGGAAGCGAGGGGATCGGCGGCTGTCTACGCGCATGCGCGTAGACAAGCCGGGGTCGGCTGCGTCGATCGTCGTAGCCGGTCGTGCGCCCGCGCGGCAGCGCGAGCACTCGCGGATGCCGTACGCTCACGGCATGATTCAACGGGCGGCGTCGCGACGGCTGTCCGCCTGGTTCTCGCGTAGGCCCGCCTGGTTCCCGGATGTCCTGCTGGCGCTGTTCGTCACCGTGATCCAAGTGCAGAGCGCCGCGATCCCAGTCCCGCTCGAGCCCGCCTACACACCGGTGTCGGGTTTCGGATATGTCCTGCTGATCGTCAGCGGCTTGGCGGTGGCCGCGCGCCGCAGGCAACCGGTGGCGGTGTTCGCGGTCACGGCGCTGGCCAGCCTGATCTATTTCGGCCTCGGGTTCCCCGACCGGCTGTCCTATCTCGGGCTCTTCGTCGCCCTGTACACCCTCGCCGCCTACGGCGACGGGCGGCGCTCGCTGCTGATCGCCGGTGGGGGCATCACGGTGCTCGCCCTCGGCTGGCTGATCGCCGCGGCGGACATCCGGCCGCTGGTGGCCATCGGCTGGGTGTTCTTCCGGATCGGCGCGTCGGTGATCAGCACGATCCTCGGCGAGTCCGTCCGATCCCGCCGGGTCATCGCCGCCGACGCGCAGGAACGGGCGGAGCTGGCCGAACGGTCCCGCGACGAGGAGGCCAGGGCGCGCGTCGACGCCGAACGGCTGCGCATCGCCCGCGAAGTCCACGACACCGTCGCCCACGCGATCGCCATCATCAACGTGCAGTCCGGCGTCACCGCGCACGTGCTCGACAAACGACCGGAACAGGCTCGTGAAGCGCTGCGCACCATCGAGCAGACCAGTTCACGGGCACTGCGGGAGATGCGCGCGATCCTCGGGGTCCTGCGCGACGGCGACGAACGCGAGCCCTATCCGGGTCTCGGTCAGATCGACGAACTCATCGGCAAGGCGCGCGACGCCGGGCTCGATATCGCTTTCGAGCAGGCCTCCCCGGTGACGCCGTTACCGAGTGCGGTGGGCAGCGCCGCGTACCGCATCGTGCAGGAATCGATCACGAACGTGATCCGGCACGTGGGCCCGACCCGAGTGACGGTGGCGCTCGAACCCGGTCTCGACGCCTTGCGGATCCGGGTGGCCGACGAGGGCCGCCGCGACTGCGCGCACGGCCCGGCGCGCGCCGACGGCTCCTCCGCGACCGGCCGCGGCATCGTCGGAATGCGCGAACGCTGCCGGCTGCTCGGTGGTGAACTCGATGCGGTCGCGCGTCCCGGCGGCGGATTCGAGGTCACCGCTCGTCTGCCCCTGGCCCCGGTCGGATCGCGCTTGTGAACTCCACGCCACCGATCAAGGTCCTGCTCGCCGACGACGAACGCCTGGTCCGTTCCGGCTTCAAAGTCCTGCTCGACCTGGAGGACGACATCACGGTGGTCGGCGAAGCCACCACCGGCGCGGAAGCCGTCGAACTCGCCCGTGCCACTCGCCCCGACGTCGTCCTCATGGACATCCGCATGCCACGGCTGGACGGGATACGCGCCACCGCGCAGATCGCGGCGGCCACCGGGATGGAGCAGGTCAAGGTGCTCATCCTCACCACCTACGACACCGACGAGAACGTCTTCGACGCCTTGCAGGCGGGCGCGAGCGGATTCCTGCTCAAGGACGCCGGACCCGCCGAGCTGTTGCACGCCATCCGGGTGGTCGCCGCCGGTGACGCGCTGCTCGCACCGCGGGTCACCCGCCGCCTCATCAGCCAGTTCACCGCGCAGCGCAGGGCCGCCAAGTCCGCGCAGGAGCGGCTCGCCGTGCTGACCGACCGCGAGCGTGAAGTGCTGGCCTTGGTGGGGCAGGGCCTGAGCAACGACGAGATCGGCGCCGCACTGTTTCTCAGCCCGGCCACCGCGCGTACCCATGTCAGCCGCGCGATGGTGAAACTGGGTGCGCGCGACCGAGCGCAGCTGGTCGTGATCGCCTATCAGACCGGGCTGAGCGAACCCACGCAGTAACAGGTACATCCGTGTTGTCCGGCCCCAGGATTCGCGGCATCCCGGATCCGCGTCGCGAACAGCACCAGAATCCTGCCGATTTCGCTGACCCGTGCGCGATGGACTACGACGATCGACGCAGCCGAGCGCGATGGTCGTACGCGTATTCACGTAGACGGTGACTCCCGTCGCCGGAAGCCGAACATGCCCGGCGGACGCGACGATCGACGGCATGATCCTGGATCCCGAACTCGAAGCGGCTGTCCCCTTCTTCCCCCCGGCCGACCTGTCCGACCCACTCACCGCCCGGCAGAACCTCGCCGCGTTGGTCGCCGCGATTCCGGCGCCACCCACCGCGCACTTGACGATCGAAAACCGCACGGTGCCCGGCGATGTCGGGGTGCCGGTACGAATCTATCGGCCACACGGGGCGCGGGGCGCGATCATCTGGCTGCACGGCGGCGGATTCGTCATGGGCGATCTGGACACCGAACACCCGTGGGCCACGATGCTCGCCGACAACTCCGGCGCGACGGTGATCTCGGTGGGCTACCGCTTGGCCCCCGAACATCCGTTCCCCGCCGCCCACGACGACGCCTACGCGGTGCTGACCTGGACCGCCGAGCACGCGGCCGAGCTGGGCATCGACCCGGCGCGGATCGCCATCGGCGGCCACAGCGCCGGTGCGGGCCTCGCGACCGCGGTCGCCTTGCGCGCACGTGACCGGCAAGGGCCGCCGATCCGTTTCCAGCTGCTCAATCAACCCGTTCTCGACGACCGGCAGCAGGCCTGGTCGGCGCGCACCTTCACCGACACGCCCTTCGTGACTCGTGCGAAGGTCGCCCAGATGTGGCAGCACTACCTGGGTTCCACGCCCGCGACGCAGTACGCCGCGCCCGCGCGGGCCGCCGATCTGTCCGGTCTGCCGCCCGCCTACATCGCCACTGCCGAGTTCTGCCCGAACCGCGACGAAGACATCGACTACGCGTTGCGCCTGCTGCAAGCGGGCGTGCCGGTCGAACTGCACCAGTGGCCGGGCACCTTTCACGGGTCACAGGCGATCACGTCCGCCGAGGTGTCCCGGCGCCAGAGCGCCGAGTTCGCCGCCGTCCTGCGCCGCGCGTTGTCCGCCGAAGCGACCGGCTCGAAAACAGCTCTCCCGCAGAGCGCCTGACCAAGGCGGGAGAACGATGACCACCATCGACCTCGCCGAGGCGAGGAAGCAGACCACACCGGTCGGATCGGACGGCGATGCCCCGGCGCAACCGAGCGTGGCGACATTGCTGCGCCCCTACGCGGGCGGTTTCGCCGCCGTCGTCGTCCTGCAGATCGTCGGCGCGGTCGCCGGCTTGGCGCCACTGCTCGCGGTTGCCGAACTGGGACGAACTCTGTTGTCGCCCAACGTTATCGATCACGATCATGTCCGGATGATCGTGCTCGCGGGTGCGGCCGGGTTGTTCGTCCGGCTGGTGTGCACGGCCGCGTCGTCCGGACTCGGGCATCTGCTCGACAGCCGCGTGCAACTGTCGTTGCGCAGGCAACTGGCCGCGCGCCTCGGCCGGGTGCCGATCGGCTGGTTCTCCGGGCGTCGCAGCGGCGAGCTGGCGAAGATCGTGGGCAAGGACGTCAGCACCGTGCACCCGCTGATCGCCCACACGCCCGGTGAACTCGTCGCCGCCTTCGTCGTGCCGCTGGTGTCGCTGATCTATCTGTTCACCGTCGACTGGCGGCTCACGCTGATCACGCTGATCCCCGTGGCGCTGGCCGTCGCGCTGGTACCCCTCATGATGACCCCGGCCCGGTTGCGGTCGCAGAGGGAATTCGACGCGGGAATGGGCCGGATCGCGAGCGCGACGATCGAGTTCGTCCAGGGCATCGCGGTGGTCAAGGCGTTCGGCTCCGGCGAGCGCGCCCACCGCCGGTTCCGCACGGCCACCAACGATTTCGCGGACTCCTTCCTCCGCATGGTGCACGGTCTCGCCGGGATCGGCGCGGCGATGCAGGTGGTGCTGTCGCCGCCGTTCGTGCTGCTGGTCGTGTTGTTCGGGGGCGCGGTTCGGATCTCGGGTGGTGGGATGGTCGCAGCGGATCTGTTGCCGTTCCTGCTGCTGGGGCTCGGCTTGACCGCCCCGGTCGCGGCGCTCGGGCACGGCTTCGACGATCTGCAGGCAGCCCGGCGCGCGGTCGGCCGGATCAGGGATGTGCTCGCGGTGCCGGCGCTACCGGAGCCCGCGCACCCGGTCGCACCGCGGGGGCATCGGGTGGAACTGCGTGATGTCCGGTTCGGTTACGAAGCCGGTCACGAGGTGCTGCGCGGGGTCGATCTGGTGCTCGAGCCGGGAACGGTCACCGCGATCGCCGGGCCGTCGGGCAGTGGGAAGTCGACCTTGGTGCAGTTGTTGCCCCGGTTCTACGATCCCACCCACGGTTCGGTGCGGCTGGGCGGTGTCGATCTGCGTGAACTCGGCAGCCGGGCGCTCTACCGGAAGGTTTCCTTCGTCTTCCAGGATGTTCGGCTGCTGCGTGCCTCGGTCGCGGACAATATCGCGCTGGCGGTGCCGCGTGCTGGTCTCGATGCGGTGGTGCGCGCGGCTCGGCTGGCGAACATCCACGACCGGATTCTCCAGTTGCCCCGTGGATACGAGACGGTCATCGGCGTCGAGGCCGGATTGTCCGGTGGTGAGGCGCAGCGGATCGCGATCGCGCGTGCGTTGCTGGCCGACGCGCCCGTTCTGGTGCTGGACGAGGCGACCGCGTTCGCCGATCCGCAGACCGAGCAGGCGGTGCGCCGAGCCCTCACGGCGCTGAAGGGCGATCGGACGATCGTGGTGATCGCGCATCGGCTCGAGACGATCGCCGAGGCCGACGTGGTCGTTCTGCTGGAGAACGGAACAATCGTCGAACGCGGCGATCCCGCCGAATTGCTGGCACAGAACGGGAAATTCGCCGCCTTCTGGCGGTCCCAGCGATCCGCGCGAACCGATGACGGCGAAACCCTCGGCGGCGTGCTGCGGCGCGAGTTCGGAGTGTGGGGCAGGCAGCGGAACGCGACCACGCGACTGCCCGCACCCACCGTCGACCAGACCTCACGAGGAGGCGAGTCCCGATGATCCCCATTCTGCTGCGCGTGCTGGGAAACGAGTACGCCCGGCCGGTCCGTCGCACGGTGGTCCTGATGACGGCCGCCTCGATCGCCGAAGGTCTGTCCTACGCGCTTCTGGTCCCGGTGCTGCGGGCGCTGTTCGGGAGCACGCCCACGGACGCGTGGCCCTGGCTGATCGGCTTCGCGGCGGCGATCGCGGGTTACGCGGCGTTGCGCTATCGCAGCGATCTGTCCGGCTTCCTCGTGGGGACCACGCTGTTGCGCGGTGTCTATCGCCGCTTCGGCGATCACCTGGCCCGATTGCCGCTCGGCTGGTTCACCGCGCGCCGCGTCGGAGAGGTATCGGTGCTGGCCAGCGAGGGTGTGCTGCAGGCGATGAGCGTCATCGCGCATCTGCTCGCACCGATGATCAACGCGGCGGTGACTCCGCTGACGATCGTCGCCGTCATGCTCGCCTACGACTGGCGCATGGGGCTGGCCGCGCTGGCCGCGGTACCGGTCGTGGCGGCGGTCCAGATCTGGACGGGACGTTCGATGGCCGCCGCCGACGCGGAACGCGCCGAACGCGCCGAGGAGGCCACGGGGCGAGTTATCGAGTACCTCCAGGCGCAGCCGGTGTTGCGGGCGGGCGGCCGGACCGCCGAACGATTCCGGCTGCTGGACGATTCGCTGGCGGGCCTGGAACGCGCCTCCCGCCGCGCCATGCTGTCGGCGTTGCCCGGCATCGTGGGTTCGGCGCTCACGGTCCAGGCGGTGTTCACCGCCCTGCTGGCGCTGGGCGCCTACCTGGCGCTGGGCGGTGACGTCGGCGCGGCGGAGATCTTGACGATCCTGGTGCTGGCCGCTCGCTGTGCGGATCCGCTGCTGTCGCTGGCGGAGATCGGGGGCAAACTGCGTAGTGCCCGTTCCGTGCTGGCGAGGCTTGATGGACTGTTGCGCACCGAGCCGCTGCCGGAACCCGACCGGCCCATCCGGCCGGCCGGACACGATCTGGCGTTCGAGTCCGTCACGTTCGGGCACGGTGGTCGTGTCGTGCTCGACGAGGTGTCGTTGTGCGTGCCCGAGGGACAGCGGGTCGCCATCGTCGGGCCGTCCGGAGCGGGCAAGAGCACCCTGCTGCAAGTGCTCGCACGGTTCTACGACGTGGACGGCGGCACGGTGCGCCTTGGCGGGGTGGACGTGCGCGCGATCAGCACCGATGTGCTGATGGAGCGGATCGCGATCGTCTTCCAGGACGTCTACCTCTTCGACGGCACCATCGAGGAGAACGTCCGCCTCGGCCGTCCCGACGCGGACGAAGCCGACGTGCGGGCCGCGGCGAGCGCGGCCCGGTTGGACGAGGTGATCGAGCGGCTGCCCGGCGGGTGGGCGACGAATGTCGGCGAGGGCGGCGCGCTGTTGTCCGGCGGTGAGCGCCAGCGGGTGTCGATCGCGCGGGCGCTGCTGAAGAACGCGCCTGTGGTGCTGCTCGACGAGGTCACCTCCGCGCTGGACCCGGTGAACGAGGCGGCCGTGCACGACGGGATCGAGCGGCTGATGGCGGGGCGCACGGTGGTGATGGTCGCGCACCGGCTGCGGACCGTTCGCCGCGCCGATCACATCGTCTTCCTCGACAGCGGCCGGATCGTCGAATCGGGCAGTCACGACCAGCTGCTGCGCCGCGGTGGCCGCTACGCCGACTTCTGGGCGATGTCCACCGCGGCGGTAGCGAGCGAATGAGCCGAGGTCGGCACCGGGGCTGTCCCGGCCGCGGTGCCGACGTCTCGGCTCGTCTCCAAGCGGCGCGGTCACGCGGTCCGCTCGAGGTCCGGCGACGACGCGCCGCGTGTGTGCTTCGTCCAGCGGCGTAATCCGGCCGGACTGCGCAGCATCAGCACACCGATGGCGGCGACGGCGATGCCGCGTGGCGCCTCGTAGATGAATCCGGACAACCCCTGCGTGGCGGGAATCGGGAGGAAGAAGCCGACCATGCCGAGCAGCGTGAGCACCGCGATCCAGCGGGGAATGGTGTCGTGGCGCAGCAGGCTCGCGCCCAGCAGGCCCATACCGGCGAGCATGACCACACCGCCGATCGAGTTGAACAGCGCGAACGCGGTCGTGTCGATCATGTTGTCGTTGTCCGCGATCAGATGCGCGGTCTCGGGATCGTGCGCGAACGGGTAGGCGACGAACAGTTCGACGGTGAGATGCCCGGTCGCGGTGACGATATTGCCGAGCAGGTAGCAGACCGTGCCGATGAACCCGGCCGTGCCGAGTCGCGGCCGCAGCCACGCGTACATGCCGGGCAGGCCGAGCACGAGCGCAACGGTTCCGATGCCGAGCAGCGTCTGGGCGATCGGTGTGCCCGGGCTGGTCAGCGCCTCGACCGAATGGCCCTCGCGCGCGACGATCGGATGCAGTGTGCCGCCCGCGATGCACAGGACGCCGCCGATGGTCAGCGCGGCGCCGCACATCCGCAGTACAGTCTCGCGAGAGGGACCGCCGACGGTCCGCTCGTCGCCGGTGGCCGGGGTTGGCAGGAGTGCTTGCGTGTGTGTCATGAGCCAAGAGTCGACGAGGGCGCTGGTGTGACGCTGGTGCGCGGCCGGTCCGGTGACGACCCGCCCGCCATCGCGGTGCTCGGGCCGCTGGAGGTGCGCGGCCCGGACGGCGCCCCGATCACCATCCCGGCGCGCAAACACGCCGATCTCCTGGTCATCCTGGCGGCCGAGCGCACCGCTCGCAGCGCGCACTATCTGTGCGAATTGCTCTGGCGTGGAAGGCCGCCCGGGAGCGCCCTGGTCACCCTGCAGGGTTATGTGTCGCGGTTGCGCAAGGCGCTGGCGCCCCTGCCCGGCGTGCGGATCGAGACGGGCCCGAACGGCTACGTGCTGCGGTGCGGCGGCTCGGGCACCGACCTCGACCTGCTCGACGTACTGTCCAGGGATGCCCGCGCGGCGCACGCCGACGGGGACGTCGCACGCGCCGTCGATCTGCTCGAACGCGCTCTGCGGTTGTGGCGCGGCGATGCGCTGCCGGATGTCGGTGACATCGCCGAACTCGCGCCCGAGCGGGCGCGTCTGGACGAGCTGCGATCGGAACTGGTCGAACTGTGCGCGGAGGGCCTGATCGTGCTGGGCCGGGCCCGGCACGCGGTCACGCTGCTCACCGACGAACGCGAGCGGCATCCGCATCGGGAAGGCGCGGCGCGGTTGCTCGCGCTGGCGCTGCGCGACTGCGGGAGGGTCTCCGAGGCACTCGACGTGCTCACCCGGCTGCGGCGCTCGCTGCGCGAGGAGTTCGGTCTCGATCCCGCGCCCGACACCGCCCGGGTCGAGAACGAGATCCGCAATCCGCCGAGGCCGTCGTCGGCCGGGCGCTCGGCCCTGGTCGGACGCGACGACGTCGCCGCCGTTCTCGACCGCGCCCGAGACCGGTCGCAGCGCGGACTGGTCGTCGTCACCGTGCGCGGCGCGCCCGGCATCGGCAAGACGGCCGTCGTCGAGGACCTCGTGCGCCGCCACGGCGACACGGCGTTCTTCACCGCGGGCAGCAGCGGCGTGGGTTCCTCGGCCTCGACGACGTTGACGCCGTGGCTGGATCAGGCGGCGCTGGCCGGGCGCGCCGTTCCCGGTATCCCGACGCCGCGTTCGCTCGCCGCGCTGTTCGCGGAGGTGGTGCGGGAGACCGGCCGGGTGGTCGCGGTCATCGACGACGTGCAGTGGGCCGACCCGGACTCGGTGCGGATGATCGCCGCGGCCATGCGGGTGCTGCGCGCCCATCCCGTCCTGCTGTTGCTCACCGTGCGGCCCGAGCCGCTCCCACCCGAGGTGGACGCCGCGGTGCGGTTGCTGCGATCCGCGGGTTCCGCTGTCGCGGTCGACCTTTCGCCGTTGTCCGACGCGGCCGTCGGCGAGCTGGTGCGCGCAGGCGCGGGCTCGGCCGGTTCCGAGGCGCGCGACCGGATCGTCGCGTTGAGCGGCGGCAGCCCCTTCGTCGCGGCGCAACTGTGCGATCTCGCCCGGGCCGGTCGCCCGCTGGACGTGGGAGGCGCCGCCACCGAGATCACGGCGGCGAAGCTGGGCGCCGTCTCTGCGTCGGCGCGGGCGCTGGCCGAGGTGCTGGCCGTCATCGGGCCGCACGCTCCGATGGGCTTGGTCGCCGCCGCCGACGGCGCGCCCCGGTTCGACGACCGGCTCGGCGAACTCGTCGCCGCGCGGGTCGTCTCGGTCGAGGACGGCGTCGTCGCCTTCGGGCACGAACTCGTGCGCGCCGCCGTGCTGGCCACCATCGGCGCCATGCGAACGGCACAGCTGCACCGGCGGATCGCCGACGCGCTGGCGGATCTGCGACCCGGTGCGCTGGTGGCGCAGGCGGTGCATCGCAGCGCGGCCGCGCTCGATTCGCTGGATTCCACCGCGGCCGCCGCCTGTGCGGCCGCGGCGCGGGACGCCCTGCGCCGGGACGCGGCCGGCGAGTGCGCCGCACTCGCCGCGCGCGGGCTACGGCACGCGCACCCCGATGACGCGGAATCGGCGATCGAGTTCGATTGGCTCGCGGGACAAGCGCACAACCGGCTCGGCCGCTACGACGCGGCCGCCGCGTGTTTCGACCGGGCGGGGCGGCGCTGCGGTGAACGCGGCGACTGGTCCGGGCTGGCGCGGACCGCGCTGCTGGCCGCGCCGCGCGGCGCGGCCGGGTATTTCTCCGGATACGGTGTGGTGCAGACGGGTTCGCCGGGGTTGCGGGCGCAGGCGCTGGCTCACCGCCTCGATCTCGACGCCGATCTGGTCGCCGAAGTGGAGGCGATCGAGGCCGCCGATCGCGCGATCCACGGCCTCGCGGGCGATCTCGACGCCTTGGCCGAAGCGCGGGCGCGCAGCGCACCGGGCAGCCGGTCGTGGCCGCAGGTGCTGCTGGCCGAGTTCGTGTGCACCTGGGATCCGGCGACGGTGGCCGACCGGCGCAAGATCGCCGAGGAACTCGAGGACCTCGCCGGACACGACCGTACGGCGCGGGCGACGGCGGTCCATCTGCGCCGGGTCTGCGCCCTCGAGGCGGGCGACCTGCGGCTGGTCCGCCGGTTGTCGGCCGAATTCGCCCGGCTCGCCACCGACGGTGGCACCGACCTCGCGGCCACCCAGCTGTGGTGGCAGGTGATGCTCGCGGTGCTGCGCGGCGACTACCAGCGGTCCCGGGCGCTGATGACGCGCTTCGCCGCGGATCTGGGGGCGGTCGACGATTCTGCCCGGTTGCTCGCCGAGGCCTCGGTGCTGACCAGCAGTTCGATCGAGCTGTGGCACCGCGGACGCCTCGGGGAGGCCTCGGCCGAGGCCGACCGCATGGCCGAGGACTTCGACGAGGATTTCGCGCTCGTGGTCGCGATGGCCGCGGCGGAACTCGGAGACCACGACCGGGCGATGGCGTCGATCGAGTCGATCGTCGCGCTGCCGGGGAGCTGGCACGGCCCGCGCGTCGTCGTGCGGGTGCCGCTGCTGCTCGAGGCGCTGCTCGCGGTCGGCCAGCGCGCGCCGGGGCTGCGCGACCGAGTCGTCGAGCTCACCGCCGAACTCGAACCGCTGACCCAGGGCTGGGGCGAGACGCTGCTCGTGCAATGGCCGGGGCTGGTGTGTCTGGGGCCGTCCGGACTCTACCGCGGCACGGCCCGCGGAATCCTCGGTCTTCCGGGCGCACGCGAGGAGGTGGCCGCGGCCCGCCACCGTGCGCGCGCACTCGGCGCACGGCCATACGAGTCACGGGCCGAGGACCGCCTGACCCGATGGCCGTTCGCCTGAGCGCGATACTCGCGGCGGCAGGGTGATCCGCGCTAGAACATTCCGTTCGCATGCAATGCCAGCTCGGGAATGTCCTCCGCCACAGGCGTTTGACCTCAACGGACAGCTCCGGGAACGCCCCCTTCGGAAACGCCGGCCGCTCACGCAGACCGGCCACGCCATCGGCGATCTGGGGATTGTGCTGGATGTAGCGCTCGGACAGATAGCGGCGGGCGGCGTCGAAATCCTTCCGGCAGGAACTGGCCGACGGCACCGTCGCGGCGGTGCGGCGCTGCATGGACGCGGGCGCCGTCCCGGTCGGTGATGCGGCAGCGGTCGCGCTGGATCTGCGCGCCGCGGTGCACGGCGCGGTATCGATGCGACTACACCAGCCGGACCGGCCGTGGCCGCCGGTGGAAGAACAGGTGGAACGCTTCCTCACCAAGCTCGTCGGGGTGCCGAAACCCGCGGCTGCCGTCGCGGATTCGCCGCGCGAGGAATGACGCCGGCCCGCTCGGCCGGTGGTTCAGTGCGCGTTCCGGAGCCACTCGCGGTAGTGCGTGGGCGCCAGGTACGCGTCCGGTCCAGCGGTGAGCGCGGCGCCGGTGACGGCGGCGAACATGCCCGCCGTGTCATCGGTGACGACGGTGCGGTCGTCGTGCCGCGCGGCGAGGGTGAGCCTGCCGAGTTCATCGAGGGCGAACACGTCCGGGCCCGCGACGTTGCGGATCCCACCCAGCGGGGCGCCGGTGGCGACCTCCACAACCGCGTCGACGACGTCCGCGGCGGCGATCGGCTGGATCGGGGTGGCGGGCAGTCGGACCGTGTCACCGTCGGAGGTCCAGGACATCACCGCGTCCATGAACTCGAAGAACTGGGTGACGCGCACGATGGAGTACGGCGTCGGTCCCTGCCGCAGCAGGTCCTCCTGCAAGGTCTTGGCCCGGTAGTAGTCCAGCTGGGGCACCTGATCCACGCCCACGATCGACAGCACGACCTGGTGCCCGACACCGGCGTTGCGCCCAGCGGCGAGCAGGTTGCGCATGGAGGTACGGAAGAACTCCAGCGACGCCTCGTCGAAGGTCGGCGAGTTCGCCAGGTCGATCACGACCTGCGCGCCATCCAGCGCCTGGTCCAGCCCTTCACCGCTGATCAGGTCGACACCGGTGGACACGGCGGCGGGGACGGCCTCGTGCCCGGCCGCGTTCAGCTTCCGGACCACCTGCGAGCCGATCCGTCCGGTACCGCCGATGACTGTGAGCTTCATGGTTTCTCGCCTTTCGCGGTGGGCCACCGGGCAGCCGGCGGTGCATGGCGGGCGATCGCAGTGACGCCGAGGTTGTGATCACCGCGGTGCGGCTCCTGCGGCCGAGCCAGCATCCCACTGGCGAATCGGCGGCGTGACGAGTTCGCGGACCTGCACCGCAGAAACGTTATCGGTTCGTTCCGGTCCTGGAACCACGTCTGCCCGCGCGATGGGGTGTGGAGCGCGAAGAGCGCCGCCACCGTCGTGGCCCGCGCCGATCGAAGACGAGCCGAGCGCCGGATGCCGAGATACGGCACTCGGCCCGGTGCGCGCCGCCGAGCGCGGAATGGTCGAACGTGCCACGCTCGCCGAGGTATCGGCGAGTGGGACAACGAAGACGCCTACCTCCAGCTGATCATGGCGGATGTGGCCGCCGCTCGAGTGCGACTCCTATCGTCAGCGGCTGAGGATGGTCTCGCGCTGCATACGGGACAGCTTCTCCGGATTGCGCACGGCATAGAGCCCGGTGACGAGTCCGTCGTCGATGCGCAGCGCCACCACGGTGTCGATCTCGCCGTCCTGTCGCAGGATCAACGCGGGATAGCCGTTGACCTGCGCCGGCTGCCTCTCCGCCGCGGCGAGCCTGCCCAGCCCGGCGGCCAGCACACGGGCCACGCTCTCGGCGCCCACCACGGGCGCCAGGGTGGCCTGGACGACGCCGCCACCGTCACCGAGCAGGACCACGTCCGGCGCGAGGATGTCGAGCAGGTTCTGCAGATCGCCCGTTTCGATCGCGCGCTGGAACGCCTCGAGCGCCTCACGGGTCTCGGCCGCGGAGACGATTCCGCGTGGCCTGCGGGCGGCCACGTGCGATCGTGCGCGATAGGCGAGCTGGCGGACCGCGGCCGGGCTCTTGCCGACGGCTTCGGCGATCTCCTCGTAGGCCAGATCGAACACCTCGCGCAGCACGAACACCGCCCGTTCGATCGGCGACAGAGTCTCCATCACCAGCAGCATCGCCATCGACACGCTGTCGGCCAGCGCGACGTCCTCGGCCACGTCGGGTGCGGTGAGCAGCGGCTCGGGCAGCCAGGGGCCGACATAGGACTCCTTGCGCCTGCCGAGCGTGCGCAGCCGGTCGAGCGCTTGGCGGGTGGTGATCCGGACCAGGTAGGCGCGTTGATCCTGGATCGCGCCGAGTTCGACGCCCGCCCACCGCAGCCAGGTCTCCTGCAGGACGTCCTCGGCGTCGGCGGCCGAGCCGAGCATCTCGTAGGCGACGGTGAACAGCAGGTTGCGGTGGGTGACGAACGCTTCGGTCGCCGCGGCGGGGCGGGTATCGCGACCGCTGGTCTCGCGGTCGCCGGGCACGCTCTGCGATGTACCGGCCATGGAGTGGCTCCTGTTCTCAGTGACTGTGTCACCCACCAGATGCCGGGCCTGGCCGTCTCGTAACACCGTGGCGCAGTGGCGCACGTCACATCTCGAGTTGCCGCACCGCGCTTGTCCGATCGAGCGCGGTACGAAGCGATTTCACGAGTTCTTCGGGTAATAGCGGTGCGGGGAGGAAAGCGGTGGTTTCCGCGGCCTCGGATTCGAGCGGACATAAGTGTGTTGCGAGGCAGCGTGTTCCGCCGAAGCGGTGCGGGCACGGCCGAAAGGAGTTGGGAGGCGGTCGGCAGCCGGTTCGGCGCGGCCCTACACTCGACGCACACGCATGCTTCGGACGGAGGTGATCGGCGGTTGAATCCCATGGATCCGCGCGACCAGCACACCGCACGTTATGAACCCGGATATCAGCCGGGGAACTACCGTGATCCCGGGTACAACCGAGATCGAGGGTACGGCCGAGATCGCGGGTACAGCCAAGATTCCGGATACAACCAGGACGCCGGATACGGCCAAGATCCCGGCTACGGCCAGGATCCCCGATACAGCCAAGATGCCGACTACGGCCACGGCTCCGGGTACGGCCGAGATCCCGGATACAGCGCATATGAAGCCGATCGCCCGGACCGGCAGTCGCGTCCGCGGCAAGGGCCGGACGTCAACATCGGCATGTTCGTCGGCGGTGTGATCGCGGCGGCCGTGGTGACGGCGTTGGCGGCGTGGTTGTGCGCCTGGATCATCGAGATCATCGCCACCCGGGTCACCGAGAGCGGTGAGTTCGGGGTGTGGAGTCCGATGTCCCAGGACGCGTACTGGTTCGCCGTAGTGGCCTTCATCTGCGCACTGCTGGCCGGGGTGCTGTGGTACCTGCTTCGACTGGGCACTCCGTCACCGGAGCTGTTCTTCGGCTGGATCGTCGGAATCCTCACGGCCGCGGCGGTGATCATTCCACTGGCGCTGTCCAGCCACCTCTGGGTGGGTATCTCCACCGGCATCGAACATCTGGTGATCGGTCTGCCCATCTTCAGCTTGGTGCGCATGGTGGGTGCCAAGAGCACCGTGTCCCGGTAGCGCAGGGCCGTTCGGATTCCGTCAGCCACAGGCCGCTGCACGCGGCGCGCGCCGAGGTGACGGCCCCGGGCCATGGCGAAGGCGCAGTCGAGGCAGTCCTCGAACGACGCGCCACCGGCTTCCCGGGCCCGGACGATGGCGCCGAGCACCGCGCCCGACCTTCGCGCCGGTGCTGCGCGCGCTCGGTGATCCGGTGCGCTCGGAGTTGGCGCGCGCGCCGGGGCCTACCCGGGCTTACTTGTCCTGTTCCTGCGCCTCCGTGCGGCCGAGGCGGTGCCCAGCGGTTGCTCCCCGGACGTGGTGGTTCGAGCCGTTTCGCGGCGGTGAGCGGGGGATTCGAGCTGCGGTCCCTCGATCGCAGCTCCTGGTCTGCCGGTGCCCGTACTCGGACCTGCGAACCATTGCGCTGCCGAATGGCGACGACCGAGCCGGCGGCGATTTCACGCAGTGTGAGGCCGGGCGGATCGGTGATCCGCCCGGCCGTGGGGACCACCTCGATTCGGTTCTTCCGAAGGATCAGAACGGCGTGAAGAAGAAGCCGAACCAGGCACCGACGGCAGCGCCGACCGCGCAACCGATGACGGCACCGACGATGAAGAACCAGATGCCGATGGCAATGCCGATCGCGCAGCCGATCGCCGCACCGAGGATGGCGCCGCCGAACAGGGCGTCGTGCATCAGGCCCTGCAGTTCGGGTGCGACCGCGCCGGGTGACGGCACACCGGCCGCCGGGGTCAGCGTCAGCGTCCTAGCCGACGGGTCGAGCGACGGTGTGACGCTGAAGTTCTGGCCGGTCTCCATACGCAGTGTCGTCGGTATCGCGCCGACGATCGCGCCGTCGTCGGCGATCACGTTGACCGCCGTCGGCGTCACCTCGAATCTGCCGGAGGCGAGATCGACGACTGCGCTGCTGTGATCCGCGGCCAGGGTGGTGGTGTAGGCGATAGGCCCGTCCACCCCGTTCATCGTGAGGTTTGCCAGAGTGCCCTCACCGTGCGCTGTGGCCATGGCTATTCCTGTCGACGCTATGGCCAACAGGGCGGTCGCCACCAATTTCTTGATAAACATTGGGCGTCCAATCATGGGACCTGTATGGTTTCCCCCGGACGGGCGACGTCGACCGTCAGCTATGATCTTTCACCCCCTTCCGTTCGGTGTCGATAGGTATCCGCTATCGGGTATTTACATACCTGAAGTCGGAAATTGTCTCCCTCCCACGATTGAATCCCGAGCGCCGCGCCGGTCGCTATCCAGCGGCAAATTCCGCAATCTCGCGGCCGATTCTTCGTGGGCCGTCGCCGCCGTCCTCGACGGTCTCGCCCTCGTCGTCGATCGCGCTGCGGTGGTCACCGATGCTGGCACCCTGGAACGCGTGGCCCCCCGCCACCGGGAGCCGGTTGGCGCGCCGAAGTGCGGGACGGGGCATTCACCGCCCGCGTGCAGCGCTCCGAGTGCCGGTCCGACGCGTGGTTACTTGCACTACGTCACGCTGGTGGCTGCCGCCGAACCCCAGCGGGTCACGCGCCGGCGTTTCACTCGAATAAACCAGGGTCCGTTTTCGAACTGTGGGGCCACACGGTGGAAAGAACGCACGTCGTTCACTTGGTGTCCCGCCGACGCTGTAAAAATAGGTGATCGAACCTGTCCATCGAATACGACTTCGTATACGGATCGGCGCGTTGCGGCGTTCCTCTCGATGGTCACTGGTAAAACCCGTTCATGACCCGGCAGACACCGACAATTAGGCACGCGCGCCTGGCATTGGAGCAGGTGGCCGCTGAACTGGACCAGACCGCTTATCGCGGTGGCTATCTCACCTCCGAGCGGATGCGATTCCTCGCGACCAAGGTTCGCGACGCGTCCCAGGTGTATGACAGCGCCGTCGAATCGGCCGCGTCGGCCGATTGACCGGCAGCGTGGCACGCCGCGGGCATACCGTCGCGACCGTGACGAAGGGGGCGTTCGTCGGTCCGCGTCCTCACGGGAACCGCTTCGCGATCGCCGCCGCGATCGCGTCCGGTGCGTGTTCCTGAATGAAATGCCGCGCGCGCGGCAGCTCGACCACATCGAGATCGGTGAAGGCGGCTCGCATCCGCGGGATACACGCGTTCGGACGAAACACCATGTCCCGCATTCCCCACACCAACAGCGCCGGCTTGTCGCCGAGCAGGAGGGGAACGTCTCGGGCGAGTTGGTCCAGCAGCGGTCCCGCGGCGCGGATTTCTTTCGGCGTCGCGGCGAGTCCGCGCCGGGCTTCCACGGTGGGCTGCACCGCGCGATAGTGGTCGGCCTCGGCCGCGGTGAGCTTGTGCCCCAGTTCTGCGAGCAGGACGCGCTCGACGAGGAAATTCTGTTCGAGGATCCGTCGCTGCATCGGACGGCTGCCCATGATCACGCTGAACGCTCGATTCGCCCAGGCCTCGGTCGGCCAGAACGAGGTGTTGCCCAGCACGATCCCTCGCACCCGATCCGCGCGCGCGGTGACCGCGCCGAGGCCGATGGGGCCGCCCCAGTCTTGACCCATCAGGACGAAGCCATCGAGCTGCAGGTGATCGATCAGCTCGCCGAGGACTGCGGTGTGCTCGGCGATCGTGTAGCCGAAACCCGAGGGACGTTCGGACAAACCGAAGCCCGGATTGTCGACAGCGAGACACCGGTACCGGTCGCGCAGGTCCGCCACGATGTTGCGGTAGAGGAAACTCCACGTCGGAGCGCCGTGAAGGAACAGCAGCGGTGGCCCGGCGCCCTCGTCGATGTAGTGAACCCGGCCCACCGACGAGTCGAACCAACGCGACTCGAAGGGGTACAGACTTCTGTCCGGAACGAAATCGATCAGCATTGGGCCCCTCCCTCTCGGGCAGACTACCTCGGATGCGCCCGCGCAAGCGATAGTCGCCTCCCGAATGGCCGTCACCGGACCCGAATTCGACTGTGCTGCCCCATGGTCCGAGCGCTCCCCAGGAGGGCGCGCCACAGTTCGGCTCGACCGCTCGTCACTCGGTGTGGCGGCCGTGGATCGACGGGCGGAGCTCAGATCGGCCGGAATCCGGCGCCGACGTCGTTGCGCGAGTCGATGTCGCTGAGGATGGCGTTGATGTCGGTGCCCACCTCGGGGCCGAGGCAGCCCATGCCCAAGTAGGCGTTGACCATGCCGACCAAGGTCGAGCCGAGCACCACCGGCGCGCCGGAATCGCCTTTGAGCACGCACATCTGGGTCCAGGTGTCGCTGCTGTCGCCCATCATGTCGCCCCAGGCGACACCGCAGGTCCGGCCGGTGGTCCGGCCTTTCTTGCACACGACGTCGGGAAATTGCGCGGGACCGCCGAGGCCGTCGATGAAGAACCCCCCGACCTCGCGGGTCGGAGCCACCCGTGCGGCATCGAATTCGATTATCCCGTAGTCCAATTCGTGATCCGCGTAGACGAATCGCCCCAACACGCCGTAGCTCGGATAGGTCACCGATGTGACCGGTGCCCCCGGCTCGCCGCAATGTCCCGCCGTCAAGCCCACCAACCTGCCCGCCGCGTCGTAGCCGATGGTGGTGAGCGTGCAATCGGCTCGGTCATCGATCGTGATGCCCGAACCCCCGCCCATCGGCGGCGGTGGCAATTGGGGGACACCGGCCGCTGCGCCTGCGCCGATCGAGACGGGGCCGCACGCAAGTGCCGCCGCGGCGACAACCTTCATCAGCGAACGAGTCATTGTTCCTCCCACCGGACCGAACCTGCTTGCCACCACCCGGCCTCGGCGTCTCCCGCCATCGACGTCCGTGGTCGGCGCGAATTTTCCTACGTTGCGACTGCTGGCTACCCACACCGGCGAGGCGGAAACGGAACCCGCTCCCAGCACGGGTCAGGGGCGCCACCGATGAGCCGGAAGGGCTTTCGACGTCGTCGAGCGCGTCGAAGCCGGGGCAGGACGATGTTCTAGTCGGGGTATTCGTGGATGGTCAGCAGGAGATGGTCCAGCTTGGTGCGTTGCTCGACGGGACCGCCGCCGGCCGCCGCGGCGACGGTGACCAACTTGGTCGCCAGCATCCGCAGTTTGGTGTTGGTTTCCTGGGACCGCCACCGCAACACTTGGAAGGCTTGCTCGGCGGTCAGGCCGTAGGCGAGCATCAGCATCCCTTTGGCCTGTTCGATCGCCGCGCGGGCCTCGACCACTTCCGGCAGGGCCTCGTCGATGGCTTCCCGCCGTTGCTGGTCGACGGTGGCGGTCAGATCGATGAAGTAGCCCGACGTGCCCACGACCGCGCCGGTGCCGTCGAAGATGTGGTCGGCGACCACGAGCACGTGCCGGACGTGGCCCGCGGTGTCGATGATGCGGTGGCGGCTGCAGAACGCGCCGTGGTCGCGGACCGCGGTAGCGAGGGCGTCGGCGACGGCCGCGCGGTCGGCGGGGTGTTTGTGCGACAGCACCAGCTCGGTGGTCGGCTGTACCTGGCCGGGGATATAGCCGTACAGTGCGGCGACCTCGTCGGACCATTCCCAGCGCTGATCGTCGAACCAGAACCGGAAGCTACCGACCCGGTCGGGACCTCCGGCCCCCGGCCCGGCGTCGTGCCCAGCGTCCGGCCCATCGGCGTGGCTCACCTGTCTCATCATGCTCCCTCCGAGCGCTGCCGGAGGTCACAATCACCCGACCGTGGGCACATAGGCGAACCCGGCCCACTTGCTTGCCCGCCGCCCCCATGCCGATGGGGCTCGGCCCCTCGAGTCGGTCCGCGGCGAAACCACCACGGCCGCCCGGAGGACGTCGGCGGCCGCAGCAACGTTGTCGAAGCGGTGACGTGCTGACCTGATCACGCCGTCCGCGCCGCGGCGAGCGCAGCCACTCGCCGCGGCAGCGGCCTGTCAGGGGATCGGGAAGATGGCGCAGGTCGTTGTGGCGTGGGCGTAGAGTTTGCCGTCCTCGATGCCGACGAGTTGGGCTTCGGCGGTCCCGATGCTGCGACCGACGTGAATAGCGTGCCCGGTGGCGCGCAGCGTGCCGGTGCGGGCGGTGCCCGGGCGCGGAAGATGGACGTTCAGCTGGGCGGTGGTGTAGGCGAGGCGGGCATCTTGCTCAGCACGGCCGAACCCATGGCGGAGTCGGCCGTGGCATTCCCCGCATCTCGAAGACCATGCTGTCGACCCGGCTGAAGGATCTCGAACGCGCGGACATCGTCGTCCGCGACGGCGAGGGCTACCGGCTCACCGAGGCCGGCACGGCGCCGGCCCCAGTGCTGGTCGAACTCGCGGGCTGGACCGCGCGCTGGGATCGCCGCGGCTTGCGCTCCGAACACCTGGATCCGGATGCCCTGGTCTGGGACATCCGGCGCCGCGTCGTCGCGGATCGACTGCCCACCGAGCCGACCCTGGTCGGACTGCGATTCCCCGGCCACGCGCGCCGCCCGTACTACTTGCTGGCGAGACGCCCCGACAGCATCGCAATCGCGGTCTTCCGGTCCCGAATGCGCACGGACTCAGGGCGACCGTCATGTCGATCCGGCTATCGCTGCCGGCATCACCGGCGGACGACCTGACCCGCGCCGGCCGGGTGCGCGCCGTCGAATTCTGTCCAGCACTTGACCTTGCCCCTAGGGCAGGGTTCGAGCATGGTGGCATGAACGAGACAGCGCAGGAATTGACGGAATTCGTTGCGGCCGCGGCCCAGAAGGCGGGCGTCCCCGGTGCCGCCGTCGGGGTGTCGATCGGGGATCGGGAAGACATCGCGTGTCACGGGGTGACGAGTGTGGACAATCCGCTTCCGGTCGACCGGGATACGTTGTTCGTGGTCGGGTCCGTGAGCAAGACGTTCACCGCGACCGCGTTGATGCGGCTGGTCGCCGAGGGCCGGGTGGAGCTGGACGCGCCTGTGCGGCGGTATGTTCCGGAATTCGCCCCGGCCGATACGGCCACCGACGAGATCACAGTGTTGCGGTTGCTCAACCATACGGCCGGGTTGGAATGGCGGGTCGGTGACGACACCGGCGAAGGAAACGACGCCCTCGCGCGGCACGCGGTGAAACTTGCCGAGTCGAAGCCGATCGCGGACCCGGGGACGCGGGCGTCCTACAGCCAGGCTGGGTTCAACCTGGCCGGCCGGGTCGTGGAGAACGTCACCGGATCGACCTTCGAGCGGGCCGTCGCGTCGCTGCTGTTCGAACCGCTCGGACTTGCGCACAGCTGCTATGCGGTCAATGACGTCATGACGCGGCGGTTCGCCGTGGGCCACAATCTCGATGCCGACGGTGTGCTCGCCGTCGCGAGGCAGTGGAAGGACAACCGCGCCAACAACCCCGGCGGCGGTGTGGTGACCTCTGTCGGCGATTTGCTGCGGTGGGCGCGGTTCCATCTCGGCGACGGCCGCACCGAGCGCGGCGAGCGCATACTGCCCACCGGCCTGCTGCACCGCATGCGGGAGCGGACCGTGGAATTGCGGGGGAGCACACTGGGCGACGCCTTCGGCATCTGCTGGTTCCTGCGCACCGTGGACGGTGTCGCGACCATCGGGCACGGCGGTTCGGGCAATGGCCAGTTCGCCGACCTGCTCATCGTGCCGGAGCGGAATTTCGCCGTCGCCGTGATGTCGAACGCGGGCCCGGACGCGGGCCTGGCCTTCAATCGCGCCGTGGTGAATCGGGTGCTCGAGCGCTACCTCGGTGTGGTCGAGCACGACCCGGAACCGCTGCCCTACGACGGGGCACGGGCAGCGGAGATCGCCGGGCACTACGAGAACGAGATGATGCGGCTCACCCTCGCCACCGATGGGGCCGGGCTGACGATCGGATGCTCGGTCAAACCCGAGACCCGCACGGCCGTGGAAACCGACCTGCCACCCGACCTCCCGCCCGCTTCCCTGGGCCTGCTGCCCGGCGACGCGGACGAGTACATCGTCACCGAGGGCGGTCTGCAGGGGCAACGCGGATTCTTCACCCGGGACCGATCCGGCGTCGTGACCGGCATCGATCTCGCCGGTCGATTGTTCGTCCGGGCCCGCTGAGGGCCACCGGCACTTCCGGTGATCGCCACTCACCGACGCACTCGCGCTGGTCGAAGAGGCCACGGGCACGTGATCCGCGTGCACCAGCAGCCAGGCCCCGGCCGCGTCGCCGCCCGGGACCGAACCTACGTGTCCGGGTCTTCGCGCTGGTCGTGTTCAGGGCCGGGGCCCGCCAGGTCTCCGGAAGCCTCGCCTCCGCCCTCGAGGATGTCCTTTTCTCGAGTGTCCGGGGTTTCGCGTGCGCGTTCGTCGTTCGCGGCGTCGTCAGGGTGGTTCATCAGTGATTCTCCTCAGCGGCGTGGATGCTCGTCGCTCGAGCAAGTCGTTGCCTCGGTCCGCCTTCCGGCCGAGCCGGGCCGGTCAGGCGCCGCGGCCGGTGCGCCGCTGTAGTTCGTCGATCAGCTGCGACGCCTCTGCCTTGGTCAGCTCCTCCGGGACCTCCTCACCCGCCTCCTGGGCCAGGGTGTGCAGGTAGGAGTCCTGTGGGCCGGTCATCGGCTCCTCGCCGGTGGTCCACTGATCCGGATCCTTCTCCGGCTTCGGCTGCACCATAGCCACTCCTCACACTCGACAGAACAGGTGTTCGACTGCTGCCTACCCGGATCGGCGGTCTTCAATCACCCATGCCCTGCACGCCTCAGCGTCACCGGTCCGTCGGTTTCTCCGACTTCCGCAGGTCGTCCGCCGGGTGGGCCACGACCGTCCCGCGCCACCCCCCGATCAGCCGCATCGCGTGATAGATCACCAGCGCGGCCAGGGCGCCGAGGGCGATGCCGCCGAAGTCGAGATCGCCGATCACCCACGTGAAATCGGCGATGCCGATGATCAGCGGGATGGCGGCGGTGAACTGGTTGATCGGCGTGCCGAAGTCCACCCGATTGCTCACCCAGATGTGCACGCCGAGGATCCCGACCAAGCCGTAGAGCGCGGTCGTCACACCGCCGAGCACCCCGGCCGGGATGGCGGCGATCACCGCTCCCACCTTCGGTGACAGGCTGAGTGCGATCGCCGCGGCACCGGCTACCCAATAGGCGGCGGTCGAGTACACCTTCGTCGCGGCCATCACGCCGATGTTCTCCGCGTATGTGGTGGTCGCCGAGCCGCCGCCACTGCCGGCCAGCACCGTCGCCACGCCGTCGGCCGCCAGCGCGCGGCCGATGCGCCGGTCATAGTCGATTCCGGTCATCGTGGTGATCGACTTGACGTGGCCGATGTTCTCCACCACGAGCACCAGCACCACCGGCAGGAACATCGGGATCACCGAGAGCTGGAAGCTCGGTGCGTGGAAGTCGGGCAGCCCCACCCAGGAGGCGTCGCCGATCGCCGCGGTGTCGACCTCACCGCGCGCGAGCGCGAGCAGATAACCGAGCACGACACTGGTGACGATCGCCAGCCTGCCGAGCAATCCGCGGAAGAGCACGAGGCACAGGATCAGCAGTATGAGCACGACGGTTGCCGTGATCGCGTCCTTCTCGAAATTCGCTTCGGCGGTCGGCGCCAGGTTCAGCCCGATGAGAGCGACGATGGTGCCGGTGACCACCGGCGGCATCAACGCCTCGATCCAGTGGGTGCCGGCGAAGTGCACCACCACGCCGATGACGATCAGCAGCGCGCCCACCACGACGATCCCGCCGAGCGCCGCATCCATTCCCTGCGAGGCGGTCGCCGCGAGAACCGGAGCGATGATCGCGAAGCTCGAGCCGAGGTAGCTCGGCAGCCGGTTGCGGGTGATCACCAGGAACAGCAGGGTGCCGATCCCGGAGAAGAGCAATGTCGCCGACGGCGGAAACCCGGTGAGGACCGGCACGAGGAAGGTGGCGCCGAACATCGCCACCACATGCTGCAGCCCGATCCCGATCGTGCGCGGCCAGGTCAATCGCTCGCCCGGGGCGATCACACCGCCGGTGCCGACCTCGGTCCAGCGGAACATCGATCCTGTTCGCGGTTCGGGCGTAGTCATGGGAGCAGTGTGCGGCATGATCGCTCGTCGCGCCCGGGACGCGAACGGCGGAGCCCGCCGTTACGCCGCGCGGCCCACCGATGCGCTCGTCTTCGACCAGGCATCGGTGCGCCGTCAGCAGCGCCCAGCACGGCTCCACCAGCGTCCGTGCCGAGTTCGTCGGCGGCGTTGAGCAATCCATGGGGCGGGGCGCGCCTGCCCCGCATCGTCAGCGCCGATCGGTCGCGGAAAGTGTGCCGGACAGCTCGCGCGATGCCGGACGGTGGTTCGCGGGCGGCAGAGCTGTGTCCGGCATCCCATCGGATCTCACGGTGCTCGCGTGCCGGGCCGCGGCCAACCGCGCGAGCGCGGCCTCGGTGAAGACCGACAACCCGAGGTCTGGGTTGTATCCGTGAATCTCCTTGACGTCGAGCTCGGCCAGGAAATACAGGATCTCCGTCGAAACCACCTGCCCAGGAACCAGCACCGGGAAGCCGGGCGGGTAAGGGACGACGAAGGTGGCGGACACCAGGGGCATCCCCTTGGCGAGCCGTCGCCCGGCGTCGCCGAGCAGGACATGTTCGCGGTCGGACTCCTCGTATCCGGCGTAGAAGGCCGCTCGCATGTCACCGAAGGAGCTGGCCCTCTCGGGACGAAACGCGCTGTCGAACTCGCTGAAGTCGGGGAGTGCGGGCAATTCCTTGGTGATCTCGTCGATCCGGCGCTGTTGCAGGGCGCGATCGGCCTTGCCCGCCGCGCTGCGGCTGCTCTCGAAATCGGCCGCGATCCGACGCAGTACGTCGAGCAGGTAATGCACACTCGACCAGGTGACGCCGATGGTGAAGATCAACAGCACGCTGTTGATCGAGGTCTTGTTGATCTGGATGCCGAATCGGTCCATCAAGATCTTCTCGCGGAAATCGAACCCGTTCATGCCGGTATTGCCGATGAACAGGGTGACCCGGGTCGGGTCGAGCACGAACTGATCCGAGCGCCAAGCCTCGTTCCACTCGGCCAGGCCGCCCTGCCTGACCTGACGGTACGAGCTGACTTCCGACGGCCGGAACTCGTCGGGCACCAGGTCGTCCTCGTCGAGGATGCGGAACCACTTGCCGATCAGCCGGTCTTTGCGGACGCGGTGGCGGAACACCAGCGCCATGTCGTAGGCGTGCCGGACCAGCTGGAAGCCCTCGATGTCGACCTGCCTGCGGGCCAAGTCCAGCGACGCCAGCAGTTGCTGGTTCGGCGAGGTCGAGGTGTGGGTCAAGAACGCCTCGGCGAACGCCTCGCGGGCGAGAGCTTTGAAATCCTGGTCGCGGACGTGGATCATCGACGCCTGCCGGAGCGCGGACAGCGATTTGTGGGTGGAGTGCGTCGCGTACACGCGGACGCGCGCCCGCTCGGGATCGGGAAGCAGCCGGTGGTTGCTCCACTCCGCGCGGTCGACGCCCCGCATCGACGCATGCCACCGGCGGTATTCCTCGGCGTACCCTGGCGCGGCCAGCGACGAGGCCAGTTGCTCGGCGGCAACCATCGCGGTTCGCTGGCGTGCCCACGGCACCGCGGTCGCGAACGCGTACCACGCCTCGTCCCACAGGAAGCAGATGTCCGGCTTGATCGCCAGGACCTCCTCCATCACGCGCCGCGGGTTGTAGACGATGCCGTCGAACGTGCAGTTGGTCAGCAGAAGCATGCGCACCCGGTCCAGTTGACCGGCCGCCTCGAGATCCAGCAGCGCCTTCTTGATGGTGTGCAGGGACACGGCTCCGTAGATCGCGAACTGTTCGAGCGGGTAGGCGTCCAGATACAGCGGGTACGCCCCGGCGAGCACCAGGCCGTAGTGGTGCGACTTATGGCAGTTGCGGTCGATCAGAACGATGTCGCCCGGCCGGGTCAGGGCCTGCACGACGATCTTGTTCGCGGTGGACGTCCCATTGGTCACGAAGTACGTCTGGTCGGCACACCACGTCTCGGCGGCTTTGTCCATCGCCACCCTGATGTTGCCGTGCGGGTCCAGCAGGGAGTCCAGCCCGCCGGAGGTGGACGACGTCTCGGCCATGAAGATGTTCCGGCCGTAGAACTCGCCCATGTCCTGCAGCGACTTGGAGTTGAAGATGCTGGCGCCCCGCGCGACGGGAAGGGCGTGGAACTGGCCGACCGGCGCGGCCGCGTAGGCGCGCAGCGCGTCGAAAAACGGCGTGGCGTATCGGCTCCGGATGCCTGCGAGCACTGTGCTGTGCAGGTCGGTGGCGTCGTTGAGCCGATAGAACGTGCGATCGTAGACGTCCGGCTCGGCTTCGGTCTCCGCCGCGATCGACTCGTCGGTGAGCAGATACAGGTCGATATGGGGCCGCAGCTTTCTGATCCACTCGCCGCATTCGACCCAGTCGTGGGCGCGGTCGGTCACGACCACGCCGTCGTTGGCGCCGAGCAACGTGGTCATCAACGGCACCCGGTCGCGCGAGCGGAGCGGGAGATCGTGCCGGATGATCGCCGCCTGGATCTCGCCGTTCAGGGCGACGGCGGTGATGGCGTCCTCGATGCTGGCCACGACGAGCAACTCGAATTGCACGTCGTCCGACGGTTCGCGCAGGGCCCGGAGGCTCTCCGCCAGGCTCTCGGGCGCCTCGGGCGGGGAATCGTCGCCGAGCAAGACGGTGTAGAACTGCTGCTGCTTGGCCCGGGCCACGAGTTCCTGTTCGGCCAGCTGGGCCGAGGTGTCGAACAACGCCGCGCGGTCGCCGTACTCGGAGAGCAGGCGCACGGCCAGCGACACTTCGTCGGTGAGCCGCACCGTCGCGAGATCGGCGAGATATCCGCGAAACGCCGCCAGCCGCCCCGCGCCCGGGTACAGCCAGTACCGCTCGTAGGCGCCGAGGCGGTCGAGGAGGCGGCGCACCCGGGCGGCTTCGTGGGTGGTGTCCAGCCCGGCACTGTTGACATCGGCGAGCCGGCGGCACGCGTCGTCCAGCAGATTCCAAGTGTCGATTCGCGAGTACGACGGGTTCGCCACCGCCGCCAACGCGGAAACAGAAAGCCCTTTCGGGCGTTCGCCGTCTCGATGCATGTCGTTAGTCACGCCCCTCCATCGGTGGGCGAAATGACCAGTCGCTCACGACAGATCACCCTCGAACATTCATCCCTGCGATCATTGTGCCCCGCCGTAGATCGAATTCCTAGCCGGTGCCGGAAGTCGCGGCGGCCCCACTGCTGCCGCGCCGATGAGCCCGGCATCCCGAGTCCGGCCGGTGGACTCTCCCGCCACGGGAGAGCCCACCATGGTGGCAACGCTCTTCGACGATTCTGCGCCAGGAGAAAGGAATGGAATGACCGCTGTGCGAGACATCGATGCCCGCGGCGCCCAGCATTGCGAGACGACAACACTGGGAGTGCTGCTGCGGCACCAGGGAATCCACCTGTCCGAGCCGATGCTCTTCGGTCTCGGCTCCGGCCTGTCCTTCGTCTACTGGGACAGCAAGTCCATGGGCTTTCCCTTCCTCGGGGGACGGGTCAAGCCTTTCGATCTCACCCGGAATCTGGCCGCCCGACTCGGCCTGGAGCTCTCGGTCCAGGAGACCACCTCCCCCCGCCGAGCGTGGGAGAACGTAGTCGGTCCCGTCGACGCAGGTCACCCCGTCGGACTGCAGCTCGACAGTTACCACCTGGACTATTTCGGGTCGAAGGTGCACTTCGGTGGTCATGTCGTCGCGCTGTACGGCTACGACGATCACGACGCCTACCTGGTGGACACCGATCAGCAAGGCGGAACGGTGTCCACCAGCCTGACCAGCCTCGCCCAGGCCAGAGCCGCGCGCGGCCCGATGACCGCCAAACATCGTTCCTTCACCCTCACCGCCCCGAGGAACCCGCCGTCCGCCCGCAGCCGGATCATCCCGGCCATCACCGCCTGCGCCCGCGCCTTCCTCGACCCGCCCATCGCCAACCTCGGCTATCGGGGCATCGAGAAGGCGGGCAAGCTGGTGCCCACCTGGTTCCGGCGGACCGACGACCCGCGGCGGGATTTGACGCAGGCTGCCCTCTTGATGGAGGAGGCGGGGACCGGCGGCGCCCTGTTCCGTAACTTCTATCGCGACTTCCTCGCCGAATGCACGCGGACGCTCGACAGCCCCCACCTGCGCACCGGCCACGAGTTGTACACCGAGGCAGCCGCCCTGTGGACGGAAGTCGCGGCACTGGTCGCACAAGCCGGTGAATCAGGCGACACCCAGTCCCTCAGCCGAGCGGGCGCCATTCTCCGCGATCTCTCCCGCATCGAGCGCGAGGCCATGCAGGCGCTCAGCCGCCTGGGGCAATGACGCGCGTGGGTCGCCCGACTCCACGGGTCAGCCGACTTCGACGACTCGTGCCGTTGCCGCTGAGAGGGGTTTTCCCGCGGGGGTTTCGGGGCGCAGTTCGGCGACGGGGCTGCCGTCGAGGCCCATGAGTGTCGAGTGCGGCTCGTTGTCGGCGAACGCGTGGCGTTCTCCCCATTGCCGCAACGCGACGATGGTTGTGAAGAGGTCCTGCCCGGCCTCGGTGAGTTCGTAGACGTGCCGCTTGCCTCCGGGGGCCGGGCTGACGGCCAGGATGCCGTGGTCGACGAGTCGGCGGAGTCGGTCGGCGAGAATGTTGCGGGCGATCCCCAAGCGCTGCCGGAACTCGGTGAACGCGGCCGCGCCGTCCATCGCGTCGCGCACGATCAACAGGCTCCACCGATCGCCCACCAGGTCGATCGTTCGAGCAACTGGGCAAGTGGGATCGGTCCACTCGCGGGGCGAGCCGAGCGCGGGCGCCATACACCCTCCTGCTAATCGGTTGCAATACGAAACCATTATGGCCTACGCTCAAATGGTTTCAATTTGCTACCGATGCGGGAGGTGTGGTGTCGACGGGAGTGACCCGATCGCAGCGATGGCTGCTGGCCCTGATATGCGCCGTGGCAGTGTCGACGATCTACGCGATTCAGCCGGTATTGGCAGCGGCGGGGTGCGATCTGGGCATGGCGCCGGAGTCGCTGGGCCGGCTGGTCGCCGCCGGGCAGATCGGCTACTTCGCCGGTCTGATCGTGCTGGTACCGCTCGGCGACCTGGTGAATCGCCGCCGGCTCATCGCCGTGCATCTGGCGCTCACCGCGGTGGGGGCCGCCATCGCGGCCGCCGCGCCCTCCGGTGTCTTCGTCCTGGCGGGACTGGCGATCGCCGGGGTGTTCGCCGTCGTGGTGCAGGTGGCGGTCGCCTACGCCGCCGCCGTCTCCGAACCGGGCGAGCGGGGCCGCGCGATCGGCGCCGTCACCTCGGGCGTGGTGATCGGCATTCTCGGCGTCCGCGTCCTCGCTGGTGCGCTGGGCGACACGGTCGGCTGGCGTGCGGTCTACGCACTGCTCGCCGCGCTCTGCGCGGTTCTCGCCGTCACCGCCCGGGTGGGGCTGTCTCCGGACGAGAGGATCGGCGACGGGCGATACGCGCACGTGCTGGTGTCCATGGCGGGGCTTGTGCGCGCAGATCGACTGTTCCTGAGCCGGGGCCTGATCGCGCTGTTCCTGTTCGCGTCGTTCGGGACACTCTGGAGCGGGCTCGCGCTGCCCCTCGGCGCCCAGCCCTGGAATCTCGGCACCACCGCGATCGGCCTGTTCGGGCTGGCCGGCCTGGCCGGGGCGCTCGGGGCCGCCCGTGCGGGACGATGGGCCGACACTGGTCATGCCCAGGCGATCACCGGCTGGTCGCTGGTGGTGCTCACCGGTTCCTGGGTGCTCATCGCCCAGGCCCGATCGGCCCTGTGGCTACTTGTCGCGGGCATCGTCCTGCTCGACTTCGCGGTCCAAGCCGTGCACGTGAGCGGCCAGCATCTGCTGACCACCGCGCATCCGAACCGCGCCAGCAGCGTCATCGGTGTCTACATGGCCTTCTACTCGCTGGGATCCGCTCTCGGAGCGATCACGACCACGTGGGCATACAGCTCGTGGGGATGGCGGGGCTCCTGCTGGGCCGGCGCTCTCTACGCACTGTCGGCGCTGGTTGTGTGGGGACTGGCTCGGCTCGGCGGAGGTCCGGCCGTCACACGGTCTGTGGCGGACGCGACGAATGTCGCTCATCAGCCCTGCGAGTCACGCTGCTGACAGACTCCCGTCCTGGTGGCGGCGATGTCTGCGCACGCTCCAGATGGGTGTAGCCGCCGAACATGATGTCGCGCAGAACGATCCGGCTCCAGCGGACCCCAGGGAGCGCGATCGGCATAGTGTTCCCACGGCCCGGCGGATGCGGCAACTTGTCGCGAGCAACCGGTTGCATCATGAGATCACTCTGCGTAGATTCCTTACTGATTGCATATTGCAACCAGTAAGGAGTGACGATGACACAGTTGGTCCGCGTGCAGAACTTCAACGTCTCCAGCGATGGATACGGTTCGGGGGAGGGACAGAGCTTCGAGCGCCCATTCGGCCACGCCGATCCCAGTGCGCTGTTCTTCTGGACGGGCGCCACCGCGCACTGGCCCACCCGGACGGAACCGGGCGGAACCTACGGCCTGGACGACTACTGCACTCGCGACTTCACCAACAACATCGGCGCCGAGATCATGGGACGCAACAAGTTCGGTCCGCAGCGGGGGCCGTGGGAGGACTACGAATGGCAGGGCTGGTGGGGAGACGAACCCCCGTTCCACACACCCGTGTTCGTCCTGACCCACCACGTGCGTCCCTCGTTCACGCTGGGAGACACCACGTTCCATTTCCTCGATGCGGCACCTGAGAAGGCGCTGGCGCAGGCATTCGATGCCGCCGACGGCAAGGACGTGCGCATCGGCGGCGGTGTCGCCACGGTCCGGGAATTCCTCGACGCCGATCTGATCGACACGATGCATATAGCCGTTGCACCGGCCGAACTCGGTCGCGGCGAGAGGTTGTGGGAGAGTCCGGAGGAACTCGTCGACCGTTTTCATCTGGAGCGGATTCCAAGTCCCAGCGGGGTGGTGCATCACTTCTTCTGGCGACGGTGACGTGTGCTGCCGGCGTGTGCCGTCGATCGCGGAATGGGGCGGCGGGTTCGCGGCACGAGTCGCCGCCCACCCCATCCCGCTGTGCCTCGTGCGCAGGCACTTTCGTGGTCCTGACCGCCTCGAGTTCGGAGTGACCAGCGCATGAGCCGACCCGAGTACTGGGCGGATCGAGGCGGCAGATCCCCGGAGGCGGTCACGAGAAAGATTGTGTGACA
>NZ_BDCK01000043.1 GCF_001613465.1 Nocardia niwae NBRC 108934 = DSM 45340 | reverse complement strand
GGATCGAGTTGGGTGAGATCGAGCAGGCGTTGACCGGCTTGGACGAAGTCGCCCAAGCGGTCGTCGTCGTGCGTGATGACGCAGGAGCCGGTGAACGCCTCGTCGCCTACCTCGTCGAGGTCTCCGGCGCGCAGCTCGAGCTGAGCGCGGTCGAAGCGGCGCTCACCCGGCGACTACCGGGCTACATGATCCCCTCGGCCTACGTCGTGCTGAGCGAGTTTCCGGTCAACGCCTCCGGCAAGCTGGACCGCCGGGCGCTACCGGCGCCCGTGGTCGAGTCCGCGCGGTTCCGTGCGCCGGCCACACCGGTACAGGAACTCGTCGCCGCCACGTTCGGTGCGCTGCTCGGCGTCGACCGAGTTGGCCTGGACGACGACTTCTTCGCCCTGGGCGGCAATTCGCTCACCGCCGCCCGGGTGGTGGCCCGGCTCGGCGCGGCGCTCGACACCCAGCTGCCGCTGCGCATGCTGTTCGACGCCCCGACCGTGGTCGCGCTGGCCACCCGCGCCGAGCGGTATCGCGGCGACGGCGGCCGCGCGCCACTGCGCCCCCGGCCGCGGCCGGATCGGATTCCGCTGTCCCCGGCCCAGCAGCGCATCTGGTTCGTCAACCGTTTCCACGCCGGCGAGCACACCGGTCCGGCCGACGCGATCGACAACATCCCGGTCGCGCTGCGGCTGTCCGGTCACGTCGACCTCGCGGCGATGACCACGGCCTTGGCCGACGTGGTGGCCAGGCACGAGACCCTGCGCACCGTCTACCCGGACGGCCCGGAAGGCCCGCGACAGCTGATCCTGCCTTCGGCCGAACCCGACCTACCGGTCGTGGGGGTGACCGAATCCGCCCTGGGGGATCAGCTCGGGGAGCTGGCGGCCATCCCTTTCGACCTGACCACCCAGACGCCGTTGCGCGCGATGGTGTTGGCGATCGATGACGCGCCGCAGGCGGAGTACGTGCTCGCCCTGGTCCTGCACCACATCGCGGCGGACGGGTTCTCCCTCGGACCGCTGGCCGAGGACCTGATGGCCGCCTATCTGGCGCGTCGCGACGCCGCCGCGCCCGCGTGGGACGCCTTGCCGGTGCAGTACGCCGACTACGCGCTCTGGCAGGCCGAATCCGCCGACGCCGAGCGGCAACTCGACTACTGGCGGCACATCCTGGACGGCCTGCCGGAGCAGCTCGAACTGCCCGCCGACCGCCCGCGCCCCCCGGTCTCGTCCCATCGTGGCGCGACCCACCGCCTGCGCATCGACTCCGATCTGCACAGCGAGCTGGGCGAGCTGGCGCGCAAACGGGAAACCACGCTGTTCAGCACCGTGCACGCCGCGCTGGCGGTGCTGCTGGCCCGCCTGTCCGGCGGCTCGGACATCGCGATCGGCACCCCCGTCGCCGGGCGCGGCGACGCGGCGCTGGACCGGCTTGTCGGCATGTTCGTCAACACGCTGGTGCTGCGCACCGCCGTCGACTCCAGAGCGCGGTTCGAGACGGTGCTGGACGCGGTGCGCGACCAGGACCTCGACGCGCTCTCGCACGCCGACGTGCCGTTCGAACGACTCGTCGAGGTGCTCGCGCCCACTCGCTCGCGCAACCGTCATCCGCTGTTCCAAGTGGCGTTGACCTTTCAGAACTTCGCCCTGCCCGAGTTCGCGCTGCCGGGCCTGCGGGTGAGCGCGCAGGAGTTCGACGCGCCCGTGGCCGAATTCGACCTCCAGTTCACCGTGCTGGAGGCGCACGACCGGGACGGCCGCGCCGACGGCATGCGGGTCGAGATCCGCTACGCCACCGATCTTTTCGACGCACCGTCGATCGCCGTGCTGGGCAGGCGGTTCACTCAGGTGCTCGCCGCGGTCGCCGCCGATCCGACCGTGGTCGTGGGCGACATCCAGCTGCTCAGCGCCGAGGAGCAGCATCGCGCGCTGTACGAATGGCCGGTCGGCGGGGACGACGTCGCCGACGTCGACGGCAGCCTGGCCGACCGTTTCGCGGGGGCCGCCGCGCTGGACCCGGACGCCGTCGCGGTCCGCGACGGCGCGCGATCGCTGGCCTACGCCGAACTCGACGACTGGTCCAACCGGTTGGCGCGGCGCCTGGTCGCCGCGGGCGTCGGACCGGAGACGCTGGTGGCCGTCGCGCTGCCCCGCTCGGCGGAACTGGTGGTGGCCCTGCTCGCCGTGCTCAAAGCGGGCGGCGGGTACCTGCCGATCGATCCGGCCTACCCGGACGACCGGATCGAGTACGTCCTCGACGACGCCCGCCCGCTCTGCGCGATCGCGGGGGCGGCCACCGAGTTGCCGCGCGGCTGGTTCGGCGGACCGGTGATCGACGTCGACGCGCCGAATCTCGCCGAGTTCAGCGGCGCGCCGGTCACCGACGCCGACCGGCGCGCCCCCCTGTGCTCCGCCCACGCCGCATACGTCATCTATACCTCCGGCTCCACCGGCAGGCCCAAAGGCGTCGTGGTGCCCCATCGCAACGTGCTGCGGCTGCTGGACAACACGCGGCGGCGCTTCGGCTTCGGCCCGGCGGACGTATGGACTTTGTTCCACTCCTACGCCTTCGACTTCTCCGTGTGGGAACTGTGGGTTCCGCTGCTGTCCGGCGCGACGGTGGTGGTGGTCGACTACTACACCTCGCGTTCGCCGCAGCAGTTCCGGGAACTGCTGATCGCCGAGCGGGTCACCGTGCTCAACCAGACCCCGTCGGCGTTCTACCAGCTGGTCGCCGCCGATCTCGCCGAACCGGAGCCCGCGCCGTTCGCGCTGCGCACCGTCGTCTTCGGCGGTGAGGCGCTGGAGCCGCAGCGCCTGGCGGGCTGGTTCGCCCGCTACCCGCACGCACCACGCCTGGTGAACATGTACGGCATCACCGAGACCACGGTGCACGTGTCCTATCGCGAGATCGATGGGCGCACCGGCTCCGCGAGCGTGATCGGCGCGGCGCTGCCCGGGTTGAGCGTGCGCCTGCTCGACGACCGGTTGCGGCCCGTCCCGGTGGGCGTACCCGGCGAGATCTACGTGTCCGGAGGCCAATTGGCCCGCGGCTATCTGCATCGGCCCGCCCTGACCGCCGGACGCTTCGTCGCGGACCCGTACGCCCGCGACGGCTCGCTCGCCTACCGCTCCGGCGATCTGGCCCGCTGGACACCCGACGGCGACCTGGAGTACCTCGGGCGCGCCGACCAGCAGGTGAATCTGCGCGGCTTCCGCATCGAGCTGGGCGAGATCGAGGCCGCGCTGCTGGAAGCGTGCGACGCGGTCCGGGAGGTGGCCGTGGTGGTGCGCACCGACCTGGTGGACGAACCGCGCATCGTCGCCTACGCGGTGGCCGCCCACGAGTCGACCGATACCGTCGCGCTGCGGCAAGCGCTGGCGTACCGCCTGCCCGAGCACATGGTGCCCGCCGCGATCGTGCCGGTGCCGCGCATCCCGTTGACGGTCAACGGGAAACTCGACCGTGCGGCGCTGCCCGCGCCGCGGTTCGAGTCGACCGCCTACCGGGCGCCGTCCACGCCGAGCGAACGCGTCGTGGCCGAGGTGTTCGCCGAGGTGCTCGCGGCGGAGCGCGCGGTGGGGGCCGACGACGACTTCTTCGCGCTCGGGGGCAGCTCCCTGCTGGCGGCGAAGGCGGTCACCCGGATCGGCGCGGCGCTGGGCCGGACGGTCGGGGTGCGGGCGCTGTTCGAAGCTCCCCGGGTCGCCGACCTCGCGGCCGTGGCGAGCACGGTGGCCATGGGCGGCACCCGGCCACCGTTGGTGGCGGCGCCGCGTCCAGCGCGCATACCGCTTTCGCCCGCGCAGCAGCGGATGTGGTTCCTGAATCGGTTCGATCAGGCGTCCACCGCTTACAACATCCCGGTGGCCCTGCGGCTGTCCGGCCGATTGGACGTGTCCGCGTTGCAGGCCGCGCTCGCCGACGTGACAGCGCGGCACGAGGCGCTGCGCACCCGTTACCCGCAGGTCGACGGCGAACCGGTGCAGCTCGTCGCCTCCGTCGCCGAAGCCGCACCGGCGCTGCGGCCGATCGACGTCGCGGAAGACGAGATACCGGGGCGGATCCGGGAATTGGCGGAAACGACCTTCGACGTCACCGCCGAGATCCCGGTGCGGATACGACTGTTCCGCGTGACCCGAGCGAGCGCGCGCCCGGAAGACGGGCACGGCGAATTCGTGCTCGCCGCGGTGCTGCACCACATCGCCGCGGACGGCTCGTCCATCGCGCCGTTCGTGCGGGACCTGATGGTCGCCTATACCGCGCGCCGCGCCGGCGCAGCGCCGGACTGGGCGCCGCTCGCCGTGCAGTACGCCGATTACGCCTTGTGGCAACGCGACCTACTCGGCGCCGAGGACGACGCCGGATCGGTGGCGGCCCGCGAGATCGAGTTCTGGACCGATACCCTCGCCGGGCTTCCCGACCAGCTGGCGCTGCCGACCGACCGCCCGCGTCCCGCCAAGCAGAGTCTGCGCGGCGACCAGGTGCCGCTGACGATCGGCGCACGGCTGCACGCGGATCTCGCCGCCCTCGGCCGGCGGCACGGCGCGACACTGTTCATGGTGTTGCACACCGCGTTCGCGGTGCTGCTCGCGCGCTGGTCCGGCACCGATGACATCGCGATCGGCACGCCGGTCGCCGGGCGCGGCGCGGCCGAACTCGACGACGTGGTCGGGATGTTCGTCAATACCCTCGTGCTGCGCGTCGGCGTCGACGGCGGCGAGTCGTTCGCCGGGCTCCTGGCGCGGGCCAGAGCCGCCGACCTCGCTGCGCTCGAACACGCGACCGTGCCGTTCGAACGGCTGGTTGAAGTGCTCAACCCGGTGCGCTCGACCGCACGTCATCCGCTGTTCCAGGTCGGCTACTCGTTCCAGAACCACGAGCGCGGACAGTTGCGGCTGCCCGAGCTGGAGGTGCGCGAACTCGACTTCGACCACGGCGTGGCGCAATTCGACCTGCATCTGTTCGCGGTGGACGCCTACGACTCCGGCGGCGCGCCCGACGGCGTCGAACTGGCGTTGCGCTATGCCACCGATCTATTCGAGCGGCCCACCGCTTTCCGGTTCGCCGCCCAGTTGCGCCGGGTGCTGGAAACGGTCGCGGTCAGGCCGGACCTGCCGGTCGGCGACATCGATCTGCTCGGCACCGATCGGTCGCTGGTGCTCGCCGAATGGAACCGCACCCGGCAGCCGGTCGCGCCGGTCACGCTGGCGGGCCTGATCGATGCGCAGATCGCGCGCAACCCGAGGGCGGTCGCGCTGGTGGACGCGACCACCGGAGCCGAGCTGAGCTACGCCGAGTTCGGCGACCGGGTGAACCGCCTTGCCCGCACGCTCATCGCGGCCGGGGTCGGCCCGGAGTCGACGGTCGTGCTGGCGATGCGCCGCTCGCCGGATCTGGTCGTCGCGATGTACGCGGTGGTGAGCGCGGGAGGGGCGTATGTGCCCATCGATCCAGGCCATCCGGCCGAACGGATCGCCCACATCATGTCCGTCGCCGCGCCCGTGGTCGTCCTCACCACCTCCCGCGACGGCGTGCCCGCCGGAACGCGCTGCGCGGCGATGGAAGTCGATCGGCTCGATCTCGCCGAATGCGCCGCGACGCCGGTCACGGACGCGGAGCGGGTGCGGTCGCTGCGTCCGCAGCATCCGGCGTACGTCGTCTTCACCTCCGGCTCCACGGGCCTGCCGAAGGGCGTCACGATCCCGCACGCCGCGATCGTGAACCAGCTGGCCTGGCTGGCCGAGCGATTCGGCCTCGGCGCGCAGGATCGCGTGCTGCTGAAGACGCCCGCGACTTTCGATCTGTCGGTGTGGGAATTCTGGTCTCCGCTGGTCACCGGAGGACGTCTGATCGTCACCGCGCCCGGCGCCGAACGCGATCCCGACCTGATGCGCGCGCTGCTGCGCCGCCACGGCGTGACCGTGCTGCACGCGGTGCCCGCCCTGATCGGCATGCTGCTGGCCGCCGCACCCGGCGCCGCGCTGCCGGAGACGCTGCGCCAGGTGCTCGCCATCGGTGAGGCGCTGCCGTCCGCCACCGCCGTGGACTTCCTGCGCCGCCATCGCGCTGGACAACCTCTACGGCCCCACCGAGGCCGCGGTGTCGATCACCGCGTTCCCGGTGCGCACAGAGCCGGAGCACACCGTCCCGATCGGTTCGCCCGCCTGGAACAGCCGGGTCTACGTGCTGGACGCGCGCCTGCGGCCCGCGCCGATCGGGGTGCCGGGCGAGCTGTATCTCGCGGGTGCGCAACTGGCGCGTGGCTACCAGGGTCGTCCGGCGATCACCGCGGACCGTTTCGTCGCCGATCCGTTCGCGGTGGAACTCGGCGCGGCGGCGGGCGAGCGGATGTACCGCACCGGCGACATCGTGCGCTGGCGTCCCGACGGCACCCTGGAATACCTGGAGCGCGCCGACTTCCAGGTGCAGATCGGTGGCTTCCGCATCGAGCTCGGTGAGGTGGAGGCAGCCCTGCTGCGGCAGCCTGGAGTGACGGCGGCGGTCGCGGTGGCGCGCGCCGACGAGCGCGCCGGAACGCGGCTCGTCGCGTATGCCGCGCTACCGGAACCGGATTCGGGCACGTACGCCGACCTGGCCGTGTCGCTGCGCGCGGCGGTGGCCGAACAGCTGCCCGGCTACATGACGCCCGCCGCCGTCGTCGTGCTGGCGGCGTTGCCGCTGACGGCCAACGGCAAGATCGATCGCTCCGCGCTGCCCGAGCCGGTGTTCGCGCAGGCGGCCTTCCGTGCACCGGCCGGGGCGCTGGAGCGCCTGGTCGCGGACGCGTTCGCCGAGGTGATCGGCGTGGACGCGGTGAGCGTGGACGACGACTTCTTCGTCAGGGGCGGCAATTCCCTGATGGCCACCCGCCTCGCGGCCCGGCTCGGCGCGGCACTGGGCGGCCACGTCCCGGTGGCCGCGGTGTTCGACGCTCCGACGCCGGCCGCGCTCGCCGAGCGTCTGGCGGTCACCGAGCGCGGCGCGGCCCGGCCCGCGCTGGTCCGTCGCGCCGGCACCGGGCCGGTGCCGCTGGCGCCCGCGCAGCAGCGCATGTGGGTGGTCGACCGGCTCGCGCCGGACTCGTCGGCCTACCACATTCCCGCGGCGCTGCGGTTGCGCGGCGAGCTGGACGTGGCGGCGCTGGAGGCGGCCGTCGGCGATGTGCTCGACCGGCACGAGACGCTGCGCAGCAGGTACCCCGATACCGAGGCGGGACCGGTCCAAGAGGTCGTGCCCGCGGCGGGGGTGGACCTGACGCCGATCGCGGTGCCGCGAGCGGAATCGGACGCGCGGATAGCGGAATTCGTGGCCGCTCGTTTCGACCTGGCCGCCGTGCCGCCCGTGCGCGCCGCCCTGTTCGCCACGGCCCCCGACGACCACCTCTTGGTGGTCGTGCTGCACCACATCGCGGCGGACGGGTATTCGATCGCGCCGCTGACCGCCGACCTGGTGCGCGCCTACGCGGCGAGGTCCGCCGGACACGTCCCGGACTGGGCCCCGCAGGCGATCCGGTACCGCGACTACAGCGTCTGGCAGCACGAGCTGCTCGGCGACGCCGCCGATCCGGACAGCCTGCTGACACGCCAGCTCGCCTTCTGGCGAACCGAATTGGCGGGAGCGCCGGAAGTTCTCGCCCTGCCCACCGATCGCCCACGCCCGGCTCGCCGGAGCTTGCAGGGGGCAACCGTCATCCGCGAAATCGACGCCGAGCGCACCGTCCGGCTGGAACGGCTGGCCCGCGACCACGGCGGCACGCTGTTCACCCTGGTGCACAGCGCGCTCGCGGTGCTGCTGGCGAAACTGTCGGGCGCGGGGGACGTCACGATCGGCGTCCCGGTCGCCGGCCGCGGAGTCCGCGAGCTGGACGAGCTGGTCGGCATGTTCGTCAACACCGTGGCGTTGCGCACCGAGGTCGACCCGCGGTCGAGCTTCGCCGAGCTGCTGCGCCAGGCCACCCGGCGTGACCTGGCCGCGCTCTCGCACGCGGACGTGCCGTTCGACCAGGTGGTCGAGGCGCTGGGCGTCACCCGTTCCGGCTCGTACGCGCCGCTGTGTCAAGTGCTGCTCACCTTCCAGAACATGCCGGAGGCAGCGGTGGAGCTGCCCGGTCTCGCCGTGGAGGCGGTCGATCTGCCGCTCGCGGAGGCGAAATTCGACGTGCAGGTCACCGTGCTGGAGCGGTTCGCCGCCGACGGCGCGCGCACCGGTCTCGAGCTGCGCTTCGGCTATGCGACGGACATCTTCGACGAGCCGACGGCCCAGGCGTTCGGTGACCGGTTGCTGCGGGTGCTGGACACGGTCGCCGCGGATCCGGCGGTGGACGTGCGTGCGATAGACATCCGCTCCGCGGACGAACGGCGGCCCCGGCCCGCACCGTCGGTGGCGGACCTGCCCGCGCTGATCGCTCGGGCGGCGCAGGCCGCCCCCGACGCGCCCGCGTTCGCGCACGGTGACCGGCAGGTTCGCTTCGCTGAACTCGACGCGAAGCTCGCGGCCGTCGCCAGGGCGATGGGCGCGACGGCCAAACCCGAAGCCCTGATCCATGTCTCGCTCGCCGGGCTGGTGCCCGGCCTGCTCGCCGCTCTCGGCGGCAGCGGCCTGGCGGCCTTGCTGCAAACCCTGCCCGCCGCCGCGGAGGCGGTGCTCGCCGACCCGGCGTCGGCCCTCGATTCGGAAGGAAACCGCTGATGACCCACGCAGACGACGTGCGCCGCGCCTACGGCATCGACGACCTGCCCGGCCTCATCGCGGCCGTCGCCGGACAGGAGCCGCAGCGGGTGGCGCTGCGGCACGGGGAGGTGACCGTCACCTACGCGGAACTGGCCGCGGAAATCGGCGCTCTGTCCACGGTCATGACTGTGGAAGCGCTGGTCCCGGTGGTGGTGTCCGGTCGGCTGCCCGCGCTGCTGGAGTCCGGTGACGGTGCGCTCGGCGCGGTGCTGGACGCGCTGCTCGGCGACGCGCTCGCGGCGGCGCCGACCGCCCCGGTCGCCGCCGCGCCGGTGGAGACGCTGGTGAGCGTGTTCGAGGAGCAGGTACGGCGGACTCCGGACGCGATCGCGCTCGACTACGCGGGCGTCACCCTGACCTACGCCGAATTCGACGCTCGGGTCAACGCGCTCGCCCACCACCTGATCGGACTCGGCGTCCGGCCGGACACACTGGTGGGCCTGGCCGTCCGGCGCTCGATCGACCTGGTGGTCGGCATGTACGCGATCCTGAAGGCGGGCGGCGCGTACCTGCCGATCGACCCGGATCACCCGGCCGACCGCAGCGCCTACGTGCTCGCGGTCGCCGCGCCGGTGGTCGTGCTGACCACCGCGCGCGACGAGCCCGGCTTCGGGCGCGAGGTCGCCACGCTGCGGATCGACGAGTTCGCGGAGCCGCCGACGCCGGACGCGCCCGCGGTCACCCGCTCGGCCGATCACATCGCCTACGTGATCTTCACCTCCGGATCCACCGGCCGGCCGAAGGGCGTCGCCGTGCCGCATCGCGCGATCGTGGCGAATCTGCGCTGGCGCCAGCGGATGTACCGGCTGCGCGCCGACGACGCGGTGGTGCAGAAGACGCCGTTCACCTTCGACGTGTCGGTGTGGGAGTTCTTCTGGCCGTTGCAGGTCGGGGCCCGGTTGGTCGTCGCGGAGCCGGACGGTCATCGGGATCCGGCGTACCTGGCGCGCCTGATCGGCGAGCGCGGCGTCACCGTGGCGCATTTCGTGCCGTCCATGCTCGCGGTCTTCGTCGCCGAGTCGCAGGCGGCGGCGGTGGACTCGCTGCGGCTGGTCTTCGCCTCGGGCGAGGCGCTCCCGGCCGCCACCGCCGCGGCCTTCCGGAACATCTGCGGTGCGACGCTGCACAACCTGTACGGGCCCACCGAGGCCGCGGTCGACGTGACCGCGCACGAGGTGACCGGTGCGGACGTCGCCGCAGTCCCGATCGGCGTGGCCGCCGACGACACCGAGCTGCTGGTGCTCGACGACAGTCTGCGCCCGGTGGCGCGCGGTGTCGTCGGCGAGCTGTACCTGGCGGGAGTGCAGCTGGCCCGCGGCTATGTCGCCCGTCCCGGCCTGACCGCCGAGCGGTTCGTGGCCGATCCGGAGGGCCCGGCGGGGGAGCGTATGTATCGCACCGGCGACCTGGTGCGATGGACGCCCGGCGTGGAGGGCGGTCCGGACGAGCTGGAATATCTGGGCCGCACCGACTTCCAGGTGAAGCTGCGCGGCCTGCGGATCGAGCTCGGCGAGGTCGAGGCGGCGCTGCTGCGCCATCCGCGGGTGACCCAGGCGGCGGTGGTGCTGCACCGGCGGGCAGGCGGCGACCACTTGGTGGGCTACGTCGTCGGCGACTCGATCGACGACGAAGAGGTGCTCGACCGCGTCCGGCGCGAGCTGCCCGAGTACATGGTGCCCGCGCTGCTCGTCCCGCTGGACGCGATGCCACTGAACGCCAACGGCAAGCTGGACCGCCGGGCGCTGCCGGAACCCGAATTCGGCTCCGGCGCAGCGGTGTACCGCGCGCCGCAGAGTGAGACGGAAATCGCGGTCGCCGCTGTTTTCGCCGAGCTGCTCGATGTGGCGCGGGTGGGCGCCGACGACGATTTCTTCGCGCTCGGCGGCAATTCGCTGCTCGCCACCCGCGCCCTCGCCCGGATCGCCGCCGCCCTGGGCGCGACCGTGGACGTCCGCGACTTCTTCGACCGCCCGACCGTGGCCGCGGTGGCCGCGCTGTCGCATCCGGACGCGGCGCGCCCGCCGCTGGTGGCCGGGCCGCGCCCGGAACACGTTCCGCTCTCGCCCGCGCAGCGGCGCATGTGGTTCCTGAACCGGTTCGACGCCGACACCGAGCAGGCCCGCGACCTCGGCGCCGCCGCCGTGGACAACATTCCGGTGGCGCTGCGCCTGCGCGGGCCGCTGGAGGTCTCCGCGCTGTCGGCGGCGATCACCGATCTGGTGGCCAGACACGAAGTGCTGCGCACCGTGTATCCGCAGACGCCCGACGGGCCCGCGCAATCGGTGCGGCGGGTGCACGCGGTGTTCGACCTGACGCCCGCCGAAGTGCCGGAAGACCGGCTGGTCGCGGCGGTCCGCCGGGCGGCGGGGCAGGGCTTCGACGTGGCCGAGGAGATCCCGGTACGGGTGCGCCTGCTGCGCTGCGGGCCCGAGGACCACACATTGGTGCTCGTCGTCCACCACATCGCGGCCGACGGTTTCTCGCTCGGTCCGCTGATGCGCGACCTGGCCACCGCCTACGCCGCGCGGCGCGAGGGCCGGGCGCCGGAATGGGCCCCGCTGCCGGTGCAGTACGCGGACTACGCGCTCTGGCAGCAGCGGGTGCTGGGCGCGGAGACCGACGCCGACTCCCCGGCCGCGCGCCAACTCGCGTTCTGGCGCACCGAATTGGCCGGATCACCCGCGCAGTTGGACCTGCCGACCGACCGGCCCCGTCCGGCCGCGGCCTCATATCGGGGCGCAACTTACGAGTTCGCCCTGGACGCCGCTCTGCGCGCCGACGTCGAGGCGATCGCGGCGCGCGTGCGCGCCACACCGTTCATGGTGCTGCACGCCGCCCTGGCGGCCCTGCTGGCCCGGCTGTCGGGGACCGCCGACATCGCGATCGGCACGCCGGTCGCGGGCCGGGGCGCGGCCGAGCTGGACGATCTGGTCGGCATGTTCGTCAACACGCTCGTGCTGCGCACCGAAGTGGACGCCGCCCGCGGTTTCGCCGATCTGATCGCGCGGGCCGCCGACCGCGACCTGCGCGCGTTCGCGCACGCCGACATCCCGTTCGAGCAACTGGTGGAGGCGCTGAACCCGGCGCGGTCGGCCGCTCGGCATCCGCTGTTCCAGGTCGCGCTGTTCATGCAGAACATCGGGCCGATCGCGCTGGCCATGCCCGGTCTGCACACCGAGCCGGTCGACTTCGATCCCGGTTTCGCGAAATTCGATCTCCAGCTCACGGTGTCCGACGCAGGCGAGGGCTATCGCGCCGAATTCACCTATGCCACCGATCTGTTCGACGCCCCGACCGTGCGGGAGTTCGCGGCGAAGTTCGTCCGGCTGCTGCGTGCGGCGGTGGACGACCCGGACGCGCCGGTCGGCGACCTCCCGCTGCTCGACGCGGGGGAACTGGACTACGTTGTCGCGAGCTGGAACGCCAGCGGGCACCGAGTGCCGGACCGCTTCCTGCACGAGGGATTCGACGCGCAGGTGCGCCGCACCCCGGAGGCCGTCGCGCTGGTCACCGACACCGAACGGTTGAGCTACGCCGAACTGTCCGACCGGGCCGACCGGCTGGCCAGGATGCTCATCGGAATCGGCGTCGGCCCGGAAGCGCTGGTGGTGCTGGCCCTGCCGCGCTCGGTCGAGCTGGTCGTGGCGATGTACGCGGTGGCGCGGGCGGGCGGCGCGTACGTGCCGGTGGATCCGGCGCATCCGGCCGAACGCATCGGCCACATCCTCGACACCGCGCGGCCGCACGCGATCCTGACCAGCCGGGCGGCCCGATTCGATGCCGCCGGCGCGGCCGCGCCGGTCCATCACCTGGACGAACTGGATCTCTCCGGGTACCCCTCCGGCAAGATCGGCGACCGCGAACGCCACGGCGCGCTGCATCCGCAGCATCCGGCCTACGTGATCTTCACCTCCGGGTCCACCGGAAAGCCGAAGGGCGTGGCGGTGAGCCACCAGGCCATCGCCAACCAGCTGGCCTGGATGCACGCGGAGTACCGTCCGCACACCGGTGACGTGTACTTGCAGAAGACCGCGAGCACCTTCGACGTCTCGCTGTGGGGCTACTTCCTGCCGCTGCGGGCGGGCGCCACCCTGGTGCTGGCCGCGCCGGACGGGCACCGCGATCCGCGCTACCTCGCCGAAACCATCGCCCGGGAGGGCGTCACGCTCACCGACTTCGTGCCATCCATGCTGGCGGCGTTCGCCGCGCACGCGCGGCCGGGCGAACTGGATTCACTGCGCGCCGTTTTCGTCATCGGCGAGGCGCTGGCGCCGGAAACGGCCGCCGCGTTCCGTCAGGTGTGCGACGCGGACCTGCACAACCTCTACGGCCCGACCGAGGCGGCGGTGTCCATCACCAACCGCGAGGTCACCGAGGTGGACGCACCGTACGTGCCGATCGGCGAACCGGAGTGGAATTCGCAGGTCTACGCGCTGGACGGCCGGTTGCGTCCCGCGCCGATCGGGGTGCCGGGCGAGCTGTACCTGGCCGGTGCGCAGCTGGCGCGCGGCTATCACGGCCGCGTCGACCTGACCGCCGACCGTTTCGTCGCCAACCCGTTCGGCGCGCCCGGCACCCGCATGTACCGCACCGGCGACCTGGTGCGCTGGAGCCGCGACGGCGAACTGGTCTATCTGGGCCGCACCGACTTCCAGGTGAAGTTCCGCGGTCAGCGCATCGAGCTCGCCGAGATCGAGGCGGCGCTGCTGGCGGCGCCCGAGGTGGGACAGGCCGCGGCGCGGCTGGTCACCGGACCGGCCGGTGAGTTCCTGGCGGGCTACGTGATCGCCGCGCCCGGCGCGACCGTCGATCCTGCCGTGGTGAAAGCAGCTGTCGCCCAGCGTCTTCCCGGCTACATGGTGCCCGCGGCGGTGGTCGTGGCGTCCGAATTCCCCCGCAACGCCAACGGCAAGCTCGACCGCACCGCCCTGCCGGTCCCCGAACTCACGGCCGAGCGCTACCGCCCGCCCGTGGACGCCGCGCAGCGGCTGGTGGCCGGGGTCTTCGCGGAGGTGCTGCGGGCGCGGCGGGTCGGGCTCGACGACGATTTCTTCGCCCTCGGCGGCAGTTCCCTCGACGCCACCCAGGTCACCGCCCGCACGGGCGAGGCCGCGGGGGTGCGCGTCCCGCTGCGCGCGCTGTTCGACGCGCCCACGGTGGAAGGCTTCGCCGCCGCCGTCGAGCGGCTCGGCGCGGGCGGGGCCGCGCGGCTTCCGCTGGTCCGCCGCGAGCGGCCCGAGCGGGTGCCGCTCTCGCCCGCGCAGCAGCGGCTGTGGTTCCTCAACCGCGTCGAGACCCAGGACGGCGCCGACAGCGTCTACAACCTGCCGCTCGTGCTGCGGTTGACCGGCCGACTCGACGTGACCGCGCTGGAGCGCGCTGTGCTCGACGTACTGGCCCGGCACGAGACCTTGCGCACCACCTACCCCGAAACCGACAGCGGCCCCTGCCAATCCGTGCTCGACGCCGCCGACATCGGGCTGAGCCTGCATCCGGTGCCGATCGACCGCTGCGCGCTGCAGGACGCCGTGGCCGGAATCGTCCGCGCGGGGTTCGACGTGACCGCCGAACTGCCGTGCCGGGTCGCGCTGCTGTCGGTGGACCGGGTGGACGAGGCGCGCGGCGTCACCGGCGACGAATACGTGCTGGTGTTCGTCGTGCACCACATCGCCGCCGACGCGCTTTCGATGGCGCCGCTGGTCACCGATCTGGTGCGCGCCTACCTCGCCCGCCTGACCGGTCGACGGCCGGATTGGGCGCCGCTTCCGGTGCGGTACGCCGACTACAGCCTGTGGCACCGGGACCTGCTCGGCGCGGAGGACGTCCCGGGTGACCTGGCTTGTCAGCAGCTGCGTTTCTGGCGCGCCGTGCTGGACGGCGCGCCCGCGCAGCTGCCGTTCCCGGCCGACCGGCCGAGGCCGGCCGTAGCGTCGCACGAAGGAGCGGCCGTCGATGTCGTGATCGAGCCGGAGGTGGCCGCGGGCCTGCGCGCGCTCGCCCGGCGCCACGGCGCGACGCTGTTCATGACGCTGCACGCGGCCTTCGCCGCCACCTTGGCCAGGATGAGCGGCAGCGCCGACATCGTGATCGGCTCGCCGGTCGGCGGACGCGGCGAGCGGGCGCTCGACGGCCTCGTCGGCATGTTCGTCAACACCCTCGCCCTGCGCACGCGCGTCGCCGCCGACGCCTCGTTCGAAGCGCTGCTGAGCGAGGTGCGCGACGCCGACCTGGCCGCGTTCGCCAACGCCGACCTGCCGTTCGAGCGGCTGGTGGACGCCATGGCGGTGGATCGCTCCGCCGGTGCGCATCCGCTGTTCCAGGTGATGTTCAGCTTCGAGACCGCGACGCCCGCCTTCGACGAGAAGGCCATGGAGGTGCCGTGGCTGTCGGTGCGTCCGGTCGAGATCCCCGACGACGGAGCGAAATTCGACCTGCACCTGGTGGTGTCGGAGCGGGCGGGATCGGCGGGATTGTCCGCGACACTGCGCTACGCCACCGACCTGTTCGACCCAGCGACGGCCGAGTCGTACGCCGACCGGTTGCGGCGGATACTCGCCGCCGCCGCGGTGGACGCCGGGACGCGGATCGGTGACATCGAGCTGCTGTCCGACGCCGAACGCGGGCGGATGCTGGGAGAATGGAACGCCACCGCGCACCCGGTGCCCGAATCGGACACGCTGGCCTCGCTGTTCGCCGCGCAAGTCGAACGCACGCCGGACGCGCCCGCGGTCACCTTCGAGGCGACGAGACCGTCGCATGCGTTGTCCGACCACCCAGTGACGCAGCCCCACGCGGTCACCGGCTGTTCCCCGGACGATCGCGACGCGGCGCCGGCTCAGCCGTCACCCGGCGATCCCTCGACGAGTCCCTCCGCGACACTGAGCTATTCGGAGTTCGCGGGCCGGGTCAACCGGCTGGCGCGGTGGCTCGTCAGCCGGGGCGTCGGCCCGGAAACGCTGGTGGCCCTGGGCATGCACCGGTCCGTCGACCTGGTGGTGGGCATGTACGCGATCGTCGCCGCGGGCGGCGCCTACCTGCCGCTCGACCCCGGCCACCCGGCCGAGCGCACCGCGCACATCCTCGCCACGGCCGCGCCGGTGTGCGTGCTGACGGCGGGCGCGGATCTGCACTGCGGCCTGCCCGAGACACGGATCGATCGGCTGGACCTGTCCGGCTACCCGGACACCCCGCTCACCGACGCCGACCGGCGCGCTCCGCTGCGCCCGGCGAACACCGCCTACGTGCTGTTCACCTCTGGCTCCACGGGCGTGCCCAAGGGCGTGGCGATGAGCCACCGCGGCATCGTGAACCGGCTGCGCTGGATGCAGTCCGAGCACGTCGCGCTCGGGTCCGGGGATGTCCTGCTGCAGAAGACGCCCGCCACCTTCGACGTGTCGATGCCGGAGTTCTTCTGGCCGCTGCAGGTCGGTGCGCGCATGGTGCTGGCGCGTCCGGACGGTCATCGGGACCCGGCGTACCTGGCCCGCCTGATCCGCGCCGAGGGCGTCACCGTGGCGCATTTCGTGCCCTCCATGCTGGCCGTCTTCGTGGCGGGCGAGTTCGAGGTGCCGTCGCTGCGCGAGGTCTTCTGCTCCGGTGAGGCGCTGCCCGTCGGAGTCGCCCACCGGATGCGCGAACTCACCGGCGCGCGGGTGCACAACGGCTACGGACCCACCGAGGCCGCGGTCGAGGTGACCTTCCATACGGTGTGCGACACCGACTTCGAGACGGTGCCGATGGGCAAGCCGATCTGGAACACCCGGACGTATGTGCTGGACGCGCGGCTGCGGCCGGTGCCGGAGGGCGTGCCGGGCGAGCTGTATCTCGCGGGCGCGCAGCTGGCGCGCGGCTATCTCGCCAGCCCCGGCCGCACCGCCGACCGGTTCGTCGCCGACCCGTTCGGCCCGCTCGGCGAACGGATGTACCGCACCGGCGATCTGGTGCGGTGGACCCGCGCCGGCGAGCTGGAGTTCCTGGGCCGCACCGACTTCCAGGTCAAGATCCGCGGCTTGCGCATCGAATTGGGCGAGATCGAGTCGGCGCTGCGCGCGCTGCCCCCCGTGACCCAGGCTGCCGTCCTGGTCCGCGACGATCGCGGCACGGGTGAGCAACTGGTCGCCTACCTGGTGGCGGACGCGCCGGTGGAGACCGAGACGGTCCGCGACGCGCTGGCCCAGCGGCTGCCCGGTTACATGGTGCCGCGGACGTTCGTGGTGCTGGACCGGTTCCCGGTGAACGCCTCTGGGAAACTGGACCGCTCCGCGCTGCCCGCGCCCGCGGTCGCGCCCGCGGTGTTCGAGGCTCCCGGCGGGCCCGCGGAGAAGCTGGTCGCCGAGACCTTCACCGCCCTGCTCGGGGTGACCGAGGTCGGCGCCGAAGACGACTTCTTCGCCCTCGGCGGCAACTCGCTCAGCGCCACCCAGCTCGCCGCGCGGCTGGGTGCGGCCACCGGCGCCGAGGTGGCGGTGCGCACGATCTTCGACGCGCCCACGGTGCGCGCGCTGGCGCGGCGGCTCACCGTCGACGGCCCGCCCGAGAGCGGCCCCGTCGCGCTGCCGCCGCTCACACCGCAGGAGCGCGGCGAGCCGATCCCCCTGTCGATCGCTCAGCAGCGCATGTGGTTCCTGAACCGGTTCGACACCACCAGCGGCGCGTACAACATCCCGTTCGCGCTGCGCCTCACCGGCGCGCTGAACGTGCCCGCCCTGGAGGCGGCGATCGCCGACGTGATCGCCCGGCACGAGACCCTGCGCACGATCTATCCCGAGCACGACGGTGGCGCGACCCAGTGGGTGCTGCCCGCCGGGACGAAACTGGTCGAACTGGTCGCACGGCCGGTGCCCGCGACGCAGGTGCCGGAACTGGTCGCCGCCGCCGCGCGCGCCGGGTTCGACGTGACCGCCGAGGTGCCGCTGCGCGTTCGTCTGCTGCGCGTCGAGGACGACGAGCCGACCGCGCCGCAGGTGCACATCCTGTTGTTCGTCGTCCACCACATCGCCGCCGACGGTTGGTCTTTCGCACCGCTGACCCGGGACCTGGCCAACGCTTACGTCGCGCGGTGCGCGGGGATGGCGCCCGCGCCGGGCGCACTGCCGGTGCAGTACGCCGACTTCGCGATCTGGCAGCGCGCCGCGCTCGGCTCCGCCGACGACCCGGCCTCGGCGCTGTCGCGTCAGCTGACCTACTGGACCGATCGGCTGGCCGGGCTACCCGAGGTGCTGACCCTCCCGTCCGACCGGCCTCGCCCGGCGGTGGCCACCAACCGCGGCGCGGCGCTGACCGGCCGCTTGGACGCAGCACTGCACGAGCAGATCCGTGATCTCGCCGCCGCGCACCGGGCGACGCCGTTCATGGTGCTGCACACCGCACTCGCCATTCTGCTGAGCCGCTACGGCGCGGGACGGGACGTGGTGATCGGCGCACCGGTCGCCGGGCGCGGCGAGGAAGCGCTCGACGAATTGGTCGGCATGTTCGTCAACACGCTGGTGCTGCGCACCGAGGTTCGCCCGGACGCGACCCTGGCCGAACTGCTGGCCTGCGTGCGCGCCGCGGACCTGGCCGCCTTCGATCACGCCGCGGTGCCGTTCGAGCAGTTGGTCGAGGCGCTGAACCCGGTGCGCTCGCAGGCGCACGCTCCGCTGTACCAGGTCGCGCTGACCCTGCAGAACCAGGCCGCGCCGGAGTTCCGGCTGCACCGCCTGGCCATCGCCGCGCTCGAGGTTGACGCGGCGCCGATCCAGCTCGACCTGGACTGGACGCTGACCGACCGCTACACCGCCGACGGCGCGCCGGACGGCATCGACGTGCATTTGCACTATGCGCTCGACCTGTTCGACGAGCCGACCGCGGCCGGGTTCCTGGCCGCCTTCGAACGTGTGCTGCGCGCCATGGTGCGCGACGCCCGCACACCGGTGGCCACGGTCGAGCTGATGTCGTTGGCCGAACGCGGCCTGCTGCTGTCGGACCGCAACGCCACCGCGCACGCGCTGCCCGCCGAGACGCTGGACGATCTGCTCACCGCCCGCGCCGCGGCCACTCCCGACCGCGTCGGCGTGCGCTACGAGGACACGGCGGTGACCTACGCCGAGTTCGCCTCCCGGGTGAACCGGCTGGCCCGCAAGCTGATCCACGCGGGCGTGGGCCCGGAGGACATCGTCGGGCTGGCCGCGGCACGCTCGATCGACATGCTGGTGGCGATGTACGCGATCGTGCGTGCGGGCGCGGCGTATCTGCCGATGGATCCGGCGCACCCGGCCGAACGCCTGGCCCAGGTCTTCGCGGATGCCGCGCCCCGGTTGCTGCTGACCGCGGGCGGCGCGCCACTGCTCGTCCCGGACGGTGTGCCGGTGTTCGACCTCGCCGAACTCGACCTCGACGGCATCGCCGACGGACCGGTCACCGATGCCGAGCGCCGCGCCGCGCTGCGGCCGGACAACACCGCTTACGTACTGTTCACCTCGGGCTCCACCGGGCGGCCGAAGGGCGTGGCCGTCAGCCACCGCGCGATCATGAATCAATTGCGGTGGCTGGAATTCCGCTATCAGGTCACCGCGGCCGACCGCATCCTGCAACGCGCGCCGCTGACCTTCGACGTGTCGGTGTGGGAGTGCTTCCTGCCGATCGCCGTCGGCGCGCCCCTGGTGATCGCCCGTCCCGGCGGGCACTTGGATTTGGCCTACTTCGCGGATCTGCTGCGCGAGCATCGGATCACCATCGCCGAGTACGTGCCCTCGGTGCTGGCCGCGTTGATCGGCGAGGGCATGGGCGACGCGCTGCGATCGTTCCGGCACCTGCACTGCGGCGGCGAGGCGCTCACCCCCGATCTGCTCGACGCGCTGCGCGGCAGCTTCGACGGCGCGGTGCACAACGCCTACGGCCCGACCGAGGCGGCGATCTCGGCGATCTACCACGAGTTCACCGACGCCGACGCCGAATCCGGGCGGGACGTGGCCATCGGCCGCCCGTGCTGGAACACCAGGGCCTACGTGCTGGACGGCCGGCTGCGGCCGGTGCCGATCGGCGTCACGGGGGAGCTGTATCTCGCGGGTGATCAGCTGGCGCGGGGCTATCACGCCCGCCCTGGGCTGACCGCCGAGCGATTCGTCGCCGACCCGTTCGGTGTGCCCGGCCGCTCGATGTACCGGACCGGTGACCTGGTGCGCTGGAACCGTGACGGCGATCTTGTGTATTTGGGCCGCAACGATTTCCAGGTCAAGCTGCGTGGTCAGCGGATCGAGCTGGGCGAGATCGAGGCCGTACTGACCGCCGCGACCGGCGTGACGAACGCGGCGGTGCTCGTGGCCCGCGACCACGCGGGCCAGGAGTGCCTGGTCGGCTACGTCACGGGAGCGGGCCCGACGCCCGAGGCGGTGCTCGGCGAAGCGCGTGCCCAGCTGCCCGCCTACATGGTGCCCGCGCACGTCGTCGTACTCGACGAGATGCCGCTGACCACCGTGGGCAAGCTCGATCGCGCGGCGTTGCCCGCCGTCGCGCTCACGGCTGCGGCCGCGCGGTTCCGCGCGCCGCGCGAGGGGACGGAGGCGGTGCTCGCGACGCTGATCGCCGACCTGACCGGGTCGGCGCGAATCGGCGCGGACGACGACTTCTTCGCCCGCGGCGGCAATTCGCTGCTGGCCATGCGGTTGGTCGCCCGGGTCAACGCCGCCTTCGGCTGCGCGCTGTCGGTGCGTGAGGTGTTCGAGGCGCCGACCGTGGCCGGGCTCGCACAGCGGGTCGCCCGGTCGGAGCGACCCGGCGCCGCACCGCCCGCGCTCGCCCCCGCGTCGCGTCCGGCGCGAATCCCGTTGTCGCTGGCACAAACTCGGATGTGGCTGCTGCACCGGCTCGATCCGGACTCGGCGGTGTACCACATTCCGATCACCATTCGGCTCACCGGCGCACTGGACGCGGCGGCGTTGCGGGCGGCAGTGCGCGACGTGATCGATCGGCACGAATCGCTGCGCACCGTCTTCCCGGCGGATGCCGACGGCCCCACCCAGGTGGTGCTGGCCGAGACGGACGTGCCCGAGCTGTCGCTGCACCCCATCGAGGTGCCCGAGCCGGAACTGCGGGCCGCGGTGCTGGCCGCGACCGCGGAGAGCTTCGAGCTCGGCACCCGGATTCCGGTACGGGCGAGCCTGTTCCGCGTGGCGCCGGAAGACCACGTGCTCGCCGTGGTGGTCCACCACATCGCCGCCGACGGCGTCTCGACCGCGCCGCTGGCTCGCGACCTGATGACGGCCTACACCGCGCGCTGCGCCGGGCAGGCGCCGTCGTGGCGGCCGCTGCCCGTGCAGTACGCGGACTTCACCCTCTGGCAGCACGCGACGCTGGGCTCCGCGGACGATCCGGACTCGCCGCTGTCACACCAGATCGCCTACTGGCGGGCCGAACTCGACGGACTCGCGCCGGTGCTGGAACTGCCCGCCGACCGTCCCCGCCCCGCGGTGGCGTCCGGACGCGGAGCCACCGTCGAGTTCGCGGTTCCCGCCGACCTCACCGGCGCTATCGCCGATCTCGCCCGGCGGCGCGGCGTCTCGACGTTCATGGTGTTGCACGCCGCCTACGCCGCGCTGCTGGCCCGGCTCGCCGGAGTGGACGATGTGGCCATCGGCACTCCGGTCGCGGGCCGCGGCGAGCAAGCGCTGGACGAGTCGGTCGGCATGTTCGTCAACACCCTCGTGCTGCGCACGCCGATCGCGCCGGACGCGTCCTTCGCCGACCTGCTCGGTCGCGTGCGCGAGGTCGACGTGCGCGCCTTCTCGCACGCCGACCTGCCCTTCGAGCGCCTGGTCGAGGAACTGAACCCGGTCCGCTCGCGGGCCCATTCGCCGATCGTGCAGACGCTGCTCACCTTCGAGCAGCACGACGACACCGTGCTGCGCCTGCCCGATCTCACCGTGTCGGCCTACCCGCTGGACAACGGCGTCGCCCAGTTCGATCTGGCCGTGGAACTGACCGAACAGCGCGCCGACACCGGTTACGCGCTGCGCGGCGTGCTGCGGTACGCCACCGACCTGTTCGAGCGGGCCACCGTCGAGACGCTCGGCGCTCGGTTCGTGCGTGTGCTGCGGGCCGCGGTCGCCGACCCGTCGGCGCGCGTCGGGGACCTCGAACTCCTCGACGACGCGGAGCGGGCGCTGATGCTCGACCGATGGAACGACACCGCCGTCCCCGTCGACCCGGCGGCCACGCTGATCTCGCTGTTCGAGGCGCAGGTGGCCAGGACCCCGGACGCGCCCGCGATCACCGTCGAGGGGCGCACCCTCTCGTATGCCGAGTTCGCCGGACGGGCGCGGCGGCTGGCGCGCTGGCTGGCCGGGCAGGGCGTCGGCCCCGACGCGCCGGTCGCGCTCGGCATGCGGCGGTCGCTGGACCTGGTGATCGGCGTGTACGCGGTCGTCCTCGCGGGCGGCGCGTACGTCCCGCTCGATCCCGACCATCCGGCCGAGCGGCTGGAGTACGTCCTGTCGACGGCCCGGCCGGTGTGTGTGCTCACCTCGGGGTGCGACCTGGACGCGGGCGCGGCGCGGCAGGTCCGGGTCGACCGGCTCGAACTGGCCGGCTACGCCGCCACTCCGCTGACCGCGCTGGACCGGCTCGGTTCCCCGACCCCCGGCCACACCGCGTATGTGATCTTCACCTCTGGCTCGACCGGTCGCCCCAAGGGCGTGGCCGTCACGCATGCGGCGATTGTGAATCGCCTCACCTGGATGCAGTCGGCATATCCGCTGGCCACGGACGACGTGGTGCTGCAGAAGACCCCGGCGACCTTCGATGTTTCCGTCTGGGAGTTTTTCTGGCCGTTGGCTTTCGGCGCGCGCCTGGTGGTCGCACGTCCGGATGGGCATCGCGACCCGCGGTATCTGGCCCGGCTGATCGCCGCGCAACGCGTCACGACGGTGCACTTCGTACCCGCCATGCTGGGCGTTTTCTTGGCCGAGTCGCACCCAGGTGAGTGCATTACGCTGCGCAACGTCTTCGCATCGGGCGAGGCATTGCCCGCGGTTACCGCGCAGCGGGCGCGAGAGGTGATCGGAGCGCGGGTGCACAACCTGTACGGCCCTACCGAGGCCGCCGTCGACGTCACCTATCACGAGGTGACCGACCAGGACCTGGTGTCCGTGCCGATCGGCAGGCCGGTGGCCAACACCCGCCTGCTGGTGCTGGACGCCCGGATGCGGCCGGTGCCCGTCGGCGTGCCGGGCGAGCTGTACCTGGCGGGCGTGCAACTGGCCCAGGGGTACGTCGCGCGCCCTGAGCTGACCGCGGACCGGTTCGTCGCCAACCCCTTCGGGCCCGCCGGGGCGCGCATGTACCGCACCGGCGACCTCGTGACCTGGCGGTCCGACGGTGAGCTGGAGTATCTGGGCCGCACGGACTTCCAGGTGAAGCTGCGCGGTCTGCGCATCGAACCGGGCGAGATCGAGGCGGCGCTGCTGGCGCTGGACGCGGTCGCGCAGGCGGTGGTGCTGGTCCGCTCGGACGAGCGATCGGGCGGTCAGCTCGTCGCCTATCTGATCCCGGCGAGCCGCCATGCGATCGACCTCGACGGCTTGCGCGCCGCGCTGAGCGCCGAACTGCCCTCGTACCTGGTGCCCACCGCGTTCGTCCTGCTCGAGCGGTTCCCGGTCAACGCATCGGGCAAGCTGGATCGCGCCGCGCTGCCCGCGCCGCAGTTCGTGGCCGCCGGCTACCGGGCTCCCGCCACCCGCACCGAGGCGACCGTCGCGCGGATCGTCGCGGCGCTGCTCGGCCTCGAGCGCGTCGGTGCCGACGACGACTTCTTCGCCCTCGGCGGCAACTCGCTGCTCGCGACTCAGGTCGCGGCCCGGCTCGGCGCCGAACTGGACGCCGAGATCCCGGTGCGCCTGCTGTTCGAGGCGCCGACCGTGGCCGCGCTGGCCGCGCGGGCCGAGCGGCTCGCGGGCACCGGCGGCAAGCCCGCGCTCGCGCCGCGGCCGCGTCCGGAGCGCATCCCGCTCTCACCGGCCCAGCAGCGCATGTGGTTCCTGCACCGCTTCGATCCCGCCCAGACCGTGCACAACATCGCGGTGGTGGTCCGCCTCACCGGCTATCTGGACCCGGACACCCTCGCCGCCGCCATCGGCGACGTGGTCGGCAGGCACGAGACCCTGCGCACGGTGTATCCCGATCATGAGGGCATCGGCTATCAGCGCGTTCTCGACGACAGCCACGTCATGGCGATCCAGACACTGGACAATGCGGGCGCGCTGCGCGAGTTCGTCGCCGCGCCGTTCGATCTGACCGCCGAGGTGCCGCTGCGCATCGGCCTGGTGACCCGGTCCGATCGCGATCACCTGCTGGCCCTTGTGGTGCACCACATCGCGGCCGACGGCTTCTCCATGGGTCCGCTCGCTCGCGACCTCGCCGCCGCCTACGCGGCCCGCGCGACCCGCACCGCACCGGTCTGGACCGAACTCGACCTGCAGTACGCCGATTACGCGCTCTGGCAGCGCGAGGTGCTCGGCGCCGAGCACGACCCGGATTCGGCGGCCGCGCGACAGCTGGCGTACTGGCGCGAGACGCTGCGCGCGCTGCCCGCCCAGCTGGACCTGCCCGCCGACCGGCCGCGCCCCGCCATCGCCTCACACGCCGCCGCGAGCACCACCATGACGCTGCCCGCGGGGGTCACCGATGGCATCGCCGCCGTGGCCGCGCGCTACGAGGCCACCCCCTTCATGGTGCTGCACGCCGCGCTGGCCACCCTGCTGGCCAGGCTGTCCGGTACGGCCGACATCGCGATCGGCGCGCCCGTCGCCGGCCGCGGGGACGCGGCGCTGGACGACCTGGTCGGCATGTTCGTCAATACCCTGGTGCTGCGCGCGCGGGTCCCCGGCTCCGACACCTTCGCCGCCGTGCTGCGCCGGGTGCGCGAGCACGACCTGGACGCCTTCGCTCATGCCGACGTGCCGTTCGAACGCCTGGTCGAGGTGCTCGACCCTCCGCGCTCCCAGGCCCGCCACCCCCTGTTCCAGATCGCGCTGTTCTTCCAGAACCTCGCGCCGGTCACCCTGGACATGGCCGGTGTCACCGTGGCGGAGCACGAACTCGACTACGAGACCACGCCGTTCGACCTCCAGCTCACCGTCACCGACGACGAACTGCGCTGGACCTACGCCACCGACCTGTTCGACGCCGCCACCGTCGAGACCTTCGGCGCCCGCTTCGCCCGGCTGCTCGCCGCGGTCACCGCCGATCCGGAACACGTTGTCGGCGACATCGATCTGTTCGACGCGGGCGAACTGCATCGCGTGGTCAGCGAATGGAACGATTCCGCGCACACCGCCCTGGCCGACGAACTGCTGCTCGACGAATTCGAGGCGCAAGCCGCCGCGACGCCCGCCGACCCGGCGCTGGTGTTCGTGCCCGACAGCGCGACGCCCCCGGTCACCGTGACCTACGGCGACCTGGACCGGCGCGCCAACCGGCTGGCCCGCCACCTGATCGCGGCGGGCGTCGGCCCGGAAGCGCTGGTGGCGCTGGCGATCCGGCGCTCACCGGAGCTGGTCGTCGCGATGTACGCGGTGCTCAAGGCGGGCGGCGCGTACGTGCCGATCGACCCGGACCACCCCGCCCGGCGCATCGCGCACATCCTCGACACCGCACAGCCCGTGGCCGTGCTCACCACCACGGCCGATCGAATCGACGCCGGTGATTCCGCGGCCACCGTGCTGGTGGACGCCGTCGCGCTGGACGCCTACGCCGACGACCCGATCGCGGCCGACGAGCGTCGCGCGCCGATCCACCCGGACAGCCCCGCCTACGTGATCTTCACCAGCGGCTCCACCGGAAAACCCAAGGGCGTCAGCGTGTCGCACGCCGCGATCGTCAACCAGATGACCTGGATGCAGTCGCGCTACGGCCTGACCGCCGAGGACGTGTACCTGCAGAAGACCGCCACCACGTTCGACGTGTCGCTGTGGGGCTACTTCCTGCCGCTGCGGGTCGGCGCCACGCTCGTGCTGGCCGCGCCGGACGGGCACCGCGACCCGGGCTACCTCACCCAGGTGATCGCCGAACGAAAAGTCACCGTCACCGATTTCGTGCCGTCGATGCTGAGCGTCTTCGCCGGGCACGTCGCGGCCGCGGGACGCGGCGCCGCGCTCGAGTCGCTGCACACTGTGTTCGTCATCGGGGAGGCGCTGCCCGCCGAGACCGTGCGCGCATTCGGCGCGGTCAGCGGCGCGCGGGTGCACAACCTGTACGGCCCGACCGAAGCGGCGGTGAGCATCACCCACCGCGACGTCACCGGCGAGCGCGAGCGCACCTTGCTGCCGATCGGCAACCCGGCCTGGAACAGCCGGGTCTACGTGCTGGATTCGCGGCTGCGCCCGACCCTGCCCGGCGTCGCGGGCGAGCTGTACCTCGCGGGTGCGCAGCTAGCGCGCGGCTACCACGGCAGGCCGGACCTCACCGCGGATCGTTTCGTGGCCAACCCGTTCGGCGCGCCGGGCCGCCGGATGTACCGCACCGGCGACCTCGTGCGCTGGGACACCGGCGGCGGCGCGGCCGAGCTGGTCTATCTGGGCCGCACCGACTTCCAGGTGAAATTCCGCGGCCAGCGCGTCGAACTCGGTGAGCTCGAGGCCGCGCTCGCGGCCGCGCCCGGGGTGGCGCAGGCGGCGGCCCGGGTGGTCACCACCGTCACCGGTGACGACCATCTGGTCGGCTACGTCACCGCCGAGCCGGGCGCTGCGCTGTCGGACACCGAGGTGCTGCGCGCCGCCGCGGCCGCGCTGCCGTCGTACATGCTCCCCGCGGCGCTGGTCACGCTGGAGGCCTTCCCGCTCAACGCCTCCGGCAAGCTGGACCGGCAAGCTCTGCCGGAACCGGTTTTCGGCCGCGTCGCCTACCGCGCCCCGGTCACCCCCGCCGAACGCGTGGTGGCCGACGCCTTCGCGGTCGTGCTGGGCACCGCGCCGATCGGCCTCGACGACCACTTCTTCGCGCTGGGCGGCAACTCGCTCAGCGCCACCCGGGTACTGGCCCGGATCGGCGATCGGCTCGGCCGCCGTGTGCCGGTGCGTCTGCTGTTCGAGGCGCCGACGGTGCGTGGCCTCGCCGAACTGCTCGCGGCGGACGCCGCCACGACCGAGCAGGCGGTGCCGCTGGTAGCCGGGCCACGGCCGGAACGGATTCCGCTGGCGCCGGTCCAGCGCGGCATGTGGTTCCTCAACCGGCTCGACCCGGCTTCTCCCGCCCACAACATCCCGGTCGCGGTGCGCGTGGCGGGCGAGCTGGACGCCGACGCTCTGGCCGCCGCGTTCGCCGATGTCGTCGCGCGGCACGAGAGCTTGCGCACGATGTATCCCGCCGACGCGACCGGCGCGGGCCACCAGGTGATCCTGCCCGCGGACAGCGCCGTGCCCTTGCCGGTCGAAGCGCTCGACGGTCGCGCCGCCGATGACCGGATCGCCGAATTCCTCGCCGCCGGTTTCGATGTCACCGTCGAGATCCCGGTGCGCGCGGCGCTGCTGCGCGAGCACGCGACCAGTCACGTGCTGGTCGCGGTGGCGCACCACATCGCGGCCGACGGCTACTCGATGGGACCGCTGCTGCGCGACCTGATGACGGCCTACCTCGCCCGCGTCCTCGGCGTCGAGCCGGTCTGGCCCGCTCTGGCCGCCCAGTACGCCGACTACGCCCTCTGGCAGGACGCCGAGCTGGAGACGACCGCCGCGCAACAGCTTTCGTACTGGTCGCAGACGCTGCGGGAGCTGCCGGGCGAACTCGAGCTGCCTACCGACCGTCCACGTCCCGCCGTCGCGAGCAAGCGCGGCGCGAAGGTGCGGGCCAGGATCGGCGGGAAGGTCGCCGCGCGGATCCGCGAGCTGGCGCTGCGACACGACGCGACGCCGTTCATGGTGGTGCACGCCGCTCTCGCCGTCCTGCTGGCCCGGCTGTCGGGCTCCGACGACATCCCGATCGGCACGCCGGTGGCCGGACGCGGCGCGGCCGCCCTGGACGACCTGGTCGGCATGTTCGTCAACACCGTGGTGCTGCGCACCCGCCCGGATCAGGACGGTTCCTTCGCCGACCTGCTGGCGCAGACCAAGGCCGTCGACCTCGCGGCGTTCGGACACGCGAGCGTGCCGTTCGACCGGGTGGTCGACGAACTCGGCGTCCCGCGTTCCCAGGCGCGGCATCCGCTGTTCACCGTGGCGCTGAGCTACCTCGACGCCGCCGAGGACGCCTTCACCGTGCCGGGCCTCGAGCTCACGGCCGTCGAATTCGACGAACCGGTGGCCCGATTCGACCTGCAATTCACCGTGTCCGCCGAGCCGGACGCCGACGGGCATCTCGCGGTCGAACTGGACTACGCCACCGACCTGTTCGACGGCGCCACCGCACGCGCTCTGCTGCGCCGCTTCGGCAGGCTGCTCGGCGCGCTCACGGCGGCGCCGGACGCGCCCATCGCCACGGTCGACCTGCTCGCGCCCGCCGAACGCGCCGACCTGCTCGGCCGCGACGGTGACGCACCGGTGCCGCCGCGCACGCTGGCCGAACTGACGGCCGCCGCGGTCGCGTTCGATCCCGGCGCCGTCGCGCTGATCGCGAGCGAGCGGCAGTTGACCTACCGGATGCTGGACGAGCAGTCGTCGCGGTTGGCGCGCATGCTCATCGGGCACGGTCTCGGCGCCGAGGACGTGGTGGCCGTCGCGGTGCCGCGCTCGATCAGCTCGGTGCTCGCGGTGTGGGCGGTGGCCAAGACCGGCGCCGCGTTCGTCCCGGTCGATCCGACCTATCCCGCCGATCGGATCGCGCACATGCTGACCGATTCCGCTGCGGCGCTGGGCCTGACGATCGCCACCTGCCGCGCCGCGCTGCCCGGCGCCGTCGACTGGCTCGTGCTGGACGCGCCGTCCACCGCCGCGCGGATGCGCCGCAACAGCGGAGCCCCGATCGACGCGGCCGAGCTGATCCGTCCGGTGCGGGTCGAGAACCCGGCCTGGATGATCTACACCTCCGGCTCCACCGGCACGCCCAAGGGCGTGGTCGCCACGCACGGCGGACTGGCCGGCGTCGCGCTCGCGCAGCGGGACCGGTACGAGGTCACCGCCGACGCACGCGTCCTGCACGTGGCCTCGCCCAGCTTCGACGCGTCCATGCTCGAACTGCTGCTGGCCTTGTCCGCCGGGGCGGCACTGGTGATCGCACCCCCGGGCGTCTACGGCGGCGCGGAGCTCACCGCGCTCATCCGCGACCAGCGGGTGACCCACGCGTTCCTCACCCCCGCCGTGCTGCCCACGCTCGACCCGGCCGAGCTGAGCTGTCTGCGACAGCTCACCGTCGGCGGCGAGTCCTACGGCCCGGACACGGTGCGGCGCTGGGCGCCCGGCCGGTCGTTCCACAACACCTACGGCCCGACCGAGACCACCGTCATCGCGACCATCAGCGCGGCGTTGCGGCCCGGCGATCCGCTCGATCTGGGCACGCCGATCCACGGCATGTCCGCGGTGGTGCTGGACGGCAGGCTGCGGCCCGTACCGGTCGTCGTCACCGGTGAGCTGTATCTGCGCGGGTCCGGTCTGGCCCGGGGATACCACGCGCGGCCGGGCCTTTCGGCGTCCAGGTTCGTCGCCGATCCCTACGGCCCCCCGGGAGAGCGGCTGTACCGGACCGGTGATCTGGTGCGGTGGACCGCCTCGGGCTCGCTGCGCTATGTGGGGCGCTCGGACCACCAGGTGAAGGTTCGCGGCCTGCGCATCGAACTCGGTGAGATCGACGCGGTGCTCGCCGCGCACGAGACGGTGCGCACGGCCGTCACCGTCGGTCACACCGACGCCTCGGGCGCGGTTTCGCTGGTCGCCTACGTGGTCGCGGCGGCAGGCCGGACGATCGACACCGCGGGCCTGTCGGCTCATGCCGCTCGCGCGCTCCCCGCGTACATGGTGCCGAGCAGCGTGCTGGTGCTCGACGAGCTGCCGTTGACCCCGGTCGGCAAGCTGGACCGTAATGCGTTGCCACGGCCCGAGTTCCGCGCCGCGCCGTTCCGCGCCCCCCGCACCGAGGCCGAGCGGACGGTGGCGCGAACGATCGCGGATGTGCTCGGACTCGACGGCGACGTCGGCTTGGACGACGACTTCTTCGCGCGCGGCGGCAACTCGCTGACCGCGACCCAGCTGGCCGCGCGGCTCGCCGACCGGCTGTCGGTCGCCGTCGGCGTCCGCGTGGTGTTCGAGCACTCGACGGTCGCCGCGCTGGCCCGCGCACTGGACGACGCCTCCGGTGCGGCCGCGCGTCCCCCGCTCACCCGGCGCGCGCTGACCGGTCCGGTGCCGCTCTCGCTCGCACAGCAGCGCATGTGGTTCCTCAACCGCCTCGATCGGCAGTCCACCGCCTACAACATCCCGCTGGCGGTCCGCCTGACCGGCGCACTGGACGTGGCGGCCCTGAACGCCGCGATCGGGGACGTCGTCGCCCGCCACGACGTGCTGCGCACCGTCTACCCGCTGCACGAGTCCGGCCCGGTGCAGGTGGTGTTGCCCGTCGCGGACAGCACTCCCGTGCTCGCGCCCGTCGCCGTCGCGGCCGACGATCTCGGCGCGGCGGTGGCCGACTTCGTCGGCGGCGGTTTCGACGTCACCGAGACCGTCCCGGTGCGCGCCCGGCTGTTCGCCCCCGTCGACGGCGAGGCGGCGGCAGGAACCGAACATGTACTCGTGGTGGTCGTGCACCACATCGCGGCCGACGGTTCGTCGCTGGCGCCGCTGGCGCGCGATGTCATGACCGCCTACGCCGCCCGCAAGCGCGGCCACGCGCCGGCCTGGCCGCCGCTTCCCGTGCAGTACACCGATTTCAGCGTGTGGCAGCGCGAACTGCTCGGCTCGGAGGACGACCCGGCCTCGCTGCTGGCGCGCCAGATCCGGTTCTGGACCGGGACTCTGGCCGAGCTGCCCGCGCAGCTGAGCCTGCCCGCCGATCGCCCGCGACCCGCCGTCGTCGCCACCCGTGGCAGGCACGTCGATTTCGCGATCTCCCCGGACGTGCACGCGCGGCTGACCGAACTCGGCCGGGCATCCGGAGCGACGGTGTTCATGGTGCTGCACGCGGCGTTCGCCGTCCTGCTCGCCCGCCTGTCGGGGACGCCGGACATCGCGGTGGGCACCCCCGTGGCCGGGCGCGGAGCCGCCGAGCTCGACGAGGTCGTCGGCATGTTCGTCAACACCCTGGTCCTGCGCGCCCAGGTCGACGCGGGCGAGGGCTTCGACGACCTGCTCGCCCGCGTCCGCGTCGCCGACGTCTCGGCCTTCGCGCACGCCGACGTGCCGTTCGAGCGCCTGGTCGAGGTACTCAACCCGGAGCGCTCCACCGCCCGACACCCGCTGTTCCAGGTCGGCTTCTCCTTCCACAACCAAGCGGAGGCCGACTTCTCGCTGGACGGCTTGACCGCCACCGCCGCGGATTTCGACTCCGAGGTCGCCCAGTTCGACTTGCACCTGATCGTCACCGACCGCTACGACCCCGACGGAACCCCGGCGGGCATGGCGGCCTCGATCACCTACGCCACCGCCTTGTTCGACGAGTCCACGGTGGCCGGGTTCGCCACTCGCCTGCAACGGCTGCTGAACGCGGTGTGCGCGGACCCGCGGCTGCCGGTCGGCGATCTGGCGCTGCTGGACCCGGCCGAGACCGAGCGCGTGCTGGTCACCTGGAACCACGCCGAGCGCGCCTTCGCCCCGGCCACACTCGTCGCCGCGTTCGAAGCGCAGGTCGCCCGGACGCCGGAGGCGATCGCCGTCGTCGACGACGCGGCGACGGTCACCTACCGGGAGTTCGGCGCGCGGGTCAACCGCCTGGCCCGGGTGCTCATCGCACGCGGCATCGGACCGGAAAAGCTGGTGGCGCTGGCCATTCCGCGCAGCGTCGACCTGCTCGTCGCGATGTACGCGGTGGTGACCGCCGGGGGCGCGTATGTGCCGCTGGACCCGGCGCATCCGCTGGAACGCACCGCGAGCGTGCTCGCCGCCGCCGAACCGCATCTCGTGCTCACCTCGGCGCGGGAGCCGATGCTGCCTCCGGCGGCGTCGGAACACAGTGTGGTGCTGGATATCTCGGCCGTCGACGACGCCGTTGCCGATGGGCCGGTGCGCGACGACGAGCGGATCGCCGCGCTGTCGCCCGCGAACACCGCGTACGTCATCTTCACCTCCGGTTCCACCGGCGTACCGAAAGGTGTCGCGGTGCCGCACGCGGCGGTCGCGCACCAGCTGGACTGGATGCAGTCGGAATACGCGCTCGACCCCGACGACGCCACGCTGGTGCTGACCTCCGCCGCCTTCGACCTGTCGGTGTGGGAGTACTGGTGGGCTCCGCGCACCGGAGCCCGGCTGGTGCTCGCGCCGCCCGACGCGCACCGCGACCCCGCGGGCCTGCTCGACCTGGTGCGGCGCGCGTCGGTGACGACGCTGACGCTGGTGCCCTCGCTGCTGGCGATGCTGGCCGAAGCGTCCGGCGAACGCCGCTTGCCGCGTTCGCTGTGCCGGTTGCTGGTCATCGGCGAGGCATTGCCCGCCGCGTCGGTGCGGCGCGTGCGGACGCTCACCGCGGCCAGGATCGACAACCTCTACGGACCTACCGAGACCACGGTGTCGGTCACCCGGTTCCGCACCGCTGCGGGCACCAGGCAAGCGCTGACACCCCTCGGCACACCCGAATCCGGCAACCGGGTCTACGTGCTCGACGACCGGCTGCACCCGGTGCCCGCCGGGGTGACCGGTGAGCTGTATCTCGGCGGCGCGCAACTCGCGCGCGGCTACCACGGCCGCCCCGAGCTCACCGCCGAGCGCTTCGTGGCCGACCCGTTCGGATCCGCGGGTGCCCGCCTGTACCGCACCGGCGACATGGTGCGCTGGGCCGCCGACGGCGACCTGGAGTACGTCGAGCGGCGCGACTTCCAGGTCAAGATCCGCGGTTACCGCATCGAACCGGCCGAGATCGAGCACGCCCTGCGCTCGCGGCCCGAGATCGGTGCGGCGGTCGTGCTCGCCTACGCCACCGACAGCGCGAACGCCGTGCTGGCCGGGTACTTCACCGCCACCGAGCGGGTCGACCCGAGTGCGTTGCGCGCCGCGCTGGCCGATGTTCTGCCGAGCTACATGGTGCCCTCGGTGCTGCGGCAACTGGAGACGTTGCCGCTGACCGCGAACGGCAAGGTCGACCGCGCGGCGCTGCCTCGGCCGGAGCCGCACGCCCGGGAATTCCGCGCCCCCGGCACCGACTTGGAACGTGTCGTGTGCGCGGACTTCGCCGAGGTGCTCGCCGCCGAGCGGGTTGGCCTGGACGACAACTTCTTCGAACGCGGCGGCAACTCGCTGCTGGCCACCCGCCTGGCCGCCCGCCTGAGCGCGGCGCTCGGCGAACAGATCCCGGTGCTGTGGCTGTTCGCCGCGCCCACGCCGGCCCGCATGATCGCCCAGCTCGAGCAGCACCGCTCCGGTCGCGGCCGGGTCGACGCGGCCGCCGCGTTCGACGTCGTCCTTCCGCTGCGCACCGGCGGCGCCAGGGAGCCGCTGTTCTGTCTCCATCCCGCAGGCGGCGTCGCGTGGTCGTTCGCGGGGCTCGCCGCGCATCTGGACCCGGAACGGGACGTGTACGGCATCCAGTCGCCGGTGCTGAATTCGGCGGCGTCCCTTCCGGAGTCCATCGACGACTGGGCGAGCCGCTACGTGCGCGAGATCCGCGCCGTGCAGCCCGAGGGCCCATATCACCTGCTCGGCTGGTCGCTCGGCGGCGTACTCGCGCACGCCGTCGCCGTGCAGCTGCAGGAGCGGGGCCAGCGGGTCGCGGTCCTGGCCATGATGGACAGCTCGCTGCGCGTCGCCGCGGACGAGGCCGCGACGCTGCCGGTCGCCGATCTGCTCGGCGGGCTGCTCGGTGAAGCGGCCGACGCCGAGGACGCCGAACTGGACCTGCCGCGGCTCGCGCGCCGGATCGCGGAACTGCCCGAGCCGTTCGCCTCCTTCGGCGCCGACCGCCTCGACCGGGCGCTCGGCGCGGGCGCCGGGTCACTGGAGCTGATCCGGCGCTACCGCCCCCGCCCGTACAAGGGCAACCTCGTCTACTTCACCGCCGCGCTGGACGATCCGACCGGCGCCACGGGCGCCGCGAGCTGGGCGGACGCCGTGGACGGCACGGTGCACAACCACGCGGTGCACGCCACGCACTGGCGGATGACCTCCGAGTCCGCGCTGGCCCGGATCGGCTACGTCCTCACCGCGGCATTGGCCGACACCGACCGCCCCTGGACCCCCAGCACCTGACCCGACCAGGAAGAAGGAAATCCGAGATGACCAACCCGTTCGACAACCACGACGCCAAGTTCTACGTCCTGATCAACAAGGAGGGCGAGCACTCCTTATGGCCGGTCTTCGCCGCCGTCCCCGGCGGCTGGACCATCGCCTACGGGGCCGCCAACCGCAAGGCATGCCTGGAATACGTGGAGACCCACTGGGTGGACATGCGCCCCAACTCGCTCATCGAGGCCATGTCCGGCGAAGCGAAGTGACCATCTGAACGCGCGGGGCGCGCCGGTCCACATCCCCCCTGCCGACCGGCGCGTCCCGTCTCAGACCTTCGCGTGCGCGGAGTCGATCACCGCGTGCGCGTGCTGCCGCCATTCGCTGACCGCCCGGGTGCGCAGACCGCCGAGCGCCGAGTCGAACTGCCTGGCGCGTTTGGTGACGGTGAGCCCGACGTAGGTGTGCGCGTTCGTGATGGCACTGGTCGCCACCGCGCAGGCTTCGTCGACCTCGCCCGAGGCCAGCAGCGCCGTGGCGTGCTCGAAGCGGACCAAGGCCGGTTCCATGGTCTCCGACGGGTCGTACAGCGCCATCGCGCGGGCGGCCGCCACGGCGGTCTCGTCGGCGCGGCCGAGGCGGGAATATCCGATCGCCTGATAAAAGGCGAGTTTCTCCGGCCGGAAAGAAAAAATACCGACCGAAAGGTCTTCGGGGCCGACGTCTTCCAAAGCGGATGCCGATCGCGCGATACAACGCGCGAATTCGTCGGCGTGCCCGAGACTGGCGTGAGCCCGCGCCGCCATTCCCCACAACCACGCGGCGGCCGCGCCGTACGACGGATTTTCTTGCAAGCGGCCGTCGAGTAACTGCAAAACTTCCTTCGGCTTATCGCTATAGGTCGGCAAATACGCGAGTCCGGCCAGCGCGATATCCTCCGAGTAGCGGTCGCCGATGTCCTGCGCGGCATGGATCGCGGTGGCATACCACATGCGCGCCTGACCGAAATGCCCCTCGTTGAACAGGATCTCGCCCACCACGTTCGCCAGCCTGCCCGCCGTGCGCACCAGCCGCACCTGATGATGGGTCGGCTGCCGCTCGCCGAGACAGCCACGGACCATCCGGAATTGCTCGAGCCCGGTCTGCAGCAGTTCGTGCGGCGGCACCTGGACCACACGCGTGCCGAGGACCTCGGCAGACTGCTCCAGGAACGCAAGCCTGCGTTCGCTGATCGACCCCGCGTCGAGGGTTGCCAGCATTCGTTCCGGTTCGCTCGCCACCAGGTCCGCCGCCTGGCCTGCCAGGCCGGCGCCGATGCAGGCCAGCAGTTCTCGCCTTCTCACGTCATCTTCCTCGACTTCCTTGTCGAGCCCGATTTCCCTACCGAGCTTGGTGTGCCTTTCGGGCGCCGAATCGGCGCTTTCGTAGTCGGGGGCGGTCGCCCGGCCCGTGACGATCGCACGCTCGAATCGTTCGGCGACAACGGAATCGACCCCCGACAGGACCCTGTCGAGGAGACGCTGGCTAGCGGCGTGCATCCGGGTTGTCCGGCCGTTCTCCCACAGGACCACGGTGCGCGGTGTGACGCCCACCAGACGCGCGAATTCGTAACGGCTCCGCTTCATCGCCGTGCGAAGCGCATGTACAGCTTCGCCCGTCCAGTCGACCTCCACCATAGGTCTCTCTTCCTCGCTCCAGGCCGCTACAAACGGAAAGTACTCGCAATTACCGCATTCGGGTCTGTTATCTACCGAATCGCAACGCGCACTGTTGAATCGCACCCGGCATCGGGGGTCCGCCCAAACCCTGTCGAGGGCGCCCATTGTCCGGAACCCGGCGCACGGTCCCGACACGGCCCGATCCATCCGTGTCGAGCGCGATCCGGCGGCGCCTTCTCGGTGCCGGGTGCACTGCGCTGATGGAGGTGGAAGATGGATGTGTTGCCCGCGGATGTCCGGGAGCTGTGGCTGATCCAGAGCCGTGACTGCACCCAGGAACCGTTCGGCCTGACCTACGAGCGCGCGCGGTTCCTCTGCGCGGTGCACGCCGGGCACGGCGCGCATTGCCGTCAGTACCTAGCCGCGTCGGCCTTCTGTTTCCGGCAGGCCGCCGATCGGTGATCCGCCGTGGAACCGCTGCTGGGCATGCTCGGCGCGTGCACGCTGCTGGTGGCGGCGATCGTCGCCGTCGGCTCGTGCCTGCCGCGCGGTGGCGCCGGGGGCGCGCACCGGCCACCCGAGCAGCCGTTCACCGTCGAACAGGCGCACCGGGTGATGCAGGGCCACCGCCCCTGCCGCGCGGACGCCTGCCCTCGCAAACGGGCGGCCTTCCGCACCCTCGTCGCCTCCGGCCGCGTCATCCCCGACAGCCGGGCCGACGGATACTCGCGCTGAACACGCGTCAGCGCGCCGAACCAGCTGCTATCACGCGCGATCCGCACCACAGCGAAGTTCACCCTGCTCGGGACTACGACGAGGGAGCCCCGGCAAAACCGGCCCTCGCATCTCCCACCCCCGAGATGCGAGGCCCGTCCCCATCCCCGAGTCGATGTCGGAGGGGAACATCTACCCGAACGCGCGAGTGGCACACGGCTGCGGCGAATCGCGAGTAGAACTCGCGCTGGTGTGCCACTCGCGCGTCGATGCGGGTTAGGCCGTGGCGGCCGAGAGTGCGTCGAATTCGCTGTCGGTCAGGGTGATTCGGGCGGCGGCGATGTTCTCCTCGACGTGCGCGACGGTGGAGGTGCCCGGGATCGGCAGGATCACCGGAGAGCGGCGCAGCAGCCAGGCCAGGGCGAGTTGGGCGGGGGTGGCGCCGTGTTCGGCGGAGATGGCCGCCAGCGGACCGCCGGGGGCGGCGAGTTCGCCCGTGGCGATGGGGAACCACGGGATGAAGCCGATGTTCTCCTGCTCGGCGTAGTTCAGAACGTCCTCGTCGGCGCGGTTGGCCAGGTTGTACAGGTTCTGCACCGAGACGATGGTGGCGAGTTCGCGCGCCTCGCGCAGTTGCTCGACGGTCACCTGCGAGACGCCGATGTGCCGGATCTTGCCTTCCTGCTGGAGCGCCACGAGCTCGCCGAGCTGGTCGGCCAGCGGCACCTCGGGGTCTATGCGGTGCAGCTGGTACAGGTCGATCCGGTCGACACCGAGGTGACGCAGGCTTAGTTCGGCTTGCTGGCGCAGGTATTCGGGCCGGGCGACCGGACGCCACTCGTTGGGGCCCTGCCGCGTCAGCCCGGCCTTGGTGGCGATCACCAGACCCTCGGGGTAGGGGTGCAGGGCCTTGCGGATCAGCGTCTCGCTGACGAAGGGTCCGTAGGAATCGGCGGTGTCGATGAAGTCGACGCCGAGTTCGACGGCGCGACGCAGCACGCGCACCGCCTCGTCCGGGTCCTTGGGGTCGCCCCACACGCCGGGGCCAGTCAGCTGCATCGCGCCGTACCCGAGCCGATGCACCGGAAGATCTCCGCCGAGGGCGAAGGTTCCGGACGCCGCCGCGGGCTGCGCGTCGAGATCTGTGCTCATGAGGATCTTCCTTCCGAAGCCGGAAAACTGCGCGATCAATCCCTGAGCGCCGCACCTGTCCGTGCGCGCACTCTCCCTGCCGCAACAGCGCTGTCGCGAGCCCGATTCCCGGACCCACGAGTGGCACACCACCGAGAGGTCTACCCGCGATCAGCCGCGATCATGTGCCACTCGTGCGCGTCAGCTCCGCGGGGCGGTCGAAGAGGATTGTTTGCATGAGGCGGATCACGCGGCGGGGGGAGCACGCCGGGTCGGTGGAGCCGAAACGCTCGCCCAGGTCGACGACCAGTGCGAATGCGGCGTGCACGAGCAGGCGCGCTTCGGCGGCGGACAGCCCGGGCCGTACACCCATCAGCAGTTTGGCCCATTCCTCGACGTTGAGGCGCTGAATGTTGCGCAGCACCGTGCGCTCCTCCGGCGGCACGTTGCTGATCTCGGCGTAGTAGACGAAGGTGAGCTCGCGCTCGGCGAACGAACCCGCCACGTACAACTCGATGAGGGTGTCGAGCGCTTGTTCGGGCGTCTCGGCGGCGGTCACGGCGGGCCCGATGGCGGCCGACACCCGGTCGGCTGCCCGGCGGAACGCAGCCGTGAGGATGTCGCCCTTGCCGCGGTAGAAGCGGTACACCGCCGAGGAGGCGGGCAGCCCGGCGGCGGTCGCGATGTCCTCCACGCTCACGTTCGGATAGCCGCGCTGGTGGAACAGTTCGACCGCGCGCGTCAGCAGCAGTTCGTGTTTGAAGGTCAGCGGGATCTCGGTCGCGGCGAAACTCTCGGTCTCCGCGCTGCCCGGCGGCAGCTCGCACGCGGCGAGCGCGTGACAGGCTGCGGTCAGCCGCGCGGTGAGCGCCCGCACCGGGATCGACACGTGGTGATCGCCGATGCTGCTGAGCACGCTCAGCTCCGCCGCGGCGAGCACGGCGCGGTCGGCCTTCGACAGCGCGGGCCGGGTCTCGCCGAGCAGCGAGGTGAGCGTCGCGTTCACGCCCGCGAGTTGTTCGGCCAGGGTGGCCGCGTCCTGCTCCTCCAGGTAGCGGCGCTGCCAGCGCAGCAGCGCGGCGCTGCGCCGGTTGGCGATGGCGGCTCCGATCAGGGCGTCGAGCACGCGCGCGAGCCGCTGCCCGGCGGGCAGGCCGGTGGCGTCGGGCAGCCGGGCCGCTTCCCGGCTGACGGTGCCCAGCCGCAGCACCTCCTCGCGGAACAGCGCGTATTTGCTCGGGTAGTGGCGGTACAGCGCCGCTGAGCTGATGTCGAGCCGGGAGGCGATGTCGTCCATGCTGACGCCGTGGTAGCCCAGCGCGCCGAACGCCTCGGCCGACGCGGCCGCGATCTGGGCGCGACGGTCGCGCGGTCGGCGCCGGATCACCCGTGCCGGTGTCCCGTCGGCCGCCTTGTCCGCAGCGTGGCGATCCTGGGCACCCATGCCGCGATGGTAGCCCAACCTAACGTTTGGTACACCCAGGCCGCCCTGTCTGGGGAACAAGTGAACGTTAGATCACAAATAACTTGCGATCACGCTTCAATGTCGCACTATGAACACGCCGTATTCAGAATTGCCGATAACATACGTGCCTATCGCGCGGGTCGGCCGAAGAGCACCAGCTGCATGAGCAGGCGCACCCGGTCCTGGGCGGCCAGCGGCTCGTTGCCGAAGGCGCGGCCCAGGTCGACGACCACCGCGAAGGCCGCGTGGACGAGAATGCGCGCCTCCGCCGGAGCGAGTTCCGGGCGCACCTCGCGCAACAGCCGGGCCCACTCTTCGACGCTGAGCCGCTGGATATTGCGCAGCACCGTGCGCTCCTCGGTCGGCACATGCTGGAATTCCGTGTAGTACACGAAGGTGAGGGCGCGTTCGGCGAACGATCCCGCCACATACTGCGTGATCAACGCGGTGAGCGCGTCCTCGGAATCGGTGGCCGCCGCCACGGCCGGGCCGACCGCGCCGGAGACTCGTTCGGCGGCCCGGCGGAACGCGGCGGCCAGGATGTCGCTCTTGCCGCGGTAGAACCGGTACACCGCCGAGGCGGCCGAAAGCCCTGCGGCGGTGGCGATGTCCTCCACGCTGACGTTCGGGTAGCCCCGCTCGTGGAACAGTTCGACCGCTTTGCGCAGCAGCAGTTCGTGTTTGAACGAGTCCGGGATCTCCACCACCGCGACCGGCTCGACCGCGCGGGTGGCGGGCAACTTCGCGTGCGCGATCGCCCAGCAGGCCGAATGCAGCAGTCGTGCAAGAGGTTTCACCGGCAAGGCCGCGTGGTGGTCGGCGATGCTGGTGATCGTGCTGAGCAGGGCGGCGCGCAGCACGCGCACGTCGTCCTCGGCGAGGTCCGGGCGCAGCGCCGACAGCTGACCGCCCAGCGCGCCGAGCACCGTGGCCTGCTGATCGTTGAGCGTGATCTGGTCGTCGGGTTCGAGGTACCTGACCTCCCAGCGCACCAGCGTGACGGTGGGGCGGTTATCGATGGTGACCGCGATCAGCGCGTCGAGCACGTGCCGGAGCCGCTGCTCGGCGGACCAGCCGGACGCCTCCTCGGGCAGCTCGACCGATTCGGTCATCGCCTGGCCGACGCGCAGCAGTTCCTCTCGGAACAGCGCGTATTTGCTCGGGTAGTGGCGGTACAGCGCCGCGGAGCTGATGCCGAGCCCCGAAGCGATGTCGTCCATGCTCACGCCGTGGTAGCCGAGCGCGCCGAACGCGGCCGCCGACGCCGCGGCGATCTGGGCACGGCGGTTCTTCGGTCTGCGCCGGATCTCGCGAGGTGCCGAGTCGCCGCTGCTCGCCTTCCGCGCCGTACGGCGATTGTCGACACTCATGACGAACATCGTAACGACCTGGCCGTATGGCCGGGATGGCCGCGTCACGGGATACGGCTCCCGGGGATGAGCGACCCCCGGGAGCCGTACCTGTTCTCCGGTGTGCGTCGGCATGCGAGAAGGCGGTACATGCGCGCCGGTGCGTCCGGAAGTCGGCAATCGGACTCGGCCCGAGCGGGGGCACAGGGAACGCCGGGCCGGGACTGATTGCCGAACACGGACAAACTTACACGAATATACCGCCAGTACAAGAGCAGATCAGTCAAAGAATGATTGTTCACATATCCGCGCATCGCGTGGATGGATCACCACCTGGGCCCCGCCGCGCGGGACCGTGGTGATGTTGCGGATCTTGCCGCGCTCCGGCTTGCCGCCGACCGGGAGTGAAAGGGCGTGCCGCAGGAGGATTTCCCGCAGCACGACGGCGCCCTCCAGCAGCGAGAATCCCGCGCCGATGCACCGCCGCACGCCGCCGCCGAACGGCAGCCAGGTGTTGGGCGCCACTTCGCCGTCGAGGAAGCGGGCGGGGCGGAACACGGTGACGTCGGGGTAGGCCTCGGTACGCCGGTGGGCGAGCACGATGGAGGTGGCGACCACGGTGCCCGCGGGCAGCCGCCGTCCGCCGATCGTCATGTCCCTGGTCAGTTTTCGATTGGTGCCGGAGATGACGGTGTGCAATCGCATCGCTTCTTTGAGCACCGCGTCGAGGTACTTCTCATCGCCCGTACGCGCCGCCTCCACCGCCGGCCCCTGGATTCCGGGGTCGGCGGCGAGTTCGCAGAGCGCCCAGGACAGCGCCGATGCGGTGGTCTCGTGCCCGGCCAGCAGCAAAGTGATGAGCTGGTCGCGCAGTTCCGCGTCGGTCAGCGGTGCGTCGTCGTCGCTCGCGCCCACCTGGAGCAGGCGCGACAGCACATCGGTGCGTTCGGCCAGATCGCTCGCGCGCCGCCGTGCGGCGATCTCCGCGTAGAGCAAGGCGTCGACCGCCGACAGATTCTCCGCGAACCTCTTCCACGGGCCGATGCCACGCAGGCGGTCGCTCTTCAAGCCGAGGAAGACCAGCGGGTTCAGGTGGACGATCCGGCTCAGGCGCGGATTCAGCTCGGCCCTGGTCCGCTCGTCGGTGACGCCGAAGACCACCCGCGTGATCACCTCGAGGGTGAGCGCGTTCATCCGGTCCAGCATGCGCATGGTGGAGCCGGCCGTCCAGCTGCTCGCCTCCGCCGCCGCGATGTCGGTGATCAGCGCCCGGTAGCCGCGCAGCGCGGCGCCGTTGAACGCGGGCATGAGCAGTCTGCGCGCCCGCGCGTGCTCGGCCTCGTCGGTCAGCAGCAGCGAGTGCGGACCCATGATCGACCCGAGGATCTGGTTGCCCTCGCCTGCGTGCAGGTCGCGCGGGTCGCCCGCGAAGATCTCCTTGATGTGCTCGGGGCGGCAGAACACCACGACGCGGTCGGCGAACGGCGGGATCCGCAAGGTGAAGACGTCACCGTAACGGCGCGCCATCGCGGTGAGGAAGCGGGCCCGGTCCCGCTGGAACAGCGCGCTCTGCACGAGCGGCGGCAGCACGGGCCCGGGCGGGAATCCCGCGGACCCAGCGCGTTCTCGAACGTCCTGTGCGGCCACGATGCCACCTCCACACGGATGCCGACCGACTGTCGTCTCCACCCTAGGAGAAACCCGGACATCGGTCCGATGGTGGCGGGGGCCGAATCCGGAACCCGAACGCATCCGGCACTTCGTCAGCGCGAGGGCACGGATATCTATGGAGCCGAAAAGCTTGTATCGAGTCCGGTGGAGTATCGGCGCTCCGCGTGATGCGTACCCTGCTGTCCCCGAATCGGCAGCGTTTGAAAGGGCTTCGACCCCCGTGCACAGTGTTGTCGAGCCCACGGCGGACGGCGTTCACGGCATGTTCGGAATCGGCCACGAGCAGCCTCGAAGGGGGCACCGGATCGGTACCGAGAAGTCCGGCAGGAAAACCGGCCGATGTTCCGTCTTTGCCGCGCGGCGGGAGATCGGTCGTTCGGTACCGGCCCGTGGGTGTCTCCCCATGGGAGTTTTCGGTGGTGAACCGTGGACTCAGCCGGTGCGGGAACCGTCGCCGGTGGCGACGGGCGCCCGCGGCGGAGACGCCTTCGGCCGAGCAGCCGGGACGTTGGTGCGCGGCGTGACCGTGGTCCGGCGGGCCTTCATGTCCCGCCCGGTGGCGGTCGACCACTGGTTGATGATGTCGAGCATCTCCGTGCGCACAATGTTCGGCGGCCCCGTTTCGGGATCCGCGTAGAGCACGCTGACGGTGCTGGATGTGTTGAAGTCACCCAGCTCGATCCTGCTGAGCAGCGTCGACATCGCCGGTGCGAGGCGGAAGAAGCTTTCGGATTTGGTGTGGGGCGCGAGCCCCACTCGCTCTCCGATCTTGCGGAGTCGTTCCTCGGGGCTGCCTGCATTGGCCTTCAGATCGGTCACAACGCAGTTGTCGCTCTCGACGGTCAGGTGGAACCAGGACAGCATCGAGACGATGGCGAACTCTTCTCTGGCGAGGTTGCCGAGCCTTCGCCGGGTGGTCAGCATGTCCTGCATGTCCCGCGCGGAGGTCGCGATCGCCGCGTCGTCCTTGGTATTGATGCCACTGGTGTTCTTGTAGTTCTCCGATGCCAACCACACCTCGCGCAGAAAGTCTTCGAAAATTTCGATGAATCCGGTGTTCGACGCGGTCGGTCGGTGGTACGGATAGCTGGAGGCGCCGTCCGTGCCATGATTCAGATCGACCCCGAACATGCGGTAGTACGCATTGCGGCGAGTCGCCTCCGGGTCCGGACGGATACGGCTGGTGATCGCAGCGATGCTGCTCGATGGCAGATCCCGGAAGAACAGGGACTCGGTGGTACGAAGCCACAGATGTGTCAGCGATGAAGGCACTTCGAGACGTTCGCCTTGAAGATACTCGGTGACCACTCGCCGGAAGATATCAATCAGCCGGGTGTTTTCGATCAGGTAAGCGTAGATCAGGTGGTCCCATCGACCGCCGGTGCCGGAATCTGTCGCCGGTCCGCGGGTGATCTGGATCGGTCCGAAGAATGTTTTGGTGATACCGGGTAATAGGTCACGTATCCCGGATTCGAGGCCGGGGATTGCGCCGTACAAGAGACCGGAGGGAAGTTGGAAAACTGGTCTGCCGGATTTGCCATAGGCCCAACTCTCTTCGAAAAAGCGCAGCAGTTGCTCCGGGTGCAGCTTGAAGACTTCCTCGGTGGCCAGCCGGGGAATATCGAGCTCGCTGAATTTCCTGTTGGTCAGGTCTTCGGCGAACCAATTGGCCAGTTGGCGGATCATAACGAACCTTCTGTGTACGCGACGAGCACTGTGTACGGAACAGGTGTGGGCGGGTCTTCGTCGGTGATGGTCAATTCCCAACTCGTGGTCAAGGATTCGTCGGTATTGGTCCTGACCGTGACGGGACCCGTCTCTGCGTTTTTGGGAACTACGACGGTGTAGCGCTGGTCCGGGCCGGAACCAGCCTCGGCCAGTGCGACCGGAGTCGCGGGGGCCTCACCGCCTGCGGTATCGACGAAACCCACCCGATCCAGCGGTGCGGCGTCGCGCATGTGAATTTCTATGCTGGCGCCCCGCTTGACCGACTCGGGAACGATCCTCACGATCCGGGCCGGGCCGACGAAGTTATCGTCGACTGGCCCGGCTAGTTGACTGCGATGCAGAGCATAGGCTCGCGAACGCTGTAGTTCTTCGTCGCGCAATCCGCGCTGGTTCCCCTCCGCATCAGCCCCGTTGAGTCGACCGGTGATTTTTTCCGTCAACTTCCGGTACTCCTCGAATTGCTTGTTGTGCCGGTTGTCGAGGTCCTGCACCAGCTGTTCGAGTAGGGCATACAGTGCGTTTTGGTTGGGCTCTGCATCATCTTTGGAAAATTTCGTGCCAACCATCGGTCTCCCTTTCAAGCTGCGGCGGACACGGAGGCAACCGTCCCGAGGCGGCGCATCCATGTCTCGAAATCTTCTGCGGTCTGCGCTGCGGTCTCCGGACGGACCGCGACGCTGTACGCCGCGTGCGCCAGCAGCCGTAGCCCCTCCGCTTGCAGGTAGTGGCTGGAGGTGGTGAGCGCACCGCCGGCGGCCCGCTGCAACTCGGTGAGAGCGGTGGGGCTCACCCGGGTCGGGTCGACGATCTCGGCCAGGGCCGCGCCACCGAAAGCCCGCATCGGCGTACGCAATCCGAGGTCGACGATTCGGGGGAGTTGTTCGACACTGCGGACGAGTAGCGGCTGTAGCTCGGGGGGCGCCGAAGCGATGGGATAGACGGCCTGCCAGGCTTGCCGGAGCGTGTCCCATGGACCGACGCCATAGAACCGCTGACACATCTGAACTCCCGCCAGCACCCGAAGGTAGGCAACCGGATGCGGGTCGCCCATCGGACAGGCGAACACCTGGCGCGCATCGTTGACCACATCGTGCAGGGCGGCGACCGCACCGTAACCGGCGTGGGCGAATGCCAGCAGATCCGGTCCCAGCTCGGTCGCCCACCCTGCCCAGACGTCCGCCACCAGCGAATCCGGGATTCCCCGGCGCAATACGGTGGTCAGCTCATCGTTCCAACCGGTCAGATGCGCCACCTGATGTCCGGCCTCGTGCAGCATCGAGGTGGGTCGCAGCAGGTTGAAGCGAGTGAGCTTGATCGCGGCGGCAGGGGAGGGCGAGCTACCGTCCCACGCTCGCCATCCGGCCCGCAGGATGGAGGCGCCCAGACCGCTGTCGAGGTAGACCAAGGCGGGCGGCGGGGTCACCCGCATCGGTCGCAGCGGGACCCGCATGCTCTCGACGGCCAGATAGTCGCAGGCCCGCAGCAATTCGCCCAGCCGGGCGGTGGTTCTGGATCTGACGGCGTTCCCGTAGAAAGTGAGAACCGTCTCGGCCTGCAGGTATCGGCGGCGGAATCGGTGCACTCGTTGCTGACAGCGGCGCAGATCGGTGAGGGTGAGCGCGGCGCGGATGTCGGCTTGCATCGCGTCGAGTTCGAGCCGGGCGCTGGTGACCAGTTCGCTCAAGTGCCGCCGGACCGCCAGCCCCAGATAGGTTTCCAACGCGCGCCAAGCGTCCGGGGCGGCGAAGTTGTCCAGGTCGGCCAAGCCCACAGTCGCGGTCTGCCAGTGCGCCGCCTCTCCGGAAAGCTCGAAGCGCAACGCCGCGGTCTCATCGATCATGACTGGAACCCCGCGACGGTGCGCACGCCGATCTCGGCGCGCAGCAGCAGCGCCTTGGTCAAGGCGATCGCGGCGCCGACCCCGTCGCCGCGCAGGGCCTTGTCCAGCACCTGCATCATCGAATGGTGCCGTGCGGTGACGATGATGGTCACTCCGTTGACCGGTTTGTCCGCCGCCGTGAGGAAATCCTGGCGTTGCCGGGTGAAGTACTCCGACAGCGCCACACCGATCCAGTCGATGATCTTGGCGCCGATCTTCATGAGCAGTTGCAGACCTACCAGGGACAGTGCCCTACCTGCGAACTGTTCGCCCGCAGCCGTCTCGTGCACGACTTTGACATGCCGAGTGACATTGCCGGAGAACATGCTTCGCAGCGAGGCGACGTAAATGCTCTCGAGCAGCACGAGCACCGGGGTCACCGATTCGCCGCGGCGCATCGACGCGGCCACCGCTTGGGTGTCGGTCTCATTGAGGTGGATGTAGATCTGCGCCTGCGATGCGGGGATGTTCAACGTCAGGTTGACCTGGCTGGTGCGCCCGACCGGCCGCCGTGGCGTGACGGTGCGGGCATCCGGTGGGATGCGCCGACCGCCTTCCGGAACGAGAATCACGAACCGCTGACCCACCGCGATCCGGTGAGGTGACATCAGGAAGTGGTTCGCCACATCCCGGCCCAGTCCGGGTTCACCGAACAGGGCGGCGGCCGTCTGCCTGGTCAAAGGCAGGAACAACTTCCAGCCGAGGGAGGCGTTCGGCCCGAGACCGGGTACGTCGCGTTCGAGCCGGGCGATCGTGGACAGATTGGTTCCGACGATCGCTTCGTACAGGTACGCCTTGCAGGTCAGCGGTGCTGCGACCCCGAGGCGCGCCTGCAAGATCGCCGCGAGTGGTACTGCCCCGAATCCGGTGACCATCCGGGCCGTCGGCCGGCTCACCGTGACATCGAGCACGCGGGTATACCGCTTGTACCGTCGCCTGCCGGTGGCCGGGCGCAGTACCCAGGTGCCGCGGGCAGCCGCTTTCGCGGTCACCTCCTGGTATTCCTCGCGAATCATGTCCGGGGGGAACGATTCCGCGGCGGCCTCGGTGAAGGCTTCCTGCACGGCTGCCTCGAGCAGACGTTGATCTTCGAAAACCTCCTGACCTTGCTCCGCCACTCGGCGGATGGTCCCTTCGACCGCGCCGGCCACGGCCTCGCCGGCGAGCCTGTTCTGCTCCGCCGGGACCTCCAGTCCCACCAGACTCATCCCGGTGGACACGATGGCCTTCGACAGGGGCTTCGCGACATCCGCTCCCACGTAGGGCCGTACGAGCCTGCCGAGGTACTTGGCGAGGAAGCCGACCACCTTTTTCCGGCCGATGATGTTGATGCCGAGCTTGAGTGCGCCCATGATCGCCGGGACGAAGTTCTCCATCGCTTCGGTGACGTCGCCGCCGGAAGGGGCCTGGGTGACGTCGCGGATGAACTGCTCGCGGGCGGAATCGAGGTCGGCCAGCCGGTCTTCGGCTTCCTCCTCGGCCTGCTCGGTCGCTTCGGCCTGGATCGATTCTTGCTCGCTCTCCTGTTCGGTGAAGAACAGACTGGCTACCGTCGCGTCGAATTCACGTTGAATGGTGTCGGGATCCGGGTGCGCGAGCGCCTCGGCGATGGCTTCGGTTTCGACTTCCTCGAAACCGCTGAACGACTCGGTTTCGCCTGCCCACTGTTCCTGCTCACGGAACAGCCGGCCGGCAAGCTTGCGTGCCGCTGGCCGCAAGGCGACCGGAAGCCGCCCGAGCGCGAGTTTGAGCACCCGCTTCAGCAGCGGCCGGATGAGCTTCTTCAGCTTGCCGAAGATCCAACCGAGCGGGATGATCTTGCCGACCGCGGCGATGCCCTTCTTCGCCAGTCGCACCGCGCCGCGGGCGACCGCCTTGGCCTTCTTCCACAATTTGCCGAGGAAGTTCTCGAACGCCGGCGACATGTGCTCGAAACTCGGCTGGATGGACTCGAACAGCCGGTCGAGCTCGTCCTCGGAGCTGGTGGTGATGTCGTGCTGCATGTACTGCTCGGCGTAACGATCGAGCATGGCCTCGGCTTCGGTGACGAGCGGGGTCATATAGTGTTCGAGGAATTGCTCGCCGTCGCGGGCCTGAACCTCTTCGGACTGTTCGCCGAGCGTTGCGGCTGCGTCTGCCGCCAATTCGTACAGCGCTTCGCCGAATTCCATCTCGTACAAGCTCGAGACCATCGTCTCGTACGCTGCACGCTCTGGACTCGCCTCATTCGGGCCGGTCTCCCGCTCGTATTCCGATCGGAATGGCGATTCCATCTCGGTTACCGGAGGCAATGTCTCCGAGCCGAAACCTGGACTCTCACCATCGGACACCAGCTGAAAAGTCTCGGCGAACGGGGAGGCCGGAGCATAGGCCTCCATTTCTGCGGACGTAGCGGTCATGGCTTTTCCCTCGGGATTCGGTGCGGTCTCTGCGCAGGGCCTCGCAGAGCAAGTCGTCGTCGCGAGCCCATCGTCCACACCCGCCGTCAATTACGCGTCACCGCGCCGTCACTGCTCGGGCCCGAGAGGCCCGTGGGCTCAGCCGGTATACAGCCGCACTTGGGAGTCGCCGGTCACGGTCCCGGACGGGTCGACTGTGATTGTGTACTCGTCAGCGTTGGGCAATGTCGTAGTGATGCGCCCTGTGCCATCCTTCTCGATGCACTCGCTGTAGAGCTCCTTGCCTGCTCGATCCCATAATTTGAGAACTCCACACTCTGCAGGCAGTGTCGAGGTGCTGACCACTATGGACACCTGCTGACCGGCGGTGCCGGTGAACCGGAGCTTGCTGATGGCACCGGGCTGTTCGATGGAGGAGGTAACCGGTGGCCCGTCCGGGGCGATTGTCGTGTCCTGGTCGACAACGTCGAAAAGCCGCACCTGGGACGTACCGGTCGCGTAGTCGCCTGGATCCACCACGATCGTGTACTCCCCCGCCGCCGGCAGGATCGTATTCTTGATGAAGCCGGCGCCGTTCTGATCAATGCACTCGCTGTCGAGTTCTTTGCCGGCTCGATCCCGCAGCTCGAGGACTCCGCATTGGGCGGGCAATGTCGAGGAGTCGACCACTACGGACACCCGCTGACCGGCGGTGCCGGTGAACCGCAGCTTGCTGACCGCGCCGGGCTGTTCGATGGACGAGGTGACGTGCGGCCCGTTCGGAGTAATCCTCTTCTCTTGGTCTACGACGTTGAAAAGCTGCACCTGGGCCTTGCCGGTTGCGTTGGCGTCTGGATCCACCACGATCGTGTATTCCCCGGGCGATGTAAGCCGTGCGGTGTCGATATACCCGGTGCCATCGTTGTAGGTGCACCCGTTGGCGATCTCCTTGTCGGACGGGTCCCGCAATTCGAGGACCCCGCACAGTGCAGGCAGGGTCGAGGAACTGACCTTGACGAATACTTTTTGACCGGCAGCGGCGGTGAATCGAAGTTTGCTTACCGCGCCGGGCGCCTCGATGGCGGCGGTTATCGGTGATCCGTCCAGGGCGATCTCCGCGTCCTGGTCGGTCACATCGATAACACGTGCGGTGGCTTTTCCGGTGGCATTGTTCGCAGGGTCCAGTAAGACGGTGTATCGACCGTCCGCTCGCAGCGCTGTGCCGTCTATGTAACCTGTGCCGTTACTGGACGTGCAGCCGTTGGCGATCTGATTTCCGGTCGGATCTCGCAAGACGGGAAGCCCGCACTGCGACGGAAAAGTCGACGAGGTGACGTCGACGAATACCTTTTGACCGGCTCGTCCTTCAAAGGTCAGCTCGGCCGTGTCGCCCGGCTCGGCGATCTCGAGGGTTCGTTCGACAGGCTCGGGGCCGGAGTCCGGCCAGAGCAGATACGTCGCCGTCACGCCGGCAACGAGCAGCGCCATCCCGATGTTGGAAGGGCTCCACAAACTCTTCCACCCCGGCTCCGGCTCCGGCTCGGGCGGTGCTATGGGAGTGGTTTCATCCGATGGTCGACCGGCCACGTTCTTGGCGATGAACAGCGGGCCCTGCACCCTGGACACGCTGCGAGTCGGCGTCTGGTGCGGGGTGCGGCGTTTCACCGAATCGTGTACGTAGGTGTAGAGCTCATCGATGCTTATCAAGCCATCACCGTTGAGATCGGCTGCGCCAGTGCGTAATCCGTGCACGACGGCACTGGTGAACACCGACGGTTCGTTGGTGACGCGGCTGCTGGCTTCCGATTCGTGACTGAACTGCAGCGACGTCGAGGCGGTGATGACTACACGGCCCTGCCCGAAGAAAGGTTCCGTGACGTCGACGGAGTCCGGTGCGGACCTTGGGCGCCTGCGATGGAAGTATGCGCCGCTATAGCAGCAGTCGAGCAGCAGCACCGTCTTGTTCGAACGACTACTCTCAATCTGATCGTTGATGAAGGCCGAGTCGATGCCCGTCGACGCGATATAGGCTTTCATCGAATCCGTGCCGATCATGAACAAGCAATTCTGCAGGTCCTTCTGACCGTGACAGGACATGTGCAGAAGCAGCAGATCGTCACCGTGGGCGTCGCGGAAGAATCGTTCGATCGCCATGCGGCACTCGGCCGCCGTAGCATCCCGCAGCACTTCGACCTCGAATCCGCCGATTTTCGGATCGGCTAGGACCGACTCGAGTTCGGTCGCGTCGTGCGCCGCGCCGGGCAATTCGGCGAACGCGGGATCGCGGTAATGCTGATTCGCGATGATCAGACTACGTTTTGCCATGGTTCGGAGCTCGATGACGGGCTAAGAATGCGGCGAGAAGCTTGCGCTTCTCGTCGGTCGAAGCGACGGGGATCTCGATCTCGTCGTCATCGAGCTTCACTCGCACGACGCCGTGGTCGCGTCGAGTAAGCCAACTTTTGACGACCTCGATCGCGGCCTGTGTCACGGCAGGCGAGGACACGATCGCGATGATCGAAGCGACCGCCGTTACATCACCTGCCCGCGTTCGCGCGGAAGCCGGGCCTCCGGTGGGACGGCCGATGTCATCGAAGTCGAGTTCGCGCAGTTCGGCGAGGAGCAGATCACTGTCCCAGCTCAGCCGTTCAGGGTCCGCACCGACCTCGACGACTGTGAATTCCATCTGTTCGCGCATCAGATTCCCCGGGTTTCGTGATTATTGATCCGCCGCTTCACCGGGATCAGCTGAGTCGCTGGTCGGGAAGCGGTCGACAGCCAATTGCTGCTTACGGTTCGTCGGCAGTCCCCTGTTTCGGCAACGAGCACTTATGTCGGATTCAGCGTCGGATCCTGCATCGATCGCCGTATTATCGGCTGATCGACCATGGGCTCGGTCCCGCTCAACGGGCCAGTCCGCAATGGCACAGTAAGGTCGGGCTCCTTCCAGCCTGAGTTCTGCAATTCTGATCGGCCGGGGAGCACCAGTCCCGTCACAGAATCATCGTAAGCTCCGTGACGAGCGTTTCACCGAGCACATGACAATTCGCAAATCTCGAGATCGCGCATTCGCGGACAGTGTTGTTGCATCGAGCCTGCCTGAGGGGTGGAGCCAGGGGGTTGGTCCAAGGCCGACCTCGAGAGCGCACCTATCGGGTGGAGGAAATCGGCTGATCGATAGACGGCAGCCGCCACCCGTGCTCCGGGCACGTTCGTCGTAACGGCTGCGCTCACCGCACCTCTACGCCCGGCCTCATGGCAATCGCCGCCGCGACGAAGCCAGCGGCGGCCCGTCATTCGAACGGTCACGATCCACCGCTCGTATTCACTCGAATTCGCCTGTACCCGTGCGTATTCTGGTAAGGAGTTCGTCATGGCGTTGGCTTTACCACCGGTAGACCCCATCCCGGTGCTCGGCGCCGTGATCGCCGCGGTACGGCGGATCACGGCGCGCTATCGGCTCACCCCGCAGGAGAAGCGCAACCTGGACGCCGCCCGTGGCGCGCGGGCGGCGGTCTTCACCGCGTCCATCGGCGGGCGCGGCTACCGGAGATAGGCCCGAACACCACTGCGTGACAATCGAACTGACCATCGAGCCGCGGGGATCGTAGATCTGCTCACTGCCGCAGTGGCCGAGTTCCATGGGGCTGTACTGTCCATTACGACGCGGATTTCGAACACATCGCGGCGGTGACGAGGCAACCCCATATCTGGGTCGTGCCACAGGGCAGCCTCGAATAAGCTGTCGCGTTCTGCGCGAACCTGCTGCGCCGCAGCCGCTCGGGCCCCTCAGCTCCGCCCGCCGGGCCGGATCGCGCTGTACCAGTCGAGCAGGTCCGGGTTGTCCACGGCGCTGCGTTCGACGACGCGGGCCGGGTCGGCGCCCTGGAACAGTTTCTTGATCGGTACCTCGAGCTTCTTGCCGGTGCGGGTGTGCGGGATGCCGGGGGCGAGGATGATCTCGTCGGGGACGTGGCGGGGGGAGACCTCGGTGCGGATGGTGCCGTTGATGCGGGTCTTCAGTTCGTCGGTGAGTTCCGCGCCGGGGGCCAGCGTCACGAACAGCGGCATCCAGTAGCCCCCGTCCGGCTGTTCGGCGCCGATCACCAGGGCCTCGGCGATCTCCGGGAGCCGTTCGACGGACTGGTAGATATCGGCGCTGCCCATCCGGATGCCGTGCCGGTTGAGCGTGGAGTCCGAGCGTCCGTGCACGATCACGCTGTGGTGCTCGGTGATGGTGATCCAGTCGCCGTGCCGCCACACGCCGGGGTACACGTCGAAATAGGCGTCGTGATAACGCTTTCCGTCCTCGTCGCGCCAGAAGGAGACCGGCATGGACGGCATCGGGGCGGTGACGACGAGTTCGCCCACCTCGCCGCGCACCGGCTGCCCCGCCGGGTCGTAGGCGTCCAGCGCCACCCCGAGATAGGGCGCCGAGAGCTCGCCCGGCCACACCGGCACGGTGCGCACGCCGCCGACGAACGCGGACACCACGTCGGTGCCCCCGCTGATCGAGGACACCTGGACGTGCTCGCCGACGTTCTCGCCCAGCCACAGCGCCGAGGAGGTGGGCAGCGAGGAGCCGGTGATGCCGACGGTGCGCAGCGCCGACAGGTCGTGATCCGTGCGCGGCACCGAGCCCGCTTTGATGCACGCCAGCACGTAGCCGGGGCTCGCCCCCAGCACGGTGGCGCCGACCTCGGCGGCGATCCGCCACAGCGCGTCGGGAGCCGGGGCGGTCGGGCTGCCGTCGTAGGTGACGATGGTGGCCCCGGCCAGCAGGCCCGCGATCTGGAAGTTCCACATCATCCAGCTCGGGCTGGTGTACCAGAAGAAGGTGTCTTCGGATCCGATATCAGATTGCAGTGCAACGGCTTTGAGGTGTTCGAGCAACACCCCGCCGTGGCCGTGCACGATGCCCTTCGGCAGGCCGGTGGTGCCGGAGGAGAACACGATCCACAGCGGATGGTCGAAACTCACCGATTCCGTGGTGATCACCGGGGGCGCCGACTCGGTGCTGGTCACCGCGCCCTCCCACGAAGTCGCGTCCGGTACCTCGAGCCCTAGCCGGGAGACCACGACCGTGCCCTTCAGAGTGTCCAGACCCGCGCGCAAGGCGGCGACGTCGTCGCGCTTGTCGTGCGCTTTGCCGCCGAAGCGGTAGCCGTCGGCGGTGACCAGAACGGTGGGTTCGAGCTGCCCGAGCCGATCCAGCGCGGCCTTGGGCGAATAGTCCTGCCCGCAGGCGCTCCAGACCGCGCCGATGCTCGCGGTGGCCAGGAACGCGACCACCGCCTCCGGGATATTCGGCAGATACCCGGCCACCCGGTCACCGGGGCGCACGCCCAGACCACGCAGGGTCTGCGCGAAAGCGGCGGTGTGGTCGATCAATTCGGCCCAGGAGACTTCGCGAATCGGCGCGTCCTCGCTGACCGCCTTGATCGCGGGCCGGTCGGTGCGCAGCTGCCGGATCACCTGGTCGACGTAGTTCAGCCGGGTGCCGGGAAACCATTGCGCCCCCGGCATCTCGGCGCTCGCCAGCACCTCGCCCGCGATCTCGCCGAGCTCGAAATAGTCCCACAGCGCGTGCCAGAACCCGGGAAGATCCTGGACCGACCATTGCCACAGCGCGTGATAGTCGGCCGTGCGCACTCCGGTGCGATCGGCGACGAATCGTGCGAAGTCGGTGATGGTCGCCTGGGCGACGTCTTCTGCGGTCGGCACCCATTGCGGTTGCATCGCGGTCCTCCTGACTGTGGAAACTCGGTGCTCAGGCGCGGTCGGCGCGCCGCACGATCTGCTCGGCGTGCCGGAACACGGGGCCATCGACCATCCTGCCCTCGAAGGCGAAGACCCCGCGGTGCTTCGGCGTTTCTTCCAGCACCCGCCGGGCCCAGGTGAGCTCTTCCTCCGAGGGCGCGTAGGCGGCCCGCAGCACCGGCACCTGGCTCGGGTGGATCGCGACCTTGGCGTCGAAGCCGATCGCGACCGCGTCCTCGGCCTCCGCGCGCAGCCCGTCCAGGTCGCGAATGTTCAGATACACCGAGTCCAGCGCGAACTTGCCGTACGCCTTGGCGGCCAGCAGCGTGGTGGAGCGCACGTGCCGGGCCACATCGCGGTAGCTGCCGTCGGCGTGCCTGCTCGCGGTGCCGCCGAGCCCGGCGACCAGATCCTCCGCGCCCCACATGACGCCGATCGCGTTGCGCGCCGTCATCGCCTGGCCGACCGTGAGCGCGCCGAGCGGCGACTCGATCAGCGCGATCACCTCGTGCTCCGACAGCGCCGCGACCTGCTCGGCCGCCTCGCATTTCGGCAGCATGAGCCGCCGGTAGGCGGTGTCGGCCAGCGCCGCCAGATCGAGCGCGTGATCCCGCGTGCCCGCCGCGTTGACCCGCACCACCGTGGTCTCGGGGTCCAACGGCGTATCCAGCAGCGCCTCGCGCGCCGCCGCCTTGTCGTGCGCGGCGACGCCGTCCTCGAGGTCGAGGATCACCACATCGGCCGCGGCCGCGGCCTTCGCGAAACGTTCGGGGCGATCGGCCGGGCAGAACAACCACGCCGGGCCCGCCATCTGCCAGCTCATA